>JBLXDD010000003.1:0-335686 GCA_048264285.1 Thalassospira sp.
ACATCTTCGAACCAAACGAATGCTGGAACTTCTTTAAGGCTGCCGGATATGCATCAGATTAAAAGCAAAATGCTTTAAAATCAGGCCATCATACGTTCAAGCAGCTCAGCATCCCCGAAGCCGCCTGATTTGGTGACAATTTCAACCCCGTCAAACTGCCCGCCCACAATGCGCGAAATCGGCAAACCCGGCCCGATTTCGCCAAGACATTCCATCGACCTGGCATCACTCGCGGCCAATACGGCCGATAATGTATCACCGCCGATCACCATCAATCCGGTTCCCGGGCGCACCTGAATTTTTGGCACATCGCGCATCAATGCTGCCGTTGTTGCCCCGGCATCCTTGGCCGAGGGCACCGGATCTATCAGAGCCGCGCCATCTTCCCCCGATCCAAGCCCGCAATTTTGGGCATGGGCCACCTGTTTGCGGGTGACCGAATGCGCCGTACCGACAATAACCGCCGACAGGCGCGGTTGCGCCCGACTTTGAAAATCAGGCGCCAACGCCTGTGCCAAACCACGGCTTCCGACCCAAAGCACGCCCGGAACATCGCGGTATCGGGCCACCAGTTCATCCAGATCGGACTGGGAAACCGCATCCCCGATAACCACCCCCTTGAAAGGCCGGCCGGGCGCAAATAACTGTGCTTCGAGCCCCTGTTGCGCAAAGGCTTCACGCAGATCATGCACCGATGCAGGCGACCAGTCTTCGCCAACGCGCACCTCATGCATCCCGTCACGGGTACGACGCCCCATCCAGGGGAAAGCAGGCGCAAAAATACAGGTCGAAAAATCACCCTGACGCATCATTGCAATTGTTTCTGCAATCGAATTCCCGCGCAGAACACTATCAACTTTCTTAAACCAGATCGGTTGCCCTGATGATGCGGCACCATCAAGCCCTGCGGACGAAAGCACACGATAAGCCTGAGCCACGGCCTTGCAACTGTCATCGACCGCAAGATCGCGACTTTCACTGCTGATTGTAAGCTTTGCCGCCTTGTCTCCGATGTCGCCCAGCACCAGCTTGACGGGCGCCTCCGAGGCGGCAAAAGGTGCTGCGGCATCAAGTGCCCCTGTAAAATCATCGGCCAGGATACGCACGTTACGCATTAGTCTTCCTCTTGTGATACCGTTTCAACCGGTATGTTGCGCTGGTTCAGCTCTTTGATGACCTCCGGGTTGATGCGATCATCGGTGATGATCAGGTCGATCTCTTCGAGATTGCCAAACAGACTGAAACTGCGACTGAAAAACTTGCTACTATCTGCCAGCAGCACGGTGAATTCCGCGGCCGAAATAATGGCGCGCTTGATTTCGCAAAGCTCGATCGACGTATCCGAAAGCCCGTCGGTTGAAACGGAATGGGCCCCGATAATCGCAATATCGGCACGAAGCTGTTCAACAGTGCGCACGGCCGATGCCCCAAGCAAGGTCGAGGATCCCGGGCGCACATTGCCACCAGCCACAAATGTATTGATTGAACGGCTATGGGAAAAAACCGACGCAATGGCCAAATCATTGGTAAACGCGGTGAACGGGATATCACGATCAATCAACGCATTGGCCGCTGCAAGGGTGGTTGTGCCACTATCAACCAGAACCGTCTGCCCCGGCTGAACAAGGCCTGCGGCATACCGCCCGATTCGCAGCTTGGCGTCACTTTCAAGCTCTGACGAGATGGCTGCTTCCGGCTCAAACCCCTTGTGGGCACTGACATTCATCATCGCCCCGCCATGCGTGCGGGTTAAATGACCAGTGCTGCAAAGATATTCAACATCGCGCCGAATGGTTGACACCGACATATCAAGCCGTTCTGCCAACTCCTTAAGGGACGCCATTTCCTCCCGGCGCAGGAATTCGATAATTCTGGCACGTCGCTTGGCTGGCAACATGTTCGCCTCCTTGAGTTTTTCTTTGTGTTAACACAAACCGCGCCGCGGATACGACCAAAAACTCCCAAAATCATTCACCACGAACAAAAATGAGAAGTTTTGATAATATTTTCTTCCAATAAATTTCATTTAATGCCAATTTCTCCCATTCCTAAGCAAAATCAATCGGGAAATCAATTTTCTCAACAGCGATCCTTTGGGAGGAACCATGAAGATCAAACAAACCCTTGAACGCATTCCTGGCGGCATGATGATTGTTCCGCTTTTGCTGGGCGCGACCATCAACACATTTGCACCGGACCTTTTGCGCATCGGGAACTTCACCGAAGCCCTTTTCGTCAATAGTGCCGGCGCCCTCATCGCGTTATTCCTGCTTTGTGCGGGCGCGCAAATCACGATTTCGAATGTCGGCACGGCTGCGGCCAAAGGTGCGACCTTGCTGGTTGTCAAATGGATTGCCGGCGCGGCTGTGGGTCTTCTGGCCTATGCCATGGCCGATAGCGGCGGCCTGTTCTTTGGCATGGTTCCGATCGCAATCATTGCGGCCATGACCAACTCCAACGGCGGCCTTTATGTCGCCATTGTCGGTCAATATGGCCGCGCCGACGACAAGGCAGCCTATTCCATTCTTGCCCTCAATGACGGTCCGTTCCTGACCATGATTGCGTTGACCGTCTTTGGCGCCATGGGCTTTGTTGACGGCTTCTTCTCGATCATTTCCTTTGTCGCCGTCCTGTTGCCGATTGTTGTTGGCATGATCCTGGGTAATCTTGATCATGACCTGCGCCGCTTCTTTGCCAAAAGCAGCGACATGCTGATCCCGTTCTTTGCCTTCGCACTTGGCATGGGCATCAACTTCCAGGCCATCATCGAAGGCGGTCTTTCCGGTATCCTGATCGGTATCCTGACGGTCTTTGTCACCGGCACGGCGGGCTATGCTGTGTTCCGGATCATGAAATGGAACCCGATTGTTGGCGCATCCGAAGGATCGACTGCCGGTAACGCTGTTGCGACCCCGATGGCAATTGCCGCCGCAAACCCGGTCTTTGGTCAGCTTGCAGACCTTGCGACGGTTCAGGTCGCGGCATCGACGGTTACCACCGCGATACTGCTTCCGCTTTATATTTCGTTCCTCGTCCGCCGGACTGATCTGACTGGCATGATCGACGACACAGAAGAATCCGCATCCGGAACACGCGAAACAATCGCGTAAACCCCCGGCACGCAGACAAAAGAAGGTAAAAATATGAAACCGATCGTAGCAATCACCATGGGCGACGTATGTGGCGTAGGCCCGGAAATCGTCGCGCGCACCATTGCCGATCCGCAAACATACGAAATGACCCGCCCGATTGTCATTGGTGACGCTGCCAAACTGGCAACGGCCCGTGATATTGTCGGTGCAAAATTCGACATCAAGACGTTCCTGCCAAACGATCCGTTTCCCCAGGAACCGGAACTGGGCACCGTTCTTTGTGCCGATCCCGGCTTTGCACTTGGCGACCTTCCTTTTGGCAAGGTCAATGCCAAAGCAGGTCATGCTGCCTTCGAATATCTGAGTGCCGCAATCGATATGGCCAAGGCAGAGCGCGTGGCAGCCATTGTCACCGCTCCGCTGAACAAGGAAGCATTGCATGCCGGCGGGCATATCTTCCCCGGCCATACGGAAATTCTCGCTGAACTGACCGGGACCGAAAGCTATTCGATGATGCTTGCGACCCCGACCATGAAGGTGATCCATCTAACTACCCATGTCGGATTGATCGAAGCCATTCGCCGCATCAATCCCGAACGGACCTATCAGGTCATTCGACTGGCACATGACACCTTGTCCAAAGCAGGCCAGACATCGCCACGCATTGCCGTTTGCGGCATCAACCCGCATGCCGGGGAAAACGGCCTGTTTGGCGAAGGCGAGGAAGAGGAAAAACTCATCCCCGGCATCGAACGCGCCCAAAAGGAAGGCATCGATGTTCAGGGACCGCTTCCGGCCGACACCCTGTTTTACCGTGCCAATCGCGGTGACTTTGATGTGGTCGTTGCCTGCTATCACGATCAGGGCCATGGCCCGGTCAAGGTGCAGTCGATCGACGAAGGGGTGAATATCACCGTCGGCCTTAACGGCGGGATCATTCGCACCTCGGTCGATCATGGCACAGCGTTTGATATCGCAGGCAAAGGTATCGCACGCTATGAAAGCCTGGTGGCCGCCATCCGCTATGGCGTTCAACTTGCCCCGCAGGATCGCGCCACCGGCCCGATCACCTGATAAAATCAGGCCACGCAATCAAAACTCCCGAGCCCGGCATCTTCATGCCGGGCTTTGTTTTTGGGGATAGACCGCACGCCCGAAGCAGGCTAACCAATCCCCATGACCAGCGACATTGCCCTGCTTTCCGGCCTGTTCTTTTCGGCCCTGACATCTGCAACCATCCTGCCCGGCACCTCCGAGGCGGCGTTGGCCGCCCTTGTGGCATCCGGCGATCATGCGGTTTGGGTGTTGGTACTGCTCGCCACTGTCGGGAATGTTCTTGGATCGCTCATCAACTGGTGGCTTGGCCTTTATGCCGAGCATTTCAAGCACAAGCGCTGGTTCCCCGTCTCCGCCGAGGCACTGGATCGTGCATCGCGCTGGTTTGGCAAATACGGGCTTTTGTCATTACTGCTTTCATGGCTTCCGATTATTGGTGATCCGCTGACCCTGTTTGCCGGGGTCATGCGGGTGCGCCTTTTGCCCTTCATCATTCTGGTGACCATTGGCAAGGCGGCGCGCTATGCCATGATTGCCGGTGGTGCGTCTGCATTGGCCAAAGCACTCGGCATTTAAGACCGCCAGAGCAATATCCTTCAATAATTCCCGGCGCGCATTTGCCATCCTCGTTGATAACAAACACGGCCCCAGCCCCCGCATGGTGCCAATCAATGAGGAAACGACATACATGCTCAGCGCCACACTCAGCCTTTATCTTTCCATGGCAGCCTTTGCGCTCGCGACGTCCATCACGCCGGGGCCGGTCAATATTCTGGTGCTAGGTTCAGGCGCACAATATGGCTTTCGCGCTTCGCTTCGCCTTGTGTTTGGCGCGGCGACCGGGTTCAGCCTGTTATTGCTTCTGATCGGGCTGGGTCTGCATGAATTACTGACCGTTTTCCCCGCGCTCACCGCCTTCATTCAATGGGCCGGTGTGGCGTTTTTGCTGTTTATGGCATGGAAACTGGCAACCTCTAGCGGCGAACTGGGTAAAGGCGATGCGGCATCCGGGCCAAAGGCACTTACCGGTGCCATCATGCAATGGGTCAACCCCAAGGCCTGGATGGCGTCCATCGCCGGGATGGGGGCCTATGCCGCGTCCGGTGCGCCCAGCCTGATCTGGGAATTTACAGCGATCTACTTCGTGATGTGCTTTGCCTCGGTGACGTGCTGGGCTGGTATCGGTGCGTTTCTGTCACGTTTTCTGGGCAACCCTGCACGCGTTCGGATGTTTAACCGCATCATCGCCGCCCTTTTGATTGGCAGTGCGGCGTATCTGATTTTGGGATAAGTGCGCCGAACCACTTTCGGATCTGGCGGCACGAGATCCCCGCCTTCGCGGGGATGACGTACCTTAATTGTCGTCATGCCCGCGACGGCGGGCATCCACAGCCCCAACTCAAGCCGCCTGAGCGCGGGCATAAAGCCTTGGTGTGGTTGCCATCAGACGTTTGAAAATGCGCTGGAAATGCGCCTGATCGGCAAAGCCGGTTTCAAGGGCGACATCAACGATTTTATCCCCGCGACGCAAGGCATGGCGCGCGCGTTGAATGCGGCAATTGATCAGATAAGCATAAGGCGTCATGCCAAAACGCTTCTTAAACGCCCGCACCAGATAGGACCGGGAATAGCCAACCAGTGCGGCCAGATCATCCAGACTGATATTTTCGGCATAATGGGCGCGGATATACTCGCCCGCCCGGGCCATCTTGCGATCATGAACCGCACCTGAAACCTTGGTCACACGATCAAGCACCCCGCGCCGATCAAGCTGCACATGCAAATCACCAAAGAACGATACCAATGCCGTTTCCTTGCCAAGAATATCGACATCCGGGTTGGCCAGCATATCGGCAAGATCGATCAAACCGTCATAACGATGCGGATCATGGCTGAGCGTGTCGGAAAACATCGCGAACTTTCCGGCCGCATCGGCATCCAGTTCAATCTGCAAATCCAGAAGCCAGTCCGGATCAACAAACAGCATGTCATAAACCCAGTCCGCCCCCTTGACCGGGTTGCAGCCATGCACATCCTCCGGGTTGAGGATCACCACCGACCCGGCCTGCGTTTCATGGGTTTTGCCCCGGTTCCAGTACGTGCCGTGACCGCCCTTCACCGTACCGATGGAAAAGGTATCGTGGCTGTGGCGCTCGTAACAAACAGCATGCCCGTCCGCCACGCGCCGCAATTCGACAAACGGCATGGCATCGTCGCGCCAGAAATGCTGATTGCGGGTATTGGGGGCTGCCATTGTGGTCCGTCTTCTTGTGTTTGGGTGTTTGCTTTATAAATTCCAAGATAGGTCAATTTCCCCGGTGGCGCCAGTCGCAGCCTGTGCTTATAGTGCCCCAAATGTTCGATGATCGTCTTGATGAGCCCCAGCCGCGTTTCAACCCGCCCAACGCCCCTGTCATGGTCGTTGGATTGCGCCATGCTGTATTTCTTTCGCCCGATGGCGAGATCGAGGAACTGCCGCACGGGGCCGCGGCCAAGCGCGCCCGGTCATCACGCCCCATTCTGGTCCATACCCCGGCCTGCGCCCGGCGGCTGAAATCCGATCCGTTTCCGGCCCATGATTTGCTGGAACTTTTTGCCTTTGTCCGCCCGGCACAGTTTTGCGTACCGACCCCGCGCGGCATAGCGCTTGCGACGGGGCAAAAGCCAGCAGATGACCTGATTGGTCAGGCAGAGGCACTGGCCGAAGCCATGAAACGGCTTTTGCAGGAACTCGCCACCCTTCATCGCAACAAACGCGGGCCCGCACTTTCTGTGGCATGGCCGATGGCGCGCGGGCACTGGCCGTGGGGTGTTTCGGTTCTGGCCGCCCTTGGGGCGGATGGTGACGGGCCGCATCGTTATGCGGTGTATGAGGGACTCAAAGTCTGGAAAAAGCTTGGCGAATGGGCTGAACATGCCCCGCCACCGCCGCCTGCCAACTATCCGGTTGATCCAAAGGATGCCCGTAAACGCCTCAAGGAACTTCTGGGCGAAGGGGCAGAAGAACGCCCGCAACAGGCTGATTATGCGTCATCGGTCTGTTCCGCCTTTGGCCCGCGTCTGCATGATGGCGCGCCCAATATCGTTCTGGCAGAGGCAGGAACGGGTACGGGCAAGACATTGGGCTATGTCGCCCCGGCATCACTTTGGGCGCAGAAGAATGACGGTGCAGTCTGGATTTCGACCTATACCCGTAACCTGCAACGCCAGATCGATCAGGAACTTGACCGCCTATATGACGATCCCAAGGACAAGCGCCTGAAGGCCGTCGTGCGCAAGGGACGGGAAAACTATTTCTGCCTGCTGAATTTCGAGGAGGCCCAAAGGCCGCTTAATCAACAACCGCACCAAGCCACCCCGCTTGGGCTTATTGCGCGTTGGGCATCGCATACGCGTGATGGCGATATGGTCGGCGGTGATTTCCCCGCCTGGCTGACGGAATTGTTGGGCAATCGTTTTACCGGCGCGCTGGCCGATCAGCGCGGCGAATGCATCTATGCCGCCTGCCCGCATTATTCGAAATGCTTTGTTGAAAAGACCGTGCGCCGCGCCCGCTCGGCCGAAATCGTGGTGGCCAACCATGCCCTTGTCATGGTGCAGGCCGCCCTTGGCGGGCTTGATGATGCCTCCATGCCGACACGCTATGTGTTTGACGAAGGCCATCATCTTTTTGATGCCGCGGATAAGGCCTTTTCATCCCACCTGACCGGGATGGAGGGACAGGAACTTAGGCGTTGGTTACTCGGTGCAGAGCAAAAAGGATCATCGCGTGCGCGCGGCCTTAAACAGCGGCTTGAAACCCTGATTATGGATCGTGATGAACTACGCGATGCGGTCAATGCGGTGATTGTCGCCGCCCAATGCCTGCCCGAACAGGGATGGCTTTCGCGCATTCATGACGGATCGCAATATGCCAAAGGCCCGGCGGAAACCTTCCTTGCCCATGTCCGTGCACAGGTCATGGCACGATCAAGTGGCGGGGATCGGGGATATTCGATTGAAACCGATTGCAAACCGGCCCTCGATGACGTTCTTGCCAGTGCAGCCGACCTTGATCGCGCACTGGAAGCCATGGAAAAACCGGCCAAATCGCTCATCAAGATCATTGCCCATATGTTGGATGAAAAGGCCGATGAGCTTGATAGCGCCGAACGCCAGCGCCTTGATGCCGCGATCCGGTCGCTTGAACGTCGCGCCATCATGCAGGTCGGCGCATGGCGTGAAATGCTGGCGTCCCTGGTGGAGGAAACACCAAAAACCTTTGTCGACTGGTTTGCGATTGAACGCCAGTTTGGCCGGGATTTTGATGTTGGCATGCATCGCCATTACCTTGACCCGACCATCCCGCTGACCACATCGCTTGCGCCCACAGCACACGGCATGGTGGTCACATCCGCGACCCTTCGTGATGGCACGGGGGATGAAGATTTCGACTGGGCCGTGGCCGAGGACCGCACGGGGGCGTCACACATGCCGCTGCCTGCCATCCGGGCGGCGATGAAAAGCCCGTATAACTACCGCGAACAAACCCGCGTGTTCATCGTCAATGATCTGGGGCGTGATAACCCGGACCATATTGCGGCGGCTTATCGTGAACTGTTTCTGGCATCGGGTGGCGGCGCGCTTGGCCTGTTTACCGCAATCACGCGATTGCGGGCGATTTACGAACGCCTCACGGGTCCAATGGATGATGCGGGCTTGCAATTACTGGCCCAGCATATTGACGGCATGGATGTTTCAACCCTGATTGATATTTTCCGGGTTGAACGCGATGCCTGCTTGCTTGGCACCGATGCCGTGCGTGACGGGGTGGATGTACCGGGTGATTCCTTGCGTCTGATCGTCTTTGACCGCGTGCCATGGCCGCGCCCCGACATTCTGCACCGTGCACGCAAATCGGCATTCCATGGCGCACGCTATGATGACATGCTGACACGGCTTCGCATGAAGCAGGCCTTTGGCCGACTGGTGCGCCGTGCCGATGATCGCGGGGTGTTTGTCCTGCTTGATAACCGGATGCCATCACGTCTTCTGGGTGCCTTTCCCGAAGATGTCGACGTTCAGCGTGTCGGCCTGCGCGAAGCGATTGAACAGACGCGCAGTTTCCTGGGAACAGGATCACAATAGAACGCAACCCATATGCGCAAGCCTTTGACACAAGGGTATAAACCGCATACACAACTTTCAGTTCAACCTTGATGGAATGTCACACGTGCACGCGCACCAGCAAATCAGTCTGATGCTCAGACGGGGCCTTTCGGCGCTGGTGGCTGTGTTTTTTCTGGCCAATACCATCATGTTCGGCTTCATGCACATTCCGATGGCCAAGGCCAACGGCGCATCGCTTGCATCGGTGATGGATGGTGTTGTCCGCATTCCGATTGTGATTTGTACCGGATCAACATTCAAAACCATTCTGGTCCGTGCCGACGGACTTCCCGAAGAACCGGCGCAAAATACCGACAATCCAAAGGGCTATGAATGTGCGCTTTGCGGCTTGGGCAATTATGCCTTTGGCATGCCGGTCACGCCGGAATTGCCCGAACTGGCCGCGATTGAACTGAGCAACGACGTTGCTGCCCTTCATATCACTGCGCGCAAGCATGTCTTTTGCGCCCTTGCGCCATCGCCGCGCGCCCCGCCGGCCGTTTCTTGTTCCAGTCATAAGCAGGCCTAGGAAAACGCAACCGATAGATATGATCTGCGATAACAGATCATGGTGTTTTCCTGTCTGCTTTTCCCGAAATTTCGTGTGCCTTGCCGTGACGACATCCGTTCGCACGCGCGCACACCTATCTGGACAAGAAACATGAATATGAATTCCAAATCCCCTGCCACACAGGGGAATACAAGCCTGTATCGTGCCGTCTGGCGCTGGCATTTTTATGCCGGTCTTTTGATCCTGCCTTTCATGATCCTGATGTCGATCACCGGGGCGGCTTATCTTTATCGTGATGAAATTGACGACTGGTATCACGCCGATCTCAAATTTGTAGAGGTCTCTGATACCAATGCCCAAGCCCTGCCCATGAGCCGCCAAATCCAATCGGCACTTGCAGCCGTTCCGGGCAAGGCGATCAAGGTTCTGCCCCCGGCAAGCCCCGATCGCAGCAGTGAAATCGTCATTGCCGCCGATGCCGGTGGCCGCGAAGCGGTTTATGTCGATCCCTATGATGGTGACGTCCTTGGCCATATGCCCGATCGCACAACCATCATGTGGGTGGTACGGCGCATTCACAGTCTGGCCGAATTTGGCACCATCCCGAATTACATCATTGAAATTGCGTCAGGCTGGGCGATCCTGCTTGTTCTGACCGGGATGTATTTGTGGTGGCCGCGCGGCAATCAGAAAGGCGGGGTTGTCAGCCTGCGTGAAACGCCCAAACGCCGCATCTGGTGGCGCGATGCCCATGCGGTCACCGGTATTTTCATCGGTGTTTTCATCATCTTCATGGCGGCAACCGGGATGTTCTGGTCTGTCTTCTGGGGCAAATATGCCAATGAATTTGCCAATGGCACGCCCAACGGGTACCCGTCGGGCGTTCGGGTCGATGTGCCGCTTTCGACCATTCCGATGATTGATGCCTTTGGCGAGACCAGCTGGACCAACGAAAACATCCCCCTGCCGCAATCGGTTGATGGCGGAACGGATGAAACCGCGCGCCCTGCCCCCGTCGGAATTGATCAGGCGATTGCAACCTTTGACGAAATGGGTTTGACGCCGGGCTATGCCGTTTCCCTGCCCCGCGGGGAAACCGGCGTTTACTCTGCATCGATCTATCCCGATGATCTTTCCCTGCAACGGGTCATTCACCTTGATCAATATTCCGCAAGACCGTTGATCGATATGGGCTATGACGATTACGGCCCGTTTGGCAAATTCATGGAATTTGGCATCAATGTCCATCTGGGTCAGGAATTTGGTACCGCCAACCAGATCTTTCTGCTGGTGATCTGTGCGCTGCTCATTTTCATGTCGGTGTCTGCGGGTGTGATGTGGTGGAAACGCCGCCCGTCAGGCGCCCTTGGGGTTCCCCCCATGCCACGTGACACACGCAAGATCGCCGTCGTAACCGCCATTCTTGCCATTGGCGGCATCATCTATCCGACAGTCGGCGCATCCATGATCGTCATCTGGCTGCTGGATTACTTGCTGGTCGCCCGCCCGCAACGCAAATTGCGTACGGCATAAGGCAATAAAACGGACCTCGGCCCGGTGAAAATCGGGCCGGGACCTTCATCCATCACAATTAATCTAATCGTCGTGAATATCGGCATCGATATCATGCTTAAGCGCCAGTCTGAGCGCATTGACGATTGCAATCACATCAATGCCTTCCTGCAAAAGCGCGCCTGCCACCGGGGTGATATATCCCGCTGCGGCAAAGCCCATCGCGACGATGGAAAGCACCATGCCACCAATCACACTTTGCAAAAGAATGCGGCGCATCGCCATGCTGATGTGAAGAAGCTCGTCGACGGTGACAAGGGATGCTTCGGGGATCACCGCGCCTGCCGCATCGGCCGTCACCGCACTTTCCTTGCCAAAGGCAATCCCGACCGTGGCAACGGCCAATGCCGGGGCATCATTAATGCCATCGCCCATAAAAAGCGTCGGGGCGCGGGCGGCCTCGTCCCGCACAATGGCGACTTTCTGTTCCGGGCTTTGCGATGCCAGACTTTCGGAAATACCAAGCAGATTGGACAGATAGCTGACCTCGCTTTCGCGGTCGCCTGATAACAGCATGACCTTTTTGAAATGATGGATCGCGCCCAGATGGCCGACAAAGCTTTCACCTTCGGCACGCGGGGCATCACGAAATCGGAAAGTTGCGCCGTATTTGCCATCGACCAGCACAACGCATTCCAGCCCGGCGCTGGTTTCGGGTAAAAGCCGTGCGATATCGGGATCGGATTTCATCAATTTGTTGCGATGGGTGACAGTGACCTCATGCCCGTCGGCCCGCCCACGAAGCCCCTGCCCCGGCTTTTCCGAGGCATGATTGACGGCATCAAGCGGCAGTTTGCGATCCTGTGCGGCCGCCAGCACCGCCGAGGCCAATGGATGTTTGGAATAGCGTTCAAGGCTTGCCGCAAGACGAAGCACCAATTCCCCGTCCATATCCGGCCCGGGCAGGATTTCCACCAGTTCCGGCCGGCCATAGGTCAGCGTGCCGGTCTTGTCAAAAATCGCGGTCTGGCACGTCGGCAAGCGTTCAAGCACGGTCGGATCGCGCACCACAATGCCACGGCGCGCCGCAATCGAAATCGCACTCATCACCGTGATCGGGATGGCTATCAAAAGCGGACACGGGGTTGCCACCACCAGTACGGCCAGAAAACGCGATGAATCGTCACTCAGATACCCGACCAATATTGCAAACAAAAGGGCTGCGGGGGCAAACCATGCACCGATCTGATCGCCAAGACGGCGAATGTGCGGGCGTTTTTGTTCGGCCTCGGCCATGACATTCATGATCTGGGCATAACGCGAATCCCGCGCGCGCTTTTCCGCCCGAATGATCAGAACTGCTTCGCCATTGATCGCACCCGACAGCACATTGGTTCCCGGTGCCTTGGCCACCACATAGGGTTCGCCTGTCAGGTAACTTTCATCCATGGAGCCATGACCATCGACCACCACGCCATCAACCGGGGCGGTTTCATGCGGAAAGACGGCAATCAGATCGCCAATTTCGACTTCATCAAGGGCAATGTCGGAAACCTCGCCATCGGGATCTTTGCGATGTGCGACACTTGGCATGCGCCGCGCCAGTGCATTTAAGGCCGAGGATGCCTTGCGCATGGCAAAGCTTTCCAGAACCTGGCCGCCGGTCAACATCAGAATGATCAGGCTGGCGGCAAGATATTCCGCCAAGATCACACCGGTGACAAAGGAAATGGCTGCCAGAAAATCCGCCCCCATTTCACGACGCAAAAGCTTGATCGCAAGCTGTGCCAAAATGGGCAGCCCACCGACGATAAACAGAACAAAAAGCGGCAAATCAGCCGTCCGCTGGCCCAGAACCATTTCGGGCCACCCAAACGTACCGGCAAACATCAAAATAAAGTGGCCCGCCATGGCAAGCAGGGTGACAATCAGAATGGCGCGGTTAAGCACCGGCATCGACAAAACATCGTCCAACCGCTCCAGCACCCCGACCGGTGCCACCGGCGTCACCGGCGCTGAATTTGCCATGATTTCGTCATCCCCGAAATGCGCGGTACTTTACCGGCGCGTCACCTTGCCCATTGCCATCGACACCATCAGATAACCGAACCCCGATGACAACAGATTGATCCCCAATAACAAGCCAATCGCCCATGTTGCCGAGCTGGGCAATTCGGCAAAAATCAGGATACCGGCCAAAATCGACACCCCGCCAGAAGCCAGCATCCATTTCCAGCCGGGAAACTGTTTCAGCCACAAGGCCATCATGGTTTCAAAAATCCCGTGCAGGACAAAGGCAATCGCCAGCAAAACCGTCAGCGTAACAATGCCCCCTGTGGGCATGAACGCAAGCCAGCCGCCAATAAGGGCAAATACAGCCCCCTGAATAACATCAAGGCTGCGGCGTGTCGGGGTATCGGCATTCCATGCGCCGTAAAAATGGCCCACGGCCCCGATCAGGAACAACCAGCCAATAACGGTCTTAAAGGCGATTGTCGTGACAAACGGAAAGGCCACCGCCAGAACACCAAGGATCAGCATCACCACCCCGACGGTGCGCAATCGCTTGCGGCTTTTGCCAAGAAGGGCACGCATTTCCGGTGTGCCGTCATTTACGATCAATGTCATGTGGTGTTCTCCTGCTTGCTGGTGGCCGCAGCAACATCAACCTGAAATTGCCGCAAATTATAAACCATCCAACGCCTATGGAATAGAACAAGTTCCCTATTCACAGGCTCTTGCCGCCGCAATCAACCTATCGGCCACCGCGCGAACAGCCGGGCGTTGCTCGTATGCGGGCTGCACCAAAAAGGTTGCAAGCGGGCTTCGAACCGGCGCATAGGGCAGCATGATCAGATCATGGTTTTCAATCGCTCGCCGTGCAAATGGAAGGCGCGCCAATATCACGCCAAGCCCAGCATCCGCAGCACATAACCCGACACTGTAATCCTCAAACCGGCGATCAGATGGCTTTTGCCGATATTTCACACCATGCTCGCCCAACCAGTGCCGCCAACCGGTCGCATCACTATCATTTAAAAGCGGCAGGTTTGATATCGCCTCGGCATCAAGGCTTTTGGCATCCTGCCCGGCCAGAAGCCGGGGCGAAATCAGGGGCACCAGATCATCAGAAAACAGAAGTGTAGATTTGGTGCCCTGCCACTGCCCCTTGCCGCAGCGAAGGGCGATATCGGTTTGTCCGCCTTCGAAATCGGCCAACCGTTCAGAAAGCTCCAACTCAAGGCGCACATTCAAATCGCGTTCGATATCAGGCACCAGTTTCAAAAACCAGATCCGGGCATAGGATGGCAAAAGGCTGATGCGGATTACATCCGGCCCGCGACGTTTCCGCCAGGGCTGTGCGCCTTGTGACAGAAGATCAATCGCACCTTGGGCATCGCGCAAAAACCGTTGCCCATCGGGTGTCGGACGCACACCCCGGCCATAACGTTCAAACAGATCATAGCCAAGCCACTGTTCGACCTGTGCGACATGACGGCTGATCACACTATGGGTCACACCCATTTCATTGGCAGCCGCCGAAAAGGAGCCATTGCGCGCCGCGGCCATGACCGCAGGCAACAGGGCAAGTGGGGGAAGGGATACATCATTGCTGTGCGCCATTTGCACATCTGATCCCCACGCTATGCTCTATGTCAACATCTTTGATCGCGCTATCAGCATGGTCTGACACATACTCTGACGGATAAAACAAAGGTTCTGGTCATGTTTTCACGCGCTACACTTGGCCTTGCATCTGCCCTGATTACGGTTCTGGCTTGGGCCGCATCCTTTCCGCTGATCGGCGTTGCCTTGGCCGAGCTTGAACCCATCCCGCTGGCCGCTGTTCGCTTTGCGCTTGCGGCCTGCCCGGCTGTAATCTGGTTGGCCATCACACGCCCTGAAATGCCAAAACTTGTTGATCTTGCCCGCCTTGGCCTTGGCGGGGCATTGGGGATCAGCATTTATAACTGGCTGCTTAATACCGGGCAGCAAACCGTATCACCCGGTGCGGCAAGTTTTATCATCAATACCCTGCCGATCTGGACGGCGATGATGGCAACATTTTTCCTGCGCGACCGGTTCGGGCTTGGGGCGTGGATTGCCACCATTGTCAGTTTTTCCGGCGTGATCCTGATTGCCCTTGGCCAGCCCGGCCCGATGACATTTGGCAATGGCAGCTCATTGATCCTTTTGGCATCCATCCTGTCTGCCAGCTATTTCGTATTGGTGCGCGGCGTGATTGCCCGTTATGGCCCGGGCACCTGCACCTGCTGGACGCTGATCACCGGTGCGCTTTGGCTGACCCCGTGGTTGCCTGATGGCATGGCACAAATCAGTGTCGCCCCGGTTTCGGTGATCTCAGCTGTTATGTTTTTGGGCTTGATATCGGCATCACTTGGCTATGCGACCTGGAGCTACGCCATTGGCCATTTCGGCCCGGCATCGGCTGCGAACTTCCTGTATCTCGTCCCGCCGATTGCTGTCGCCCTTGCATGGAGTCTTAGCGGCATTGCCCCTGATATCCTGACCATTCTTGGCGGCATGGTGGCGATTACCGGGGTGGTGATGTTACGTCTTTCCATGACCCGATCAGCTCGCAAGGCAGCGGCCTAAACCAGTGTATGCCGGGCCTACCCCGGCATATCAGAATGATTATAAAGAAATATTGATAACTGGTTCACAATACGAGGCTTTGACACACGGGTTTCAGGGGTTTATTCAAAATCCAAAGAACGGAATATGTTCTTGTCTTTGAAGGTGGGACGAAGCCCGTGTATTTCACGCCTCTCAACTGCTTGGCTGCCAGACGCACGCTATCACTTTTTGTGGCGTGGCTTTTGCTGGTCAATGGCCTGTTGTTTGGCTTCATGCACGCGCCTGTTGCCTTTGCTGCCGAACCGGCCGGCATTGAAACCGGTGTCGATGGTCCGCGCAACTATGTCCCCCTGATCATCTGTACTGCCAACGGTATCAAAACCATTTCGGTACCCGCCGAACTGGCCGAAAACGGGCGCCCGTCGCCGCACAGTTCGGACGCCTTTGACGGTTTCCAGTGTGCCAGTTGCGGATTGGGCAATCATGTGGTCGGCATGCCGGTCGAACCGGAATTGCCGATCATTCACCTTGTCGAACTTTCCAACAAGGTCACAGCCCTTCATATCACTGCACGCCTGCATGATTTCTGCCCGATTGCAGCATCCCCGCGTGCCCCGCCCCGGATCATCTGATCGCGGTTTCCATTTCTGCGCATGTCGGCCGTTTACGCCCTTATTGCGTCCAACGCCCATCGCATATGTGACTGGAAACCTGCGCGTGCCCGCCGATACAGGCGCATTCCCGGATGATTTTCCGGGTCCATAGACTGGTGTCGATACGCGACAGCTTTGCCGCGTATCTGGAAATTTGCCAATGGGAGATCCCCATGAACAAAAACGACGCCTTACATCTGTTTGAAAAACTTGCTGAATCCCCGGCACTGACATTGCCATCGGATGCCAGCATCGGCCATCACAGCGAAGACCACAATTTTGTCTATATCCTGCAATCGGGGCTGGCGCTTAGGTGCCGATATACCGAACAAGGCGAAAGACAGGTTTGCCGGGTCTATCGCCCGTCTGATGTGATCGGCCTTGAAATGCTGGCTGTGACCGACCGGTCTTTGTTGATCGAAACCATCGCGCCATCGGTCCTGTTGCGTGTGCCCATCCAGCGTGTCCGTCTGGCCCAGCAAAATGATCCGCGCACACAGGCTGCGGTGACATCGCTTCTGGCCAGCGAGGTGATGGATGGTCAGCAACTCAAAATCAGCTTTGGCACCGGATCGGCCATGCGCCGGATTTGCCGGTTCCTGCTCTGGTCGGCACATAATGATCTGGTGTCGCTGCCCAACCGGGAAAAGCTTGGCAATATCGTTGCAACCACGACCGAAACGGCCAGCCGCATGATTGCCAATCTCAAACGCGAAGGGGCAATTGTGCGAAACCCGCGCATGCCATCGACCATGCACATAGACCGCGACAAACTGTGCAAGGTTGCCGGCGAGCCCGTGCACCAAAACGCGGCCTGAACACCAGGCACCCCATAAACCGCAAAGCGCACCGGAATAAAACCCGGTGCGCTTTTTTTGTTCGAATTGATGCCCGGATGGATTTGACGGAGCTGATGGACCTGATGAACTGCTCAGGCTCGGCTGACCGGAATACGCACCGGCGACGTCAGATTGACTTTCAACAGGTTTTCCATATCCGTCGCGTTGATCGGCTGGCTGAAATAGAATCCCTGAACTTCGTCAACGCCTTCGGATGCGATATGTTCAAGCTGGGTTTGGGTTTCGATGCCTTCAACATTGACCGCCATGCCAAAGGATCGCGCCAGGAACACCACCGCACGCACGATGGCGGCATTACCATCCGAATTTTCAATATCAATGATAAAGGACCGGTCGATCTTGATTTTGTCGACCGGAAAACGTTTGAGATACGCAAGCGACGAATAGCCCGTGCCAAAATCATCAATCGCGATGCGAATGCCCTGATTGCGCAAGATACCAAGCGTGATGGCCGCTTCACGCGGGTTGTCCATCACCGCACCTTCAGTCACTTCGAACTGCAACTGATGGGGATCAAGCTTGGTCCGCGCCAGGATATCACCGACACTTTCAATCAGGTCTTCATGGCGTGCCAGTTCAAGCGGCGACAAATTGACCGAAATGGTCAGTTCGCCATACCCGGCATCGCGCCATGCCTTGGTCTGTTCGCAGGCCCGTTTCAACACCCATTTGCCGATGTCGGCAATGATGCCCATGCGTTCTGCCACCGGGATGAATTCCACCGGACTGACCTGCCCGCGTGACGGATTGAACCAGCGCACCAATGCTTCCATGCCGATGATGCGATGCCCGCCAACTTCAATGATCGGCTGATAAAAAAGCTCCAGCTCGTCATTTTCAATGGCATGGCTCAGATCGCGTTCCATCGCCTTGCGTTCCTGAACCTCGACCTGAAGGCGGGGCTCAAAGAAGTGATAGCGGTTGCGCCCCTCGGCCTTCGAACAATAAAGCGCCAGATCGGCATTGCGCAGCAGGTCTTTTTCATCACGCCCATCTTGCGGATACATGCAAATCCCGACAGATGTTGACGCCTGCACTTCGTTGCCATCAAGCATGAAGCGTTCGGAAATACGTTCAATCAGACGCTGGGCGACAAAGGTGACTTCCTCGGCCGTTCCCGGTTCGTGGATCAGAACGGCAAACTCGTCCCCGCCCAAACGCGCGACCACATCCTCATTGCGCAAGCAAACCCGCATGCGTTCCCCTACTCCCTGTAAGAGTAGGTCTCCGATAGGATGCCCCAGCGTGTCATTGATATCCTTGAAGTTATCAAGATCGAACATCATCAACACAAAATCGCGTTTTTCGCGTTTGCTGCGTTCGACGGCAGCCGCCAGGCGTTCCTGAAACAGGGTACGGTTCGGGAGCCCCGTCAACCCGTCATGATGGGCCAGGAACTGAATGCGGGCCTCGCTACGTTTGCGGTCGGTAATGTCGGTGATCGACCCGTCAATCAGAACCGGGCGCCCTTTGTCATCTCGTACCAGACGGGCGTTTTCTTCGACCCAGATGATCTTGCCATCCGCCCGGCGCATCTCGGTTTCAAAACCGTGAACCTCGCCATCGCGCAACAACCGCCCGGTAAAGCGCAAACGGCTGACGGGATTAACGTAATTCAGACTGCCGCCTGTGGAGTTACTTAAAAGATCATCAACCGTTTCATAGCCAAGGATCTTCACATAAGCCGGATTGGCCGACAGGACAGATCCAAGCGGCAGGCACTGATAAAGCCCTTCGGCAGAGTTTTCGAAAATCCCGCGGAATTTTTCTTCGGCATGACGAAGGGCGCGTTCGACAGACAGCTTTTCTGTAACGTCTTGTCCGATGCAGATCACGCCGGAAACATCGCCATCTTCGCCGAAATGCGCACGCGCATTCCATTGCAGCAATCTGATTTCACCATCGCGGCGTTTGAACGAAAAGACCTCATCCTTGATGATCTCGCCCGACATCAACCGGCGCACAGCCATATGCACGCGCGCACGATCCTCGTCGACAACAAGAAAATCAAAGAAATTCTGGCCCGCGGCCTCCATCCAGGAATAGCCAAACGTCCATTCGCATTCCCGGTTATATTCAAGAATGCGTCCCTCGGCATCAAGGAACATGATCACGCTGCCTGCGGTTTGAACAAGCGCACGATAGCGTTCCTGACGACGCCTAAGATCATATTCCGCCTGTCGGTTTTTGCTGGTGTCGGTCAGCGTAACACTATAGCCCAGCAATCCCCCGCCTTCGCCGCGAATTTCGGTGGCATTGATCTGCACCCAGATCTGGCTGCCATCCCGACGGCGCATTTCGACATCGCGGGCATGGACACCTTTGCCCGATTTCAGCGCACGACGCAACTCAAGCAGATCGGCCTCTTTGGCATAGAAGTTTACCGGGTTGCGGAAATATGCCTCGGTCAGTTCGCTTGTGGAATCATAGCTAAACAGTGCGGCTGTTTCTTCGTTCACATAAGAAATCGTGCCTTGGGCATTCAGCTCGATAATTCCGTGAACCGCATGTTCAAGGGCGCGGCGATAGCTTTCTTCGCGCGTGCGTTCCTGCCCGAACAGCACCAGACAATTGCAAACATCCAGCGCAATATACTGCCACAGGAAGAACCGCTGCCCATAATGTACCGTGCGGGCATTATCGGCACCGAATTGCGGGCCGTCTTTGCTGACAAGGGCACGCTGGTCGGTTGGCCGTGTCAGATCAAGCGGTGATGCAAGCCCCATCTCAAGCGCAAGCTGCTCGGCGGCACAGTTTGCGCTGCGCAGTTTCCCTTTGCAATCGACCAGCAACACAGGTTGCGGCGAAATCAACGACCCGACGCCGCTCAGAACATTGTCATCTATTGCCGTAAACCGCACATAGCGACGCCGCCCGACGCTTAAGGCCCAGCCAAAAAGAACATATCTGGAATTCTGCAATCCACAGTCAATGTGGTGATAGCTGCCAATCTCGGTGGCTTTGGCCGCCAGATCGGCAAGGGCATCAGACAGATGATCAATCGCGTCGGCTGGCATCCAGCCACCGATTTGCGCACTGTCATCAAATGCGTCGCGCCACGCTGCATTTATCAGCATACGCTTATCGTCTGGATCAAACACTCCAGACGGTAAACATTGGTGGCGGATCAACGCCGTCAACGTACCGACGGAATCGATTGCGTTGATATCTCCCATAGCGGCTTTATTCGTCATATTTGTTGTCGCTGCGCGACCATAACTGCTACCCCATACAGTGCAAAGCCAAATTTTCCCCGACGGTAGCCAACAAGCCCAACGGCGTGCTTGTCTGCTTGCAGCACTTTTTAGTTTTGTTTTCCCGATCGCACAGGACAACTCCCCCCAAGGATTCCCATGCCCGTACAATCGGCAGCGAAATAATGACCCCGATTTGCCTACGTAATCATTAAAATCCTTGAAATATCCGATAAATTTCACGGCTTGGCTGTTGCCCATGAACCGCTAACAGCATACCATCAAAATCATCGGCGGGTTTCACACGGCCCGGACTAAATCGTCAGATGTCCGGATGAACTGCATTTTATGGAACCATCCTCGATAAGGAGTAACCAACGTGATTTCGCATCAGGACGCCTTGATCTACACAATGGTTATGGTTTCGGCCGCGGATAACGACATCACCGATGCCGAACTTTCTGCTATGGGCCGCCGGGTCCGTTACCTTCCGATTTTTGCCGGATTTGATAATGATGGTGTGACCAGTGTTGCCCGTGATTGCGCGCAATTGCTGGGCGAAGAAGACGGCATGGACCGCGCGCTGGATATGATCCGCGATGCCCTGCCGCGCAAATTGCGTGAAACAGCCTATGTCTTTGCCTGTGAAATTGTCCTGTCTGACAGTGAAATCAGCCAGGAAGAATTGCGCATTCTGGAATTGCTACGCCATCGCCTTGATCTTGATCGGCTCGTCGGATCGGCAATCGAACGCGCCATGGCAGCACGCTATGTCCGCCCTGGAGACTTTTAAAGCAGGCAGGGTGATTGCGGCCATGATCATATCGGTTCAATCCGCAAGTCCCGCAAACACAGGCAACAGGTTGCTCAACCCTTTGGACCTTTTGGCGGGCCGGACACAGTAGATTTGTCGACCTTAAATTTGTGGACCTCGACGCGCGTTACGGATATGTGCCGTAAAATCGCTGCTTTTTGGGGATCACTGTCGACTGTGGCATGGCCCGACCGTCACTGTTTTTCGGTGTCGCACCATTTGGTGCGGCCTGTTTTTGCTTTGCTGTTGAACTATTTCACGATTGTCATATGTTGCTATCGTCACACAAAGGGACTGCTGTCATGACCGCTCTTTCCGGGGAAAACATTGCCTTCATCGGTCTTGGATTGATGGGGCGTCCGATGGCGCTTAATCTTGAAAAGGCCGGTGCAGTTCTGACCGTCAACACCCGCAATCCTGAAACACTCAATGCCTTTGAAGATCTTGGCATCGCAACGGCGGGCACCCCTGCCGATGCCGCAGCAGAGGCCGATATTGTCATCATCTGTGTCGCCAATACAGATGCCCTAGAAAATGTGCTTTTGGGCGAAGATGGTATCATCGATGGCATGGATGAAGGCACCATCGTGATTGACATGGGCACAACATCCGTCGAAGCAACGCGCCGGTTTGCCGATGCCGTCGAAGATGCCGGCGGATCATGGATTGATGCGCCGGTTTCCGGCGGCACGCACGGGGCAGAAAACGGCAGTCTTTCGATCATGGTTGGTGCCTCGAACGAAGATTTCGAACGTGCGCGTCGTATTTTTGATGTTCTGGGGGCCCGCGTCACCCATGTCGGCGATGTCAGTTCCGGGCAAATCGCCAAAGCAGCCAACCAGATGATTGTCGGCATTACCATCGGTGCTGTGTCCGAAGCCTTTTCCATGGCCGATGAAGCCGGTGTTGATCTTGCAAAATTGCGCGCGGCCCTGACCGGCGGCTTTGCGGATTCAACCATCATGCAAAAACACGGCGAACGGATGATTGAACGTAATTTCGAACCGGGCGCCAAAGTCGTCACCCAGCGCAAGGACCTGTTCCAGGCACTGGAATTTTCAGAAGGCGAATTGGGTGTCGAGTTGCCCTTTACCCGCCTTGCGATGGAACTTTATGACGAATTGATCGAAATGGGCGATGGCAACCTTGACCATTCCGCCCTGATCAAAGTCTATGAAGAAGACTGACGGCCGGTTTCGGGGGCGGCGGGATCAGGTGGCTTTGTGGTGCCCGACACGATAAAGATACAGCCGGTCCGGTCCATTTTTCATCGGAATTTCGCCAAAGGCCTGCCAGCCGGGAATAGCAAAACCTCGCGAAATGACAATGCCGCCATCTGTCATGCGCTCTGCCAACACATCGCCAACATCACGCATGATCCGGGGATCAAGAAAACACACCACAACATCCCCCGGATCACGATCAAGGGTGCGAAAATCAGCCCGGATAAAATCCAGATTGGGTTTTGCCGCCAGAATGCCGCGCATTCGGCTGATCGCATAGGGAACGGGCGAAAGTTCAATCCCTGTTACGGTAACATCGGGGCGTGCGCGCGCAATCGCCAGGGCAAGATCCCCCCACCCTGATCCGAAATCCGTCACCGCCTTGGTATCGTTCGGGATATAGGCAATAATTTCGCGCGCCGCCTTGGTCATGGTCGGCATCGGCACTGCACGCAAACGGATTGCATAAATGGCAATCAGCGCCAAAATAATCCCGACAAAAACCAGTATGGATAAATCAGTCATCAGCCTTACAGATATGTTAGGGTCCGAAACTTGGGAGTAGAACCTTGGGTCTGCTCCGGGCAGTCCTGCCAACATCGCATGTTACGCACCACACGCAAGACAGAACACAATTTAAGAAGAACCCACCATGAGCCAAGAAGAAACCGAAAGCCGTATCACCGAACTTGAAATACAGCTTGCCCACATGGAAACCATCGTCAGTGACCTGTCAGACATGATCAAATCGCAGTGGGATCGCATTGATGTGCTTGAACGTCAGAACAAGCTGATGTCGTCCGATATCAAACGCATGACCGACTTCCTGCGCACCGCCCCCGAAGACGACGCCCCGCCACCGCATTACTGACACACAAGTGGCACGGCGTTTCTGCACGCAGAACGCAGCCCGTGATCGTATCGACATCCTTGATATTCCGGGCATGAATTGGACGCATGCCACCAGCGCGTTCATCATCACCATAACGAATGGGCACAGCCCTGTATAAAATCTCCGGAGGAACATCTATGAGCCCCACTCAAACCCCGGCCCAAAGCCCGACAGCCATGACCTTGATGCGTGCGCGTAAATGGTTCCCCTGGCTGGTCCTGCTTGCGGGATGTCTTGTGCTGTCATTGAACCTTGGGGTGCGCCAGTCGCTTGGCCTGTTTATCCCCGATATGCTCAATGACACGGGCTGGAATGCCGCCACCTTTGGTCTGGCCTTTGCGATCCAGAACCTGATGTGGGGGATTTCCGCCCCGATTGCCGGTGCGCTTGCCGACCGGTATGGCACGACGCGCACCCTGATTGGCGGGGCTGTGATCTATGGCCTTGGCCTTTATCTGATGGGCACATCACAGTCACCTGGCGAGTTGCACCTCACGGCGGGATTTTTGATCGGCACCGGGGTTGGCGCAACCAGTTTCCCGGTTGTTCTTGCCGCCATCAGCCGGGTTTTCAGCGCCGAAAAACGAAGTTTTGCGCTTGGTCTGGCCTCGGCCGGGGGATCCATTGGTCAGTTGGTCATGGCCCCGACGACACAGGCATTAAACAGTTCGCTTGGCTATGTATCGGCTTTGGTGATCCTGGCGGCGATTTCGATGCTGATTGTCCCGGCGGCATTTGCCATGACTGGCAAGGCCGAAGGCAACAGCCCGACCGCCACCCCTGATATGGGTCCGCAAGGACTGGTCGCAGCCTTTCACGAAGCGCGCAAACATCGCGGCTTTGCATTGCTCAATGCCGGTTTCTTTGTGTGTGGATTTCATATTGCGGTAATCGCAACCCACCTGCCAACCTTTACCGAGCTTTGCGGCCTGCCGCGTTCGGTTGCCGCCGAAGGCCTGGCACTGATCGGGCTGTTTAACATTGTCGGCACGCTGACGGCTGGCTGGGCTGGTGGAAAATGGCGCAAAAAATTCAGCCTGTCTTTCATTTACGGCATGCGCGCTATTGTCATCGTGATCTTTATCTTTGCGCCCAAAACATCGGAAACCATCCTGTTGTTTTCGGCATCGATGGGGGCACTTTGGCTTTCGACTGTTCCGCTGACCAGTGGCCTGATCGCACAGGTCTTTGGGCCGCGCTATATGGCGACCCTGTTTGGCATTGTCATGCTGTCACACCAGATTGGTGCCTTCTTTGGCGCATGGATGGGCGGGATTGTCTATGACATGACGGGTAATTTCGATGCCGTCTGGTGGGCATCGGTTGCCCTTGGCGTCTTTGCCGCGATTGTCCATATGCCCATTGACGACAAGGAACTGCGTGCAACGGCGAAGGCATAAGAATCCTGATCAGAACTTCAATCAAGCGCAGCGATCAGCACCGGTTGGTCGCTGCTTTTTTATGACCTTTTCGCTATGACAAAGTTGGGTTAAAACCCAAGCATGGACAGACCGATTTACATCACCCCCGAAGGGCTAGACGCCCTTAAATCCGAACTCGACCACCTTTGGAAAAAGGAACGGCCCGAAGTCGTTGCCGTTGTCCATTGGGCGGCTGGCAATGGTGATCGTTCGGAAAACGGGGATTATATCTATGGCAAAAAACGCCTGCGCGAAATTGACCGGCGGGTGCGATATCTGCGCAAACGGATCGAAGATGCGGTTGTTGTCCGCTCTGATGAACAACCCGATCACAGCCACATCTTCTTTGGCGCCACGGTTACCTATGTCAATTCACGCGACGAAGAAAAAACCATCCGCATTGTCGGCGAGGACGAGGCAGACAGCCTGAATGGCAAGATCAGCTGGGTCTCCCCGGTCGCGCGTGCCCTGATGAAATCGGGTGTCGGCGACGTCGTTACAGTGCGCACACCTGCGGGCGAGGACGAGCTGGAAGTACTTGAAATCAGCTATACCAGATAACGTCTCGCGCTGGTAACACACAAAAGAAGTTGCAACGAAAAAACTATTTCTATCCAGAAGACTTGCACAATCGTTCCGTTCCGGCTCATGATTGGCGGATATAAAAAGTCGGATTTATAATCAATCACTTCTTGTGAAATTGCACATATCTGACGGCCTACCATGACATACGAATACGGCTGGATTTAATCATGACGGACTCAACATTTCCAATCGGCATCAAACTTCGCCACGCGCGCAAACTCAAAGGCATGCGTCTTTGCGACCTGGCAAAGCAAGTCGAATGCTCCGAAGGTTTTCTCTCGAAACTGGAAAACGATAAAGTCAAGCCGTCGCTGCAACTCTTGCACCGTATTGCTGCCGTTCTGGAAACGTCGATCAGCAATCTGTTTAGCGAAAACAACACAAGCATCGTCTCGCGTGCCGGAACGCGTCAGGTTCTCCACACCAGCAATATTCGCCCCGGTGAAGGCGTAAGCCTTGAAACACTGATTTCCCCTTCATCGGGAAACCTTCTTTTCGGGGCCATCCATATTGTCAGCGCTGGTGGCGGCAGTTCCGGTACAATCATTCATGAAGGTGAAGAACTTGGCTACATCCTTGAGGGAGAGCTTGATCTGAATGTTGATGGCACCGAATATCATTTGAAGCCCGGTGACTCATTTTTCTTCCCGTCACGCTTACCCCATGGTTACCGCAATCCGACAGATAAAGAGACCCGCGTTTTGTGGGTCAACACGCCCCCGACCTTCTAGGATCCAAACTCATTGAGGAAAATTACTTTCTTATTGGTCAAGTCACTTGACCAATAAGAAAGCATTGGTCAGTATGCCCCTGCTGGCTGAGTCGGAATATCCACCATTCATAAGGTGGCCGGGCACATAGCCCCAGGTTCGGGAAGAAACAAAAAACATCTTATCGATGTGGCTGGCGAAACCTCAGGGGGTCTGAACAGGGCCCCTGCGAGTTGTATTCTAAAAAGCCAACAGGGGGCTTAACTTAATGAAAATTCTACGTAAATCGACCGCTTCGGCGATTGCCATTGCGATGGCACTTACGGTTGGGGCTGGCGTTGCCGATGCGAAAGACAAAGTAAAAGTCGCCTTTATCGGCCCGCTGACCGGCGGCGTTTCCGCGATTGGCGTCGGGGGTCGTAACTCTGCAGAACTTGCTGTTCAGCTGCGCAATGCCGATCCGGAAGCAAAATACGAATACGAACTCGTTGCCATGGATTCCGAATGCAAACCGAATGTCGGCGTTCAGGTCGCAACCAAGATTGCAGCAGATCGAAACATCATTGGCCTTGTAGGACACTATTGTTCAGCCGTGGCAATGGGCGCGGTTGACATTTACCACAAGTTCAACCTGCCGATGTCTGTATGGGGCGCGGTTCTGCCAGACGTAACCTATGGCAACGATTACAAGGAAATTCATCGTGTAAACGGCACGATGATCAACCAGAATGACGTTGCTGCCAAATTCATGACGGACCAAGGCTACAAAACCTGGGTCATCATTCATGACACGACCGACTATGGCAAAGGCCATCACAAGTATTTTTCCGAATACCTGACCCAGTATGGTGGTGAAATTCTTGCTGATTTCGGCGTTTCCTCGGACCAGCAGGACTTCACAGCCGAACTGACCAAAGCCAAGCAACTCAATCCGGACGTGATCTATTTCGGGGGCCTGACCCCGCTTGGCGTACGTATCCGTGCGCAGATGGAAAAGCTTGGTATTACGGCCCAGTTCCAGGGCGTATCGGGTATCAAATCCGATTCCTTTATTGATGGCGTCGGCCCGGAATTGTCCGATGGCATTGTAAGCTTCCTCGAAGGCGCACCTGTCGATAAATTGCCTGGCGGCCAGTATTTTACCGAGAAATATCAGGCAGCCGGTTTTGCAGAATCAGAAGAAGCCTATGGGCCGTTTGCCTTTGCGGCGACGAACCTGATTCTGGACGGGATCGAAGAAGTTGGTCCCAATCGTAAAAAGCTGACCGAATATCTTTCCGGCATTCAGGGCTATGATTCCATCGTGGGCGAAATTTCGTTCGATGATCATGGTCAGAACACCGTTGCTGCCATCACCAAATATGTCGTCCAGGACGGCAAATGGGTCGTTTGGGAAGACAGCGAGTATGCCGACGGCACGCGCAAGCTTGCTGGCAAATAGTTTTGCCTGACACAGCTACTCCCTGCCCCTTGTGGCGCAGGGAGTAGCGCGTTTTTCGATCGCAATAATTTTCATTTAATAGATCAAAGAGGTAGGTTGGCCATGGATGTGGGCCTTCTCGGTCAGTTTGTCGTTAACGGCATGATGCTTGGGATGATGTATGCCCTTGTTGCTGTTGGCTTCACGCTGTTTTTCGGTGTGCTTGATGTCATCAAGTTTTCACATGGTGACGTTCTGATGGTTGGCACCTTTGCGGGCTTTTCAACCTATCTTGGTATGACCGCCATCGGTATCGACAATGCGTTCCTTCAACTTGTCGGCGTTCTGGTGATCGCAATCGGCTCAATGGCGATACTGGGTGCGCTGATTGCGCGTTATCTGGTTCTTCCATTGAAGTCGGCACCCCCGCTTAACACGCTGCTTGTTACCTTGATGCTGGGTACGGTTCTGCGCGAAGCCATTCGCCTGTTCTATCCGGACGGCTCCAACCCCAAACATTTCCCGGCCCTGTTGCCAAGTGATTCATGGTCGATCGGGTCATTCACGCTGCGTACGGACAGCGCGATCCTTCTGATTGGCGGGTTACTGGTCATCATCGCGGTGAATGTGCTGATCAACCGCACCCGACTTGGACTTGCCATTCGTGCCGTTGCCCAGGATGAGGAAACAGCCAAATGCATGGGCATCAATTTCAAGATGATCGTGCTTTTGACCTTTGCGCTTGGTTCAGGGGTTGCAGCGTTCGCCGGTGTGATGAACGGCCTTTACTACAACGAGATCAATTTCGGTATGGGGCTGCTCCTTGGCGTGATCGGCTTTAGTGCGGCCATCGTTGGCGGCCTTGGCAATATTTATGGCGCCATTCTGGGCGGCTTTCTGTTTGCCGGCTTGCAAACGCTGGGCGCTGTCGCCCTTCCATTTGCCAGTGCCTACAAAGATGTTTTCGCCTTCGCAGTCGTTATCGCCATCATTGCCTGGCGCCCCACCGGCCTGATCGCCGAGAAAACGAGCGAAAGGGTCTGACACCATGACGCAATCTTTCAAAGACAAACTGGTCATCGCGTTTCTGGCTGTGCTGGGTGCGGCTTTCGTGATCACCTTCATCGCAATCGAAGAACAAACCGAGATTTTTGCCTTGCTTGTTCTTGCGGCTGTTCTGGTCGTCGTCAGTGCAAAACTCGGCATGACCAAAACAATTTCCGAATGCCTTTCGCGCAATGAACGACTGATGAACATCGCCGTCATTGCTGCAACAATTGTTGTTGCCTTTTGGTTCCGCGAAGACCACTTCCCGTTGCTGATGATCGCAACCGTTTTGCTTTATACCATCACATGTTGCGGCCTTAACATGCAGTTTGGTTATACGGGTGTGGTGAACTTTGCCGGTGCTGCATTTTTTGGTGTCGGTTGCTATACCGCCGCGGTCATGGGTGGAACATCCGTCCCGATGGTTCTGGTCATCATTCTCGGGGGTATTATTGCCGCATTTGTCGGTTCTATCCTGATCATCCCGGTATTGCGCACACGTGGCCACTATGCCGCTGTTGTCACCATCGCATTCGGCCTTTTGTTCCGTACCTTCCTTGAAGTCAACGACACGCTGGGCGGCCCGCAGGGGCTTGGCGTTTCCGGGATGAATTTGTTTGGCTGGGATTTCAATAACGGGATCGAACTGACCGAAAATCTCGAAATCTCTTTTTATATGAATTACGTGATCCTGGCCTTGGTCATGGTCATGCTGACATTTGCCCTGATGCGCCGGATCGAACGGTCATGGATTGGCTTGAATTTTGACGCCGTCCGCCTTGATGAAACGGCCGCGGCCTGCTTTGGCATCAACATCAAACGCTGGAAGATACTTTCCTTTACGGTTGGTAATTTCCTCGCCGGAACTGCCGGTGCACTTTACGCCATGATGCTTGGTTTTATTGCTCCGTCGAACTTCGCATTCTCTGACTCGCTCATTTTGGTGTCCATTGTACTGCTTGGCGGCATGGGAAGCCTGTGGGGCACCATTCTTGCTGCCGGACTGGTTGTTTTGTTGCCTGAAAAGCTTCAGGTGATTCAGGAATACCGGTTCCTGATCTATGCAGTTGTAATGATCCTGATCCTGCTGTTCCGTCCGCAGGGCATTTTGCCGCGCGGATTGCGTGCATACATTCCAGGCTGGAGAGGTTGATATGGCCCAGCAAAACGAAACCGTATTGTCCTTTCACGGACTGACCCGCCGATTTGGCGGCGTGATCGCCCTCAATCAGTTTGACATGGAACTCACCAACGGTCAGATCGTCGGCCTGATTGGCCCCAACGGATCCGGTAAAACGACCTCATTCAACGTTCTGACCGGCATTTATGCCGCCAATGGCGGCAAGATCGAGTTTCTTGGCCAGGACATCACCAACTGGCCGGCCCAGAAGGTCTACGAAGCCGGTGTGGCACGTACATTCCAGCGGTCACGCTTGTGCCTTGAATTGTCGATCTTTGACAACATCATGATCGGCAACCACAAGCGCCTTAATCAGGGGATTATGTTCAATATCTTCCAGCGAAAGGCGCTAAAGGCGCAAATTCGGGAAAATTATGAAGAAGCCCGCAAGCTTCTGGAGATTTTTGATCCTGCCCTGGCTGATAAAATGTTTGAACCGGTCGGCAGCCTTCGGATGATCGATCGTCGCCGGATCGAGATCTGTCGTGCGTTGATCAGCCATCCCCGTCTGCTTCTGCTTGATGAACCTTCGGCGGGCATGACCCACGAAGAAACCCGCGAACTGATGGACGATATCCTCGAAGTACGCGAAATGATCGATGGCTTGTCTATCATTCTGGTCGAACACGAAATGGGCATGATCGAACGCGTCACAGACAAGTGCATTGTTTTGAATTTCGGACAGAAAATTTGTGAAGGCGCATATCGCGAGGTCGCCTCTGACAAGCTTGTCCAGGAAGCCTATTTGGGGGGAGAATGACCATGGCGACAGCCAGTGCACTTGAAATCAAAGATATCTATGCGGCCTATGATTCCGCAGACGTCCTCGAAGGCGTATCTCTTACGATTCCTGCGGGGAAAATCACCTGCCTGCTGGGCTCGAACGGTGCCGGAAAGTCAACGATCATTCGTGCCATTCTGGGGCTGACACCGCCGCGATCGGGCGACATTCTGGTCGATGACCAAAGCTTGATCGGCTTGCCCACGCACAAGGTTATTTCCGCAGGTGTTGCCTGCATTCCCGAAGGCCGAAAGGTCTTCCCGAAAATGACGGTCGTCGAAAACCTCAGACTTGGCGGCTATCAGGAAAATACCCAGTCCATCCTGCGAGATCGCATAGATCAGGTCTTTGAAATTTTCCCGCGCCTGAAAGAACGCCGCAACCAGCTGGCTGGCACGATGTCTGGCGGGGAACAGGCAATGGTGTCGATCGGCCGTGGCCTTATGGCCGCTCCGAAAGTTCTTCTGATTGACGAACCGTCTTTGGGTTTATCCCCGCTCTTTGTCAAAGAGAACTTCAACATCATCAAACGGATCAACGATCAGGGCATCACGGTGTTTCTTGTCGAACAAAACGTGCATCAAACCCTGGCTATTGCCCATTACGGCTATGTCATGTCGCAAGGGCGCGTCGTTGCCCAAGGGACGGCACAGGAACTCTCCCAGAACAAGGAAGTTCACGAAGCTTACTTCGGCTAAGCCGCTAAATCGGCAAATCCGGATACCAGGAACACAGGGAAGACATCGTGCCCAACACACAAATTGATGCTGTCGAACTGACGCGTCAACTGATCCGCTTTCAAACAGTCAATCCGGTCAACCCGGAACAGGACTGCGTTACATTTGTTGGAAACCTTTTGGCCGACAACGGCTTTGATGTTTCCTATTACGACTTTGCACCGGGGCGCACAAACCTGATTGCGCGGATCGGCGGGACAGATACCTGTCCCCCGATCTGCTTTACAGGTCACCTTGATACCGTACCACTTGGCCATACCGAGTGGTCTATCCCCCCGTTTGATGCCGAAATGGTCGGGGATAAGCTTTATGGTCGCGGATCAAGCGACATGAAATCCGGTGTTGCTGCATTTGTCGCCGCCGTGATTGAAATTGCTTCGGATCTGGCCAAGGGTCCGGGGGTGGTCCTGTTGATCACCGCAGGTGAAGAAACCGGATGCGAAGGTGCGGCCTATCTCGCGGGCCTTGATGATGCAATTGGCAAGGCCGGGGCAATTGTCGTCGCCGAACCGACATCAAACTACCCCTATGTCGGCCATAAGGGGGCCTTGTGGATGAAAGCCACGACCGAGGGTGTCACCGCGCATGGTTCAATGCCCGAACTTGGTGTCAATGCCATCTACAAGGCTTCGCGTGCAATCGCCAAGCTTGAAGATTTTGACTTCAACGTTGCACGCCATCCTGTCATGGGGCCTGCGACCTTGAATGTCGGAACGGTTGATGGCGGCATTAACGTCAATTCCGTCCCCAACCGTGCAGAAATCGGCATCGATGTGCGAACGATCCCCGGTCAGGATAACGCAGTCATTCTTGAACAGCTCGCGTCCTATCTGGGTGACGAGGTAACATTGACCCCGACGGTCAATCTTGAACCGGTCTGGACCTCGCCGGAAAACCCGTGGATGCAGTCAGTCTTCGACGTCGTCGCACCACTGCGTGACGAACCGATTGCCAACAAGACTGCCGCCTATTTCACAGATGCATCGATTTTCACCCGTGCCTATGACTTTGCCCCGACGGTCATTCTTGGCCCGGGCGAAGCCGCCATGGCCCATCAGACTGACGAATTTTGTTATGTCTCGCTGATCAAGGAAGCCGTCAGCATTTACCGGACACTGGCTGAAAACTGGAACAATCAATGATGTCACATTCAAACAGATTGTCAGTCCTTGACGCTGTCCACGCGATTTCCAACGGTGAATTGACCCCCGAAACGCTTCTGGCATCCTGTCTGGAACGTATTTGCGAACGTGAAAGCGATGTTGGCGCATGGATGCACATAGATGCAGACAGTGCCAAGGCACGGGCAAGTGCCCCTGACGCCGGTCCCTTGTCCGGGCTGCCAATCGGCATCAAGGATCTGATTGATACCTTTGATATGCCGACCGGCTACGGATCGGAAATTTACGCCAGTCACCAACCAGCACAGGATGCCGCCTGCGTTGCGACAATCCGGCGCGCCGGCGGCATTCCGTTGGGAAAAACAGTTTCCACAGAGTTTGCCTATTTCCAACCGGGCAAAACCGCCAATCCCAACGATCTGACCCGCACACCCGGTGGATCATCCAGCGGTTCGGCCGCTGCGGTTGCGGATTATCATGTCCCTGCGGCACTCGGCACTCAAACAGCAGGATCAATCATCCGGCCAGCGTCGTTTTGCGGCGTTGTTGGCTACAAACCCAGTTACGGCTTCTTGCCGTTAACCGGCATCCGTCCCCTCGCGCCATCGATGGATCACCTCGGGGTTATGACCCGCACGGTGAAGGATGCCGGTTTCCTTGCCTCTATCCTTGGACGACGCCCCGAACTCGACATTCATCAGGATCATGATGATTTCGTTCCCACCATCGGTTTTTGCCAGACACCGCAATGGGATGCGGCCGAGGCATCGACACAATCGCTGATCGAAGATGCCGTGATCAGACTGGGCAAAGCCGGTGCAAAAACTTCCAGCTTCGCTCTACCCGATATCTTCGCAACGCTTGCGAATGCCCATGGCCTTGCGATGGATTACGAAGTCAGCTTCACAGGTCTTTATGACGTTTCAAACCACCCCGATCAGGTCAGCGCAAAGTTCCGCGAACGGTTTGATGCCGGGATGAAAGTTCTGACTTCTGATTATGACAAGGCCGTTGATCAGGCAATACGCAGTCGCAAAGCGCTGTCCGATGCCATGGGGGATCTCGACATCCTGATCTGCCCAAGTGCCCCGGGCGAAGCGCCGGTTGGGCTGAATGCCACGGGTGATCCGGTTTTTAACCGCATCTGGACATTCTCTGGTGTGCCCTGCATCAACATTCCGGGCCTGTCTGGCCCGAATAATATGCCCGTCGGCTTGCAGGTTATCGGTCGCTTTGGCGATGATGCCCGCATGCTCAAGGCGGCGGACTGGCTTTCCCGCCATCTTTGATTTCAGGCAGAAACCTACATCCGGCTTTTGACCCGACGCGTTGGCTCGGCGACCAAGGGATCGTCGGGCCAATAATGTTTGGGATAGCGTCCCTTCATCTCGGCCTTGACCTGCGCGTATGATCCATTCCAGAACCCGATCAAATCGCTTGTCACCTGAATGGGCCGCTGGGCCGGTGATAGAAGATGCAAGGTCACGGCGACCTTGCCGCCGGCGACCTTTGGCGTTTCGGTTGCGCCAAACATTTCCTGCATGCGCACCGGAAGGGCCGGTGTTTCACCGCGATAATCAATGCGGATGTTTGAGCCCGTCGGCACCTGCCAGTGGGTGGGTGCAAGGCGATCAAGTTCCTGTCGCTGGTTCCAGTCAATCCCGGCAAGCAAGGCCTCGGACAGATTGATCTGTTTAAGTTGCCCGCGTTTGGTGATCCCGGTTAAATAGGGCGCCAACCAGTCTTCAAGCGATCCAAGCAACCCGTCATCAGACATATCGGGCCAGTGATCCCCATCGACCCGATGCAGGAAGGATAACCGTTCGCGCAGGCTTTCCGATGCCTTATCCCACGGCAGGCAATGCAGGCCGATCTTGCGGATACCTTCGATCATCGCCGTTGCAATCGCATCGGGATCGGCGTCATCATGGGTGGCTTTTTCTTCCAGAACCAGTGCGCCGATCCGGCGTTGCCAACGGGCCTGAACCGCATCACTTTGGCTGTCCCAGAAAACCTCCGTGCCCTCGGAAATCTGATCGGCAAAATGGGTTTCAAGGGTGGCGCGTGCAACCGGCGCGGCAAGGTAAATTCTGGCTTCGCGCGCCTGCCCATCCAGTTCGGTCACCGCAATATAGGGTTCACTTGCCAGGCTGTCTTCATTGGGCAAAACACCCCCGCGCCCGCCCGACAAACGATAACGCGCATCCGCACCTTTTCGCCGCTCCCCGATCCGGTCGGGATAGGCAAAGGCCAGTAACAAGCCGACCTCATCGGCGCGATCCACGTGCGTGGTATCGGGTTTTGCCAACCCGCCCTGCTTGACTGCATCGCGCAAGCGGCGGGCAAGTTGTTTGGCGGCCTCCGATATCATTTTCGGTGCCCGTCCCTGTTTGATCGCCTCAACCCGGATGCGCAAATCCGCCCCGCGCCCGCGCATAAAATCGCGGTCCGATAACAAGGCCGCCAACGCGCAGGCAGATTGTTCAAGCCCCAAGCCCGCCCCGCGCAACATCATATGCGCCAAGCGCGGATGCACCGGCAAACCGGCCATCGCCGTTCCCATCGGCGTAATGCGGTTATCGTGATCAATCGCCTCAAGCCCGCGCAAGACATCGCGTGCCTGACTGATCTTGGCCGCGTCTGGCACATCCAACCACGGCAGCGTTGCGGGATCCGTCACCCCCCAACGCGCCAGTTCAAGGGTCAGCGGCGCCAGATCGGCCTCGGATATTTCGGGTGCGGTAAAGGGCGCACGCGCCCGATGTTCGTTTTCTGGCCAAAGGCGATAACACACGCCCGGCTCCAGTCGCCCGGCACGCCCGCGGCGTTGTTCGGCACTGGCTTGTGATGATTTGACCGTCACCAGCCGCGTCATGCCCGATGCGGGATCAAAGCGTGGCAAACGTTGCAATCCGCTATCAATAACCACCCGGATGCCATCAATGGTCAAGGACGTTTCGGCAATGGCGGTCGCCAGCACCACCTTGCGTTTGCCAGCCGGGGCCGGCTGGATCGCGATATCCTGTGCCTTGGCATCCATCGCGCCATAAAGCGGTGCAACGATAACGTCACTTCCCACCGCATCCTTAAGCGCGCTTTCAACCCGGGTGATTTCGCCCTGCCCCGGCAGGAATGAAAGGATCGACCCGCTTTCTTCGCGAAGGGCTGTTTTGATCGCCGCTGTCATTTCGACGTCAATGCGGACATTGCCCCATTTATCGGGTTTGGGCGGGATGTATCTGGTTTCAACCGGGTAAGCACGCCCTTCGGATGTGATTACCGGACAATCCCCCATAAGCGATGCTATCGGCCCGCCATCAAGTGTTGCCGACATCACCACAATGCGCAGGTCATCACGAAGCGCCCCTTGCGTTTCAAGCGCCAGCGCCAAACCAAGATCGGCATCAAGCGACCGTTCATGAAATTCATCAAACAGGATGGCGGCAACACCGGTTAATTCGGGATCATCCTGTATCATGCGCACCAAGATACCCTCGGTCACGACTTCGATTTTGGTATCAGACGAAACCTTGCGATCAAACCGCACGCGATAGCCCACACGCCCGCCAACCGCCTCGCCCAGCAATTGCGCCATACGCCGCGCACTGGCACGTGCGGCCAGACGCCGGGGTTCCAGCATGATGATTTTCTGATCCCCGCGCCAGGCGCAATCAAGCAACGCCAAGGGCACCTTGGTCGTCTTACCCGCACCGGGCGGGGCCTGCAAAACCGCATTGGTCGCGTTTTCCAGCACAGAAATCACATCCGGCAGGACAGCATCAATCGGCAGGGCGGGAAAGGCGTCAGACATCATTTGCCATCTTTGGTCTGGGAATACCGGGTGTTTATGGCCCAAAGCCATCCAGCCCGCAACATTGCGCGGCGCGGGCTAGTTATCATCGCCAAACAGCTTGCGGATTTCTTTATCTCCCATCCGGTCAAAATCGTCAGGAACTTTTATCCCGGTCCCCGTAAGAAAACCTGTCCGTTTTGCAACCAGCAAAATTCCCCGCTCTGCGCCAATCCGTTGCAATGTCTTCATACCGCGCGTCAGGCCATAAAGCGTTTCCATCGCCCCTTCGGCCTTTGCCCGCGATGCTGCGGCACGTGTTATGTCATAAAGCCCGCAAAATGCCGGTTCGGGCAATGTGCGTAATTCCGCCTCCGTCGTCGGGCGGTCCGGATCGGGATGATCAAAGGAAAGCGGTTTTTGGGCATCAAAAGTCGGCATGGTTTGATCTTGCGGGTTTGGCATGTTGCGATGGGTGTTTTCTATCACGATTGACAGCGCCCAGACCATCCAGGCTTGTGTCCAGCGCATATAATGGCGGCAATCCGGGCGACCGTCTTTGTCAATCCCGGCAAAGAACAGATCACGCGCTGGATCAAAAAGTGTCTCTGCCGCCCGATCTGCCACCCGGATCGCCCCCTGCACATCGCCAAACCGGATCACGCTTGCCATTCCTTGCGCCACCGCATGGGCATCAAGATAGCCATCCCGCCCGGCAAAACTGCGCGGCAGACCATCCCGATCAAAACATTCTGCGCGATAAAACTGCCATCCACGGGCAATTGCGTCGCCAAGCCCGTTCATGCCGGACGCCCGAAACCGATCCAGCAGATCAAGAATATACCCCGTGTGAAAACCATCGACGAACCGGTGATGGGATCGCATGCCATAGGCCCAACTGCCTTCGGCCTTTTGTGCGCTTATCACGCGCTTGATCGCCTGCATGCTTTTTTCATTGGTTCCAACGATCCGATGCAAGGCAAATGCCGCCCACAGACTGGCATTATGAATTTCAACATCGCTGTGATCGAAATAGGCAAAATACTCGCCCCGCCAAAGCTTGTTTTCAATAAACCGTGCTGCTTGAACAAGCTTGGCATCATTTTCTGCCACACCGGATTGACGCAAACCATCCACGACAAAGCTTGTGACAATGGCGTTGCTTTGATGGCGTTTGGCGTGAAATGCACGCGCCTGCCATTCAAACGGATATCCCCATCCCCCATCGGGATTTTGCAAATCAAGCAAACGCTTGCGAACATCGCACAACACCACGCCATCCGCCGCCCCGCCCAGCAAGGCCAGTGTTTTGGGATTAACCATCGGCGGAATGTTTGCAGCCTTGCGCAAAACATCCGGGCCACGCTTGATCGCCTGTAACCAAACCAGCCGCCCCAACCGAAACCGCCCAAGGCCGCTTTTGCGAAATATTGCACTTTCAAGCCCGTCAAACGGATCGCTGCCGGCAAAATCGTCATGGGTCATGTGGGCCAGCACGCGATTGCGGATATCGGTCAGGCGGTCTCTATCCATGATCTGATCTCTCCTGCGCAGCAATCCCGGCGGCCATGCCACAACAAATCAGATAATGCCCGTAATTCAACGTATTATCCGTCACCATGGTCAGCATCACCGAAACCAGGATACAGACCGCAAGCCGCACATGCCGCACAGCCCAAATCATCACGCCCCATCCCGTGACCCATAACAAAATCCCGGCCATGCCGGTTTCAAACAGCATACGAAAATGATCGTTATGAAGTGCGCCAAAGGATGCAAAGGATTGATAGCCAGACAGGATTTCTTCCACCGATCCGGCCCCGAAACCAAGCCATTTCTGCCAGACTGATCCATTTTGCCACAGATCCCAGAAATCCTGCCAAAAGACCAACCGGCCACTGCCATGGGTCAGAAACAGGCGCGGCAAATAGGATACCCCCACCCATCCGGCAACGCCAATCGCAACACTGCCAACAAGCCATGTCATCGCACTTGTTAATCGAACCATCCCGATCAGGTTGACCACCATCGCCAACACCGCAATGCGGGTTTGGCTGAGCAATATGGCCACGGCACTTGCACCTGAAAGCCCCCAACGCCCCGGCCCGCGCACAACCGAACAAAGCGCAAATCCCCCCAAAAACAGAAATGGCTGATTAAGGCGCAAGCCCTCATGCGTCATTTGAAACGAACTTGAAAGCAGCAGATAAAGCGCAAAAACAGGGATCATCACCCGCAAGCAGCTGCGCCCGATCATAACCCCGGCCAGAAGCCCAACCGGCAAAATCAAAAGGTTCCCGATCAGGCGCAGCTTTTCGATGTTTGCCCCGTTACCCGTCGCAATGACCCCGATCAGCCCGGCAAGCACCAAACTGCCGGCAAGCACCCCCGGCGCCAACCGAACCGGGCGGGCGTAACAACAAAGGATCGCAATCCAGAACCCCAACAAGATAAGCTTGGCGGCCATCCCGCCTGCCGCAATCAGCCAAAGCGACACCCCCATCACAAGATTGCCCGAAAGCACCAACCAGACCGGCAAAGGCATCCTTTGCCCGCGCGCTGGTATTTCGCGTCCAACCTGATCAGTGAAGCACGAAACATCCCCTTTCATCGCATGCCCCCTCGCGCATGTCGCGCGACAGAATGCGAATATTGCGTTAGGCTAAAGATGTTGATTTCAAAGCAGATTGGTAAAACCTGATGTTCTGGCTGGCGCAAATTTGCCTGATGGCACAGATCATCCTTGCCCCGATATTGCTCGGTGGGTTGCGGCCATGGGCGCTTGGTATTCTGGCGATCCTGACGGGCATTGGCATTCTGGCGGTCTGTTTGCGCCCCGGCCGGATGCGGATGGGAAGGTATCTTGGCTATGTTTGGCTTGCCATCGGCGCGATGATCGGTTGGTCGATCATCCAAAGCCTGCCCGTCTGGCCGGTTCAGCCATATCCGTTCGATGTGCCGCGCATCGCACTTGCGCCCTATGGCTGGCAGAATGTCGCGACCTATCTGATCTGGCTGGGGGGTTTGGTGACCCTGACGACACAGGTGGCACACATGCAGCCCCGGCTTATCATCATCATTGCCCGCACCATCGTAATCACCTGCACCCTTCAACTGGTTTTGGCCACAAGTGCCGAACTGATGGGCTGGCAAACCACATTCTGGTTTGCCAAGCAGGCCCATTCGGGTGACTGGACCGGAAGCTTTGCCAATCGTAATGCCTTTGGCACCCTGATGGGGTTTGGCATGGTGGCCTGCCTGTTTTTGTATGATCAAAACCGCGCATTGAGCATTGCAAAGCGCCTTGATCACGCCGGTGGCTGGTTGGCGCTTGCAATCGTTTTTGCCGTTGCCGTGATCCAAAGCCATTCGCGTCTGGCCTTTGTCATGGCGGTCATTGGCGGGGTGCTGTTTATGATCCAAAATGTGCCCATCCCGCCCCATCGCCTCAGACGGTCGCTTTTCATCCTGTTGGCAGGCGTGGTGATCAGTGCTGTTGCCGTCATGGCATCGCCGGAACTTTTGGCGCGGTTCATGGATCTTGGCCGTGCCGATCTGATCCAGCGTGATGATGTCGGGGCAACCGCCCTGCACGGGATTGCCGCGCGCCCCGTTTCCGGATGGGGGGCAAATGCTATTGCGTTGGTCATGGCTCATTTCAGCACCCCGGACCTTAACGCCAACGCCCACTGGTTTAGCAGCCATAACCTGTGGCTTGACGGGGCTTTGGTCTTTGGCATCCCGGTGATGGTGATAACATTTTGCCTCGGGTGTATTGCGCTTAAGGCACTCGTTTCCCTGCCGCTTGCTTCCGATATTCGTGCACTTGTGATCGCATTTCTTGTGATGGCATTGGCAGGGTCCATTGGCGACTGGGTCATGATCATGCCAGCCCTTATTCTGCCGGTTGTGACGATGACGGTTGCGACATTTGCAACCGGGTTTGCAGCACGTCGCGCAACGCCTTTACACGCGGGTCACGTGGTGCAACCGCCTGCGCCTGATCAAGCAACCTGACGCTCGCCCCAAGGTCGCGATCAACCATCACCCCGGCCTGCAAGCTCAAAAGAACCGGATCAAATGGGGCTTTGTCGCGCTGTCTTGCCAAAACATCGCCAAGCATCGTTGCGTTGCCCGACAAGATGGCAGTTTCAAGCATCCTTTTGTTTTGCGCGTCCGTGAAACCCTCTGCATTGGCAAAGCCGGCGGCTTTGTCTTTCATGGTCCAGAATGCCGCGCCTTCGGCAAGCAACATCGCGCTTCCCGTCGCCAATACCAAAAGCCCGACCATCAGATACAGCACTTTCATCACAGGGCCGCCTGCGGTGTTTGCGTTCGGCTTGCCTTGCCATAGGGTGTGCGCGGTTTGGCACCGTTGATCACCACACCGTCGGGTATGATCCGGGCGGTGCGCAATTGTGTCAGGGCCGCGTCAATGTCACGGTGTTTGCTATGTTTACAGCGTGAAACAAACAGGCTGACATCGGCAAGACCATGTGCAATCACGCCATCGGCCACCGACAGGATCGGCGGTGTATCAATGATTACATGATCGAAACGCGGCCGAAGATCGGCAACAATATCGGCCAAATGCCCCTCGATCAGGCCCGTGGCAATATGGCCTGGCACCGGCAACCGCGCCCCCAGATAAAAATACCCCGCCCCGGCCTGCGGACGGGCCAATGCGGCGTCGATTTTTTCATCCCCGGCCATGATGGAAACCAGATCAGGCTGTGTTTCACCCACATCGTGGGCGCACAGGGGCGGTGCGGGGTCATGCAGATCAGCATCAAGCAAAACCACCGATGCACCAAGCCCGGCCAATCCCGTTGCCAAGGCATGTGCCATATGGCTTTTGCCATCGCCTGACACGGCAGAACCAAGTGCGATGACTTGCCCACCTAAATGACTTTGCGGCTCGGTCGTTCCTGTTTGATGCATAAGCCGCATCAGAACGGCAAGATGCCCGACAGCCTCACCATGCGCAGCAGCAGCATTGCCATCCACCACCGCCGCTTGTGATACTTGTGATAACGGAATACGGCCAAAAAGCGGGATGCCAAATGTCCGTTCCGGATCAAAATCATCATCAATGCTTTGATCGAAATAGTGACGCAGCAACACAGCAACCATTGCCGCAAACAACGCAATCATGATGGCCAAAACAAGAAGATCACGCTTGCCCGGAAATTCGGTTGCCACTGGCAGACTTGGCGCCCGCAATATCGCCGCATCCCCATGAAATCCTGCTATTTCGCGACGCAGGCGTTGGACCTGTTGTCCGATATCCTGAAGATTTGCACGCGCAAATCCCACAGCACGGATCAAACCGGTTTGTCCTTGGGTTTCTATATTGCGCAGGGCCACCCGATCTTCCCAGCTTTGGCGTTGGGCACGGATCAGGCGCAATTTTTCCCTGGCACCAATAAGGGCAACATCCATCTGCCGGGCAACAGTGCGTACCGCACTTTCGAGTTCATCACGCAACTTCGAAAGTTCACGCTGTTTACCTTGCATGATCGGATGTTTGGGGCCGTATCGCTGATCAAGGGTGGTGAATTCCTCTTGTTTGGCATCAAGCTTTTGCGAAAGTTGCTGAATATGAGGGTGGCTTGCGACCTCTGAAATCGCCAAAAGGTCCTTAACACTTGTCAGGCCGCTTCGCCCTTTTTGGGCATTTGCCAGGCCCGCGACCTCTTGGCCCAGTTTTTCAGCCTGTTCATCCAGAGCATAAATGCGATCAAGCATCCGCGCCCTTTCATCCGCATCAAGCATACCGGCACTGGTTTGCATGCCAGCCAGATCCTGTTCAAGCCCCGCCAATTCGGTTTGGGCCGCGTCAAATTGTAAAACCGCCTCTTCCAATTGACGGCGAATACTGCGTTTTTGCCGGTTTTCACGGTGCCACAGATAACTTTGCGCAATCACCTCAAGCGCGCGTTGGGCAATTTCTGGCTGCGTGGCTTCAAAACTGATTTCGACCACGGCGGCATTGCCGGTTCGGTTTGCCTCCAATCCGCTGCGCAACAGATCTGTGCCCCTATCCTGATCACCCGGATCGTTTTGCTTTGCGGTCGTGTTTTGCCGTGCGCCAATCCATGTGATCACACCGGCAATCAGATGATCGTCATTTTCATTACCCGGCAGGGAAACACCCTCTCCGCGCAGGATGGCAAGGGCCGCAGACAATGTTTCTTCGCCCTTGATTTCGGCAATTGCAGTTTCGATTTCCTGGGCGGTGATGGCAGGGCGATCACGGATAACACGATCAGCAATCAAACCTTCACCCACCTGCCTATCCTGCGAGAACCCGATTTCCGCAACGGATCTGTAACGACCATCCCAATTTGCGATACCAGCCGTCAGCGCGACCAAAACACCGACAAAAACCACAAGCCCGACACCACGCCGCTGCCAGATGATATGCACCAGATCACGCAAAGATGGGGCAAACCGGCTGGATCGGCCGCCCCCATAGGCAGCGCGATATTGGTGTTGCTGATCTTTCATCTCGGGCTGGCATCCTCAAGCTCGGCAATGCCGTCGGGCTCTTCATAATCTTCAACGCCCCAAACAGTATCGGGCGACGGGTTGCGTGGCCCCCCAACGAACAAAAGACTATATTGCCGGGCAAATCGTATTTCAGGCGGCATTGAGACGGCGGCAAACTGCGTCGCGTGCGTATCGCCGGTTTCACCTGTAAATGATGTTTGCTCCCCCGCAAGAATAAGCGGATTTGCTTTGCTGCTTTCAAACAAACGCTGCGCCAAACCCGGTGCATTGCCCAAGGCATTGTTCTGGACAATATCTGTAAACCGTCCCGGATCAGGGTGCAGGTCGATCAATTGCAAAACCAGCCCACCAAGAACCGTTTCGACCAGAAACCCGCTTACCCCGTTTCCAAGAACCAGATCAAACAAACGCAAAAGCCCCAAGAAACGGCTTTCAACATCGCCCCAATCCGTTTCGATCGCTTGATCTTGACCGACCGCATCTGTGCCTGTTTCATGCCAAAACAGATGATCAACAAGCTGACCAATCAACTGATTGATATCATCCGGGGTTTTCAGCCCGACCAACGCATCTTCGAGCCATGTGGCGCTGGCTTTTGGGGGTTTTGGATCTGATGGCGCAGAGAATGATGCTTGTGCCAGACCGTCTGATACCGGTGTTATTGCGGGCATGGCCGTCATTGCGATCACAAGCGCCCAAATCGCTGCTTTTTGTGCAAAGCCACGCAGTCGCGCCATCTGAAAAGCAAGAACTTTTGGCACAACAAGCCGTGCAAATCCTGCCAAACCATATCCATATCGCGGGATCATGTAGCGCGGCTGATGGCATATACGCCACAGGAATTCTAATCCCGCCCGCTGCCAGAAAACCGGTGCGCGGCGAATATCACCGGCCAGAACATCAAATGCCCCGCCAACGCCCATGGCAAACCGGCACCCTGTCTGCTGTGCAAACCGGTCAATAAACAACTCTTTGCGCGGTGATGGCAGGGCGACAAAAAGGGCGCCCGGCCTGGCCTTTGCGACATATTTGGCAAGCTTTGCATCATCCATCTCATATCCATGATGCATCCCGGCAATGATCAGGCCGGGAAACCGTTTGGGCAGCATAACGTACAACCGGTCCAGAACATCCCGGCGCGCGCCCAATAAAAAAACCCGCACCCCGTCTTGTGCGAACCGCGCCAACAGATCGGTCATCAGATCAATGCCTGTGACCCGTTCGGGAACCTTTATGCCCATCAAACGTGCCGCCCGGACAATTCCCATCCCATCCGCAGACAGACAATCCGCACGTGATAATGCAGCAAACAATGCATCATTACGCAAAGCTGCGGGCAGTTTGGTCGCATTCAGACAATGATGACGAAAACAGTTTCCAGAATCACTCAGTGGTGATGACGGTGATAATGGTGCGTGCCCAAACATCCCCCGGATATCGTCACACAGCTCGGAACGCCGTCGCATATCAAGCGGCAGGCCGAAAAAGGGGGTCTTTTTCCCTGAACACTTGCCGCGCATCCACGCCCCCTGTCACCCGATCCGATGCAACCGCAGAACGGCAAAATCAGCCGATAGATTTTTCTGCGGTCTGCGTTTCACCGCCTTGCACGTTCCGCGCTTGCGGCTAATTGGTTGAAATGAATGGTAACTTATGATTGAGTGACTGGCAATATTAGCATCTCAAGGTGAAGAATGCGGTGAGGGTGACTTTACTGACAAACCTTGTGCCACCCTACCGAACAGCAGCCTATGACGCGCTTCATCAGCGCGCAAAACGGGCTGGCGGGGCTTTGCGTGTGCTCTGCACGCACCCCCGCGAACCCCAACGCAACTGGGCGGCCCCCAACGGCGACTTTGAATGTGCGACCTTACCGGGTGTGCATATTCCGCTTGGTGAAAATCGAAGCTTTGCCATACCGTTTGGCGTTATTCGCGCACTTGGCGATACCCGCACCGATGCCCTGATCCTGGCCGGTTTTGGCATCGCCCAATGGCAGGCTCAGAACTGGGCACTTATGCGCAGTATTCCAACAATTTTGCAATTTGATGGCTGGTCGGGTTCCGATGCGGTCTATGCCAATCCTGTCCGGCGCAAATTGCGCAACGCCATGATTGCCCGTGCCAATGGCTTTGTCGCGGCAAGTTCGCGTGGTGCGGCATGGTTCAAAAGCCATGGCATTGCCCCGGACGCGATCAAAATTGCCCCCATCCCACCATCATTCAAGCTGCCTGCCATGTCGTCCCGAAGGGCGATGGCAGACAGGCAATATGATCTTCTTTGGTGTGGTCGAACGACACGATCCAAAGGGTTTGATATCTTTATCCGGGTCGCAACAAAACTGGCCCAAGCGCGCACCATTCACCAGATCGCCATTGTCGGCAGCACAGATATCGAGCACACCACCCAAAGGCTAATCTCTGCGGGCCTTTTTAATCTGGCAGATGTTTTTGGCCAACTGCCACCAGACCAACTTCCGCCATATCTTGGCAAAAGCAAAATCGCCCTGTTTCCCAGCCGCAATGATGCTTATGGGGTTGGTGTGATTGACGCCATCAAATGCGGGGCGGTCGCACTTGCAAGCCCGATGGTCGGATGTGCCGCAGATGTGTTACGCGCACCAGAAACCCTTTCGACTGACGATCCGGAAATCTGGGTTGGTACCTGTAAACGCCTTCTGGGCAATGCCGACCTTTGGCAACGCAGTCGGCAATCACAAATCACGGCAACAACCGATAACACCGCGCAACATCACAGCGAAACGATCTGGCAGGCAGTAATTGACGCCGCACATCGCAAATCGGCGGGGCGACAATGGGGATAATCCGTTCACACCGCGTTACAAGCGCCCGCCCATCGGTCTGGCTGATCAGCCGTATCGATCAGGCCAGTATTCTTGCCCAACATCTGGCCGATCAGCAAAGGCTGGTGCGCTGGGACAGTTTCTGGCGTCATGACGGCACAGGTCTTGTTCGCCCGAAATCGCGCAATGTCACGCCTGCTTTAACCAGTATCCCCGGCCGCCATCTGTTGCCCGATTTGCTGGGCAAAGCATCCCAAACGCTTCGGCTACCGGCGCGCAATCTTTATTCCGATATTCCGCTATCGCTGCTTGCTGCACTGCGCCCGCCCGAAGCCGATATTTTACATGGTCAGGGCAATTACAGCCTGCCTGCGATGCGCCGGGCAAAAGCACGCAACATGATCACAATTTCCGATATCACCGGCCAACTGGCCGAAACACGCCACCTGCAACTGGCCGGGGAATATGCCACACATGGCTGGCACTATCGGGAAATATCAACCTTTCTTGCCGGTCGTCGCAGTGCAGAGGCCCGGTTTGCCGATGCCGTATTTGCCCCGTCCGATGCGGTTGCTGATGGCTTGCAACGTGCAGGTATTGCACCCGAAAAGATCTTTCTGGTGCCTTTCATTTCACCGCATTGTCAGGCACTTCTTGGTCGGGATCGCCCTGCGCACACGGGAACTGTCATTCGTTTTCTATATGTTGGCAATCTGTCCCTTGCCAAGGGCACAGCCCATCTTCTGGCCGCATGGCAAAACATTCGACGCCAATTCCAGACAGCTGTTGAACTGATACTTATCGGGGCGGCACAGCCTTGCGCCAAGGGCCTGATGTCAAATCTGCCTGATGGTGTCAAATGGCTTGGCCCCCTGCCCCATCATCAGGTGGCTGACCATATGCTGGCTGCGCAGATCTTTGTGTTTCCCAGCCTGACAGAAGGCAGCAGTCTTGCAACACTCGAAGCCATGGCCGCGGGCTGTGCGACCATCGCCACATTTGACGCCGGAAGTCCCATCATCAATCAACAAAGTGGCCTGATTATCCCGCCGCGAAATTCTGCGGCGATCACTTCGGCCGCCACGACATTGATCGCGCAACCGCACCTGCGCCAAAAGATTGCGCAAACCGCGCGTGATCAGATCGCCCGCGACCTTTGCCAAGCATATGGCACGCGGGTTGACCATGCTTATGAAACCATTCTGGCACGCCATGGCTAACTGGCAGGGAACCTTTCGATCGGGGCTTTATCCCCTGTGGCTGATCGGGGCGAACCTGATGGCGCGGGTTGGCGGCATGGTGATCCTTATCCTGATCGGGCACAGCTTTTCACAAGATCAACTTGGTACCTATTTCCAAATCCTTGCAATGGTCGGGCTGGCCGTCACCGCGACACAGGCCGGTAGTGGCCCGCTTCTGGTACGATTGGCCCAAGATCAGGCTTTTCATGCGGCCTTGAAGTTCGTTGCCCTGCGCATCCTGATTGCGCTGATCGCATCGATCCTGATCATATGGGCAACCAATTCACCGGTTACACAATTCTGGCCGCTGATCCTGATCCCTTTTGCCGCCGCCCTTGCCCCGGACTGGATGATTGCGGCGAAAACCCGCTTTGCACAGATGGCGGTCATTGCCGTTTCCGGGCAGATTTGCGGGGTTTTGATCGCGGTTCTGGCCGCGCTGACACACTCATCAACCGCACTTTATTTTGTCGCACCGGCCATTTCAGTAACAAGCCTTGTTCTCGCGGCCTTTTTTGCCTTTGGCCCTTCCTCTCACATAACGGCCACGGCAACCACCGTCACCAATACAACACGATCGTCCACCGACAAGGGCTGCGCATTTGGCCTTATCGGCTTTACCCTGCTGTCAGGGGCATTGCCAAATCTCGATTTTGTTTTGCTCGGCACAGAAAACGACACCTTGTTTCTGGCGCAACGAATTTTTCTATTTTGTGCCGGGCTGATAACGGCGGTCGCATCAACACTATTTGCCAAACAACAAACCGGTCGCTTGCGCGATATCTGGCTTTTGCTGCCGATGGCACTTGTTTCCGGGGTGCTATTGGCGTTTCCCGGCATATTGGCCGGCATCGTTTACGCGGCCCCTTCTGATGGCCTGATCAACGTTCTTCAAACCGGCGCAGTTTGGCCGCTATTGCTGGCCATCGTCACGCGTCAAATCCTGATTTTGCAGGCAACATCCCTCTTTCGCTGGATCGGCTGGTGTTGCCTTTTGCTGATGGTTGTTTCTGCGTTGTGCTTACCATCAGGAATGCCTGCTACCGGCATCATAGGGCTGATCACCGCCCGGCTGGCCTGTCTTGCTGTGATCTTGCTCGCCTGTCAGAAATTTGCACCCGAACGGCAGGTGGCGGCATGAAAAACCTTACCGTCACCATCACCGACAACAAGCTGATTGATGGACAATATGGTGACATCCGGTTTGGGCCATGGGGGCTTGAATGCTCTGACCGGTATTCTTTCGTCACAGTCACCGATCAACCGCGGGCCGCCACCCGACGGGGTAATGTTTGGCAGCTTTCGACGGGGCGTGTCCGCATTGCATATCAAACAGATCAAACATCCGAAAACACGATCAAGCTTACGCTAAATGTTTGCGCACTTGATAACATCGCCCTCCAAGATGCCGTCATCCGACTGGTGTTTGACAAAGCCGCGATCAAACACGGGATCATCGCAAACAAGACTTTTACCCACACCGACAGCGACACATACCGGCTTTATCCCACCAAACAGGCACAGCTGATCGGGCGGGATGGCACGGTCATAACCGTTACCCTTGATCAGGCAGATGGTGCGGGGCATTTTGATCCGTACATCTATTTGCGCGACCGTGATGATCACTGGATCATTCATGCGCGCTTGCTCCCCCGTGATCCGGTGGATTTGGTCTGGTTGCGTTGGGCAAACCGGTTTTTCACGCTTTCAGCCCCGGATAAATTTTCGCGGTTTCTATGGCGTATCGCGCCGGTCAAAAAACTGCTGTGGCGGTTGCGCGAACGCATGGGCCGCCATTACCCGGAAATTCAGGCTGTGCCTCTTAACCGTCTACAGGCAGGGCAATCCTTAACGCTGGAGGTGACATGTCATTTCCAGTAAGCCACGACGATATCGCACAGCGCTGTAACACGCTGGCCCGGCAGATCGCCGATGATCTGGCCCGGCGTCAACGGGCAGACGGCCAGTTCCCCCATCCCGACTTTTACGCCAAGGCCTTTGCGGTCAATCTTTGGCACCGGATGGATCGGCATCTGTTTGCGCAAAACATCGAACGCGCGCAGGCAGCACTCAGATCAGAACCTCAAAACGAAACCTACCACCGCGAATTCATTGAATATGCATTGCGTGATACACCAAATCTGCGACCAGAAAGCATCAACCAAACCCTGAGAGATGCCAGACAGCAATGTCCCGATGTTGCCAACTGGCAGATATTGGGCCTGATTAATCGACAGAAACGCGATGCCGGAATTCTGGCAAAGCTCGTCAACCTCGGGCATTTCGCCTTCATCTTGCTGCGCTATTGGCGTGCACCGGCATTTCTGGACCGAGCCAATTGTTTTTCGGCGCAATACCATGCTTTTTGCACAGCCCTTTTGACCGATAGCAACAATACCCGCCATCAACGCATCGCCCATCAGGCAACAGCAATGATCGCCCGACTTGCCGACGGGCATGGCTTTGCCAATTTGCTTGGTCGCGGCGCGGGGCAAAGTTTTGGGGCGGCTTGTGCGTTATATGCGCTTTTAAAAAACGGCTATCCCGACCAAGCATCTTGCATCCTCCATCGAATGGAAGATGCCCGTCATCAGGCTGGCGAACTTCCGCTTAACCTGCTGGCAGCTTTTGCTTTGCCTGTGGAACCCGGTCCGGAAAACCCGCAAACACCGGGTTGGTATAGCTATAACCGCCATGATGATTACCTTGCCTTTGCGGGTTATTGGCTGAGCAAAGCATCCGAACTTCAACCACCGAAACACCGTCAACCAATTGCCTTTTCCGACATCTGCCCATCGCTGGGCTTTGCTTTTTCCACCGCCCAGTGCCACGCACAAATGACACTTTCGGGCGCGCAAACATTCGACATATCAGGGGCACCGGTCATTGTTTGTGGGCACGGAGAATCTGCACAGCTTCTTTTGCCGCCAACCGGGGGCGAAGAAGACGCACCCAGCCTTTATGGCCCGGCATCCCGGCCGCTTCCTGCGATTTCCGAAACGGAATTTTGCCGCTTCATCCGTGCCCATCGGGTATCTGACAATCGGATTGATGTCACTTTCAAGCTCGCCGGCACGATTGGCCACAGACAGATCACATTTGAAAACACGCGCATTACGATCGTTGATCATGTTCCGGGCAACAACGCAGCCAAGCCGGACCTGTTTCGCATTTTGGTTGATGGTAATATCGAGCTTTGCCAGATCACGGAAAACACCCTGACCTGCCCGAAACAGGGGGTCACATTCACATCAGACGCAATACTGCAAATAACACCAAATGCCGCGTTCAGTGCCGCTGGCCCTGCAACACGCATAAGTGCAAAACCCCAAGATGGCAATCGAGCAACGCTGACCATTTCATGGGATGATGCCAATGCGTGATCCGATAACCATCATCACAACCGTGCGCGACGGTGATCTATTCCTTGGTCGCTATTTTGATAATCTAACCGGGATACTGGGCCCAAATGATCATGCGGTGATTGTCGATGACGGGTCACACATACCGCTTGCCATCCCCGAAAACTGGCACAGTGATCGCAGATTACTCTGCCTCTATCCCGGCAAGATCGGCCGGGGTGCGGCACTTAATCTTGCAATTGAAAACAGCCCGACGGACCTGATCGCCATTCAGGATATTGATGATATTTCTCTGCCCGGTCGGCTGGATCGACAAGCCGATGTGCTTTCTGATAGCCCTGACCGGCTTGTTTTCGCATCAAGCCTGTCCGATCCAAGGTGCCTGACATTGCGGAATATGCGCCCTATTTCCCCATCCCGACTGTATATCAGCAATCCGTTGCATCACTCCGCACTTGCCATGCACAGATCCGTTTGGGCGCGTGCGGGCGGCTATGCAACGGATTTGCCGTGCTGCATTGATCTTGATTTCTATCTGCGCGCCTGTACCCGCGCCAAGGCTGATATCTATCGCCTGCAAGAACGCCTGATTGATCGGAACCATGATTCGGCCAATCGGTATTTTGCCCAAATACCAGAAAGGCTTTACCGCCAAACCCGAAATTCGGTTCTGGCACGCTATTGCAATGATCTTCCCTGGTCTGGCTGGCAGATCATTGCGAAACTTCGTATGCCAACATTATTTTCAAGGCGGAAAGCATGACGGCCAAGCGCGCAAAAGTCATCGCAATGGTTCAGTTGCCCCCACCCATGCATGGGGCAGCACAAATGAACCGGCTTGCTGTCGATGCCTTGGCCAAAGAATTTGATTTGCATGTCATTGACATGCGCTTTGCCCGCACTTTGTCGGATATCAACCGGTTTTCGTTGCGGAAAGTCTGGCGCGCGCTTTGGCTGGGCTTGTGTTTAATCCGGACCTTGCCGGGGGCCAAGGCGCTTTATATCTGTTTTGCGCCAAGCGGCTTTGCCTATTACCGCGATGCTTTTTATGTCCTGCTGGCAAAGCTTTTTCGCGTTCCCGCCATCTTGCATTTGCATGGTCGCGGTTTGCCCGCCATGCGGCATTCGACTTGCAGGGCACTGTTCCAGAAAGCGGTTTTCAATCGCCAAACCGTGATCTTGCCGGGTGAACGTTTGCGCCCTGAACTCGATGGCCTGAATTGTAATCCTGTCATTATCCGCAATTGTCTAGGCCCTGCCACCTTCGCACCAATGCCCACCTCGCCATGGGTTGCGCATGATCCTGTGCGGCTTTTGTGGGTATCGAACCTGTTTCATGCCAAGGGCATCGAAACCCTGATCGCGGCGTGTGCCATTTTACGCACACAACAGATCGCTTGTGATCTGACCATCGCCGGGGCCGAAGGCGATATGAACAAGGCAGACCTGATCGCGCTGCTTGATCACTATCAGATTCGCAGGGCAGCAACCTGTTTGGGCGCGGTATCGAAAACCGGGCGACTTGCGGCCTTTAAAAACGCAGACCTTTTCGTTTTTCCCAGCCATTACCCCAACGAAGCCCAGCCGCTTGTCGTGCTTGAAGCGATGGCATCCAATGTGCCTGTCATTACGAGTGACATTGCAACGCTACCGGAATTTGTTCGAGATGGTGAAACCGGAAGGCTTTGTGCGACCAAAGACCCGGAACAACTCGCCTATGCGATTATCACGGCAATCAACGCGCCGACGGAAACGACGATAATGCGCGATGCGGCCTATCGGATGTGTCAGGAGGATTTCAGCAATGAGCGTTTCGCCAATAGACTTACCCGCGTGATTTCCAGCATTGTCAAACGAAGCTGACATTTTGCTCAATATTCAATTGTGGGATGCACCAGATGGATCGGGACGAGTTCAACACCTTTTGCAAATCATTGCCCCACACCACCCATGTCGTGCAATGGGGTGGTGCGGATGTCTGGAAGGTTGGTGGCAAGGTATTTGCCATTGGGGGCTGGACCCAAAACGACACGCTTGGCATCACCTTCAAGACATCCGAAATCGGCTATGAGGTCTTGCGCGAAATGCCCGGATTAAGGCCTGCGCCCTATCTGGCATCGCGCGGGATGAAATGGATCCAGCATTATGACGCACCGGGCCTTGGGACAGAGGAATTAAAGGATCATTTGCAAAGCTCGCACCGCATCGTCGCCAAGGGCCTGACGAAAAAACTGCAGCGCGAACTTAATCTGTATCAAGACGAATAGACTTGGTCGCTTAGAGACGCCAAAGGTCAATACCGGCCGGCACTTCGCCACGTGGCAGAACCGCACGCACATCGGCAACAAAGCCCTTGCCATCCTTAAGCAAGCTGCGGATCAGCGGCCATCCCTTGACGACATATTCCTTATGCGACACGGCCAGAACAATCGCCTCTGCCAGTTTAAGGTCCTGATCGCCATAAAGCTTCAAGCCATCAAATTCATGCGCTACTTCTTTACTATCGGCATGGACATCATGAACCTGCACATTGATCCCTGCTTCTTCAAGCGAGCGGACAATATCAATCACACGGGTATTGCGGATATCAGGCACATCTTCCTTGAATGTCAGACCAAGCACAGTTACCGTCGGGTTCTTGGTCGCCCCGTCGCGCAGCAATGCCCGAATAACCTTGTTGGCCACCACATCGCCCATGCCGTCATTCACCCGACGCCCGGCCAGAACGACCTGCGGGTAATAGCCAAGCTCTTCGGATTTATGCGTCAGGTAATAGGGATCAACACCAATGCAGTGTCCACCGACAAGACCCGGCGTGAATTTCAGGAAATTCCATTTCGTCCCGGCAGCTTCGAGCACATCACGGGTATCAATGCCTGCCCGATCAAAAATCAGCGAAAGCTCGTTCATCAGCGCGATATTCAAATCACGCTGGGTATTTTCAATCACCTTGGCCGCTTCGGCCGCCTTGATGGTCGGCGCCTTGTGAATACCGGCCTTGACCACACTGCCATAAACATCAGCAACAATATCAAGGGTTGCCTGATCCTGACCGGAAACAACCTTGGTAATCGTGGTAAAGCGATGTTCACGATCACCTGGATTGATGCGCTCTGGCGAATACCCGACCGTGAAATCACGCCCGGCTTTCAGGCCCGAATACTCTTCAAGGATCGGAACGCATTCTTCTTCGGTTGCCCCGGGATAGACCGTGCTTTCGTAAACAACGATATCGCCCTTTTTAAGGATCGCACCGACGGTTTTCGACGCAGAACGCAGTGGCGACAAATCCGGACGGTTTGAACGATCAATCGGGGTCGGCACGGTCACAATATGAAAATCGGCCTTTGCAAGATCCTTGGCATCCGCTGTCAGTAAAAGATCCGCTGCCGCCAGTTCGTGGTCATCGACCTCGCCGGTTGCATCATGGCCGTCTTTAAGACGGGCAATACGCGCAGTGTTGATGTCAAACGCGACGGTACGACCGATTGAAGTTCCGAACGCCACCGCCACCGGCAATCCGACATACCCCAAACCGATAACTGAAACCTTACGCCCGTGGCTCATCAACATATCCCAAAAATGCGTTTGGCGATTAGTAGCCAGCCCATTCGAACACGTCAATTACATATCCTGGTGCTTTGCCGGTTTCATCACCATCAACTTTGCAGCACATAAGTCCCTGGCGCATCACAAAGGGCTGGATATTCCGCCGTTGCATTTCCCGGTTTCCGCGCCGGCACTTTATCAGTTGAATAACCGGCCAACCATTTCTGCCATGCAGGCCACCACGACCCGTCTTGCATCGGTGTTTCCTGTTCCCAGACTTCGGGGTCGATATAACGCCCCCCGATTTTCTTGGTCGAAATCTGATAGGAACGGTGTGGATGCCCCGGTTCCGAGACGATCCCGGCATTATGCCCCCCGCTGGTCAGAACAAAGGTCACTTCGGTTGCCGGATGAACCGTCAATTTATAAACAGACCGCCAAGGAGCAACATGGTCACGTACCGTCCCCACACTGAAAATAGGGACCCTGATATCGGCCAGATTAACCGGACGGCCATCGGCCATATAGCGCCCGGCTGCGAGGTCATTATCAAGGAACAACCCGCGCAAATATTCCGAATGCATCCGATACGGCATCCGCGTCAGATCGGCATTCCACGCCATCAAATCGTTCATTTCCTGGCGTTCACCCAACAGATATTCCTTGGTCAAGCGCGACCAGATCAAATCGTTTGATCGCAATATCTGGAATGCGCCGGCCATTTGGTATCCATCCAGATATCCCTGATCCCACATCATGCTTTCAAGATATGAAACCTCGCTTTCGCTGATGAACAACATCAATTCCCCGGCCTCGGTAAAATCAACCTGGGTCGCAAGATGTGTCATGCTGGCAAGGCGATTGTCCCCATCGCGCGCCATCGCCGATGCCGCAATGGATAACAATGTCCCGCCAAGACAATAGCCCACTGAATGTATTTTCTGATCCGGGATGATCGCCGATATTGCGTCAATCGCATCCATGATCCCCATCTGACGGTAATCTTCCATCCCGAGATTCCGGTCTTCCGACGTCGGGTTTCGCCATGACACCATGAACACCGTATGCCCCTGATCAACCAGATATTTGACCAGAGAATTATGGGGAGACAGATCAAGGATATAATATTTCATGATCCAGGCTGGCACGATCAGGATCGGTTCAGAATAAACATCATCCGTCGTCGGGCTATATTGGATCAGTTCGATCAGATGATTGCGATAAACAACCTTGCCCGGTGTGATCGCAACATCGCAGCCAACCTGAAAATTCTCTGTTCCAAAGGGCTTTTTGCCTGCCAATGTCCGCTCGAAATCTTCGATGAAATGTTCAAGCCCGACCAAAAGGTTCGCCCCGCCCTGCTCGATCGTGGTTTTGAGAATATCGGGATTGGTCGCAATGAAATTCGATGGTGCCATATGATCAAGGATCTGGCGCACGATAAAGGAAATCACCTTTTCATCGGCATCCGATATCCCGTCAATGCCGGTCGTTGCATTGTGCCACCACTGCTGATTGAGCAGAAACGATTGATAGATCATGTTGAATGGCCATTTCTGCCATCCGGGTGATGCAAAGCGTTTATCCGTCGGCAGAGGTTCAATACACGGCCCCTCCGCCGAACTGGCATACATGGCGTGGCACATCATCCGCATCAGCTTGCGCTGAGCCTTTTCAATCAATTCAAGCTGCTTGCCCGGTGACATCAAAAGATGACCAAGCCATTGAACCTGAATTTCAAGAAGCCCTGCCGGAGAGATACCATTGGTGAGCCGCGCCATATTGGCCTTAAAGGCCCGGTCAATCGCCTGATAGGTATAATGCCCCGGCGTCGGGGGATCGAACGGGGCCGGGACTGGCTCAAACTTGTGCGGGGGTCGGGCCCCATTCCGGGCCTTTTCATCTTTTCCGGATTTCGGAGACGTGTCGATTTTAGGCATCTCGGACATGATCAACTCCTGCAGCACAAAATTCGACCAGCACCCGCATGTGACAGGTGCAGGGTAATCCACGTTGGAAATAAACATCGTGCTGTTTTGTCGAAGGCACCCGAAAATGGTGCACGCAAAAAGACAGCCCCGACTTCACAGTGGCACAACCCTATCACTTTGGGTGCACCGCAACATTGAGCCACCTCAATTCACGCTCGCCCCGACAGCCCGGGATAATCAAACGACCAACCTGCCCATAAAAAAAGGTGCCCTGATCAACAGAGCACCTTTTCATTCTTGTCATCCTGATCTTGCCGTTATGGCCTAGAAAACCCTAGCCCTTCACCCCTAGCCCTTCACAACGATATTGACCAGTTTCGGGGTTGGTTTGGCGACATAGATCACCTTGACGATTTCCTTGCCTTCAAGATGGCGGGCAACGTTATCGTCGGCCTTGGCCAGTGCTTCGACAGTCGCCTGATCGGCGTCCGCCGCCACCATGACAGAGCCACGCTTCTTGCCATTGACCTGAACCGGGACTTCGAATTCGTCGTCCTTGGCTTTTTCGGGATCGAATTCCGGCCAGTCAAACTTGATCACCGATTTCTTGGCGCCGAATTCATCGGCTGCCATCCGGCTCATAAGTTCTTCCCCCAGATGCGGGGCAAAAGGTGCCACCATCAGGGCCAAAATCCTGGCATGATCTTCATGCACGGCATTTTGCTTGGTCAGTGCATTGGTCAGTTCGATCAATGCCGCAATCGCCGTATTCAGACGCAGATCAGCAATATCGGCGGTTACTTTGGCAATGGTTTTGTGGACAAGCGTTTCGATCTTGCCATCCACCGCATCGGTCCGCTCCATCTGGGTTGTGACTTTCCAGACGTTGGACAGGAACCGCATCATGCCGACAATCGCATCGGACTGCCAGGGCTTGGAGCTATCAAGCGGCCCCATATACATTTCATAGGTGCGGAAGGTATCGATGGTGTATTGATCGCAGATTTCCTCGGGCGGGATACCGTTTTTATAACGTTTACCCATCTTGCCCGGAACAGTAATCAGCTGTTCATCCGTTTTGGCGTTGAACGGTACTTTCTTGCCATCGACATCGCGCATTTCAACATCATGGATGTCGACATAAACCCCGCGCGCGTCGGTATAGGCATCGGCTGTGATCATGCCCTGGTTAAACAGCTTCTGGAACGGCTCAGGTGTTGCGACATAACCAAGATCAAACAGGACCTTGTGCCAGAAACGCGAATAGAGCAAATGCAGCACCGCATGTTCCGCGCCGCCAACATAAAGGTCAACCGCCCCCGGAAGCGCCTTGCCGTCCTTATCGGTGCTGTTTGCCCAATAGGCCGCCGCATCGTCTGATGCGAACTTGGCATCATTCTTGGCATCGAAATAGCGCAGATAATACCAGCACGATCCCGCCCAGTTCGGCATGGAGTTAGCATCACGTTTAAACGCGCGCACCTCGAACTCTGCCCCGTCATGGGTGTATTTTGAACCGACTTCGGCATCCACCGGCAAAACCGAACCATCAGAAAGGACGATGCCCGTCACTTCCATCCAGTCCTTGGCACGTGCCAAAGGCGGCTCCGGCTCGGAATTCGGATCTTCGTTTGATTTCGGTTTGAAATCGGTCATTTCCGGCAGAACGACCGGCAAGGCCGTCTCGGCAATACCGTGAACCTGATCGGTTTCCTTATCAAACAGAACCGGGAACGGCTCCCCCCAATAGCGCTGACGCGAAAACAGCCAGTCACGCAGTTTATACTGCACCCGCCCACGGCCAATGCCTTTGCCTTCCATCCATTCGATGATCCTGGCTTTGGCATCCGGGGTCGAAAGACCGTTAATCGAAATCTCGTCATTGGCGGAATTGATCGTCTCGCCAACCTCGGTCTGGGCGAGTTTGAATGCGCCTGGTTCTGCCTCATAACGCGCCAGAAGCGTCACAACATCGGCATCTGCGGCATCCGCCGGTGCATTTTCCTTAAGCCAGGCGTCCGTCGGCTTGGTGGTTGCCTTGATCGGCAGACCGAATTTATGCGCAAATTCAAAGTCGCGCTGGTCGCCGGCGGGCACTGCCATGATCGCACCGGTGCCATAGCCCATCAGGACATAGTCCGCAATCCAGACCGGGATTTCTTCACCCGTGACCGGATTAGTCGCATGCGCGCCAATAAACACGCCGGTCTTTTCACGTTCGGCATCATCTTTGGCCGATACGGCCTTAAGCTCGGATGCCTCGGCGCGATAGGCCGCAACCGCATCTTTCTTGTCTTCGGCAACAAGTTTATCCACCAGCGGATGTTCCGGTGCCAGAACCATATAGGTCGCACCAAAAATCGTGTCCGGACGGGTGGTGTAAACCGCGATTTTTTCATCCGAACCATCGACGGTCTTGACCGGGAAGTTCACACGCGCGCCCACAGAACGGCCAATCCAGCCTTTCTGCATCTCGACCACGCCATTCGGCCAGTCAAGCCCTTCAAGATCAGCCACCAGACGGTCTGCATAATCGGTAATGCGCAACATCCACTGTTTGAGCGGACGTTTGTAAACCGGATAATCCCCGCGTTCGGACTTGCCTTCGTTGGTGACTTCCTCGTTCGACAGAACCGTGCCCAGCATCGGGCACCAGTTGACCGGAACTTCATCCACATAGGCCAGACGCCCGCGATCAATCGCACGATCAATCTCTTTGCCTTCGGCTTTGGTGCCTTCACCGATCACCGATTTCGGCTGCGGCACGCCATCTTCATCCAAAAGCCATTCACCGCTTTCCAAAAGCGGGCGCAGCTCGGCAATCGGGCGCGCACGGCCGGTGATGGCCTGACCTTGCGGGCCTTTCCATTCGACGGTCGGGTCATAGAAGCTGTTAAACAGCTGCAAGAAAATCCATTGCGTCCATTTGTAATAATCGACATCGGTCGTGGCGAAACGGCGATGCGGATCATGGCCAAGGCCAATGACCTGAAGCTGGCGCAGCATGTTATCGATATTGGCTTCGGTCGTAATACGCGGATGCTGACCGGTCTGGATGGCGAACTGTTCGGCTGGCAGGCCAAAGGCATCAAAGCCCATGGAATGCAGAACATTGTGGCCGCGCATGCGCTCGAACCGCGCCTTTACATCGGTCGCGATATAGCCCAGCGGGTGCCCGATATGCAAACCAACCCCGCTTGGATACGGGAACATGTCCAGAATGACGCTTTTCTTTTTGCTTGCGTCGAAATCCGCATCGCCGGGGTTGGGGGTACGATAGGTATCGTTTTCCCGCCAGTAATCCTGCCAGCGTTTTTCAAATTCCCGCGCACTTTCCTGATAGTTCGCCACGCTCAATCAACTCCTGCCTGTCCAACTCCGACCCTGGCGTCCGGCGCCGCCCAAATGGCGCGCCTCCCCCCGGATCGGGTTCCAAAATATTCTTAAGCTGTGTTCATAAGCGCGCTTTGATCGACGTGCAACATCAGATAACGAGATTTCTGGCGAAAACCCGACGATTTTGCCAAACATTCGCCACCCGCCACTAACCGCCCGCGCCAACCGCGCGGAATGCATACGCCAATGCCCCACCATCAACCCGCACTTGCACATCAGCGCTGATACAACAACACTGGATTTTCCCGGCCATCCATGCCATATTAAAAGGTGAAATTTGCCAAGTCTTTGTTCGCGCGCGAAACTGCCGCGCCGAAATACTTGGAAACGTGCTGATTGTCAGCGCCGCGCTTAACGCAGTCCGTCCAGGGAGGACGTTTATGGATATCACCATCGGTGGTCTGTCATCCCAACAATCCGGGGCATCATCGCGCTCGGCACAATCCTATTTGCCGGGCCAAAGTGATTCTGAAAAAACCGGCAACAATGGCGCATCCGGCTTTGCCGCTGCGACGTCTGTTTCGCTGTCTTCTGAATCGGCCACCCGCCTGTCGGCGGACAATATCGTTGCCGCAATCAATGAAAGCCTGCAATCCACCGGCCTGTCGATCCAGGGTGTTAATCCCGACGATTACACGCCAGAAGGCGTTGCTGACCGCATTCTCGCCCGCGTTGGCGATCTGATTGCATCCAATGCAAGTTCCGAGGCCGAAGCCCGCGAAATCTTTGATCAAGCCAGCGAAGGCATTCAGGCCGGCCTTGAAGATGCCCGCGCCATCCTTGACGGGTTGGGCGCGCTGAATGACGAAATCAACGGCAATATCAACGAGACCGAAGAACGCCTCAATGAAGGCCTGCAAAGCATCGAGCAGCGCCTGACCGAACTGTTTAACAGCAGCGCCTCGGAAGAAGCCGCCGAGGCGGCCACACCGGAACGCGATGAACAGGTCCTGCAATTGCAGGTCACCCAGACCGCACAGGCCAGCCAAGCCTATGCCGAAGCCGGCAGCAATGCCCAGCGCAATGCACCGCGTTATGGCACGAACGGCTGATCTTCCAAACATTTCGTGCACACGAATTAAAACCGGCTTCTTTGGAGCCGGTTTTTCTTTTGCCTGCTCGATTCCTTCGGATGAAATAACTACTCGAATGGATAATTTTTCTTGATGCCCTATCCTTTGGGGCGTAAAGCAACAGGGAAAGAAGCCAGTCACTTGCAGAACAAGCCGCCGGAACCACTCAAAGCTGTTATTTTACAATCACTTTCCTGCTGCCACGAAATATGCTTTGAATGAATGGAAATCCATCAAGCCACAACCCCGCCTTGCGGATCCCGGCATCTGCGTAACTTTATTCCTTGCCGGTACTATTCTTTTGTATATATTTGAATTGCTGAATTCTGGATAGATTCTAAAAGAGTTCCGCGCCACCAAACAAACGCCCAGCCAAAACGAGCCCCTGATAATGCGCAGACTAAAACTGATATCGTCTATCCTGTTCGCTGTCGCAGCGATACTGACTGCCTTTAACATATATGCTCGGACGGAGTTGCGTGACGAGGCCTATCAACAAGCATCCTCGCAGGTGCACGCGACACTGCTTGGCTATGCAGATCAGCTTGAACAACGCATTGTATTATCCATTACAGTTCTGCAGGGGCTGGCAGAAAAACTTGGCACGGGTAACTATTCGGCCCGCGAAGGACATATCCTTTTAAAGCAGGCCACCGAAAGCCTTGAAATGGCGCGGGTTATAGCCGTTTCTGATCATACCGGCCAACTGGTAATTTCGTCACGCGGGCCGACCCCGCCAGATATCAACGTCAAAGATAATCCGAATGTCGCCTATTTCCTCAACGGGGGGGACCGCCCTTGGTATTTTGGCGGTCCTGTTCTCAATAGCATCGACAATCAGTGGCAAATTCTGTTTTCCGTCCCGATCCATGAAGCCGACGGAACGTTAAGCGGTGTGATCGGTGCGGTTATCACCCCGTCAGCAGTGATGGAGCCACTCGGCCGGATCATGTTGCCAGATGATCGCCTGGTTTTGATTAATGCACGCAACGAAACGGTTGGCAAAATTCCGTTTAGCGCCGATGACATCGGCAGCAACAGTGCCTATTCGGGCTTGTTAAATCAGGCACTGGATACGGATGAAACGGTAACAACCAGCATCGACACCCAACAGCAAGGCACTGTCATTGCGTCTGCCAGAACAATTGCGAACGAAACACTCGGGATTATTCTGACACGCCCGGAAAATGTGGCGTTGCAGGGATGGAAACTGTTTGAAGCCGCAGCCCTGTTCGCATCGATCGGGCTTTTTGTTTTGGCGTCAATCTGTTGCTTGATTTTCTATCGCTACGATTCAATTCAGCAAAAGCACATCGCACAGCTTTCCGATCTGAACGAAAAGATCAAACAGGAATCGATCAAGGTCAATCAACTGGCCGAAGTCAAAACGGACTTCCTGGCAAATATGAGCCACGAAATCCGAACCCCGATGAATGCCATTATCGGCCTGCTGCATTTGCTCGGTTACACAAAGCTGTCCCCCGAACAAAAAGAATATGTCCGGAAAATCGCTGATTCAGGGAAATTTCTGTTGGGGATCATTGATGACATCCTGACCTATTCAAAGATCGAAGCCGGCAAAGTCAAAATCGAAAAGACCATTTTTTCCATTCATGAAATTATGGATTCCCTGTCGACCATCTTGTCGGTGAACTCGACCGGCAAAGATATCGAGGTCCTGATTTCTGTTGGTGAAAGTGTCCCCAAACACGTGATCGGCGATCCGTTCCGCCTGCAACAGATTCTGATCAACATTGCCGGGAACGCGGTCAAATTTACCGACCGTGGCGAGGTTCTGCTTGCGGTCGATATGACCCGTAAAAACGGCAATCAGATCGAGCTTGAATTCAAAACCCGCGATAGCGGCATCGGAATGAGCGATGAACAAATCAATACTCTGTTCAAACCGTTTTTGCAGGCAGACTCATCAACCACCCGAAAGTTCGGCGGCACCGGGCTTGGCCTGTCAATTTGCAAGCGCCTGATCGACACCATGAAGGGCGACATTTCTGTTGAAAGCACCGTTGGCAAAGGCACGACATTGACCTTTACCTTGCCGTTTGAGCTTCCGCAGAAAGGTAAAATCGCCGCGACGACCACACGAAATGAAATGAGCGTGCTTGTTGTTGATGACAATGTTCTCGCACGTGAAGTCATTGACAAGACCGCGCAGAACCTTGGCTGGCATACAAAAATCGCACAATCCGGCGAAGAGGCCCTGGAAATAGTCGAACAACACTATGCCAGCGGCCAGATGTTTGACCTGATCCTGATGGATTGGAAAATGCCCGGCCTTGACGGCGTCACCGCCAGCGAGAAAATCCGAAATCAATTGCCCGCAAACGCCATGCCGATTGTCGTTATGGTGACGGCCGCAGACAAGGATCAATTGCTGCGCCATTCATCGATTGAAAATATCGATGGCATCGTGCTTAAGCCGATTACGGAATCATCATTGTTCAATGCGGTCATTTCGGCAAAGGCAACATCCTCGCACACAAAATCCGGCGATGATCTGGTGCCCGAAAACGTCAAGCCCGATGGCGAACCACGCCAACTCAAGGGCATCAACATCCTGCTTGTCGAGGACAACTACATCAACCAGGACGTTGCAATCCACATCCTTGAGATGGAAGGTGCCTCTGTCACGCTGGCCGAAAACGGTCAGGTTGCCGTCGACAAAGTCGCCGATGCCAAAAACAGCTTTGATCTTGTTTTGATGGATTTGCAGATGCCCGTCATGGATGGCCTGACGGCGACAACAGAAATTCGCACAACCTTGGGCAAGAAAGACCTGCCGATTGTTGCCCTGACAGCCGGTGTTTTTGATTCCGACCGTGAAAAGTGTTTCGCCGCCGGCATGAACGGTTTTCTAAGCAAACCTTTCCGTCCCGACGACATGGTGCGGCTGATTCTTTCCAAAACCCGCGATTCAGCTTCGCCTTCTCGCAAGGTATCTTTGCCTGACGTTTCCAAGCCCGATGTTTCCAAGCCTGACGTTTCTGATGTACATAGCCCAAGCACTTTGGCGCCGGCATCGTCGGGTGCGGCCATGGCATCCCCGCCCCAAGAAACCACCAGGGGTCTTGTGATCAACCGCAAACACGCCCTTGAAATGCTTGCAGGCAACGAAGAGCTGTTTGACACCCTCTGCAAACATTTTGTTGCCTTGTATCAGAACATCTTTTCCGAATTCATGTCCGACTTTAAAGACAGGAACTGGGAAGAGCTGGCAAAGCGCGCCCACAGCCTTAAGGGCGCCAGCGCATCCATCGGCGCAAATGCGTTGCAAATGGTGTGTGCGTCTTTGGAAAAGAATGCCCAGCTTGGCAACGAAGACAAAGTATCTGCCCTGATGCCGGAACTAAAAAGCGAAATTCGCGCCGTTCTGCTTGAACTTGGCGGGAATGACATCAATGATAGCAGTGACAGTCAAGGCGCAGAAAAACCGCCCGCGACAGAACACGATAGCGCGATGGAAGAGTTGCGAAACATGTTATCGACCAACAACCTGGCCGCGCTATCACTGATAAGTGACAAAGCAGATGCGTTCATCGCTATTCTCGGCCAAAGCCAGTTTGATATATTGAAAAGCCAGGTCGACAAACTTGACTTTGGAAATGCGCTCAGAATTCTTTCGGGAAATCAGGATTAAATTGCCACATGACGACACCGGAAACAGGCCGCATCCTGATTGTTGACGATGATCCACTGGTGATCCGTTTGCTCGCATCTGCGCTGACGCAATATTCGACGCTGATGTTCGCAACATCGGGCAACGAAGCGTTGAAAATGATCCGGCAGTATGATTTCGATGTCATTTTGCTTGATGCCACCCTGCCCGATCAAAGCGGATACGAGATTTGCCAGAAAATTAGCCGGCAACTCGAACGGGACGGCGTGCAGGTCATCTTTGTCACCGGCCAAACAGAAATTGATGCGGAAACACGCGCTCTGGAATGCGGGGCTGTTGACTTTATCCGTAAACCCGTCAGCGTGCCGGTCGTCCAAGCCCGGGTGAGAACGCATTTAACGCTTAAACAACGCACCGATCAGCTTAAGCTACTGTCGCGGATTGACGGCCTGACCGGGGTAAATAATCGCGGCGAATTCGAAGCCGTTCTTAGGCGCGAATGGGCCAATGCACGTCGTCAAAAACACCCGATGTCGCTGATTTTCATTGATGTCGATTACTTCAAGAAATTGAATGATGCGCTGGGCCATCAGGCTGGTGATGACCGTCTGCGCGCAATCGCAAAGCTTCTTTCATCTGAAATCAACCGGAATACGGATCTTGTCGCACGTTATGGCGGCGAGGAATTTGTCATTCTGCTGCCCAATACGCCGCAATCCTGGGCCTTGAAACTTGGCCAAAATCTTGTTGATAAGCTTTTTGATTTAAACCTTCCGCATCCTGACAGCCCGTTTGAACGCGTCACCATCAGCGCAGGCGTCGCATCGATTGTGCCCGAAAACGAAAATTACGACACCCTGATCGAGGCTGCGGATCAATGCCTGTACCAGGCAAAAACCGACGGCAGAAACACCATCGTCAGCGCAACAGCCTGATTTTCGGATGCCCGATATCAGCCCTGATTTATTGTTTTTGACTCAACCCACCAAGCACACCAAAATGCTTGTAGATACAAAACCGGAGTCAAAATCATCACCTGGAATGAACTTTCCTCAGACTGGATCAATTGGGCCGACCGGCTGGCCCCGGCGGCCGAGAAGATCAATCGGCACATGGTCGCCGCTGTCGATCTTGAAGGTCGTGCGCTTGCGCGCGGCGGGGCGCCGCTAAAGGTGCTTGATCTGGCATCGGGCGTCGGTGAACCTGCTTTTTCCTTTGCGCGCGCACTGGGAAATAACGACGATGATAGCGCTAACATCCCCGGAATTTCAGGGCATGTCACCGCATCCGATATCATCCCTGACATGTGCGACGCCTTGGTCGAACGCGCAACCGGTGACGGTATTACCAACTTGTCCGCCCTTCCGGCGGATATGGAAAAACTGCCTTTTCCCGATCAAAGTTTTGATGTGGTGTCATGCCGGTTCGGTGTGATGTTTTGTGATGACCCGGACCGCGCATTACGCGAATCATGCCGCGTTCTGCACCCGGATGGCAAAGCGGTTTTCATGGTTTGGGCGCCGCTGGTCGATAACCCGCTTTTTGCCGCCATGGATGCCGTATTGGGCAATATTCTTGGCATCGGTTTTAACCAAGCCGGACTTGATCCGTTTTCCTTTGGCAATGTCGATCAAGCCATGATGCGGCTCGAAAGTGCCGGGTTTACCGGCATCGAGGCCACAAGCCACAGCCCGTCCGGACGCATTCCCGAAACGGCGGCCTTCTGGAAACCGCAAATGGATATGCTGTTTGGCAATGTGCTTCGCAAATCTTCGGATATGGAAGTCGGCGCCATCAACGCTGCCATGTTTGAAACCCTCGCCCCCTATATCGAAGACGGCTATTTTCAGGTTCCCATTTGTTTCCATGTGCTTAGCGCAACGCGCAGCTAAGCACGCATTCAGCCAGACGGGAAAAACTGCCTGCCCCCCAGAAGCCCTTTGCCTGACGCATGGTTTCATGCGTGGATTTCTCCTTGCCTTTTGGCACATGACATGTCAAACCGCCCGCCTTGGAAGGGTGATCCTTCCCCTGTCGTAGCACCAGGTTAAAAACACGAAAGACTTACAGATATGAAGACGATTGTCGTCTGCTCTGGCGGGCTGGATTCCGTCACGCTGGCCTATAAGGTCAGCTCCGAGCACAATTTGCATTCCCTGATTTCATTCGATTATGGCCAACGCCATAAAAAGGAACTCGATTTCGCCGCCCGTGCTGCGCGCGATCTTGGTGTCAAACATCACATTGTTGATCTGACCCCGGTGGGGGCGCTTCTGACCGGGTCGTCGCTGACCAGTGATGATATCGATGTCCCCGACGGCCATTATGCCGAAGAAACCATGCGCATCACGGTTGTCCCCAACCGCAATGCGATCATGTTGGCCGTGGCCTTTGGCGCGGCGGCCAGTGCGGGCGCAGACGCGGTTGCCGCCGCCGTGCATGGCGGGGATCATTTCATCTATCCCGATTGCCGTCCGGGGTTCATCAACGCGTTTCAGGCCATGCAGAACCAAGCCCTTGAGGGGGTCGCGGACGTCAAACTTTACACCCCGTTTGTGAATGTCTCGAAGGCCGATATCGCCGCCGAGGCCGGTCGCCTTGCTGTGCCGATTGACCTGACATGGTCTTGTTACAAAGGGGGCGACACCCATTGCGGGCGCTGCGGCACATGTGTCGAACGGCGCGAGGCACTTGAACTTGCACGCGTCAAGGATCCGACCGTCTATGTCGATCGCGATTACTGGAAACAGGCGCGTGCCGATCATACGGCGCGCAAGCTTGCCAATCGCGAAACCGAAGCCACCAGCGCCACCAGCGCGGCGGAATAACACTTTCCATTTCCTACACCATGGATGCCCGCCTGCGCGGGCATGACGGATCAGCCGCAAACCCGTTGGTTTGGCACCGTCATCCCCACGAAGGCGGGCACCTCGATCCGCATGTTTATGGCGGGGAAATGGACGACACCGAAAGAAAACAGATGTTCACCATCACCAAGCAATTTGCCTTTTCCGCCAGCCATCAGCTGTGCGGCCTTGAAGATGACCATCCCTGCGCACGCCTGCATGGCCATAATTATATCGTCGAGGTCGAACTAAAAGGACAAACCCTTGATGCCCGCGGCTTTGTCCGCGATTACCGGGAACTTGCCCCGTTAAAGCATTTGATTGATGATGAATTTGACCATCGGCACCTGAATGACGTTTTGGGCCATGACCACCCGACGGCCGAGCAACTTGCGCTGTTTTTCTATGACTGGGCGCATGATCGCTGGCCAGAAGTTTCGGCCGTGCGTGTTTCGGAAACGCCGAAAACCTGGGCGGAATATCGCCCATGACGGCCCTTGATCCTGTCTTGGCAGAAACACCCGAAACCCGTGACAAAATCCGCATATCGGAAATATTTGGCCCCACGGTTCAGGGCGAAGGCACACTGATCGGAATGCCAACCGTGTTTGTGCGCACGGGGGGCTGTGATTTTCGCTGTTCGTGGTGCGATACGCTTTATGCCGTCGACCCGGCCTTTCGGGCCGACTGGAAACCCATGACCGCGACCGAGGTGCTTGATGACGTCAAAAGACTGTCGGGCGGCAAGCCGATCCTGATTACGCTTTCAGGCGGCAATCCCGCGATCCAGCCATTGGGCAGTTTGATTGCCATGGGCAAGGAACAAGGGTTCACCTTTGCGATTGAAACCCAGGGCAGCATCGCCAAGGACTGGTTTGCCGATCTCGATTTCCTGACCATCAGCCCCAAGCCCCCCAGCTCTTCGACCCGTTTTGATAAGGATGCGCTTGCGGCCTGCATTGATGCGGCACATCGAAAAGACGTACTCGCGCCCCCTCAGATAACATTAAAATTCCCGGTCCGTGACGCAGCAGACCTGATGTTTGCCGAATATGTGAGGAACCTTCACATTCGCATTCCGGTCTGTTTGCAACCGGTCAATACCACGCCCCCCATCCCTGAACAGGCAAAACCGCATCCGGATGGGGCAGACGGCGTTGATATTGATGGCCTGACCGAACGGTATCGCTGGCTGGTCGATGAAGTGGCAAAGCGCAAATGGTTTGACGTGCGCGTTTTGCCGCAATGGCATGTGCATGTCTGGGGCAATTTGCGCGGGGTCTGATCCCCGGCCCACTTTTTGCCATCGACCACAAAATATATTTTATCCGAAATAAGCGAGCCTTTTCTTCACACTCGCCCCATCTGACGGATCACAGGCCGTTTGGTGTGTTTGCTATTTGCCCTGGCGCGCACCATTTTTTCACTAGCAGGCGCGCATTGCGCCAGCAAATGGAAAGATCCAATCATGTCATTTCGCAGTTTTTCGACGCGCCAGGCAAACGCGGGCCCGAAGCCGGATGCAAAATCGTCAGATACCAAAGCCGCACCGGCGTCAAAGCCAAAGCCCGAAAATCAGCCTGCTGAAACCAAGCAGAACGCACATCAAGGCATAAACGCCTGATATCATGTTGGCGGAGGTCCGCCTCCGCCTTCGCTGTTGCTTGCCGTATTCTTTTGAAAATCCTGAAAATATAGGAAACATCAATTTCCCGTTTCACAAAGGGCTGACATCATGCCGCTCAGCAGGATGACGCACACAACCGTGACCTTTTCGCATCCGTTTCATCTGCGCGGACATAAAGACCTGTTTCCGCCAGGCAGCTATGTTGTCGATACCACCGAAGAATTGATCGAAGGCGTCTCGTTTACCGCCTATCGCCGGATTTCGACCGACCTGCATTTGAAGTGCAAACATAACGGCATGCTGGTGGACCGTATCCTTAATATCAAACCGGTTGATCTGGATATTGCCCTGACGCGGGATGGAGATCCCCATCCCCCTGAACCGGGTTAAGCCAGATCGGGCCAACCCGGATTTAAACGACACAAGATCAGATCCCCCTTCAAATCCACCACATTTCACAGCCCACAGCCCTGCCCCTGTTTTGCGCACTGCAATTACACTACAGGTTGTGTTTTGATGGAAAACGACCATATATAATGTATGCACCACGCCTGTTCGCAGGCAGGGTGACACGCTGGGCGCCTGATCCATCATGCCTGTGCGTTGTCGTGCATATGACACAGATATCGGCGCCCTACCGATTACCGCGAAGAAACCGCCATTGCGGATCGCACCCGCCCCGAAAGGGGGCATATTCAAAGCAAAACCAGATCCGTAGCGTTATGGCCATCTTCCGGATGTCCGAAGGAGGCGTGATTATGAGCATAACCCGCACAACCCATCGTACGGTAACGTTCTATCATCCGTTCCATCTGCCCGGTCATGCCGGGCTGCTTTCGCCTGGCGAGTATGAAGTCAATACCCTTGAAAAACTTGACCGTGATGCGCCAACCCGTCGCTATATCGGGCTGGAATGTCATGTTCATCTTTGGGACAAACAGGATTGCAGCGACGGGAAAGATATCCTGAAGGTTGATCCGCAGGCACTTGCGGCTGCCCTTGCACTTGATGCCGATCCGCTGCGCGAAGACGAACGCAACCAGATGATCAGGTTCTTTGGTGGCACCCCGACCAATAATGCCGCCTGACCGGGTGACGATACCCGGTTTGGGACCGCGATATTACTTTGGCAGATGGCCGATGTCACTCTGCTTCAAATATCTCTCCCTCCCCCCCGCACCAGACTAAAATTCCGGACCGGAATGTAACACGGGAACGATGTCGATCGTCCAGATTGAAGGACCGTCATAAAAAGTTCCATCATATCTGGTTGACTATATCGAACTGATATATGATATTCCGACATATATCGGATTGATATAGTTTCTTTGATGGCTTTTCCTGTCGATGCACGTTCGATCCGGGTGATAGAAAAGGATAGACGACAAGATGGACGTACGAACGTTATGCCTGGGTGCCCTGATGGGCGGCGAGGCGACAGGATATGAAATCCGCAAGATGTTTGAAGATGGCACCTTTAGTCATTTTCAGATCGCGTCCCTTGGTTCGATTTATCCGGCACTGACCAAACTTACCCAGGATGGTCTGGTGACATTTGTCGAACATGAACAGGAAAACAGACCGGACAAGAAGATCTATCAATTAACGCAAGAAGGCCGCCGCGCATTTTTGCGCACCCTTTTGCAAACCCGTCCGGCAGAAGACCGTTATCGGTCCGATATTCTGTTCATGCTGACTTTTGCCGAGGAAATGCCGGTCGAACTGACCGAAGCGCTGATTGATGAATTTGCCGCCCGTCATGAAATCATGCGCGCCCAGATTGACCCGGACAATAAAGATAAAACCGCCCCGCCGACCTCCTATGGGCGCGATGAAGATGGCACGGCAAAACCCGGCTGCTGCTTTGTTGCCGGATTGGGGCAGGCCATGTGCGAAGCAACATTGAAGTTTATTCGCGAAAACAAGCAGAGCCTGCTTGATGAATTAAGAAATCGCAAAGCCAGAAAATCCTGAGACCTGCACAAGAACGCACCGTAAGAAACCCAAAAGCGCAACACGTGCCCAACAAAGCCAATGACGCATTCCGGCAACGGAATATTTGAGGGAACAGAACAATGAATGCTTCACGCCTGGTTGCCATTTTACTGGTCGTTGGGACCGTTATATGGATTGGCAGCGCCTATTTGTCGTCCGATGATGCGCCAGAACAGAATATGGCTGCAGACGCGACACCCACCAGCGACGCACCCAAACAGCTTGCCAGTGTCAGAACCATCACCAGCCGGGCGGTCGATCATGTTGATCATTTGCGCATTACCGGGCGCACCGAAGCGGTCATTTCCGTGGATATCCGGGCAGAAACCGAATCCCGCGTGATTGAAATCGGTGCCGCCAAGGGGCAAGCCGTTCAGAAAGGCGATCTGATTGCACGTCTTGATGTCGGGGATCGCCAGGCCCATGTTGCCAAGGCGCGCGCCCTTGTTGCACAGCGCGAACTTGAACATTCCGCGGCCAAAAGCCTGGCCGAGAAAAATTACCGTTCAAAAACCGGCGTCGCCGAGGCCCTTGCCCTGCTTGAAGAAGCACGCGCGGACCTGACCATTGCACGCACGGAACTCGAAAACACCGAAATTCGCGCACCGTTTGACGGCATCATCGAAGACCGCCCCGCAGAGATCGGCGATCTTTTGTCGATTGGCGACCGGGTCGCTACCCTTATTGAAGCAGACCCGATGTTGGTGGTCGCCCACGTGCCCGAACATTCCATTCGCGCGATTGATCTTGGCCAGCTTGCCAAAGTCACCCTGTTTGATGGCAGCACCTATGACGGGATTGTCCGCTATACCGCGCGCGTTTCAGACAACGACACCCGCACCTACCGGGTCGAGGTGGAAATTGACAATGCCGACCTTCGCATTCCCGATGGCATGACAGCGGAACTTGAAATCCCGATCGGCACCAAACGCGCCCATCTTGTGACGTCGTCGGTTCTGACCCTTAATGATGCGGGGGAACTGGGCGTGCGTGCCGTCATCGATGGCAACAAAGTCGCTTTCCTGCCCGTCGCGTTACAAGGCGGCACCCGCGAGCGCGTCTGGATTGGCGGCCTGCCCGAAGAGTTTGAACTGATTGTCGTCGGTCATGACTGGGTCAAGGAAGGCGCCACGGTCAAGGTAGTCCATCTTGATACGGACGAAAACGGCCTGCCGATCATGCAAAACGACACCCCTGCCACGGCCCGCGACGATGCTGCTGCGGGCAAAGATGGCAATCTCGCCCTTTCGGCCAAGACCGCGCAATAGCGCCTGTCATTAGGAGATAAAAGAATGTCCCTGATTGATCATGCGCTTAACCGGTCGCGCACCGTTATTCTGGTTCTGGTGCTTTTGCTGGTAACGGGTTGGGTAGGATATAATACCATCCCCAAAGAAGCCGACCCGGATGTTCAGATCCCGGTTCTTTATGTCACCATGCATCATGACGGCGTTTCGCCCGAAGATGCGGAACGCCTTTTGTTGCGCCCGATGGAACAGGAACTTCGTTCCATCGAAGGTGTCAAGGAAATGCGATCCCAGTCCTATCAGGACGGGGCGTCCGTCACGCTTGAATTCTATTCTGATGTTGAAATCGACGAAGCGCTGGCCGATGTGCGCGAACGGGTTGATATCGCAAAGTCCGAATTGCCCGACGATACCGACGATCCCGAAGTCCACGAAGTCAACCTGTCGCTGTTTCCGGTTCTGGTCGTAACGCTTTCGGGGGATGTGCCTGAACGTGCGTTGCTGCGTATGGCACGTGACCTGAAAGATTCCATCGAAGGGTTGCCTGCCGTCCTTGAAGCAAACCTTGCCGGGGATCGCGAAGAACTGGTTGAATTCATCATCGACCCGATGAAGATCGAGGCCTATCGCCTTAAGGGGCTCGATATTGTCACATTGGTGCGCAATTCAAATGCGCTGGTCGCCGCAGGTGCGGTTGATACCGGCAGCGGGCGCTTTAACATCAAGGTTCCCGGTCTTTTTGAAAGTGTAAGTGATATCCTTGATATGCCGTTACTGGTTGATGGTGATTCCGTCATCCGGTTCCGCGATATCGGCGAAGTCCGCCGGACCTTCAAGGATGCCGAAAGTTTTGCCCGGCTTAATGGTGAACCGGCGATTGCGATCGAGGTTTCCAAACGCGTCGGTGAAAACATCATCGAAGTCATTGACGCCATCAAGGCCACCACCGCCGAAGCACAACAAAGTTTCCCGCCCAACCTGACGATCAGTTATTCGCAGGACAAGTCGTCTGACATCCGCACCATGCTGACCGATCTGCAAAACAGTGTGATCCTTGCGATCCTGCTGGTGATGGTGGTTGTGATCTGGTCGCTGGGCTGGCGGTCGGGCCTTTTGGTCGGCCTTGCCATTCCCGGCTCGTTCCTGACCGCGATCCTTGTTCTTTGGGGATTGGGCATGACGGTCAATATCGTTGTGCTGTTCAGCCTGATCCTTGCGGTTGGGATGCTGGTCGATGGCGCCATCGTGGTAACGGAATATGCCGATCGTAAAATGATCGAAGGCATGCACCGCAAAAAAGCCTATCCGCTGGCGGCCAAGCGTATGGCGCTTCCGATCATTGCCTCTACGGCGACCACCCTTGCGGCTTTCCTGCCCTTGGCGTTCTGGCCGGACGTGGTTGGCGAATTCATGAAGTTTCTGCCGATCACGGTTTTGTTCACCCTGACCGCATCGCTTGCCATGGCATTGATCTTTGTACCCACGGTCGGGGCATGGTTTGGCAAACCCGGCAGCCAGAATAATGAAAGCCTGGGCGCCATTGCCGCCGACCACGCCGATGACATCGAAAAGGTCAAAGGCGGTACGGGGCTTTATGTCCGCTTCCTGAAAGGTTGCCTACGCTTTTACTGGCTGATTGTGCCGGCTGCTTTTGTTGTGCTGTTTTCGGTCTGGATGGCATTTGGGCAACTGGGCAAAGGGGTCGAGTTTTTCCCGTCTGTCGAACCGGAAGTCGCCATTGTTCAGGTCCGCGCACGTGGCAACATGTCCTATTATCAGCAAGATGTTCTGCTGCGCGAGGTCGAAAACCGCATTCTTGGCCTTGATGCCCGCCATGAAGGCGAACACTGGTTTGATACGGTATATGCGCGTTCAGGTGCCGATGCCGGCGGCAACGAAGCCGCCGAGGACGTGATCGGCGTTGTTCAGCTTGAATATGCCGATTGGCAAACCCGCCCCAAAGCCAGCGAAATCGAAAAACACATTCTGGCAGAAACCGCCGATCTTGCCGGGGTTCAGATCGAAATTCGTGCGCAAGAAGCAGGCCCCCCGCAAGGCAAGGACATTCAAATCCAGTTGCGTTCTTTCTATCCCGAACTGCTTGATGAAACAGCAACCATGCTGGTCAACGGTTTGCAGGAAATGGGCGGCCTTTATAATTTCGAGGATGGAAAATCGCCCCCCGGCATCGATTGGGAATATACGGTCGATCGTGCGCAGGCCCTTAAGTTCGGGGCCGATATCAACCAGATTGGCAATGTCATCAAACTGGTGACCAACGGCATCGATTTTTCGACCTATCGTCCCGATGATTCAACCGAGGAAATCGATATTGTCGGACGGTATCCGGCCCGTTACCGGTCGCTTGAAGAGTTGCAAAACCTTCAGATCGTGACCGACAAGGGATTGGTGCCGCTTGCGAACTTCATCACCCGCACACCTGTGCCCAAAACCGGCACGCTGACCCGTGTCGACAGCCGCCGTGCACTGACGGTAAAGGCCGATGTCGAAGAAGGTATTCTGGTCGATACCAAACTGGGCGAGATCAAAGACTGGATGCGTACGCTTGAAATCGATCCGCGTGTGTCGGTTGAATTCAAGGGGCAGGACGAAGAACAGAAAAAGTCGGCAGAATTCCTGCAAAACGCCTTTTCGGTCGCGCTGTTTATCATGTTCATCATTCTGGTGACGCAGTTTAACAGCATCTCAAGTTCGCTTTTGATCATGATCGCCATCGTCATGTCGACGGCGGGTGTGTTCCTTGGCCTGATGATCATGGGACAGGCATTCTCGATTGTCATGAACGGGATCGGGATTGTCGCGCTGGCGGGGATCGTGGTGAACAACAACATCGTTCTGATTGATACGTTTGATCGGCTCAAACACACGGCCAGCACAATCGAAGGCGCCATCCTGCAAACCGGGGCACAGCGTTTGCGCCCTGTGATGTTGACCACCGTCACCACCATTCTGGGTCTGGTGCCGATGGTCGCGCAGATCAATATCGATTTTGCGGCCCGCGATGTTTCCGTCGGCGCACCATCGACGCAATGGTGGGTACAACTTTCAACCTCTATCGCGTTTGGTCTGGCCTTCGCGACCGCACTGACCCTTGTCTTTACACCCTGTGCGCTGATGATGCGTCACAAGCTGGGCGGGGTGACACGCAAGGTCTGGCCGAAAATCGTGAATTCTTTGGGCGCGCGTTCCCCAACCGGAAAGACGCACCCCGATCACAGCAATTAACTCATTAACCGCGCGACTTTTCCCCCGACCCCGCCGCGCGGTTACACCGGCCCCCTTCCCCGGGGGCCGGTGACTTTTCTGCTTGTCGGGGGTAAAATCATCATCGGCAAACTTGCAATATAATAATGTTATAACTATTTGATATACGAGCTTCGAGAGTGTTCTGGCATCTGTCCCGATAGACACTTTCGTAAGGTTTATCGAACTATAATAGTAATATTACTCAAATGCCCTTTGCGGGGAAAATACGGGCTTATGCGATTTTGGCTATCTTTCCCAAAGCACGATCAGAATTTTCACGATCAAAACTTTTCGGAATTGCCTTCATACTGGCAACCGTAATTGCGCCTGACGCGATTGCCCAAGACACGCAATCAAAATCACAACCTCAACCACAATCCCGTCCCGAATTTATCTGGGCAGTCCCGCCATTTGCGCCCGCCTTCATCAAAAAGGATGGCGTGCTTGGTGGCTATGGCGCCGATACGCAGAACTGGTTTGCCGCACGGCTCCCGCACTATGATCACAGGACCCTTGATATTCCGCTTGCGCGGTTGCTGGCAGAAATGAAAACCGGCGATGGTGCGCTCAGATGTTCAAGCACACTGATCCCGACCCCGGAACGGCGAACCTATATCGCCTTTGCCAGAACGGTGCTGTTGCATTTGCCGATCTCGATCATCATCCGGGCCAAAGACGAAGACCGTTTTGCCCCGTATCTGAACGCACAAGGTCATGTTGACATCAAAGAGCTTGTGAAAAACACGCAATTGACATCGGCTGTGCGCATCGGGCGCGCTTATGGCAGCGGGATTGACAAATACATCAATCCCTATCGTCACAACCATCAGGTGGCACAGGTGGCGGACGACACCAAGCTGATGCGTCTGCTTGATCTTGGACGGCTTGACTGGGCGCTGTATTTTCCGTCCGAAGCCGAATATTACCGTCGTGAACAGACCCCCGATCTTGCAATCAAGGCATTGCCGATTGCGAACAACACCACCTTGCTCGAAGCGACCATCGGCTGTGCCGACACCCCGGCAGGCAGAAAGGCGGTTGCCGAAATAAATGCCATCATTGATGCGCATCCGACCATGCCCTGGACAGAATTCTATGCCAACTGGCTGGGTGAAAGTGACCGGGAATGGTTTAACGCCGCGCGCGATCAATATATCCGTGCCGAGCATTTCGAAACCCGGCTGGAATATCGCCCGTCATCCGCGCAATAAGCATTAAAAAAGCCGGCATTTTTGCCGGCTTTTGATTGATCTGATGATCAGTTCTGATGAACGCGGTTCAACCCCTCCTCGGGATCGGCATCGGGTTCGTCATCATCATCTTCTTCGTCTTCTTTGTCCTGGCGCTGCTGGTTTTCAACACCCATGCGGCGATACGACCGGTAAGAAAGCGGCATGGTGATGAAATAGATCGCAGCAATCGCCGAAAGCGTCAGCCAGGGCGAGGACACCAGAAACGCCACCGACGCCCCGAATGCCAACATCAGGGGCAATACCCATGCACGCGGCACCTTGACTTTCTTGAAACTGAAAGTCGGCAGGCGCGACACCATCAAGGTAGCAATGATGACGCCATAGGGGGCGACGATATAGGGGCTGTCAAAGATGCCTTCACCAAACTGGAAGGTCAGAACAATCGGCCACATGGCAAGGGCGGCGGCCGCAGGGGCCGGAACCCCGGTAAAGAACCGATAGGCCCATGTCGGCAGTTCGGGTTCACCCAGCATCTGGGTGTTAAACCGCGCCAGACGCAGCATCATGCACACCGCAAACAGAAGCGACAGTGCCCAACCAATGCCGCCGAACTCATGCAGCGACCAGAAATACAGCATCATCGCCGGCGCGACGCCAAAGCAGACAAAATCAGACAGACTGTCAAGTTCGCCACCAAAACGGCTGGACGCATTGAGCATCCGGGCCAGACGGCCATCAAGGCCGTCAATGATCCCGGCAATCAGAATGGCGGCAACGGCGGCCTCCCAACGATCCTGCATCGCAAAGCGGATCGAGGTCAGACCGGCACACATCCCCATGATCGTCGCCACATTGGGCACCAGCCGGGTCAAGGACAGTGCCTTGAACCGACGGGGACGACGGGTTGGTTCGATGCCGCCTGCCATTATCGGATCTCCCCGACGGCGGCTTCCTTGCCCTTGGCTGATACATCCGCAAGGACGGTTTCACCGGCAATCGTGGTTTGCCCGACGATCACATTGGGCGACACGCCTTCGGGCAGATAGACATCAACGCGCGAACCGAAACGGATCAGACCGAAACGTTCGCCTGCTTTCAGCTGCGAACCGGTGCCGACATCACACAGAATGCGGCGTGCGACCAGACCGGCGATCTGGACAACACCGAACTCGCGACCTTCCTTGTCACGGACAAGCAGGATCTGGCGTTCGTTATTTTCCGATGCCTTGTCGAGTTCAGCATTGACGAATTTGCCCGGCACATAGGCTTCGCCAACGATTTCGCCATTGACCGGGCAGCGATTCACATGAACGTTGAACACATTCATGAAGATCGACACGCGGGTGCGTGGCGTTTTGTCGTCAAGTTCAAGTTCCTTGGGCAGCGGCGCCTGCGAAATCATGCAAACGCGGCCATCTGCCGGCGAAATCACCAGATTTTCATCAGTCGGCGTGATGCGATCCGGGTCGCGGAAGAAATACGCGCACCAAAGTGTCAGGATCACACCGATCCAGCCCAGCGGTTCCGCAATCAGGAACAAGCCCACAGTGATCGCCGCAAAGATCGCAACGAATTTCCAGCCTTCGGGATTGATCGGCACAAGAACGGATTTCAAAGTCTTAATTCCCTGGTTGCCATGGTTGGGCATATCGAATTGGTACCAATGGTACCTTGCGGGCGCTTTCTTAGCATCTAGTGATGATAAAGGGCAACGCAACCCGCATAGAACTGTCTGGCCCCAAACTGAGGGTCAGAACCTGAAAGGGGCAAAACACACTTATCATGTGCTTTGCCCCTCGCAAAGAAAAGTGATGATTATTGCTGATTTTCTTCGTTTGGCAGGGCAAAAATCTGCCCCGGATAGATCAGGTCGGGATCGCGAATCTGATTGCGATTCTGATGATAGATCACCCAGTATTTCAGGCCTTCGCCATAGGTCCGGCGCGCAATGCGCCAAAGGCTGTTGCCCGGCTGAACGACATAGCGTGATCCCGGCTCAAGAATATCTTCGGGATTGGCGCGTTCGAACGGAATTTCAACACGTGCAGTGACCGTACCCGAACCGTCAAGCTGATCGGCACGCATGGTGTAATTGCCCGGTTCGATCGGTTCACCAATCGTGATCGCCCAGTTGCCGTTTTCATCGGCCGGTGCGGTTCCGACATGCTTGTTATCAAGATAAATCCGAACGGTCTGTTCAAGATCGGCCTTGCCCGACATCGCAACCCGGCCCTGGGTATCGTAATCAACGACATCAATCGACAAACGCGGCAGATTTGCATCCGGCGTTTCGGATTCCGTGTTTTGTGCGGCGGGTTCGGGGGCTGGCCCCTGCATGACAGTTGCCGCACCATTGCCCTGGCTGGGAACCTTAAGCGCGATCACGGGCTGTTTTTCGCTTTCGCCAGCATCGGTGGTTTGGGCGTTTTGGGCGGCGTCATCTGATGCCGGTGCGCTTGACGGTGCTTTTTCCTCGGGGATCAGCACCACAACCTTGTCATCTGCCATGGAAACAGTGCCCGTGGCGTCTTCGGCCTCAAGCGACAATTCACGGTCACCACTTGCCAAAGGTTTGTTTGGCAAGACAACCCATTCGCCGCGTTCATCGGCAGTGGCTTCGCCGATCACTTCTTCGCCTTCGCGGATACGCACGGTGCTGTTGGGTTCTGCACGCCCGGCAATCACGGCATTCCCGTCCGGGCCGATACGCACGACATCAAAACTTGGACTGGTGATCTCGGGTGCGGTCGTGCCCTGTTCGCTTTCGGATGCCGGTGCACTTGGAGATGTCTGTGTGGTCACTGCGGGCGCCTGCGTTGCTGCCGGCGCAGTTTCTTCATCTGCACTTTTGGTCAGCATGTAATTCAGCGCAATCGCAGCAATAATCAGTACAACGCCGACAATGACGAGGATATAGGGTCGCTTCACCGGGAATATCCTTGAACGATGTTTATGTTAATAGGTTCTGCCCCTACCGGCTGCGCCAAGACGCTGAAATTGTTTGCGATATTTCCCTCAAACAACTTGTCCGGACGCGTTAATTAGAACCTTGTACTACTTTCAGCGTACAGTTTCTACAACGTAACGAACAAACAGTATCGCGCAACCGTTAGGTAAAGATGAAGAGAATCAATCTATTTGCCTGGCGCTTTGTTGCCTGACGTCTTGCCGCCCCTCACAGGGCCTTTGCGGCCATCTCGGCCCCGATATAGGCCACCAAAGCAGCAATCACCAACGGCAAGACCAAAACCCCCACACGAATGAAAGTTCCCAGAACGGCGGCCTGTGCCGGATTGTCGGGCGGCAAATAAGTCGACAGCCGCACCGCAGCCTGACGCCCGGAAACGACAAGCAACAACACCGCATACGCCAAACAGGAAGCCGGGGCCACGATCATTGCGCTGGCGGCACTGGCCATCAGGGCACAGACCACACCAAGCCAAACGGTGACACGATATTGCGGCGCTGTTTTTTCGGAAATCAGCGCAACCACCAACGCCACAGTCAAGGCAGCCTGAAACACAACATGGTCAACAAGACCAAACTGATCGGCAATGATCCCCTGCCCAAACGCCAAGATCATCAAGACCGCCACAGGACCGGGTTTTGCATAGGCCGAAAGTTCATCAGACGTGCCGGCACCCGATGCCTTGGTCGTCTTTGATTTGCTGGCTTTGGCCTTTTTGCCTTTGGCGGGCTTGGTGTCCTCGGCGTCATCCTCGGTGAAATCCGGGCGGGTCACCCACAGGAAACAGCCACCGACAATCAGAAAAGCCGCCCAGGCAAAAATCTGAACCACGCCGGGGTGATAGGCCAAACCACTGACCGGTGCGGCAAGAACCAGCCAGGCCGCAAGCAACAATGTCACCCCGGCCACCCCCAATGAAATGCGTTCTGACAGGCGGGAAAAATCCATGATGGCCCCGCAGACCCCGCCAACAACCAGCATCAAAAGCGCCGCCCCGACACCACCGCGTGCTGTTTCGGGCAAACCGATCGCGGCGGGCACCGCTACGGCAACCGCCGGGATGATGGCGCCCAGAACCAGACGGCGCGCAATCGACCGTTCCAGACCAAGCCAAAGGGCCAGCATCAGAACCGCGGCAATAATGCCCGAAATCACAATGGCGAGAATGAATGGACTGTCAGCAAACACCTTGGGCGATCCTGCCTTCTTTTTATGGTTACCGGTTACGCAGTTTCCTGCTGTGAGACATACCCATCCCACAATCAGGTTCAGAACTTGTTAACCCTCGGGCCGTGACATGCAATTTAACGACCTTGCGGGCAGCAGCATTTATCAAAGCCATGATTGTCTTTTTTGCGGCCAAAAAGGATCAAACCGGGGCAAATGACAAACAGGGCCGTCATGTAAATTTAAGATCGGCTTGATGAAATTCCTGCCACAAGGGCGGGTTGATCAGGTAATGTCAGCTTCGATGGCGGGGCATGACATATATGTGGCATATCTCGCCAACTGCGTAACAAGAACAAAAGTCAGGTCGCCATGACAAAAGTAAAATCAATCTGTGTTTTTTGCGGTGCTTCGGACGGCAAAGACCCGCGTCACATGGAAAATGCCACCGCCTTTGGCAAAATGATGGCCGAACGCGGCATCACGCTGATTTATGGCGGGGGCCGGATCGGTCTGATGGGGGCTGTTGCAGATGGCGTCATGCAAAATGGCGGTAACGTCGTGGGTATTATCCCGGCCCATCTTGACGATATCGAAGTCGGCCATACCGGGCTTTCCGAACTGATCGTCTGCAAATCAATGTATGAACGCAAGGTCGAAATGTTCAAACGATCCGATGCGTTTGTCACGCTTGCCGGCGGTCTTGGCAGCCTTGATGAAGCGTTTGAAGCCATGACACTGCGCCAACTTGGCATTCATGACAAACCGATGGTGTTCCTTAATGCGCTTGGCTATTGGGACAAATGTTTCGAGATGATTGACGGCATCATTGCCGAAGGCTTTGCACGCGAAAGCCACAAGAACCTTTATACGGTCGCCGACACGCTTGAGCAGATTTTTGAACAGCTTGCCGCCGAACCGGCCCCACGCTTTGACCCGCGCGAAAAGCTTTTCTGATCCTGACACGCGATCCCGGAACCAACGCCCGGCCGGGCTGATCTGGCCGGGCTTTTTTCATGCCTGCTGTGCGCGGGGTAAACCATACGCGTCGATATGAATGAAATTTATCAGACGAGTTCGCAGGTCGGTTTTGTTGTGGTTTTTGCCATGCGTTGATCAAACTCGTCGGCCAGATCGGCAAGCGTCACAGATGCAAATTTATCGATCAGCAACTGTTCGGCAGCGTCAAATGCACTACCGAGCGCAGAATTAACCGCCTGTTCGACCAGACATTCAGGATGGTCCACAGCAACACTGATGGCAAAAAGTTCCGGATTGCCAAGGGCACGATGGATATCAAGCATCGTAATTTCCGATAATGGCCGGGTCAGCACCCATCCGCCGCCATGCCCTTTTTCCGAATGCACATATCCGCCGTCGCGAAGCCCCGCCATGGTCCGCCGCACCACCACCGGGTTTGTCCCCAACATCTGCGCAATCTGATCAGACGTCGCAGCACCGTCGATCCGGTCCATGTGAATAAGAACGTGCAACATGCGCGAAAGCCGACTGTCACGGCGCATTTCGAACTCCCGATGCGAATATGAATTCCGATCCTATGTACCATTTGGCATATCTCGCAACAACAAAAGTTTCGAAATCCTTTGACGCAACGATATCACGACACTTATAAAGTTACATGAAATTCATTCATTCGCTGACGAGGAACGAGCATGTCAGAAAATCTGCCTTCTGCCGCCACACCGCCTGCAACCGGCAAACACCAATATGATGTCGCCATTATCGGGGCGGGCTTTGCCGGTCTTTCGGCGGCCATGCAGCTTGCGCGGGCACGGCGCAATATCTGTGTGATTGATGCCGGAGAACCGCGTAACCGGTTTGCCACCACCGCCCACGGATTTTTAGGGCACGATGGCAAAACGCCAGACGAAATCCGCAGCACGGCTATTGATCAGTTGTGTCGCTATGACACGGTTGATTTTCGCAACGGACTGGTGACCCACGCGATGGCCTGCACCCTGCGCGATGCATCCGATCCGTTATTTGGCCTGAAACTGGCCGATGGCAGCGCACTTGAAGCAAGACGCATCATTCTGGCCACAGGTGTTCGTGATCAATTGCCAGAAATTCCCGGCCTTATCGAACGTTGGGGCAAAACGGTTTTGCATTGCCCCTATTGCCACGGGTATGAGGTGCGCGACAGCCAGATCGGCGTCCTTGCGACCATGCCTGTTTCCAGCCATCAGGCCATGATGCTGCCGGACTGGGGGCCGACCACCTATTTCAGTCAATCCGAACATATCCCCGATGATGATATGCTTTTGGCCATGCGGGCGCGCGGCATTACCATCGAAGATTGCCCGATTGTTGAAGTTCTGGGCGCGGCACCGGAAATTGATGGTGTCAGGTTGGCTGATGGGCGCACCCTGCCCATTCAAACCATTTTCGCCGGCCCCAGCGTTTCGATGCCAACCCCTGTTGCCGACATGCTTGGATGTCAGCTTGACGAAGGGCCGCAAGGCCCCTTCATTACCGTTAGTCCCACACAGGAAACCAGTGTGTCCGGCATATTTGCAGCCGGGGATGCGGCCACGGCACGGCATAATGCAACACTGGCATCGGCCGCAGGGGTCATGGCCGGATTTGGCGCCCACCAATCCCTTGTTTTCCGGTAAGGCGGCGCGGGCTATCGGCACGACCACAAATGTATGGAGTCGCCGGTAAAATCCCAAAAGCCCGGGCAAAATACCAGAACTCATAGACAACCCATCTGGTTGTCCATTCACCGACAGGTACCGCGACACGTTATGTGGCGCGGTACTTTTGTGACAGCCGCATGCAAATCACGATGTTCGACCGCGCAATTTACGGGCCGGGCCGTCGGAAACCCCTTGTATTGCGCCATTTTTTCCATGGCACGAACATTCATATGAATGTCACGCTTCTGAAATCTTAGTGACAACGAAGCCGCGTATGATCGTTTTCATGTTCAAAACAACAAATTGAACGATCAAATGAATATATCAGCGAGACAACGCGACATCATCGATATCCTGCGCCGTGACAGCTTTGTCTCGATCGACAAGCTGGCCGAGCATTTCGACGTCACCCCGCAAACCGTGCGCCGCGACGTTAACATATTAAGCGACGCCAATCTGGTGCGCCGCCGCCATGGCGGGGTTGAATATGCCGGCGAACCGGGCATGAACCTGTCTTATGACAGCAGGCAAGTCACCAACATCGCCGCCAAGCATGCCATATCGCTTCATGTCGCCAGCCTGATCCCTGACGGGGCATCGATCCTGATCGGGATTGGCAGCACGCTTGAACTGGTCGCGCTTAATCTGGTGGATCATCGCCACCTGACGGTGATCACCAACAATATGAATGCCGCCATGGCGCTGGGCAATAATACCGGCAACCGGATTGTCATTCCCGGCGGCACATTGCGCCTGCCTGATCGCGATGTCATCAGCCCCGAAGCCGAGGCGATGTTTCACAAATACAAGGTCGATTTCGGTCTGTTCGGGGTTGGCGGTGTCGAACCCGACGGCACGCTGACGGATTTTGACCATCGCGAGGTGCAGCTGCGCCTTGCCATCGCCAATAATTGCCGCAACTCGATCCTTGTTGCCGATCAATCGAAATTCGGCCGCCCCGCCCCGGCAAAGGGCGGACATATCACCGACCCCGACCTGATCGTGGTTGATGGCATCCCCGGCGGCGTCTTCGAGCCGTTATTTGACCGGCAGGACGTTCGCGCACGCCTGCAAATTGCCAAAAGCGAAGTGACGCATGACTAAGCAGCCCCCCTTTATTCGCATCAACTCTGTATCGCGCGTGTTTACCGGCGGCAACGGGGTACATGATCTGTCGATTGATATTCCGCGTGGCAGTTTTGTCGTGCTGCTGGGGCCTTCGGGCTGTGGCAAATCGACGACGCTGCGTCTGATTGCCGGCCTTGAGACCGCCGATCAGGGGACGATTGCGATTGATGGCAAGGATGTCACCAACACCCCGCCATCCAAACGTGGCCTGTCGATGGTGTTTCAATCCTATGCCCTGTTTCCGCATCTAAGCGTTGCTGAAAACATCGTCTTTGGCCTTAAGGTGCGCAAAACCCACAAGGATGAAATCAAGATCCGTCTTGATGATGCGCTGCGTGTTACCGGCCTTAACGGTTTTGAATACCGCAAACCCGCCCAGCTTTCCGGTGGTCAACGTCAACGCGTTGCACTGGCGCGTGCGATTGTTGCCGGTCATCCGTTGTGTCTGATGGACGAGCCGCTTTCAAACCTTGATGCCAAGCTGCGCCATGCGGTGCGCAAGGATATCCGCGACCTGCAACAACGCCTTGGCATAACGGTTGTGTATGTCACCCATGATCAGACCGAAGCCATGAGCATGGCCGACATTGTCATTCTGATGAAGGATGGCCGGATCGAACAGGTCGGCAATCCCGCAGATCTTTATCTGAAACCTGCCACCGCCTTTGCCGCCGGCTTTGTCGGAAGCCCGCCCATGACCCTGATACCGGCAAACGCCCTGCCGGCGTCGGTTATTCCCGACGGGTTTGATGCCAACACCCTGACATTTGGCATCCGCCCCGAAGATTTGATGCTGTGCACCGATCCGAAAACCGCGCCTGCGGGCGTGGCAGCGACCGTTACGGGCAGCGAGTTTTTGGGTGCGGAAACATTTGTTTTTGTCGCGATCCCCGGCACAGAAGGGGCAACGGCCCGCCTGCCCGGTCGCGTTGAAATTTCGCCCGGGACGGAAGTCTCGCTTAGTTGGGCTGGCGCTGCGGCCCACTGGTTTGATGGCGAAGACGGTCATCGTCTGACAGAGGCGGGACCAAGCATCCCAGCGCAAGATTTCAAGATCACCTCCCACGCTGAAACTGCAACTTCGACACTTTAACAGGGAACTTTTGTCCATGCGTAACATCGTAACCAGTGCTGCTTTTGCGGCCGGCCTGATGGCAACGGCGGCAAGCCCGGCCTTTGCAGCCACAGAATTGACCATGTATTACCCGATCGCTGTTGGTGGCCCGCTGACCAATGTGATTGACGGCATGATCGAAGGGTTTGAGTCCGAAAACCCGGATGTCAAAGTCAACGCCATCTATGCCGGCAACTATGACGACACCCGCCTGCGTGCTGTTTCCGCCATCAAAAGCGGCGATCCGGCACAGCTTTCGGTGATGTTCTCGATCGACGTTTATGACCTGATCGAGCAGGACCTGATTGTTCCGTTTGATGACGTGGTCAAAACCGAAGAAGACAAAGAATGGCTGCAGTCATTCTATCCGGCACTGATGGCCAATGGTGAAGTGGATGGCAAAACCTGGGGCATCCCGTTCCAGCGTTCGACCATTGTCATGTACTACAACAAGGATATGTTCCGCGAAGCCGGTCTTGACCCGGAAATGCCGCCGCAAACCTGGGAAGAACTGGTTTCCACCGGCAAGGCGCTTTCCAAAGACGGCAAATGGGGCCTGATGGTGCCATCGACCGGCTATCCGTACTGGATGTTCCAGTGCTTTGCCATCCAGAATGGCAAGGAACTGATGAGCGGTGATGGTACCGAAACCTATTTCGATGATCCGGCTGTTGTCGAAGCGCTTCAGTTCTGGCGTGACCTTGCCTCCAAGGAAAAAATCATGCCCGAAGGCACCATTGAATGGGGCACGCTCCGTCAGGCCTTCGTTCAGGGTCAGACGGCCATGATGTGGCATTCGACCGGCAACCTGTCGGCAGTCAAACGCGAAGCCAAATTTGATTTCGGCGTTGCCATGCTGCCCAAACACAAACAGCCGGGCTCACCGACGGGTGGCGGCAACTTCTATCTGTTCAAGGATTCAACCGACGAACAGAAAGAAGCATCCCTTGCGCTGATCAAATATATGACAGCACCGGAACGTGCCGCAGAATGGTCAATTGCGACCGGCTATGTTGGTGTCACCCCGGATGCCTACGAAACCGACGCACTGAAAGCCTATGTCGCCGACTTCCCGCCAGCACTGGTTGCCCGTGATCAGCTTGAAGTTTCGGTTGCCGAGTTTTCCACCTATGACACAGCCCGTGTCCGCGAAGGTCTGAACAACGCCATTCAGGCGGCCCTGACAGGTGAAAAAACCCCGGAAGAAGCCCTTGGCGATGCCCAGTCCGAAGCAGAACGTCTTCTGCGGGCCTTCCACTAAGAACGCCCGATCTGCACGCCGAAGCGGGGTTTTCCCGCTTCGGCACCTTTGTTTGATGATTTTGATTAATTGATTTCTGCGCAGGACGTGCCGACCATGAACGAAATGGCCCGACTTCAAAAACGCAAGATGGCCCTGTATGGCTGGATGCTGGCCGCGCCGGCATTGGCATTGATGAGCCTGTTTGCCTTTTACCCGGCCATGGCGACTTTCTGGCACAGCCTGTTTACCCGTGGCACATCGCGCCGACCATCGGTGTTTGCCGGGTTTGAAAATTATGGCGATCTGTTTGCCGATCCGACCTTCTGGACGGTGGCAACCAACAACCTGATTTATGCCGGTGTCACCATCCCGGTTTCGATCATCTTTGCGCTTGCCATGGCGCTTTGGGCCAATGCACATATTCCGGCACGCTCGTTTGTCCGCAGTGCCTATTTCACGCCGACCATTTTGCCGATGATTGCGGCGGCTAATTTGTGGCTGTTTTTCTATACCCCTGATCTTGGCGTCATTGATCAGATTACCGGCTTTTTCGGGGCATCACCGACCAACTGGCTGGGCCAACCGGAAACGGCACTGGCATCCGTCATTATCGTGACGATCTGGAAAGAAGCCGGGTTTTTCATGATCTTTTACCTCGCCGCCCTTCAGACCATCCCGCCGGACCTGCGCGAAGCCGCCCGGATCGAGGGGGCCGGTCGCTGGACCTATACGCGGCGTGTGTTGCTGCCGCTTTTGATGCCGACGACGATCTTTGTGTTTGTGAATGCGATGATCAATTCGGTCAAGCTGATCGACCATTTGTTCATCCTGACCAAGGGCGGGCCAAACAATGCGTCCAAACTGATCCTGTACTGGATTTGGGAAATGGCATTCGCCTATTTCGACAGCCCGCATGCCGCTGCGATGACCATTCTTGTCCTGTTGGCGCTTGGCCTTGTTGCCGTGCTTAAATTCCGCCTGGTTGAAAAACGGACCCATTACCGATGAATAGCACCATGACTGCTGTTTCAAACAAACGCACCCTGCCCGATTTCGACAAGGTGCTTGATACCATCGGGGCCTGGACGCTTGCGATTGTCTGGATTTCACCGCTGCTGTTTGCCACCTGGGCAGCGTTACAGCCATCGGGCACCGCCCTTGGTCTGGATTTTTCCAGCCCGCTAACGTTGGAAAACTTTACCTATGTCTGGGGGGCCGTGCCGTGGGGCGGGTATTTTACCAATACCGTGGTGCTTGTAACCTTGATCCTTGCGGGTCAGTTGGTGCTGTGTACATTGGCCGGCTTTGCCTTTGCCCGGTTTGAATTCAAGGGCCGCGATACGGTCTTTATCCTTGTCCTGTTACAGCTTTTCATCCTGCCCGAAGTCTTGATTGTTGAAAACTATGCCATTGTTTCCAAACTTAGCCTTTTTGATACGGCCCTTGGCATCGGTCTGCCTTACATGGCCAGTGCGTTTGGCATTTTCCTGTTAAGGCAGGCATTCAAATCGGTTCCCGTCGAGCTTGAAGAAGCCGCCCGGATCGAAGGATGCAGTTGGATGGGCGTTCTGTGGAAGGTCTATGTGCCTGCGGCCAAGCCGGTTTATCTGGCCTATGCGCTGGTGTCGGTTGCCACCCACTGGAACAATTTCCTGTGGCCATTGATTGTCACCAACTCGCCGGAAACGCGGCCACTGACAGTTGGGTTATCCCTGTTTGGCGCACCGGAAACCGGGGTGGATATTTCGGTGATCAGTGCGGCGACCATCATGACCATCACCCCGCTTTTAATGGCGTTTCTGATTTTCCAGCGCCAATTCATTCAGGCATTTTTGCGCGCGGGCATTCGCTAGGCAATTTCAACCGTCCCCGATACACCAACCCATATCCGCCCGGCACTTATCAGAGCGTCGCCCCATGCCTGCGCGTGGTGATTGCTGCGCGCGCGAAACAAGAACCAAAAGTTGAACTTTGATCGATATCTTATAATCTTAGATCTGCGCATATGCCCGCATCAGGGATCAGCCCCTTGCGCAATCAAAAAACGCGGAGAGCAAACATGCAGGTCCTGCAACTGCCTGATAATTATGAATCAACCAAGGAAAAGCTTAAAAGCGGGGCGATTGTCGGCCACACAACCGACCGGTCCGCACGCATCTGGTGCCGGGTTTTCAAAGAAGGCGACTGGTCGCTGATTGTCAGCGATGAAAAACTTGATGCTGATCCCTATCACCTTGGGCATGGCAGTCTTGCAGATCTTAAGGCCGCCACGCCAAGCATTGTCTTTTTGCAGGAAAAACACATTTCCAAAGACACTGACCAAACCACTGTGTTTGATGTGACCGGCCTTCGGGCCGATACGCGCTATTACTATTATCTGGCAACGGACAAGCTTGATCTTGAACGCTGGATCGAATGCGGCAGCCAGCATCAATACTGGTTCCGCACCCTGCCCGAAGCGTCGACATCTCTGTGCTTCGGGTTTTATTCCTGCCACGATCCCTTTAGCGTCAAGCCCGCCAGTGAAGGCGCATGGGATCAATTCCGTGACGTACTTGAAGACCGCAAAGCCCATTTTGTCATTGGCGGCGGCGATCAGGTTTATTGTGATACCAACCACAAATCGCGTATCGAGGATGTCTGGGTCTGGTTGAAAAACAACAAGAACGCGCTTTTGGCCAAATACCGCAACACGGATGGAACATTACAGGAAGACGCAATCACGGACTATTTCACCAGTCTGTATCGCACCTATTATCGCGTCTATTGGCAGTTCTCATCCCTGCAGGAGGTTTTCCGCCGCTTTCCGCAATATATGATCTGGGATGATCATGAAATCATGGATGGCTGGGGATCGCTGACCAGGGCAGAGCGCGAAAAGAAACTGTCCAACTTCTTTCAGGATGATGATGAAAGCGCGAATTATCAGCTTGTCATGTTGATGTTCAAGGCCGCCAGCACCGCCTATTACGAATATCAGCATTCCCACAACCCGCATACGAATGTCATTGCGGGCAACCCTGATAATTCACAGTGGGATTACAGCTTTGCCCAAGGGGATTACGGGTTCTTCATGCTTGATGTGCGCGGTCATCACGATTGCGAAGCCCCCGATGGAGAGCGCCTGTTAGGGGCCGAACAGTTCGAGCGTTTCAAAAACTGGATTACGTCTGAGCCCGTACGCAATAAGCAGGCCCTTTTTGTTTGTTCGCCGGTCCCGGTGGTGCATTGGAATGAATCGGTCGTCAACTGGGCCGATTTCGGCGGACAAAAAGATGATTTCATGGATGAATGGGGCCATGAAACCAATCACAAGGAACGTGATGCGATGCTTGAGCTGATGTTCAGGTTCTCGCACGAAACCGGCATCCCGGTGGTTATTCTAAGTGGTGATGTCCATTGCGCCAGCGCATTTCGCATCACCGATGGCGATACCTATCCCAAAGCCGATCTGTTTAACGTGACCTCAAGCGCGATTTCACGCAAACCGGCCCCGAAATTTGCCACCATGGCCTTTCAGAAATCCGGCCCGATGACCAAGGACGACGACACCGACAACCGGGCGTTTGAACAGCTTTATCGCTTTGCCGGGGAAAACAACTTTGCGCTGGTCAATGCCAACCATCGCGATGGCACCCTTGATCTGAGTGTAACGCTTTATTGGGTTGCATCGGGGTCAGAGGAAGTCAGTCAGAAAACCATCTGGCTTAAACGATAAGCGCCCCGAAAGCCGCGAAATCTCGATATTACCAGGTTGTTTCGAGCACCTCGAAAAGGGCCGATATAGTCGGTGTTTCGCGCTTTCGCTCGGCTGTGATCAGACTAAGACAGGCCGGGATGGAAACCGAATTGCACACGCTAAGGCCAAAGGTTTGCTTTTCATGCAGGGCAATCGAATCCCGGCACAGGCTAAGACCCACGCCAGAGCGTACCATTTCAAGCATTGAGGCTTCCTGATCAACCAGTGCGACGGAATTCTGGGTGCATTCGAACTCATCAAAAATGCGTTTAAGCAACCGGGAATGCACAGATGCCTGCGTTGTTCCGATCCAAGGCAATTTTAACAAGGACGCCCAATCGGCATTCGCAACACGGTCTTCCCAGCCAACCGGGGCAATCACCCGATAATTGAAATCGGCAAGCTTTATGGCGTGGATCGCCTCGGATGTTACGGCGGCAATATCGCCGGCGACGTCTGGGCCGCTCAGATAAAACCCGGCATCGATCTGATGGCGCAGCACACCGGCCAACATATCGCCACTCACCCCGTGGGTCAGTTCGGTTTCGATATCGGGATAATCTGTGCGCAACTGACTTAACATACGACCCAGACGGATGAATTCCGGATCAACGATTGTGCCAATTCTAAGTTTCCCGCCAATACGCCCGGCACGTTTGCGCGCGCTGCGGTGAAACTCGTCCATGGCATCAAGAACCTGTTCGGCCTTTGTCAGCAATGACTGGCCATCCGGCGTGATTTGCAAGCCCGTTGACGTGCGCTTGAACAGGGTGATTTCCGTTTCTTCGCCAAGACGCTTGATCTGATGGCTGATGGCCGGTTGCGTCAGATTAAGCACCGATGCCGCACGCGAAACGCTGCCCTCGCGCGCAACGGTGACGAAAGCCAGCAGCATGTTGATGTTTGAAAAACGGGCCATATAAAAAATACTAATATTGCTATTCGCGTTTTGTCATTAGATTTGTGCGCCCGTTCAACTTTTAATGAAAATCGGTATCGGCAATAACGGGGCTTCACAACAACTGCGCCCGGCTGCCGCACCTATAACAAAAGGACGAGGGGAAGCGCATGACCATGACCACAGATATTGAAAGTTTCGATTATGTCGTCATCGGGGCGGGTACGGCGGGCAGTCTGCTTGCCAACCGGCTCAGCGCAGATGCCAATAACAATGTCCTTTTGCTTGAGGCCGGAAAAGCAGACAACTATCCCTGGATCCATATCCCGGTCGGTTATCTTTATTGTATCGGCAATCCGCGCACAGACTGGATGTATGAAACCGAACCCGACAAGGGGTTGAACGGGCGCGTTTTGCGTTATCCACGTGGCAAGGCGCTTGGTGGATGTTCATCCATCAATGGCATGATCTATATGCGTGGTCAGGCGCGCGATTATGACAACTGGGCCAAATTGACCGGCGAAGAAACGTGGAACTGGGAACATTCCCTGGCCGATTTCAAATGCCATGAAAACCATTACAAACTTGATAAGGGTGCCGCCCCGACCACCCGCACCGGCAAACCGTTTTCAGATATCCATGGCCATGGCGGTGAATGGCGGATTGAAAAGCAGCGCCTGCGCTGGGACGTTCTCGACAGCTTTATCGAAGCGGCCGGTGAAAACGGCATCAAACCGACCGATGACTTCAATGAAGGCGACAATAGCGGCATTGGTTATTTCGAAGTTAACCAGAAATCCGGATGGCGCTGGAGCACGGCAAAGGCGTTTATTCACCCTGTCAAAACACGCAAGAACCTGACGATCTGGACGGAATCACAGGTCGAAAAGTTGACATTTGCGACCAATGCAGATGGCCAGACGGTCTGTAGCGGTGCCATTATCAACAAGGCAGGCACATCGCAATCGGTGGCGGCGAACAAGGAAGTCATCCTGTCGGCAGGTGCCGTCAATTCGCCGCAAATCCTGCAATTATCGGGCATCGGTCCGGCTGATCTTTTAAAGCAGCATGGCATTAACGTCGTACTGGATGCCCCCGGTGTCGGGCAAAATCTGCAAGATCATCTGCAAATTCGCGCTGTTTATAAAGTAAAGGGCGCGAAGACGTTGAACACCCTTGCCAACAGCCTGATCGGCAAGGCACAGATCGGTCTGCAATATCTGTTTTCACGGTCCGGCCCGATGAGCATGGCGCCAAGCCAATTGGGTGCTTTCACCCGATCTGATCCCGACCAGGAATATTCAAATCTTGAATATCATGTGCAGCCGCTCAGTCTTGAGGCCTTTGGCGGTGATTTGCATGACTTCCCGGCGATCACAGTTTCGGTTTGCAACCTTAACCCGACCAGTCGCGGCACCGTTCAGATCCAATCCGGTGATTTTCGCACCCCGCCCCGGATTGCGCCCAATTACCTTGATACCGACGAAGACCGCAAAGTCGCAGCCGACAGCTTGCGGCAGGTCCGCGACATCATGGCGCAACCGGCCATGGCACAATATCAGCCCGAAGAATTCAAACCGGGCGTTCAGTATCAAACAGACGAAGAACTTGCGAAACTTGCCGGCGACATCGCCACAACCATTTTCCACCCGGCCGGAACCGTCAAGATGGGGCACAAGGATGACCCATCCGCCGTCCTTGACCCGCATCTTCGCCTGAAAGGTGTGCAGGGATTGCGCGTTGTCGATGCCTCCGTGATGCCGGAAATCACAAGCGGCAACACCAATTCGCCCACCCTGATGATTGCTGAGAAAGCCGCTGGCTGGATTTTATCTGGCCAGTAACCGCCACCTGCTGATTTTGCCTGCAAACACATGCAGATTTCGGAGGAAAAATGTATACCCACTTTTCCAAACTCCCTCTGACTGGTGTCAAGGTTGTCGATTTCGGGCAATATATTGCAGGCCCGGCCGTTGCCATGTTACTGGGTGATCTTGGTGCGACAGTCGTGCATATTGATCCCCCCGGCGGCCCGATGTGGGATAACCCGGCAAATGCGACGCTTAATCGCAACAAGGTCATTGTCAATCTGGACCTGAAGACCGAAGAAGGCTGCGCGCAGGCACATGCCCTATGTGCCGAAGCCGATATCATCATCGAAAATTTCCGTCCGGGGAAATTTGCCAAGCTGGGCTTTGATTTTGCCGAAATGCGCAGGGAACGACCGGAACTGATTACACTTTCCGTCCCCGGATTTGCATCCAACGATGCAGAACGTCGTGATCAGCGCGCCTTTGAAAGCATCGTCGCCGCCAGTTCCGGTGTGTTCACCGATATGGGGCTGAACCGTGTGTTGATGGGGCTAAACCCGTCGTTCTCCCCCTTGCCGCTTTCATCGGCCTATGCATCGCAGATCGCAGCATCGTCAGTTGTTCTGGCCTTGCAATCGCGTCAGATAACCGGATTGGGTGATCAGATCGAAGTGCCGCTGGCCGCCGCCATCATGGAGGGGCTTTGCTATAATTCGATCAAGATATCTGATATTCCAAGGCGCTATCTGACCCAGCGCGAACTTGAAATCGAACGCAGACGTATCGAAGGTCTGCCGATGAATGTCAGCTATGAGGAATTGCAAGAACTCCTTGATCCGTTTTTCAGAAGCTACATGTGCAAGGATGGCCGGATGTTCTATGTGGTGTGTCCAAGCCACAAATATCATGCCAAGCGTTGTCTAGAAGTGTTGGGGATTTATGAGGAACTGGTCGAGGAAGGCCTGACATCTGAAGAGGACACCTATAAGCCGCAAAGCGAATGGGAGTCTGAAACATCCCTTGGCGTCTATCCCATGCCCAAGGACTGGGCTGACAAGATTGCGGCGCGCATGAAGGAAGTCTTCATGACCCGAACATCGCATGAATGGAAAAAGATGTTTGGCCGTGGCGGCATTCCCGGTGCACCACAGCGCTGGCTTCAGGAATGGATCCATGACGAATATGCCGAAGGGTCCGGCCTGATGATTGATGTCTGGGACCCGGAATATGGCGAAATGACCACACCCGGGCCCGTCGTCTGGATGGAAGAAAGCGGCGAAGAGGCCTTGAAACCCGAACCCCGCCGCTGGGTGGATTTTGAGGAAGCGCTGAAAATCCTTAAGAAGCATCGCACCGAAATCCCCGACCCGGCCGAAGCCCCGAAACAGGAAGGCTGGTTGTCGGGGGTGAAGATTCTTGATCTTTGCAATGTGATTGCCGGGCCGCATGCGGCAAGCTATCTCGCGCGGTTTGGCGCCGAAGTCATCAAGCTTGAACCATCCGTCCCCCTTTATGACAGCTGGAACACCGTCATTTACGGTATGTCACAGATGCGCGGCAAAAAGTCGATCCTTGCCGATATGAAATCGGAACACGGACGCAAGGTGTTCGAAGATTTGGTGAAATCGGTTGATGTCATCGTCTGGAATGCGCCCGATAGCCAGATCAAACGCATGGGACTTGATGCGGAAAATCTGCGCAAGCTCAATCCCAATGCGCTTTTCTGCAAGCTTGATTGCTTTAGCGGCGTGAACCGTGGTGTGCGCACCGACTATATCGGCTATGACGATCTGGTACAGGCTGCTACCGGCATTATGTTGCGGTTTGGCGGGGCGATGGACCGCCCCGAAGAGCATGCCCATGTTGGCACAATTGATGTCATGTGCGGATTTGGCGGCGCACTTTCAGTTGCTGCCGCCCTTTATCAGAAATACCGGTTCGGGCGGATCGGACGTGGCAGAACGTCACTGACCGCCAATAGCGGTCTTTTGCAGATCCCGTTTGCCTATGATTATCGCGGCCGCGGCCTGTTTGACGAGCCATCAGGGCCCGATATGAACGGCAATGATGACCTGAACCGCTTTTACAGCACGGCATCGGGGACCTATGTGTTGCTGAGTGCCTATGAAGATGATTTGCCCCGCTTCCGCCAAGTTGAAGGGCTTGAAGACTTACCCGACATTCCTGCAGAAGAACGCGCGATTTATCTGGCAACCGCATTCCAGGCCATTCCCGCCACCGAATGGATCGAACGCCTTCACGCCGCTGATATCGGGGCGGCCATCTGCGACAATATTGATGCGCTTCGCGCAGAAAATACCCGCATCGCCGATGGTACACCGGGCACAGAGAATGGAAGCTATTCGTTCTCGGTCTATCCGGATCATCCAAGCGGCCATGAAGTGGTTCAGCTTGATCCCTATGCGGTGCGCACAACCCGTTCAAAAGTGTTTGCCCTGTCCCCGTCAGAAAAGTTTGGCGCATCGACACGCACCATCCTTAGCGAACTGGGTTATGGCGATCAGGCAATTGAAACAATGCTGAAATCCGGGCAACTAAGTGAATCCTGGAGCAAGGAATATCTGCCGAGCTGACAGGCTTTCCGGCAGATATTGCTCATGGCGGGTCCCCTGTCGTCCCCGGATAAAATCCTGCTCTGCCGGTCTATCTGACAATGCAGGGTGCTTTTGACTTGAGCACAATGTTGCTTGTTGCAAATTATCATTATTGGAATTTAAATTAAACCATTCAAATATAAAAATATTTGGCAGATCGGTTGATGTAAGTCAGAGTTTCGCAACCCCGTCTTTGGTGTAGTACCCGGACCACCAAAGAGGGAGTGAAAGATGAAATCCCGTCGTTTACTATCAAGAACCCTTTTGTCCACGGTTGCCGCATGTGCTTTTGGTTCGGCAGCAATCGCGGCAGAACCCGCCGAACTTCGTGAATCCGCACTGGATTATTTCGAAGTTATCCCGTCGATGGTGCCTGCCATCGAAGGAAATGCTGTCACCCGTGAAAAAGTCGAACTGGGCAAGATGCTGTTCTTTGAACCGCGCTTGTCATCCAGTGCGATCATCTCGTGCAACACCTGCCACAATCTTGGCATGGGTGGGGATGATAACCTGGAAACCTCGATCGGACATGGCTGGCAAAAAGGCCCGCGTAACGCACCGACGGTTTTGAACGCCGTCTTCAACGAAGCCCAGTTCTGGGATGGTCGCGCCGAAGATCTTAAGGCGCAGGCCAAAGGCCCGGTTCAGGCCGGCGTTGAAATGGCCAGCACACCAGAACGTGTTGTCACGGTGCTGAAATCCATGCCGGAATATGTCGAACGGTTCCAGACCGCCTTCCCCGGCGAAGATGATCCGGTGACATTCGACAATATGGCAAAGGCTATCGAGGCATTCGAGGCAACCCTGATCACACCGGCATCCCGGTTTGACCAGTTCCTTGAAGGCAACGACACCATCCTGACCGAAACCGAGATGACCGGTCTTGAACTGTTCATCGATACCGGTTGCGCATCCTGTCACAACGGGGTGAATGTCGGTGGCACCGGATATTATCCGTTCGGTGTTGTCGAAAAACCGGGTTCGGAAATCTTGCCGCCGGATGACAAGGGGCGCTTTGCTGTCACCCAGACCGCGGATGATGACTATGTCTTCCGTGCGGGTCCGCTGCGTAACATTGCGCTGACCGCGCCATATTTCCATTCCGGCAATGTCTGGAATCTGGAGCAGGCCGTCGCAATCATGAGCAGCTCGCAGCTTGGTGCTGAACTGTCGGATGAAGAAGTCAAGGCCATCACCGCCTTCCTTTACACCCTGACAGGCGAAGTACCGGAGGTAACCTATCCGATCCTGCCGGTCAGCACCGAAGACACACCAAAACCGGAAGCCATGATCGCCAACTGATCATAGCTGCCAAGACTTTTCCAGAACCCCGCCAGCAATGTTTGGCGGGGTTTTCTTTTGCCTTAAAAAAGAACCGGCCCCTGCAAGGCAGGGACCGGCGAGGTCGCACGCAAGCATAAGCTTGCCGGGGTCGGGGGAACACGTGTGCGACCTTTTCGAATGTTTTTCAGAAATGCCTTCACAAACGATTAGTGCGCATCACCTCCACCTGCAGAAGCACGTGGCGGCTTGGCCAGTGGCAACAACAAGAACGCGAACAAAAAGGCGGCCGCCATTGCCAGATAAACGTCGTTAAATGAAATGATCGATGCTTCGCGATTGACGATATTGACGATGAATTTCATTGCGGCTGTATGCGGCTCGGCAAGGCCCATCTGGGTAAAGCGTGCAGTGATGGTTGCAAGATAATCCTTGAATGCCGTGCTGGCCGGGTTGATGTGATCAGACAGGATCGAAAAGTGATAGTCGATCCGCTTATCAAGCAGCGTATTGATCGCAGCCATGCCAATCGCGCCGCCCAAATTGCGCATCAGGTTGTAAAGCCCGCTGGCATTCTTGATCTTTTCCGGTGGCAAGGTACCAAGTGCCAGATTGGTCACAGGCAACATGCAGAACATCAAGGCTGCACCACGCACGATCTGCGGCAAGATCAGTTCGTTATACGAAACCTCGCTGGTGTTAAATCCGTGCATGAAAAGCCCCGTCGCAAACAGCACAAGGCCAATCCCCAACACAACGCGCGGCGGATATTTCGCCGTCATCTTTCCGGCAATCGGGGCCGACAGGAACTGGGTAATCCCGGTAACGGCCATGATCATGCCGATTTCAAGACTGTCATAGCCGCGCACCCGGCTCAGCATCAGGGGCATGATATAGACACTGCCATAAAGGCCGACCCCAAGGGTAAAGCTGAACACGCATCCCATGGTAAAGTTACGATCGGCAAAGGACTTCAAATCGACGATCGGCTTTTCATAGGTAAACATCCGCCAAAAGAAATAGATCCCGGCGATGACACAGACAATCGTGCCATAAATGATTGCGGTTTCATCAAACCAGTCATCTTTGGGACCTTCATCAAGGACATATTCCAGACTGCCCAGAAACACAGCCATCGATAAAAGCCCGCGCAGATCAAACCCCTTAAGCAAACCGACATCCCCGCGATCGACACGCAATGTCGAGGCGACAACCGCCGCGATGATCAAGCCCGGAACGACATTGATCAAAAACAGCCAGTGCCATGACAAAGACTGGGTCAGGAACCCGCCAAGGGTCGGGCCGATGGTTGGCGCCATGGTCGCAATCAAACCGGTCATCACCGAGGCCATGTTTCGCTTTTCGGGCGGAAAGATGATGTAGGTTGTGGCAAATACCGTCGGGATCATCGCCCCGCCCAGAAAACCCTGCATGGCCCGAAACCAGATCATGCTTTCAATCGACCAGGCAAAGGCGGATGCCACCGACATGACGGTAAAGCCAAGGGCCGAAATGACAAACAACCAGCGTGTCGACATCAACCGCGACAAGAACCCCGATAGCGGGATCATCACCACCTCGGCAATCAGATAGCTGGTCTGAACCCAACCGATCTCGTCGGGGCTTGCAGACAGGCCTGCCTGAATGTTTTCAAGCGAACTGGCCACGATCTGAATATCAAGGATGGCCAGAAACATGCCGACAACCATCGCGACCCACCCCACAAACTGGGCCGTATCCATGGGTTTTGTGTCATGCGGGGCCTGTATGGCCGGGCTGGCGGTTGCCATCAGTTAAGCTCCGACAGTTCCGTTGCCGGCAGCACGCCCTGTGCAAGACCAAGGCCGGCGACACTTTGTTTGCCATTGGCATTGCGGGTATCGACATTGACCACAACCGACAAGCCCGGCCGCAGGGCCTTGGTCCATTCGCTGTTATCAAGTTCGATCCGCACCGGGACACGTTGCGTGATTTTGGTGAAGTTCCCGGTTGCGTTTTCTGGCGGCAACAAGCTGAACTGAGCGCCGGTTGCCGGGGCAAAACTTGCGACATGGCCGATAATTTCGGCATCCGGGAAGGCATCGACTTCGACAGTCACCTTCTGGCCCGGTGCCATGTGTTCGATCTGGGTTTCCTTGAAATTGGCAACGATATAGGTGCCCGGCAACGGAACAAGCACCAAAAGCTGTTCGCCCGGCTGGACCAAAGCACCGGTCTGCACTGAACGGTTACCGACAACCCCGTCGAACGGGGCAAAAATCTTTGTATCGTCAAGGGCCTGCTGTGCCAGATCGCGTGCGGCTTCGGCCTGCCGGACGGCACGCTCTGCTTCTATTTTCTGGGCACGCAAGACACCAAGACGGCCTTTTTCCACCGCCAGGGTCGCATTGGCGGCCGCAACCTGCGCGCGCGCAGTTTGGCGGTCTGCTTTGGCATAATCGAATTTCTGGCGGCTGGCCGCCCCCTTTTGGACCAGGTCTTCATAACGATTGTAATCATCACTGGCCCGTTCCAGTTCAGCCCGTGCGATATCGACATTGGCGCTCGCCTGTTTGATCGCAGCCATCTGAAGGGCAATCTGTTGTTCCATCGTATCCACGGCAGAACGGCGTGCGGCAAGGGCCGCGTCCGCCTCGGCCAATGCAAGGCGGAAATCCTCATCCTTGATGGTCAAAAGCAGGTCGCCCTTGCGCACAGGCTGGTTTTCCGCCACCCGTAATTCACCGACATAGCCCGATACCTTGGGTGACACGGCCACTTCGTCAGCCTGCAAATAGGCGTTGTCGGTACTTTCATGGTACTGACCTTCGGTCACCCAATAATAGCCGTAATATCCACCGCCACCGATAATCGCCGCTGCGATCAGGGGCAGGATGATCTTTTTCACACTCATTGCCTGATTTTTCCTTTTGGTATTGATCAGTACCATTTCGGATCTTATGGTACCAATCAGTACCAATCGTCAAGCCCTGAATTGGAAAGCGTCTGTGTCAGACAACAGAAAAATCGACCCAAGAACCGTAAAACGCCGCGAAGCCATGATCGAAGCTGCGCGAGAATTGTTTTGCGAACACGGGCTTGCGGGGACAACACTGGAAATGATCACTGCCGAGGCGGGCGGGTCACGCCGAACGATCTATGAGCTGTTTGGCAACAAGGATGGCGTGTTTGAGGCCGTCATTCGTGATTGCACTGGACGAGTCACATCGGTGATGGCCGATCTGGAATTGTCGCAATTGCCATTGCGCGCGGCCTTGATCGATTTGGGCGAAACGTTGATGACGCTTCTGACCGCGCCTGACACCATTCGATATATGCGGCTGTTTCTGGCCGAGGTGCCACGTTTCCCGAAACTGGGACAGGTGTTTTATGAAAGCGGCCTGATGACCGGACGCCGGATCATTACGTCCTATTTCGAACACCAGATGGCCGAAGGCAATTTTCCCAAGGGAGATTCAAAACAGGCCGCGATGTTTTTCGTAAGCCTTGTAAAAGCCGACTACGATATCCGCCAAATGTCCTATATCGACTGGGAACCGCAGGAAAAGGATCTGCGCAGCCATGTGACGGCAGCTGTCGACATGTTCCTGCGCGGATACGGGCTTGATCCCGAAAACATGGCCTGAAACACGCAATCAATACAGAACAACAGAACAAAACATGGTCCCCCGACCCCGTTTTGCACTGCATAGCTGTACGGTTATCCAAACAAGGTCAGCAGCCGCCAGGCAATCGGCCCCAGCATGGTCAGGACGCCAACCCACATCATCACAACACCCCAGTTGCGATCACGATTGGTAAAGCCGAAACCAAGCAGACAAAAGCCAATCACGCAGATGACCAGAACAATAATGTTTTCGGTTGCCATATTCATGACGGTTCCCCTTTTGATAAATTGCCGCATACCGGAGTCTCTGCCCGCTATCGGCAATAACATCACAATAGCGCTTAATTGATCTTCCGGTCATTGATCCGGATCAGAAAAATCAGTGCTGAGAAGCCGATAGATCGTTTTTTCGAACATTTCAGCAATTTCGTCTAAGCAATCAGGATTATTGATCTTTTTGGCAACAAAAATCGCCAATTTACCTGATCGAAATGCCCGGATTTCCGGGTTTTTTGACCCTCATCACATTGTTGTATTCCAGCCCTCTTTGATTTTCTGTTGGCTTCCTGTATGTTGCGCACTCCCGACGCGGCCAGGGCGCTCCCTCGCGCGCCGGAAGACAAAGATTTAACCATCTTGAATGGCAGCCGCGCTGCATGTCGGCCGCGGCCAGCAAGGGAGTATTCTATGAGCAAGATTCAAGTTAAGAATCCGGTCGTCGAACTTGACGGCGACGAGATGACCCGGATCATCTGGGATTTCATCAAAAACAAACTGATCCTGCCGTATCTCGACATCGACCTGAAATATTATGATCTTTCGGTTCAGAAACGTGACGAGACCGACGACCAGATCACCATCGATGCGGCAAACGCGATCAAGGAACACCGCGTTGGTGTTAAATGCGCAACCATCACCCCGGATGAAGACCGTGTCACGGAATTCAATCTGAAAAAGATGTGGAAGTCGCCAAACGGCACCATCCGTAACATCATTGGCGGTACCGTTTTCCGTCAGCCGATCATCTGCTCGAACGTTCCGCGTCTGGTTCCGGGTTGGACCCAGCCGATCGTTATCGGCCGTCATGCATTTGGCGACCAGTACCGCGCGACCGACTTCAAGGTTCCGGGCGCAGGTAAACTGACCATCAAGTTCCAGCCGGCAGACGGTGGTGAAGCCATCGAACACGAAGTGTTCGACTTCCCGTCTTCGGGCGTTGCGATGTCGATGTACAACCTTGATGACAGCATCAAAGGCTTTGCACGTGCTTGCATGAACTATGGTCTGTCGCTCGGCTGGCCGGTTTACCTGTCGACCAAGAACACCATCATGAAAGCCTATGACGGCCGCTTCAAGGACCTGTTCGAAGAAGTCTTCCAGACCGAATTCAAAGACAAGTTCGAAGCAGCAGGCATCACCTATGAACACCGCCTGATCGATGACATGGTTGCATGTGCAATGAAATGGAACGGTGGTTTCGTCTGGGCTTGTAAGAACTATGACGGCGACGTTCAGTCTGACACCGTGGCACAGGGCTTTGGCTCTCTCGGTCTGATGACCTCTGTCCTGATGACCCCGGATGGGCAGACCGTCGAGGCAGAAGCCGCCCACGGCACCGTGACCCGTCACTATCGCCAGCACCAGCAGGGCAAAGAAACCTCGACCAACCCGATTGCGTCGATCTTTGCCTGGACCCAGGGTCTTAAATACCGTGGTGAATTCGATGGTACCCCGGAAGTCGTCAAGTTTGCCGAAACCCTTGAAAAAGTTTGCGTCGACACCGTCGAAGCCGGCTTCATGACCAAGGATCTGGCGCTGCTGATCGGCCCGAACCAGAAATGGCTGACCACGAACCAGTTCCTCGACAAACTGGACGAAGGTCTGAAAGCTGCCATGGCCTGATCGATCTGATCAGACCGGCAGTTTGCCCATCAAAGAAACCCTTGCCGGGAAACCGGCAGGGGTTTTCTTTTATACGCCCCGAAACCGCACCTCTCTGCCAAAGGTCTTAGTAGAAGTTTATTGTTTACCACCGGGAATTGACTGAGAGGATAATTAATCATAAGTAGATCACCTGCTATACAAAGCGTACCATATAGTTCATATCTGTACGCCTAAAACATAATATTGAACATTTATGTGATCTGGGGGATGACGATTTTCTGGGTGTGCACGTCAGGGGGACGGCAATGACCTATCTGCAAAACCACACGATTCTATCGTCTAGCGACCTGGATGAGGTCCGAGAGTCGATCAAGAACCTTGCGTCGCGACACGATCTGGATGTCCATGGGCGTAACGCTGATTTTAGTGCCCGGGTTGCTGCCGTGGAATGCGATGATCTTAATCTGATGCATGTTTCGTTTGGCAATACACGGCTGAGCGTTGAGTCCTCCGAAGAGGATGACGATGGTCTGCTGCTTTATATTGTCACCAGCGGCAAAGGTGTTGCGTGCCATTCTGGCTGCGAGCTCGAATTCTCGCGCGATACCGGGTTCATGCGCGATCTGTCAGCACCGGTCAGCGCCACCGAAGACAATTTTAGTGCGCTGGTCCTTCGTTTATCCAAATCAAAGCTGAAAAACCATACGCGTGCCCTGGTGGGCGAAAATGTCGACTTGATGGGGTTAAAGTTCGATCCATTGATTGAACCCGCCATGCCGGGGTGGAATGTTTTTCGCAACACCGTCAGATATGTCGCGGAAGCACTTGATGGCTCTTTGCAAGAATTGCAAAATCCGATGATCACAACCCAGATGACTGACATGCTGTTCACACAATGTCTGAGCCTGTTACCCAACAGTTATCAGGATGTGATGAATGACCGCGCCACGACGATGGTTGTGCCCTATTACGTCAAACGGGCACGCGATTACATTCACGCCCATCTGGACAAGAAACTGGGGCTTTCCGATATCTCGATGGCAGCTGGATGCGGGTATCGAGGATTGCAAAAAGGGTTCATGGATGCCTTTGGCATGACACCGATGACCTATGTCCGCTCCGTACGCTTAAAACGCATCAGAGCCATCCTTACGACAGACACAAACGGAAAAACCGTCTCTGAAATCGCCCAGCAATGGGGCTTTACCCACATGGGACGATTTGCACAGGACTATCAGCGGGAGTTTGGCGAACTTCCGTCTGAAACCATCCGCAAATACTTGTAGAAACAGGCCGCGTCATCCCCGGCGCGCCCAGCTTATCCCAAAAGCACAACAAACATATGCCCGCACCGAGTTGCTTGTTTTCATTATCTGAAACGCGTTTAAAGCTCGGCGCGGGGATTGAGACCTCAGGACGCGGCCTTGCGGACGAAATTACCGCGCTGATAGTCATCAAAAGCCTGCATCAGTTCCTGTTTACTGCTCATGACAAACGGGCCGTAACGCACCACTTCTTCGTGGATCGGACGGGCGGCAATCACCAGCATCCGGGCACCATTCCCCCCGCCTTTGACCGTAACACCATCGCCATCTTGCAAAATCGCCAGATGATGGGTCGGAACGTCTTTTCCACCAACAACCGCATCACCAATAAAGACATAAACCACCGCAGTGTGACCTTCTGGCAGCGGAATGGTTGTCTCTGCCCCGGCATCAAGTTTGGCATCAACAAAAACCGGGTCGGTTGAAATGCCGTTGATTGGCCCCGTCGCCCCATACATCGCCCCTGCCAACAAACGCAATTGCACGCCATCAGCCGGTGATATTTCCGGCAATTCATCGGGGTCCATATTCTGGTAACGCGGATCGATCATCTTGTCCTTGGCGGGCAAATTGATCCAAAGCTGGAACCCCTGCAAAAGACCGTTTTGCTGTTCCGGGGTTTCGGAATGCAATATCCCGCTTCCGGCGGTCATCCATTGACCACCGCCCGAACGCAAGATGCCTTCGTTGCCCATGCTGTCGCGGTGGCGCATCGCCCCTTCGACCATATAGGTCACGGTTTCAAACCCGCGATGGGGATGTTCGGGAAAGCCTGCGATATATTCATCCGGGTTATCGGTCGAGATCGAATCAAGCATCAGAAACGGATCAAGCATGTCCAATTGCGGCGTTCCGATAGACCGTTTAAGCGACACCCCTGCGCCATCCGATGTATCCATCGCGCGCAATACCCGTTCAACCGTGCGGGCATTTTTGACGTTCTGTGACATTTCCAGTCCTCCTATGCCGATCGGCACTCTGCGAACAAATTTCATATCACCATGGTGGCACAGAACTGTCGCCAAACAAGGAACAATCCGGCATCTGATTGTTTCCTATACGGCAACAAAAAAGGCAGTGCAAACGGCCTTGCACTGCCTTGAAGATGATTGCAAAGATGCCTCGTCAGGCAGCAAGTTTTGCTGCGATCTCGGCAACATGTTTGCCCTGGAACCGGGCGATATCCAGTTCATTTTCAGACGGCTGGCGAGAACCATCCGCCCCGGCAAGGGTTGTCGCACCATAAGGCGACCCACCGGTGATTTCATCCATATTGGTCAGGCCGGAACAACTATAAGGCACGCCGACAATCACCATACCATGATGGAGCAAGGTGGTATGGGTCGAGGTAATGGTGGTTTCCTGGCCACCATGCTGGGTGCCGGTCGAGGCAAAAACAGAACCGATCTTGCCAATCAGTTCACCCTTGGCCCAAAGACCACCGGTCTGATCCAGGAAGGTGCGCATTTGTCCGGGCATGTTGCCAAAGCGGGTCGGCACACCAAAGATGATCGCATCATATTCCGGAAGATCGGAAACAGCCGCCACCGGGGCAGCCTGATCAAGCTTTGCCCCGGCCCCCTTGGCAACGTCTTCGGGCATGGTTTCGGGCACACGTTTGACATCGACATGGGTTCCGGCAACGCCGCGTGCGCCTTCGGCCACGGCATTGGCCATGGTTTCGATATGTCCATACATCGAATAATAAAGAACCAGTACTTTCGTCATTTCCGCCTCCTTGGGTTAAGTTCCTGTGGTTGCATTGTGACCAAAGGCCTTGCGTCTGATAATGAACAGCTTGGAAACAAACTGTTGGCCTAAACGCGATGGCAATCAGGCATCCGGATTGCGGGCAAGATATTGCACAGCCTGATCCGGGAAGTCGGTAAAGATGCCATCAATCCCCGCATCATCGAATATCGCCTTAAGCGCAATATCCATATCACCGGCCCATTTCGGCAATTGATCGGCCCGCAAGGTATAGGGATGCACCAGCAATTGTGCACGTTGGGCCGCAATCAGGGTCGGGGTTACAACCGCGCTGCCATTTTCACTAAGCCCGGTAATGACTTGTGGCAACCACGGGCCAATCCCGTCAACCACGCGGGCCATCTCGGTGATACCGTCTTCGGATTTCAGGTAATCGTAATCCGTGCCTTCGGGTGGGCCCCAACGATTTTCACCCAGCAATTGCACCAGTTTACCCTGATAGTTCAGCTCGTTTCGAATGCGTTTGGTTTCCGCCCAGTCAAAGCACTGCACAAAGGAATTGGAGTCCGGGTTGTTGTACCCCCATTTTTCCAGCACCGCGATCACAGCAGCAGAAATATCCACGCCTTCTTCGTGGTGGAATGCCGGGTCTTTGATTTCGGTATAGATCCCGACATCGCGCCCTGTGGAATGGTTCAGGCCGCGTACCATCTTGATCTCTTCTTCAAGGGTCGGAACCTTGAACATCCCGAAATCCATCGGAAAGCGGTTTTCATATACCTGCTTGCCGCTGTCGGTCTTGAACCGTTCGGTAACGTTCAAGCTCTTGATTTCGGCCAGGGTGAAATCAATGGCGTAATACCGCCCGTCTTCACGTTTACGATCGGGGAACCTGGCCGCAACGTCGGTCGTGGTATCAAGATGGATGTCATGGAGGATGACCGGCACCCCGTCTTTGGACAGAACAACGTCCTGTTCGATATAATCAGCACGCATGCCATAGGCCAATGCCTTGGCCGCCAGTGTGTGTTCCGGCAAATAACCCGATGCCCCGCGATGGGCAATCACCACCTTTTCCTGTTGAATGTCCTGGGCCCGGGCAACGGTTGATGTACCAAGCGGGCCAAGCGCACACGCCGTGACAAACAGGCCAACGCCCGCAAGGCGGTGAAAGATCGTTTTATTTACCAGCATTCCTGAATTCCTTTGCTTTTGCCCCGTTTTGGGGGTTTCAGGACTATAGGGACGGTTTCAAAACACCGAAATGCATGTCCATACCCGCGGGCCAAGTTTCATGAAACCGTTACACTCATTGAGGAACGCCAGCCTAGCGGTTAAGTTCCCCCGTCATCCGGTCCAGACCATCAAGCGTTAGCGGAAACATCCGCCCTGCCATCAGCTTGTGCATGATCTGGATGGATTGATGATGCCGCCACCAGTTTTCCGGCTGCGGATTGATCCAGGCGGCATGTTCGAAATGATCAAGCAGTCGCCCCATCCAGACAGCCCCGGCTTCGGCGTTCCAATGCTCCACCGCGCCGCCGGGATAGGTGATTTCATAGGGGCTCATGGTTGCATCACCGACAATCACCAGCTTGTAATCCGCCCCATAGGTATTGATCACATCCCATGTCGAAACCTGTTCGTTCCAGCGACGCGCATTATCTTTCCACAATCCTTCATAGGGGCAATTGTGGAAATAGTAATATTCAAGATGCTTGAATTCGGTTTTCACCGCTGAAAACAATTCTTCACAGACCTTAATGTGATCATCCATCGACCCACCGACATCAAACAGCATCAGGACCTTGACCGCATTATGCCGTTCCGGTCGCATCTGGACATCAAGCCAGCCCTGACGCGCGGTTGATGTGATGGTGCCGGGCAAATCAAGTTCATCGGCGGCCCCGGTACGCGCCCATTTGCGCAAACGACGCAGGGCAACCTTGATGTTGCGCGTGCCGATCTCGACACTGTCATCAAGGTTTTTGAATTCGCGTTTATCCCAGACCTTGACCGCACGGCGATGGCGGGATTTATCCTGCCCGATCCGCACCCCTTCAGGGTTGTAACCATAGGCCCCAAACGGCGATGTGCCGGCCGTGCCGATCCGTTTGCTGCCACCCTGATGGCGGCCCTTTTGTTCTTCAAGACGCTGTTTAAGCGTCTCCATCAGCTTTTCCCAACCGCCAAGGGCTTCGATCTGGGCCTTTTCCTCGTCACTCAGGAACTTCTCGGCAAGTTTGTGCAACCATTCCTCGGGAATTTCGGTCTTTTCAACCGCGTCCATTCCCTCGGCCAGGTCAATCACACCTTTGAAATGTTCGGAAAAAACGCGATCAAACTTATCAAGATTACGTTCATCCTTCACCAGTGCGGATCGCGCCAGATAATAGAAATCCTCAACCGAATAGTTTGCCAGTCCCTTTTCCACTGCCTCAAGCAAGGTTAGATATTCGCGCAAACTGACCGGCACGCGCGCATCTTTAAGCTTATAGAAAAAGCCGATAAACATCGGACCTAGCGCCCTTCGCGCCGCGCCATGAAGGCCAGGCGTTCAAACAGATGCACATCCTGCTCGTTCTTAAGCAACGCCCCATGCATCGGCGGGACGGCGGTTTTGGCATCCTTGGCGCGGAGTGCCTCGGGCGGCAGGTCTTCGGCCATCAAAAGCTTTAACCAATCAAGCAGTTCGGACGTGGATGGCTTTTTCTTCAGGCCGGACACCTCGCGCATATCATAAAAAAGGTTCAACGCCTCGGCCACCAGACGTTTCTGGATGCCGGGATAATGCACCTCGATAATCTCGGCCATGGTATCCGCATCGGGGAAGCGAATGTAATGGAAGAAACACCTGCGCAAGAAAGCGTCGGGTAGTTCCTTTTCATTGTTCGATGTGATGATCACGATCGGGCGGTTGGTCGCCTTGATGGTTTGCTGCGTCTCATAGACAAAGAATTCCATCCGGTCGAGTTCCTGCAACAGATCATTGGGGAACTCGATATCGGCCTTGTCGATCTCGTCAATCAGAAGAACCGGCGCTTCTCCGTCTGCTTCGAACGCTTCCCACAGCTTGCCTTTAACGATGTAATTGGCAATATCATGGACGCGTTCGTCGCCCAACTGACTGTCCCGCAGGCGCGACACCGCATCATATTCATAAAGCCCCTGCTGGGCGCGGGTGGTGGATTTGATCGACCAGGTAATCAGTTTCTTGCCCAGCGATTTGGCGATTTCTTCGGCCAGAACGGTTTTGCCAGTACCCGGCTCCCCCTTGACCAGAAGCGGTCTTTGCAAGGTGATTGCGGCATTAACCGCCACCATCAGATCTTCGGTCGCGACATAATTTTCCGTGCCCTGAAACTTCATTTTTCCCCTGCAACATAAGTTGACGTTTACGTTAACCTAGGGTGTTAAAGCCCCATGAGCAAGAGGGCAACAAGATCAGACGCCAGAATCACTTACGCCCTTTTACGACAAAGCGCCTGTGCGGGACTTTCGCCGTACCAATCACGATAAGACCGTGAAAAATTGCTGACATGGTTAAAACCAACTGCGGCGGCAACTTGTTTGATGTTTTTATCGCCTGACAGCAACAATTCACGTGCATATATCATGCGCTCCGAACGGATCAGTTCGGCACAACTTTTCCCGGTTTGACGCTTGATCAAACTGTTTAGCCGCCCTTCGGAGATACCCGCATCTTCGGCAAGCTGACTAACCGAAAGCGGGTTCGAAAGCTTGTTTGATATCAGGCAAACTGTTTCTTCAACCAGGGTTTGTTCAAGAACGCTCGGCTCTTGCTCCGGCTCTGATCCATCCGCAGGCGTCAATTGGCAAAAGGCATCGATCACTTCGGTCAAAAACATGCTCGACAGACCTTCAAGTTTGAATTTCCGTCCCGGCCCTGAAACCTTTGGCGAAAACATCATGCTCACGATGCGTCTGATTTTGTTATTCAGGGCAAGCGGCCTGATTTCAACCGTATCCTGACGGGGGGACAAAAACGGATCAAGCGCGCACGGAAGGTCTTTTTCGAACCGTTGAGAAAGCGCATCAAGCTCGATCGTGATACCGGCATGACGGATCAACTGCCCCTTGGGCAGGAAATAGCGCGTGCCAACCGGGTCAACCCGCATCAAAAGACCTGTTTCCGGCGTCATTTTGTAATGACGCCCGGTCGGGCACATCAATTCAAGATGCCCCATCACATTCACAGAACCCGCAAACCACCCCGGTGGTAGCGAATTTTGCACATCAAAACGGGAATCTTCGCGGACATCAAGTTCGGCCAGATGCAGATAGATGCCGGTGCCAAAATCGATGCGTTCCAGCCGTCCGCTCGCACCAGGCAATTCAAGCAAACCACCGTCAGAAAGCCGGAGATTCTCCAGTTCATCTGCTTGCTCGTCATCGTCAAACATTGCAAATGCCTTTGGCGTTGGCGTTCTTGTGCCCTGCATGCTTCATCCGCTTCTGCAATTATTGTTTGCTGTGCCCGTTTGCGTGCGGTTTTTTGTCCGGAACCAGCCATTTCATGATCAAAATAGCCGTTTATTTTTTTGCATTGTTATCATTAACATATCACATTGCCTGTGATGACGCGCACGTCTGATTACGATCATGAATCCGTTGCTGATCAAATCAATATCGCCCTGTTTTGTCGGCAATCAGCTTATTGATGGCGGGCCTTGCATCATGATCACAGCCCCAACCACCCGAAAGGTTTCCGATGGAGAATGCAGGTAAATTTTACATCAACGGCAAATGGGTTGATCCGATTGCCTTTGAAAAAATGGACGTGATCAACCCGGCCACCGAAAAAGGTATCACCCAGATCACGCTTGCCTGCGAAGAGGATGTCGACCTTGCCGTGGCGGCGGCCAAACGCGCCTTTGAAAGCTATCAGAACACAACCATAGAACAGCGCCTTGGCTGGCTTGAAAACCTGCTTGCGATCTATAAGCGCCGCTGTGACGAAATTGCCGATATCATCACTGCCGAACTTGGCGCACCGACGACCATGTCCCATGAACAGCAAGCCGCGGCAGGCGTCGAACATCTTGAAGCCTTCATCACGGCCCTTAAACAGCTGAAACTTGACGAAACGCTTTATAATGGTGAACATCTTCTGCGGGAGCCCATCGGCGTTTGCGGTTTGATCACACCATGGAACTGGCCGATCAATCAGATCGTTCTTAAGGTCATTCCCGCCCTGGCGACCGGCTGCACGTGCGTTCTCAAGCCATCCGAATTCACGCCACTTAACGCCATGCTCTATGCCGAAATGATCCACGAGGCCGGCTTCCCCGCAGGCGCATTCAACATGGTTCAGGGGGCAGGCCCGGTTGCCGGTGCCACCCTTTCATGCCATCCGGATATCACCATGATATCCTTTACCGGCTCTACCCGCGCGGGTAAGGCGATTTCGCGCGACGCAGCAGAAAACATCAAGCGTGTTACCCTTGAGCTGGGCGGAAAATCGCCCAACATCGTTTTTGACGATGTCGATATCGAAGACCGCATCAACTGGAGCGTAAATGCCGTTTTCAACAATTCCGGCCAAACCTGTGATGCGCCCACCCGCATGCTGGTGCAGCGTTCGATTTATGATGATGCGCTAAAAATCGCCAAACGCGTTGGCGAAAACGCGTCGGTTGGTGATCCGACCAAAGAAGGCAATCATATCGGCCCGCTGGTCAGCCACATTCAGTATGACCGTGTGCAGACCCTTATTCAGGCCGGTATTGACGAAGGTGCGACCCTTTTGGTTGGTGGTGTGGGCAAACCCGATGGCATCAATGCGGGCTATTTTGTCAAACCAACCATCTTTGCCGATGTGAACAACACCATGCGCATTGCGCGTGAGGAAATCTTTGGCCCGGTGGTTTCAATCATCCCGTTCGACACCGAAGAAGAAGCCATCAAAATCGCCAACGACACGCCTTATGGACTTGCGGCCTATATCCAGACTCCGGACACCGAAAAAGCCAACCGGGTTGCGCGCAAGCTCAAAGCAGGGATGGTGCTGTTAAATGGATCGTCCCCCCGCGCCGGTAGTCCGTTTGGCGGTTACAAACAATCGGGCAACGGACGCGAAGGCGGATTGTTTGGGCTTGAGGATTTCATGGAAATCAAGATGATCCACAAGCTTTGAGTACCAAGGGCCCTGGGTAAAACCGGGGCCCTTTTTGTTGTGCACTGATTGTTATGGGCGACGGCAGCAAAGGTCGCAGCCCCTGACATAGCACTGGTAAAGATTGGCCTTGGGACTATAATCCCATCGTTAATCGATAATTCTTGTGATCCGGGCAACGGATCATAAGCGAATTGGGAGACCAGCTGTGAATGCGATATCGTTTTCTGACATGGGGCTTGCGGCCCTGAAGCGACGACAATATGACGCCGCGATCAATATGCTACGCCAAGCACTTGGCGAAGATATGGACAATCTTGATGCCCGATTTGGCTTGGCCCGTGCCCTTCATGAAAAAGGTTCGATCGTCGAAGCAATCGGGGAATACCGCATGGTGCTGCAATCTGATGGGGGCCATGAAGAGTGCCTGCATCACATTGCACGCGCCCTGCTGCAAAATGGCGATGCGCGTGGTGCATTGAACCATGTTGATATCCTGCTCCGTGCCAAGCCAACCGATCCGGACTTGCTGACCCTACGTGGTCAGGCATTGATTGCGCTTGAACGTCATGATGGCGCACTTTCGGCCCTTCAATCGGCAGCCCATCATAATCCGGGCTCGGAAACCATCCATCGCCTGATCGCGAAATGCCATCGCACGCACGAGGATTTTGAAAACGAACGCCGTGCGGTCGAACAATTGCTTCGCATCAACCCGTCATCTCTGAGCGCGTCCAATGATCTGGGTGTTATCAATCTGCGAGAGGGCCATCTGATCGCAGCATTCGAGGCATTTGAACAAATCCTTTCTCAAGAACCCGATCACCCGCAGGCAACCCTGAACCGTGCCATTGCCCTGACGGTCATGGGCGGAATGGATCATGACGCGATCTGGAACCGTGTGATGGAAGTCTGCGACGAGATGGATGACCTTGTCGATATCCGCGCCCTTGCCGACGATCTTGCGAAACGGCCGGACGATACCCGCAAAGACAGCCCCGAGGCCAAAGCCCTGATCGCCAAGGCCGTCATCGAAGAGATCGATATTTGATCTGACCAGATCATCCTGCTTTGGTACGGGCGATCCTGCCACTGGAACAGACGGGGCGGGAACCAGATGCCATGATCAGCGTTTGATTATATGATGTTCGTGCGTTTCCCGATCCGGATCGCGCAATACTGTTTGGCCCGAAAGGGGTTTTTGCATCATGGTTCAACGCCTGATCCGCATCTGGGAATTTCTGGCTTATAGCCTTTGGGTATCGCCGTTGCTTTTTGCATTGGGTGGCGCTGGCCTTGCCATCGGTGCGATGGCCCTGCCACAAGATGCCCTGCACGATATCCTGCCGGGCTTTAGCGACATCGGAACGATCCGGAGCCTGCTTCAAACCTTGCTGGCGACGCTTGTCACCATGACGACCTTTGCCCTGTCGATCACGATGGTGGTGCTGACCCTTGCGGCCGGGTCCCTTGGCCCGCGCATGATCCGCAATTTTATGGGGGATAACAAAACCCAGAACGCGCTTGGCATTTTTGTCGGCAGCATTCTGTTTCTGATCACGTCCCTTGTGATGATGGGAAACAACCCCGAAACCGCACCGATCCCAAATCTGTCTGCGGCCCTTGGTATCGCGCTGTTTGTCATCAGCGTTTTTGTCCTGATCCTGTTTGTTCATCACCTTGGCCGATCCATCGTCGCCGACGAGGTCATTCAGCGGATCGGTAAAAACCTTGAAGATACCATTCAGTCCGTCTGCGCAACGCTGGCCGATCCGATCAAAACCGCCCGAAACGCCAAAACCACCCTGCCCGATCCACAAGATATCGCCAAAGACCACGCCATCACCGCGAGTGCATCGGGATATATCCAAGGCATTGATTATGAAAAGATTTGCGAGACAGCCACACAGGCCAACCGCCGCGTTTCGCTGGTCATTCGCGCCGGTCAGCATGTGCTGGCAGGTGATGTCATCGGCCAGATAGATGCCGCCCCAAAAACAGCATCCCCCGAAAAAATCACCCGCTGCCATGCGGATATTCTTGAAGCAATCATGATCGGATCGCACCGAACCGCGATGCTTGATGTCGAATTCGCCCTGCGCCAGTTGGTCGAGGTGGCCTTGCGCGCCCTGTCACCGGGCATCAATGATCCGTTTACCGCCATTGCTGCGGTTTATCGCCTTGGCCGCGCTCTTCCGCATGCCATGCAGTTCCACTATCCGGTTGGCATCTGGCATGATGATCAACACGAAATCCGCCTCAAAGCGCTGTTATCAGATTTCGAAGGAATGCTGGGGGCGGCCTTTGATCAGATCAGGCAGGCTGCCGGTGCCAAGCCTGACGTTCTGTTGCCGATGGCAGAAATTCTTGAAAGCCTGATGCGTCAGGCACAATCCGGGGCCCAACGCGAAGCCTTGCGCGCCCATGCCCGCATGATCGCCAGTACCGCCAAACGCAACATCCCCGAAGAAAACGACCGCGAAGCCGTGGTCCGCGCTGCCACCCGCGTTTTGCATCATCAGGAACCTGCCCCAAAATCCTGAATGCGCAAAAAATGCATCAATCGCAAGAATGGTCAGGCAATCCTTTTCAATAGCGGGCACAGTCATGCCATGACATTAAATCAGCCCCAGCCCGCCCGAAAGCGATGCGAATGACCAGCCACCCAGAAGATCACCTGCAAGCCCGATTTTCCCGTGTCATCGCCCATATCGATGCCAACCCGGACAATCCGTTGGACTTGGCGGAACTGGCCGGAATTGCGGGTTATTCACCGTTTCATTTCCATCGCCAATTCGCCGCCCTGTTCGACATTACCGCAACCCGATATGTCCGGCTGGTCCGAATGCGCCGAGCGGCGCATAGCCTGTTGTTTCGTAAAAGTACTTCGATCACGGATATCGCCTTTGATGCCGGGTTCGAGAATGCGGAATCCTTTTCACGTGCCTTTCGCAAACTGCACAATCAAACCCCGTCCGACTTTCGCAGTTGTCCCGATTGGGATGGATGGCAATCCCCGTATGAAAAACTTAAACGGGTTCGGAGAGATACCATGCCTTTTGACGCAACCAGTACAGTCACAATCATCGATTTGCCGGAAATCCAAACGGCCTGCTTGGATCATCTCGGCCCACCTGCCCGGATTGGCGAAACCATTCAGCGTTTTATTGCTTGGCGCAAGATCCATCACCTGCACCCGTCAAAACATGCGACTTTCAATATCATCTGGTGCAATCCCGAAGACACGCCGCCAGATGCATTTCGCATGGGCCTTGCCGTTGCCACCAACCAAAACCTGACAGATCAAGATCGCGAAACGGGCCTGAGCAGCGTAACTTTACCCGCCGGGCGCTATGCCAAACTGCGCCATATCGGCAGCGATCAGACACTTGGCGACAGCGCGTTTGCACTCTATCGCGACTGGCTGCCGCAAAGCGGCGAGACGCCGGGTGACTTTCCGTTAGTTTTCCAACGGATCGCATTTTACCCCGACGTTGCCGAGCATGAGGCAATCACGGATATCCTGTTGCCGCTCATCTGATCATCGGCCCTCAGGCAACAGAAAAGGGCCCACAATGGGGCCCTTTAAATTCATCAGACTATTGATTGGTGATCGCTTATCCGGCGATATGTGCCTCGATCGCGGCCAGTGCAGCGTCGGCTTGTGACGGGTCGGAACCGCCGCCTTGTGCCATATCCGGGCGACCACCGCCGCCTTTACCACCGAGTTTTTCAACACCGATGCGCACAAGGTCAACCGCACTATATGTGTCTTTGAGGTCTTCGGTCAGGCCGACAACGATGGAGGCTTTGCCGCCATCAGCCGAAACCAGCGCAACGATGCCCGACCCCATTTGATCGCGCAGTTCGTCGACCATGCCTTTCAGTTCCTTGGCCGGAATACCATCAAGTACACGCAGAGCCATTTTGACACCGTTGACTTCCTTGAAGGCATCCCCACCCGACGCAGCGCCGGAACCGGCGGTTGCCAGCTTCTTGCGCAGATCGGACACTTCGCGTTCAAGACGACGACGTTCTTCCTGCAGCGCCTTGACGCGGGCCGGGACGTCTTCGGGCACGGCTTTGAGTTCTGCTGCAACCGTGGTCAGAACGTTTTCACGCGCCGACATATATTTCGCGGCATCGGCACCGGTAAGGGCTTCGATCCGGCGAACACCGCTTGAAACAGCACCTTCGGAGATGATTTTGAACATGCCGATATCACCGGTGCGTTTGACATGCGTACCACCGCAAAGCTCAAGCGAATAGGCATGTTCGTTGGCAACCGGCCGGCCCATCGAAACAACGCGGACTTCATCGCCGTATTTTTCGCCAAACAGGGCCATCGCGCCAAGTTCGATCGCCTCGTCCGGGGTCATCAGGCGGGTGGTAACTTCGCTGTTTTCGCGGATCAGGCTGTTGACGTCTGCTTCGATTACTGCGGCTTCCTCGGCTGTGACAGCCTTGGGATGCGAGATATCAAAACGCAGACGATCGGCCGCCACCAGCGAGCCTTTTTGGGTCACATGATCGCCAAGATGTTTGCGCAGAACCGCATGCAGAAGATGGGTCGCCGAGTGGTTGGCACGAAGCGACGAACGCCGCGCATGATCAACGCGGAATTCCGCAGCATCACCGACCTTGACCTCGCCTTCGGTCACCTTGCCAAGATGCACATGGAGCGCGCCAAGCTTTTTCTGGGTGTCGGTGATTTCAATGATCGCACCGTTTTCGGTTTTGATCACACCGGCATCGCCTTGCTGACCACCGGACTCACCAAAGAAGGTGGTCTGGTTGGCAAGAACAGCAACCTCGTCGCCCTTGGATGCCGATTTGACTTCGACACCGTCCTTGATCAGCGCAGTCACAACGCCTTCGGCGGTTTCGGTTTCATAGCCAAGGAATTCGGTCGCGCCATCACGGTCATTGATGTCAAACCAGACTTCCTCGGTCGCGGCTTCGCCCGACCCGGACCAGGCCGCGCGCGCCTTGGCTTTTTGCTCTTCCATGGCCTTGGTGAAGCCGTCTTCGTCAATGCCGATTTTGCGTTCTTTAAGCGCATCGGCCGTCAGATCAAGCGGGAAGCCATAGGTGTCATAAAGCTTGAATGCGACATCCCCCGAAAGGGTCGCGCCTTCGTCCATGCCATCAGTCGCGTCATCAAGCATCTTAAGCCCGCGATCAAGCATGGTTTTAAAGCCTTGCTCTTCAAGCTTAAGGGTTTCTTCGATCAGGGCCTGTGCACGAACCAGCTCCGGGAACGCCCCGCCCATTTTGCGGACCAGCGACGGGACCAGTTCATACATCACCGGATCTTGCGTTCCGATCATGTGCAAATGGCGCATGGCACGACGCATGATACGGCGCAGAACATTCCCGCGACCGGCATTGGACGGCAGAACACCGTCGGCAATCAGGAAGCTGGTTGAACGCAGATGGTCGGCAACCACGCGGTGCGACACATTATGCGGGCCATCCGGATCGGTATTGGTCGCATCTGCTGATGCTTCGATCAGGGCGCGCATCAAATCGATGTCATAGTTATCGTGTTTGCCCTGCAAGACAGCGGCAATACGTTCAAGGCCCATGCCGGTATCGATGGACGGCTTTGGCAGATCAACCCGTTCGCCATTTGCCATCTGTTCATACTGCATGAAGACAAGGTTCCAGATTTCAATGAAACGGTCGCCGTCTTCATCCGCACTGCCCGGAGGACCACCCCAGATATGGTCACCATGGTCAAAGAAGATTTCCGAACACGGACCACACGGGCCGGTGTCCCCCATCGACCAGAAATTATCCGACGTCGGGATACGGATGATGCGGTCATCAGAAAGACCGGCAATCTTTTTCCACAGGCCATGCGCCTCGTCATCGGTGTGATAGACCGTAACCAGAAGCTTGTCGGCCGGAAGCCCGTATTCTTTGGTGATCAGGTTCCAGGCGAATTCAATCGCGTTTTCCTTGAAATAATCGCCAAACGAGAAGTTGCCCAGCATTTCAAAGAAGGTGTGATGGCGCGCAGTATGACCAACATTTTCAAGGTCGTTGTGCTTGCCCCCGGCGCGCACGCATTTCTGCGAGGTCGCGGCACGCGAATAATCACGGTGTTCCTGGCCGGTGAAAACGTTCTTGAACTGAACCATCCCGGCATTGGTGAACATCAAGGTGGGGTCATTGCGCGGCACCAGCGGGCTGGAGGAAACGACTTCATGGCCGTTCTTGCGGAAGAACTCCAGAAACGTGGTGCGGATATCGTTGACGGTCTGCATATCTCTCCAACCCGGAAAACGCGGAAAAACTGCGCCCGCCATACTGGCGGACGGACTGCCCTATTTAGCGGCTCGGCCCTGCGCTGTCCAGTCAGGCGAAAGGAGTCCGCGATATTTGCCGCAAGTTTTCCAAAATTAGACGATCCGTTGGCTTTGATCACAGCAAGAATGTGAACCGGTTTCGGTTCATTGCCTTAACAAATCCGGCAGGTTCAAACCCAAGGCCCAGCAACAATTTGCGCGATGGCGCGTTGTCGGGATGGGCAAATGCCGTCAGGCTCTTGATCGAAGTGTTTTCACGGCCATACTTGAGCGCCGCATTGGCGAGCTCCCGGCCAATGCCCTTCCCCCAGGCCATTGGCGCGAGGTAATAGCCAAGCTCTGGCCCCCAGCCGGGATCGAACGGGTCATTATAAAGCCCGCCCCAGCCGATGATGTCACTGGTTTCGCGCAGCCTTACGACCCATGGTGCAAATCCATCGCGGCGCCGGAACCATTCATGCACCAGCACGCGCTTGCGGCAGGCCGCAAAGCTTTCATCACACTGGGTGAACCGCATGGCATTACGATCACCAAGGAACGCATAAAGGTCGGGGATATCAGCCAATCTGGCCGCCGAAAGGTCGAGGCGGTCTGTATGAAGACGATCTGTATGAAGATGGGCCGTTCCTGGACTAGTCGCTTGCACTGTCCTGGATCGTCTTGCCAAGGTTTTCCATATCACGCCCGAACCCCTCAGCCGTTTCGCAGGCGCCAAGCACCAGACCAAAGCCAAGAACCATCAAGACGGCCAAAAGACGCTTTGTGATCATTTCCATTGTTGCAAAATGCTCCATTCCGGTCCGGTTTGCGGGCACGGCACCCGCGATATCATAAGGTGCAACATTCTGGCCTTGGGACAGCAACACTGCAACCGTTATCGCGCGCAGATGAAAAATCCCGCACACGCAAAAAGGACGCCGGGCTGGCGTCCTTTCTGATGCAGTTTCTCGTGTCGCAGCTTTGCAAATATCTGCGCAAATCGGTTTCTTTATCAGACCGGCGGACGGCGACCGCGCAATGCATTCACCAGAAGCGAAATCACAAACAGCGCGATAAAGACAAAGAACAGGATCTTTGCAAAGCCGACGAATGCCCCGGCAAGACCGCCAAAGCCCAGAACGGCAGCGATCAAAGCCAGAACCAAACAGAATATTGCCCAACCTAACATGGGATTCTCCCAATTGTGTTATTTGAAAACAGTAACGACTTGTCCGTTACGCATTAATCAGAGCTATCCTGAATAGCTTCACCGGCATCTTCGACGTCTTCACCAAAGCCTTCGGCAGTTTCACAGGCCGCAAGACCAAGGCCCATACCCGAAATCATCAGAATCGCGAGAATCTTCTTCATCGTATTTGACATGTTCATTCTCCTGATTGCGTGTGGATCGTGCTTACAGGGTTTAAAACGACGACAACCGTGAATTGTTCCCGCGATGATTTTTCAAGGTGTTTTATTCACCCTTCATCAGTCTTAATATCTTGTTTTCATGATGCTTTCTGTAAATGAGGTCATTTAGAGGCGCGACGAAAACATCTCGGACCTTCGTGCTTTTGTGTGATCATTCTGCTGACATCACAATTTATCCGGATCAAGTGCAAGAAACCGGCTGATCTTCGCAATGATCTGGCGATGGATGTCGGCGCGATCCGTGCCTTCGGGGTCTGAACAGATCGCGTCGTCACCCATCCGGGCCAGCATTTCAGACGCACCGGGCACACATTCACCAAGAAAGGTCAGGTGATCAGCCGGGGCAAACACCGCATAAGACGGATTATCAAGCTTGGCCAATAGGCCACTGCCGGTTTCGGAAACATCTGCGGCCTTCCAGCCATGCTCGCGGCCCAGCCGGATCAACAACAAATCAGGATCAATATCGGTAAGACTGGCATCATTGACCGCATAGGTCATGCCGGGTTCTATCGCGACGAATTGCGAAATGCGGGTATCTTTTGATCCGGCTTCAAATTCCGCAGGCAGCTGATCAATATGCACGCCCCCTTTGTTCAAAAAGGCACAATCCTGCGCCGCATCACCAAATTTCTGGCAGTAGTCGCGATAGGCATCCCGATCAAACCGCAGGCCCGCAAGGTTCAGCACCGTCGACCCGCCAAGGGAAAAACCGACCGCAGATATCCGTTCAGGATCAATATAAGGTGCGAATTCACGATGAGAGAGGACCTGATCAAGAGCGGCATGAATGTCCTTGGCACGTTTGGAAAGCTCGGCCATGCGGCGTGGTGATGAATCGCCCGATGTGCTGCCGGGGTGATTGACCGCAACAACCATCGCCCCGCGCAACGCCAGCTCAGACGACAACCAGCCAATCGCATCCATATTCCCGCCCGACCCGTGGGATAGCAAAACCAGCGGGTGTTTTCCCGGCGCCACCGCCGCGCCGATATAGGCATTGATGCTTTTCCAAAGGGCACTTTTATGGACCGGGGCGCTGTAGATGAATGTATCGGCCGGATACCAGATTGATGCGGCAATCGGGCGCGACCGATGGGCAGCATCAACATCAAATCGGTCATATCCGGCAAGATCGCCTGCCGCATATGCAGGCGAGAAAACCAGACCGCCAACAAGGCTACAGGCAATGATCGTGGCAGAAGTTACGTGTTTCATGAATTCCATCCGTGTTTTAAGCTTCGATGCCGTCACACTGCATCTGGCTTGCGGTTTCTGGCGTCCCAAAACCGGTTTAAGGACGTGCAAAACCGGTTTTGACACCTGATCATCTGGATAAGACCGCCATCATGATTGCTTTACCTGTTCCGCTGATTGTTGCTTTGTTGCTGCTCTTTTTGTTTTTTCGTTCTGTTCTGTTTGAAAAGACATCACCATTGCTGGGCGCGCTTTTATTGGCCTGTGCGGTTCAAAGCATCACGGTTTCGCTGGTTCATTATTACGGCGTGATGGATTTGCGCCTTGTTCAGCCGATCACGGCATCGGTTATTCCACCATTGGCCTGGATCGTGTTTCTCGAAGGCGGGGTTCGTCCACGGTTTCAGCCAATAGATATCCTGCATCTTGTCGCCCCGGTTCTGATGGCCGGTATCGTGTTACTGGCACCGATGATGATTGATGCGTTTCTCGGTGGATTATTTGCGGGCTATGGGCTTGCCATTCTTTTGGCGTTACACCGACAGGGCAATGATCTGGCCCATACCCGTTTGGCATCGGGGCCTGTGCCGGCCTTGATCTGGAAGGTGATTGCCAGTGCCCTGATCATCTCGGCCCTAAGTGACGCGTTGATCGCCTTTACCTTGCAAATCGGCATAGAAAAGGCGCCTGGTATCATCCTTAGTGTGTTTTCGTCCCTGACCCTTTTGGCCATCGGGTTTCTGGCTCTGTCACCCGCAATTGCCATTGCACGTGATGAGGATGAAACCGCGCAGCCCGAACACCCGCACCCCGAACCCCCAAAAGCAGATCCCGACATTCCGGTGACAGAAATCATGGAACAGCTTGAAGAACTGGTTGGGCGCGAAAAGCTGTATCTTGACCCGGACCTGACGCTGGCGCGCATCGCCAGGCGGCTGGGATATCCGCTAAAACAGGTTTCAACGGCAATCAATGCCCGGACGGGTGAAAACGTGTCGCGCTATATCAACAAATACCGGGTTGAACATGCGTGCCTTGCACTTGATGCCGGGGAAAACGTGACCAGCGCCATGCTGGCAAGCGGCTTTAACACCAAGTCGAATTTCAATCGGGAATTTTTGCGCATTACCGGCAAAACACCCAGCCAATGGCAACAACAGGCATCGTCATAGAAAAAGGCGGGTCCATCAGGTGCCCGCCTTTTGCAATCATACGTGATGATCGGTGTGATCAATCGTCATTAACCGGGTCATCTTCGCTCATATTGGTCATGGCTTCGGCGATCAGACCGGCACTTTCGCGAATGCTGGTTTCGATTTCCTTGGTCATTTCCGGATTTTCGCGCAGGAAGTTTTTGGCGTTCTCGCGGCCCTGACCGATCCGGGTCGAGTTATAAGAGAACCATGAACCGGATTTTTCAACAATGCCGGCCTTAACGCCAAGATCAAGGATTTCACCCATCTTGGAAACGCCTTCGCCATACATGATGTCAAATTCGACCTGCTTGAACGGCGGGGCCATCTTGTTTTTGACGACCTTGACACGTGTCTGGTTGCCAACAACTTCGTCACGATCCTTGATCTGACCGATACGACGGATATCAAGACGGACTGACGCATAGAATTTAAGTGCGTTACCACCAGTGGTGGTTTCCGGGCTGCCAAACATCACACCGATCTTCATGCGGATCTGGTTGATGAAGATGACCATGCAGTTTGACCGCGAAACCGAGCTGGTCAGTTTACGCAGTGCCTGGCTCATCAGGCGGGCCTGCAGGCCAACATGGGTATCGCCCATTTCACCTTCAAGTTCGGCTCGTGGTACCAGGGCCGCCACAGAATCGACAACCAGAACATCAATCGCACCGGACCGCACCAGCGTATCGGCGATTTCAAGCGCCTGTTCCCCGGCATCGGGCTGGGAAATCAGCAATTCGTCGGTATTTACACCCAGTTTTCGCGCATAGCTTGGATCAAGCGCATGTTCCGCATCAACAAAGGCGCAAGTCCCGCCAAGTTTCTGCGCCTCGGCAATGGTATGAAGGGCCAGCGTGGTTTTACCCGAACTTTCCGGGCCATAGATTTCGACGATACGACCACGCGGCAAACCGCCAATGCCCAGTCCAATATCAAGACCAAGTGAACCGGTCGAAATTGCCGAGATATCAACGGCGCTTTCCCGCTGACCCAGCTTCATAATCGAACCCTTGCCAAATGCCCGTTCGATCTGCCCAAGGGCGGCTTCGAGTGCCTTCTGCTTATCCATAGTATCCTTATCCACCAAATGCAGCGCGGTCTGAATCATTGCTCGAACTCTCTTATTCCACAGGGCCGGGTTGGATGCAACGCAGGCGGTTCCCCGGACCTAGATGCGGAACGCCACCGCTAGACTGTTTTGCCTGTTTCACAGCCTGCCACTGTGTTCCTTCCGACAAAACAAATGAGAACATAATGTGAACACTCCCACAAAATAGCAGATGTTGCAAGTTTGTTCTCATTTTTATGATCGAGAATACGCAGACAGGAGTCTTCTCCCTACAACACCCCATCCATCCTCAAGGATCCGAGAACCTATTCTAACAGCTTAGATATCATAACCCTTGGCTGCATATTAATACGACTAAATATCTGATTTTGCTTGAAAATCTGACACTTACTGACAAGCCCTCCCTTTAACTTGACGTGCCAGCCTAGGGATGTGATCCGACCCCAAAGCATAAAATGTCCGGGCACTGATTTTCATAAACCTTCTGTTTTTGGACCTAAGCCAACGCTATGGATCGGGATTAATGAAACTATCAAAATTGGCAATTTCATCAGCTTTGTTTCTTGGCATTGCTGGCGCGCTTCCACTGACCACAACAACTGCGCTTGCCGCTACCAACTACGATTGCACGTCTATCAACGGCATTATTTCGAACCAGCAACCTAGTGCCAACACCACAACTTTATACCTAACTGTCTCGGTAAACTTACAAGCCGGCGACAAAGTCACGTATCTTTGGCAAAACAATTTCACGGCGGATATAACACCGAGCCTGAACATTTATAACATGGATTCGAGCACGAGTGAGGGCACTGTACAGGCAACCGTGGCAGCAAACGGCGGCACGGGCCAATTGGAGGTCACAGCCCAGTCCAGCGCAAAGTACGAAATGTCATCGTATTTTCCAAAAAATGGCGCAAGCGCCGCAGACTTTCGCGTCACAGTTAGCTGCGGACAGCCCGCAACCAGCAGCGAGACTTCCTCTTCCGAGACCACATCCAAAGCTGTAACCAGCGCTGTTTCGCGCTCCCAAACCTCTGTCATTCAGCAGAATATCGGGGCCCGTGTCGCGACGGTGGTCGGTACTGCCGGCGCTGGTGCCGGTGCTGGTGGTACTGGAACAGGTGGCTCCACGGGCGGAGCATCTGGCGGTGCACAGGGTGGCGGAAATGATGAAACAGCATCCTTTGCGGACAACCGATATTGGGCGGCCTCTCGTGGCGTATTTGCATATCGCGATAGCACCGATGACATGCGTGCTGTCATGCGCAAACTGGCGATGAATGCTGCTTTCGACAGCTCTGTTATTGCCGCGGATCTGGCCCGTGATCATTCGCTGGCCCTCGGTCCGACCGATAAGGGATCTGTTGGCGGTACTGCCGGCGTTGATGGTCGTGCTGCGCTTCGGTCCTATTCGCCGATCACGGTCTGGGGCCATGGGTCCTACACATCGGTCGACAACGATTTCAATTCCGATGGTCAGGACAACCGATATGACGGTGATGTCTGGGGTTATAACCTTGGCGCGGATTACCGGTTTGAAAATGGTCTGATTGCCGGGGCGTCTGTTGGCTATAACGATACCAACCTGACCACCTCTTTCAATAACGGCAGCTACGAGGAAAGCGCATGGGTTATTTCGCCCTATGCCATTTTTCAGCCGATTGACAACCTTACGGTAGTTACCGAGGCGGGCTATTCACAAGGGGATATTGACGTTACCCGCAGTAATGGCAGCGTCAATGCCTCCACCAACTCTGCTATGTGGTATGCCTCGATCAAAACCAGCTATTTCTATCAGCCCCTTGCCGATTATCCTGTATCTATCAGCCCGTCCGTATCGCTATTGGCGTCACAAAAAAGGATTGATAGCTATGTCGAGAGCGACAACACATTTGTTGAAAGCTCACGATCCAATACCCGTCAGATCAAACCGTCCGTCGAGGCTGCTTACGGTTTTGCCCTTCACAGTCTGACCCTGACACCCTTTATCGAAACCGGCCTGATTTATGACTTTACCGACGAACTGAATAACGACAAGTCTGCCTTCAATGTCGGCGGTGGCCTGCGGTTGTCGGATGCAGCTACGGGGTTAAATGCCGCACTTGAGGCAAGCTACCTTGCCGGTCGTACGGACTACAATGAATACACCTTTGCCGGAACGCTCAGTTATGGTTTCGAGCTGCGCGATCTTACAGGTGCGCCCATCGGTATCATGTCGCCGTTCTTTGGCAGTGATGTTGATGAATATGGCAACCAGTCGATGTCGACCGGCTTTGGCTTCGATAATGGCCCGATGTCGAGCCGCCTGTCACTGGCCCATGGCATTTCCCAAACCGGCGGTGCCAACAGTGTTGGGCAAGTCAATATGACACTCGCGTTCTAAGCAACATTGTCCTTGATCAAAAACAGAACAGCCGCCCTGTCGCCAGGGCGGCTGTTTTTCATGTGCATGCTTGCAAGGCCATAAGCTTTCAGGTGGTGATTTTCAGGTGTTCGTGTGCAGGGGCCTGTCCATGATGGTCATCACCATGATGATGGGTTTCGACATGGAGTTCGCCCGGAACGGTATAAAGCTGCCCATGACGGACACCGGGCTGGGCCAGGACTTTATCGGCAAAGGTGCGGATTTCTGAAAGCCTGCCGCGCAAAGTCACGCTTTCAAGACAGGTGTCGTGGTCAATGTGGAAATGGACGGTCGAAACCGTCAGATTGTGGTGCTCGTGCTGGGTGCTCATCAAACGCGAGGCCAGCATACGTTCTTCGTGATCATACACATAGTTCAGAACCGCAATACCGACCCCGTCGGTATTTTCTTCAAGCTTGGTGTTCTGAAGCTTCTCACGGATCAGATCGCGAAACCCTTCGGACCGATTGGTATAGCCCCGCTGATCGAGAAAAGCGTCGAACGCCTCCATCAGATCATCCTCTATAGATACGGTCACGCGGGTCATGTCGACTACCTTTCACAATCATCTGCTTGACGAGTATGATCTTTTTTGAAAAGTTCATACAAGCTTATCGTTCTTCACAAACCTAATTTCCCAAAGGATCGCAAATGTTTCAATCAAAGTTCGCAACCGGTGCCATGATTGGTGCGATTGCCCTGATGGCCAGCAGCGCGGCAAACGCCCATGAATTCATTGCAAGCCAATCCCCGATGGCTGCAAAAATCGGCGCGGAAGCGACACTTGTTCTTGATTCCACCCACCAAGCCGGAATCCCCGAGGAAGCAGAAGAACTTAAACATGTCGCGGTAAAAATAATGACCGCTGGCAACAGCAGCGACATTGAAATTGTGATCAATGATAACGCACCAAACCTGATTGGTCGATTTGATGTTCCCGAGACTGCCGCATGGATTTCCGCCCATCGCGCAGGTGTGGTCTGGTCACAAACGCCAGATGGCTGGAAGTCAGGTGGTGCGACGGAGCATGCGGATGCGATTGCATCAGCACGCTACGAGAAATTCGCCAAGTTTCTGACCGGCGGCACAGGCGACAAGGCATTCGTCACCACCCCGATCGGCACCAAGCTTGAAATTGTCCCGCTCAGCGACCCTCGCGACACCAAAATCGGCGATGATGCCGAATTCCGGGTTCTTCTTGATGGCCATCCTTTGACCACGTCGGTTCTGGCAACCTATGCCGGATTTACGGACACGCCGAATTCCTGGGCCTACGCGACCGAAACACTTGCCACAGAAAATGGCAGCGGTATCGCCAAAGTCCGGATTTCCGCACCGGGTCTGTGGGTTGTGCGCGTAAGCGCCGATTTGCCCGATAGCGAAGACGGTGTTGGCAATCACAATCTGCGTGCAACCCTGTCCTTTGCCATTGACGGTTAATCATGTCACACATTGCTTTTCATCGCATGACGATCTTGGTGGCCCTGCTGTTTGCAGGGCCACTGGTTGTCCCTGATCTTGCGCACGCGCATGGTGCCGGTTGGCAACTCGAAGATCGTCACGATGCGGCGACTTATCGATTTGGTTATACCGACGGCAGTGCCATGGCGTTTGCCGAAGTTGTCGTCACCGCGCCGGATGGTAAGATCTGGCAAAAAGCACGAACGGATCGGTCCGGCAGATTTTCTATCGCGACCGAAATTGATAACGCCGCACCGGGAACAGAGCCGGCATCGACCTGGCAAATCCGGGTAAATGACGGCATGGGCCACGTCGTTCAGGTAACCCATCAGCCAAAGCCGGCAAATGACAGCACAGCGATGCCATCACCTGGTGAAAGGGATGAACTGACCGGCACGACCGCGCTGATCGATATGCCGATCTGGGCCAGTGTGATCTTTGGCTTTAGCCTTCTGTTTAATCTCTATGGTGTGATCTATTACCGGCAACAACGGCGCAAGGAAAACATCACGCCAGCTTAATGAAGGAACAGTAATGCCACTCCGCCAAAGGCAAGACCGGTGCCCGCAATGGCCTGCAAACCCACTGGCTTGCGCAAGATCAGACCTTCATAGACAATCAGAATAACCGGCGGCAATGCCATCAGGGTCGAGGCAATCCCGACATTGGCATGCTGGACCGCCACCATCGAAAGCCACACCCCGACAGCAGGTCCGATAAAGGCACCAAGTAGCAACCACTTGCCCACATCGGGCGCAATACAGGCCGTTACGGTACGCCGAACACGCCCCATAACAACGGCCAGCCCCCACATCGCGACAACCGCCACCAGCGTTCTGATCCAGCTCGCTGAAAGTGCGGAATAGCCGTCAATCAAAGCATATTTCGCCGTAATCAGGTTGGCCACCTGCCCGACGGCACCACCCAGCCCGAACAGGATGCCGACGACATAATCACGTCCGGTAAGTCCGGCCGGGCATCCTTTTTTACCCAAAATGACGATCAGAATCCCGCCGACCCCACAGGCAATCCCGGCAATTTCGACAGGGCGCAGGGTTTCATCAAACAAAAACCACGCCAGAAACGCCCCCATGATCGGAACTGTCGACATCAACAACATCGACAATCGCGCACCGACCATCACAAAGGCCTGAAACAACATGGCATCCCCGATGACCAAGCCCAGCATCGAAGAAAGCGATAACCAGCCAAGCTGTTCCCATGTCACGGAATCGGGCCACGGTTGACCTTCAAGGACCCAGTGCAACGCGGTCAGACAAAAGATCGAACAGGCCAAACGCCCGCGATTGACCGTTTGCGCCCCGACCTTGCCGCCGACATTGGAAAAAATCATGCTTGATGTTGCCCAACAGAGCGCAGCGGTAAGGGCAGCAGCCTCGCCAAACAGGGGTATCATGGGGCGCGTTTCCAAAAATTGTTATCTGTCCGGTAAAAACCGATTATGAGCAGGGCCCTGGTGGCGGGACCCTATCTGTCATAAGCGCAAATTTTCGGCAGTTTGCAATTGATTTTGGCAGGTTTGGCCCGCATCCATCGGGCTGATCACTCTGGGCTGATATTTCCGATAAATGCGGTTTTTGGTCACATCCCGACCAAATGCCTAAACCAGCTTGATCAGCTATCACCGGTTGGCGTTCAGGCTTTTCTTACTCTAGTTCAAGATACGGCGAAAGATATCGGTGCCATGATTGAATTGCGGCAAAAGGGACTCATGTTCCTTGCGAAGCCAGCTATAGTTCGTCAGCGTTTCCAATTCGATCTTGCGATAGTCTTTCGGCACCCCTTCGGTCTGGCTTAGCGAGAATTCATCAATCAGCGCCCCGTCCAAACGCCCGTGATGTAACATGCGCAGCATCATGCCCGCCCCACGCGGCACATTGACAACATTGGCAAGGCCGACCAATTCCTGTGTCCCACGCTCGTCACCGAGCCAGACACCGATTTCCATTCCCCTGAGATCATCAAGCGTCTTGACGCTTTTGTCCGGGGTAATCAGGAAACTTTTGGGGCGACTAACAACCACACCGCCCGCAACAAGCGGCACACCGGCAGACTCTTGAATGGTGTCGCAACTCGAAAAAACACCGTCAATTTCACCACGCCGCAACGAAACGGCCATGCGTTTGTTGGGTAGCCAGACCGGCTGCACACACAACCCGGCCTCGGCCATTGCCGCCCGATAACGTTCGGCATGACGCGCGTTATCGACCATTTCGGGCAACGCTATTTTAAGGCAGATTTCCTCTTCTGCCTTTGCCGATGGCAGCAATTCAAAAGACAGGAAAAGTGCTGCCAGGAAAATGACAGCAAATAGACACGACTTTACGATCGCATTCGGTTTGCGGACCGCCATTCAATCACCCCCAAAACAACCATGTTCCCGATTGATTGCGGGACATGTTGCCAACCTGTTTGAATGCCCGCTGTCATTGATTGCAGTCGGGTCATTTTTATTGGTTTTTATTTCGGCTTTTGCCGTTGGGCGAAACTATAAGCGTAATTACAAAGCGCCATCAAGCGCCTGTTACCCGTTCTTGCAATTCAAACGTATAGGTCGCAGTGCAGCATCCGAAATGGCCATAACAACAAGGTACCCCCCAAAAAATCCGGTGTGTTATTATGCCCAATGTGATGCCTGCCCGACACCGCCGCGTCCCGCCCCCCCGTCCCGTTCGCAAAACGTAATATCGGCGGAACAAGTATCAATGTAGAATGTTACATAAAGTCTATTCCGTTTGGCTTGACGCGGTTTTGTTCGTGTTTGGCGAACTGTTTGGCAATGCGCAGATTGGAAATCAAGATCGCGACATGCCTTGATCACCTGCGGACGGAACCCGTTTCAAGCAATTCATCGGGGTCAGGCCCAAGGGGGCGGCCCGTTAATTTGACCACGGAAAGCAGTGCATGCCCTTTGATCTTGGCCAACAATCACTTGGTGTTATTGCCGCAACCTTTGCTGTTTGCACATTAATCATCGGATTTGCCGGTACCCGGCTTGCCCGGATTGCCGTCAAGCTCGCCGAACGTACCGGCATGGGGCAGATCATCTCGGGCGCGCTTTTCGTGGGCATGTCCACCAGTCTTCCGGGCAGTGTTTTGTCCGTGACCACAGCTTGGCAGGGCCATACCGATCTTGCGATCGGCAATGCACTTGGCGGAATTGCCGCCCAGACGACGTTTCTGGCCATTGCCGACCTGTTCTATCGCAAAGGTAATCTCGAACATGCTGCGGCCAGTGCCACCGGCCTTGCGCAGACAACTTTGCTGCTCAGCATGCTATCGGTGCCTATTCTGGCTTATGCCGGGCCGGAATGGATGATTTTTCACATCCATCCGGCTTCAATCTTGCTGTTCATCATATACGGGTTTGGCTTAAACCTGTTATCGGAAATCCGTGATGAACCGATGTGGCGCCCGACGCAAACCGATCTGACCGAAGAAGATGCCAAACAAAGCCAGCAAGACAGCTATCCCGAAAGCACCGGCCGTCTTTGGGCCGGCTTCCTTGGCTTTGCGCTTCTGACAGCACTTTCGGGACATGTGATCGGCCAGGCAGGTTTGGCGATTGTCGAGGTTACCGGGCTTAGTCAGACCGTTGTCGGGACTTTCCTGACGGCAATTTCAACGTCGTTCCCCGAATTTGTCTCGGCCATTGCTGCTGTGCGCATCGGGGCGGTTAATCTGGCGGTCGGCGACATCATTGGCGGCAATGCCTTTGATGTTCTGTTTCTGGCCGCGTCGGACTTTGCCTATCGCGATGGATCGATCTATGCCGCCTTTAGTAACCAGCACCTGTTTACCATCGCGCTGGTCATCCTGATGAGCGGGGTTTTGCTATTGGGGATGCTTAACCGTGAACGGCGTGGCATCGGTAATATAGGATGGGAAAGTGTCGCGATGCTGGCCTTGTATGGCGGATCGGTGTTTTACTTGGCCGGATAAACGGTCTTCCTAGAAAGAAATATTCGGGAAAACACATAGATCTCGTTAGCTAGCGCAAATGTTCCGGGTCTAAACTAAATTTCTTGACGAATTCTTGGTTATGAAGGAGGGCCTTGAGTTTTTCTTCGCTTGAAAACGCTTTTAGACCGTAAAACCCATCTAGTTTCGTCACCATTTTGCGAAAGTTAATTCTTGTTAGATACTCTCCGCGGCGGTCTGTTTCAGGGAACTGTCTTTCATACTCGAATGTAATCAACCACAAAAACGGGCGCCACCATGAGTATGAAAAGTCGCAAGAGGCAACAACCTCGGATGCCTTTTCTTGACAAGAAAGCATCATAAAGAAGTTCAATAGCTCATCGAACTTATATCTCTTTTCCTGCTCACATTCCTTGAAGTCTTCTTCGCTCGGGTGATATCTAACAAATCCTTTGTTGTTCTGTGTAATTGTTTGCCAACACCCGTCAGGAAAATCTTTTTGGTTTAACGGGGTCAAACGGCTGACAAGGTATTCGTGATAGGATCTGCTGCTTAGACTAGCTGTCATGACGGTCATGGAATAATTTTTGACCTTCTGAAAATAGTCACTGCAATAGGTTTGAAACATGTTGAAAATAACAGTTTCATTCGCCGACTGTGCCATTTGAAGGTTGGCTTTTGCAGTCTCTGCCAACTCTGCGCGCGTGGCTTTTAGTTCGACGATCTGAACGTAGACAGTGTAAATTACCCCGCCAAAAGCGAGCCCGGCAAAAAGAGCATTTACACTGCTGAAAGCATCAGCCAAAGGCTGAGTGGTTTTGCCCCCTAGCAACAGCTCCGGGTTCCAGCCGACAAACCAGGCACCAACCCAAAACCCTGTAACAAGCAGGACAACGCACACAATGATTGTGAGCGTGACTCGCGAGCTGACGCTAATACTTTCATTCCTTTTGTGCGGATCAGTACTTTTCTCCAAATTAGCCATTCAACTGATCCTTCTCACAGCACTTCCTTGACCTTGGTAGCCAAGTCTTTCAGCGAGAACGGCTTGGGCAGGAAATGCACACCGTTTTCCTCGTCCAGCTCATCGCGATAGGTATCCTCGGCATAGCCCGAAATAAAGATGACTTTGAGTTCGGGCTTTTTCTCGCGCAGCATCCGCACAAGTGTCGGCCCGTCAATCCCCGGCATGACAACATCCGAAATCACCAGATCAATCGTCTTGTCGGTATTGTTCAGCACCTCGAGCGCGTTATCGCCGTTATTGGCTTCAAGCACGTCATAACCCTTGCCGCGAAGCGCGCGTGCCCCAAAGGTGCGCACCGCGTCTTCATCCTCGACCAGCAGGATCGCGCCGGTACCGGTCAGATCACGTGACGGTGTTTCTTCGACCACCGCCTGGGTTTCGGCAAGCTCCTCTTCGGTGGCCTCGTAGCGCGGCAAATAAATGGTAAAGGTCGTACCTTTGCCCTCTTCGCTATCAACCGCGATAAAGCCGCCGGTTTGCTTGACGATGCCATAAACAGTCGAAAGCCCGAGCCCCGTACCCTCGCCGCGTTGCTTGGTCGAGAAGAAGGGCTCAAAGATGCGGGTCAGATTGTCTTTGGGGATGCCAATGCCGGTATCGGTAACCTTGATGCCGATATAATCGCCCGGCGGGATAATCTCGGTGCCGGTTGCCCTTGGCTCGTCAATAATTTCGGTGCTGGTCTGAACCGTAAGGGTGCCGCCCTCGCCCGCCATGGCATCACGTGCGTTGACGACAAGGTTAATGATCACCTGATCAAGCTGCCCCGGGTCGACCTTGACCAATCCGATATCGCGACCGTGGCTGACCTTAAGGTCGATCTTCTCACCGATCAGGCGGCGCAGAAGATTGGACATTTCGGCCAGCGCATCGGTGATATTGATGATTTTCGGCTGCAATGTCTGACGGCGTGAAAACGCCAAAAGCTGGCGGACAAGATTGGCAGCGCGGTTGGCGTTCTGTTTAATCTGCATGATGTCGGCAAAGCTCGGATCGCCCGGCCCATGGCGCGACAGCAAAAGATCACAGAACCCGATCATCGCGGTCAGAAGGTTGTTGAAGTCATGCGCCACCCCGCCCGCAAGCTGACCAACAGCCTGCATTTTCTGGGACTGGGCAAATTGTTCCTCAAGGTTCTTCTGTTCGGTCGTATCAAGGAAGTTCAAAAGAAGCGCACCGGCTTCGCCCGAACGGCCTGCAACGCGTTGCAGGTAAATCTGGGCGGCAACCCCGCGTGCACCGGCAAGACGGGCTTCGATCTGACCGCCCTTGCCCATGCCCATCACGGCCTTGGACAAATAGCGCGCCACTTCGTCACGGTCTTCGGGCAGGATCAGCTCAAGGATCGAGCGACCGACAACATTTGCATGGTTCTGCCCCGCCGTTTCGATAAAGGCCCGGTTGGCATCGGTTACCGTACCCGACATATCGGCCAGAACAATCGAAAGCGGGCTTTCATCAAAGAACCAGCGCACCCGACGTTCGGTTTCGGCCAGCGCATGTTCCCATTCGTGGGCTGGCATCGGATCGGGGAAGATCACGGCCTGACTGCGCACAGGGCCAGTCCCCGGCGCATTGATCGAATGGGTTACGAAACAACGAATGGGTTCTCCGCCGGCAACCTTGAATTTAACTTCGCCATTCACCCCGTCGCCAACGATCAGATCGGCCAGTTCCACCGTGCCATTGTTGAATTCTTCAGGGGCCCCGCCCAACCAGCTGGCCAGACGGCGATTGAGATAAAGAATACGCCCTTCTTCATCAAGCCCGCACACCCCGACCGGCAGACGTTCAATCATCTGATCGGCATGTTCAAACCCGTTTGCAGCCTGCGCAACCGGCAAATTGGCCGCCATTTCATCGGGCGCAGGCCCAGACAGGGCAAAGCGTTTCTCGGTATCCTCGGCCGGCAACAGCAACGATGCCCCGCCATCGCCCATCACAGCACTGTCGACACCATCAACAGTCCAAAGCATCTTGCCCGCACGCGCATCGGCCGCGGTGACGGAAATACGAAGACAGCTACCATTGGCGGAGTTGTTCGTATCGGGCGTGCCGTTGCCTTCTTTGTCTGCCTCTTGGCCGTCTTTGATTTCTTCGGGGATTTTGTCATCCGAAGAGACTATCTCGGCTTGATACTTTTCAGAACGCGACAGATCGACAAACATCTGCCCGCCCTCACCACGCATCGCACGGGTGCGCAATTCGGCCAGTTCGTGACTGCCGATGCCAAGGAATGACAGGCGCGCCTCAAGCGCGGAAAGCATGTCCGATCCGGCCTCGATGCCGAGTTTGGATGAAAAAGCCGGGTTGGCATAGATTGTCTTGCCATAGGCATCAATCAGCGCAACCCCGATATCGGATTTGGCAAACCCGGAAATCAGCGGACCAAGACCATCATGCCCGCCATTGCGCAGTTTGGCTGATAACGCCAGGGACGCAACCGCCACCACCGCGACACCTGTTACCATCGCACCGATGATCCACATCAGGCGCGCGTCAAGGCCCGCCTTTGCCAGCACGTCCATCAGGACGAAGACAAACGCAACAAATGCGACACTTACAGCAAGGATAAGCCCCCGAAACAGCACGCGACCGCCTTTAACGACAATAACTTAACAATATAGTCTATACTTTTAGCTGCTTATCGCCCGACTGGCTACCGGCAAGTTTTCAATCAACCAAAGTTACCGGCAAACAGCCCTAACCGAGTTTCTTGCCCTTTTGACGGAACACGAACGAGATGATCTCGGCGACGGCCTTGTAATGTTCGGGCGGGATTTCCTGATCAATTTCAACGGTTGCATACAGGGCACGTGCCACCGGCGGGTTTTCCATGATCGTGATGTTGTGCTCTTCGGCGACTTCGCGGATTTTCAGCGCCACGTTATCCTGCCCTTTGGCGATGCACATCGGTGCGCCCATGCTATCGATGTCATATTGCAAAGCGACAGCAAAGTGCGTCGGGTTGGTAATGACAACATCGGCCTTGGGCACATTTGACATCATACGTTTCTGGGCGCGCTCCATCCTGATCTGACGGACCTTTGCCTTGATTTCCGGGCTACCTTCGGTCTGTTTGAATTCGTCCTTGATTTCCTGTTTGGACATTTTCATTTGCTGATTGAACTCGTAGCGCTGATAGGCAAAGTCGAGCCCCGCTATCACGGCGGTCAGTGAAATCGTCGCAATCAGCAAGATGATGATCATGTCATAAAGACGTTCAAGCGTCAGACCAAGCGACAGTTGTGGATACAGTTCGACATCCACAAGTTCCGGCACAATAACCAGACCAAGCACCACACCGACAAGGATGATCTTGCTGACATTCTTGACGAACTCGACCATGCTTTTCATCGAAAAGAGGTTTTTCAACCCCTTAAGCGGATTGAGTTTTTCGGGCTTGGGTTCGATACGTTCAACGGCAACCACGATACCGTTCTGCACCAGATGCCCGGCAGCAGCAAAAAACACCAAAAGCACGAACGGAACGCCCAGCACCCACAGCATGCCAAGGATGATATCCTCGAACAGACCGGGAATGCCTGCCTGGGTGACATCAAATCTGTGGGGATGTTCGATAAAACCGAATGACAGATCGCGCACGCCTTCGGCCATGGTCGGGCCAAGCATGGTCATGACAAGGCCACCACCAAACAGGATCATGAAGTTGCCGACCTCTTTGGAAACCGGCACCTGACCTTTCTTTCGCGCATCCTCAAGCTTTTTACTTGTGGGGTCTTCTGTCTTTTGGCTGTCGTCTTCTTCTGCCATTGGCAAACCCATGCTTGGCAATGCGGGGCAAAACACTACCCGCCATCACCTTACGGACTGAGAAACGCCTCAAGCCCGTTTTCGAAATATGCAAGATAAACCATCATCATGGATGGCAAGGCCAAGGTCAATAACAGCAGTGCGATTGCAATTTGCACCGGCATGGCCACGAAAAAGACCGGCAATTGCGGCATCAGTTTATTGAGCAAACCAAGTGCGATCTGCAAGCATATGGCAACGACTAGAAACGGCGCAGACATCTGCATTGCGATGACGAAACTTTCGTTAAGTGCACGGGCAAAAAACTCGCTCATATCGCCTGCTGGTAAAATGCCGCCCGGCGGAAACAGCGTATAGCTTTCAAATACCGCCTGGATCATCAAATGATCCATCCCGGTCGCAAACAAAAGAACCAGCCCGATCTGCATCAACAAATTGCCCGTCACCGCACTTTGTGCACCGGACAAAGGGTCTGCCGTAAAGGCGTTCGCCATTGATGACAGATAGGCAATAATTGATCCTGCTGTTTGCAAGCCCGCCATCATGACCTGCGCAAACAAGGCAAAGAATAACCCGACGGTGATTTCGTATCCAAGCCCGACCAGAAGAGACGGGGCATCGGCCGGTTGTGGCGGAAAAAGCGGCCCGGCCAATGGCGAAATCACGACGGCCACCCAAAACGCAAATAAAAGACGCGCGCGCGCAGGTACGGCACGGGACCCGATCCCGGGCATAAAGGCAAATGCCGCCCCGACCCTGGCGAAAGTCATCAGGACGACATAAACATTAAGCGTAAGAAGTTCCTGAAGATCCATGTCGTCTTCGAGTGCCTTACAAATCTACGCAGGTGCCGGGCATTTTAGCAGCAGAGCCAGGACCGATTGAAGCAAGATAAAAGGTCCCGCCCTAGTTGGGTAGCCCGATAAAGTGATCGACCATCCGCCCCATAAATTCGATCATTTCTGTCATCATCCAGGGCAGCAAAACCAGCAAGGCGACAAAAATGACCAAAATCTTTGGCACAAAGGTCAATGTCATTTCCTGAATCTGCGTCAGGGCCTGAAACAGCGCAATGATCAAGCCCACCCCAAGCGCAATCAGCATCAGCGGTGTCGTGACTTTCAGCAGTGTCCACACCGCGTCATAGGCCACGTCCATGATTTCAGCTTGATCCATCGGGTATTCCTGTTTCGCCGTGCAATCCCGTGACCCGTCAGGGCCCCTATACCCTTCATACAGGATTTCCCACGGGTATTGCCATGATTTCCTGCATTATCAATTGGTTCTTTCTGGCCCGAAACCCTAAATTCAAAGCGCCAAAGCCAAAGGCCCAAAAACAAAAAAACCGCACGAAAATCGCGCGGTTCTGTCATCGTCTGCGGGCAATACCCGTCAGATCGACATGTTCAATATGGTCTGATAGGCCTCGACAGCCTTGTCACGAACTGAAACCACGCTCCGCAAGGTCACCTCGGCGGCCGATACAGCAGTTACAACTTCATGCAATTCCGCATCGCCGACAATGGCTTTTTGGGTCATGTCTTCGCTAAACATCATGGTGTCGCGGGCATCATGTGCCGCCCCCTTGACCATGTCGGCAAAACTTTCCCCCGGATTCACGGACTGGCCCGTACCGGTTACGGTTTCCGTGACGGTATTGGTCTTGCCAGCTGCCGCATTGCGGTAGGCAGAAATAGCATCGTTGAAGCTTCCGACCATCGGTATCAATCCTTAAACGTCTACTTGCCCGGATATATCGGCTGCTTATTGCAGGATATCAAGGGTCTTGAGCAACATGCTGCGTGAAGACTGGATCACATTGAGGTTGGCCTCATAGGAACGCTGTGCTTCGCGCATATCCATCATTTCAACCAGTGTTTCGACATTCGGGGTCTGAACGTAACCCTGATCATTGGCTGCCGGATGGCTTGGTTCGTATTTCATACCAAAATCCGAACGATCAGGCATCACCTTATTGACCTTGACCATCTCGACACCGACTTCGCGGTCCATGACGTTTTTAAAGGTCAGGAGTTTACGGCGATAAGGATCTTCGCCCGGTGCGGTCGGAAGGCTGTCGGCGTTGGCGACGTTTTCTGCCGCGATCCGAAGACGCGTACCTTGTGCGCGCATACCAGCAGCGGAGATTTTGAAAGCCTTATAAAGTTCCATGTTTCTTACTCTCTCACGTCAGGTTAGCGGCCAAGTGCCGTAATAAACATTGATTTCTGTTTGGCATACAGACGGGTCATGGTTTGATAATCGACCTGGTTTTCGTTCATCTTGACCATCTGCTCTTCAAGGATCACGGCGTTTTTGCCCGGTGCGACTTCATAGTTTTTGCGCACTTCCTCGTCCTTGAAGTTCTGCGGTTTGTGCAACCCCTGACTATGGCCTGGCGTTGTCGCCTGCATCGCAAGGATGAACTGGCGGTCGCGGCCGATATTTTTGGGGTCAAATTCCTTAAGATCGTTGGCGCGGTAATGTGGCGTATCGGAGTTGGCAATATTCTGTGCGATGACTTCCTGACGCTGTGTCAGCCAGTCCATCTTTTCTTTAAGATTGGCGAACATGCCGAGTTTGCCGATATCCATGTCCTGCTCCTTGTCTGCGCATTGACGAGTATTGAGTGCGCGGGTAAAGCCGAAGTTAACGTCACGCCCTGATCGGGGCCGGATTTTCACCAAACGGCTGTTTTTGCCGCCCTGATCAGTCCTGCCCCCACTAATGCATGTGGCGTGCCAAACCCCGAACAACACAGATCATCGCCCCGGCTTCCAACCTTTGGGCAGCATTTTCATCAACCAACTGAGTTCAGCCCCTAGACCGCGCCAATGAAACCGGGCATATTGAGCCGATCTGATGAAAATCTGTCATCAATCTATCAAAACCGGGAACTTGCATGCTGTATCTCACTCGAAAAGTCGGCGACTCCGTTGTCATTAATGACAATATTGAGGTCACTGTCGTTGAGGTACGTGGCAAGACCGTAAAGCTTGGCTTTACCTTCCCCGAAGATGTTCAGGTTTTGCGTCGTGAACTTTACGATCGCATTCAGGAAGAAAACCGTTCTGCTGCGGTCAGCGAAGATCTTATTCGCCATCTGGGCGCTGTCGGATCTTCGGGAAAGTCTGACGACAATGGCGATTCCCAAAGCAACGAACCCCAGACCGAGCCGACAGAAGATTAGGCAACCGTTACCGATAACGGGCCCCTTTGCATATGGTGTGCGGCCCCGCATCTGCAGGATCAAGACCGATTAATTTGGTTTGCGGCATTGCGCTGTTTACGCCGCCCTTCCTGCCGTGTTGCCGGGAAAGACAAAGGGCAAAACAAACCGCAACGATTTGTTGACCATCTTGGGTCTATGGTCGACCCTGTCAAGGTCGCAAACCTTGGCCAGACATGGCAAACTGTCCTGAATTGAAGGACCGCATGAACGGGAAAAAACCCACCTATGACTATACCGAGACCCCGGCAAGCAGGACGGAAAATCTTGCCGCACCGGGTGCGCATGACCAAAAGGCGGTCGCGTTGCGCTATCGGCATGGGCGGGATAATGCGCCAACCCTGAGTGCGAAGGGCGCAGGCAGCGTTGCGGAACAGATATTGCAGGTGGCTTTTGCCAACGGCATCAAGGTGCGCAAGGATAGCGACCTTACCGAAATTCTGATGGCTGTGGATGTTGAAAGCGAAATACCGCTCGAAGCATTTTCCGCCGTCGCCGAGATTTTAAATTACATTTACCGGATCAACCGCATATATGGCGGTCCGGCGCGCAGCCAGTCCGATCCCCAAGATCAGATCACGGCTACACCAAAAGATGACGTAACCGGGGAAGGCCGATCATGAGCCCAGAACACTACAAACCCGAGCAGTTCAAGAAAGACCTGAAACGCGTCCTGTCATTGATCCGGACCGGGCAGCGCTATCTTGAAGATGGCAAGGTGGTTGAACTATCTGCCCTTGAAAGCCGCATTGCCGATCTGTGCGCGCAGGCCCGCACGCTGGCCCCGGACCAACGCCGGGATGTTGCCCCGTTGCTTGCGGCCCTGACCGATGAACTTGGCCAGTTTGAAACCCGGATGCAGCAGGAATATAGCGATATCCAGCGCCAACTGCGTGGCATCAGCAACACCACGCAGGCAACAAATGCCTATGCACAGGCAGCTCGCACCAAATAACCGGCCAACATCCCAAAGCCCCTGATACAAAGCAGGCATCAATGCCCAAAACACGCATTTGAAACAGGGTGTTGGGACCAGGGCCTTTGGATGCTGCCTTGCCTGACTTTGCCTGGCACGGTAAATAGAAACGTCACCTCAGGTGATTATTGCAAAGTCGGCCTGTCAAAAAGATCGTCACAGGGTGTCGATAGGAAAACTGCGGGGAAAGCTGCCTGATGGAACTAAGCGCCTATTTCCGGTTTGTTGCCGCCCTGCTTTTCGTGTTGGGGATAATTGGCGTTTTTGCCTTGCTGGCACGGCGGTTTGTTCCGGGCGCACGCAACATCAACCGGCGTGGCACCAAACGGCGCCTGTCTGTTGTTGAAGTCATTCCTGTTGATACCAAACGCCGTCTGGTATTGATCAAGCGCGATGATACCGAACATCTTGTCATGCTTGGCCCGAATGGTGACACCGTGGTCGAACGCAATATCGGCACGCATTTCAGCGAAATCCTTGGCAATCAAAGTCTGGCTGACGATACCAGCCCGGCCGCCTCTGTTGGCAACTCCCCGTCATCCGACGCCCCGCCGCAAGAAGACTTTGCGCCAAATGACAGGAACGCGCCTGCATGACTTCCAAGTCCCCATCAGAACACATATCGACAGCAAAACCGCGCAAAACCGGCTGGCACGCGCCCCGTTGGCTGACACTTTGTGCAATCTGGTCCCTGATCCCGCTGATCGCGATCATGGCAGGTGGTGATACCGTTCAGGCCCAGACCTTCAACTTTGATCTCGGCGACGGGCCGGGTGTGACATCATCGGGCCGTCTGATCCAGTTGATCGGCCTGATCACGGTTCTGAGTATCGCGCCTGCGATCCTGATGATGGTGACGTCCTTTACCCGTATCATCGTGGTTCTCAGCCTGCTTAGAACCGCCCTTGGCGTTCAGCAATCGCCCCCCAACCAGGTCTTGATCAGTCTGGCGATGTTCCTGACTTTGTTCATTATGATGCCGACACTTGAACGCGTCTGGGACGAAGGCCTGCAGCCGATGATCAATGGGAATATTGATGAATTCGAAGGGTTCGAACGTTCTGTCAAACCGGTCCATGATTTCATGATGACGCAGGTGCGCGAACGTGATCTTCAGCTTTTTGTCAATCTGGCCGGGATCGAGGAAGTTACCTCGCCCGACGATATCCCGTTGCGCTCTCTGATCCCGGCTTTCATGATCAGTGAATTGCGCCGTGCATTCGAAATCGGCTTTTTGCTGTTTATTCCGTTTCTGATCATCGACATGGTCGTGGCCAGTATCCTGATGTCGATGGGGATGATGATGTTACCCCCCGTGATCATTTCCCTGCCATTCAAGCTGATCTTCTTTGTAATGGTCGATGGCTGGTATCTGATTGCCGGGTCACTGGTCGAAAGTTTCGGCGGTTAGAGCAGTTTCCGTTTAGATTGAAACTGCTCTAACAAGGGTAACCGCCCCTGTGCGCTTCCACATTTTCACACATCCGGACATGCCCAACAAACAATGTCGCCAGCATATGCTTGGCGACATTTTTTTGGCAGAAAGCCTTTTTCCGTCAGCAGCAAAACCGGCCTGCCTATGACTGGCGGTTTTTACCTTTGAAAAGATCTTTTTCCAGCGGCCTCAGGCCAAAGCTGCCGCGGCGCGGGCCGGGATTGTCGCTGACATATTTTTCAGCTGCTTTGCGTTCCTGTTCGCTCATGCGGGCATGGATTGCCCCCATTTCGCGCTGGGCCTGACTGCCTTCGGCCGGGGCCGACATTTTCAGCCAGTAATAGGCCAAAACATTATCCTGATCGACACCGCTGCCAATGGCATAAAGCCGCCCAAGGGCCGCCTGACCATTTGCCGACCCTTTGCGGGCGGCGCGTTCATACCAGGTGGCTGCCCGCACCATATCAACCGGCACACCAAGACCATGTTCATACATCACCCCGATCAGGTGATAGCCGCCCGGATGGCCAAGTTCCGCCAGATCCATGGCCAGATCAAGTGCACTGGCATAGTCTGGCTCACGATGGGGCACACCGAAAATCTGGATCTGGGTCATCTGATATTTCGCAGATGCATCCCCCTGCTCAACGGCCTGACTTAACATCGTCCAGCCACGATTAAACAGCTTCAAATCCGATGAATGGCAAAAATACATTGCCAGGTTGGCCTGGGCATATGCGTCCCCCTCGCTCGCGGCGAGTTCAAACCAGCTGATGCTTTCGGCGATATTGCGTTCGGCGCCAAGGCCAACACCCAACGCATATCCAAGCGCAGATGCAGCTTCGACGCTGCCTGCGCGGGCTGCGCGCATGTTATATTCAAATGATTTAGAAGGATCACGGTGCACACCGCGCCCTTCCAGATACAGATACGCCAGAACACTGGCCGCCGATGCGTCATTTTTGTCGCTGGCACGTTCGAAATAAGTCACAGCTGTTTCGTCGCTTTGTACGACACCCCAGCCATTCAGATAACAAACACCAAGATTATACAGGGCGGCAATAGATCCGAATTCCGCAGCTTCTTCAAACCATTGCGCCGCTGTTTCGGCATTTTCCTGAACGCCCAACCCCTTGGCATAAAGATAGCCCAGATTGTTGGCCGATACCGGCACACCTGAAATGGCTTCTTCGTTAAACCAATAGGCGGCTTCGCGATACCATTGCTGGCCCTCGCCAAGGTCCTCGGACACACCGAGTCCCTTGCTGCGCATATAGCCATAGCAAACAGCAGCAAATGCACGGCTTTGACGGTGAATCTGATCAAGAATACGACGAGTCGCGGCTTCATCACGCGGCACCCCATCGCCAAGATAATGCTTCTGGGCAAGGGTGAGCTGGGCAAAAATGTCTTTTTCAACATTTGCCTCATCGTAATAGACCATTTTAAGTGCACGATCCATCACAGCACTACACTCGTCATCGTTCAAAAAAAGCCTGCAAATTCATGGTGCTTTCGCCCTTTTAGGGTGAATTTAGCGCCACGTTTTCTTTATCGAACGTTAATTTATAGCACTAAGCTGAGACTTTTCCAACTGGTCTCGATAGTTTGCAAGGAAACCTTGGAACTCTTCTACCTCGTCCACCTTATCGGCAAGAGTACGATAATCGATCAGGCCCTGGGTCGGTGACGATGTAATCAGGCTAAAGGCCTCTGCATAGGGGCTTTCTGCCATCACCTGCCCGTAACGACGTTTAAGCATGTTAAGCGAGCGTTCCTGACCGGCCATCGCCAGATTGACCGCCCAGTTCAGCATATAGCGCCCGCGCTCGTCGGAAATGCCTTCGGGCCCGAAAGGTTCGGTGCCGACCAGACGCTGGAATGTTTCCGCAGCAGACATGTAATCACGGGTCGTACGGAAGTGATCAATGCGCAGCAATTCGGCATCGTGCGAGTTATCCCCTTCCAGCGATGCCACGGCCTCTGCGCCGCGATCCGTATCAAGCAAAGCGCGCGCCTTAAGGTGTCGGCGCTGGGTCGCAAGTTCGTCAGAAAGGCCGGCTGTATCGGTTTCATCAATCACGCGGATGGTGTCTTCGGGTTTGCCATCCAACAGATAAACCAGCGCAAGTCGCGCCCCGACACGGGCCTTTTCAATCCCGCTCAGGCGGAAGTCGACCTGATGTTCCAGAAGTTCTTCGGCACGTTCAAACAACTCGACATCAACCATCCGGTCGGCCAGACGGCGAATAAGCTCATCCCCCTTTTCGCCAGCCGGGGTCAGTTCGCGGAATTCGTCATAAAGCGCCACGGCCTTGATCGCCGAAATATTATTGATCTCGTCACCCAGATACAGGTTTTCGAAGGTTTTATGCATCATGTCGGTTGCTTCGGTCGCCACCGGCATGTTCGGGAAGAAAATCGCCACCTGCCGAAGGGTATTGAGCCCGTCGCGGAAATCCTTGTTTTCGATCTGCAATTCACCGATGCGTTTCAACAAGGCCATCTCGAAGGCATCACCGCGCCATGCGAAACGCAGTTTTTGCAACTGTTCGATGGCATCTTCGATCGTCAGCCGTTCCAGACGCATAAGAAGTTCGGTGCGATCAAAAATCGCATGGGCGCGCGCCTTGCGGTTATCGCCTTCGGCAACCTGATCCCAGGTCGCCACCGCCTGCTCCAACTCACCAGCCTCTTCTTCGAAAATACCTTTGAGATACTGGACATCCATGATCTTGCTTTCAGAAAGCCCCGGTGTCACCAGCATCTTTTCGATCATATCCATGCCCGCGTCGGAATTGCCGACAATAAGCGCCTGTTCGGTCGCAATCGGCACCAGACGCGACAGCAATTCCGGCGGGTAGTAATCAAGGATGTGGACGCTTTCAAGAAGATCACGCGCCCCTTCATTCGGACGCCCCCGTGCCGCAAGCGTCACAGCCCGCCAAAGCTTCATTTCCGGAATTTCACGCAGGCGTTCGTCCTCAAGCAGGCGGCCAGCTTCGGCATAATCACGATTAAGGAATTTGACCGCAGCCTTAAGCGCACGGAACTGAAGACGCTGGGCAATCAGCGGATCGTCGTCTTCCATCGCCGAAATTACGGCATTGGCTTCCGGTCCCAACCCGTTGGCCAGATAATATCGTGCCAAATCAAGACGGGCTTTGTTGCGGTGCTCATCCCCACTCTCGGCGACTTGACGACGCAAAACGCGAATGACGTCATTATAGTTATCAAGCCCGCCGCGGCGCCATTCATCAAGATCAAAGATCAGACCTTCGCGGCCATCGCCGGTGCGTGCACGCACCCCTGTGGCAGACGCCAGCAACCGGGCCCCTTCGGGCGAAATGTTAAGCCCGTCTTCGGCCGTCACGATAACGGCGCGCCCATCATCACGTCCGGCAACCTGAACACTTTCATTCATCGGGGCAACCACAACCCCCTGAACCGATGGCAAGACCTCGAATTCCGGATAACGCAGCGCAACCTCGATGCCATAACCATTCTGGGTGGTTGTCGTCACCCGCAATGTGTCGCCAACTTCGGGATCATCAATCGGAATGATCGGCCCGACATCATCAAGCGGGACAATCAAACGCGCACGGGTTTGGTCATCAAGTTCGATTGACGGGCCAAGCTTTTCAATCGGCTGCATGATCCCTTGCTGCATGGTAATGCGCCAGTCACCCGCATCATTCTGGGTGGTATAAAGACCGATGCCGTCGGGGATGGTCATGCGCACGATGGTGGCATAGGGGCTGTCGATCTGTTCGATCACGCCAATGATCTGCGCGGCTTGCTGGCGGACCGTATCGAAATCAAGGTTGGCCCGCACATCAAAGGCCAACCACAAGAACCCGGCACGCGACCACACCGCAGCACCACCAGGTTGCCCGAACGGAAAATCAAGCGAAATTTCCGTCGCATTCTGATCAACACCAACAGCAATATCGCCGATGCTTTCGCGCGCAACAGGGTCCTGACCATTGGTTCGAATAGCACTTTGCGCATCCGCGATGGCCTCAGCCAGGGCTTCGGGGCTGGCCGCGCTGGTGTCGGTGTTTGCCGGTTGGGTTTGTGCCGATGGTGTCTGTGCCGCACTTGCCTGTTCTTGCGCTGGTGCCGCCGGCGTTGCGGGGGCTGTGGGTGCGCTCACCGGGGCGGGCGCACGTTCTGCCGGGCGGGCTTGTGCGGTGCTGGTTGCTGGGGCACGTTGCACACCCATAATATCAACCACCACCTTGTTGCCGGACCGGAAATGACGCAACTGACGCGGCGGGGTTGTTTCAATCACCACATCCAGCGGATTGGTGCCATCCTGGCGAATACGAACACCTTCGGGCAATCGGCGTGAAACATCGGCTGCATTGATCCGGGCCGGGGCACCAAAGGCAACCGTTTGAGTCCCCTGGGGCCCTTCAAGGGCATACTCGGTGCGATTGGGCCAATCAAAAACCAGACGATAGAAAGTCGGATGCCGCCCGACGCGCACATCCAGTTGGGCCAGATCATCTGCCGGGGATGTCGCCACCGTTTCAACCGGCGCTGTCGGTGCCGGGGTTATTTGCGGTGTTTGGGGATTTTCAGCCGGTCGGACAGGCGGTGTCGGCGCGGGGGTCGGTTGTGGTTCGGGCTTGTCGAGAATATCAAGCACCACATTGCTTCCGACATTGAAAGCGCGCACCTCGAAATCGTCACTCAGCACAAACGCGACGGTACGGCCATCAGGATCAAAAAAAGCATCCGAAACATAGCGTGATACAGGTGCCAGAACCCCGCGCAAAGACGCCACCAGCGGTTGGTCAAAACGCACAACCAGCTGGTCGCCGATGATTTCGGCGGTGTAATTGACCGGCTTGTTCCATTGCAGAACAATTCGTCCATACCCGTTATGAAGCCCGGAGCGAATGATAACAGGGTCCGCTACCTGGGCTATTGCAGGGCGCATTCCGCTTACGGGCAAAAACATTGCCGTGGTGGTCGCAACAACAACCGCCAGCAGGATGCGCACGGCAAGTTTCGCCATACTTACGTGCCTCCGATCCCGCTTCCCCCATGAGGCTCGATAACAATGTCGACCCGGCGCGCCCTTACCAAGCGCACCTCCTCATCCAACTCTATGGGAAGCTGGTCGTATCTTGATGCCGCAAATCCGTAAATATTTACGTAATCTGTGTAGCCTGATCGCTTTAATTCGTTCGCAACAGCCCCCGCGCGCGCCAAAGACAGTTCCCAGTTCGATGCATATCGACCCCGGCCGCTCATTGGTCGCGGATCGGTATGTCCCTGTACACCAACGCGATTACCGATATTGCGCAACACCCCGCCAAGCACGAACAATGCCTGCTTTGCCTTCGGCGTCATTTCCGAACTGCCCGACACAAATAAAAGATCACCGGGCAGCGAAATGATCAACTTGTCAGCCTGACGCGACATGCGCGCGTCACCCAAAACCGGGTTATCGTCAATCGCGTCGTCGATCACGGCACTCAGATAATCAAGGTTCATCGCCGGTTTGCGATAAACACGCGGGATATTCATATTTGCCATCGGCTCGTCGGTATCTTCGACCGGCGAAGGTTTGATGGATTGGGAAAGCGCGTCAACCACCTCGTCCCAACGGTCAATCTTGACCTTGGACATGGCAAACAGCATGACAAAGAATGTCAGCAGCAGCGAAATCAAATCCGCCAAGCTAAGCATCCAGGGCGGTGGCCCCTTTGCTTCTGTCTTACGTGGTGCGTCTTCGTTCATCCGCCGCCTCCCGAAGCTTGCGGGCCCAGCGGAATCGGCTGCAAAATGACTGGTTGATCTGCCGTAGCTGCCGGCGGGATCAAGAATTGCTGCGGGGCGGACGTCGCGGTATTGGCAGCGGTGCCAGATGCACCGTTAAGGGTCGCCTCTGTCGGGCCATCGCCTGCCGGGGTGTCGTTGACATCACGTTCAATCGGCTCTGGCGGTTCCTTGGGTCCGAAATTCCAGAAGAAGCGGAATGTAACGATGAACGGATCCGCGCCGGGATCAATCCCGACGTAAAAGCGCCCTTCGGGTGCGCCGGCATCAATCAACTCACGGGCAAATGACCCGGCGCGCGCAATTTCAAGGCTGTTTTCAACATCGATTGTGCCTTTGGCCCCGACCTGACTGCCCATGACCATTTCCATTTCATAGGTCGCGTACCCGGTGTCATCGGCCAGCACTTCTGCCAGCTGCTTCATGAAATCGGCCTGGCGTTCGCGGATCAGGATCGAGTTATCATCAAACAGCTGATCGACATGCAGGATCACTTCCATCAGCTTGCCCGGCTGAATGACTTCGACGCGAACCACCTTGATGGCGGTTTCGAAAAGATGCCCGAGCTTGTCCTGGGTTTCCTGTGCGGAGACCGTCGGGCCTTCGATCGATGTGACCGTCTGCAGACTGGTTGTCGGGGGAAGAATCGCCGCGAATGCAGAAGACAAACTTTCCTGCACTTCGCGGGTTTTGACCTCTTCAAAGGTCGAAATGGTATTGAGCAGAATGAAAAAGGCCAGCAACAGAAGATAAAGCGCCAGAAACAACGCCACCGCCCCGTTCGTAGGGGGGGATGGTGGTGTTGGTGCGTCTTCTTCTATCTCGGCCATGATAACGCCACTTAGTTAAACATCGCGTCGATGTCGGCCTGCGTTACGCCTTTTCCTTCAAGCTGCGGGCCGTTCAGCAAGGCTTCCTCGCCTTCGGCTTCCTTCTTTTTACGCGGGTTGGCTGCTGCGTATTTGGCAATTTCGTCGCCAAATGCCGTCACAAGCCCTTCGACCCGTTCCTCGATCGACTTGAGCGCCTTGATCACCTTGGTGGTGCGCTGCCCGGTAATATCCTGGAAATTGCAGGCTTCATAGACGCGCATGGTTGCACCGGTAACGATTTCGGCCTGTTCCGGGGGCAAGGTGGTTGCGAATTCCTCAAGCGCATCCATCGCATCAAGGATTTCGTGCGTTGCCCCGGCTGTTGCATCGACGATTGCATCAAGCTCGTCGGTGGCATTGGGAATATATTCGGCCTTGATATCGTCCGGGCGAAGCGAGGCAATTTCCGATTTCATCTTGCGGATGATACCGGAAAGCTCGTCAAGCTCGCCAAACAAGCGTTGCTGATCTTCGGATGGCTTGTCGCCCATAAAGCGCGACAACTGATCCATCAGTTCGCTCAATTGTTCGACTTTCAGGTCATCACCATCAAGGCGCGCCCGAAGATCGTTCAACAATTGGCGAATTTCGTCCTTGGAAGATTTAGACATAGCGGTATCGCGGGACATATGCCCCGCGCTCCTGATCAGAAATCACCAATGACAGTCTTCATCTTGCCTTTCAACGTCTCAGCGTTGAACGGTTTTACGATGTAGTTGGAAACGCCGGCCTTTTTCGCCATAACAACGTTTTCGGTCTTGGCTTCCGCGGTGATCATGATGAAAGGAAGATCCTTCAGCTTGGCATCTGCACGCACTTCTTTCAGAAGCTGAAGGCCGGTCATGGGTTCCATGTTCCAGTCAGAAATCACGAGACTGAAAGGAGCCTCACGCAGCTTGCGAAGCGCCATGCTGCCATCGGTCGCTTCTTCAATATTCGTAAAGTTGAGCTGCCGCAGAAGGTTACGGATGATACGCAACATGGTTTTGTAATCATCCACAATCAGGATCGGCATATTCGGATCGACGGCCATTCACAACTCCATCAGCTATCTGATCTCTCACCCTTGCCGACCATACTCAGGCATAGTGACAAGGCCCCTAATAATCGTGATGTACCTATTTAATATTGGTTAATCAAGATGTTTAACCCATGATTAAATTCGCCATCACGTTGTTTCGCATCAAAATTCAGCCTGTTGATTACTGTTTCCCATACAGGCCGTTCGGTCAATCTTTTACGACAGACCCGCGCAACAGGACTGTTATTGCAGCGGCAACATATTGATATCCTGCTTGTAGGCCAGCTCGGATGTAAGCGCGCGCGCCCTGTCGGGTGACATTTCAGACAAAACAGCTGCGGTATTGGCTTCACGCATCCCCAAAGCCACTTGCAACAGGATGTCCATATCAAGATCGTTCCAGATCCGCGCTGCATCCTTTGGTTTCATCTTTTCATAGACACTGATCAGCTTTTTGATGCGATCGTCTTCTTGTTCTTCCTTGGTCTCGACCAGCCGTTCAATGGCAGATTTCAAGGATTTCATTTCCTCGATCTTTGCATCAATGCGGGCTTCGGCGGCCGCGATCAGGCTTTCGCGTTCATCAAGGCGCTGTTCCTTACGGTCCAGTTCGCCACGACGCACCGACAAATTCTGCAGAAGGTCAATTTCTTCCTGGGTAAACAAGGTCGGATCACCGCCCAGCATCGGTGGGGCGTCATTGCCGCCATTGGCACCGTCGATGGGGTCACCTTCCATGGTCAACCCTTCCGGACTGTCGAGCCCCGGATCGCCATTTCCGCCAGTCGCGGCCTGTTCGGCTGTGGGCTCTGGCGCTTGGGCCTGGGCCATCTGCACCACACTGACACCGGTTTTCCCTGCTGATTGCGTTTGCGCAGAATCAGCAGAATCAAAAGAAAACAGGTCAATCACGCGCATCGAGAGCACCATCACTCCGACCAATACGACCAGCGGCAGAATACGCACACCTGACATTCACACACCCAAGCATGTCGGCACAAAGTGCCCATGCTCCTTCCCACTTGATTTCTTTTCAGTCCGACAGAACCACGTCCTGAGCCTAGATAATTCGTAAACGCATAATCTCAAGACCGGAAACACTGTGCCGGGCAGTATTTCCGACTTTCGGTTACAATATTGTATCACCGAACAGACCGCAGAGCGGCGAGCAATTCACGTTCGGCTTCTGATCGGCCGGCATCTTCGTCCTGATCGTATGGATCGGACACATCCGCCCGACTGCCATATCCCGCACCATCACGGGATGGCTCTTCGCGATCATATCCGCCACCAACAGGCCCGCCAGACCCACGTTCGATTTCGCCAACCATGCGGGCTGCCAGTTCTTCGGCCCGCGTTTCGACACCAACACGATCGCGATCATCAATCACATCGTTGCGGTCCGTCGCCCCCATCAGGCGCCCGAGACCACCCTTGCCGCCAGCAGCAGATTTCGTCGGCTCTGCACCGGCAACAACCGATGAGGCGCCGTCGCCCGCACCGGTGGCGCGGCGCACGGCATTAACATCGCGCGCGGCCTTTTCCAAACGGTTGGCGATGCTTTCGCCACGATCCACCATAAAGCTGAGATCTTCGTTCAGTGCGCTGGCCTTTTCGATATCCTCGCGCAATCTTTCGCCGGACTGCTCTGCCATTTCCTTTAGCGCCGTGATCGAGGTTTCTGCGCGTTCATTGGCCGTATTGAAGGCCGTCAGGAAATTCTGCATATCCTCGCGGCTGCGACGAAACGCCGCCAGTTTGCGGTTCAGAATAATCGCATAGATGATGGTCGCCACCAAAAGGACGATCATCACAAGATCCAGATAGAACGCGAAGTCCATCAGCTATCTTCCTCGTTTATGCGTGCACGATCCCGTACCTGAATGGCAATCCTGTCGCCTTTGCGCCCCATTAGCCCCTTGAACAGGGGCACATCCCCGCAGCGCACCTCAACCGGAGACGTCGGCCCTGTATTAAGAACCAGTCTGTTGCCAACTTCAAGATTAAGCACATCCCCCAATGCCATCACCTGTTCATCAAGTACAGCCAATAGATTAACATGGGTCTGCCACAACTCATTTGCGAGGTGGTTTTCCCAAATGGAGTCACGACCGAACTTCTCGCCCATGAACATCTGAAGCAGAAGCTCACGAACCGGTTCCAGCGTTGCATAAGGGATCAGCAGTTCAAGCCGCCCACCACGGTCTTCCATATCAATGCGCAGTTTGGCAACGATGGCCGCATTGGCATGACGCGCAATGGTGGCAAAACGCGGGTTGGTTTCAAGGCGCTCAAACCGGAATGTCACCGGGCTTAGCGGGTCAAACGCGGCAGAAAGATCGCCCAACACCACATGGATCATGCGTTCGACAAGGTTGCGTTCGATCGTGGTATAGGGGCGGCCTTCAATACGCATTGCCGCCGTCCCGCGACGCCCGCCGAGCAGAACATCCACGATGGAATAGATCAGCGCGGAGTCAACGGTCAGAAGCCCGTAGTTATCCCATTCCTCGGCCTTGAACACGCCCAGCATCGCAGGCAGCGGGATCGAGTTCAGATAGTCGCCAAACCGCAAAGACAGAATGTTATCAAGCGAGACTTCAACGTTATCGGACGTAAAGTTACGCAGCGACGTCGACATCATGCGGACAAGGCGGTCAAACACGACTTCAAGCATCGGAAGTCGTTCATAGGCCACCATCGACGAGTTGATGATTGCCTGGATGCCCGATTGGTCACCTGCGCCCGAACCGTCATCAAAACCAAGAAGACTGTCGATCTCGTCCTGGTTCAGAACGCGCGCAGACGTGCCCCCCATGGCTTCGGCCATGTCATCGCCACCGTCGCCGTCCTCGCCATCATCATCGCCGAGCATGGATTCCCACTCGGCGGCCATATCCTCGCCGCCGTCGTCTTCACCCTCGTCATCGCCGCCAGCCATGGCTTCCCATTCAGCGGCGAGAGCATCATCATCTTCTTCATCAGCCATCAGTGATCGGTTCCTGAATTTGGCATTCGGGCCGCTACAATTTTATTGTACCAGCATTTCCTTGAACAAAACGTCGTTTATTTTCGCCGGCTTTGCCGCAGCACTGACCCGGATCAAAAGTTCTTCGCGCAATCTGAACATGCCTTCGGACCCTGAAAGGTCTTCTGGCCGCAATTCACGAAGATAGACCTGAAAATTGTCAACAATGCGCGGCATCATCTGTTCGACCTGGGGCAGCATCCCCTGATCGGCAACTTCAAGACTGACCCGGATTTTAAGGTAACTCTGCTTGCCGCCACCCGTATTCAGATTGACAAGAATTTCGGGCAAGTCGACAAAACCGACATTTTCCGGAACTCCGGGTGCGTCTTCGATTGAATCTTCGGTAATGACTTCTTCGGTCTGCGCACCGCCACCGCCAGTCAACATGTCTATCACCGGCTGAAGCAGCCCCGTGAAATACGCCGCCGCTGCACCGCCCAGCAAAAGCAGTACAAGCAGAATGACCACGATCAGCATCTTTTTGCTGCGCCCGCCACCTTCATCCATTTCGATATCGTCGACGTCGTCACCCATCGCTTCGCATATTCCCGCGTTTCAAGTTCTGTCTTCTTAATCCAGCAAACACTGTGCCGGATTCAAAGCCATAACGCTATCACGTTAAAAATCTGTTGCGTTTCCGTTCATTGGCGTTTTGCCAAAGGCAAATTTTTCACCCCGCCGGCTCGCCCCCTATCACGGCCCCTATCACGCTCCCTGTCACACCCCCTGTCACACCCCGCCTGCGACACGCTGTGCCCGGATCACCCGGCAAACCTTTTCCGGCAGCGGCCATGATACTGCGGCAGTTTCTGCCAGACTGTGGAATAACCGCCCGGCAACAAATGCCGGACATTTAATTTACCAAACAAAATCAATATCTTAACAAAACTGGCACGCAGATCGCATTCCATGGGTTCAAGTTTTAAGTCCTGAAAAGGAAATTCGACCATGGAAAACGTTTCATATATTGCCCTGTCCCGTCAAAGGACCCTGCGTAGCATGATGAATAACCTGTCGCAGAACATGGCAAACATGAACACGACCGGTTACAAAGAACAGCGGATGATGTTCACGGACTGGGTCGCCAAAAACCGCGATGCACCATTCCGCGGCGAACGCGAAATTTCTCTGGTTCAGGATATATCGCAATATCGCAACACCACTGTTGGCAATATAGAACACACCGAACGGCCACTTGATGTCGCATTGAGCCAGCCGGACATGTTCTTTGCCGTCGAAACACCAAGCGGCGTTCAATATACCCGGTCCGGTAACTTCTCGCTTGATCCCGGCGGGCAGCTGATCACCAATGACGGCTATCCCGTTCTGAGCGATGCCGGCCAACCGTTATTCTTTAACGAAGCGGATGGAAGCATCGAGATCAAGGGCGACGGAACCATATCGACCGACATCGGTCAGATCGGCAAGCTACAAGTGGTTACCGTTGATAACGTTCAGGAAATGACCGTTACCGGCAACACCCTTTATCGCGCACCAAAGGACGATAACAATCAGGATGCCGTCGAACTGGTCGAAAACCCCGGTGTTGTCCAGGGGGCTCTTGAAAAATCCAACGTCAATGCAATCAGCACGATGACGCAGATGATTGATGTTCTTCGAACCTATCAGTCTGTCACCCGCTCTCTTGAAAGCGAAAGCGAGCGTCTGAGCAACATGATCAGCAAACTCGGGGATATCCGCGCCTGATCCGGCAGCAGCCCCTGATAAAACGGAATTTTAGCGCAGCAGCTGCGCAATCGAAGGAGAAGACACATGCGGTCACTTGATATCGGCGCTTTGGGCATGCAGGCACAATCCACCAATGTGGATGTTACCTCGCACAACATCGCCAACATGACCACCACCGGCTATAAACGCCAGCGCGCAGAATTTCAGGATTTACTGTATCAGGATCTGCGCCGCGCAGGGTCCCCTTCATCAGATACAGGCACGATCGTCCCGGTTGGTGTTCAGGTTGGTCTGGGTGTCAAAACGGCTGCAATCGGCCGATATATGGGGCAAGGCACCTTGTCCTTGACCGAAAACGAATTTGATATCGCCATTCAGGGCGATGGCTATCTGCAAATCGACCTGCCAAGCGGGGAAACCGCCTATACCCGTGACGGGACACTTAACCTCGATGCGAATGGTACGATTGTGACCAAGGACGGCTATACCGTTCAGCCGGGGATCACGGTCCCTGACAATGCGACCTCCGTGACGATCAACTCCACCGGCGAAGTTTATGCCGAGATTGATGGTCAGGTCGCAATGCAGAACCTTGGCCAGATCCAGCTTGCAACCTTTATCAATCCGCCGGGCCTTGATGCGATGGGCGACAACCTGTTCCTTGAAACCGAAGCATCAGGCGATGCCAATGTCGGGGCACCGGGCGATGTCGGGTATGGCACGGTGTTGCAAGGCTACCTTGAATCGTCAAACGTGAACGTGGTTCAGGAAATCACCAACCTGATCAAGGCACAGCGCGCATACGAGATGAATTCCAAATCCATCTCGACCACAGACGAAATGATGAGCGCGGTCAGCAACCTGCGTTAACACCCCGGTCTAATGGTTTATGGTTTGTGCAAGTTGCAATCTTATGATTGGTTAGGTTCGGGACCTAACTTGCACAAACTGTCTTTACGCGATGTATACCGTTCCGTGCTACAGTAGGCGGATGAAGATAAAGAATCTGTTTTTCGCGCTTGCGATCTTGTCGGCACTTGCGTCTCTGCCCTTGTTTGCAGAGGGCGCTTTTGCACAATCATCGCAAGGCACCAATACACGCAACAATCTGCAAAACAGTTCTTCTGTATTTCTTAAACCTGACGCATTGGTCGAAGGGCAATATATCACCTTGGGTGATCTGTTTTCCGGGATTGACCCGCAACAGCAAGACATTGCCGTTGCCCACGCACCGCAACCTGGCAAACAATCGGTTCTTGATTACCGCTGGCTGTATGGCATTGCGCAACGCCACAATGTCGAATGGCGTCCGCGCACGACTGCCGATCAGGTCTTGATCACACGCGCAAGTCAGGTCGTCACCATTGACGAAATTCGTGATTATGTTGAAGTCGCCCTGACCGATCATGGCATTCAGCCCCCGTTCACGGTCGATCTATCAAGTGATAATTTCCAGATCCACCTGCCGGTCGATACGCCCAAAAACATCAATATCAGCGCACTCGAGATCAATTCACGCACCCAACGCTTTGTCGCCAGTGTAACCACCGGCGCGCAAACAGCCCAACAGCGCACCTACCGGGTCAGCGGCAAATATTACCCGCTGACAAGCGTGCCGGTTCTGGTTGAGCCGGTATCACGCGGGTCTATTATTCGCGCAGATCAGGTTGAATATCGCGATTTCCGGTCCGAACGCGTTCCCGCAGGCGCCGTTCGCGACATCAATGATGTCATTGGCAAAGAAGTCATGCGGCCGGCCAACCCTAATGAACCCTTGATGTTTCGCGATCTAAGCAACCCCATTCTGGTCCGGCGCGGATCACTGGTTCTTATTCGGCTGGTCACCGCCAATATGTCCCTGACAGCACGCGGCAAAGCGATGGAAAACGGATCCTTGGGCGATGTCATTCGCGTGGTTAACCAATCAAGCAACAAAAACATCCAGGTCGAAGTTGTTGGCGAAAACGAAGTCCGCGCCCTTCCTGCCCTGTCGCAGTAGATCATAACCGCGCGGGTTGTGTCGCCCCGGCCCGGCAAGCTTTGCCCCCTTATGCCTCCTGATAACTGGCACGCTACCTGCATTACGAATGACAGGAACCCAGGAGGAATTCATGCCCGGTAAAAATGTACAGATTTCATGGCGCCGCGTTGCACTTGTCAGCACTTTGATTGGTGCAACTGCATTGCTTTCAGGCTGTAACGCGATGAAGCGGCTTTCCGAAGTCGGCGAACCGCCAAAACTGTCGTCGATTGACAACCCGACACAGTCTGAAACCTATCGCCCGGTCAGCTTGCCGATGCCAGCCCCGCAAGTCGCAGAGCGCAATCCCAACTCGTTGTGGCGGTCTGGCGCACGCTCGTTCTTTAAAGATCAGCGCGCCAACCAGGTTGGCGACATCCTGACCGTTGTGGTTGACATGGAAGACAGCGCAGCCCTTGCCAACAGCACAGCACGTTCGCGCACCAATAGCGAAGACCTTGCAGTTCCCAGCCTGTTTGGCCTGGAAGCAGAACTGACCAAGGTCCTGCCCGAAGCCATCGACCCGTCATCCATGTTCGATCTTGACAGCTCTACGTCAAATGCTGGCGCAGGGACGCTTGACCGCAATGAAGAAATTGACTTGCGGGTGGCTGCAATCGTCATTCAGGTTCTGCCAAACGGTAACTATGTCATTCACGGACGTCAGGAAATCCGCGTCAACAGCGAGGTCCGCGAAGTCCAGATTGCCGGCGTCATTCGCGCAGCAGACATCAGTTCGGCAAATGAAGTGAATTACGACAAAATCGCCGAAGCCCGCATTTCCTATGGCGGACGTGGCACCATTTCCGACGTCCAGCAACCGCGTTACGGCAGCGAAGTGCTCGACATCATTCTGCCATTCTAAATCGTGGCACGCTGTGTGGTTCAATCCCGCTTTCCGGGTTCCGGTTGACCACATGTGCTTGTCATCAAAGGTCACCTTCGGGTGGCCTTTTCTTTTGTCTTCTTTTGTCGTCTGGGCATAAGGAAAAAGCCCGGCCAAAAGGCCGGGCTTTGTGATTTTGGTTATCCCTAACCAGTAATCTCCCACCATGTCATGTCGTTGCATGACCGGGACCGGCTACGCCGGATCCAAGGTTTTATCACCCGGCGCGATCAATCATCGCGACGTGTGCGCTCCATCCGTTCGTGGCGTTCCTGGGCTTCGATGCTCAGGGTTGCAATCGGACGAGCTTCAAGTCTTTTCAAGCTGATCGGCTCGTCGGTTTCTTCACAGTAACCATATGATCCGTCTTCAATTCGACGCAAAGCAGCATCAATTTTTGAAATTAGCTTGCGCGCCCTGTCACGAGTACGAAGTTCCAGTGCCCGGTCAGTTTCTGCCGACGCACGGTCGGTCAGATCCGGTTCCTGAAGCCCGCCATCTTGCAGGTTCGCTAATGTTTCCGAAGATTCGTGCAGAAGCTCTGCCCGCCAGGTCAGAAGTTTCTGCCGGAAATATTCCCGCTGACGCGGGTTCATGAACTCTTCGTCCTCAGCAGGACGATAGTCAGGTGGTAAAGTGATAGTCATGTATGCCCTCTATACAGGACTCATCGATCGCGCGGCAATATAGAGGGCACACGCCAAGGGCGCAAGCTGATTGAACAATTAATTGCTCCTGGCGCCTCAAAGCCGCAGTTTTCCTTGGATTTTCGCAACAAATACCGTAAATTAAACAATCAGATAAGACCAGAAACTTCCAGTTTCGCCAGTTCAACCCGAGCCCGCAGGTCGATTTCGTCCAGAACGGCAGAAAGCTGAGGGTCATCAATTGTTTCGCGTTGCTGATCCATCAAACCGACCAATTGCTGCAAACGTGCCGGAGACAACTGACCACTGAGCAAACCGTCGCGAACAGCTTCAAGTTGCTCAAGCATACTTTTGGCTCGCAGCATGGCTGTTTTTTTCGGCGAGTCCAGCGCATCACCATTTTGCTGGAGCGCAAGCAAAGCATCAAGCGCACTGACAGCCCCGGCACTTCGAACCCCGGATGCCCCGCCGGCATCCCCGGAAGTGTCGAGCGAACGCATCGCATCAGCAAACCCGCTACCGCCTGATGCACCGGACGTTTTTTTGCGCGACGTGGTATTCGCACCGGTAGCCTTGGAACCACCAACCTTCATGATCCGTTTCCGCTCAGTTGTTGTTGCACTGTTCAATCAACATATGACTTTCTGGTTGGAGTCTCCTCCAATCACGCGGGACACGCAACGGGAAAAAAATGCCGGGTTGGTCAAGCGATGCTCGCCAGCGGGCACCATCTATCTGACACGGCGGCAGTTTTTGGCCCCTTGCCGCCAGGCATGTGGCAATATCCGCAGAAAGCCTTGGTTGGCACGATTTTCGCAGATACCCCGGCAAAGCGATTTAACAGGTCAATCACCTGATTTGCCGGATGCATCGCATCCCACGTAAAAGCGGAATGAAGAACATGATCACAAGTCTTGGCAAAAAAGCACGTAAAGCGCTCGCAACGCTGGTATTCGGGTTGCTTGCCCTGACGCAGCTTGACCCTGCACATGCCCAGTCACGCATCAAGGATATCGCCGATTTCGAAGGTGTGCGTGACAACATGCTGGTCGGTTATGGCCTTGTGGTCGGCTTGAACGGTACTGGCGATGACCTTGGCGATGCAGAATTTACCCGTCAAAGCATGGTTGCGATGCTTGAACGCCTCGGCATTAACGTCCGCGATCAGATCGAAGACCTTGATTCCGATAATATCGCAGCCGTAATGGTCACAGCGACCCTGCCGCCATTTTCGCGTCAGGGGTCACGCATTGACGTCAATATCAGTGCAATTGGCACGGCCGAAAGCCTGCAAGGCGGCACGCTTCTCGTGACGCCGATGGTGGGTGCTGACGGCGAAGTGTACGCCGTCGCCCAAGGCAACCTTGCAGTTGGCGGCTTCTCTGCGGGCGGCAATGCCGAAACCGTCGTCAAAGGTGTTCCGACCTCTGCCCGCATTGCCAATGGCGGCATTGTTGAACGCGAAATCGACTTCAACCTGAATTCGATGCAGGACATGTCCGTCGTGCTGCGTAACCCGGACTTCACCACCGCACGGCGCATATCAGATGCCATCAACGCCTATCTCGGCGAAGTTGCCGCGCGCGCCAGCGATCCCGGCACCGTGCGCCTGAACATTCCCGACCGCTATAGCCAGAATGTCGTTGCCCTTTTGACCGATATCGAACAATTGCGCGTCGAGCCTGACCAAATTGCCCGCGTGGTGATCGACGAAAATACCGGCACCATCGTGATGGGTGAAAATGTACGGATCAACCGCGTTGCGATTGCCCAAGGCAATCTGACCATTCGGGTTACAGAAACCCCGCAGGTTTCCCAGCCCTCGCCATTCTCCCAGACGGGAACGACCGAAATTGTCGACCGCACCAATATCGAAGTGGATGAAGGCGAAGACAATCAGCTTGGCATCATGGATGGTGGTGTCAGCCTGCAGGAACTGGTCAATGGCCTGAACAGCCTTGGCGTTGGTCCACGCGACATGATCACTATTCTTCAGGCCATCAAAACATCCGGTGCGCTGCAAGCTGAAATCGAGGTGATGTAATGATGACCGACGGCACCACTGCCTTGATGGCGCAGGCACAGGCAAGCGCACAGTTTGGCAAACAAAACAATATGGCCGCCCGGATGGAAACACTTACTGACGGGCATATCAAAACCGAAGCCGAGGCGCGCAAGGCCGGCGAAGAATTTGAATCCATGTTCATGAGCCAGATGCTCAGCCACATGTTTGCCGGTATTGAAACCAACGAAATGTTCGGCGGCGGGCATGGTGAAACGATGATGCGTTCCATGCTGGTTGATGAATACGCCAAGGAAATGACACGTGCAGGTGGCATCGGAATTGCAGATGCCGTTACACGTGAAATCCTCAAAGTCCAGGAGGGATGAAAATGACCACCGAAGAACTGGTTACCGAACTTAAAAGCGTCACATATGACCTTATGTCCCTGCTGGAGCGTGAAACCACTGAGCTGCGCAGCCTGACACCGGGTGAATACGAGCAGTTCCTGTCGGAAAAATCTGCCCTGTCCATGCAGTATGAACAACTGGTGGTCAAATTGCGCAGCCGCGGCGACGAATTGCGCGCCATGTCCGACGAAGAACGCTCGGAACTGCGCGCGCTTCAGACCGAGTTTCAAGAAGCTGCACGGCACAATATGGCAACCCTGCAAGCTGCCAAGGAAACGAACGAACGCGTGGTCCAGGCGATCGTGCGTGCCGTCAACGAAAAATCCAAGGAAGACTGCACCACCTATAATCGTTCGGCCAAGACCAGCAAAGCATCGCTGGGCGGCTATGGGCGTACGATCAACAAATCCGGTGGCGCCTATAGCGTCAATGAAACGCTCTAAGGCTAGAGGCAAGGATCATGTCACTTACTCAGGCTCTCAATACAGCGATTTCCGGCCTTAATACCGCGCAAGCTCGCATTGCGATCACGTCATCGAACATCTCGAACGTGAACACCGAGGGCTATTCCAAAAAAATCGCAGGCCAGGAAACGCTGACCCTTGATGGCGTTGGTGCCGGTTCTCAGGTTGCGGACATTTATCGCAACGTCAATGAGGGCCTGGTACGTGAAATGCGGGGCGAACTGGGCAAAGCCGGTCGCGAGGAAGTCCGCTATGAGTTTTTCCAGCGTATCCAGACCCTGTTTGGCACGCCCCAGTCTGATGCCGCCATCAGCCAGCGCATCAATGATCTGGCAGACGCATTCGAGCAACTTGGCGTCACACCGGACCAGAACTCTCCACGGATCGAGGCGATCGAAAGTGCGCTTCAGGTCATGGAGTCATTTGAAAAGCTTTCAAGCCAGCTTCAGGACATGCGCGACGACATCGATGACCAGATCACCGATGAGGTCGACACGGCCAACACGCTGCTTAACCAGATTTCCGAGCTGAATACCGGCATCATTCGCCTGAACAACCTTGATCAGCCAACGACCGAGCTTGAAGATCAACGTGACCAGAAGCTCAACCAGCTTTCCAAAATCATCGACATTACAACCTTTAGCCGCAGTGACGGCTCGATCGTTATCTATTCGGCAAACGGCGCAAACACGCTGCTGGATCGCACACCGAACTTGCTAAGCTTTACCCAGACAGCAGGTTATGAACCGGGTACGGGTGGATCTGGTGTTTCCCTTGATGGCGAAGACATCACCGATACTCTGCGCACAGGTACGCTCAAGGGCCTGTTTGAAATGCGGGATTCCGAAATCCCGGCCCTGAATGACCAGATCAACGAGTTGGCCGGTGAATTGCGCGATGCCATCAACGAAGAACATAACAAAGGCACCTCTTTTCCGCCGCCTGCCAACCTTTCCGGTACGCGCATGGTCGCTGGCAGTGATCCACTAACGGCAAGCGGCACTTTCCGTGTGGCTGCACTTGACGAAAATGGCGATCTTGTCGCAACCGACAGCTGGGCAGATATTTCCCTGCCGACGACCCCGGCGACCGTTCAGGGGATCGTCGATGCAATCAATGCATCGGACGCTGGCGCGTATCTGACGGCATCGCTGATTGACGACCGACTGGTGATCGAAGGTCAGGATGGCAGTCGTGTTGCCATCAATGAGATGGATAGCCAGATCACGCTAAGCGACGGCAGACAACAAGGCATGTCGCACTATTTCGGCCTGAATGACTTTATCGCGACGACCAAACGATCCGACGTGATGACAACTGCCGCACAAAGCAGTTCAACCGATGCCCTTGGTGTTACAGCAAGTTCATTTACGCTAAGCGCAGGCAGTGGCGTTCTCGTCGGCGGGCTTACGGTGAACTACACCGCAACAGATTCCCTTGAGGATATCCGCGATAATATTCGCTTAGCCCTTCAGGGCGCGGGCATGACCGCAGCGGCGGCCGAAGAAACCGCCTTCATCGTCGAAGACGGTGATCGTTTCCGGCTGGTGATCGAATATAACGCGAATATGACAATCGATGACTCAGGCACCTTGTCATCCAAGATCGGCTTTACCGAGGACCGCCCGAACCTGTCTGGCAATATGGATGTTGCAGCCGTCATCCAGAATGATCCATCGCGTATTGTTCGAGGTCAGATGAATGCTGATACTTATGAAACATCTAATGCCGTAGTTGATGCTGACGGCGCCATCGCGGCATTGGGGCCGCTTGTCCCGCCTCCCACCAATTATACACTGACGGTGAGCGGCAACTTTACCGACGTTGATATCGATTATCAGAATGGTGACTCATTGCAGGATATCGCCGACGCCATCAACAACAGCGCGGTCCTGACTGACAATAACATCACCGCCGAGGTGGTCTTTGACAGTCAATTGGGCGGCTATAAGTTGAGTATCACCGATGCTGACGGCGACCCGTTCTATTTCAGCGACAATGGCCTGCCAAATGCTGATTCCCTGACGACCGTCCTGGGGCTTGGCATCAACTTCGGCGTTCATGAAGGCGACAACAGCGCTGCCAACTCAATCGGCAATGCTTTCGAACGCACCGATATCGACTTTGAAGCAACCGACGGATTGTCCGGGGAAAAGACGTCTTTGACCGATTATGCCGCAGGCATCGTTGCCACAGCTGCAACCAAGGCACAGGTCGCACAAAGCGCATATGAATTTCAGGACAATCTGGTGGTTGATCTCAGCACCCGTATTCAGAACGAGGCCGGGGTCAACCTTGATGAAGAGATGTCTGATCTGATTATTTTTCAGCGCGCCTATAGTGCGTCAGCCCGTGTCATCAGCACGGTTGATGAAATGTTTGATGAGCTACTCAATGCAGTTTAAACTGCATATCAGTAAAATGAGGCTGTCATGGTAACTCGTGTCGCGACCTATACGAACCACACATTGCTGTCAGATCTCGCCCTGCGGAATGCCGCGCGCGTAACGGATCTTCAGAACCAGGCATCAAGCGGCTATAAGTCGCGTGATTATGCCGGGATCGCTGACAGTGCGCAGCGCTTGCTTAATCTTGAAGGCGAATACACGCGTACCGAACAGTATTTGCGAAACACAACGCAGACCAAGCTGCGCCTGCAAAGCATGGAAAATGCTGTCGACAGCATGATGACCATCGCGACCAACATGAAATCCTTGCTGATACAGGCAAGTTCGATCGAACAAGGCGATGATGTCAACATCAAGGACGAGGCAAGCCAGGCCTTGCAGCAGATTGCGAACCTTTTGAATACCAATCTGGATGGCCGCTACCTGTTCGCCGGCGGCCGCTCTGAACAGCCGGCAGTTGATCCCGAAAAAATCGGCGCACCTGATAACTATCTCAGCAAGTCGGACCTGCTTCTGACGGATACGACAACCCTGGCTTCGTTGGGCGCCACCAGCGGACAATTGCAAATCGTCAGCACCGATATTGACGGCAATAGCGTGACATCCACTGTGACCTATACGGTACCAGGTGACGATATCGGCGATATCATGGATGCCATCAACAGCAATACGGGTGACAACGCAATCGCATCATTGCGCGGACTTGGCGGCACCGGATCCCCCCGCTTGAACATCGAAAATGTCGGCAATGGATCCATCACCATCACTGAAATTGGCGGTGGAGATTTGCTAACAACACTGGGCATGGAGAAAATTCCCAACCCACGGATTGATGCCGATTATTATCAGGGCGATGATCAGATCATGCAGGCCCGCATTGATGATGATTACAATGTCTCATACGGCATTCTTGCCGATAACCCGGCATTCCAGAAACTTGTTCAAGGACTTGGCATCGCTGCTGGAACCGAAGACGAAGACGCACTTGTCGTTGCTCTTGGCTTCGTCACCGATGCGATTGATGATCTGCCGAATGTGCAAAGCAAAATCGGCCTCGATATCGCAAATATTGAACGATTTGAGACCCGGCACGAAGATTTCAAGGTTTTCGCAGCTCAGGCCATCTCGGATATCGAAACAGTGGATGTTCCATTGACTCTTGCTGAATTGTCGCAACACGAAACAGCCCTGCAAGCGAGCTTTATCTCTATCTCGCGGGCAGCAGATTTGTCCTTGGCCAACTATTTGCGCTAGGTCTGATATGACTGGTAATGTACTATAATTTGCCTGTTGTGATTTCTTGAACACCACATACAACAAAACCTTTCGACAATCGGAGAAGCGCGGGAATGGAAACCGAAAACGTCGCCGAAAATGAAACACCAGAATCCGTTGTCGTGGAAACACGCTTCGGCGACATCGAGTTCGTCTGGGACAAGGGCATTTATATGCCGGTCGGCCTTCTCGGCTTTCCGGAACACCATGTTTTCGGGCTGGCCAACATCCCCAACACCTCGCTTGATCAGTTTAAACTTTATCAAAGTCTGACCGACGCGAACCTGTCATTCATCGTGGCCCCCTATAACATGGAAAGCGGTATTTACGCAGAAAAGGATCTGCTGAATGCGCAGAAAAGCCTTGCGATTGACAGCGCGGACATGGCCATCCTGATGGTTGTAACAATCCGCAGCGCACCTGGCGGTCAGGGCATCACAATGTCAACCAACCTGCGCGCACCAATCCTTGTTGATACTGCGCGTCAGGTTGCCTGGCAGCACATTTTACCGAACGAAAAATATTCGGTGCAGCATGACCTGTAAAATTTGCCGACCTGAAGTTGGCACAACTTTTGCTTAACCTTTTCTCATGGCAATGACGCCAAAAGATAGAATGGCCTGAGCCATTCATCTGATCCGTATAGGAGGAGTAAAATGGCTCTCAATATTATTTCCAACTATGCAGCAAACGTCGCCCACCGGAATCTTCAGAATTCTGACACCATGGCAACGCGTTCGCTTGCAAAGCTGTCTTCTGGTACGCGCGTGGTGTCCGCACGCGACGACGCTGCATCCATGGCTATCGGCGCACGCCTGAACGCAACGACCGAAGCCCTGAAAACTGCAACCGTTAACGTCGGCCAAGCCAACTCGATGCTGCAGATTGCCGACGGCGCGATGGCAACCATCGATGACGTTCTTGTGCGCATGAAGACGCTGGCAACCCAGGCTGCATCGGGCAACCTGTCAGACACCGAACGCGGATTCCTGGATGACGAACTTCAGCTGCTGAAAGACGAAATTGACCGCATCTCGTCCTCGACCAACTTCAACGGCATTCAGTTGATTGGCGATGGTGGCGATGTTGATATCGATTTTGCTACTGTTGGTGCCGGCACCGGCGCAGACATAACGAACGCCAACGGCTTCTCGGGCTTTGCGATCACCGACAACAACCTCTGGGCCGCCGACGAGACCGGCATTGCCGCCGGCACACCTGACCTCTCAGACAACACCTTCACCATCGACATCACGTCCGGACCGAGCAACTCTGTCTCGATGACGATTACCGCCAGCCTTGATGAAACCGATGGCGGCCCTAACACGACGTATTCCCAGACCATTGACATCACCAGCTATGTTCCTGGCAACGCCAACGAAGTTGGTGTTGGCGAACAGGCAACCCTGAACTTTGATGAAGTTGGCCTCAGCCTCACGATCAATAGCGGCATCGGGACCATCCTGACGGCTGCTGCCGGTGGCACCGATTGGGGTGCAAACGCGGCTTCGACCGAAGCCACTGTCGTCTCAATGGATGCCGACAACGGTCAACGGTTCTCGACTGATATGGACTTCCAGATTGGCTCAAACAACACAGCAGCCGACCGCCTGTCTGTATCGCTGACCAAAGTTGACTTGGTCGAACTCGGACTGGACAACACCGCAATCGACAATCAGGTTGACGCCCAGAACGCCATTGAAAGCATCAACTCAGCCATCGATACTCTTCAAGAGGCACGCGCAAATATCGGGACCTATCAGAACCGCCTGGACTTTGCCGGCCAAAACCTTGCTACCACTCAGGAAAACACCGAATCAGCGCGTTCCACACTGCTTGACTTGGATGTTGCTGCCGAAATGACACAGTTCACATCAAAGCAGATCCTCGTGCAATCAGGTGTTGCAATGCTTGCACAGGCAAACCAGATGCCGCAGAACCTCTTGCGCTTGCTGCAGGGCTAAAAAGCCAAGCAGAACACAAAAAGCAAACCTCAAAAGAAGGGCCCGCCTTGCGAGCCCTTCTTTTTTGCCTTAAAAGCGAGACCACACAAAACTCAGGATTTAGATTCGCGAATCCCGCCTTATTTCCCCGAAAAGCATCAACTTCCCGCCACCCAAATCACCTTCAAACAAAAATCCCACCCCACACCCGTGCAACAAAGCGTTGATTCAATTGAATATTTTTTTATTCACTTTTCGCTAGACAGCAAAACCATACATAGGTATATTTTGACAGCTAAATAATCAGTTCTCGTTCGGTCAGGAAGACCATTGCGAGAACAGTTCTGACAATGTGTCAGTTCCTGAACGGCGATGTGCCGGTTCGAGCTATCCATGTAGGAGAAATAAAATGGCTCTTAATATCATTTCCAACTACGCTGCTAACGTAGCACACCGTAACCTGTCGGCATCTGATGAGATGGCGACCCGCTCCCTTTCAAAATTGTCTTCGGGTACCCGTGTTGTTTCGGCACGTGACGATGCTGCCTCCATGGCGATCGGCGCGCGTTTGAATGCAACCACCCAGGCTTTGAAAACAGCAACGGTTAACGTTGGCCAGGCAAACTCGATGCTGCAGATCGCAGATGGTAGCATGGGCACCATCGATGACGTTCTTGTTCGCATGAAAACGCTGGCGACCCAGGCAGCTTCGGGCAACTTGTCCGATACGGAACGTGGCTTCTTGAACGATGAGTTCCAATTGCTCAACGACGAGATTGCCCGTATTTCTTCGTCCACCAACTTCAACGGCATTCAGCTGCTTGGCGATGGTGGCGATGTTGATATCGACTTCGCAACTGTTGGTGCCGGCACTGGTGCAGACCTGACCAACGCCAACGGCTTCTCTGGCTTTGCGATCACCGATAACAACTTCTGGGCTGCTGACGACACCGACGATGGCTTGGCTGACAACACCTTCACCATCGACATCACGTCTGGCCCAAGCAACTCGGTCACCATGACTGTTACCGCAGCGGTCGACGACGCGACCGGCACCTATTCCCAGACCATCGACATCACCAGCTATGTTCCGGGTAATGCCAACGAAGTCGGCGTCGGCGAACAGGCGACCCTGAACTTTGATGAAGTTGGTCTCAGCCTCTCGATCAACAATGGCATTGGCACCATCCTGACGGCTGCTGCCGGTGGTACTGACTGGGGTGCAAACGCAGCCTCGACCGAAGCTTCCGTCGTTTCGATGGATGTTGACAATGGTCAGCGTTTTAATGCCGAGCTGGATTTCCAGATTGGTTCAAACAACACCGCAGCCGACCGTTTGTCCATCACGCTTGACAAAGTTGATCAGACGACCCTTGGCATTGATAGCGCTGCTATCGGTACTCAGGCAGATGCTCAGGCAGCCATCGAAAGCGTTAACTCTGCGATTGATACCCTGCAGGAAGCACGTGCAAACGTTGGTACCTATCAGAACCGTCTGGACTTCGCTGGTCAGAACCTGGCCACGACCCAGGAAAACAACGAATCTGCACGTTCTACACTGATGGATTTGGATGTTGCCGCCGAGATGACCCAGTTCACCTCTAAGCAGATCCTGGTTCAGTCGGGCGTTGCAATGCTTGCTCAAGCAAACCAGATGCCGCAGAACCTGCTGCGTCTGCTGCAGTAATCCGGATATCCGAAACAGGATGAGGGGTAACCCTCATCCTGTGTCCGGATTATCCTTTGCCTCTTGCGCGGCATAGGAGAACAACATGGAACTCAATAACTCTTACACCGCAATTGGCCAACGAAACTTCGGCACGCAGCCAAGCACCGTCGCACCGGCTTCTGCCCAAACTTCCCTGCAAGATTCTTTAACCGCCGCAGGGACAGCCTCTCTTGCTTCTGACAATGAACAGGCAGCAAAGCTGCAACAAGCGCTTTCTCAGCTTGATATTCCGGAATTGTCGGACAAAAATGCTCGTGTCGAGTTGAATTTCAACCAGGATACAGGTCGCGTCGTTGCACGCATCACCGACCGCACGAGTGGCGAGATTTTGCGCGAACTTCCGTCAAAAGAGCTACAGCAACTGTTTGCGCAAATGCGTGAATATCTTGGTAGCGTCGTTGACGAACAAATTTAAAGCCTCATACGGACGGAAATTGGCGCATTTATTGCTTGCCTGAATAAGTTGACGCAAGGCACGTCACTTCAAGACAGTCGATTGACACCGTCCACGGAGCCGAACCAATGAGCAGCCTGAACTTAAATAACATCTATGTTGGCGAGAATGGTCGTGTCCAGCTGTCTGGTGGATCGTCCAATATCGATTTCGTCGATACCGTCGACAAGATGATTGCTGCCCGTCGTATTCCTGCTGACAATCTTGAAACCCGGATTGAGGAAAACGACGAGAAGATCGCAGCACTCAAAGAGCTGCAAACGCTTGTTGGAACGCTCAAAGATTCTATGGCGAACCTCTATGGTGCAACCAGTTTTGATAATTCGAAGAACATCTTCGAAGCAAAACAGATCTTTGCATCCTCTGACGGTAGTGACGCTGCAAGCCTGATCGGTGTAACGGCAAGCAACGCGGCCGAAACCGGCTCCTATACGTTTGAAATTAATCAGGTCGCCAGCCGGCACAAACTTTCAAGCGACACCCAGCCTGTCGCTGCAGGTGATGATATTACCGGAATTACCGGCACCGGGACCTTTACCGTTACGGGTGGTACGGGCAGCTCGACCGTAACGGTCGCGGCCGGAGACACTCTGCAGGATATTCGCGACAAGATTAACAATATCAAGGACTCAACAGGTGTTCAGGCATCTGTTGTCAAGGTTTCCGATACCGAAAGTACACTTATCCTGACCTCGACCGAGGAAGGTGAAGATAACCGTATGTCCTTTAGCGATGATAGCGGCAATGTCTTGCAAAGCCTTGGTATTCTGACCGATCCCACAACGATTGATGCGGCCAATGTGATTGACGCTGGTAACAATGCCAGTCTCACCCTTGATGGCATTACGGTAACGCGCGGATCGAACGAGTTTTCTGATCTGGTCGATGGCCTTACCATCAGCCTGTATGACGCAGAACCGGGAACCGAAATCACGATCGAGATTGAACAGGACCTTAATCAGGCAAAAACGGCGATCCTTGATTTTGTCGACGCCTATAATGCTGTTCAGACCTTCATCAACGAAAAAACCGCAATTGACGCCACCACTGGCGAAGCCAGTGATGATGCCATTCTGCTGGGTGACACATCCGTTAAGGGCATTGAATCAGCCTTACAGCAAATTGCCGGCTCTTTTGCCAATGGCGTAACAGACCGGGCCGGTAAAGACGATTATTCGGTACTTGCCGAGATCGGATTGGACTTTGTCCCTTATGGTTCGAACCAGGACCCGTTGCTTGACAAGACCATTCAGGTTGACGAAACGGCCCTGAATGAAGCCCTGTTAAATGAACCTGATGAAGTCATGGAACTGTTCCTGTTCCGTGGAAAATCTGACGATTCAGATATTACGATGACCGGCTTTGCCAGCCAAACACAGGCTGGCACCTATGCGTTTAACATCGAGGCCTCAGGTGGCGCCATAACAGGCGTAACATACGATCTCTTTGATCCGGAAGGCAACGTAATCGCAACCGGCAAAAATGCGACGGTAAGTGGTAACAGTATTCGAACACCTGATGGGCTTCGCCTGTTCTATAGCGGTGACGGGAATGCCGATTCCACCGTCAACGTTTCAACAAGTATTGGCTTGGGCGCACAATTCTATTTTGAGCTGGACTCGATTCTTGATGACGAAGAAGGCACTTTGACCCAGGCGATTTCCGAATTGGAAACGCAAACTGCATCACATGAAGAAAAAGTCGAAAGGATCGATGAGCGTCTCGCACGGCAGCGAGAAATCCTTATGGATAAGTTCATTGCCATGGAAACGGCACTCGCCCGAATGCAGAACATCCAGGATTCTCTCGACGAAATGATGGCAGCGGGACAAGATAGTAGTTAACTTTTTCATGTCATACATGCACACTGGAAGCACATCTCGCATACCAAGGAGTGTCGCATGAACGAGCACGCCGCCCATACATACAAGCAACAACAGGTCAACACGGCATCACCGGCCAAGATGGTGTACATGCTGTTTGAGAAAACCCTGTCCCGCTTGCAAGAGGCGCAAAACGCGATCGAACGCAACGACATTCAGGCCCGCTGCAACGCCAACTGTAGTGCTCAGGAATTGATTGCCCATCTTTCAAGTACGCTTGATATGGAGCAAGGCGGCGAAATTGCTGCAAATCTTGAACGCCTCTATACCCACTGCATGATCCGTTTGATGGATGTTGATCGCCACAACGACCCCGAGGCAGCTGAGGAAGTTATAAAACTGCTGACCCCGCTGCGTGACTCTTGGGCAGAACTGGCAGATAAAAGCGAAGGTGAGTTGCGTCAGGCTATTTTGACAACGCAACAGGATCGCCCGGCACCTGCCAGCCCGGCCCCGGCATCCGGATCACAAGAAACAGATACGGCACAACCGACCAAACCATCGGGCCTGTCTATTTCTGCCTAGGCACAAAAACAGCCGCACGGTTCTTTCAAGACAGCGTTCAAAGGCCTCCGAGTTATTCGGAGGCCTTTAGAGTCTCTATGATGCCCCCTCCGACCGACGAAGCCACCGGATCAAATTTGCCCGGTCATCCCTCGTCACCCCCGTGCCATCCCCTTGCCATCCCCTTGCCATCCCCTTGCCATCCCCCGGCAATTTTTGCTGCAATTTTCTGCATTCTGACAAACATCTCCTAACCTTTTGAAAACCTGTAGAAATCGTTAACTCTGAAAACTGGCCCGCCGATTGCAGTTGTTTTGGCACTGCTTCCATAAGGACCAAGGTCATGAATAGTTCTGCGATTTCAAACAGTGTTATGCCAACTGTCTCTATCCCCGGCGCAAACGCCAGCGCAAGCACGGGTTCGGGCTTTGGCGATGTGATGGCATCCATCACAGAAAATTGGTCAGAACAGGGGCGCCAGGTCAAATATGACGCGGCAAAATCTGCCCAGAAGAGTTTCGACGACAATCGCGCAGACATGAATAACCGTCAGTCCGCGTATGACGACCGCAATCTTGATGAATCACGTTCCGCAGACCGCAGCACATCGCGCGACCGAAACGATGATCCGGATTCAGAAGACCGGCGCGATATCACAGCAGAACAGTCTGAACGTGACCCCGCATCTCGCGATGTCGATCACGCCGATGGAAATGACAGCCGCGACAACGACCAGAGTCCTGCCGAACAGAATAACACCAGCGACACAGCAGCATCTGAAGATAGCACATCCAACGCAGCCACTGACGAAACCGCAACCAGCGAAACTGTTGTAGAGGACTCCACTGGTCAGGTTGATCCCAACCAGCCTGTGCAGGCAGTTCCGGCACCGGGCTCCCCCGAGGCACTTGAACTGGCCAAGGCTAATGCCGCAGCGATGAAAACAGCAGCCACCGGCAGCGCAACTGCCGGGCAAAACGGCGCTCAAACTCCTGAGGCCAACGCGGCCAATACAGCTGCAAGCACTGATACAACCACAGACGGACTGATGAATTCGACCGCCCTGTCCCAACCGGCTGCGGCATCGTCTGCCAAAGCAGCCCTTAACGGCGCAGAGGCCGGCAACAGTGATGATCTTTCATCTGATCAGTTCCTGTCGCGGGTGGTTGATTCCATGAGCGGTGACAGCAAAGCAAAAACCGACACCGTAAACACAGTGAATGGTGCGCCGACCAATCAGACCAATGGTAGCCAACAGCAAGCCAATGGCGCCAATGCTGGCAACCCGGCACAAAATGCCCAGACAGCGCAACAGGCGATGGCAGCGGCCGCACAAGCGGCAAATATGCCAAATAATCCGACTGCCTCGCAAAATACTGCCGTCAATGGTGCGGTCACGGCCACGGGCGGCACAGACGCCGTCGCAACAGCCAACGGACAACCGGGCAGCACCAGCAGCCTGCAACAGACCAATACCGGCGGCCAAACCGCACAAACCGCGCGTCAGGCCCCGACCCAGCAGATTCAACAACAGGTCGCTGTTTCAATCCGCAATGCGGCCAGCGAAGGTGTTGACAAGATCTCTGTCCAGTTGCGCCCGGAACATCTTGGTCGCGTCGATGTGAAAATGGAAATCGGTCAGGATGGCCGAATTCAGGGCGTTATTCAGGCTGATACGCGTGAAACACTCGACATGCTGCGTCAGGACTCCCGCGCCTTGCAGCAGGCGTTGAAAGACGCCGGTCTGAATGCGGACAGCCAAAGCTTCACCTTCGAGCACAGAAATGAAGGTGGCCAAAGTCAGGAAGGCAACGGCCAGTCTCGTATGACCGCCAATCAGGGCAGCAGCCCCGATGAAGGTGATGTCATGAGTGGAACCGAACTTGCCGAACATGTCGCCATTGGCTACGGGATCAATCCCAACGGCCTGGTCGATATCCGGATCTAGAAAAGGTAGAGGGAAAATCCCATGACCGTTTCATCCCTGACAAATGTCGGCCTGTCGCAAACCGACACCAATGCCGCCTCAAGCAGCTCTGCAAGCCAGCTGGCACAGAACTTTGATACGTTTTTGACCCTGTTGACCACACAGTTGCAAAATCAGGATCCGACCTCTCCGATGGAAAGTGATCAATTCACTGACCAGCTGAGCCAGTTCGCCCAGGTTGAGCAAGGTATTCAGAGCAACAAAAACCTCGAAGACCTGATCGCCATGCAAGGGCAGCAGCGTCAACTTTCTGCGCTGTCTTATGTCGGCGCTGAAATCGAAGCCGTTGGTGACACCAACTGGCGCGAAGAAGGTGAAGAACTCACCTACAAATACAACGTTTCGCCAGAAGTCCCGCGACTGCAATTGCAGATTCACGATCAGAGCGGCGCAACGATCTATTCCGAAGAACTTACCGACGTTTCCGGCCTCCAGACATTTACCTGGGATGGCAAAAACAACAACGGCGTCGATCAGGATGCTGGCGCCTACACGCTGGTTGTCCGGCCGATGGCTGCAAACGGTGACACCTTTACTGACGAAGATGGTGATCCGGCATCCGTCGCGATTGGCATCATCGGAACTGTCGACAGTGTCGATATTGATGACACTGACATTTATCTCCGCCTTGGTGACGTATCAGTACCGTTCTCGACCCTGACCAACGTGAAGCTGGGGGCAAACGCAACAGATACAGACACTGGCGGTAACGATACCGGAAGTGACGAACAGGACGAAGCAGCCTGAGGGCTTTCTTCCGATTTTGATCAACACCCTGTAGAAACAGGAGAAGAAAAATGAGCCTTTTTGGTGCTATGATTTCCGGTGTTTCCGGCCTGAATGCGCAGTCTCAGAATCTGGGCGTCATCTCGGACAACATCTCGAACCTGAACACGGTTGGTTACAAAGGAACTGTCGGACGCTTTTCGACCCTTGTGACTGAATCCGCTACCGACACCCGCTATACCCCGGGTGGCGTACGCTTCCATCCGACAGCCCTGATCAGCAAGCAGGGCTTGCTGCAGGCAACGTCATCCACGACGGCTGCGGCCATTTCGGGTGATGGTTTCTTCATCGTCCGCGGCACCGCCTCGCCCGGAACGAATGACGAGCTGTTCTTTACCCGTGCCGGTGACTTCAAACCCGACGACGACGGGTATCTGCGCAATACGGCCGGTTACTATGTACAGGGCTGGGCAACGGACCGTGAAGGTACTCTTCTTGATGCGAATGGCAATACCACCACATCAAACAGCTCTGCCATTACCGATCTGCAGGTTCTTGATATCAACTCGATCCTGACGGCGGCCGCGTCGACGACAAATATCGAATTCGGGGCCAACCTGAACTCGGATGAAATAGCCGTTACCGGTGGCACGGCCACATCGACCACCACAGGTATCGACTTTGATACAACCGACCTGACAGCACTTGCCGGTATCAATAACGGTGACCAGTTCACCATCACCCATGATGGTACAACCACCACCATCACCATCAATACAGGTGATACGCTTGAAGATCTGGCCTCGGCCATCAGTGCCGTAACCGGCATCAATGCAACCACCACGACAACCGGCACAAATGATACGCTTACCCTGACCGCAGCCTTTGCGGACCAAGGCGTAACCTTTGCAAACCTCACCGGCACCCCGTTCAGCGCGACCGGTATCACGGTCCCCGGCATTCCGGGCACCTTGGCACCGACCTATACCGCCGGTGACCTTGCAACGGGCACCGTTGACGAAGACAATACCATGCCGGTCACGATCTACGACTCCCTTGGCTCGGCGCATACCGTCAACTTGCAGGTTGTGAAATTGGGCCAGAACCGCTGGGGCTTTGAACTGACCGGGAACACGACGGCTGGCGAACTTGATGCCACCGACCATCCAAACGGCCTGATCCAGGCCGGTGTTGTAACCTTCGACGGTTCTGGCAACCTGCAAAGCTTTGAAGGGGTGCAAGCTACCATTGCAGGCGTGAATGTCGGGATCAACGGCAACCTTGTTGACACCGATATCAGCGCAGAATGGACCAACGGGTCAGATGCCAGTGCCATCACCCTTGATTTCGGTACCATTGGTCTCGGGAACGGCATCACCCAGTTTGCCGCAGGTTCGGATGCCAACGGTAACCTTGTGGAATATACCACCCACTTCATCAACCAGGACGGTGCGCAGGCCGGCACGATGGTGAACTATGCCTTCACCGAAGAAGGCTTCTTGCAGGTCGAATTCGCCAACGGTGTCAAACGCCCGGTTTACAAACTGGCAATTGCCACCTTCGAAGCCCCTGATGAAATGGAAAACCATACTGGTAACGTTTACCGCCAGACCCGCGAATCAGGTGATTACTTGTTGCGCGAACCGGGTCTTAACGGGGCCGGCAACGTTGTGGCATCTGCGCTCGAAGGTTCGAACGTCGATCTCGGTGAAGAATTCACCAACATGATCGTGACCCAGCGTGCATATTCTGCAAACACCAAAACGATCACCACAACCGATGAAATGCTCGACGAGCTTATTCGGGTCAAACGGTAATTGATTTTTGTTTCAGGGCGTTAGCCCGCCCTGAGACATATTGCACCAAAACAGACTCGCCCGGCCATGTGCCGGGCTTCTTTTTGGGCAGTTCAATCACTACATTAAAAGCTACGAAAAACAGTCATCCGATATCCAAGCGATTCAAATTACGGGTGAATTTGAAACAGATGACTGGGCAAAAATTGCCGGTTGTTAACCTGTTCTTCAGCATGGAGAACTATCCATTGTTAATGCTGGTCGCGTTCCGTAAGGACCGATCCGCAGTGGGACAGTGGTGAAATTACGTTTCGGAGCAGTCGAACGTGGGCGGCTTGTTGCAAACACTCAAAGGGTTGGGACCAACGCGCCTGATGGCAATCAGCGGCGTGGGCGTGTTGCTGATTGTTTTCTTTGCCTTCCTGATCATGCGCGTTTCAGCACCGAACATGGAATTGCTTTATCGCGATCTTGATCCGGCCGATGCCAGCCAGATTGTCAATCGTCTCGAAGATGAGCAAGTCCAGTATCAACTGCTTAATAACGGCACCGAAATTCTTGTCCCGGCGGATCAGGTCAACCGCATGCGTCTGGCAATGGCTGAAACCGGCCTGCCGACGGGGGGATCTGTCGGCTATGAAGTCTTTGACAATTCTGATGGCTTTGGCGCGACCAGTTTCGAACAAAACATCAATCATGTCCGCGCCCTCGAAGGCGAAATGGCCAGAACAATTGCCTCGATCCAGTCGATCCAGCAGGCACGCGTTCATCTGGTCCTGCCCAAACGACAGATGTTTTCCCGCGAGACCCAGGAAGCCAGCGCGTCCATCGCGGTGAAGCTGGCCGGCGGGGAATTGAAACCCGAACAGGTGATTGCCATCCAGCATCTGGTCGCGGCAGCTGTTCCACAACTTGATCCGGGCAAGGTATCGATCATTGATGAACGTGGCCGTTTGCTGGCACGGGGCGACGGCGAACAGCAATCTTCGACCTTCCTGACCCAAACGGCCGATGAAATGCGCATCCGCACCGAAAGCCGTTTGCGCAACACGATCGAGGATCTGTTATCGCGGTCTCTGGGCTATGGCGAAGTGCGGGCCGAAGTGTCGGTTGAAATGGACTTTAACAAGGTCACAACCGCCGACGAGCGCTTCAACCCCGATGAACGGGTTATTCGTTCAAGCCAGACGATCGAAGAAAATGCCACCAATACCGAAACCGAAGGCACCGACCCGGTAACGCTGCAGAACAATCTGCCGGATGCCAACTTTGGGGGCGCTGGCGGTGCAGGCATGCAAAGTCAGGAAAGCCGCACCGAGGAAACGGTCAATTACGAGATCTCCAAAACCACCACCACCCAGGTCAAGGAAATCGGCGAGATTTCGCGCGTGACCGTGGCTGTGCTTGTCGATGGAACCTATACCACCGATGAAAACGGCGAGCGCGTGTATCAGGAACGCTCCCCCGAAGATCTTGAAAAAATCGCAGCCCTTGTACGCAGCGCTATCGGCTATGACCCGCAGCGCAGCGACCAGGTCGAAGTCATCAATATGCAGTTCGCAGATACCGATGACCTGTTCCCGGATGAAGAGATCGAGACCTTCCTTGGCCTCGACAAGGCTGAAATCTTCCGCATTGCCGAGATGCTGGTTCTGGCCATCGTCGCCATCCTTGTCATCTTGCTGGTGGTGCGCCCGCTTCTGACCCGTGCGTTTGAAACCCTGCCAAGTGCTGCGGATATGGCACAGCGGCAACTGCTTGCCGACGACATGACCGCCGAGGGCACACCAGCCCTTGAAGGCCCTGCCCCTGTCCCGATGGCGCCAGGCGGCGTTGACGATGGCGAAGAGCTCATCAACCTGTCACAGGTTGAAGGCCGCGTGAAAGCATCCTCGGTCAAGAAGATTGGCGAAATCGTAGAGAAACACCCGGAAGAAGCTCTTTCGATCATCCGTAACTGGTTGTATCAGGAAAACTGATGCTCCTGAGAGGTACCGGCCCACTGGCAGGCGCAGGACTGCCTTTCTTTTGTTGCTCAAGGCGTTTAGCAGTTCAATATGACGGCCATTGAAAAGTTCACATTCTCGCTCAATTTTGACGATGCCGACAACGTAATCCGTTCGGCAGGTCAAGAAGATGAGCATTACGAACTGGGCAAAAAAAAGAAAAAGAAAGAGGAAGATGAAGCCCCCCCGCCGCCGCCCGCAATCTATACCGAGGAGCAGGGCGCGCAAATGGTCGCAGATGCCGAAAAGCGCGGGCACGAACAGGGTTATGCCGAAGGCCATAAACAAGGCTATGACGACGCCCACCAACAGATCATGGCGTCACTTGAAAAAGCCGTTGGCGACGTTGAGTCGGAAATTGCCGAAAAGCTGAGCCAGATCGATGAACAACAAAAACGTGCCAATGCCAGAATCAACGAAGACGCAATCCATGTTGCGCTTGGCATCGTTCGCAAGCTGGCCCCGGCTTGGTCAAAGCAATATCAGCTAACCGAAATCGAAGAAATTGTCCGTCAATGCCTGGCCAATCTGTTTGATGTCCCCAAAGTCATGATCAAGGTTCATCCCGACCTTGAGAAAGACGTCAGGATCGCTGTGGAACGCATCGCAGTATCGCGGGGATTTTCGGGCAAGGTGATCGTGGTTGGCGAACCGGATATCGCTGCGGGTGACTGTCAGGTTTCATGGGGCGATGGCACCGCTGTACGTGACAGCGCGCGTGTCTGGTCGGAAATCAACACCATCATCGATAATGCACTTGCCTTGCATGCCAGTGATCATGGCCTGTCAGGCAGTGACATGGGCGATCCGGCCATTCAGGAAAGCCGCATGCCACCAGCAGCACCGGAGCCCGAAACAGCAGAAACACCCCCTGCCGATGCGCAAGAAACGGTGACGCATGTCACATCGACCTCCCCGTCACAGGAACCGCCGTCTTCTCCTGAGGTTAGCGATCAAGAAGTCGATGGCACCCTTGCCCGGAATATGCAACCATCGCAAGATGATACAATGCAAATGTCCGCGCCCGATACCGATATTAAGACCGCAGCCAAAACAGATGCACCACGCGCCTCAGAACCCGAACCGGTAACGCAGGAACAGGCAACGCCACAAGCCACTGAAACCGAACAGGCCACCGACATACCCGACAATGCACCGGATCAGGCAACTGCCCCCGCGCAAAATGCGGGTCCGCTGGAAGATGCAGGATCGGCACCGACGCAGACGCACGAGACACACGACCCGACGACCACAGCCGATATGATGGATGCTGTGAAGCAACCGACCAAAGACGCAGGAGACGAAAATGGCTGATGATGACGATCTTGAACTCTCGGAACTCGATGCAGATCACATCGAGCTTGAGGGCGAAGGAACAGAACTTCTTGCTGCGGCCGAGGCCGGCGGCGAGCAGATGAAGACGTCCAAGGATCTTGAAGCCGTGTACGATATTCCCGTTCAGGTTTCAGCTGTCCTTGGAAAAGCAACCATGCAGGTCAGTCAATTGCTGAAACTTGGTCGTGGTGCTGTCGTAGAGCTTGACCGTAAGGTTGGCGAAGCTATTGATATCTATGTAAACAACCGTCTGGTCGCGCGTGGCGAGGTCGTGGTGGTTGAAGACCGTCTTGGCGTGACCATGACCGAAATCATCAAATCTGAGAAAAGCTAACGTAAGAGAGGATATCCGACTATGGCCGAAGGGGGGACTAAAACGTCGTTTGACATTGCGACAGTCGGGGGACTGGCCATTGGTTTCTCGTTGGTGATTGCTGCAATCATCTTTGGGGGATCACCGGGTGCCTTTATCGATATCCCTTCTGTGCTGATTGTCATCGGCGGTACAGCAGCCATCACGGCTGTCAGCTTTGCCTTGGGCGAGTTTCTTGGATCCGGCAAGATCCTGATGCGGACGATTTTTCATAAATCACGCAATCCGGCAGATGCTGCGCTTCAAATTCTTCAGCTTGCGGAAATCGCGCGTAAAGGCGGTGTACTATCGCTTCAGGGGCACCTTGATAGCCTGCAAAGCGAAGAATACCTTTGGAAAGGTTTGTCGCTGGTCGTTGACGGCACACCGCCCGAAGAAGTCGAAGCCATCATGCGCAAGGATATGAACGCCACCATTGGCCGCCACCAGAAAGGGGCCAGTATCTTGAAAAAAGCCGGTGATGTGGCCCCCGCGATGGGCCTGATCGGGACGTTGATCGGTCTGGTTCAGATGCTTGGCAACCTTGATGATCCGTCTTCCATCGGCCCGTCAATGGCTGTTGCGCTTTTGACGACATTCTATGGCGCGGTTCTGGCCAACATGGTCTTCATGCCGCTTGCCGGGAAGCTTGAACGCAATTCCAGCGACGAAGAATTGTTGAATTCGGTCTATATGGTCGGAGCTGTTTCCATTGGTCGGCAGGAAAACCCCCGCCGTCTGGAAATGCTGATCAACTCGATCCTGCCGCCGTCAAAACGCGTCAGCTATTTCGATTGATCGCTTGTGTGAAGAAGATGGCTCTGATGCGCTGTTCCCTGAATAGCGCACCGGGCCCTCGAAACTGATCGGAAAGAGATGAGACGATGCAGGTACTGATCGTTGGTGGACTGGGCGGACAGATAGGCGCAGCCAGCAAGATCGCAATGGCGCGCGGCGCTTCGGTTCAATTGGCCGAAAGTGTGACGACCGCGCTTAACATCCTGCGGGCGGGCAACCGGATTGATCTGGTCATGGCCGACATTACCCTTGATGTCGCAGCCCTGATCGACGCGATCAGTCTGGAACGGATCAACGTGCCGGTGGTTGCATGCGGGATTGGCAACGATGTAAATGGTGCGGTCAACGCCATCAAGGCAGGGGCGCAGGAATTCATTCCGCTTCCGCCCGAAGCGGACCTGATTGCCGCCATTTTCGAAGCGGTAACCGAAGAAAGCCATGCCCTGATCCATCGTGATGCCCGCATGGCAGAAACCCTGCGTCTGGCAAACCAGGTTGCCAACAGTTCGGCATCTATTCTGATCACGGGTGAAAGCGGCACCGGTAAGGAAATCATTTCGCGATACGTGCATCGCAAATCCAAACGCGCGGATAAACCGTTCGTTGCGGTTAACTGTGCAGCGATCCCTGACAACCTTCTTGAATCCGAGCTGTTCGGCCATGAAAAAGGCGCCTTTACCGGCGCACAGGCACGACGCATCGGCAAATTCGAAGAGGCCAATGGCGGCACCCTGTTGCTGGACGAAATCAGCGAAATGGATGTCCGGCTACAGGCAAAACTCCTGCGTGCCATTCAGGAAAAGGAAATTGACCGGCTTGGTGGCAAAGCCCCGGTGAAGGTTGATGTCCGCATTCTGGCAACATCGAACCGCAATCTCGAAGCCGAAGTCAATGCCGGCAATTTCCGCGAAGATTTGTATTTCCGCCTGAATGTCGTCAATCTTGATATTCCGGCACTGCGTGAACGCCCGGACGATATCCCGGTTCTGGCCGAGTTCTTTGTCAAAAAATATTCCGAAGCCAATGACGTTCCCGTCCGCCCGATCAGCCCGCTTGCGATCCAAAGATTGCTGTCGCATCACTGGCGGGGCAATGTGCGTGAACTTGAAAATACCATGCATCGCGCCGTACTGATCGCAGGCCCGGATGAAATCGGGCCAGAAGCCATCATGCTATCGGGATCAGGCAATAGCGAACCGGCGCGCGCCCAGCCCGCATCCGCACCGATTGAACCTGCTGCTGCTGTTAATCCGCCACCGGCGGCACCGGCACGTGCGAGCTCTGCCTATGCCAATGCCAACGCGGCCTATGGTGCAGCGTCTTCGGCATATCAGAGCGGCATAACGCCATCATCGCCCACACCGGCGGCACCGGCTGAAACGCCACCACAGCCGACGGCCATGCCAACAGATGATCAGAGCCCCGACAACAACGACACCAGTTCTGATAACGGCAATCTGGATGGCGGCTCGGTCACTTCGGCCTTGGTCGGGCGCACTGTTGCCGATGTTGAACGCGATCTGATTATCGATACGCTGAAACATTGCTTTGGCAACCGAACCCATGCCGCGAACATTCTTGGCATTTCCATTCGCACATTGCGCAACAAACTGCGTCAGTATACTGACGAAGGGCTTGCGGTTCCCGCACCGGGCAATGGGCACGACTAAATACGGAAAATCCATCTAAAGCCCCCATCTAAAGAAGGGTGCTTGGAAAATGGGTCACGAACACACAACAGGATAACAAGCAAAGACAATGGCCGAAGGTCAAGACATCACACCGACAGGTTCCGGCGGCTCTGAGGGCCCCGGTGGCGGTGCGCCCGGCGGGTTGAATCTCGGCGCACTTCAGTCACGTGTGTCTTCGGCGATGAAGCGTGGCGACATCGCCATGGCGCTTGGCTTTATCATGATCCTTGTGGTCATGATGTTCCCGATGCCGCCCTGGCTGCTTGATTTCATGCTTGCTCTTTCAATCAGCTTTTCGGTGCTGATTCTGATGACATCCCTGTTCATTCAGAAACCGCTGGAATTCAACTCTTTTCCGACAATCCTGCTGGTGGCGACGTCGCTTAGACTGGCACTGAACATCGCCACGACGCGTCTTATTCTGGGCCATGGGCACGAAGGCACACATGCCGCGGGGGCCGTGATCGAGGCCTTTGGCAGTTTCCTGATTTCGGGCAATTTCGTCATCGGGATCATTGTTTTTGCCATCCTTGTGATCATCAACTTTGTCGTGATCACAAAGGGTTCCGGCCGTATTGCCGAGGTCGCGGCACGTTTTACCCTTGATGCCATGCCCGGTAAACAGATGGCAATCGACGCCGATCTTTCATCGGGCCTTATCAACGAAGAACAGGCCAAGGCCCGCCGTAAGGAACTTGAAGATGAAAGTTCGTTCTTCGGGTCCATGGATGGTGCATCGAAGTTCGTCCGTGGTGATGCGGTTGCCGGTATTCTGATCACGTTTATCAACGTGGTCGGTGGCATTATCATCGGCACGGCTCAAATGGGGCTATCGCTTAGCGAAGCAACCGAGATGTATACCATCCTGACGGTTGGCGATGGTCTGGTGTCCCAGATCCCGGCCCTGATCGTTTCGACTGCGGCGGGCCTTCTGGTCACCAAGGGCGGTCTTGATGGTGCAACAGAAAAAGCCGTTTTTGGTCAGGTCAGTAATTACCCCGCCGCCCTGGGTGTTGCAGCGGCCCTGATGGCTGGCATGTCGCTTTTGCCAGGTATTCCGATGGTGTGGTTCCTGGGCCTGGCCGCAGGTCTTGGCTATCTGGCCTATTATATGGGCAAGCGCCAGAAAGAAGCCGTTGTCGAAGAACAGATGAAAGAAACCCAGGCCGCAGCCGATGCCGCCGCCCCACCGCCGGAAGAACCCATCGCGAATGCCTTACGAATGGATTATGTCCGGCTTGAACTTGGCTATGGTTTGCTGTCGCTGATCAGTACCGAGCGCGGACAGAAACTGACCGATCAGATCAAGGCACTGCGTCGTCAGCTTGCCGGGGACATGGGTTTTGTCATGCCGTCGGTTCGCATTCAGGACAATATGCAACTGCCTGCCAACACCTATGTTCTGCGCGTCAAAGAGATCGAAGCAGGCCGTGGCGATCTGCGCCCGAACATGTTGCTGGTGATGGACCCGCGCGGCGAAGAAATCACTCTGTCGGGTGAAAAGACCATGGAACCGACCTTTAACCTGCCGGCCATGTGGATTGAGCAGGGCATGAAGGAAGAAGCCATGTTCCGTGGCTATACCGTGGTCGATCCGCAAACCGTGATCACAACCCACATCACCGAAGTGATCAAGGATCACATGCCCGAATTGCTGTCTTATGCCGAAACGCAAAAGCTGCTTGATGAACTTGATGACGATCAGAAAAAACTGGTTGAAGACATCGTTCCGGGGCAGGTTTCGGTTGGCGGTGTTCAGCGCGTGTTGCAAAACCTTCTGACCGAACGGGTGTCGATCCGCGATTTGCCAACCATCCTTGAAGGCATTGCAGAGGCCACAGCCTTTACCCGCAACCCGACCTTCATGACCGAACATGTCCGTTCGCGCCTCGCGCGTCAGCTGTCGGATGTGAATACCAATCAGGATGGCGTTATTCCGCTGGTTACCATGTCACCGCAATGGGAACAGATCTTTGCCGAAAGCCTGGTTGGTCAGGGCGAGGAAAAACAGCTTTCCATTCCGCCAAGCCAGCTTCAGGAATTTATCAACAAGGTTCGCACGACCTTCGAGCGCCTTGGCATGATGGGCGAAAACCCGGTTCTTTTGACCAGCCCGGGCATCCGGCCCTATGTGCGGTCAATTGTCGAACGTTTCCGCCCAAGCACCGTGGTCATGTCGCAAAATGAAATTCACCCCAAGGCACAACTGAAAACGTTGGGGCAGGTCTGATGCACATTATTTTGCGGACCGTCCGGTATGCGGACCTGACAAGTTGGGGGGCTTTTGATGCGTCTTAAGACCTTTACAGCCCCGACAATGACCGAAGCCATGGCCCTTGTGAAAGAGCATATGGGTGCCGATGCGATCATTGTTTCGACACAGGATATCCCTGGCAGCGGTGTGCGCCTGACAGCTGCACTTGATCGTGATCCCGACTTTGAAGATGATCATGGTCCCGCCCCTGCCCTGCAAGAACAGCTTGATGCGGTCGAAGCCGCCTTGACACGGCATAATTTGCCGGAACGTTTGCGCATACGACTGTGCGATCTGATGGCGCGTGAAACCGCCGCAGCCTCCGAGCAGCAATTGCTGGCAGGTGCACTTGATGAAATATTCGATTTCGCGCCCCTGCCCGAAAAGAACACCCCGCGTGCCCTTGCCTTTATCGGCCCACCGGGATCGGGAAAGACGCTTGCAGTTGCCAAAACCGCCGCACGTGCGGTAATGAAAAAACGCAAAGTTGCCGTTCTTTCAACTGATTACAAACGCGCCGGCGGCATTGCCCAGCTTGAAGCCTTTACCAAGATTTTAAAGATTGATCTGCTTCAGGCAAAATCACCTGATGATCTTAAGAACCGCTTTGGGGAAATCCGCGAAGCAGATGTCATCCTGATTGATACCGCAAGCTGCAACCCCTACCTCGAAAGCGAAATTGGCACGCTTTATGAATTCATGAAAGCGGTACCAAGTGAACCGGTACTGGTGAACCCGGCGGGAATAGATGCCGATGAGTCTGCTGATATCGCCAATGCCTTTGCCGATGGCGGCGCAACACGCGTAATGATCTCGCGACTGGATGTTGCCGCACGTCTTGGCGGTGCGCTATACGGTGCAGATTCAGGAAATCTTTCCCTTTGCAACGTCAGTATGACAGCACAGGTTGCAGATGGCCTAACGGCCCTAAGTCCCCTTGCGCTGGCAAAACTTCTGATACCGTCCCATCGCGCTGAAACCGCGAAACCGAGCTTCTCCGAGGTCGTGAAATGACTACCAAGTCTGATGCCCCAGCGAAAACAGCCCCGCGCACCAAAGGCCGCAATGTTCTTGCGGTTGCTTCTGGCAAAGGCGGCGTGGGCAAGACCTGGTTTTCGATTACGCTGACCCATGCGATGGTGCTCGAAGGGCATCGCGTATTGTTGTTTGATGGCGACCTTGGTCTGGCCAACATTGATATCCAGCTTGGCCTGATGCCGAAATATGATCTGGGCGGTGTGATATCCGGGCGGATCGGGCTGAAAGATGCTGTCACCCACTTCCCCGATGGTGATTTTGATATCATTGCCGGCCGCAGTGGATCAGGAAGCCTTGCCAACTTGCCCGCCACCCGGTTGCAGGCCCTGTCTGATGATTTGCTTCAAACCGGCAAGGGTTATGATAAAGTATTGATCGACCTTGGCGCTGGTGTTGATCAGGGTGTGCGTCAGATGACGGGCCTTGCCAATACGGTGATTGTGATCACCAACGGCGACCCGACATCTTTGACCGATGCCTATGCCTTCATCAAAGTCACCCATATGGCCCGGCCGAAAACCGATATCCGGGTTGTGGTCAATATGGCGCGCGACAAAAAAGAAGGTCAGGCGATCTATAACAAGCTGCTTAAAGCCTGCGAGGGATTTTTAAAGATTTCGCCGCCGCTTTTGGGGGTCATCCGCGCGGATTCCAAGGTGTCGGAATGCATCCGCAACCAGACGCCACTTCTGACCCGTCATCCGAATTGCGATGCCGCCCAGGATATAGAGGCAATCGCCCAAATCCTTTTAAAGGAGTAGGCATGTCATGACGCTCCCGCCACAAGCAATATCGCCCGGCCCGGCCGTCGGTGGACATGCTTCGGCGGTCGGCGGCACGACCGGCCAGGCCAATCAGGGTTCGGTTCCTGCACAAATCAATGCGACCGTCACAACCGCAACCTCGCAACAGGTCGCAAATGCACTGGCAAAGCTGCCGGTTGAAACCTTGTTACAGGCATCGGTTCAATCGCAATCGGGCAATCAATTGACCCTTGCAACGGCCCTTGGATCGGTCACGGTCAAGGTCCCCACCCCGCTTCCGGGTAATTTGGGGGATCTTTTATGGGCACGCATTCCAACAGCAAATGCCACCGCCGGGCAGGCTTCTGGTGGCACGCCATCCGATGGCATGCGTCTGCAACTTTTGCCGCAAACCCTGACACCGGGGGGGACCGGGGTTACAGGTGGGCTTGCCACCGGCACCCTTGCAGGAAGCACATTGACACCCGGCCAGACTTTTGGGGCAATCACCACCTCTGTCTTGAACATGCCCAACGGCACCCAACTGCCCGCCGGAAGCCAAACACAGGTGATTTTCCTCGGCCAAGGTACGGTCACGGCACAACAGGCAGCCAATGTCATGGCATCTGCGGGGCTTGGTGGTGCCACGGCTGCTGGGGGCGGATTACCTGCGACGGTGGCGGCACAAACAACAGCTGCCCACAGCGCGGCCAGCACATTGATGCTTAGCGGAACAGTTCTTCCACCCGATAGTGCCGAGGCCCGCATGCTGCCGCCGGGTTTTACCGCCTTGCGCACAAATGCTGGCATTGTCGGCATCAAATTACCGGTCCCGGCCCCGATCGGCGCGACTTTATCCTTTAATGTCAATCCGTCCGGCACAGCAGGCGCATCACCAGCTGCCCCGATGACAGAGGCACAATTGATTGCACGTGGTCAGACAGCTGCCCTCAGCCATGATTGGGACAGCCTGCAAAAAGCCGTCGGTGCCCTTCAGCAACATGATCCCGGTGCGGCACTCAGTTTGCTCAACAACATCCCGCAGGCCGGACCGAAACTGACCGCGACCATGATGTTCTTCTTTGCTGCCATGACTGGCCCGTCAGGCAGTTTACGGGGCTGGCTCGGGGATCGTGCCGCCAACAGCCTATCGGCCTTGGCCGATGCCGATGGCGGCGGGTTAAAACGCCTTGAAGGTGATTTTGGTCAGTTGCGCACCATGGCCGCCGAAGAACGCGCCGATGGCTGGCGTGTGATGGCGATGCCTTTTAATATGGGCGACAAGATCGAACAACTGCAACTGGGCTGGCGCCACGGCGATCATGAAAATGATCCCGACAAACCCGACGACCAAGGCACGCGCTTCTTGCTGGATTTGTCATTTAGTGTCGTTGGCCATACCCAGCTTGATGGCTTGGTCAAAGGCGAAGACAGCAAATTTGACCTGATTGTTCGCACCGAAAACCCGTTACAATCACACAACCGCGATGATATCCGCGCAATCTTTCGCGATGCGTTGCAGATTTGCGGCTATACCGGGCATATCCAGTTTCAGGATGGATCGCGCTTTGTCGAAATCGCCCCGATCACGGATAACGACGGCCCGAACTCTCATCACGGGATCGAGGCCTGATGCCCCATGCCACCCTTATTCTGAAATGAATGCTTTTCCTGTTTGATGCGCAGTCGTATCCTCGGGGCCGGTATCCCATGACAACGGTTGGAAGCCATGCTTGAGATCTATCAACGACGTAATCTGATCGTGACCGAACCCAATCCGGGGCCGCGGATTGACTATGTTGTCACCTTGCAAAGCAATCTGACCGGGACCAACGATGTTTTTCCCGCCCGCCTGACCTTGCGCTATGTGCCGGATCGGCTGATTTTAAAGACCAACAGCCTTGCCGAATATTATGCCGAAATTGCCCGTATCGAGTTCGAGAATTTCGAAGCCGCAGCCGTTCTGTTGATGGATGATTTCAACAACGAACTGGTGCCGCGCTGGATCAATTTGCGTCTGGATAAACAGACTGCTGATAATGATCAGGTCTTCCACCATGAAACAGCCCTTGAAGACCGCCAGCCCAAATGGGGCAATCAGCGCCTTCTGGATCGTTTGGAGCGGTACTGACCATCCGATTTGTTGAGAGCAGTTTCCGTTTAGATTGAAGCGTTTTGTTCGTGTTTGGCGAATTGTTTGGCAAGGCACAGCGCGCAAGGGCGATGCGGTGCATCGTTCAAGCGGTGTAACGCAGCAAAACATCGCCAAACCGAACCCTTCGGGCCGGGACATTCTTCTGCCCCGCAGCGTCAAGGATCTTGCCCGTAGCACCGCTACGCACGGCGATCCTTTCCTTGCAGGACAGAAGAATGCCTCCGGCAAAACGTTTCAATCTAAACGGAAACTGCTCTAGCGAAACGGATTTCCATGCACCCACTGGGTCAGGGAATACCGCAAACCCGCCGTGGTCGGGGCCACACGGTGCAGAACAAAGCTTGGAAAGAATATCGCCGTTCCGCGCTTCATCGGCGCATCAATGAAATTGCCCGCCGGGTTTAACTGCAACTGCCCGCCTTCATACTGATCCGGGTCGGAAAGCTGGATCACCATGGTCAGTTTACGCCGCCTGGCGACTTCGGATGCACCAACGTCACTGTGCCAGTCATAGTGGCCGCGCAAATCACCGGCATAGCAGGCAATCTGGGCATCTTCGGCAAACTCGGTCAGGGAAAAATCAAAAACATTGCGGTTTACATCGGCCACAAGGTCGATGATCCGGCGGCATACAGCCGGTTCCTGTTCTTCGTTAAACCATGTAATTTTGGATCGGCGGATATGTGTGGCCGTTTGACCTTGTACAAGGCCACCTTCGTCCATTTCATGTGCAAACCCGTCGATCAGACGGTCACAGGTGCCCGGATCGAGCGCATCCGGAACAATTGCAAACATTTCTTCGGGAAACATGCACGACATTCTCCATGCCGCAGGGGCCTTTTGATTTAACGTCTCAGACCCAAGACAATTCTTTGCGGTAAGATGCTATAAAACCAATCCGCAAGTGTTTCCAGCAAATTCGACCCTGCCCTTTTTTATGTTCTTGCCACTTAATCAAGCGCAATCACACGTCCTGCGGCGGCCTCTGCGTCTTCGGGGTCATGGGTTACCATCAAAGTCGGCAGACTGTTTTTCCGGCACAGATCAAACACGAATGACCGGATCTGCGACCGAAGCCCGCTATCTAGTTTTGAAAACGGTTCGTCAAGCAACAAGGCGCACGGCTCGGACAGCAAAACCCGCATCAATGCGACGCGCGCACGTTGCCCGCCCGACAGGGTTGCCGGATCACGATCATAAAAGCCTTCCATTTCTGCACTCACAAGAGCGGCTTCCACCCGGGCACGGCGATTGGCGCGCCCCCGGACCTTTGACGACAACGCAAAGGCCAGATTGCCCCCCACCGACAGATGCGGGAACAACAAGTCATCCTGAAACAGAATGCCGACATGGCGATCTTGTGGCGGCACCCCGTCAAGAGGCATGCCATCAAGCACAACCCGCCCGGTCACCGAAAATGTTTCGGACAAGGTACCGCAAATATAACTCAGCAGGCTTGATTTCCCCGATCCGCTTGGCCCCATCAGGGTCAGGACCTCGCCCGGCGGGATTTTCACATCAATCGCCACCAGTTCGCGTTCACCAAGACTGATGTGCACATCGTGTAATTCAAGGCCGCTTTTCATCCGCTCAGGCATTGGTCATCCCTTGTTTTGCGCCCCCATACCGCGACGGTCACGAAATAAAATGGCCGGTATCACCAAAGCCAGAGCAAAGCCCGCAAAGGGCAATACCATCTGCAATAATCCATAGATGCCGATCATCCGTCGATCCCCGCCCGATGCCAGTGCCACGGCCTCTGTCGTGACTGTGGCAAACCGTCCAGCCCCGATCAGAAGCGTCGGCAAATATTGCCCGACAGTCACCGCAAGCCCGACCGCGGCTGCGGTTAAAACCGCACGGGTCAAAAGTGGCAAGCGGACCTTCCAGAACACCCGGTTTGGCGACGCACCCAAACAAAGTGCCGCCTGCCCATAGCGCGGATCAAGTGCGTGAAACGGCTCGGATAGCGATAAAAAGACATAAGGCACGACAAAGACCAGATGCCCAAGCACAACCGATATCAATGTCCGTTCAAGCCCCAGCAGCGTAAAGAACACCTGCAATCCGAACATGAAACTGATCTGAGGCACCAGCAATGGCAGATAAATCAATAGGATCGCCTGCCGCCCGGCAGATTTCCCCTGCCGTACTTCGTTTTCAAGACACGCCAGAACAAGGGTGATGGCGATCAGAACCGCCGGAACACCGATCAAAAGTGTGGTCACCAGACCATCGCCAATGGCATCAAGTTCCCGCATCCAAAGCCGCAAGCTAAATCCGCGCGGTAACAGATCGGGAAATGCCCAGAACCCGGCAATGCTCCATACCAGCAAGACAACAAGTCCCAGAACCACAATTCCCGCCGCAACCAGCGCCACCACAGCAGATAGTCCGCGAAGGCCGCCATCACGGCTGAAACGATGGCCGTCTTCGGCCCAATGGCGCCCCAGAAATGCCAACAAACGTTCGCCCGTCATCCAGATCGCCATGGCCCCGACAACGATCAAAAGTTGCAAGACCGCCGCACTTGACGCCATGAAGCGCAATCCCAGATCAGGATCAGACAACCATCCCAATATCCGCACCGCAAGCGGGGCCGGTGTCGTCGGGGCCAGAATGATTGCCACATCAACAACCGACGTCGAATAGGCCAGCACGGCCAGAATGGGCAGGCGAATTTGCGGATAGATACGCGGCAATGTCGCCTTGAACCACCCGGCAATCTTGCCATAGCCAAGGGTTCTGGTGACCTGTGCTGTACGTTCGGCATCTGCTTGTGGCAGTGCCGATAACGTCATTAAAAACAGAAACGGTATTTCCTTGGCCACCAGACCAGCCACAAGTGCCATTCCCCACGGATCATGAATAGTCGCGATATCGGGCGGCCGATCCCAACCGGCAAGCTGTGCCACCAGTCTGACAATCCAGCCCGACGGGGCAATAAGAAAGGCAAGACCGAATGCCGCCGTGGCATGGGGTACAGACAGGATCGGCGACAAGATCCGTTGCATGGCATGAAAGATGCGCGTGCCTTGCCAGGCAGCACAAAACAGCATGACAATCGCCACCGAAATGGCAGTTGCCATCACCCCTGTCACAAATGAAAGCCGAACAGATGCCGCCAAACCGGGCTGCGCAAACAGCGCTGCCCAAGGATCAAGGCTTACACTGGTGCCGCCAAGGGCCGGCAAAATCCCGAAAGCAGGTAACAGCGTTCCAATCAACCCGGCAGAAACCGGGCCAATCATCAACAATATGGTCAGGATAGGAACAAACCGTAACATGCGTGATTACTGAACCACGCCGTAACGTTTTTGCCACTCGGTTTCAACCAGCGCCATCCAGCTTGGATGCGGTTCGGGCAAGACCGTACCCCGTTCTGCCGGCGCAAGAGATGCAATCCCCAGATCAAGATTGGCAAAGGCATCTTGCATATCCCGGGGCAATTTATCCATCGCAAGAACCGTATCTGCGCCCCAATATTGTGAGTCCTGCTTGCGCAGTTGAGCTTCGGGCGACATCAGGAAATCGGCCAGAACAACCGCCCCGGCCTTGGCCGACGCGTTATAGGGGATGGCAACAAAGTTGGTATTGCCAAGCGTGCCGTTTTCAAACACATAGGATCGCACAGTATCCGGAAGTTCGAACGCCTCGATCGCCGATGATACCTCGCCAGAGCTGAACGAAAAGGCGATATCGACTTCATTGTCGGCCAAAAGGGCACGCATGGACGCCCCGTTTTGCGGATATGCCTGCCCACCCCGCCACAGCAGCGGTTGCAAATCTTCCAGATAGCCCCAAAGCGGTGCCAAGGTTGCTGTTGCATCGGCGTCATCTGCGGGCTGCTGCAAGATGGTCGGGTCCGCAACCAGCTCGTTCAGGATCTGTTTAAGGAATGTTGACCCCATATAGTTGGGCGGCTGGGGATAGGTAAACCGGCCCGGATTTTTCACCAGCCATTCCAGAAGTTCCTGCGCTGATTTCGGAACGTCATCAAGCTTGGCCGTATCGTAATAGAAACTGACTTGCGCCATGCCCCAAGGGGCTTCAAGCCCATCGGTCGGAACGGTGAAATCATTAACGACCGTCGGTTTGCCTTCAACATCGACATAGGCAAAATTCGGTGTCTGTTCGACCCATGGCCCAAACAGCAGGTCGTTGCGTTTCATCGCCGCAAAATTTTCGCCATTAATCCAGATCATATCAACCGCCCCGCCATCATGAACATCGGCGGTTTTTTCCGACAGAACGCGCGTCACGGCATCGGCGGTATCAGTCAGTTTCACCTGCACGACTTCAACGCCATAACGTTCACGGACCTGCTCACCCGCCCAGGCGATGTAATCATTGATGCGCGGCTCTCCACCCCAGGCATGCCAATAGACGGTCTGCCCACGCGCCTGATCAAGGACCGATTGCCAATTTCCCATATCAGGTGCCGGGTCCGCCATGGTCGGCGTTGCAAAGGACATGGTCGCAATCGCAGTTGCAACCCCAAAAGCAGCACCAAAAAACCGCAATTCTGAGCGCATATCGGACAATCCTTCTACCTGATGGCCGCCAATCCGTCCGATCCGACGAATTTAACGGGGTGTATCAATTTATGTTTTTCACTTTTTGAACAGACTGCAGATAAAATCAATTCACGCTTGCGTTAGGTTACCCACACGATTTTTGCGGTGGCCGTGATCCCGCCAACCGCCTGAACAGGACGTCTTTGATGTTTGACTGGATAAGCGATCCAAATATGTGGATGGGGCTTGCCACCCTGACCGCACTGGAAATCGTTCTTGGCATTGATAATATTGTTTTCCTGTCGGTCATTGTTTCCAAATTACCACAGAATCAGCAGGCCTCGGCACGTCGCATCGGTCTTTTGGCTGCGATGGGGATGCGCCTTGGACTTTTGGCCGGGATTGCATGGATCATGCAACTCACCGCCCCGATATTCTCGGCCTTCGGGCAAGACATCAGCGGGCGTGATCTTATTTTGATTTTTGGCGGTTTGTTCCTGATTGCCAAGGCATCAAAGGAAATTCACCACACGATCGACGAACCCGAAGAACACGGCCCGGCCAAAATCATGTCGAGCTTTGCAATGACAATCATCCAGATCATGCTACTTGATATGATCTTCTCGCTTGATAGCGTCATCACCGCTGTTGGTCTGGTCGATCACATTTCGATCATGGTGATTGCCGTGATCCTCTCGGTTCTGGTGATGCTGGCCGCGGCCAAAACCATCGGCGATTTTGTCGAACAGCACCCATCTGTCAAAATGCTGGCATTGTCGTTTTTGATACTGGTCGGGTTTGTACTGTTGCTTGACGGGGTCGAGATCCATGTTCCCAAAGGCTATATCTATTTCGCCATGGCCTTTAGCCTGTCGGTCGAGGCGCTTAACCTTTTGAACCGCAAACGTAAACTCAAACAGCGCACACAAGAGAATGGCTGATTGTAGAAAGGGCACTTTATCACCCGGTCCGCTTGGCAAATGGGCAAAAGGCCGTTGAAAGACAGAACCTAAAACTCAGACCAGCCCGTCATCGCGCGTGGCCGAACGTGCACCGATTTCGTCAAGTTCATCCTGTTCTTTCTTATCTTCTTCGGCGCGTTCGGCCTCCAGCCGGTTGCGTTCGGCAATTTCGGCGGTTTTGAGTTCTTTGAAAGCATCGGCAACTTCATCGCGAAAGGCATCAATCTTTGCTTCCTGATCGGCGATCATTTTCTCAATCGCCTCGCGCTCGGCAATGACAGCACTGGCAAAGCCGCCATATGCAAATCCGGCAAGCTCCGGGTTTTCTGCGGCAATCTTCTGTTCTGCCAGAACTGCTTGTTCAAGGGCGTTTTTTTCTGCTTCAAGATTGCCCAAAACGCCAAGCATCTCACCCAATTCGCGCTGTTTTTCATCAAGCGCCCATTTACGCATGCGTACCAGTGTCTTGAAATCTTTGGCCATGGTCTAGCGTCTGTTCCGTTTCGATTGACATGAACCCTTCGGGCCTGGGTATTCTTCTGTCTGGCAAAAACTTCAAGCTAAGCTAAACGAAACAGTCTCTGGCCCCTATGACCTGCCATTATTGGCGGTCTCCGCCCGATCCGTCTTTCTTGTCCTGACGCAATGCCCGTTTTGCAGCATTCAGGTCACGCTGCTCGTTGCCTTTGGACCGACTATTGACTTTGACCCCGCGATTGATCGTCGGCCCCGTTGACGGCGGGGGCGCCGGACGTGCGGCTGACATGCCGGACGCAGCGCCTGATTGCCCTGCCCGCGAAGCTTGGGGCGTTTGTCCCGGCTGTTGCCCGTTTGCCTGGGCGGGGTTAGCCGGATCTTGGGGCTGCTCTGCCAAAAGATCCAAACGACGGGCAAGATCAATATAGCCGTCATTGAGACGCGTGCATTCTGTCTTGCGCTGTTTAAGGAATTCTTCGATCAGCGGAAAATAATGAATGGCCTCATCGACCTTGGGGTCCGTCCCCTTGCGATAGGCACCAAGACGGATCAGCTCGGCCATATCTTCATAGGTTGCCAACAACTGACGGGCGCGGGCGACGATCTGGTTTTCTTCATCGCTGTTACAGCCTGGCATCGTACGCGACACACTGCGCAAAATATTAATCGCCGGATAGCGCCCCTGTTCGGCGATCGCACGATCAAGCACCACGTGCCCATCCAGAATACCGCGCACCGCATCCGAAATCGGTTCGTTATGGTCATCGCCATCGACCAGAACCGTAAACAGGCCGGTGATCGATCCCTGCCCCGGGCCACCGGGGCCTGCGCGTTCCAACAAACGCGGCAATTCGGCAAAGACGGTCGGGGTATAGCCCTTTGACGCGGGCGGCTCGCCGACCGACAGGCTGATTTCACGTTGTGCCATGGCAAAGCGGGTGACAGAATCCATCATGCACAGTACATCACGCCCGATATCACGGAAATATTCCGACAACGCCATGGTCATATACGCCGCCTGACGGCGCATAAGCGGCGGTTCATCCGATGTTGCCACCACCACAACCGACCGACGCAAGCCTTCTTCGCCCAAATCATCTTCGATAAATTCACGTGCTTCACGACCACGTTCGCCGATCAGGCCGACAACGGAAACATCCGATGTCGTATGGCGCGTCATCATCGACAGCAAACTTGATTTACCCACACCCGAACCGGCGAAAATCCCCATACGCTGACCGCGACAACAGGTCAGGAACGTATTCATCGCACGGACACCCAGATCAATCTTGCCTGCCACGCGCTGACGCGAATGGGCAGATGGCGGCATATTGCGGATCGGATAAGGACGGTTGCCTTCGCTCAAAGGGCCCTTGCCGTCAACCGGCTCACCAAACGCATTGACCACACGCCCAAGCCAGCTTTCATCGGGATAGACTTGTGGCTGGGTGTCGCCCAATTCCACTTCACAGCCAATGCCGATGCCATCAAGAATGCCAAAGGGCATCAACAATGCCCGTTCATTGCGAAAACCAACCACCTCGCAAATGACCGGCTTGCCATCGCGGCGTTTGACCTTGCACCGATCCCCGATAGACAATGCCCCTTCGACCCCGCCGATTTCAACCAGCAGCCCCAAAACAGCTGTTACCCGCCCGACCACACGGTAATCGGGAATGCGACGAAGTTCTGCGACGATATTGCGGCCGATCTGAAACACGTATCAGTTCTTTTTGCCAGATGTTGGAAACATTTCTTTGCACGCGGACATCTCCGCCCCGAATGCATCCGGGGGTGGCAAATCGAACCGCGTCGTACCACATATATTACCACGAACGACGTTAAAAACCCGTGTAGAGAACAAAACCGGCTTAATTTTTTTTGTATATGAAGTTTTTGCGATTAACGCCGCAAACCGTTGGGAAAACTGGCGTTCCGATACCGAGTCGCTTGTTTGGACGAAAAAAAGTTAACAAGTTGCGACTCGCCTTCTTGCCACGAGTCGCAAAGCAACGTATCGTTAACGGAATGGGGGAAAAAATTTCCCATAAGGCGACAATCGTTGGGGCGTTTGTCAACTAACCGGATCAACACGGACTTATTGCGGAACACGGTAACGGAGCAGAGACATGCGGGTGCTGCTTGTTGAGGATGACAACACCTATGCTGACAGCATCGAATTGATGCTGAAATCAGAAGGCATGGTGATTGACACTACCGACCTTGGGGAAGACGGTCTCGAGATCGGCAAGCTATATGACTATGACATTATTCTTCTGGACCTGATGCTGCCGGATATAGATGGCTATGAGGTTCTTCGACGCTTGCGTGACGCACGCGTTGATACACCGGTTTTGATCCTTTCGGGTCTGACCGAAACCGAAGACAAGGTCAAAGGCCTTGGCTTTGGCGCCGATGATTATTTGACCAAACCTTTCGAAAAAACCGAATTGCTGGCACGTGTACAGGCGATCGTTCGCCGTTCGCGCGGTCATGCCCAATCGATGATTTCGACCGGAAAACTCAACGTAAACCTTGATGCACGCACCGTCGATGTCGATGGTAAACCACTGCATCTGACCGGCAAGGAATATGGCATCCTTGAACTGCTGTCGCTGCGTAAGGGCACGACACTGACCAAGGAAATGTTCCTCAACCACCTGTATGGCGGTATGGACGAGCCGGAACTTAAAATCATTGATGTCTTTGTCTGCAAACTGCGCAAGAAAATCCAGTCTGCAACCAAGGGCGACAATTATATCCATACGGTTTGGGGCCGGGGCTATGTCCTGCGCGACCCCGACACCAACAGCGCAGCGGCCTGATTTCGGGTTATCGGCTTCAGGTTCACCTGATCCTGCCCCAGAAGTGCCCGCTAAAAGAAAAACGCTCCGGATGATGCCGGAGCGTTTTTTTTGTGATCATGACATCGTCGCAACACGATCAAACTCTGTTTGCCGACACCTGCTATTTCTTGTCGTCGGGTTTACCAAAACGTGACCGGTCAAACGTCGTGGACGGGCGCGTGGTGCCGCTCGACCCGGTAGTATTTCCGGTGCCCGGCCGAGGACGCTGGGTCGTGCCGCCTGTTCCGGCACCAGCACCGCTTCCGGTGCCAAGCGGCCGGCGATAGGTTGATCCGCTACCACCGGCAGAACCGGTTGTCCCGGTGGTGCCTGGACGTGCGGTTGATCCCGCCCCGCTCGAACTGGGCCCACTAGAACTTGACGGCCGGCTATAGGCACTTCCTGCACTGCCGGTGCCGGTTGTCGGGCGGGCCGACGACGCCCCCCCTGCCGGACGCTGGTTAGATTGCGTAGCAAAGCTTGACGTGCCCGGTCGCGCACTTGCCGTACCGGGCGCGCCGGCGGCCGGGCGCGCGGCACCACCGGTCGTACTGCTACCGGCACCTGTTTGCATATGTTTAGGTTTGGGAAAAGCCAACCCACCGGCACCAGCGCCCCCTGCAGCAGCCGCAGCCGCCCCGGCTTGTGCCTTTTCAAGTGCCGTCAAATCAATTTCGGGGGCCCCCGGACGGCTCAGCTGATAGATCCCGCGTTGACGGGCAAGCGGTTTGAACTTGTCGGAAATACCCAGAACTGTTTCCGCCCCGCCAAGGAACAGGAAGCCATCGTCGGGCATAAGTGCCGAAATACGCGACAAAACGTCGCTTTTGGTTGGTTGATCGAAATAGATCAGAACGTTCCGGCAATACACGACGTCAAACTGCCCCAATGGCCGGAAATCATCAAGAAGGTTGAATTCCTTGTATTGGACCCTTGACCGGAGATCTGCCGAAATCTGCCACTGATCTTCTTTCTTCTGGAAATACTTGACCAGCAAACTGATCGGCAGGCCCCTTTGGACTTCGAACTGGGAATACAGTCCTGCCCGCGCCTTGGTCAGGATTTCGCGCGAAATATCCGTCCCGATGATGTCAATCCGCCATCCGGCAAGTTGTGATTTGAACTCGTCAAGGATCATTGCCAGCGAATAGGGTTCCTGCCCCGAAGATGCCGCCGCACACCAGATCCGAAGATGTTTTTTCGATGCACGCGCCTTGATCATATGCGGCAGAACGACATGGCGGAACTGATCGAACGGCTTGGTATCGCGGAAGAAAAAGCTTTCATTCGTCGTCATGGCATCGACGACTTCTTCGACAAGATTGCGATCGCCGCCCCGCAATGTCCCGATCAGCTCTGTCAGGTCCTTAAGCCCCCGCTTGCGCGCGATCGGCATCAACCGGCTTTCGAGCAGATAAGTCTTGTCCTGACTCAGAACGAGCCCGGACTTCGACTTGATCAGTCTGCTTACGAACTCGAAGTCATCCGGTTTCATCATTGTGGGTTAACGACCCCCTGCAAATTTTTTGACATAGGCCGCGATTCCACCAACAGGCAGAACAGCAGAACAGATCCCGGCATGCGCTGCAGCACCGGGCATCCCCCATACAACACTGGTTTGCTCATCCTGTGCTACGACCATGCCACCGGCATTCACCACGTCGCGACCGCCAAGCATACCATCCTGGCCCATCCCCGTCAGTATTACAGTCAGAATGTTCCCCCCATAACTTGCGACAAGGCTGCGCAGCATCGGATCCACAGACGGACGACAGAAGTTTTCCGGTGGATTCTGGTTCAACATCAGATGACGTCCACCGCCACGGCCTTCTACTGTCATGTGGTAATCGCCCGGCGCCAGGTAAACCTGCCCGCCGACAATTGGCATATTGTTTTGTGCTTCCTGACATTTCAGCCCGGTCAGGCGGGTAATATGTTCCGCCAGAATGGTGGTAAAGGTCGCGGGCATATGCTGGGTAATGAAAATCGGCTGACGCACACCATTCAGGCCACGCAACACTTCAAAAAGCGCCTGTGGTCCGCCGGTCGAACTGCCAATCGCAATCGCATCAACAGCGATCCGTTTTTCCGGCAACAAGGATATACCGCCGCGCGTTGCCATACGTTTGGCCGGGGCCGGTGCACTGCCTGATCGCGCCTGACGGACCGCAGCACTTTTTTGTGGCGGGGGTGCGACCGGACGTTTGGGTTGCGGGGCCGTTCTGGTTGCCTGCGATGGTGTTGCAGAACGCGCGGCGACTTTGGGCGCCGTCTTTGCCTGACCACCGGCCGCAATTGCCGCATCACGAATAAGCCGGCCCGGATCACGCGACGGTGTCGCCGCGCGACTTTCTTGCGCCGGAGAAGCAACCTTTTCCGCCGAAGCATGCCCGCCATCCGCAGAAGACGACGCAGGCTGCGCCCCCGGTGCCGGATGTTGCGGTTGCTGCGGCATCGGGCGCATTTGTACCGGCTGTTGACGCTGCATCGGGCGCGGGCGCAATTCGGCGGTAAATCTTTTGCGCTGAATGCGGCCCTGTTTTTGCAGCTGCTGATGCTCGACAGACATTTCAGCGCGAAATGCGTTTGCCTTGCCACCTGCGGGGCCATCTTCACCATCACTATCGGCAGTTTCGTCTTCAGACGTGGCCGTCTTTTCTGGTGCGGGCTCTGACGGTGGGGGTGTTGGTGATGCTTCTGCTTTCTGCGCGGCGGCGGCTGCGTGTTCGACCTCAAGCATCTTACGACGCTGTTCAGCCCAGGCTTTTACCTTGTCAAGAAGCTCGGCGCGGAATCCCTCGCCAACATTCAGATCCTTTGAAGAACTGGGCTTTGGGATATAATCCACAGCCCCCAATGTCATCGCCTGGAAACTGATATCGGCATTTCGCTTTGTTAAGGTGGATGCCATGATCACCCGGACTGTCGGATCAATTTCCAACAGTTTCGGCAGTGCTGTCAGGCCATCCATCACCGGCATTTCGATATCAAGAACAACGACTTCGATGCCGCTATCTTCCATCACGGCCAGGGCCTCTTCGCCATTTTTGACGGACCCGACGACATCAATCTCTGCGTCTTCGGCCAACATGCGGGTCACAAGACCACGCACGATTGCGGAATCATCCACAATCAAAACTTTGTATGGCGAATGGGTGGGCGTTTCTTCCACGTCGTAGCTTCCCCGCTTGATGATAGAGATCAGGTCACAAAGGCAGGCACGCAGATATACAGTCGTGCATTTGAAGGTCGGCCTAAATCAGGCCGACCTGTTCAAATTTGGCCTGAATGATCTCGCTATCGAACGGTTTCATGATGTATTCGTTCGCGCCAGCGGTGATGGCTTCCTGAATGTGTTCGAGATCGTTCTCGGTTGTACAGAACACAACAACAGGATCATCGCCGCCCGGGGATGCACGAAGTTCACGCAGGAATTCAATCCCGCTTTTAACTGGCATGTTCCAGTCAAGCAGAACCGCCTCAGGCATAGACTCAAGGCACCGATCAAGCGCCTCCTGACCGTCTACTGCCTCCACGACCGCAAACCCCAATTCTTCGAGGATGCGGCGTGCTACCATTCTGATGACTTTCGAATCATCGACGACGAGACAACTCTTCATCGACTTCCTTCTCGCTTACTTAGATCGTTAAGCCACAATGGCAGGAACCGGGCACATTGCGCGCCCGGCATAGAAATTCAGCTTAGCCAGCCTGCTTGATCGAAGATGTAAAATCAAGCAAACGCGCGACATCAAGAATAACCAGAAGCTTCTTGTCCAGACGGAAAATACCGTCCGAAAATTCGCGCCAACGCGGGTCAAGAGTTGCGGGGTTCTGTTCAAACGCCTTTTTCGGCACGCTCAGAACCTCGCCGACCTGATCAACCATCAGGCTGTAAAGCTCGCCGCCTTGATCGACAACGATGCTCATGCCCGGATCGTCATCTTCCCGGTCACGAAGACCAAGACGTTTACGAACATCAATCGCCGTGACGATACGACCGCGCAGGTTCAATGAACCGGCCACTTCCGGCGGAGACAACGGAATACGCGTGATGCGTTGCGGCCCCAGCACATCCTGAACGGTCAGAACCGGAATGCCAAAAAGCTGCTTGCCAATATTCGCGGTCACGAAATCCTGGCTGTCACCGCCAAGCTCAAGGGCACCGCCTTTTTCCTGGCTCGGGACGAGTGCGTTTTTATCGCTCATAGGACTTTCCCCCGCTTACATGCTGCTCAGAGTCTGAACCAAGGTCGAGACAAGTGCATCGCGATCAAATTTGGCAACATAATCGCTAAAGCCGACCTGGCGACCACGTTCGAAATCTTCTTCGCTGGTATGCGAAGACAGGGCAATGATCGGAACCTCGCCCCACAGCTCGTCATTCTGAAGCGCTTCGGCGAATTCAAAGCCGTTCATGCCCGGCATTTCGATGTCGCTGATAATCGCGTCAAACATGGTGCCGCGGTTTTTAAGCTCCATGGCTTGCTCGGCATTTTCGACCGCCGTTACCTTGAACCCGGAAACCGAAAGCATCGGGGTCAAAAGGTTGCGGAAGAACGGGCTATCATCGATCAGAAGAACACTTTTCTTCTCGCCGCCGGTGTCTTCATTGCCAAACCAGTCACTGAACGCCAGTTCAAGATAGTAACCGGCATCGATCAGGTCGGTTGCCTTGCCGTCAATCACAGCAGAACCGACAAGACCATCCTGATCAGCTGTCAATTCAACATTGAGAACATCATCGACGATATCAACGATCTCGTCGACAACAAGCCCCATGGTGCGTTCACGATCCTGGAACACAAGGGTTGGCTGACGACCTTCTGACTTCATCTGGTAGCTACCATCGATAAAGACAAGAGGCATCAGCTTGCCACGATACTGAACAAGCGGGCGACCGTTGGAATGTTCGATATTCTCGACATCGATTTCTTCAAGACGGGCAACAAGCGCCAGCGGCACCGCGCGGACTTCGTTACCACCAGCCCTGAAGACCAGCATGGATGTGGTTTCACGATCCGATGCATCGGCCTTGGCCTTACCTTCGACACCTTGCGAACCACCAACGGTAATTTCGCCGGTGCGCGTGGCAATGCCGTTCGGATCAAGGATCATGATCACGCTACCATCGCCAAGAATGGTATTGCCCGAGAACAGCGACAGGTCACGCAGGATCGGGGCCACCGGTTTGACCACGATTTCTTCGGTGTCAAACACGCGGTCAACGATGATGCCAAACGAATAGGTCCCGACCTGGGCCACAACGATGAATGCTTCTTCATCGACCGCATCGTCCGATTCTTCGGTGGTATCAAGGCCAAGAATTTTCTTGAGCGTGACCAGCGGCAACAGACGGTTGCGCAAACGCAGGACCGGCGTGTCGTGAATGCGTTCGATGGAATGTTCGGAATTGTTCGATGCGCGGACAAGTTCCAGAACACTGATCTGCGGGATGGCAAAGCGTTCGCCGCCACTTTCAACAATCAGGGCCGAAACAATCGCAAGCGTCAGCGGGATCTTGATGATGAAAGTCGAACCGCGGCCTTCGACCGATTTCAGTTCAACCGTACCACCGATCTTTTCGATGTTGGTACGCACAACATCCATACCCACACCACGCCCCGATACCGAAGTCACTTTTTCGGCGGTCGAGAAGCCCGGCTTGAAAATGAACTGCTGAATCTGCTGTTCACCCATGCCTTCAAGTTCGCTTTCGGTGGTCAGGCCGTTGGCAATTGCCTTGGCCTTGATGCGATCAAGGTTCAGACCACGGCCATCATCGGAAATCTCGATGATGATGTGACCACCTTCGTGATACGCATTCAGGGTCACCGTCCCGGTTTCGGGCTTGCCTGCATCGCGGCGCCCCTGGATATCTTCCAGACCGTGGTCGGCAGAGTTACGCACCATATGGGTCAACGGGTCCTTGATCAGTTCAAGAACCTGACGATCCAGTTCGGTATCGGCACCGATCATTTGCAGATCGATCTTCTTGTTCATTTCCAACGCAAGGTCACGAACAATACGCGGCAGCTTTGCCCATGCATTGCCGATCGGCTGCATACGGGTTTTCATCACACCTTCCTGAAGGTCGGTGGTGATGTGTGACAGGCGCTGCAACGGAACGGTAAATTCGCTGTCATCCTTGCCGCGAACCATCTGCAACAGCTGGTTACGGGTCAGAACCAGCTCGGAAACCAGCGTCATCAGGTTTTCAAGCAGTTCGACATTCACACGAATGGTCTGCGCCGCAACCGAGCTTTCCTTGGTCTCGCCGCGCGGTGCCTCTGCCTTTGCCTTTTCCGCAGGTTTTGCTGCCGGTGCGACTTCCTGGGATTTCGCAGCAGCCGGCGGCGTTGCCGGTTTTGCCGGTGTCTCCGGCGCGGGTTCAGCCGCCGCTGCCGGTTCATCCGGAATTTCAAAATCGGGATCGTATTCTGCGGCGTCAAACGCTGCCTGCAGTCTTTCGTCATCCGTCATCGGGGTTTCGTCGGCCGCTTCTTCTTCCGCCGGAGCAGCTTCAGCAGCCGGGGCAGCCCCCGGAATTTCGCCGGTATCGGCAAAATGGTTCAGACGACCGATCAGTTCGGCATCATTGCCATCCGGCTCGGCTTCGTTTTGTTCAAGCTCGCCAAGCAGGTATTTAATCGTATCAATCGATTCAAGAACCAGCGTCACGGCATCCGCTGTAACGACAAGTTCGCCGTCGCGGATTTTACCAAGCACGTTCTCGCCTGCGTGGGCAACAGCCTCAAGGCGCGGCAGGCCAAGAAAGCCGCACGTTCCTTTGATGGTGTGAACCAAGCGGAAAATATTGGACAAGATGTCCGGATCATTCGGGTTCTGTTCCAGCTTCACCAGTTCGACATCAAGCGTCGAAAGGCTTTCCGAAGTCTCGGTCAGAAATTCACTTAATAGATCGTCCATATACCCCCTCCAAATCTCCAACAATCACGAGCTTGCCGGAACTGGAACTCCCATCATTACATCAACAACCAAAACGTAATGTATAATGGTTCCTTACGTAGAAGCTATTGTGCAGCTTTACCAGACCCGCTGGTCAAAATTTTATCCATAGATCAATGCAATATTTCCGTCCTGTTGCAAGACCGAAAGCATTCCACCGCCCAGTTTCGCCAGTTTCCGCAAGAAAAATGCCTGTACATTGCGCGGGTCAAGAGCATCCGCAGAAACCTCTTTTTCCAAGACATTCATAATTTCCGGGCGCAATGCCGCGCGTTTTCCCTCTCCGATAACGGTTACCGTGCCGGAGTCGCGCATTACAGAGATTGTTCCCCCGAATGGCAAAGATTCACGGGCCAGCATAACCATGTTCAGTACGATTCGGCCATGCGCTGGATCAATCGGCAAGTCCGGCCAATCAAGCGTCACTTTCCCTTCCGCGGCATAGGTCTGGGCAGCGGCTTCGCGCATCGCCCCGGTATCGACACTGCTTCCGGCCCGGCCAAAGGCCAAACGAAACAGCTGTAGTCGGCGCGCAGCTTCAAGCCCGCTTTTGCGCATCAGCGCCAGCGCTTCGTCATCGCCAACCCCGTCTTCGCCCATCAGTTCCGCCCCGGCATTGACCGCCCCCACAGGGCCGACAAGATCGTGGCAGATCCGTGAACTGATCAGTTCGATCAAAGTCAGTTCAAGGGTGGCGTCCTCTAGCATAACGCGGGCTCTCCGATTAGATGTCTTTACTGCATCATGCCTTGGACACAATGCCTGATCCCGGCGGCCCCGTCACAAAGGATCATCATGATCCCCGCGCACAAGCCCCGCCCGGAAAGCCATATGATTGCCCCCGATATATTAAGACCTTATTTAGCACGTACGAATTTCCGGCCCGCAGCACCCGGCAACTTTTACCGGGGCATCGGCAAACGGTGGTGATTGCCTTGGATATCGGCTTGAATATCACCTTGAAAGGCCTCTGGAATATCTTCTGGCAAAGCAGCGTTAAATTGCGCCCATGTCGCAAACCGCCTATATATGAATGTCATACACCTGATCGCGACATGACACAGAGCACCCAATGGATTTCTTGCTGACGCCCGGCGCCATCGTGCGCCATCCCGACCAACCCGACTGGGGGCTGGGCCGTATTCAGGCCGTGGACGGGGACCGAATCGCCGTCAATTTCCAAGAGGCCGGTCGCCAGATCATTCGTCCGCGATATGTTGTTCTGGAAATTGTCGAACCCGCTGCCGGTTACGAATAAGCCAACCATTTCACGGGGATGGCTCAGACCGAATTCAGGGCTCGTTGGCACATGAATTGCTCGGATTTCTTTGTGAATGAATTTGTCTGACCTGTTGGTCGCCATTGTCCACACAACCGATAGCCCGTGATACGAGCGCAACAATCTTAAGAAGGTCCACAAACCCATGATTGCAGCCAATAAACCACCGCGTGACAGCTTCAAACAGCGCCATCATGTCGCAGCGTTTACGGTGCTGGAACATTTTGCCCAGGGCCTTGTGCATACGGCCCGCAAACATGGTGGCGCAGTTACCGAAGAACAGATACTTGCCGCTGTTGACGGGTTGCGCAAAAACGAAGAACTGTTCGATCAGGCATGGGCGATATTGCAGTCTGATCTGGAATCCATCAAGGCCCGCGAACATGCAGCCGTTCGCCATGATCCGTTCGGGCGTTTGCTGGTGTCGCGCTTTGATCATCTGCTTGAAGGCAACGAAGCAGGCGATATCGAACATGGCGCGCTGTCACGCACCATCTTGCAGCCGTTTTTCAAAGTGATCCGCATGATGGTCGGCATGGACATGCTTCAGGAAATCGACCGTGAAATTCACGAAATCATTGAAGCCCATGCCAATGAAGACGACGAATTGCGCGATCCGGCCGAATATTGGGACCACCTTGCCAAGGCCCCCGAAGTACGGTCGCGACTCAATCTGGTCTTTGCGCGCATGGCGCTTCACTTTAGCGACTATGAACATCGCAAAAAATGGCTGATCCAGCTGGTCAATGACAACATGACCAAGGCAGAACCACGCTGGGAATTCACCGAAACCCACTGCATCCGGCTGCTTGATGCGCTATTTGCCGATGTGCGCAAAACCCTTGCCGTCCCCGAACAGTCCGCCGAACTGGTCGCCCGACTGGGCAGCGAAGATGTCGCAACGCTGCGCGACGTCGTCAAATGTATTGATGCGGACGTCAAACAACTTTCGGCCTGATCTGATCGGCACTATACCGTTCTCGTCTGACCACGACACCCGCCAAAGCCGCACACCTGTTCAATCAGGGGCGGCTTTTGCTTTTCGCCATCCAAACCGGGGCTGACGCAAAGGTGATCGAAAGACAGTTAAACGGGCTGGTCAAACCCGGTACTGCTATGTCACAGTCACCGATGAACAGTTATAAACTGCCCCGTAAAATAAGAGTTCTGTTTAGAAAACGTCACCATGACCAAACCGCTGATCGACAAATATGGCAGACATGTCTCTTACCTGCGCGTTTCGGTAACGGATCGCTGCGATTTCCGCTGCACCTATTGCATGGCGGAAAATATGACATTCCTGCCAAAATCTGACGTTCTGTCACTCGAAGAACTCGATCAGCTTTGCACGGCTTTCATCACACGTGGTGTGCGCAAATTGCGCCTGACCGGGGGCGAACCGCTGGTTCGGCGCGGTATCATGGATCTGATTTCCGATCTGTCGCGCCACCTTAAATCCGGCGCACTTGATGAACTGACCATGACCACCAATGGCAGTCAGCTTGCCACCTATGCCGATGATCTGGCCCGCCTTGGCGTCAAACGACTTAACATCTCGCTTGATAGCCTCGATTCCCGGAAATTCACCGAAATCACCCGCCGTGGCCGCCTTGAACAGGTGCTGGCCGGGCTTGAAGCCGCCAAACAGGCCGGTATTTCGATCAAGATCAATACGGTGGCACTGCGCAATTTCAACGAAGACGAAATGTCACGCCTTGTCTCCTGGTGCGGCAAAGAGGGCTTTGACCTCTGCCTGATCGAAACCATGCCGCTTGGCGACATTGATGGCGACCGCACCGACCAGTATTTGCCACTCACTGTTGTACGCGAACGACTGGAACAGGAATACACCCTGATCCCGTCCGAATACGTCACCCCGGGCCCGGCCCGCTATACCACCGTGGCCGAAACCGGCGGACGCCTTGGCTTCATCACGCCGCTGACCCATAATTTCTGCGAAGGCTGCAACCGCGTGCGCGTAACCTGCACCGGCACGCTTTACATGTGCCTGGGTCAGGAAGACCATGTTGACCTGCGTGCGGCCCTTCGCACCGGCGACCCGCGCGCGCTCAATCAAATGCTAGATGCCGCCATGGAAATCAAACCCAAGGGCCATGATTTTGTCATCGACCGCAAAGGCCAGAAACCGGCGGTCGGGCGGCATATGAGCATGACCGGGGGCTGATCCGCAAAATTCATCTTTCCAAAAACAGGCACAACATGAAGATATTGATTGTCGGGGGCGGCATCGCCGGCTTGTCGTCCGCCATTGCCCTGCAAAATGACGGACACGACATCACAATTGTCGAAACCCTTGAGGAATGGAAACCGGCTGGTGCCGGATTACACCTGCCGGGCAATGCGATCGCAGCCCTTCGCGCCCTTGGCATTGATCAGGATGTTGCCGCCAAATCCAGTGCTTTTCCAAGGCTGGATTATTACGATCATCATGACCGGAAACTGTTTGCGCTAGAGACCGAACAACTCGGCTGGCCAACATTTCAGGCACTGACGCGTAGCGAATTTCACGAAATTCTGTGCGCGAAGCTGATTACACCCACCATCCGGTTTGGCCTTTCCGTATCCGCCATTGATCATGAAGCCGATCAGGCGCAGGTAAGCTTTACCGACGGCACAAGCAGCAGCTTTGACCTCGTGATCGGTGCGGACGGCATCCATTCAACTGTTCGACGGCTGGCTTTTGGCGCAGAACACGTCCCGCAGCCGACCGGCTATATCTGCTGGCGCTGGATTACGGACTATCCCTTTGGTCTGACTGCACCCAAATTCGTCATCGGTCACGGGCAGGTTATTCTGGTGATGCCGGTGGGCGGGAACCGATTTTATATCTATGCCAGCACCTATGATCCGGGCGAAAGAATACGCAATCTGCCGCCAAGCGATCTTGCCGAGCACTTTGCCCGATTTGATGGGCCAATACGCGACATGCTCCGCGCCGTAAAACCCGATACCATCATTCACGAAGGTCGCCTTCAGCAGATGGTCATGTCCAAATGGGTTGCTGGGCGTGTTGCGTTGATCGGGGATTCATCCCATGGCACCCTTCCAACCATGGCACAGGGTGCAACCCAATCGATCAAGGATGGCCTTGCACTTGCCAATGCGCTTCGCACGGATGCTGATATCGAAACGGCCCTTGCCGATTGGCAGGCCGCACGTTTGCCGGAAGCCCACTGGGTGCAGCAACAATCCCTGAAACGTATGGCCTTTGCCAAAATCAGCGGCAAGGCGGGTGTCTGGTTGCGCAATACCCTGATGCGCAAAATCGGCCCAAAGATTGTTGCAACAGGCTTTCAGCCACTCATTGATGGCAAGGCCGGAACGCGCAAGGACTAAGCTGAAAAAGTGCTGACTTCTGCCATTGCCGCCATTGCAGCGGCATGGCTTTCCGCCGCCAGCAAATGCGCCGGGCAACCTAAGCAGTCTGAACTGCCAAAACCCGCGATGGGTATATTGAAGCCCGGCAAGGCAGCGAACGCCAAACGCAAATCGCATTCACATCCGCTGGGCATCACCAATGCCGCGACCACCCTTCCTAACCCGTTTGAGGTCAATTCATCGACATGCCAGTGGGGTTTCTTATCCTGTTTGCAGTGACGTCTAACGCGCGCGGCGATGCCGCCGGGGCCGTTGGCGGAGCCGCAATAAAGGTATGTGCCTTTGGCAAGGGTGATCCCTGTGAACCGCTTGTTTTGAAGCGTCAGGTCGGCGGCGAGGTCGATGACCAGAACGTAAGCTCCGGCAGTTTTTGGAAGCTGCCGGAGGGTTTCGTCATTTATCTCTTGGATAAAGATGCTCACGTGCTTGCGGGCTCTTTTAACAGCAGATCAATCGAAAGACCGGGGCCGGCCATGCCATTGGTCAGGACAGGTTCGCACTGTTCGTTGATCCGTGCGGCGATGCGTTGGCGCAAACCGCTAAACCGTTTTGATGTGACCACATCAACCGGGTGATCAAGATGCACCTCCACCCGGAAAACGCCGGGCGTCGGGGTGGTGGTCAGGCTGCGGATCACGCCGGTTACGGCATGGCCCAGATATGAACCGGCAAAACGTTTGCCAATGCCAAGATCAGACACATTGGTCGGGATATTGCGCCGGGCCATGGCCACGGCCGTGTTCCAATCACGATACCCGTGGCTTTGTGCCAGCAGTTCCAGCGAACCGGCATGGGATATGGACACATCACGCGCTGCCAAGGCTTTGCGCAGGCGTTTTGCCTGTGCCTTGAGCGCATCGGTAACGTCGAACGGCATATCGGCATGTGCGATATTGAGCGTATTGGAAGTCATAAATCGTCTCCACGCAGGAGGCCGGGGGTCCGCATTGCCGGGCCGCATCCTGATCGGGAAACGGGTCCGAAAAATTCATTCAACGCACTTTACCAAAGGCATAGACCTTGCGGACGGCAGGTGTGCGCAACCAAAAGACGATTCTTAAAATCTAGCACCAACATTTGCAAGCTGGATTTCTACGACAACGGCCCCCAAAAGCACCGCCTGTAAGAAACTATGACCTACGTTCTATGCAGAGTTTTCCACTCAAGAAAAACGATAGACAAAGTTTATTTCGAACAATCATAACTTGAAAAGTCGTCTAACTTGAATTGCCCACAAACCTATTACAATAGAAGAGATTATTTTCTGAAAAATGCATACTTTTTCCACCAAACTTGGCACGTCTGGGTCCAAACTAAAAAAAGAGCCAAATGGACCTAGCGCCCCCGAAAGAGACAACTCAAATGCCTTAGAGAACTCCCCATTCAAAGGGAATATATAGAAGCATAGAAACAGAAAAAATATCAGGAAATTCCATACGATAGGCTTAGAATAATCCCTTCCAAAGTCACTAAAATACTTATAAATAACATTCAGAAATCTCACCACTGCGTCTGGCTCAGTTTCCTTCAGAAATAAGTTATACCTTCCCTCCAATTCGTAGCTATACAAGAGATTTGCCGCAATAATTTGGCCTTGTTTTTCAGCGACCAAACGAACGGCTCTCACGCTTTTCAGCAACTCTAAATTAAGAATTTGGCATCTAACAAAGGATATACCGTCCAGAACCAAGTCAGAAAAATCGCAGTTTTGGATGAGTGGGAAAGAATAGAAAGAACTGCCGGAAAAATCACATGATTTACTAAATCTACCCTCAATTAAACGGACATTCGGCCAAAAGTGTCCGTAATAGGTATCCTTTACTTTTCTACCTTTTCCGATATCACAGCCATAAAAACCAATCCCGTTTTTTATAATTGCGTAATCTAAGGATAACTGTGATAGCGCGCAGTTTTTTATACTAATCCAGGGGGAGATTTGCCCAGTAGCACTGATATTCCCTATCCATCCGCCTTCAATTTTAAGAGGAAAACTTGATGTTACCTCCTCAAGTTGAATTCTAAAAATATCACAATTTTCAAATATAATACCATTATATTGATCGAACTTGAAACTTGCCTCGCCCTGAAACATTACAAAATCGAAAAGACAATCTCTAAAAAAAATAGTTGGTACGTATTCAGATGAACCTAAACTGACCTCCTCCTGTGAAGATTCAGTCCTTTCCCCAACAATCTTAAGAGAAGAAAACTTGATATTTTTTATGTTGATAGGTGGGTACCGCTTCGTCGAAGTAGTTTGATTAGAAAATATCTCCCGATACAGCTTAACAACCTCAGTTAACACCCGATCTCCGTCCGGGCAAATCAATCTCGAGTTATTTAGCCGACCATTTGACCAATAGCACAACAAAGCATCCAGCCTTTGCTCAAATTCCTCCTCCAGCTTGTTCGCCACTAGGTCATTAGTCATCAAGCACGCTCCCTCGTATTGATCTTGGAATCCACTCTTTCACAGCGTTGTCGGTTAGAGCAATAAAAACGGCCTATCAAATACTCACACGCTGGTTTGACACTCAGCAAGCGAAACCATATACCAATGAAAAGAAGTCATATCGGCGGTCTCGACAATTCCCCCGATCAACCATAAGGAATATGCGCCATGGCCATGGAAGCCTATGAAATCGAAAGCATGATCAAGGAAGCCCTGCCTGATGCACAGGTCCGCATCGAGGATTTGCGCGGCGATGGCGATCATTATGCGGCAATTGTTGTATCCGAACAGTTCCGTGGCAAAACCCGCGTTGTTCAGCACCAGATGGTCTATTCCGCGCTTAAGGGCAAAATGGGCGGCGATCTGCATGCGCTGGCCCTGCAGACATCTGCGCCGGACTGATCACAAAAATACCTGCAAGGCACGCCGCCACCAGCACTTCGCCTTGCCTGACCTTGTTTCGGGGCCGTCTGAATACGGCCCCGCAGACTTTCAGATAAAACTGAGCTGGTCCAATGACGTAGCGGCCGGTCACAGCCCCATTCACTGACCACGGCTTAGAAGTTATGTCACAACAAGAAAAACCGGTCCTGCTCGGTCCGGGTCCCCTTGCCGGTCTTGGCGCCTTTATCATCTGGGGCTTTTTCGGCCTCTATTTCAAGCTGGTCGGCTTTGCCACGCCGCTTGAAATTCTGTCGCACCGGATTGTCTGGTCTGCGTTGCTGACGCTTGTGCTGGTTTTTGCACTGGGCCGGCGCAAAAAACTGATGGAACTGATTTCATCGGCACGCACGCTGGGCCTGTTGTTTGTTTCAAGCCTTCTGGTGGCGGGGAACTGGCTGCTTTATATCTGGGCGGTGAGCCAGGAACATGCGCTTGAAGCCAGCCTTGGCTATTACATCATGCCGCTGATCATGTTGATCCTCGGGCGGATATTCTTTGCCGAAAAGCTCAACCGGGTTCAAATTCTTTCCGTGCTGATCTGTTTTGCCGGGGTGTTGAACCTTTTACTGGTGTATGGCGACATGCCCTGGGTCGCACTTGCCCTGTCTTCGTTGTTTGGCTTTTACGGGGTGATTCGCAAATATGTCCCGGCGGATCCGGTCGCCGGATTGTTTGTCGAATGCATATTGATTACTCCCTTTGCACTGATTTATCTGATCTGGATGGCACAGAATGGCGATTTGGCCTTTGGGCATATCGGCCAGTTTGAAGATGCGCTTTTGATCGGGCTTGGCATCTGTACGACGCTTCCGCTGGTGCTGTTTGCCTATGCCGCGCGCAATATGAAATTCTCGGCTCTTGGCCTGATGCAATATCTTAATCCGACCATCCAGTTCTTTGTCGCGGTGATGATATTTGGCGAACCGTTTACCAATGCGCATATGGTGACCTATGCGCTGGTTTGGACCGGGTTGGGCGTTTTCACATGGGACAACTTGCGTACAGCGCAGCAAAATCGCGCCAAGAGTTGACAGAACCGCCGGTTCCAGCCATATCTTCGCACATAGAAACCCGTATTTGCGGCCGAGAAATCGCCGCCCAACGCCAAGGACAATCAACATGACCGACAACCCGGTTTTCGAGCGCATCCAGAAAGACGTCGACGACAATGACGTCGTCCTGTTCATGAAGGGTACTGCGATGTTCCCGCAATGCGGCTTCTCTGCCGCTGTTGTTCAGGTTCTGGCCGAGATCGGCGTTCAGTTCAAAGATGTCAACGTTCTGGTCGATCCGGCCATCCGTCAGGGCATCAAGGACTTTTCGAACTGGCCGACCATTCCGCAGCTTTACGTCAAGGGTGAATTCCTTGGCGGCTGTGACATCGTTCGCGAAATGGCTGCCAGCGGCGAACTGTCGCAGCACCTGAAAGACAAGGGCGTTGCCGTCGCCGCCTAAGGCGCGCTTGCCAGCATTGAAAACGCGCTGTGCAGCATGGCTGCCAGCGCGTTTTTTTGTGCGCAGGCTGTACCCGTCGGCACATCAACAGATGCGATCATTTCCCGGCGGTGACAAAACTATTTCTTGATGGTTTCTGTGCGACGCCCCATCTTTATGCCATGCAGTCAGACTGCAATTGCACCATATGAGGGGGAAAGTCGCAGGCATGAAACCAACAATGAAATCAATGGCATGCTTTGCCATCTTGCTGTTTGCAATCTCGTTTGTTTCATTCTCCCTGCCCGCGCAGGCACAGATGGCTGCAATAACCGCCATCAGTAGCACAGATGACGCCAACGCCCCCCGACAACCCCAATTCCCCTTGGACGAGGTGGCAAGCGAAACCTTCAGCTATTACGGTTTTCTGGAAGAAGGGGTGACCCATACCCAGGCCCGCATTGATGAAACCCTGCGTGGTCTTGATGCCTTTCCCGGCGAACTTGAAGACACTGCTCATTTCCTTTCGACCGATTTTGGCCAAAAGGGCCTGATGCATATTTTCCTGTTTAGCGCGATCTTTATCGGTGTCGGCATCATTATCGAGGTGATCTATCGCAGGCTCTCGGCACCTTTATGTGCCTATCTCGAAGCCAGCCGGCCCCAGACATTTTCTGACCGGCTTAAAAATATTGCCGGGCTTTGCGTGCTGTCGCTGCTGTCATTGTTTGCCTTTGCCATCGGATCGCTTGGCACTTTCATGGTGTTTGACTGGCCCGAACTTATGAAATCTGCCGTGATGTCATTGCTGATGGCATTTTTTGCCTTGCGCGTTCTCACCATCGTGCTGCAATTCCTGTTTGCGCCAAAGGCCGAAGGCCTGCGCATGATCAATGTTGATCCACCTGCGGCCATCGCACTTACCAAAAGTCTGACATGGGCGTCGGGCATCTCGTTATTTGCCTTTGCCTTGGCCGGGGTCTTTAGTGCCGCGCCGCCGATCGTTTCAAGCGATGTCATCCTGTTTGATCTTGCCGTGGTGATTTCCGTGATCACCTTTTGCACGACAATCCTGTGGCTTGGGCGGTTCTTTGCCCAGCATGGAAACAGCACCGGGGTTGAAAAGATCGCCCTGCCAACATCCATGGCCCGCCTGTGGCCGGTGATTGTCTGTGGCTGGTTCGTTCTTGTGGGCGGGGTTGCCATCATTGGTGCCGACCGTATCTTGAAGGCGCTTGTCGCGATTGGCATAGCCTGCCTGTTTGATGTTGTGTTCCGCAACATCATCGAAAGCCAGCATCGCAAGAAACTGCAAATCGCCAAAGACGAAGCCGCCGCACAAAACGCCGCCGCAAGCGATACCGCTCTTGAAAATGGCAAAGAGTTTGAACCCGCAACGCCAAAGGCCCCGGTCTTTACCAAGGTGCTTAAACGCGGGGTTCGGCTTCTGGCTCTGGTGTTTGCATTGGCAAGCCTGTGGCGCATCTGGGGCTTTGATCGCTTGGCGAATGCCGATGATGCCGGGATCATCGCCCGAATCATTGATAGTTCAACCGAAATCATCATGATCCTGTTGATTGCCGATCTGATCTGGTCGCTGATCAAGGCGTTTCTTGATGAACGCATGCGCGCATCCAATCCGGGAAATGCCGGTGACGAAGGCGGCGGGTCCGGCCTTTCACGGGTTGAAACGCTTTTGCCGCTGCTTAAGAATTTCGCCCTGACGGTGATTGTCATCATGGTGGCGATGGTGACGCTTTCGGCACTTGGCGTTGATATCGGCCCGTTGATTGCCGGTGCCGGGGTTGTCGGCCTTGCCCTTGGCTTTGGCAGCCAGGCGCTCGTGCGTGATGTTGTGGCGGGTGTGTTCTTCCTGCTTGATGATGCATTCCGGCTTGGCGAATATATCGAAGTCGACAATCTGCGCGGTCGGGTCGAAAACATCTCGATCCGTTCCATGCAGTTGCGTCACCATCGCGGCCCGCTTCAGACCATCCCGTTTGGCGAGGTCAAATCCATCGTCAATCACAGCCGCGACTGGGTGATTGTCAAACTTGAATTCCGTGTGCCGTTTGATACCGACGTCAACAAGATCAAGAAACTGGTCAAAAAACTCGCCGTCGAACTTCTTGAAGATCCGCTGATCGGGGATAGCTTCATCGAACCGCTGAAATCCCAGGGCGTGCGCCGGATGGAAGAATTCAATATGGTGATCGGGCTGAAATATACCTCGAAACCCGGTGAACAATTCACCATCCGCAAAACCGTCTATCAACGGGTTCTGGCCATGTTCAAGGAAAACGGCATCCAGATGGCATCCCGCGACGTCAAGGTCGCCGTCCCTGCCGACGCCACGCCTGAACAAAAACAGGAAGCGGTGGCGGCTGCGGCCCAGCAGGCATCAGAGCAAATCAACAAACCACCAGCCTGATACCGAATTTTGCAAAACCCGGACAAACAAAAACGCCCGCTGTTTCCAGCGGGCGTCTTCGTATCGTATCGTCGCGAAATCCGTAAGGATTAACGCGAATAGAATTCGATGACCAGGTTCGGCTGCATCTGAACCGGGTACGGAATTTCTGCAAATTTCGGTACGCGAACGAAGGTACCTTTGAAGGCCTTCGGATCAACGTCGAGATATTCCGGAATGTCGCGCTCGTTCAGGTTCGCGGCTTCCATAACCATCGGGATTTCGCGCGAAGCCGGTTTCACTTCGACAACGTCACCTTCTTTAACAAGGTAGGACGGGATGGTTACTTTCTTGCCGTTAACAAGAATGTGGCCGTGGTTTACGAACTGACGTGCAGCAAACACGGTCGGAACGAATTTCATGCGGTAGATAACCGCATCAAGGCGCTGCTCAAGAATACCAACCAGATGCTCGGAGGTATCGCCCGGACGACGGGACGCTTCTTTGTAGTAGCGCAGGAACTGTTTTTCAGAGATCGAACCGTAATAGCCTTTGAGCTGCTGTTTTGCAAACAGCTGGGTACCATAGTCGGTCGGCTTTTTACGACGGGTGGCACCATGCATGCCCGGTGCATATTCGCGCTTGTTCAGCGGCGATTTTGCACGGCCCCAAAGGTTCACACCAAGGCGGCGGTCAATCTTATGCTTTGCAGCAATACGTTTCGACATTTTGTAACTCTCTTTTTTAAGATCACTTTATTGTCCCGATAGTTTCCAGCCGCCCAAAACCGGTCTTTGGCCCGGACATGCGGAACGGGGACGAAACCACCTGTTTCGACCCGCTTTCTCGGAAGTGAGGCGCAATATAGAGATCACGGCCCAAGAGTCAAACGAAAATGCCCGTTTGCAGGCCCCGCCAAAACACGCAGCGCCAGCTGTTTTCGCATGGTTTGCCTCGCCTGCCCGCGTCATTTGCCAACCACCCGACGTTATTTAACCGTTTTCCAAAGCCTTGGCCCTGATTTGACACCAGATTGGTGCCAGATTGACGTCAGATTGACGATTGTCATATCGCCGCAACGCACATTCACATTAAAACATTATCATTGATTAATAATTCAAAATCCGGAGCGCCCCTTATGGACAAGTCGACCATTACCCCGCGCAGATTTGCCTTGATGTTCCTGTTGATGGCAATTCTTCTTGTATTGAATGTCACCGTTGCCAAGGCTGATGACAAAATAGACAAAGCCCTGATCATCCTGACCAGCCCGTCTTTACAGACCCAAGGCATGGCGATGGTTCTTGGCAACACCATGCAGGCCCAGGGTGTCAGGGTCGATGTTCTTTTGTGTGACACGGCAGGCGACCTCGCACTCGCCGAAACCAGAAGCCCGGCCCTTGAACCCAAGAAAGTCACCCCCGAACAACTTCTCGGCAAGCTGATGCAGGGTGGCGCCTTGGTCAATGTCTGCGCACTTTATCTGCCCAACAGCAATCACGATCAAACTGCACTTCGCGATGGCATTGGCGTCGCAACCCCGCCTGCGATGGCCAAGATGATGGTTGACGAAGATACCCGCGTCTTCTCCTTTTAATCTTCGGCCCAGACAGGAGAAAAATACCATGCACCCTATTCGTCGCCTTTTTCCCGGCTTGGGCATGTTGCTTGCGATCATGTTTGCCAGTCCCGGCCCGATCCATGCGGATGAACTGGGCATTTCCACCCAGGATGCACTGCAACTTGCCACACAGGATGACAAACCTGTTCTGTTCGTCGATGTCCGCGATCCCGTCGAAATCCTGTTTATCGGCTTTACCGATGCCGTTGATATCAACATCCCCTATCTGATGGTGGATCGCAGCCAGTGGGATACTGAGAAAACCCGTTTCCGACTATATCGCAATCCTGACTTCGCCGCCGAGATCGAAGCTGCCCTGAAAGAACGCGGCATGGATAAAACAGCCACCATCATCACCATGTGCCGATCCGGTAGCGAACGCGGCAAACCAAGTGCGGAATTCCTTCGGGAAAACGGCTTTGCCAATGCCCGTTATGTCATCCACGGTTTTCAGGGCAGCGCGATCAAGGAAGGGCCACAAAAAGGACTACGCATTCAGAATGGCTGGCAAAATGACGGCCTGCCATGGCAAAGCAAGCCCAACCCGGAAAAGATCTATCGTCTGGACCGCCAATAGAGCACGACCGCCCTATTCCCATCCCCATGTAAACCCCGCGCAAACCAGCCATTAAAAAGAAAAGAGTTCCCCGATCCATACCGGGGAACTCTTGTTATGCTGTATTTTGAACGCGATCAGCGCGGCTTAGAGCAGTCGCACAGACCATCGTTTAGCTGTCCGCGCGGATCTCGCGCAGGAAGCTGTCAACCTGATCATGCAGATTTGCGGCTTGCTCGGTCAGTTCCTTGGCGGCCTCGGAAACCTCGTTTGCGGCCTCACCAACCAGACCTGTCGATTCCGTCACCTCGCCGATGGTTGCTGTCACCTGCGATGTCCCGTGAGCCGCTTGGCTGACATTGCGTGCGATTTCTTCGGTTGCAGCACCTTGTTCCTCAACCGCAGCAGCAATGGTCGATGCAATTTCACTGATGCGGCCAATCGTTTCACTGATACCGCCAATCGCATGTACGGCATCACGGGTTGCCCCCTGGATACCACCGATTTGCGACGAAATTTCATCGGTCGCCTTGGCCGTCTGGCTCGCAAGGTTTTTGACCTCGTTTGCAACCACGGCAAAGCCTTTGCCTGCCTCACCGGCACGTGCGGCTTCGATGGTCGCATTCAGCGCCAAAAGGTTGGTTTGTGCCGCGATATCCTGAATCAAGGTCACAACATCCCCGATCTTTTCAGACGCATCTGCAAGACCACTGACAAGATCTGTCGTCCGATTGGCTTCGTCCACGGCCTCGCTCGCAATTTCGTTGGATTGCGAAACCTGCCCGGAAATCTCGCGGATAGATGCCGAAAGTTCCTCGGTCGCAGATGCTACTGTCTGAACATTGCTTGATGCTTCTTCTGCAGCATCATTCACCGCGCCAGCGCGGCTACGGGTATCAACGGCGACCCCGCTCATACGGTCAGACGATTCCGACAATCGTCCCGCCGCACCGCTCACAGATTTAACAACCGATCCGACTGACCCTTCAAAGCTTGCCGCAAGCTGATAAAGCTGATCGCGGCGTTTCTGCTCTGCCAACTGGTCGGCTTTGTGCTTTTCTTCCTCCGCTGCCTTCACCCGGATGGCGTTTTCACGGAACACCTCGACCGCACGGGCCATATCGCCAAACTCATTGCTGCGTTCGGTATAGGGAATAACAACATCGGTACGATCCCCTGCAAGCGCACGCATGCTTTCGGTCATGCGCTGTACCGGGCGGCTCAGGGCGCCCCCCAACCACAATGCAAGCATCGCGATCGCAACAATTGCAATCGCGGCAACAAACAGAGCCGTCCATAACTGGCGATCGGCCGACGACAAAATGGCTGCCATCGGAATGACAATTCCCACGGACCAGCTGGTTCCGGTCTTACCGATCGCAATCGGGGACGCGACGGCAAAATATTCATCCCGATCCGGACCGATCGGCATTTCCTTGGTAAAGACCTCACCGCTTTTCACTGCCGCAAGCGCCTCGGAAAAGGTTTCATCGATTTCAGTGATATTGGTGCCAACACGGCCGGGATCGGTATGCGCGACAATATACCCGTCGCTCGACAACAGTGTCGCAATACCGCCTTCGGGCAATTCGATCTGTTCAATGATTCCCTGCAAGGTTTCAAGCGCCAGATCAACCGTGACCCCGCCAATCACCTTGCTTCCCGGCTCTCCCTGATAGACAGGGGCGCTGATGGTCGTCATCAGGACGTCGACACCATTGACCGGATAAACATATGGCTCGACGATCGCTTCGCGCCGTTCATCACGCGGGATCAACCACCAGTCACCGTCGCCCGGGGTTTCAAAACCAATAAGCGGTTCGACCGCGATATTTCCCGATCCGTCGCGATAGAAATACGGTACGAACCGCCCCTGATCGTCGCTATCAGCCATGCTTTTCTTGCTGCTGTCGGCATTGTCAAAGGCGTTCGGCTCCCAAACAGTCCCCGAACCGACAATATTGGGGTTCTGGCGAAGAATTTCGGAAATGATTTCGCCTGCAATCTCGCGATCGGGTTTCCCCGAATTCACCATTCCTTTAAGCGCCGCAGCAGCCGAGCGCGACACCGTCGCAGCATCATTGAGCTTTTCCGATACCAGATTGGCATAGCGTGAAGATTGTTCTTGCGCTGTTTCAATCGAAACTGACCGGATCACGGAAAAGGACGACGTTTGCGTCACCCCAAGAACAACGGCAAGCGCGGTCAATGACAACGCAGACATGGCCAGCAGAAGCTGGGCCTTTACCGATAGATTAAGGAACCCCTTCATCCTCACCCCTGAAATTTTCAATCTCGTCATGCATTCAAGCGACCACCACACTGGCAGGGCGCGCTAACTTTATGATTAGATTGACATATCAGGAGGAAATGTCACTACATTTATACTAGGGATTTCAATCACCTACCCCTTTCTGTCGGGGTTGGTTTCCCGACCCGACGGAAAGAGAAGATTTAAGGTGGCAGGAAGCTAATCTTTTGGCTTGTGCTTGCCGCCGCGCATGGCAACGATCATGCCGCGCAAGGTCTGGACTTCCTGATGGGTCAGGTTTGCGCGATTAAAGATGTTGCGGATATTGCGTTGCATGTTCGGGCGTTTTTCCTCGACCCGGAAGAAACCCGACGCATCCAGTTCGGCCTCAAGATGAACGAATAGACGTTCCATATCGTCCTTGGTCGCCGGGAAAGTATCGTTCATCATCATCTGATAATCGGGCACATCAACACCCGCCTGCCACCATTCATAGCCGATCAAAAGCACCGCCTGCGCGAGATTAAGCGACGTAAAACCGGGATTAAGCGGCACAGTGACCACCGCATCGCCCATGGCGATATGTTCGTTGCGAACCCCGGTACGTTCCGGGCCAAACATCACACCGACCTTTTCCCCGCGTGCGATAACGGTGCGCATTTCCGGTGCCAGGCCCTTGGGGGTAAAGACCGGCTTGATGGCATCGCGGGTGCGTGCGGTCGTGACATACACCCGGTTCAGATCGGCCAGCGCGTCTTCTTCACGCTCAAACACACGGGTGTTGTCAATGACGACATCCGCCCCCGACGCATTGGCAGTTGCCCGTTCATTGGGCCAGCCATCGCGCGGACGGACAAGCCGCAAATCCACCAATCCGCAATTAAGCATCGCACGCGCCGCCTTGCCGATATTATCGCCAAGTTGCGGTTCGATCAGAATGATCACGGGTGGATTGGCAATCCCGCCTGTTTCAGGCGCGGCACTGCCGATGGGCTCGCTCATTGCGGTAATCTCCGGTCGTCAAAGGAAGGCATCTTCGGGCATTCCCGTTCATATTGGCGCTTACTTAGCAAAAGCCAACCGTTCGCGCCAGCCTGCATCTCGCCCACCATCTTTGAAACGAAAACAGCCGGACCCTGATGTGATCCGGCTGTGTCGCTCTGAACAATGGTAATCACGTTATCAGGCGTGCTGGCTGCGCACACCGGATTTGAACAGCTTATAGGTAATGGAATCGCGAAGCGCGTTATAGGACGCCTCGATAATGTTGGTCGAAACACCAACCGTCGCCCAGTTATTGCCCTCCCCGTCGCGGCTTTCGATCATGACGCGGGTGACCGCACGCGTGCCATCACCACGGGTGATGATGCGCACCTTATAGTCGATCAGCTCGATCTGCTCGACCGCTTCGCGGTATTCCGGCACCGTCAAAAGAACTTTGCGAAGCGCCGCATCAAGGGCGTTGACCGGGCCGTTCCCCTCGGCGACCGACATGAACTGATCATCGCCGACCACGACCTTGACGGTGGCCTCACTCATGGTGATGACCTGCTCGTCCTGTTCATCGACCCAGCGGCGTTCGTCAATCACCCGAAAAGACGTCACCCGGAAATAACGGTCAAGTTCGCCCATGGCCTTACGCGCCAGCAGCTCAAAGCTGGCCTCGGCCCCGTCATAGGCATAGCCATCAAATTCACGCTGCTTGACGGTTTCAACCAGCTTGCCAATCGCTTCGGATTTCGGATCGACATCGACACCGATTTCACGGAACCGCGCTAGGATGTTGGACCGACCCGCCTGATCAGACACCAGAATATGGCGCTGGTTACCAACCAGATGCGGTTCGACATGTTCATAACAGGTCGGGTTCTTTTCGACCGCCGACACATGCAACCCACCCTTATGGGCAAAGGCACTGTCGCCGACATAGGCTGCCTGACGCAGTGGTTCACGGTTCAGACGCTCGTCAAGGATATGCGAAATGCGGCGAAGACTGGTCAGTTGATCCTGGGAAATACCAACGTCATAGCCCATCTTGAGCATCAATGTCGGGATGATCGAAATCAGGTTGGCATTGCCGCACCGCTCACCCAGGCCATTCAGCGTACCTTGCACCTGTCGCGCACCGGCACGCACCGCAGCCAAAGAATTCGCCACCGCATTTTCCGTATCATTGTGACAATGAATACCAACATGGCTGCCGGGTATCTGACTGCAAACATCGGTGACAATGTCAAAAATTTCGTCGGGCAACGTTCCGCCATTGGTATCGCACAAAACAACCCAGCGCGCACCGGCATCATGGGCCGCCTTGATCGCGGCAAGGGCATACTCCCGATTGGCTTTATAGCCATCAAAGAAATGTTCGGCATCGAACATGACTTCGGAAACCCTGGTTTTCAGATGGGCAATCGAGTCCGAAATCATCGCAAGATTTTCATCAAGCTCGATCCCGAGTGCCTCGGTCACCTGAAAGTCCCAGCTTTTTCCCACCATGCAAACAATCGGCGCATTTTGCGCAAGGCTGGCCAACCCCGGATCATTTGATGCCGAACGCCCTGCACGCCGCGTCATGCCAAAGGCGGTCAGTTTGGAATTTTTCAATTTCGGCGGATTGGCAAAAAATGCGTCATCGGTCGGATTGGCCCCCGGCCAGCCGCCTTCAATATAGTCAATCGACAATTCGTCCAGTGCCTTGGCAATTGCGGTTTTGTCCGCCGCCGAAAAATCCACGCCCTGGGTCTGCTGCCCATCGCGCAAGGTACTGTCATAGAGATAGACGCGCTTGTCTGACATTTTCATTCCAATTGATCGATAGCCTTGTTGGAATGGCTTGGTTTTGCCATTCCTGTTCGATATGCACGGGGGATGATCCCGTGCGTTATGCGGGTCTGGCAAATTGCCGCAAAACCGCCATCAGCGCAACAGCATTGCTCAAATCGTCATAAGCGAAGCATTTTTTACCATATTTCAGCCAATTACCAACCTTTCGGGTAGCACACCTGTCCCCTTGAATGGTTGTAACCTCCACCTGTCAGTGCTTATCTTCAAACGACAACTTAGGCTGCGCAATCAATCAGCATAAAAATACATAGATCCCAAATGGTTGCGCCACGTTCAGGGACACTAAATATGGCAAATGATGCCCCCGCTAGTGTTGATATCATGATGCTTGCAGGCCTAACCTGGGAACGCGCAGGCCGAAATCGCTGGACTGCGTCAGATCGATTTGCCCGCTACACCATTTTTCGTGACATTGATGAACGCTGGTATGGCGACTGGGAACGGGATGGTGAAATTTCCCGCGCGGACTGGTCCTGTCCGACCCTCGAAACATTCGCGGAATATATGGTTGATCACGGTCGGCGGAAAACGCCGGAAAGCGGCAAACAAACCTGATCATGCCTACCTTGTCGCCGCACCGGGCATAACAAGGCACATGGCTTTTCCTTGCGTTTGGCGTCATGTCCATTATGTGTGGAGGGAGAAACAAAACCACACATAACCCAAGGCAAGCCTATCCCATGACGAAAGCCATCCCCATGCAGATCGATATTGTTTCGGACGTGGTCTGCCCATGGTGCATTATCGGTTACAAAAACCTTGAAGAAGCCATCAGCCGCCTTGACGGTGAAATTGACGTCACCGTGCGCTGGCATCCGTTCGAGCTTAACCGCGACATGCCCCACGAGGGCCAGGACCTTTCCGAACATATCGCAGAAAAATACGGCCTGACTGCCGATCAAAGCGCGGACAACCGTGCGCGCATCACCATGATGGGTGAAAATGTCGGCTTCCCGATCCATTTCAGTTCGGATGCACGTATCTATAACACGTTTGATGCCCATCGCCTGCTTTACTGGGCAGGCAAAGAAGGGGAATACGGACAGCAGACAGCGCTTAAGCTCAATCTGTTTGCCGCCTATTTCCAGGGCGGAGACAACCCCGCCGATCACGGCGTTCTTAAACGCGCGGCCGAAGAAGTTGGACTTTCCCCTGAACGTGCTGGCGAAATCCTTGCCGGCGACGAATTCGCCAAGGAAGTCCGCGCCGAGGAAGACGAATTTGGCGATGCCGGCATCAGTTCGGTCCCGACCTATGTCGTGAATGGCAAATTCGCTATTTCGGGCGGCCATCCGCCGGAAGTCTTTGAACAGGCCCTGTCAGAAATCGCCCGCCAAGGCGACGAGATCCTTGCTGACGCGCAAAACGACGCCTGATCGATCCACGCAAATCGCGGCAAAAATTCGCCGAACGAACAAAGCCCCGGCATCACACCGGGGCTTTGTTTTATGCCGGGCACAAACAAATTGCCCGAAAGATGAATACAGCGCCTTAACCCGGATCGATCATCAGCCATCTGGGCATTGGAACCGTTTTTCCTCCGCAGACCGGTGATGATCGGATCAATGCGAATGCAATGCCCTAAAGCGTTTTGCTTTTTATGCGAATCATTGAAGGGATTCCCCTTTGTGCATTTATGTGATTCACTTCCGTCAGGAGGTGTTTCATGGGAAAACCGTATTCATTGGATCTTCGGGAACGGATCGTTAGATATATAGAGCAAGGCCATTCAGCGCGTTCTGCTGCGGTTGTATTCGGTGTTTCTGCGAGCACGGCAGTGCGTCTTGCTGCGGCTTATCGGCGCGACGGAGTGATTGCTCCCAAACCTCAAGGCCGTGTGCCCGGTAAAGCGGGGAAACTTCCGGGACATATGGATTTTCTGATCGGACAGGTGAAATCAAAGTCGGACATTACGTTGCAGGAATTGGCCGATGCGTTGCGAGATGTCCGGGGTGTGGATGTGCAACTGTCCTCAATCCACCGGGCTCTCAAACGGGCCGGTTATTCATATAAAAAAAGGTTTGATTGCCACAGAGCGTGAGCGTCCTGAAATTGTCAGGGACCGACGGATCTGGGTTACCGGACGTCAGACACGTATGCGACAAGAGCCCCATAGGCTCGTCTTCATCGACGAAACCTCTGTCAAAACCAATCTGACCCGGCTGCGGGGGCGTTCCCTGCTGGGGGAGAGGCTCTATGGAGCTGCCCCTTTTGGCAAATGGAGAACGCAAACTTTCATCGCAGGCCTGACCTGTGATGCCCTGATCGCCCCCTGGGTGATCGAGGGGGCCATGAACGGTCCGGCATTTGATACCTATATTGAAACTCAGCTGGCTCCCTTGCTCCAGCCGGGGACCCTTATCATTCTCGACAATCTCAATACCCACAAAAGTCCGCGTGCCGCCGAAGTCCTTAAAGACCGGGGCTGCTGGTTCCTCTTCCTGCCACCTTACAGCCCCGATCTAAATCCGATTGAGCAAGCTTTCTCGAAACTCAAGGCTCATCTCAGACGCATCGGTGCCAGAACCTATGATGATCTTATCAAGGCCATCGGAAGTATATGCGACATCTTCGAACCAAACGAATGCTGGAACTTCTTTAAGGCTGCCGGATATGCATCAGATTAAAAGCAAAATGCTTTAGCCGTCCTTTTTGCTTGGCGCCGGGTTCGTGCCTTCCGCTTCTGCCTCTGCCTCTGCCTCTGCCTCTGCTTCTGCCTGTTCTGCGGCCCAGGCGCTGGCCGTTTCCACCGCCATGGGCGACGCCGTCGGCAGAACGCTGACATAACTTTCGGTTTCTTCGACCGGCAGGCCTTCACGGCGGGTCATGCGATAAAGCGCATAAACCGCAATCACCGCAAAGGTTGCTGCCAACACCAGCCAGAAAGATTGCGGGCCAAGATGTTCCATTGACCAACCGATAACCAGCGGACCGGAAATTGCCCCGACCCCGAACGTCAGAACAAGCCCGCCCGACGCTGCCGGCATATCTTCAAGCGGCAGAAAATCATTGGTATAGGCCAGAAACAGGGCATAAAGCGGTGTTGTCATCCCACCGCCAACAAAGGCCGCAATCATCATAAGCCACAATTGTCCCCCCGACATCCAGCCGATGAAACTTGCCCCCATGGCTACCATTGCCGTGCTGAAAATCAGGTTGCGGCGATCCATTCGATCCGAAAGCCAGCCAATCGGATATTGAAACACCAGCGCACCGGCAAACAGCATGGCAACGAATGTTGCGATTTCAGCCGTCGTCATATTGATTTGCGTGCCATACACCGCCGACATCCCGCCCTGCGCGGCATATACCCCGCCCAACAGGAACATCCCCACCGTGCTCAGCGGTGATCCCGTGAACAATTCGCGCAACCCCATCGGCCTTGCGGCTTCAGTCATGGGGGGCGAACTAACCGATAAAAGGATCGGTGCAAAGGAAATAGACACCAATATCGACGCCACAATAAACAGCGCCGACGTCGCCACATCACCAAGTGTCAAAATCCCCTGGGCGCCGATAATGCCCAGCGTCTGGGCAATCATATAGGCCGAAAGCACCTTTCCCCGGTTTTCGTTGGTCGAAGAATCGTTAAGCCAGCTTTCCGCCGTGACATAAATGCCCGACATGCAAAACCCGATCAGCACACGCAAAATCGTCCATGCCCACGGTTCGGCAATCAGGGGAAACGCAATCAGCGCCGCCGAGACAAAGCTCCCCAATGCGGCAAACACCCGAACATGCCCAACCCGCTTGATCAAACGCGGGGTCAATCGCGCCCCCGACAGGAAGCCGACAAAATACCCCGATGTCACAATGGCAAGCTCGGCAGATGAAAAACCTTCAAACCCGCCACGCAACCCGATCAGGGTCGAATGCATACCATTGCCCAGCATAATCAGGACAACACCAATCAAAAGTGCCCAGACACTGGTTAAAACCTGGATCATGGCGCGCCCTTTCGCCAATAAGGGGGGGATCACCACACAAGCACCAATCTTCTTGCCGCTCAGACCTGACCTGATAAGGGCAAGGATCAAAAAAACGGTTTCGTCAAAAGGCACTGGTTGGCACTTTCAACGAAACCATTGATCAATCTCGGTTTCCAGACTTTTTTCTGTGCAAGCGGAATTTTTTATTCAGGATGCCGGATCCCTGATCTCTGCCGCAGTCAGGCGCTTGGTCGTGATACCGTTCTTAAGATCAAGCCAGCCGCAGAAAACCATCACCCAGACCGCCGCCAGCATCACAATGGCAACCTGCTGATCCATCACCCATAATGTTGCAGCCGATATCACGCACCAAACCAACGGCACCGGCAACAAAACCCACCGCCAGGTGCCGCGCGAAAGCAGGACAAACCCCAAAGTCCCCAGGGCGGTCGGATCCGGCGCGCTGCCAAACAGTTCCGCCTGCATAAGATCGCGCCCTTCAATCAGGCCGACAAACGGAAAGGCAATCAGCGCAAAGGCAACAATCGTCACCCCGACATAACTTGAAACGTCGCCCCGCCAGCCAAAGCGCAACGGCAAGGGCCGCGCGGCAAACACGGCAAACAACACCACCTGAAGGGCAAAGCCCAGCAACAAATACGGCACCGCCCAGTTGATCGGCCGGTAATATTGCCAAAGAAAGCCATAGCCAGACCACGCCCACACCAGCGCCAGAAGCACAAGAATAACCCGGTTGCCCCGAAACCCGTGCCGCAATGCAAGACCCGATGCAATCAACCCCGCAATCAGGGCAAAGGCAACCGCCAGCCACCAGGTGCTGTTTAAGGTTTCAAACAGCCGGTAATAGACGCGCGGCGAAAACAGCAACAAATCCGCCAGTCCGTAATCCCACCATTCACTCATGCCCAATGCCCCGCCTTTAACCTGATCACACCAGAACGCCGATCACAGCCGCGATCTGTTCGCGCATTTTATCATCGGGCAACGGCCCGGTTGCCGCTGCCATATTTTCCATCGCATGGGCCGGTTTGGTGGTTGCCGGGATCGGGCAAGTCACCGCCGGATGCGCAATCAGATATTTCAAAATCAACTGCGCCCAACTTTTAACCTGAAGGTCCTTGGCAAATTCCGGCAATGGTTGCCCTGCCAATCGTTCGACAAGGCTACCGCCCCTGAACGGGCGATTGATGATCACGGCAATGCCCCGGTCATAGGCCAGCGGCAGCAAATAATCCTCGACCTTGCGATCAACCGGATTATAGGTCACCTGAACGAAATCAAGCCGTTCGTTTTTCATCACCGCAATCAGATCATCGGTGCGCCGCCCGTGGGATGTTGTCACCCCGACATGGCGCAGCAATCCTTGATCTTTCATATCAAACAAAAGCGGCAGGTTTTTATTGATCCCCAACAGATTATGCACCTGTAGCAAATCAAATTGCGTGATGTTCCAGCGATCTGACGTTTCGGCGATCTGGGCTGCACCATCGCCCGATGTCCAGACCTTGTCTGCGGAGAAGACCTGATCGCGCGCGCCAAGCTTATCAAGCCCATAGCCAATCACATCCTGGGCAGAACCATACATCGGCGAACTGTCAATCATGCGCCCACCGGCATTGAAAAATGCCGACATCACATCTGCGCACTGATCACGCAATTCGATGTCATTGCCGACATTAAATGTGATCCAGCTGCCCAGCCCGACTGCCGGGATTTTCTCACCCGTCGACGGAATTGTTTTCTTGATGATCTGGTTGCGCTCTGTTGCGGAACCAGATTGCGCAAAGGCACTGCCATTAACGCAGGGCCCAAACACGCCAAGCCCCCCCAAAGCAGCCACGGCCCCCGCCGATTTCAGGAACTTCCGACGATCAAAATCTGACATGGTTCGTTCAATCCTTGTGATTCAACCATAATATTCCAACAGGAATTTGGCAAAAATCTGCCCACTTTGTCCTCATTTCCAGGCCATCGGATTAATGCACAATGATTTCCGGGGCCGACGCGCTTGCCAAACTTCATCCGTCTCCCCTCAAAAAGCCTTTCCGGCCCAAAAACCGGCCAATAAAAAAAAGGGCCGCAGCTTGAAACTGCGGCCCTTTCTGATCTGACTTTCGTGGTGCGCTTATACGCGCTTCCAGCTGGTGCCGTCCTTGAAGTCTTCAAGGATAATTCCGCGTGCCAGAAGGTCATCACGGATTTTATCGGCTGTCGCGAAATCCTTGTTTTTCTTGGCATCGGCGCGCTGGGCAATAAGCCCTTCGATCTCGGCGGTCTCGTCTTCATCGGCCGATCCGGTAAACCAGTCTTCGGGATCACATTCAAGAATGCCCAAAAGCTTGGCCGCGGCAAGAATTTCACCCTTAAGCTCGGCGCGTTCGAATTTCTTTTCCGCCTTGTTAAAGCGGGTTACCAGATTGTGGAATTCCGAAATCGCCAGTGGCGTATTAAGATCGTCACACAGCGCATCAAGCATAGAAGCCGGTACCGGCATCGCTTCGGGCGTAACATCACCGCTTTGACGCAGGGCCGTATAGAACCGATCAAGTGCCTCTTTGGCCTGACGCAGGTTTTCTTCGGTCCAGTTGATCGGCTGGTGATAATGGGTTCCCATCATCGCCAGGCGGATCGCCTCGCCCGGCCATTTTTCCAGCAATTCATGCACGGTGACGAAATTGCCCAATGACTTGGACATTTTTTCGCCTTCGACCATCAGATGGCCGTTATGCATCCAGTATTTGGCATAGCTGGAACCTTTGTTCGCGCAGCAGCTTTGCGCCAGTTCGTTTTCATGATGCGGGAACACCAAATCCGACCCACCGCCATGAATGTCGAAATTTTCCCCGAGATAACGTGTCGACATGGCAGAGCATTCAATATGCCAACCCGGTCGACCACGGCCCCACGGGCTATCCCATCCCGGATCGTCATCGTTTGACGGTTTCCACAAAACGAAATCTGCCGGATCTTTTTTATAGGGGGCAACTTCAACCCGTGCGCCGGCAATCATTTCACGGCGATCACGACGCGACAGCTTGCCGTAATCATCAAACTTTTCGACCGAAAACAGAACATGCCCCTCGGCGGCATAGGCAAAGCCCTGTTCGATCAGCTTTTCGCACATGGCGATCATGTCTGCGATATGTTCGGTCGCGCGCGGTTCGATATCGGGTTTGATGGCATTTAGCGCCCCCATATCATCCAAATAGGCCTGATGGGTGCGTTTGGTGATTTCCGAAATCGGCTCGCCGGTTTCCTTGGCGCGCGCATTGATCTTGTCATCAACGTCGGTCACGTTCCGAACATAAGTCACCTTGGGATAGATATGGCGCAGCACGCGCACCAGCGTATCAAACACCACCACCGGGCGGGCATTACCGACATGGGCATAATCATAAACCGTCGGCCCGCACACATAAAGGCGCACGTGATCGGGATCAATCGGCTCGAACACCTGCTTTTCGCGGGTGAGCGTATCAAAGATGCGAAGGGTTTTGGTCATTTTGAATTGTCCGTTTGGCTGTGTTGGCGGATATGTGCAGGATTTTCCGGCGATCAAAGCAGATGCTTTAGACCGCCTGTCCACACAACCGCGCACGGGCCTTTTCAGAACCGATCAAAACCAGCATTGCCGACATTTCCGGGCCATGTTCACGCGCGGTCAACGCTTTACGTAGCGGCATGAAAAGCTGTTTGCCCTTGCGCCCGGTTTCTTCCTTAAGGGCGGTTGTCCATGACTTCCAGCTTGTGCCATCAAGCTCGCCTTCGGGCAGCATACCGGCCGCCTGCTTCAGGAACTCGGCATCCTCGGCATCAATGTCCGGAATGACATTTTTATGGATCACATCCCACCATTCCAGGGCCTCTGCCACACGCCAGCAATTACCGCGCACCGCATTCCAGAACATCTCGTCGGCATCACCCATGCCAGCGGCGTCAAGCTTTGGCTTGGCCGTCTCAAACGACATGTCGTGAATGACTTTTTCATTCAGGCTTGCCAGTTCGGCCGGATCAAATTTCGGCGTCGAACGGCCATAATGATCCAGATCGAATTTCTCAAGCACTTGGGAAAGGTTCGCCGGTTCGATCTTGTCCGACGCGCCAAGGCCGGTCAGAAGCCCCACAAGGGCTTCGACCTCGAACCCGTCATTGCGCAATTCGCGCAATGAAAGACTGCCCAGACGTTTCGACAACTGCGAACCACCCGGCCCTGCCAAAAGCGGCATATGGGCAAATTCAAGCGCCCCCGGCTTTCCACCAAGTGCAAGATACAGCAAAATCTGTGACACGGTGTTGGTCACATGGTCTTCGCCGCGAATGATATGGGTGACCCCCATTTCAAGGTCATCAACGACCGAGCCCAGCATATAAAGCAGCGATCCATCTTCACGGATCAGAACCGGGTCAGACACATGTTCGGTATCGAACGAGCAAAGCCCACGCGTCAGGTCATCCCATTCAACCATGCCGTCGGTCAAAAGAAAGCGCCAATGCGGCTTGCGGCCTTCGGCTTCAAGGGCGGCAATTTCATCATCCGACAGGGTCAATGCCTTACGGTCATAGATAAACGGCTGGTGACGCTGGCGTGCAGCTTTACGCTTCCAGTTAAGCTCACCTTCCGTCTCGTAGCACGGATAAAGCAATTCGCGCTTTTTAAGATCAGTAATCGCTGCGTCGTATTTATCAAGACGCAGGCTTTGGCGTTCTTCCTGATCCCAGTCAATGCCAAGCCAGGTCAGGTCCTCTCGGATGGCGTCAACATATTCATCCTTGGAACGCACCGGGTCGGTATCGTCAAAGCGCAGGATGAATTTCCCGCCTGATTTCCGGGCATAAAGCCAGTTCATCAGCGCCACACGGGCGTTACCAACATGAAGAAGCCCGGTCGGGCTAGGGGCAAATCGCAGAACAGGTTTTGTCATTTCAAACTTTTCAATCACGTAACAAGGTTCGTGAAGCCATTGGTAATCGGATAGCGACGATCACGACCGAAGGCGCGCGGGGTGATCTTGACCCCCGGTGGTGCCTGACGGCGTTTATATTCAGCCCGATCCAACAAACGCCAGACCCGGCGCACTGTTGCTTCATCATGGCCGCTATCCACGATATCGCGAACAGACCGCTCACCTTCAATCATCTGACGGAGGATATCATCCAAAATATCATAAGGCGGCAAACTATCTTCGTCTTTTTGATCGGGGCGCAATTCTGCCGACGGCGGCTTGGTAATGATCCGTTCCGGGATCACCATGCCATCCGGGCCCATGGCCCCGACCGGTTTATGTTCGTTGCGCCAGTGGCACAAGGCAAACACAGTCGTTTTATAAAGGTCTTTCAAAACCGAATAGCCACCACACATGTCGCCATAAAGTGTGGCATATCCCACCGACATTTCCGACTTGTTGCCGGTGGTCAGAACCATGTGGCCAAACTTGTTGGAAAGCCCCATCAGGATGATCCCGCGCGAACGGGCCTGAATGTTTTCCTCGGTGATATCGGCATCGCGCCCTTCAAAGGCCGGGCCAAGCATTTGCTCGAACGCCCCCATGGCCGGACCGATATTGATGCTTTCGATTCCGGTTTCAAGCATCCCGGCACAGTGCGCAGCGTCTTCAAGGCTCTCGGCGGATGTATAGGGTGATGGCATCATCACCAGACGCACACGATCTGCGCCCAGCGCATCAACGGCAACCGCAGCCGAAAGCGCACTATCAATACCACCTGACATGCCAATCACGACACCGGGGAAACCGTTTTTATTGACGTAATCGCGCAAACCCAGAACAAGGGTCTGATAAATCGCATCCAGCCCGCCTGGATATGCGGCCTTGGGCGCATCATCGGCACAGTGCCATCTGCCATTTTCCGCCTTCTGCCATGTGGTCACCACCACATCCTCGGCAAATGCCGGAAGGGCAACAGCAAGCGACCCATCCCCGTTCAGGCCGAATGATCCGCCATCAAAGACCAGCTCGTCCTGACCACCGACTTCGTTGCAGTAAATCATCGGCTTGCCGCTTTCGCGTACCCGATCTTCGATCAGTTTGCGGCGCAAATCACCCTTGTCGGCTTCAAAGGGCGATCCGTTCGGCACAAGGAAGATTTCCGCCCCGGCATCAGCCAGGTGGGCAACCACATGCGGCGTCCAGACATCTTCACAGATCGGCACACCGATTTTGATTCCCTTGAATGAAATCGGGGTTGGCATCGGGCCTGCGGCAAAGACGCGCTTTTCGTCAAACACGCCGTAATTTGGCAGGTCATTCTTGGCCCGCACATCCACGATCTTGCCCTGATCAATCAGCAAAACCGCGTTGTGGCGTTTACCATCAATCTCCCACGGTGTGGTCAACAGCAAAGCCGGACCATCCTTGCGCTTGGCGGTATGGGCACAAATGAACTCAACCGCTTCATGAAGATGACGCATAAAGGCCGGCTTCATCACCAGATCTTCGGGCGGATAGCCCGACAAAACCAGTTCTGAATACAAAACAATATCCGCAGCCCGGTCAGCCGCAGTTTCCCAGGCAGCTACAACCTTATCCCGGTTCCCGGACACATCACCAACAATCGGGTTCAGCTGGGCAATCGCAATGGCAAGTTTCTTTGTCATGCTGTTGGAATAGGATTGCCCCTGCGCGCTGTCAATTGCCGAATGGGAATGGCAGCCTTTTGAGCACGTATTTCCGGTAAAATCGCAATCAGGAATGCCGGTCACAACGCCAGGGCGGCGTCGATCTCGTCCTGGCTCATGGTTTTGGCCGAACCGTGGATAATGCCGCTGGCAACATCCATGAATTTCTGAAGCGAGGTCGTTACCGCGCTGGCCGTCACACGCAGCAATTCTTCGTCACCGCTTTCGATGATGCTTTCAAGCTGCAAAATCGCATGTGACACAATCGCATTAAGATGTTCGATCGTTTCTTCAAACGGCTTGCGAAACCGGGGCGGCACATGCTCATAGGCTTCGATTGCCAGTTCCTTGTCCGAAAAGGCGCTATCATGGAAATGTTGCTGATAGCTTTTCGGCGCCCATTCTTTGCAATCCTCGATCATGTCGGGCATATCGGGCACCATTTCAAGCAACATAACAATTTCATTGAAATGGTTCAGATAGTCGGTCGCCAAAAGCGTGGTCGAGGAAATATTGGTTCCCTCCACCTTCTTTTGCCATACGCTGAATTCAGCGTCATCTACCATGCCCGTCACGCCCCCTCGCCCTTACTCGTCCGCATGAACATCCTGCAATTACTCATACTTAAGAATATATGAGGCGCATTGGTAGATTTTTTTCATCAATTAATACTAATTTTGCAACAAATAGCTCCAAGGCTCGTTGCAAGCGACCAAAATCTCTGTTTCCGCACAGGACAACATCCATAAGAAAAGGCGTCCGAAAAATTTTCAGACGCCTTTTCCAATCAGTACGACCACCTGCCTGCAATCAAGCAGAAGCCGCCATCTGTTCTGCCCGGACGCTATCGCGTTCCTTTTTGATCATTTCCGCGATCAGGAAGGCAAGTTCAAGCGCCTGACCACCATTAAGGCGCGGATCGCAATGGGTATGATAGCGATCTGAAAGCGCATCTTCGGTGACTTCACGCGCCCCGCCGATACATTCGGTCACATCGGTGCCGGTCATCTCGAAATGAACGCCACCGGCATGGGTGCCTTCGGCCTTGTGCACGTCAAAGAAGTTTTTGACTTCTGACAGGATCGCATCGAACGGACGGGTTTTATACCCGGTTGATGCCTTGATCGTGTTGCCATGCATCGGATCACAGGACCAGACCACCTTGCGGCCTTCTGCTTTCACGCGCTTGACCAGACGTGGCAGGTTATCAAATACCTTGTCTGCGCCCATACGTGCGATCAGGGTCAAACGACCGGCCTCGTTTTGCGGGTTCAGGATGTCGATCAGACGGATCAGATCATCCTCATCCATGGTCGGGCCGCATTTCATGCCGATCGGGTTATTAACCCCGCGCAGGAATTCAACATGGGCATGATCAGCCTGGCGGGTACGATCCCCGATCCACAACATATGCGACGAACAATCATACCATTCGCCCGTCAAGCTGTCCTGACGGGTCAGTGCCTGCTCATAGCCCAGCAAAAGCGCCTCGTGCGAGGTATAGAAATCCGTCTCGCGCAGCTGCGGCGCACTTTCTGCTGTGATGCCGCACGCCTCCATAAAGGCGACCGCCTCGTCAATCTGGGTGGTCAGCTTGCTGTAACGCTCGCCGGCCGGGCTGCCATCGACAAAGGACAGGTTCCAGCGATGGATTTTGGTCAGATCGGCAAAACCGCCCTGTGCAAAGGCACGCAAAAGGTTCAGCGTCGCCGCCGACTGGTTATAGGCACGGATCTGGCGCTGCGGGTCCGGAATACGGGCTTCTTCGGTGAATTCGATACCGTTGACCACATCACCACGATAGCTTGGCAGTTCAACGCCATTGATGGTTTCGGTGTCAGATGAGCGCGGCTTGGCGAACTGACCAGCCATACGGCCAACCTTGACCACAGGGCATGCCGCGCCATAGGTCAGGACAACCGCCATCTGCAACATCACCTTAAAGGTGTCGCGGATGTTGTTGGGGTGGAATTCCTTGAAACTTTCCGCACAATCGCCGCCCTGGAGCAAGAAAGCCTTGCCTTCTGCGACTTCACCAAGCTTTTCCTTAAGCGCGCGCGCCTCGCCAGCAAATACCAAAGGAGGATAGCTGCCGAGCTCTTGCTCTACGGCCTTAAGGGCCTGTGCATCCGGATAAGAAGGCACCTGCTTGATCGGCAGGTTGCGCCAGCTATCAATGCTCCAGCTCTTGCTCATTTGCTTCCTCTCAATCGGGCATGTTGATCATCATGCCGCTAATATAACACAAATCCATTTTCCGGCGGCATTCCGCCATCCGGGTCAATCAAATGACCGGGCCAAACTTGATACGGGTTTTGCCAAGGCATTTCCAGCCCTTCTCGACTTATGGATAAGAAATACCCGCAATTTTTTACCAAACCACCAAAAATATACGCAAAATTCCACCCATTCTAAAAAGCACAGCTTTGAAAAAGCCGACTTCTGCCGCCCGGTATCCTTCATTTATGTGCGAATCCGGTCAAGTGCAATCACATGAACACGGATCGGCACACGCCAGATGAATTGCGCAGACGAACAATTCCGGGCACACTGCCGATGCACACCACCACCATCACAGCCCCGGCCCCTGAATGTCCTTTGAAACACTTGCCATCATCGCTTGCGCCTATTTCATCGCAGCCTTTGTAAAAGGGGCGACGGGGTTGGGCTTTTCCACGTCGGCATTGCCAATTCTTGCAATGGGTCTTGGCCTTAAGGCCGGGATGCCGCTTGTTATTATCCCGTCGCTGGTCAGCAATTCGATCATCATGGCGCAAACAGGCCATTTTCGCGAAACCATCGGCCGCTTCTGGCCGATGTTTCTGGCAACCATTCCCGGATTGATCCTTGGCCTTGCAGTTCTTGAAATGGTCGACACCCTTTTGGCCGGGGCGGTTTTGGGGGTGGTCCTGATGATTTACGGCATCATCACCCTGTTTCGGCCGGGTAACCCTTTGTCCGACAAGCTCGCACGGAAAATCGCGCCATTTTCAGGTTTTTTGACCGGGTTTGTGAATGGCATTACCGGTTCGCAGGTCATGCCGGTCTTGCCGTTTTTGCTATCGCTTCGCCTTGATCCGAAACGTTTTCTGCAGGCGATCAATATCTCGTTTAGTCTTTCAAGTATCGTGATGGCGCTTGGCCTTGCGCAGCTTGGCCTGTTCACGCTTGATACGCTTTGGATTTCCTTGGCCGGATTGGTGCCGGTCTATATCGGAACCAAGCTTGGCATGATTGTCCGCGACCGACTGGATGCCGAAACCTTCCGCAAGGTGGTCCTGATCATGCTGATTATTTTCGGCGTGATCCTGATCGGAAAGCTGTTTGCGCATACTGGCATTACAGACACAGCTTTGCTATCAGCATATCCATGAAAACCATCGCCCGCCCTGCCTTTGCCGAAACCGAAGAAAAGAAATCCCGCTTTCTGGCCGAACTCGTTTTTCATGACGATCTTTCCAAGCGGATCGATGAGTTGCGCGCGCTTCATCCCAAGGCCAATCACCATGTGAATGCCTATCGCTATCTCAATGATGAAGAACAATTGATCGAACATGGCAAGGATGACGGCGAACCATCGGGCACGTCGGGCATTCCCTGCCTTAAGGTGCTTCAGGGGCGCGATCTGATTAATGTTGCCGTGATCGTGACACGCTATTTCGGCGGCACAAAACTTGGCACCGGCGGGCTGGTGCGCGCCTATAGCGGGGCGGCGAATGCAGTCTGTGACGCCGCAGAGATCATTGACTATATCCCGCAGGGCGAAGCCGAACTGTTTGCCGGCTTTTCCGATGCCGGAACGCTTGAACAAGCCTGCGCACAGGATGGCATCACCATTTTAGACCGTCAGTTTGATACAGACGGCACACGCATCAAAATCACCGGACCACGCGAAACCCTAAGCGCACTTGCCGAACGTTTTCCCCTACCAGAGACCGATCAAAATCTAGCGCACCCGTGATGTGCTTTCACGCTGCTGCAATTCGAACCCGACATCAATGACCTTCTGATCGGGTGTTTCACCATCAAGCGCGCTTTGGATCAGGGAACCCGCATGTTTGCCAATCCCGTAGCGGTCTGTGCGGATCGAGGTCAAAGACGGATAGCTTGCTGCCATCATTTCAAGGTCGTTAAAGCCGATAACGCCCATCTCGTCGGGAACGGAAATACCTGCTTTCTGACACCCGAAAAGCGCGCCCAAAGCCAGATCGTCATTGTTGCAAAATACCGCATCAAGATCAGGCCGACGCGCACGAAATTGCCCGATCATCTCTGCACCAAGCGTCACACTTGATGAGTCCGAAGTTGTCATGATCAGGTCGGGGTCATAGCGCCCGCCCGACTGCATCGCTGCTTTGAAGCCTTCCAGACGGCGACGTGATCGCGGATCCATCCGCGCACCAAGAAACCCGATGCGCTTATAACCCTTTTGCACAAGATGAACGCCCGCTGCACGCCCGCCCTCAAAATGTGAGAAGCCGACCATCATATCAATCGGGTCATCGCCGATTTCCATGATCTGCACCACAGGACAACCGGCCTGTTCAAGAAGACCGCGCGTAACATCTGTCTGATCCGTGCCGGCAACGATCATTGCCGATGGCCTTTGACCAAGAAACGTTCGCACCAGACGCTCTTCCTCTTTGGCGTCATAGCGCGAATTGCCAAGCTGCACCTGATAGATGCTTTGATCAAAGGCATCATAGATCGCGCGCAGGGTATCGGCAAAAACATGATTGGTCAGCGACGGGACAATCACGCCAATATTGTTGGAACGGGTCGAAGCCAGCGCGCTGGCATGCGAATGCGGCACATAATTGAGCTTTTTGACCGCATTGTCGATTTTGCGGCGCAGGTGACCAGACACCTTTGACGGATCACGCAAGGCACGCGAAACCGTAATCGTGCTTACCCCGGCCTTTTCGGCCACATCAGAAATGGTTGGCCGCCCGGCCCCTCTGCGCTTTCTCATCCTGATACATTTATTACGTCTTTTGTTCCCCCTCAAGCATCTTGTGACGCCAGATGAGATCGGATGTTGACCCGATGTTAGCGCTAACATTATGTTAGCGCTAACATCGAAACCCGGCAGGGCCACTCAGACCATGCCCTGACCAGAAAAACGCGCGAGAACAAAAAAACACATGAACCGGCAAACCGAATATGTTGTCGTCATGGGCGTATCAGGGTCCGGCAAAACAGCACTTGCCCGCCATCTTGCCGATATGACCGATAATGCATGGCTTGATGCCGATGACCATCACCCAAAGGCCAATGTCGACCATATGAGCCGAGGCTTGCCGTTAAATGATGAAATGCGTTGGCCGTGGCTGGATGCTGTTTCCACCGCCGCCGAGCATATCGGTCAATCGACCGATCCGACGCGCCCATCCGGCAATCCGTTTCCCGACATTGTGTTTATTGCCTGTTCGGCATTAAAGCGCCGATATCGCGATTATCTGCGCACACGCTTGGGATCGCTCAGTATCGTGTTCCTCGATGGTCCCCGCCAACTGATCTTTGAACGCATGAACAACCGGGCAGATCATTTCATGCCCTCGCAGCTTCTTGACAGTCAGTTTCACGATCTTGAACCACCGACCCCAGATGAAGACCCGCTGATTGTTTCGATCGAAGCCCCGCTTGAAGACGTCGCCCAAACCGCTATTTCGGGTTTGAAGCGGCGTTACGCGACCTCTGATGCCAAAACGGCAAGTTGAACGTCATCATTCTGCAAAAAAGGCGGAGCCAGATGGCTCCACCCTTTTGGCTTTGGTTACCCAAAACCATTAACCGTTGCGATAGATATAGCTGTATGCGTTGATCGCAGGCACGCCGCCAAGATGGGCATACAGAACTTTTGACCCCTTGGGGAAGTATCCCTTGCGCACCAGGTCGATCATGCCCTGCATCGATTTCCCTTCATAAACCGGGTCGGTCATCATGCCTTCAAGGCGTCCGCAAAGACGAATGGCTTCGTTGGTTTCATCCGATGGCACACCATAAAGCGGATAGGCATAATCTTCGATCAGGGTAATGTCGCGATCCGATATGCCGCCGTCCAGCTCGACAAGGTCAGCTGTTTTTTGGGCGATTTCCAGCACCTGTGCGCGGGTTTTCTCGGGTGTTGCCGATGCATCAATACCAATCACCTTGTCTGCCCGGCCGTCTGCGGCAAATCCAACCGCCATCCCGGCATGGGTTGATCCGGTAACAGTGCAGACCACCACATAGTCGAACTTAAAGCCAAGTTCTGCTTCCTGGGCGCGGACTTCTTCGGCAAAGCCGACAAATCCAAGTCCGCCATATTTATGCACCGATGCACCCGCCGGGATGGCATAGGGCACGCCACCCTTGGCCTTTACGTCCTCAAGGGCGGCTTCCCAGCTTTCGCGAATGCCGATGTCAAATCCTTCATCAACCAGCTCGATCTGTGCGCCCATTACCCGGCTCATCAGGATGTTACCGACCCGGTCATAAACCGCATCATTGAACGGTACCCAGCTTTCCTGCACCAACCGGCATTTCATGCCGATCTTGGCTGCAATTGCGGCAACCTGGCGGGTATGGTTGGATTGCACCCCGCCGATAGTCACCAGCGTATCGGCCGCGGATTTGATGGCATCAGGAATGATATATTCCATCTTGCGGACCTTGTTCCCGCCAAAGGCCAGACCTGAATTGCAATCCTCGCGCTTGGCGTAAAGTGCGACATCCCCGCCAAGATGGGCAGACAAGCGCGGCAAGGACTCAATCGGGGTAGGGCCAAAGGTGAGCGGATATTTTTCAAACTTCTGCAAATTCATCGGAGACTCCTGAAAACGGATTGAAACCGTCTTCAGGCTAGCGCGGTGCGTTTGAAAGGTGCTCTCGTAGTTCAGATTGATTTTTCCGCGATAGACCGCCACACTCTGATCAAATCATCATATATTTCATTTATTGATGAATAATCGAAAGGTTCTTTCATGTCATTTGAGCCAGACAAGATCGATTACAAGATTTTGCGCCTGTTGCAGCAAGATGGCCGCATGGGCAATGCCGAGATTGCCAAACAGGTCAATGTCAGTGCCGCAACCTGCCACCGTCGTACGCAAAAGCTGTTTGAGGAAGGCTATGTCAAAAACATCCGCGCCCAGATCGCCCCGGAAAAGGTCGACCGGGCTGCGCTGGTAATTGTCGGCGTGGTCCTTGATCGCTCCACCCCGGAAAGTTTTGCCGAATTCGAAGAAAATTGCCGCAACCTGCCCTTTATTCTTGATTGTCATCTGGTGGCGGGGGATTTCGACTATTTTCTGAAAATCCGGGTGCGCGACATGGCCGATTTCAACCATCTGCATGGTGATCAACTGATCGCCCTGCCCGGTGTCCGTCAAACCCGCACTTTCTTTGTCATGAAGGAAGTGGTGGATAACGCGCCGTTGCCGTTTTAATCGCACTGGGCGTCACATATGACAAAGGCGACATCGGTTGGATGTCGCCTTTGTTTCAGGCTCTGGACCTATTAATTCGGGTCGAATGGTCAAGTGAACAGGTCCCGAGTCTTGAGCAATTTCTCATAGGCAGCACAGGGGTTAGCTGGCCGGGAACCGCATGGTGACAAATTCCTCGGCCGCAGACGGATGGACCGCGACAGTCTGATCAAACTGGGCCTTGGTCGCCCCCATGCGGACCGCAATGCCGATACCCTGAATGATTTCGGCTGCATCCGGGCCGACCATATGCGCGCCCAAAACGACGTCAGTGGTTTTATCGACGATCAGTTTCATCAGCGTTTTTTCATCACGCCCCGAAAGGGTATGGCGCATCGGCTTGAAGGTCGATTTATAGATTTCGACATCCATGCCTTTGGCGCGTGCCTCTTCCTCGGACAGGCCGACAGTGCCGACCGGTGGCTGGCTAAAGACCGCGGTCGGGATAGCCTGATAGCTCATGGACCACGGCTTGCCGCCATAAACCGTATCGGCAAATGACATGCCTTCCTTGATGGCAACCGGGGTCAACTGGATGTGATCGCGCACATCACCAACGGCATAGATATTTGGCACACTGGTCTGAAGACCGGCATTGGTTTTGATCGCGCCCTTGTCATTGAGTTCCACACCGGCCTGTTCAAGCCCCAGACCATGGGTTTTGGGTGCGCGCCCCGTGGCAAACATGATGGCGTCGACTTCCTGATGACCACCACCGGTGAGCGTCAGGCTGAGCGACCCGTCATCATTTTTGGCAATCGCCGTGACATTGGTGTTCAGGCGCAGATCAATGCCCTTTTTGACGATTTCCTCGGCCAGATGGGTACGGATATCGTTATCAAAACCGCGCAGGATCTGCTCGCCGCGATAGAACTGGGTCACATTCGCGCCAAGGCCTGCGAAGATACCGGCAAACTCAACCGCGATATAACCACCACCGACAACCGCAATCCTGTCTGGCAAGTCTTCAAGATGGAAGGCCTGATTGGATGAAATGGCATGTTCGATGCCCGGAATATCGGGCATGACAGGTGTTCCGCCCACCGCAATCAGGATACGCTCCGCCGTGACGGTTTTGTCGCCAACAGCAATGGTGTGGGCGTCTTTCAGGACCGCGCGGCTTTCAAACAGTTCAATATTTGATCCGGCCAGAAGCTTTTTATAGATGCCGTTCAGACGGTCAATCTCGGCATCCTTGTTGGCGATCAGGGTTTTCCAGCTAAAGCTCGGCTCGCCCGGCAGGGTCCAGCCATAGGCGGCAGCATCTTCGAAATCCTCGGCAAAGTGTGCACCATACACCAGAAGCTTTTTGGGCACGCAACCACGGATCACACAGGTACCGCCGACCCGGCTTTCTTCGGCGATGGCAACCTTTGCGCCATATCCCGATGCAACACGGGCGGCACGCACGCCCCCCGATCCGGCACCGATCACAAACAAATCAAAATCATAGTCCGACATGCGGAAATTCCTGTTTTGGTCAATTGACAACATGGCGCCAAATGTAGGGCGAATTTGCAAAGAGTCGAGGCAAAACCCGGTCAATCGGGCGTAAAAATTGTGTGATGCACACTATCACAGGACTAACACCGGTTTTGGTGACAAAGATACCAACTGGCGTTAGCATTTTTAAACTTTCGCGCTATATGATGGCAAAGACGCGATGGGGATTGCGACAACTTTGATAGGATTTTATCCATGAGCGACCATATCCACGGTCAGGATGCGTCTTTTGACAGCACACCGCGCCATACTGACGAGCGCGGCGGCAATACGGCCCTTGTCTGTTACGGGCTGATGATCGCAACCCTGTTTACCGCATTTGCCACCGGCTTTATCGCGCTGATTGTGTCCTATATCGCGCGCGAAGACGACAATCACTGGACCAACAGCCACTACACCTTTGTGATCCGTACATTCTGGATCAGTATCCTTTATGCCATCATTCTTGGTTTCTTTACCTTCGTGATTGGCTGGGTGCCGCTTCTGGGCTGGGCGATTGTAGGGTTGATGGCGCTTTACACCACCGCCTGGTTTGTCGGGCGCAATGTGGTCGGGCTTTTGCGCGCCCTTAACGGACGCCCGATTGACAACCCGCAAAGCTGGTTCTTTGGCTGATTGCCCATAAACGCGGTGCAATCGGGTCAAAGACTGTTTGTCCGATTGCACCGGACTCCCCGGCCCGTTAAAGTTGCCCGATAATAACATTTGATTTGGACAGGGGTAAAAAGTGGCGTCGTCTGTACAGGGTTCCGGCGATAAAATGCGCTGGGAAGATCTTCTTTCTTCTCATCGGCTTGAATTCAAGGATGGCAAGGTACGCCTGCCCGAAGGTGCGCCCTATCCGACACCCGATGGCCGCAGCCCGTTTCAGATCGATGTCGACCGGGTGATTTTTTCATCCTCGTTCCGGCGTCTGCAAAACAAAACGCAGGTTCACCCCTTATCGGAAAATGATCATGTCCATACCCGCCTGACCCACACGATTGAGGTCGGCTCTGTCGGGCAGTCATTGGGCCTGATGGCCGGCGCGCATATCGTCAAAAACCTGCCCAAGGGATCAGAAACCACCGTGGCCGATATCGGCTATATGGTGCAGGCAGCCTGCCTGGCGCATGATATCGGCAACCCGCCATTCGGACATTCCGGCGAAGATGCCATCAATGAATGGTTCACCACATCGCGCCTTGCCAAGGATGAACTGACATCACGTCTTTCGGGGCCGGAACTTGAAGACTTGCGCCATTTCGAAGGCAACGCGCAAGGCTTGCGCATTATCAGCCAACTTGAAATGAAGCGCTTTGACGGTGGGCTTAACCTGACATACGGCACGCTGGGCAGCTTTATCAAATATCCGCGCAGCACATCGGTGCCCGATGCCCGTCGCAAGGAATATACCGGCCTTAAAAAACCCGGCTATTATCAGGCAGAACGCGATATCGCCCATGCGATTGCACGGGTTTGCGGCCTTATGCCGCTTGAAGGGTTTGACGGGGCATGGCGGCGCCATCCGCTGGTTTATCTGGTCGAGGCGGCCGATGACATCTGTTATTCCGTGGTTGATCTTGAAGATGGCTGGGAACTGGGCTGTGTCAGTTTTGAAGAAGTCGAACGCGCCCTTGCCCCGATTGCCCGCCACCCCGAAAAATATGATGGCGATGCCGAACAACGCTGGAAAGACCTGCGTGCCGAGGGCTGGTATGCCGAAAAATCGGAAAATGACCGGATCGGCTTTTTGCGCGGCAAGGCGATTGGCAATCTGGTCAAGGCCGCCGTTGATGCCTTTATTGAAAATGAAGACGCACTTTTAAGCGGCACCATCGAAGGCGATTTGCTTGCCAACACCCCGCTCGGGCCGCATGCCAAGGCGTGCAAGAAACTCGCGGTGCAAAAGATCTATAACGCACCGCATGTCCTGCCGATTGAAATGGCCGGGTTCGAGGTCATCAACGGCCTGCTGGACAGTTTTGTGCGGGCCGCAATCGACATAGACGAACATAAGAACCACGGCAAACGCCTGCCACCGCAGGCCGACCGGATTGATAAGCTGTTGTCGGGCAAACTGATGGAAGCCCCCGATCTTTACAGTCGCCTGATGCGGGTCATGGATTACATATCCGGCATGACGGATCGCTATGCCGTAACCCTGTTTAGGAAGCTTCAGGGCATCACCATTTAACAAAAAACCCGGCCAGATCAGCCGGGTTTTTCGTTTAAGCATTGTCAGCTTAGATAATGTAGTGAATGCCGCACTCGGTCTTGTCCTGCCCGGCCCAGCGACCGGCACGGACATCGGTCGTGTTGGGATCAACACGTTCGGTGCAGGGCATGCAGCCAATCGACAGGAAGCCTTCGGCTTCAAGCGGGTGTCGCGGCAAAGCGCGATGTTCAAAGATATCTTCGATATCTTCACGCTTGTAGCCTGCCAGCGGATTGATCTTGATCCGCGACCCCGCCGGTTCGATGACCGGAAGCGCATCGCGTTCACCACCATGGAAACGTTTGCGCCCTGTCAGCCAGGCATCATAGCCTTCAAGCGCACGTTGAAGTGGCTCTACCTTGCGCAGATAGCAGCATTTCGCGGTGTCAGAGGCAAACAACATGCCGTTCGGGTCATCGGCCTTAAGCTTTTCCGCGTCCGGGCGCATGATGCGGATGTTGGTCAAACCAAGCTGATCAACAAGTTGCTCGCGATAGCTGTGGGTTTCACCAAACAGCTTACGGGTATCAAGGAAAATCACCGGCAAATCACGATCGACCTCGGCAACCAACGCCAAAAGAGCAGCCGCCTCTGTGCCGAAGGACGAGGTCATGGTGATGCGACCGTTGAATTCTTCGTGCACCATTGGTTCGATCAGTGCAGCCCCTTGCAAATTTCCATACCTGCTTAGTAACGCAGCTGCACGGTCAGTTGCCTCTTCAACGGACATGGAGCCACCGGTGACGATGTCTTCTTCACGCATCACATTCATGGCAACCATCCACGACGATCAATAAAATCGTCGGTTTTCTCCAACAACTGCTTCATATCAGCACCATTCGCCTTCCATTTCGCACGCTCGGCGGCAAGAATGTTGAGACGCTCAGACCATCTCGGATCGAACCACTGTTCTATAGCACGACGAATACGCCCTGCAAGCCTTGGGCTTTTGCCATTGGTCGACACCGTGATCAGCAGATCGCCGCGCTGAATGCGGGCAGGCGACGAAAAATCACAATATTGTTTTACATCCTCGACATTGGAAATTGTCCCGACCGCCTTGGCCGTTGAGGCCAGTTCCGCAGCCTTTTTTAAGTCAATGTCGATGATAAACATGATCGAGGCAGCGTTGATATCTGCCGAATTAGGCAAATAACGCTGCAACCTGTCACCGGCCTGCTTGGCCAGTTCGGGAATCGGGTCTTCGGAATAGACGGTGACGTATTTGGCCCCATCACCGTCAAACTGGCGCAAACGGTTCAGGGTGGCCTGACCGTTGCCGACCAAAGCGACCGAAAGTCGCGTCAGATCCAGATTGATGGGAAACATCGTCGATCCTCAAATGCGGGTTTCTCTCTATTGCCCATGAATATGAGTGTGGATAAACAATTATTCAATACATTTTTTATGTGTTTTATAAAAAAACAACATTATTAATTTGTATTAATGATCAAAACCCGGCTGATCCAACCTTCTTGGTTTTGCCGTACAGCTTTTCCTGCAATTTTTGCAAAACCGCCCTATATTGAGCCGAATTTCAAAAGCACGTCCGTCAGAAGATCCTGTTAAGAGAGCGTCCAGATGTCCAGCAGTGCCGCCCCCGCCCTGTCCGAAATCAACCTTACGCAGCCCCAAGCCAACAAAAACGTCGCCATCTGGCTGTTTTCCTGTGCGGCAATGGTGTTCATCATGGTGGTGATCGGGGGTCTGACGCGCCTGACGGAATCCGGGCTTTCGATTGTGGAATGGCGTCCTTTTACCGGCATCATCCCGCCGATGAGCGAAGCCGACTGGCAAACGCTTTATGAAAAATACAGCCAGTATCCCGAGTTCCAGAAAATCAACGCATGGATGTCGGTCGAGGATTTCAAATCGATCTTCTGGCTGGAATTCATCCACCGTCTTTGGGGACGGCTGATCGGGGTTGTGTTTTTCGTGCCCTTTGTCTGGTTCCTGGCCAAAAAATCCATTGATCGTGCAACGAAATGGAAACTTTGGGGGCTTTTCATCCTTGGCGGCCTTCAAGGCCTGATGGGCTGGTACATGGTGATGAGCGGTCTGGTTGATCGCCCCGATGTCAGCCAGTACCGCCTGACCGCGCACTTTGGCCTGGCATTGGTGATTTTCATCGCTCTGCTGTGGGTTGGCCTGCAACAGCTTCGCCCACGGGCAATAGCAACCAAACCCTCAAAACGTGCAATCTGGTTGCTTGGCCTGATTGTGTTTACGGCCCTGTCTGGCGGCTTTGTTGCCGGCCTGAATGCCGGGCATGCCTATAACACGTTCCCGCTGATGGATGGGCAACTGATCCCTGACGGGATTTATGTCTTTGACCCGACATGGTTGGCCCCGTTTGAAGACCATATGACCGTACAATGGGACCATCGCTGGTTGGCGAAACTGACCTTTGTGATGGTGCTGGTGTTCTGGTGGCGTGCGGGCAAATGGGATCTCGACGCGGATCAACGCTTTGCCACACACCTTGTGCTGGCAGCGGCCTGCCTTCAGGTTGCCCTTGGCATCTCAACGCTGCTAAGCGTTGTCTGGTTGCCGCTTGGTGTTGCCCATCAGGCCGGTGCGGTTGTTCTGGTCGGCACCGCGACCTATGCGGCTTTCAAGCTGCGCGCGACAATTTGATCGCTCCATCATCCCGGCGCCCAAGACGAACCCGTTCCGCGACAAACATTGTTACGGGCTTTCATAATTGGGTATTGCTGTCTATATAAACCTTTCGGGTTACGGCACGGCCCGTACCCGATGAAGTACCTGTCAGGATAAAGATCTAGGGTATTCGCAGCCCGGCAATTGCCGGGGAAACACCTGCCCTTAGCTTGATCCGGAAGGGAAAAACATTTTCTCTGGCCGCTCAGTCCCGGCCCCAAGGAGGTTCCATGACCGATCTTCGCACCACCGACAATCTGTTTTTCGCCAAGGGCGAGCTTGATCGCGACCGGCTTGAAACACAGGTCAATGATGCGCTTGGCACGGCAGAAGACGGGGAACTGTTCCTTGAATATCGTCAATCCGAAAGCCTTGTCTGGGATGATGGCCGCCTGCGCAGTGCAAACTTTGATACAGCACAGGGTTTTGGTCTGCGTGCCGTTGCCGACGAGGCAACCGCCTTTTCGCATTCCAATGAACTGTCCAACGACGCAGTTGCGCGTGCCGCCGAAACGGTCAAGGCGGTTGGATCGGGCCGGTCGGGCAAGGTCGATCTGGGATCGATTGGCACCAATGTGTCGCTTTATTCCGATGTGAACCCGCTGGGTGAGGCAACCTTTGAGGCCAAGGTTGACCTTCTGGCACAGATTGATGCCTATGCCCGGTCGCGGGACCCGCGCGTTGTGCAGGTTTCGGCATCAATCTCGGGCAACTGGCAGGCGGTTCAGATCTGGCGTTCCGGCGGGCAGCGTATTGGCGATATCCGCCCGCTGGTGCGTTTCAATGTTTCGGTCGTGGTCAAACAGGGCGACCGCATGGAAACCGGATCGCACGGCGAAGGGGGGCGTATTGGTTATGACGGGTTCTTTGATGAGAAAACCTGGAAAAAGGCCGTTGATGAATCGCTCCGCCAAGCGGTTGTGAACCTTGATTCTGTTGCCGCCCCGGCCGGCGAAATGACCGTGGTGCTTGGCCCGGGCTGGCCGGGTATTTTGCTGCACGAGGCCATTGGTCACGGGCTTGAAGGCGATTTCAATCGCAAGGGCACCTCTGCCTTTGCCGGGCTTTTAGGCCAGCGGATTGCATCGCCGGGTGTCACGGTTGTCGATGACGGCACCATTCATGACCGTCGCGGGTCGCTTTCGATTGATGACGAAGGCACTCCGACCCAGCAAACCGTTCTGATCGAGGACGGTATTCTTAAGGGCTTTATGCAAGATCGCCTGAATGCCCGTTTAACCGGGGTGAAATCCACCGGCAACGGACGTCGCCAGTCCTACGCCCATGCGCCCATGCCGCGCATGACCAACACCTATATGCTCGGTGGCGACAAGGACCCGGCAGAAATTCTGGCCTCGGTCAAAAACGGCATCTATGCCGTGAACTTTGGCGGTGGTCAGGTTGACATTACATCGGGCAAGTTCGTGTTTTCGGCATCAGAAGCCTATATGATCGAAAACGGCAAGCTGGGCGCACCGGTCAAAGGGGCCACCCTGATCGGCAATGGCCCCGACAGCCTGACCAAGGTTTCCATGATCGGCAATGACATGGCCCTTGATAACGGTATTGGGACCTGCGGCAAAGATGGACAAGGTGTCCCTGTTGGTGTCGGGCAACCGACGCTTCGCATTGACGGTTTAACCGTAGGTGGAACAGCGGTATAATTTCAAGAAGAGTACAGTGATAAATTCCGCAACCATAACGGGAGCCGCTCATACTTGAGATAGAAAAACCTATCCTTACGAGATAAGACAACCCAACCCATTGAGTGGCTTTCACAAACCAGGCAAAACCCATAATCTTCTTTGAGAAATCAAAAGGTTGTGGTTGCAATCAGATATCGTCATCCGGCGATAGCTTTGACGATCTGTTGCAAGGGCCAAGTGCCATGATCTGATAAGGGTTGGGAAGTAGCTTGAATACAGGGTTATATCAGCGCGCTGCCGCGTCGTTTCTGACCGGTTTGGCGTTTTTTGCATGTGTGTCACACCAAGTGCGCGCACAGCAAAGTATTGATGTGCGTACAAACGAAGCACGGGAATTCTCGGAAGACTTCGAACGGTTAACCGACGTTACCGCTCGGGCAAACTTTCTGTTGCGCACAGATAACGGTGACGAAATTACCTATGCCGATATTCTCGCCAACCCTGATGATATTGTCCTGAACTTCCGCTGGGCCAAAGCACAGCTGGCGCGCGGCGAAGTCCGCAGTGCATCCGCAACACTTGAACGCATTCTGGTTCTTGACCCTGACCTTGCCCCGGTCCGCCTTTATTACGCAATCGTGCTCTATCGCCTTGATAGCCTTGATGAAGCACGCATCCAGTTTGACCGCCTGTTGCAAATGAATATTTCGCCAGAGGTCGAAGCAAACATCTTGCAATATATCAATGCGATCGAACGCCGGCGCAAACGTCTGTCACAAAGCCTGACCCTGACACTTGGCAGCCAGATCGACAGCAACCGTAATGCAGCCCCCAACGACAAGACCAAACTGCTGACCGGCACGCTGACAGACGTCACAGAAAGCGCTGACAAACCAAAGAATGACATCGCTTATATCGGCGCGCTGCGCTATGACCTGAGCTATGACCTCGGATATCAGGAAGGTCACGAGATTTTTGCCAGTGTGACCGGCTATGGCAGTGACCAGGTGCAGCTCGACACACTTGACCTTGGATCTTTCTCTGCGGAGATCGGCGGGCGTATACGTGGCGGCTACTGGATGATCACGCCGACGCTGAACCAGACGGCGCAATCGCTTTCGCGCGAGAAATACCTCACAGCACGCACTGTGCGCCTGCGTGGCGACTGGAATATACGCCCGTTTTTCAACCTGAATGGCGATGTCAGCTATTCCGACGAACGCTATCAGAATACAACAGAATCAAGTGCGCTTCGTCTGCATTCCGGTCAGCGATACGGGGCACGCATCGGCGGGAATTACAGCTGGTCGCCCAATCATCGCACCGCGATGAACCTTTCGACCGGAAAAAAAGAAGCCGCGCGCAATTACTATAGTTACGACAGTCTGGGTGGGGAAATAACCCACTCTTATCTCTTGGGTGGAGGCAACTATATCAGCGGGAGCATCCGTTATAACGTCGATCAGTATCGAGAAGCTGATTTTCTGACCACCGGAAACTCCCCACAACGCCGAACAGATCGTAGCACGCGACTGCGCCTGACATATGGCGCGCCGCTGGCCGCAATACTGCCAAGCGACTTGTTCGGAGATAGCGAAACAGCCAAAAAAATATCGGCGTTTCTGGCCCCGATCAGTTGGTCTGTAACTGGCGAATACCTGAATACAGAGTCAAATATCCCCAACTATGAATACCATAACGCACGTGCGCAGGTTTTGCTGACGCGCCGCTGGGAGTTCTAGTCATGAACAAAACGTCATTCTCCGTCTCAAAGCACAAATCAATATTGCGCCCTGTCGCAACCGCGGCATTTCTGTGCTTGCCCGTCATGGCCGCAATAAACATGCTGCCTATTCAATCAGCCAAGGCAAACGTCCAGGCCGAAATGGCCGGTGTATCTGCCGCAGTGACGGGCGACATCACGATCGCCAAAGCCACCGGTGAAGTCGGTATTCTGGTCGAAAGCGGTATGCCGGTCTATCTCGGTGATCGTATTACCACTTCGGCTGATTCCGGCATGCAGGTTCTGTTGCTGGATGAGACTGTCTTTACCATCGGCCCGAACAGCGATATCGCGATTGATGAATTTGTCTATGACCCTGCGACCGGCGAAGGACGCATCGTCACAGACATGGCCAAAGGCGTGATGCGCTTTGTCACCGGGAAAATTCCCCTGAATAATCCATCAAGCATGGATGTGAATTTACCCGTTGGATCAATCGGCATTCGCGGCACCATCGGCCTTATCCGGTCAATGACCGCCGCCGAAGCAAACCAGATGGTCCCGGGAAGCTTTGATACACCTGATCCGGATGCCGCCAATCAACAGGTCTTTATGGCGGTCAATCAGGGCCCGGGAACGCAACGCAACGATACGACGTCTCGTCCGGGGGCCTTTGCCGTGTTCAACAATAACGGCAATTTGCAAAACGTTACCGGCGAGAATTTCGGTGTCTTTGTCTCGCACAATAACGTGACCCCGCCGACCCGGTTCCCGACAAACGGCGCCACCTTTGATTTTTCAACCAATCTGCGTCAAACCACATCAGGTGGCGGTAACGAAGGGGACGACGAAGGATCTTCTTCCGGGTCGTCAGGTGGATCTGGTGAACAGCAACCGACCGTGACCGAACAACAAACCGGTCAGGCACAAAACCAGACCGGCTCAAACAGTGCCCAGGCATTCCGCATGGCGATGGTCCAGTTGGACTCGGTAAATAGTGGTGAGAACGTAACCGAAACCACGTCAATCTTGAATAACAACACCGAAAGCGGATTTACCTATGATGCCATTCGTCAGGTGACAGGTGGATCTGCTTCAAATAGTACAACTATTTCAGGCAGCCAACTGTCATACGACTTTTATGCAGCAGTCGACTACAGCAGCCGCCAGATCACTCTTGAATTCACAAATATAAACGATGGCAGCCTTGATCCCCAAAACGATATTCTGGGAGAGACCGGCATTTCAAACTTCGATTATTCCGGTGCGAATGGACCGGTCAGTTTCGATCAGAGCGATTTCAGCATACCTTCTGGAAACGCTTGTGAAACAATGGGATGCGATGTATCTGCAACATTTACAGATGCAACGAATGTCGATTTCAATCTTAAAGTAGATGCTGTTCCACAAGGTGAAGGCGGGTCTTTAACACTGATGGCAGAACAACCATAAAACGGTACGGCTGCAACATGGTCATTTTTCATGCGCATGCGTAAAGTCGGTCTTTTGACCGGCCTGCAATATATTGTTCCGCTGGCGATCCTGTTTATCTGCATTTTTTTGCGGTGGCAGAATGTGCCGGTCATTGATCAATTGCGCCTGACGGTTTTTGACCTTTATCAGCAGATTTCGCCAAGACAGTTCGAAGATGTCGGTGTGCGCATCATCGATATTGATGAACGTAGTCTGCAAGAAGAAGGTCAATGGCCCTGGCCGCGCACCAAGCTTGCGAAATTGCTTTACAGGCTGCGCGCGAATGGTGCGAGTGTTGTCGGCTTTGACATGGTTTTTGCCGAACCAGATCGCACATCGCCTTTGCGTGTGGTTGACGATTGGCCCCAAAGCCCGGAACGCGACCGCATTGCCGAAATGGCCAAGGAACTGCCCGACCACGATCAACTGTTTGCACAATTCATTCAAGGTACGGGCAATGTCGTCACCGCCGTTCAACTCCGTAACGGCACCTTTGAAACCCTGCCCCGTCAGGTCGGCAATTTCAGTGCGGCGGGCGAAGCCGGGCGCAAGCTTTCGGATTTCGTCCCCGTATTGCCAAGTGCGGCGAAGAACCTTGATGTTCTTGAAGGGGCGGCAACCGGAAATGCATTGATCAATGTATCCCCTGGTCAGGACGGGATTGTGCGGCGGGTTCCGTTGCTCGCCGCCCTTGATCACGAACAGCCGGTGATCGGAAAACCCGTTTATCCGACCCTGACGCTTGAGATGATGCGCGTTTTGCAAAACGCACCGCAAACCATGCTCGTGCGGATGTCTGGCGCCAGCGGCAGCACACGCTGGACCAGCTCAGAAGGCATCTCTTCTGTGCGGGTCGGGGCCGTAACCATTCCGACCGATCACGCCGGATACATGTGGGTGCATTTCACCGGCCATCAAAAAGACCGCTATCTGTCGGCAACCGACATCCTGAACGGATCGGTTGGCGCCGAGGTTTTGCAACACAAGATGGTGTTGCTGGGCACAAGTGCCGCAGGATTGCTTGATCTGCGTTCCACCCCGCTTGACCGGGTCATCCCCGGTGTCGAAGTCCATGCCGAGATGCTTGAGCAAATGTTGCTTGAACATTTTCTGACCCGGCCATACTGGGCCGCAGAAGTTGAAATGCTGGTTCTTCTTATCGTCGGGATCTTCTTTATTTTGACTGTTCCGCGACTGGGCGCTGTATGGCCAGCCATTATCGGCGCAGTCATTACCGCCAGTGCAATCGGGATTTCATGGTGGGCATATAAACAGGAACTGGTCCTGATTGATCCGCTTTATCCGGTTGTTGGGCTGGCTGCAGTTTATCTTGCGACAAGTTCTCTTGGCTTTATGCGCACCGAAGGCGAACGCCGGCAAGTGCGCGCAGCTTTTGCCAACTATCTTTCACCAGCACTTGTCGCCCAACTGGCCGAACATCCCGAACGTCTGCGGTTGGGCGGGGAAACCCGTGACATGACTTTGATGTTCTGTGATGTCCGTGGCTTTACCGCAATCTCCGAAGGTTTCAAATCCAATCCGCAAGGCCTGACCCGCCTGATCAACCGTCTTTTAACGCCGCTCACGGAATGTATTCTCGATCGCGAAGGGACGATTGATAAATATATGGGCGACTGCATCATGGCGTTCTGGAATGCGCCACTTGATGTTGAAAACCATGCTCATAACGCATGCGACAGCGCACTTGCCATGCGCAATGCGCTCAAACAGCTAAACGAAGAACGCCGGCAAGAAGCCAAACAGGCAAACGAAACCTTCTTGCCATTAAATGTCGGCATCGGGATCAATTGCGGCGATTGTCTTGTCGGCAATATGGGATCAGACCAGCGGTTCGACTATTCGGTGCTGGGCGATGCGGTCAACCTTGCCTCGCGACTTGAGGGACAGTCAAAAAATTATGGTGTCGATATCGTCCTGGGCGAGGATGTCGCAAAACGGGTTGGGGATGACTTTGCGATCATTGAACTGGACCTGATTGCAGTTAAAGGCAAAAGCGAAGCCGTGCATATTTTTGCCCTTCTGGGCGACGGTGCCATGGCAGTTGCATCGGAATTCAAAACCTTTAACGGTTTGCACAAGGCAATGCTTGTCGCCTATCGCAATCAACACTGGGATGATGCCCTGCAATTGATCGCACAATGCCAAGATGCCGCAGACGGCTTTGCATCGCTTGCTGTTCTTTATGATCTTTATGCAGAACGCATCGCCCTGTTTCGGCAAACACCGCCACCGGCCGACTGGGATGGTGTCTTTGTCGCCACCAGCAAATAGACGATCTGCATCGCGGGCTTGCCAAGCGTACAAATTCCAAACAATCTTGGCAGACCACCAAGACGATCCTTTTGCATGGCACCGCGCATAGTGCCCCTTCCGATCGAGGCCCCCATGAATTTTTCATCTGATAATGTCACGCCGATCTGCCCGGAAATCCTTGCAGCCATTGCTGCTGAAAGCGATGCCAGTGCCCTGCCCTATGGCGCAGATGACAAAAGCCGTCAGCTTGATGATGCTTTTTCAGAACTGTTTGGAACCAAGGTGTGCGTGGTCCCCGTGGCAACCGGAACGGCGGCCAATGTGATCGGGCTTTCGGGGCTGGTTTCACCGTTTGGGGGCGTGGTTTGCCATCATCAGGCGCATATCAATGTTACGGAATCGACCGGCGTTGCCTTTTATGGTGGCGGGGCAAAACTGCTGGGGATGGATGGACCATCGGCCAAGATCGAGGCCGAAGCACTTGATGCCTATTTAAACAACCATGTTCCAAATGGCATGCATTCGGTGGATCCTGAATGTGTTGCCATTACCCAAAGTACGGAATTCGGAACCGTTTATAGCGTTGATGAAATTCAGGCAATTGGATCAGTTTGCCAGAAACATCACATGCGGCTTTTTATGGATGGCGCGCGCTTTGCCAATGCGGTTGCGGCCCTTGATTGCCACCCGTCCGAGATCACCTGGAAGGCCGGGGTTGATGTCCTGAGCTTTGGGGCCACCAAAAATGGTGCCTTGGCTGTTGATGCGATTATTCTGTTTGATCCGGACCTTAGGCGCAAAACAGAACAGAACCGTAAACGCGGTGGTCATCTGTTTTCCAAACATCGCTATCTTGCAGCACAACTTCTGGCCTATCTGAAAGACGACCTTTGGCTGCGCAATGCCCGCCATGCAAATGATGCAGCACAGGCACTGGCCCGGTCACTGTCCCAGTTGGGGGCCAAGCCCGCCTTTGCGCCACAAGGCAACGAGTTGTTCATCCATATGCCAGCCCCATTGGCCGAAACGCTTCGTGATGCGGGCATCGTATTTCGTCCATGGCCGTCACTTGGCCCGGATGCCTATCGGTTTGTCTGTGCCTGGAACAGTCCGATTGAAATGATCGAAGCCTTGCCAGAAACCATTGGCCAATAGCGCGGCCTTGTCATCAGGGCAGTTTGCGTGTGATATCACGCCCCCAACGCTACCAACCTCAACGCCACCAAAAATGACGAGATTTAAGATGAATTTTGCCTCGGACAATGTATCGCCTTTTTGCCCGGAAGTTCTCGAAGCGCTGACACAGGACGTATCAAGCAATGCCCCGGCCTATGGTGGCGATAACATCAGCCAGCAACTCGACGCGGCCTTTTCTGAACTTTTCGACAAAGAGGTTGCTGTGGTGCCGGTGGCAACGGGTACTGCTGCAAACTGCATTAGCTTGTCCGCCCTTGTCTCGCCCTATGGCGGGGTTGTTTGCCACCATGAATCCCATATCAATGAGGATGAAAGCACCGGCGTTGCATTCTTTACCGGCGGGGCGAAGCTGTTGCCGATGGATGGCCCGGCCGCAAAACTTGAAGCCGACAAACTTGATGCCTTTATTGCCGACCGGGTTGATCGCGGCGTGCATTCCGTAGCCCCCGAATGCGTTGCCATTACGCAGGCAACCGAACTTGGCGCGGTTTACACCGTTGATGAAGTCAAGATGATCGGCGATGTCTGTCGCACACACGATCTGCGCCTGTTCATGGATGGTGCGCGCTTTGCCAATGCCGTGGCCCATTTGAAATGCCATCCTGCCGACGTCACATGGAAGGCCGGCGTTGATGCCATCAGTTTTGGTGCCACCAAAAATGGCGCCATGGCCGTTGATGCCATCGTTCTGTTTGACACAAACCTGCGGCACCGGGTTGAACAAGCCCGCAAGCGCAGCGGTCATTTGCATTCCAAACATCGCTATCTGGCAACCCAGCTTCTGGCCTATATCAAAAATGATGTCTGGTTGAAAAATGCCGATCACGCCAATACGGCCGCCAAGACCCTTGCCAATATTCTGTCAAAACAGGGGGCAAGCCTTACCCATCCAGCCCAAGGCAACGAGCTTTTTGTCAGAATGCCTGTCGAACTGGCTGACAGATTGCGCGATGCCGGCATGATGTTCCATGGGTGGCCATCACTTGGCGCAGACGTCTATCGGTTTGTAACCGCCTGGAACACCGATATCGACCAAATCAACCAATTGGAATCTGACCTTTGATAAAGGCGGACGCGCAAGTTTTCAGGGCGAAATCGAACGAATCATTGAAATTCAATAGGATAAGAATCGTCAAAAACACATGATAAAGACGTGATTTAGCGATTTCGCCCCGCAAGCCTTGAAAAAAATGCACAGCTGCCTTGATCAAATCGAGTGGCAAATTTCATAAAAATAACAAACACTTGACTTAATTTCATCATTCAGCGCCGCCTCAAGACTACGTAAAATCACGCAGGAACCGTTGACGATACGTATAAACCCTGATTACTTTCCCTCGTCGATTGCCAACATTCATACCTGTTGGATCGGGTAAACCTCGTCCGTTGCAAAATGCGCTATCAAACGTGACCGGATCATAGTCACGCAGACAGCGGCATTTTGTTCGGACCAGCCTTGAGGGAGGCATTTAATGAAAGCGAATTTCGTCAAAGTGGCACTTGGTGCAGGCCTGCTTGCAGCGACCGCACTTTCCGCCCCGACTGCCGCTTCGGCAAAAACTTTGGTATATTGCTCGGAAGGTAGCCCGGAAGGCTTCAACCCGTCGCTTTACACCTCAGGCACGACCTTTGATGCATCTTCGCGTCAGGTCTTTAACCGCCTGGTACAGTTCAAACGTGGCACCACCACCATCGTTCCGGGTCTTGCGACCAGCTGGGATGTGTCCGCAGATGGCACCGAATACACCTTTAACCTGCGTAAAGGCGTTAAATTCCACAGCAGTGACGATTTCACCCCGACCCGTGAATTCAATGCGGACGACGTGATCTTTACCTTCATGCGTCAGTTCGACAAAGAACACCCGTATCATGGTGTTTCCGGTGGCTCTTACGAGTATTTCAACGGCATGTCGATGCCGGATCTGATCAAGGACATCGTCAAAGTTGACGATTACACCGTGAAATTTGTCCTGAACCGTCCGGAAGCTCCGTTCATTGCCAACATGGCCATGGATTTTGCATCCGTTCTGTCGGCGGAATATGCTGATGCCATGATGGAAGCAGGCACCCCTGAAAATGTTGACCTGAACCCGATCGGCACCGGTCCGTTCCAGCTTGTTCAGTATCAGAAAGATGCGGTTATCCGTTACAAAGCGTTCCCGGAATACTGGGAAGGCAAAGCCGCCATCGACAACCTGATCTTCGCCATCACCCCGGACAGCACCGTTCGCTATCAGAAGCTTAAAGCTGGCGAATGCCATGTCATGCCGTACCCGAACCCGGCTGACCTGACCGAGATGGAAGCAGATGCGGACATCAACCTGATGAGCCAGGAAGGTCTGAACGTTGGTTACCTTGGTTACAACACCGAGAAAGAGCCGTTCACCGATCCGAAAGTGCGTAAAGCGCTGAACATGGCGATCAATAAAGACGCCATCATCGAAGGTGTTTATCAGGGTGCCGGTTCTGCCGCGAAAAACCCGATTCCGCCGACCATCTGGTCCTACAACCACGACACCGTTGATGATCCGTATGATCCTGAAGCAGCCAAGGCCATGCTGGCAGAAGCAGGCTATCCGGACGGCTTCACCACCGACATCTGGGCCATGCCGGTTCAGCGTCCTTACAACCCGAACGCACGTCGTATGGCCGAACTCGTTCAGGCTGACTGGGCGGCAATCGGTGTGAATGCTGAAATCGTTTCCTATGAGTGGGGTGAATACCTTGAGCGCACCAAAAAAGGTGAACAGGGTACCTTCATGCTTGGTTGGACCGGCGATAACGGCGACCCCGACAACTTCCTGGCAGTTCTTCTGGGCTGTGACGCAGTTGGCGGCTCGAACCGTGCCCGTTTCTGTAACGACGAGTTCGAACAGCTGATCCAGCAGGCAAAAACCACCTCGGACGTGCTTGAGCGTACCCGCCTGTACGAAGAAGCTCAGTTGGTCTTCAAACGCGAAGCACCTTGGGCAACCATCGCACACTCGATCGTTTTCGAGCCGATCCGTAAAGAAGTTGTCGACTACAAAATCGATCCGTTCGGTGGTCACATCTTCTATGGCGTAGATATCGCTGAATAAGGCGACCAAAACCTAGTCAGAGAGGCCCGGTTTTTCCCGGGCCTCTTTGCAATTTCGCAAAAGAGAGAGACGTCCACCTGCATCCGATCTGCACACGGACACAATAAAGGCCCGATGGCATGCTAGGATTCCTGTTTCGCCGTTTGGGGGACATCATCCCGACCTTTTTCGGTGTCACCCTTCTGGTATTCTTCCTGATCCGCCTCATTCCCGGTGACCCCATCCTTATGATGGCTGGTGAACGTGGGGTAGATGCGGCAAGATACGCAGAACTTCAGGCTCAATACGGCTTCGACCGCCCGGTTATTGTTCAGTATTTCGATTACCTTATGGGCGTTTTCCAGGGTGACCTGGGTAAGTCGTTTGTCACCAAAAAACCGGTACTTGATGAATTCCTGACCCTGTTCCCTGCGACGGTCGAGCTTGGTCTGATGGGCATCCTGTTTGCGGTGATACTGGGGATCCCGCTTGGTGTGATTGCGGCCATTAATCGCGGAAAATGGATCGACCACCTGACAATGTCGATCTCCTTGACCGGCTATTCGATGCCGATCTTCTGGTGGGCACTTTTGCTGATCATGTTCTTTTCCGCCAGCCTTGGCTGGACGCCGGTATCGGGGCGGATATCGGTCATGTTCTTCTTTGAGCCGGTAACCGGCTTCATGTTGATCGACAGCCTGCTCAGTGGTGAAAAAGGTGCCTTTTCCAGCGCGCTGAGCCACATGATCCTGCCAACAATCGCACTTGGTACGATCCCGATGGCCGTTATTGCCCGCATGACGCGTTCTTCCATGCTTGAAGTGCTGGGCGAAGAATATATCCGCGTTGCCCGCGCCAAAGGTCTGGCACCGATCCGGGTGATCATGGTTCATGCCCTGCGTAATGCGTTGATCCCGGTGATTACGGTGATCGGCCTTCAGGTCGGTGTGCTTTTGGCTGGTGCAATCCTGACCGAAACGATTTTCTCGTGGCCGGGTATCGGCAAATGGATCATCGAAGCCATGAACCGGCGCGATTACCCGACCATTCAGGGCGGCATTTTGATGATTGCCTTCCTTGTCATGGCCGTGAACCTGATCGTTGACCTTCTATACGGGATCGTAAACCCCCGTATCCGGCACAAGCGTTAAGGGAGCTGCGAAAAATGAGCGAGAATATGACCCCGCCTGCAGTTCCGGCAGCCACCGCATCGGAACCGATGGGTGCACCACCCAGCCCGATGCGTGAAACCTGGGACTATTTCAAAAAGAACCGTGGCGCCCTTGCCGGCCTGATCGTGATTGCGATCATTCTGTTTCTGGCCTTGACCGCCCAATGGATTGCCCCTTTTGATCCGGTTGCACAGGACCGCACCGCGTTCCTCAAACCACCGGTCTGGATGGAAGGTGGAGACCCGCGTTACATCCTTGGCACCGATGCGGTCGGCCGAGATATCCTTTCGCGTCTGATCCATGGCGCCCAACTGTCTGTGTCAATCGGGATGGTGGTCGTCATCCTGTCGATGGTTGCCGGGATCGTGCTGGGCATGGTTGCGGGCTATTTCCGCGGCTGGGTTGAAGTCGGCGTCATGCGTCTGATGGATATCATGCTGGCCTTGCCAAGCCTGATCATGGCGCTGGCAATTGTCGCCATCCTCGGCCCGGGGCTTGAAAACGCGATGCTTGCCATCGCGATTGTGCAGTTGCCCCATTATGTACGCCTGACCCGTGCATCGGTCGTATCCGAATTGAACAAGGAATATGTCATCGCATCGCAAATTGCCGGTGCCGGCCATATCCGCCAGATGTTCGTCAATATCCTGCCAAACTGCATGGCACCGCTGATCGTTCAGGGCACGCTGGGTATTTCCAGTGCGATTCTTGATGCTGCGGCCCTGGGCTTCCTTGGTCTTGGTGCACAGCCACCGCTGCCGGAATGGGGAACCATGCTGTCGGAAGCTCGTGAATTTGTGGGCTCTGCCTGGTGGGTGATTACGTTCCCCGGCCTTTGCATCCTTGTCACCGTGCTTGCCTTCAACCTGATGGGTGATGGTCTGCGCGATGCCCTTGATCCCAAGATGAAACGGTAAGTCATGGCTCTTCTCGAAGTAAAAAACCTGACAGTCGAGTTCGGCTCCGAAGACAAGCCGTTTCGCGCTGTTGATTCTGTTAGCTATTCTGTTGATCGTGGCGAAGTTCTTGGCATCGTCGGGGAATCAGGTTCGGGCAAATCGGTCTCGTCGCTTGCCGTGATGGGGCTGATTGATTTCCCCGGTCGTGTAACGGCGGATTCTTTGACCTTTGATGGTCAGGATCTTTTGACGATGCCGGCAAAACGTCGGCGTGAAATCACCGGCAAAGACATTGCCATGATCTTTCAGGACCCGATGTCGGCCCTTAATCCGTGCTTCACGGTCGAAGCCCAGATCATGGAGGCCCTTAAGGTCCATGAAGGCGGCAACAAAAAACAACGCCGCGAACGTACGCTTGATCTGCTTAATCAGGTCGGTATTCCCGATCCCAAGTCGCGCATGACCGCCTATCCCCATCAGCTTTCGGGTGGTATGAGCCAGCGTATCGTCATTGCCATGGCGATTGCGTGTAACCCGCGCCTTCTGATTGCCGATGAACCGACCACGGCCCTTGATGTGACCATTCAGGCCCAGATCATCGACCTGCTTTTGAAATTGCAGGAAGACAGTGACATGGGGCTGATCCTGATCACGCACGATCTTGCGCTGGTCTCTGAGGCCGCAAACCGCATTCAGGTCATGTATGCCGGCCAATTGTTTGAAAGCGGCCCGGCCGACAGCATTTTTGCCGCCCCGCGCCATCCTTATACCCAGGCGTTGCTTGAAGCTTTGCCGGAACGTTCCGAAGGCCATGACAGGCTTCGGACCATTCCCGGTGTGGTGCCGGGTCAATACGACCGCCCGGCGGGATGTTTGCTGGCGCCGCGTTGCCGATATGCCAACGACACCTGTGTGAAAGCGCGCCCGGTCGTTTCCGAATTCAAAGGTCGCAATGTGCGTTGCTTCTATCCGCTTAATGATCAGGGCCAGCCAACCGGCCTGACCGCCGATACGACCACCGGGGAGACTGTGTGATGAGTTTTCTGGATACCAAACCCGGTGTTCCGCTTCTGGAATCCGATGATCTTGTCCGTCACTACGACGTCAATCGCGGCATCGGCAAACCCACTGCCACGGTCAAGGCGCTTGATGGTGTTTCCTTTACGCTTGAAGCCCAGAAAACCCTTGCGGTTGTTGGCGAATCGGGCTGTGGGAAATCGACGCTGGGTCGCCAATTGACCCTGATTGAAAAGCCGACCTCGGGTGCGCTGAAACTGAATGGTAACCCGGTTGGTAATCTTTCCGACAAGAATGCCAAACAGTTCCGCCGCACGGTTCAGATGATCTTCCAGAACCCTTACGGATCGCTGAACCCGCGGAAAAAAGTCGGGCAGATCCTGGCCGAGCCGGTCTTGCTGAACATGGATAATCTTGGCCGCAAAGAACGCGAAGAACGTGTGCGCGCGACCATGGCAAAAGTTGGCCTGCGCCCGGAATTCTATCAGCGCTATCCGCATATGTTTTCCGGTGGCCAACGTCAGCGTATCGCGATTGCGCGTGCCCTGATCCTGGAACCCAAGGTCATCGTTGCCGATGAGCCGGTTTCGGCCCTCGATGTATCTGTACAAGCACAGGTTCTGAACCTGATGATGGATCTGCAAGAAGAGATGAATGTCGCCTATGTTTTCATCTCTCACGATCTTTCTGTCGTAAGACATATTGCAGATGACGTCATGGTGATGTATCTCGGCCGCGTCGCCGAAAAAGGCCCGACCGAGGAAATCTTTGCCAAGCCACTGCACCCCTATACACGGGCGCTTTTGGCATCGGCACCAAAGATCGACCCGACACAACGTGTGAAGGCAGAACCGCTGACGGGCGAATTGCCTTCGCCGATTAACCCGCCATCGGGATGTGCGTTCCATAAACGCTGCCCGTTCGCAACCGAAGAATGCGCAAAAGTCCGCCCGGAACTGCGCAATTTCGAGGGTCGCGAAGTGGCGTGTCACAGGGTCGAAGAAATCGCCTGACAACAGGCGATCGCCCGGATAGCCCAAAAGGTTTTCCAGGTAGACAAGGGAGCAAGGGGGCGCGCTTTAACAAAGCTGCGCCCCTGCGCATTTCAGACTGGATTGTTTCGCAATTACGCGATCGTTACGCGGTTGTCCGGGTCCTGTCGGTAAAGGCCAGCAAAACACCTGCCCCCACCAGCAACATCCCCGATACCCTGTTCAAGGCCCGCATATGCCGGGCCGACTTGATCAGTCCTTTGACCTGCCCGCCCAACACACCATAGGCAAGCAAAACACTGGTTTCCATGGCGATAAAGGTTACCCCCATCACCGTGAATTGCGGACCATAAGCCTGCTGGGGATCAAGGAACTGCGGGAAGAATGCGGTAAAGATCAGGATCGCCTTGGGATTGCCAATCGCGGTTAAAAATTCCGTCTTGGCCAGTTTATAAGGCCCGGGATTAACCATTAACGGGGTCTGAGCCACGGCATCTTCATGGTCTTCGACCTTGGCAAACCAGCTTTTGATCCCAAGCCAGATCAGATATGCCGCACCACCCCATTTAATGACAAAAAATGCGGTTTCACTGGCGGCAAGCACAACGCCAAGCCCGGCAGCCGTGATCGAAATCATCAGGACAAACGCAATGATGCGGCCAATACCGCCCACCGCCGCAGATGACACGCCATATCGTGCCCCGTTAAAGATCGCCAACAGGTTATTGGGGCCGGGTGCCATCGCCAATACGATTGCCGCCCCGGCAAACAGAAGCCAGGTATCGAACTGCATGGGGCTATTCCTGTATTTTGTGGTGACGCGAATACTGCAAAGACCAACCCAAGGTTGGTCCCCAACTTATATCGCCCTAAAGTCAATCGCGCGTCAATGCCGCAATCATGTCCGATGCTGCGGGCCATTTGGCAATCAGTGCTGCGCGTTTGCCCATGGAAAAATCGGCAAAGTCAAATCCCGGGGCGACCGTACAGCCCAGAAGCGCGAATTTACCACCGGGTTTAAGGCGGGCCCCCTGCCAGACATTTTTGGGCACCACCATTTGCGGTTTTTGCCCCGCCAACAAATCTGGTCCGATTTCCACCAGCTTGTGGGTGCCATCCTCAAACAGCTGAAGCTGTTCGACAGCATCCCCGATATAGTGATGGAAAATTTCGTCACTGGTCAGGATATGCATGCCCGAAAACGTATCGGGTGTCAGAAGGTAATAAATCGCCGTACCGGTGCTGCGCACGCCCAGATATCGATTACCGGGATTACAGGTTTCAAACGCCCGGAAAGTTTCCGCATAGTATCCGCCTTCCGGATGCGGTTGCAGGCCCAGCTTGGTGATCAAGTCGTCGATGGAAATGCCATCCGGTGTCGTTGCGTCTGACATGATGGGCTCCTTGTTCCCAGCCGTGATCATCACCGCCATTCTGACGAAAAAAGGGGAAAGGCGCAAACCTTCCCCCTTCGATCCCATTGGCCTGAAAATTCAGGCCGCGATCAGGTGCAACTTAGTTGCTGTGTGATTTCTTGTGGTCATGATCGTGACCATGATCATGGCCGTGATCCATACCTTTGCCACCTTTCGGGCCCATCGCCATGGTGTTCAGGACATCAATGGTCACCGGAATGTCGCCGGCCTTTTCAAGTTCCAGAACGATGTCGACCTTCTGGCCTTCTTCAAGGGCTTTGTTCAGGCCAATGAACATCACGTGATAGCTGCCCGGTTTGAAATGAACCGTGCCATGCATCGGAACTTCAACGCCGCCCTTCACTTCCCGCATTTTCATGACATTATTTTCCATGATGTGGGTGTGAAGTTCGGTACGGTCGGCAATGTGGCTGCGAACACCGACAATGCGGTCCGGACCACCGTGATTGACAACATCAAAGAACGCAGCGCCATTACGCACCATGCCCTTGGATGCCTTGGCCCAGGCGTCCTTGATTTCGATATCGGCCGCAAAGGCGTTGGTGACAACAAAGAGCGACGCCAGGGTCGCAACAATTGCAAAAAGCTTTTTCATGATATTCCATCCGTTAAACAGCCTGCATCCACAGGCCCTAGATTTCAGTCGTTGTGACGTAATCGGTCTGTGAAATCAGATGGAAACCGGGGGTGCCCGGGAATGGCGAATACGCAGCACATTGTTGCCGGTAACAACAATGGTTGCCTGGGCATAGGTGACATCATGAATAATCGGCTTGGGCGCGACATCGGGCAGATCAATCGCGGCCATCGCCCCATGATGGTTTGCACAAAGCGGGCAAAACGCATGGGCAGGTAACTTGCCCCTTTGCCCGGATGCATCATCTGATACCCCGGCATCTTCAAGCGTATCAACAGGCACCAGCTTGATACCAGCCGGTGTACAAATCAGAAGATAATCACTATCCGGTGTAATTTCGGCGGCCGATGCAGGCGATATGCCGCTTGCCTGCCCGCTAAGCAGAGCCGGGACAAGCCCGGATTGGGTCACGCCCGCAAACAGAACGACAAACGCCACCAGCCATGTCTGGACAACACGACGGATCGACAGACCGCGCCCTTGGCAAAGATGGCGGCTATGGCGTTTTTGCGTGATCATGGGTTCGATATGCCCGATTTAAACCACGGCTGCAATGACATTGATCATGACATTCGACCTATTGGGTATAAACTTTAACGGGAATTCCATCATGCGGAAAGCATCGGACACAATAGATGAATAATCATGCGACGCCCCAAAAGCTCCATCTGCCGCACCCTGCGCTACCTGACGCGGACTGGGGGGATGCTTTTGTCATTATCGTTGACGAGCCGGACCTTTCGGCACAGAAAGCCGCACGGCACGTCGTTCATTCTGCACCGGACTGGTATCATCACCTGCTTGCACTACGTAACATTGTGGTCAAGCCATTCGGCCTTAAAACCGAAATGACGGCACTTGATGACCAGACATCGGGTACGATCGGCGTTTTTCCACTCATCAGCGAAACCGATCAAAAAGTGGTCGTCGGGCTGGATGATCATCACCTGAATTTCCGGGTCGTGTTCGAGGTTGAACCAATTGATCAGGGCCGCACCCTTGTGCGCAGCATCACCCTTGTTCGACGCAACAATATGCTCGGCCGGGCCTATCTTGCGGCAGTGATGCCCTTTCACAATCGTATCGTGCCCGCGATGTTAAACGCGGCCTATGCGCGGTAACGAAAAGGCCGGGTACGATGCCCGGCCTTTGTCAGGTTGTGGTGGTCAATCCATCAGATCATATCGCGCGCCTGAACCAGCTCGTCAAACCGGTTCCCGTCAAGGAAACCAAGTGCAACACAGGCTTCTTTCAGGCTGCTGCGTTCCTTATGGGCTTTCTTGGCGACGGCGGCGGCATTGTCATACCCGATATGCGGGGCCAAGGCTGTGACCAGCATCAGGCTTTGTTCAACATACTGATCAATCTTTTCCTGATCGGCTTCAAGCCCGGCAATGCAGTTATCGGCAAAGCTGACCGACGCATCGGCAATCAGGCGCACCGATTGCAACAGGTTATAAATGATCACCGGTTTGAACACATTAAGGTCGAGATGACCGTTTGATCCACCAACTGTGACCGCCACGTGATTGCCCATCACTTGCGCGCAAACCATCGTCAGGGCCTCGGCCTGGGTCGGGTTGACCTTGCCCGGCATGATCGATGATCCCGGTTCGTTGGCCGGCAGAACCAGTTCACCCAGCCCGCAACGCGGCCCGGAACCAAGCAAGCGAATATCATTGCCGATTTTCATCAATGACGTCGCCAGAACATTCATCACGCCCGACATCTCAACACAGGCATCATGGGCTGCCAGTGCTTCGAACTTGTTATTGGCCGTTTCAAACTTAAGGCCGGTAATAGCTGAAACCTGTTTGGCAAATTCGACATCAAAGCCCTCTGGCGCATTCAGGCCGGTCCCAAGTGCCGTGCCGCCCTGTGCCAGTTTACGCAGCCGTTTCAGCGCATCTTCAATCCGGTCCAGGCCAAGTGCGATTTGCGCCGCATAACCGGAAAATTCTTGGCCCAATGTCAGCGGCACCGCGTCCTGCATATGGGTACGACCGATTTTGACGATATCGCCAAATGCTGCGACCTTGGCTTCAAGGGTCTTGCGCAGATGGGCAAGGGCCGGTTTCAGCTTTTCCTCGATCTCGACCACGGCTGCGATATGCATGGCTGCCGGGAAACTGTCATTGGATGACTGCCCACGATTGACGTGATCATTGGGATGGACCGGTTCGCGTTTGCCCATCGGCTTGCCAAGAATTTCGCACGCCCGGTTGGCGATTACTTCATTGGCATTCATGTTGGTTTGCGTACCAGATCCGGTCTGCCAGACGACCAATGGAAAATGATCAAGAAGCTTGCCTTCGGCGACCTCGGTCGCGGCGGCCTCAATCGCCTTGGCAAGATCCGGGTCAAGGTTGCCAAGGGCGGCATTGGCCCGTGCAGCGGCCAGTTTCTGAACCCCGAATGCCTTGATCAAAGCATCGGGCATGCGTTCACCACCAATGCGGAAATTCTGTCTGGATCGCTGGGTTTGCGCCCCCCAATACCGGTCAGCGGGCACATCGATTTCGCCCATGGTGTCCTGTTCGGTACGGGTGGTCACTGGATTGGTCACGATCAAAATCCTCCGTGTCAGAAACAAACTGACCGGGGCGGGAACCCGGTAAACAGCACTGCAATGTGCTGCGACCCGAAATATGGTTTGGAATCAGCGGGAACGCAAATCTATTTGCGAACAAATATCATTTTCAACATGTCTTGTGCAAACCGGTATTGAAAACGGCAACGTTTAGCCGACGCATTGTTTATCATCCCGCCAAGCCAACAGCCGTATTCCGGCACGTTCAAGCTGGGACGAGATTTCACGGTCGGGTTCGCGATCGGTAATGATCCCGGTCAGATCTTCAAGCGGGGCAACATTTTCCAGATAGCGTTGATCAAATTTGGTGTGATCAACCATCAGCCATGTTTCATCTGATCGTTCCATCATCACACGTTTGATCGCAACGGCCCGCCGGTTGACATCGCTAAATCCATGGCGCGATACACCCGATGCGCCAATAAAGGCGATATTGGCATGAAAACGACGCAGATATTCAACTGTATCGGTGCCGTAAACTGCGTTTTCACGTCGATCAAATTGCCCGGGACACATCACGACGTCATCCCGATCGGAAAGTTCGGCCATTCCCTGCACCACTGCATAGCAATTGGTCAGAAACGTGCGCGGCAGCTTTGTCGCGCGTGCTGCCAGAAAGGGCGCAATCTGTGCCACGGTTGACCCGGCATCAATCATCGCGACATCGCCGGACCGCACCATATCCGCTGCCATCATGCCGATGCGTTCAAGCCCGGCCACAGCCGATAATTGACGCTGGGCAAAATCGGGCTGATGGCCCATCGGCCGGGCCGATGCACCGCCAAATTCACGCTTGAGCAACCCATCGCTGCTAAGCGCATCCAGATCCCGCCGGATTGTTTCAGTCGCCACGTCGAATCGTTCTGCCAATGTGGCAACTCTCACATGCGGGTGAACCTGCAACTCCTGCAAGATGCGATATTGACGCTCTTTTTTTCCTAAACGCAAAGCCACGCCCCTTTTCATTATCGCCGGTTTTGTGCCGTGTTGCGTATCTTAGCAACCCTCATCGAAACGTTTTGTTACAGTTTTGTGTTGATTTTCCAACTTTTTCAATTCCATAATGTGGGTTAGCCCAACAATAAAAACAACAAAACCACACTCAAACTGGCAGAAAACCAGTCACCACAGGGAAGAAAGGTTCGAAAACAGTGTTTTCAATTCCGAAAAAAATCGAAAGTTTGAAATTCACCACCCTCCTCGCCGCTATTGGTGTGGTGGGTATGACATCAAGCCCGGCCGCAGCCGCCGATGACTGCATCGCGCGCGGTGATCTTGATATGATGTATTGCGACATGGATGGTGATCTTGTTGCCGATGCACCGCCCGCAGATCAGCTTGTAGACCCGGACACCCTGGTGTTCGCCTATACCCCGGTCGAAGACCCGGCGGTTTATGCCGATATCTGGGACCCGTTCCTGAAACATCTTGAAGAAGTGACCGGCAAAGACGTTCACTTCTTTGCAGTTCAGTCGAACTCCGCCGAAGTCGAGGCCATGCGTTCAGGCCGTCTGCATGTTGCAGGCTTCTCGACCGGCCCGACCCCGTTTGCAGTTAACCTTGCCGGTGCTGTTCCGTTTGCCCTGATGGGGGCGGATGATGGTCGCTTTGGCTACACGCTTCAGCTTTACACCCGCGTAGATAGCGGCATTGACACACTTGCCGACCTTAAGGGCAAACGCGTCGCCCACACCTCGCCGACATCGAACTCGGGTAACCTTGCACCGCGTGCACTTCTTCCGGGTCAGGGCATCGTTCCGGAACAGGATTATGAAGTTGTCTATTCCGGTTCGCACGACCAGTCGATCCTGGGCGTTGTTGCCGGTGACTATGATGCCGCCCCGGTTGCGTCCGAAGTTGTCGAACGTATGGCCCAGCGCGACCTTTATGATCCGAACGAAGTTAAAATCATCTATGAAAGCAAGCCTTTCCCGACCACTTCGTTCAACTATGCCTACAACCTCAAGCCGGAACTGATCGAAAAGATCAAAGAAGCCTTCTTTACCTTTGACATGACCGGCACGGCTCTTGGCGAAGAATTCAAGGGCGTCTCGAAATTCGTCCCCGTCACCTACAAGGAAGACTGGGCTGTCATCCGCGAGATCCAGGCTGCCAACGGTGTCAAATACACCCCGGACAACCTGAAGTAATTCATTTCTCTCGATCAATCTGAGTTTAACAGGGCCTGCTTTTGCAGGCCCTGTGTCACCCATTTTATTCCGGGGTAACGCAATGCTGCGTATCAAAGAACTTGTAAAACGCTATGGCAATGAAAAGGCAGTGTTGAAAAACCTGAACCTTGAAGTGCCCGGCGAAAGTGTTGTTTCCATCATCGGTGCATCGGGTGCTGGCAAAAGTACTCTGCTGCGCTGTATCAACCGCCTTGTTGAGCCGTCTTCAGGCTCCATCGAACTTAACGGCACCGAACTGACCAAGCTTGAAGGCAAGGATTTGCGCCTTGCACGTCGGCGCATCGGCATGGTGTTTCAGGGCTTTAACCTGATTGACCGCCTGACGGTCATGGAAAATGTCCAGTCCGGTCGCCTGGGTTATCTTCCGGCGTGGCGCGCAGTGACGCGCAACTACCCGCAAGAAGACATTGATCGCGCCTTTCATCTGATGGAACGCGTTGGTATTGCTCATTATGCCAACAAACGTGCCGATGAACTTTCCGGCGGTGAACGCCAACGTGTCGGTGTGGTCCGCGCCCTGATGCAGGAACCTGAAATCCTGCTGGCAGATGAACCAACCGCATCTCTTGATCCGAAAACGTCACGTCAGATCATGGAACTTTTGCGTGCGCTTGCATCCGAGCTGCACCTGCCGGTTCTGATCAACATTCACAATGTTAACGAAGCCAAGGAATATACCCAGCGTATCGTTGGCATGCGTTTTGGTCGCATCATTTTCGACGGTGAACCTGTCGATCTGAACAATGAGGCGATGGACGAAATTTATGCCGGTGTTCCGGCCGAAGAACGCGGCGGGGCTGAAAGCAGCACACATCTGCGCGAGGTCGCCGCACGATGAGCAGCACCGTTCAACCAACGGGCCGCACCTGGAAAAAGCCCTCTTTTATCGCCAACCCGGTGGTGCGATGGGGTCTTTTGCTGGCGGTGGCGGCTTATGTATGGTGGGCCTTAACCACCCTGCCATTCGACTGGGAACGCATTCAGGATGGTATTCCGCGTGCCATTCGTATCTTCAAGGGCGCCTTCCCGCCCAGCTTCATCCGTGGTGAATTGCTGTTTGACGGCTTTATGGAAAGCATCAAGATCGCCATTGTCTCGACCTTGCTTGGTCTGGCTCTGAGCGTTCCGATTGCCTTTGCCTCTGCGTCAAACATTGCGCCGAAATGGCTTTATAGCATCGGGCGCGGCGTGATCATTGTTGCCCGTTCCTTCCACCCGGTGATTGTTGCCATCGTGTTTGTCAAAGCGGTTGGCTTTGGCCCGCTGGCTGGCATTCTGACACTTACGGTCTATTCCATCGGGTTCGTTGCCAAAATGCTGGCCGAACGTATCGAAGAAATCGACTGGGGTCAGGTCGAGGCAATCCGCGCGGCAGGCGGGGCAACATTTGTCACCCTTCTTTATGCCGTGATCCCGCAAATCATGCCGCGTCAGATCGGTCTTTCGATCTATCAGCTTGATAGCAACCTGCGTGCATCTGCCATTGTCGGCATCGTTGGCGCGGGTGGCATCGGATCGACGCTTCTGAATGCGTTTGGGCGTTATGACTATGACTTTGCGCTGGCGATTACCCTTTGCATCATTGGTGTGATCCTTGTCAGCGAGGCCATCAGCGGCCGGATCAGGAGGAACCTATGGTAGCCACCACTCAACCTTCCGGGCCCGAAGCAATCGCACATCGCGAATGGTCCCGCTATACCCCCAAGGAACGCTGGCGTCGCTATGGCGTCATGGCACTTATTGCGCTTGCTGTTGTCTGGTCGCTTTCAACGATCAACATCATCTGGCCGTGGCTTTGGGACGCCCCCCAACAGATGGGCGATCTGTTTGGACGCATGTTTCCGCCATCACTTGAAGGCTGGGAAAACATTGCATGGACGCTGCTTGAAACCGTCAATATCGCGACGATTGCGACCTTCTTTGCCGTGTTCATGTCCTTGCCTGTCGCCCTGATTGCGGCACAAAACACCACACCGAACCGTTTCACCCTGTGGCTTGGCCGGTTCATTCTGGTGTCGTCGCGCTCGGTCAATACCATCATCTGGGCACTGCTTTTCGTGGCCGTGTTCGGACCGGGTGTTCTGGCCGGTATTCTGGCGATTGTGTTCAGATCACTTGGCTTCCTGGGCAAACTGCTGGGCGAAGCGATTGAGGAAATAGACCGCGCCCCGATCGAGGCACTGGAATCTGTCGGCGCATCGCGTTTCAAGATTCTTGTCTATGGCGTCATTCCGCAAGTCATGCCGACCTTCTTTGCCGTTTCCATTCTGCGTTGGGACATCAACCTGCGTGAAAGTACGGTTCTGGGTCTGGTCGGTGCAGGCGGCATCGGGATTATCCTGCAAGGGGCAATTGATACCTTTGCATGGCAAACCGTTGCCACGATCCTGCTTGCCATCATCGGGCTGGTCATTATTGGCGAAGCCATTTCAGCTTACCTGCGCAAAAAGGTGATCTGACGTGACCAAAACATACGACCTTCTTGTCGTAGGCGGCGGCATCAACGGCGCAGGTATTGCCCGTGATGCCGCCGGTCGCGGTCTTTCTGTTCTGTTGGTCGAACAGAAAGACCTGGCCTCGGCAACGTCTTCCTCCTCGACCAAACTTATTCATGGCGGCCTTCGATATCTTGAACATTACGAGTTCCGACTGGTGCGTGAAGCCCTTCAGGAACGCGAAGTTCTTTTGGCTGCGGCCCCACATATCATCTGGCCATTGACGTTCGTTCTGCCCCATCACAAGGGCCTGCGCCCGAAATGGATGTTGCGTGCCGGATTGTTTCTTTATGACCATCTGGCAAAACGCAAACGTTTGCCCGGTTCCCGTGCGGTGTCCTTTGATGGCACCCCGGAAGGCGAACCGCTCAAATCCGATTTTGCCGGTGGCTTTTCCTATTCCGATTGCTGGGTCGATGATGCCCGGCTTGTGGTCCTGAATGCACAGGATGCACAGGCGCGTGGCGCAGACATCCGCACCCGGACCAAATGTGCATCACTGGCACGTCATCACGATCACTGGACTGCCGACCTGATCGGCCCGGATGGTCAAACACAGTCGGTGCGCGCAAGGGCCGTCGTCAATGCCGCCGGCCCTTGGGTCACGGAGATGGTTGAAAATGCCGGGCTGGGCAAAAAGGCTGCCGGCCTTCGACTGGTCAAAGGCAGCCACATCGTGGTTCCGCGCATTCATGACCATGATCATTGCTATATCTTCCAGAATACCGACGGTCGCATTGCCTTTGCCATTCCCTATCAGGGCGACTACACCCTGATCGGCACCACCGACATTCCCTATGAAGGTGACCCGGCACAGGTTAAAATCAGCGATCAGGAAATCGATTATCTGCTGAATCTGGTTAATGGCTATCTGGCCAAGCCGCTTAGCCGCAAGGACGTGGTTTGGGATTATTCCGGCGTGCGGCCGCTTTATGATGACAAAAACGCCAATGCATCCGCCGTAACCCGCGACTATGTGTTTGATCTTGATACCGGCGATGCCGGTGACCGTGACGGCGCGGCACCGATCCTGTCGATCTATGGCGGCAAGATCACCACTTATCGCAAACTTGCCGAACACGCGATGCAAAAACTGGCCCCTGTTCTGGGTAATACAGCCCGCGACTGGACGGCCAGTGCTGTTTTGCCTGGTGGCGATATGCCCGATGGGGACTTTGACGCATTCCTTGCCAAAACCAAGGCAACTTATGACTGGTTGCCCGAAGCTTTGCTTTATCGGCTGGTGCGCAGCTATGGCACGGCCATTACCGAGATCCTCGGTACGGCCGCCTCATGCGCCGATCTTGGGGTGGAAGTCGCGCCAAACCTGTATGAAGCAGAACTTCATTATCTGATGGCCAAGGAATGGGCATGCAGCGCAGATGATGTTCTGTGGCGCAGAACCAAGCTTGGCCTTGGCATGCAACCTGATCAGCTCGATGCCATCGAAAAATGGTTTGCCGCCCAAACCCGGCTTGATCGGGCTGCACAGTAATTTTCAATAAACGAGCAACCGGCAGATACGCAAAAAGGGCAGTGAAACCACTGCCCTTTTTGCTGACGATCCGTCAATTTTAATAGGCATATTCCTTGAAAAGCGGATCAACCGATCCGTTCCATTCAGTTTCGTATTTATCAAGGAATTCCTCGGCAAGGGTCACGCCGCTTTGGGCAACGTCATCCAGACTGTCAAGGAAGTGGCTTTCATCATCCCCATAGCCATCCATGCGGCCACGGTTTTTAAGGCCCTGACGGGCGATTGCCAGAACCTCTTTTGACAGGTCCTGAACCGTGCCGTTTTTGAATTTGGTGGCGAGGGCTGTGCGCGGAACATCATTGCGCAGCGCTTCGCGCTCGGTAACCGACAGGTCCTTGACCAGATCCCACGCAGCATCAAGAGCCGCATCATCATAGAGCAACCCGACCCAAAAGGCCGGCAGCGCACAAATACGCCGCCAGGGACCGCCATCTGCGCCGCGCATTTCAAGAAACTTCTTAAGGCGCACTTCCGGGAAAGCCGTGGTCATGTGATCTGACCAGTCATTCATCGTCGGACGTTCGCCCGGCACAACATCCAGATTGCCATCCATGAAATCGCGGAATGACTTGCCCGCTGCATCAATGTATTTGCCATCGCGATAAACGAAATACATCGGCACATCAAGCATGTAATCCACATAGCGCTCAAAGCCGAAACCGTCTTCGAACACAAATGGCAACATGCCACAACGATCCGGATCGGTATCGGTCCAGACATTTGAACGTGCCGACAAAAAGCCGCTTGGCTTGCCATCGATAAATGGCGACGCGGCAAACAAGGCGGTTGCGACGGGCTGAAGGGCCAATGACGTTTTGAATTTCTTGATCATGTCGGCTTCGGAGCTGAAGTCGAGATTGACCTGAATGGTCGAGGTCCTCAGCATCATGTCCAGACCAAGGTTTCCGACCTTGGGCATATAATTTCGCATGATGCCATAGCGGCCCTTGGGCATCCACGGGATGTCATCGCGCGCCCATTTCGGATTGTAACCGACGCCAAGCATATCAATGCCAAGCCCGTCGCAAATCTCGCGGACTTCGTGCAGATGCGTATGCACTTCGCCACAGGTCTGATGAATGTTCTTAAGTGGCGCACCGGAAAGTTCGATCTGCCCGCCCGGCTCAAGAGAGACGGAACATTTATCCTTGGTCAGCGCAATCACATTGCCGTTTTCAATGACCGGTTCCCAGTCATAATGCTTGGCCAACGCATTCAGCAGCATTTGCACACCGCGTTCCCCTTCATAGGGGATCGGGCGCAGATCATCGCGGGTGAAAGCGAATTTTTCGTGTTCTGTACCGATGGCCCAGTCTTTTTTCGGCGTACAGCCGGACTCGAACCATTCGACAAGCTGGCGCCGGCTTTCAATCACCGGGCTGTCGCCAGTAGAGGCGCTGACAGTCATAAGGGCTTTCCCTAATCTCTTGCAACGGGTCGGTGCGACCAATCGCCGATACGATCCTGAAACACGGTCAAAGCTGCAATTGCCGCCGTTTCGGCACGCAAGATACGCGGACCGAGGCTTACAGGCGTTGCAAAAGGCTGTTTGCGGATACGTTCAAGTTCGTCGGCGCTAAAGCCGCCCTCGGGTCCAATCACAATTGCATGGTTAACAACATTGGTATTGTCGATAACCGAGCCGGCGCCCTTTGCCAATAGTTGACTTAACACTTCACCAATTGGTGACCCGGAACCGGTTTCATCACAAAACAGCAAATGGTGATTTTCAGGCATATTTGCCACCCAGTCGAGCAAGCGCACAGGTTCGCAAATTTCAGGCACCGTCAGGCGTTCGCACTGTTCGGCGGCTTCGATAACTTGTGACTGCAACCGATCAAGGCGGACCTTGTCGGTGATGCCATGTTGGGTGATGACGGGTTGTAATCTTTCAACGCCAAGCTCAACGGCCTTTTCAATCAGGAAATCAAGCCGCTGTTTCTTGATTGGAGCAAAGGCAAGAGTCGGACCAACCTCGATCCCCTGTTCGCGCAGACGGCGCACGGCTGTGATGCGGCCTTTCTTTTTGCGAAGCTCGCTAATCGTGCCAAGCCATTCACCATCCAGGCCGTTAAAAACCTTTACCGGCGTTCCGGGCTTGAGCCGCATGACATGTTCGAGGTAATGAGACTGTTCAGGAGCAAGTTCGATTTCGCTATCGGCCATGATAGGATCACGAACAAAAAGGCGTTGGCGGGCACGCGTGGCATCAGCGGTCATAAAAGTCCCCAAAGCCGTTTTGACGGCATCTTGAAAAAGTTTTTTATCAGATAGGCCAATTATGACACAGGTCAACCAGCCAATACACAATACCAAAAACGATATGCCACAAGATGGCTGGATTGATCGTTTCATGCCCGAAGCTGTGCGACCCTATCTAAAGCTTCTGCGCCTTGATCGCCCGATTGGCACCTGGTTATTGCTTTTGCCCTGCTGGTGGTCGACTGCCATGGCCGGTGGGCTGAGTGCAGATATCGGCGCAAAGCAGATCGTGATCATGATGGCCCTGTTCGGGTTGGGCGCGATCATCATGCGCGGGGCTGGCTGCGTGATCAACGATCTGGCTGATCGCAATTTTGATGGCAAGGTCGAACGCACCACCACCCGCCCGCTGCCAAGCGGCCAGGTCAAGGTCTGGCAGGCCTTGCTGTTTCTTGGTTTCATGATGCTGTTGGGACTTGCCATTCTCGTACAGTTCCGCATCGAAGCCATCATTGTCGGTATCTGTTCGGTTCCGATCATCATCACCTATCCGTTCATGAAACGCGTGACCTATTGGCCACAAGCCTGCCTTGGCCTTGCCTTTAACTGGGGCGCACTGGTCGGGTGGGCGGCTGTGACCGGCACCATCGAACCCGCCGCGATTGCCATGTATGCCGCCGGCTTTTTCTGGACGCTTGGCTATGACACCATCTATGCCCATCAGGATAAGGATGATGATGCCAAGATCGGCCTTAAATCGCTTGCACTGCGTTTGGGCGATGCGACACCGAAATGGACCAAGGGGTTCTATACCATGACCACGCTTTTGCTGGGCATTTCAGGCATGCTGGCCGATCTGCACTGGTCCTATTTCGTGCTTTTGGGCTTGGCTGGTATTCACCTTGGCTGGCAGGTTGCCACGGTGAAACTTGATGATGCCGCCAATTGCCTGAAACGGTTTAAATCCAACCGTGACTATGGGCTGCTGGTGCTTGCAGCCATCGTGATTTCGCACCTGATTGCCAACGCTTAAACCCCTACCTCTTTTCAAGGTAACCCGCCTCATGAGCGATAATGTCAGCGACAATGTCTTTGCCGACGCACTGGTGCCCGATGTCGACGATCCGCAATTTGCCGATCTGATCGAAACCTTTACCGTGCCGGCCCGCGTGCCGCTGGCCCCGGAAATCGAGATGTATCTGGCAACCCACATCACACCACTTTGGCAGGCAACCGAAGACATTCTGGGTGTGCTTGATATCCCGCCACCCTATTGGGCCTTTGCCTGGCCCGGTGGGCAGGCGATTACACGCTATATCCTGGATCATCCGGAACTGGTGCGCGGCAAACGGGTTCTTGATTTTGCCTGTGGCGGGGGTATGCAGGCGATTGCCTGTGTCGGCGCCGGGGCGGCCGAGATTCTCGCAAATGACATCGACCCGGTGGCAATCACGGCAACCCGGCTCAATGCCAAACACAATGGTGTGGAAATCCCCACCACGACGGAAAACCTTGTCGGCACATCGGCCCCGGAAAAACGCTGGGATGTCATTTTTGCCGGTGATGTTTGTTATCAGCAGGATATGGCAAATGCGGTCTTGCAGTGGTTGATGGCCGAAGCCCGCCTTGGCACACAGGTTATTCTGGCTGATCCGGGGCGGACCTATGCACCGACGCACAATATCGACGAACTTGAAACCTATGAGGTTCCCGTCGATGTTGCGGTCGAAGATTCCGACACCAAATTCACCCGTATCTGGCAACTGTTACCCGACCGCCATTAGGTCAACTCTGTGACCGATCGGCGAAATGCCGCATCATCAATCACACGCAGAACAAATGCCGGGCTTAACCCCTGCCCCGTACGTACGTTTGGCAAAATAGGTTAGCATTTCCCATTGGCTGAACGCCTTGAACCGGGGTGCGGCCCCTGATCCGTTCCGGGATATCTGATGCAAAGATCCCAGAGCAATTTCCGTTCAGATCGAAACAGGAAATCATGATCGGGGGTTTCATAGGGATACAAAAACGCGCGCAGGAGATCCTGCGCGCGTGGATGCTGTTCGATCTGGTCGCGCAACACGGGGTCCGTGACAAATTGCGCGTCAGATAACGAAAACATGTGTGGCGCGTTCCGGCTTAGCCTTCTACGACGCGATAGCGATAGTTGCAGTCATCGACATGCTGCCAAGCCAGTTTCGACCAAGCTTTTTCTGCATCGCCAAAGGTTGCAAACGGGCCGTGACGCTCTTCTTTACCGCCGACCGGGGTTTCAAAGTCGGTGCTTTCATATTCACCACCGACAACCCAGTATTCTTCGAGGCGTTCGATGCGATACCGCGAATTTGCGTCATCAACCGACTGCCAGGCCATTTTCGACCATTGCTCTTCGGCTTCTTCGAAGCTGCCAAACGGACCAATCTTGGTTTCTTCGCCAATCGGCGCATCGAAACCGGTATCCTGATAGGTGCCCCCGATAACCCAGTATTTGGCCATCTGTGCGTCCTTCATGCTTTTGGTGAGTTGCCTGATCGCGTGTTGTGGGTCACGCGACTCAATTCCTTGCCCATGTATAACCAAATGATGCGCAGACCAAAACCGCAAATTTACGCATCCTCGTGCAACGCAGCATTGTCACATCATGTAGGGATGGATCGATCCGGTTACAAATGACGTAATTAACAACAGCAAGGTTGTCCAAGCCCGCCTGCGCGCGTATGAAGACAATCAGGTTTCAAAGCTTTGCAGATGACAGGTGCCATGCCCTATCAATCCCTTCGTGACTTCATGGATGCGCTGGAAAAGTCCGGCCGCCTTGTCCGTGTCACCGAACCGGTTTCCCCCAATCTTGAAATGACGGAAATCCAGACACGCCTTCTTGCCGAGGGCGGACCGGCGGTTCTGTTTGAAAATGTCGTGGGAGATGACGGCAAAAAATATGACATGCCGGTCTTGGTGAACCTGTTTGGTACGGTCGACCGGGTCGCCGCGGGCATGAACCGCAAACCCGAAGAACTGCGTGAAGTCGGTGAAACGCTGGCATTCCTCAAACAGCCAGAACCACCGGCCAGCATCCGCGAAGCCTTTTCGATGCTGCCACTGGCGAAAACCGTCATGGCGATGAAACCCAAAACGGTTTCAAAGGCCCCCTGTCAGCAAGTGGTGCTTGAAGGTGATGACGTCGATCTTTCAAAAATTCCGGTTCAGTCCTGCTGGCCGGGGGAACCAGCCCCGCTGATCACCTGGCCGCTGGTGGTGACCCAAGGACCCAGTGCCGGGGAAAAAGGCGGCGATAAGCGCGATGTCTTTAATCTTGGCATTTATCGCATGCAGGTGCTTGGCAAGAACAAAACCATCATGCGCTGGTTAAAACATCGTGGCGGAGCGCAACATCATGCCCGCTGGAAACAGGAAAAACGTGAACCGCTTCCGGCTGCCATCGTTCTGGGTGCTGATCCGGGCACGATCCTTGCCGCTGTCACCCCAGTACCCGATACCCTGTCGGAGTATCAGTTTGCCGGTCTTTTGCGCGGTGAAAAGGTTGAATTGGTCGATTGCAAAACCGTCCCGCTCAAGGTCCCGGCCACGGCTGAAATCGTGCTTGAAGGCTATGTTTCGCTAGACGAATATGCCCCCGAAGGCCCCTATGGCGATCACACCGGGTATTATAACTCGGTCGAGGATTTCCCGGTCTTTACCGTGACGGCGATCACCATGCGCAAAGACCCGATTTATCTATCGACCTTTACCGGCCGCCCGCCAGATGAACCATCGGTTCTGGGCGAAGCCCTTAATGATGTGTTTGTGCCACTCTTGCAGCAACAATTCCCCGAAATCGTTGATTTCTGGCTGCCGCCAGAGGGATGCAGCTATCGCATTGCGGTCGTATCAATGAAAAAGGCCTATGCCGGTCATGCCAAGCGCGTGATGATGGGCGTGTGGTCGTTCCTGCGGCAATTCATGTACACTAAATTCGTCATTGTCGTGGATGACGATATTGATGTCCGTGACTGGAAAGACGTCATGTGGGCGATTTCGACCCGGATGGACCCGGTGCGCGACATCACCACCGTTACCGACACCCCGATTGATTATCTTGATTTCGCATCCCCGGTTTCGGGGCTTGGCGGCAAACTTGGCCTTGATGCCACCAACAAGCTGCCCGGCGAAACCAACCGGGAATGGGGCGAAAAAATCTATATGGAAGACGACATCATCGATCGGGTCGATCAGAAATGGGAACGCTATGGCCTGCCCGGATCGGGCAAGAAAATCTGGCGGGATTGATGGCTAGAAGCCGTGAAACACCATGTCCAGTGCGTTGGTGAGGACGAAGGCATCTTCGAACTCACCAACTTTCTCACCAATTTCTGCCAACCCAACCGTCCCGATAAACTGCGGCAGCAAAACCCAGTCGTCACCAGTGATCTGTATGACCGGATTAAGCCGATCGGCTGGGATGGTATATTCGGCGAGCGGTTTCAGGGGCACGACAACCCGTGTCTGCAAATCAGATAGCAAATCCGACTGCACATCGACGACATATCCATCCCCGAACTGGCAAATATCGCCCTTCGCCATCAGAACTTCCGATGGCTCGATAACGGTATGCCGTTTTTCGCGACATAGCTGTTGCTTGCCTCAAGGGCTGCCTTGTTTTGCTCTTTCCAGAGCTCAGCACGTTTCATCGAAATCGCATCGCGCAGACCTGACTCGGCTGAGCGCGAAATGTTGATCCCGAGTTTCTTGGCTTCTTTCAACAATTCAGCATCAAGACTGACATTCGTTGGCTTGCGCAGTTTGGCTTCGACGTCTGCGGTCATTTCGCAAACTCCATGTGCATATTTATGCACACTCCATGTGCATATTTATGCACATATCTTATCAGCAATCCGCTTCAAGCTCAATTTCTGAAGAACATCCAGTGATCGCCGTTTTGATCGGGCGTTTCGGAATAGAAGAACTGCGGCGCATCGCACATGAAATCATCAATACGGATGGCGAAATTGCACATATCCGCGTCGCCCATGATTTCAGACATGTATTCCATGCTGTTTTCCTGCCAGCTCAGCACAGGCGGGGCCGTTTCGTCATAGAGGCAAAGCGCAAACTGTTCCGAGCTTTCAAACGGGATATAGCGTATTTCACTTTGCTCCACGCCGCCGTGATTGGTCACAAATAACAGGGCGAAATGCGGCCCTTCCGGACTGGCGAGATCGACCCATCCGGTTATACGGTCAAGCACCCCGTCGCAGGTAAAATCCCCGGCCAGTATCTGATGGCGATAGTTCTGCGCATCTTGCCCACCCTGATAACGCATCTGACCATACATTTGCGCACTTGATACCGGATCAGCTTTGCCACTTGCGTTCAATTCCCAGACACCATTTTTGTCGGGCCCTTCCATTGCGGTTTTGCTGTCATCGGCATAGACCGGGCCGATCATTACCGTCACGCAGGCCACAACAAGCCCGGAAAGAATTTTTTGGGTATTCATGGCGATCCCGTTTGTCTGAAAGGTTTGGCGGGTATTTCAATTACTATAGCAGAAATTCGATCATGATCCGGAAATGGTCAGGCCTTGCCACGGGCCGTTCCCCTGCCACCTGTAAAGTGCAGCAGACAATGATGACCCGAACAGCTTTTTGTTTCGGGTCTTTGCGAAAGCGATCCTGCCCCCTATAACGTAGTTAAGAACCACATTCCGACACAAGGGAGCCCCCATGCCCAAGACCGACATGACACTTGATCGCATCAATGACCTTCTGGCAAAGGCAAAGAAAGCCGGTGCTGATGATGCCGATGCCGTTTATGTCGAAGGCACATCGCTTTCGGTTGCCCAGCGTCTGGGCAAAATGGAAAAGCTTGAACGTTCCGAAGGGGCTGACCTTGGCCTGCGCGTCCTGATTGGCAAGCAACAGGCAGTTGTGTCGTCCTCGGACACCAGTGACGCCGCGTTGAACGAGTTGGTCGAACGGGCGGTCGCCATGGCGAAAAATGCCCCCGAAGACCCTTATTGCGGCATTGCTGATCCGTCCGAACTGGCCGAAACATTTGATGTCGAGGCCCTTGAACTTTGTGAACCGGGCGAAGTCGATCAGGATAAACTGATTGAATGGGCAACCGCCTGCGAAGAAGCCGCACGTTCGGTCGAAGGCATCACCAATTCCGAAGGCGCCGAAGCCGGATGGGGCCGCCATCAGATCACGCTGGCGGCAACCAATGGGTTTGCCAATTCCTATGCCGGATCTGGTAGCCATATCTCGGTTTCCGTCCTTGCGGGGACCGGCACGGGCATGGAACGTGATTACGATTATGACAGTGCGGTCTTTTCAACAGACCTGCGCGATCCGGTCGATATCGGCAAGAAGGCCGCTGAAAAGACCCTGCGTCGTCTGAACCCGCGCAAAGTAAAAAGTGCACAAGTACCCGTGATCTATGATCCGCGCGTATCAGCATCGATCCTTGGCCATCTGTCTGGCGCTATTAACGGATCGGGCATTGCACGCGGGACAAGCTTCCTGCTTGATGCGATGGATACCGAAATCTTTGCCCCGCATATCAACATCATCGATGATCCGCATCGCAAACGCGGCCTGCGTTCCAAACCGTTTGATGCCGAAGGGGTGGCAAACCAGAAACGCCATCTGATCGAAAATGGCGTTTTGAAAACCTGGATCATGGATCTGCGTTCGGCCCGTCAGCTTGGCCTGAAATCCACCGGCAATGCATCACGCGGGGCCGGAAGTTTGCCGGGGCCGTCGACCACCAATCTTTACATGGAACCGGGCACCATTTCGCCCGAAGACATGATCAAGGATATCAAATCGGGCCTTTACATCACCGAAATGATCGGCAGCAGTGTCAATGGCGTGACCGGCGATTATTCGCGCGGTGCATCTGGTTACTGGATTGAAAATGGCGAACTGGCCTATCCGGTGTCTGAAATCACCGTGGCTGGCAACCTCAAAGACATGTTCAAAACTGCCGTTCCGGCCAATGACCTGACCTTTAAATACGGCACCAATGCCCCGACCCTTCGCATTGATGGGCTTACCCTTGCCGGGCAATAAATCATCATCACATAACCAGTTGCCGTTCTTACGGCATGGCGAAACGCCCGGCATGCACAAAGCCGGGCGTTTTTTATTCCGCCATTTGGGCTCATGAAAAAACGCCCGGCAAACGCTGGATCAGCTTCCCTTGGTCATCGCACAGGCCCTGACACTAGAGCAGTTTCCGTTTAGATCGAAACGGAAACTGCTCTAGGAGGACTGCAAAAGACGTATGCCTTTCTCACCATCACCATCGTCGTCCGTATTGCAAAGATCGGCATAGGGCGGGGGCACCATCAACCTGACAGGATAGGGGGACAGGCTGATTTCGCATGGCAGTTTTCCGGCACTTTCCCCATCAATCTGAAGCGGCGCCGGACCGCAATGGCTGGTAATTGTCAGGCGTTCGGCACGAACAACCGAAACGTCACTTTGCAGGTGCAATCGATTAAGAGTCAGTGCCAGCCCATAGCGCGATAACGCGCCGATCCCGTTGCCGGGCATCATAACAACATCAAGCGCATTTGATGTCAGGTCGGCGTCGGGTGAAATCACAAACGCCCCGCCATAATGTTTGGCATGGGTGACAACAACACCCGATACCCGATAATGGTCGCGACCGATACTGACCTCGAAATCACGATGGTGCGGAAAGAAAATATTACGCAGGCCTTCAAGAACATAGGCCCCCTTGCCAATCAGACGTTTAAGACGCAACGACACATTGGCCACCGTATCGGCATCGGCCCCCATCCCCACCATCAAAAAGAATGCCCGGCCATTCACCAGACCGGGGCGCACCCAGACCATGCCGGGATTGTTGATATAGTCGGCAATGGCACGTGCCTTGATCTCAAGCCCTACCTCAACCGCCAATACATTGGCAGTACCCAGGGGAATAATGCCCAGTGGTGGGACTTCATGACCGTCAATCTGGGCATCAAGCAAGCCGTTAAGCGCTTCGTTCAGGGATCCGTCCCCGCCGGCAACAAACAGGCGTTGATGGGCGCGCACCTTACGCGCCAGTTCGCGGGCGTGACCGGGATGGGTGGTCTGAAGCAATTCGACCCTGATCCCTGCATGTTGCAAAATCCGGGACAAAAACCGTTGCTTATTGCCCCCGGCACGGGGATTGAAGATGACAGTCACGTCCGCTTCGGTCATATGGAACAACTTCCGAAATAAAAATGAAATAAATTTTTCACAGCACCTACCATATGAAAGAAAACATGTAACAGTTGTTTTACAGAACGGCGAAATTTCCGTGAACGGGTTATATGTTCAACTGATTTGTTTTAAACGGATACTGGTTGGGGACAGTATTCGGCACCGACAACAGCCGAATTCCAGCCATCCTTTTGGCAGGATACGGAGGGGCGGCAATGACAGCGATGACGCTGCAACCGCATTACCGCACGATCTGGATTTCAGACGTCCATCTGGGGACACGTGGATGTCAGGCAGATCTACTTTTGGATTTCCTCAATGAAGTAACGGCAGACACCTATTATCTGGTCGGTGACATCATTGACGGCTGGCGGCTCAAGAAAAGCTGGTACTGGCCGGAAAGTCATCATGCCGTCATCACGACAATCATGGAAAAGGCAAAGAATGGCGCCAAAGTCATCTTCGTCCCCGGGAACCATGATGAATTCGCCCGCGAATTTGTTGACATGACCTTTGGGCATGTTGATGTCAAAATGAACGACATCCATGTCACAGCCGATGGCAAGCGCCTTTTGGTCATTCATGGCGACGAATTTGACGGGGTTGTCAAATATGCCAAGTGGCTCGCCTATCTGGGCGATACGGCCTACAACCTCGCGATTGCGCTTAACCGTTATTACAACGGCATTCGCCGCCGTCTCGGTTACGGATACTGGTCGCTTTCGGCCTATCTTAAGAACCGGGTCAAAAACGCCGTTCAATTCATCTGCAATTTTGAAAATGCCGTTGCCCACGCAGCAGCCAAGCGCAAGGTTGATGGTGTGGTTTGCGGCCATATTCATCACGCTGAAAAGCGCGAAATCGGCAATGTTCTTTATTGCAATGACGGTGACTGGGTCGAAAGCTGCACGGCCCTGGTCGAAGACATGGATGGCAAACTTGAATTGCTGCATTGGGCCGAGATGCGCCAAATGGCGATGACCCATTCCAGCCCCGGTCGTGACGCAGCCAGCGCCCCGTCTCTTGGTCTTGGCAAACTGATTTCCATGTTCCGTTCCGCCCATAATTCGGGCTCTTCTGCATCACGTTCGTCCAAAAAGGACAATGATGCACCGATTGGAAAGACTGCATGAAAATACTGATCGTAACCGATGCCTGGTATCCGCAGGTAAACGGTGTTGTGCGCACCCTTGAAACCGTGCGCGGCGAGTTGGACGAGATGGGGCATGATGTTCATGTCATCTCGCCAGATCAGTTCAAAACCATTCCCTGCCCGACCTATCCGGAAATCCGGCTGGCACTTTTTGCCAAACGCAAAATGGCCAAAATGATCGAGGCCCTGCACCCCGTCGCCATTCATATTTCGACCGAAGGACCACTTGGTCAGGCCGCCCGCGCCTATTGCCTGAAAAACGGCATTCCGTTTTCAACCGCTTATCACACCCGGTTCCCGGAATATATTCATGCCCGCTGGCGTCTGCCGCTATCGATCCTTTATCGCGGCATGAAACATTTCCACGGCAAGTCGCAATCGGTCATGGTCGCAACCGAAACCCTGCGACAGGAACTGTCAGACTGGGGGTTTGATAATCTTCACATCTGGTCGCGCGGGGTGGATCTTGACCTGTTCCGGCCACGCCCGGACGCCAGCTTTGGCGATTTCCCCAAACCGCACTGGCTTTTTGTCGGCCGTGTGGCGGTGGAAAAGAATATCGGCCATTTCCTTGATCTAGACCTGCCCGGCACCAAATTTGTCGTCGGCGATGGTCCGCAGCTTAACGAGCTTAAAGGCAAATATCCGAACGCCCGGTTCCTTGGCAAAAAGATCGGCGAGGAACTCGCCACCGCCTTTGCATCCGCAGATGTTTTCGTCTTCCCCAGCAAAACCGATACATTCGGCCTTGTCATCCTTGAGGCACTGGCATCAGGCACCCCGGTCGCAGTTTTCCCGGTTCAGGGACCAGCCGACATCGTGCGCGACACCAAGGCCGGTGCAATTGATGCCGACCTGAAAAAGGCTGCTTTGGCCGCCCTGGAACTTAACAGCAACGATGCCCGCGCCTTGGCCGAACAATATAGCTGGCGCAATTCCGCCAACCAGTTCCTGCACAATCTCGCACCGTTTTCCGGCGGGTTTGACGGAGTAGAAGCTGTTCGAATCTCGCTTGATGACGCGGCGGATGTAACACCTCCCCTTAAAACCGGGTTACCGACTGGCAATAGCGACAATCCGGCTGCCCCCAACCAGCACCCGGCAGGCCGCGCTGCCCAATAGGATCTTTGTCCAAAGGATTTGAGATCAGCGATAAAGGCTTTTGCGCAAGGTGCGATACGCCCAAAGGCCGTTGAGCGCATCCGTACCCAGCCATCGGCGGAACGGACGCAATATTAGATAGACCGGGCGCAAGAACCTGATGACCTTACGCAACGGCACCAATTGGGGAGCGTCCTCGCCCACGGCCTCCATATAGGCCTTCCAGCCAGAACGAAGCAGTTCCGGACGTTTTTTGAATTCACGCTGGATGGAAAACACAAACAACAGAATGTCTCGTGCCTGCGCATCAATCAGGGGCATCTTGGCGTTCGGATCTTCTTCAAAATCGATAAAACCGATCTGGCTATCGTCACGCAAGGTCATGTTACGTAACAACGGCGCACCATGTGCAACGCCATTACCATGCAAACCAGCCAGTGCAGCACCGGCACTGACAACCTGGCGACGGATGGCATCTTCATCGCCCTTATGCACGTCATCTTCCATACAGCTTTGCAAGATACGGCCATTGTCCCCGATCGCAATCCAGTTTTCACTCACATCAATCAGATCCGGCACCAGAACGCCAAGGCTTGCAAGTTTCCGCAGCGTTGCTGCCTCACTTTCAAGGCCTGCCTGCCCGCCTGGGGACACCGTCGGGCGTAACAATGCAATTCCGGTAATACTCGCAGCAAAGCGCTGCAGACGATGCCACCCTTTTGTTTTGGGCGGCACGGCTTGCTTGACCCAGATACGTCTATTCTCCCACCGGAGCGGGAAAACACGTGCACCGACGCCCTGCGCAAGAGTATGTTTGACTAATCGATGGAGTTGCTCGTTCATTTATATGTCTTATATGTCGCTGCGTGTACATTGCATGCACAGACGATTTTGTGTCCCAAATACTTTCTGTGCTGCTTGCCGCGTTTCGCCCGGCATGCTAGCAACAGCGCGTATCGTTAAATCATATTTGCGGCCATATCCATAGAGATAGTATCACCTTGATACAACGTGGAAATGGCCTCGAAGATCAGGAACAGTTTATTGCCCAAGAATACCCTCGACCATACCGCAGAGCATTGGGGCACTTGGCCTTTGGTCAAACGTATCGTGCGCGATGCCGTTGCTCCCTATTTCGGCAAGATCCTTCTTGCCCTTCTGTGTATGGCTGCGATGGCTGCTGCCACCGGCCTGTATGCACTGTTGATGGACCCGATCATCAATGACGTCTTCATCAACAAAAAGGAAAACATGCTGGTACCGGTTGGCGCTGCGGTTCTTGGGTCCTTTGCCCTCAAAGGCTTTGCCAACTATGGTCAGACTGTCCTGATGAGTTATGTTGGCGGGCGCATTCTCGCTGATCTTCAAAACAGCCTGTATGAGCACGTTATTCGTCTTGATATCGGCTTCTTCCATAGCACCAATACCGGCAAGCTGATCACCCGCTTTACCAACGACATCACTGCGATGCGTGCCGCCGTATCCAATTCCCTGACCGGCTTTGGCAAGGACCTTCTGACGGCAACCGTTCTGATCGGCGTCATGTTCTACAAGGACTGGTTGCTGGCCATTATCGCATTTACCGTATTCCCGGCTGCGATCTATCCGATTGCGCGACTGGGCAAACGCATGCGCAAGGTATCAGCCAACACCCAGCAACAGATAGGCGAATTTGCCACCCTGCTTGAACAAACCTTCCAGGGGATCCGTCACGTCAAGGCATACGGGATGGAACCCTATGAATGTTCGCGCATGGGCAAGCTGGTTGAAACAGTCTTTAAACTGAGCTTCAAGGCCCAGACCGTCAGTGCCCGTTCGTCACCCATCATGGAAACACTGGGCGGGGCGGCAATTACTGCCATCATCATTTATGGCGGCAGCCGCGTGATCGAAGGGGCCAGCGACCCGGGCAGTTTCTTTGCCTTTATCACCGCCCTTCTTCTGGCCTATGAGCCGGTCAAACGTCTGGCAAATATCAATATATCGTTGCAGCAGGGCCTTGCGGCATCCCAGCGCGTCTTTACCGTTCTTGATATTGAACCCGAAATCAAGAATGCACCGGACGCCAAGGAACTTGCCGTAACGGGCGGAAACATCAATTTCCGCAATGTGGCCTTTTCCTATAGCCCGGAAATCACCGCCCTGCGCGAAATTGATCTTGATATCAAGACAGGCGAAACCGTTGCTCTTGTGGGGCCGTCGGGCGCAGGCAAGTCAACCATTCTGAACCTGATCCCGCGTTTTTATGACATTGATCAGGGTGCCATCACCATCGATGGTCAGGATATCCGCAACGTAACCCTTGAAAGCCTGCGTAAGGCCACCGCCCTTGTCAGTCAGGAAATCACCCTGTTTGACGATACGGTTCGTGCCAATATCGCCTATGGCCGTGCCGGCGCAACTGATGCCGAAATCGAACAGGCAGCCCGACAAGCTGCTGCCCATGATTTCATCGGACAACTTGAATACGGCTACGACACCATCGTGGGCGAACATGGCGTCAAGCTTTCTGGCGGGCAGCGCCAACGTATCGCGATTGCACGTGCGATGCTTAAAAATGCTCCGATCCTTCTGCTTGATGAAGCAACGTCGGCACTTGATACAGAATCAGAACGTCATATTCAGGGTGCCCTGGCCGAACTGATGAAGGGGCGCACCACCCTTGTGATTGCGCACCGGCTGTCGACCATCGTTGATGCAGACAAGATTTGTGTCGTCAGTAACGGTCGGGTCACCGAACAAGGCCGCCATGACGAATTGCTTGCTCTTGGGGGGGCTTATGCCCATCTCTATAATCTGCAATTCTCCGAAGAAAACGGAAACGGAAACTGATCTGGACAAATTGGGGACAATCGGGTGTGCAGTGGCATAAAAAGATCATAAAAAGCGACAAGATGCGCGGCATTCTGTGCTGGCTTGCAGCAGGATATGTGCGACTGATACGCGTCACCGGCAGCTGGCGCACCGAAGGGGGCGATCATCCGGCCCACTACCTGACCGAAGGCAAACCCTTTATCGTCGTCTTTTGGCACCAGCGCCTTTTGATGATGCCCTATACCTGGCGCTCTGTTGGTGGCGACCGGCCCTTTAACATGCTGATTTCGGCCCATCGTGATGGCGAGCTTATCTCGCGGACGATTGCCCGGTTCGGCATCAAGACCATCGCCGGATCAACCGGCAAGGGCAAGGGCGGTGCGGCCGCATTACGACAGATCCTCAAGGCACTGAAATCCGGTGAAGTTGTCGGCATGACCCCGGATGGTCCGCGTGGTCCGCGCATGCGTGCTTCTGACGGGGTCATTCAGGCAGCCCGGATGGCCGGTGTACCGATCTTTCCGTTGACCTATTCGGCATCCAACCGGAAAGTATTTGGCAGTTGGGACCGGTTTGTTTTGCCTTTGCCTTTCTCGCGCGGGGTGTTCCACTGGGGCGACCCGGTCTTTGTCGACCGCAAGCTTGACGAGGCAGGCCTAGAAGCCAAACGCATCGAGCTTGAAACCGCGCTGACCAAACTGACACAGGAGACCGACCGGGCACTTGGCCTTGACGTCATCATACCGGCCGGTCCAGATGAACTGCCCAAACAAAAGCGATCTGCCATGACGGCTGGGGAAAATGGTTCATGAACCTGTTTTACGCCTATCGCGCAGCAACCCGCCTGCTCGGACCGGTCGTGAACCTTTATCTTCATCGGCGCAAAAACCGTGGCAAAGAAGATCCGGGCCGCATCGGGGAACGTTTCGGGCATCCCGGTGCTGTGCGCCCAAAAGGACACCTGGTCTGGATACATGGCGCCAGTGTCGGAGAATCCCTTTCTGCCCTGCCGGTGATTGACGAAATCCGCCGCCGCTATCGCGATGTTTCCATTCTGGTGACAACCGGGACGGTGACATCAGCAGCGATGATGCAGGCCCGCCTGCCTGAAGGCGTTATTCACCAGTTTGTCCCGATTGACCGTCAAGTCTGCGTCGCGCGTTTTCTTCATCATTGGAAACCCGACATTGCGCTTTGGCTTGAAAGCGATTTCTGGCCGAACCTTTTGACCAAGGCCCAAAAAGCCGGCGTCAAAATCGCCCTTCTGAACGGGCGCATTTCGCAAAAAAGTTTTAAGGGATATGCCCGCTATCGTTCCTTTATACAGCCGGTTATTTCGGCCTTTGACCTGATCCTGACGCAAAGCGACAAAGAAACAGAACGTTTCGAAGCATTGGGCGCGACATCGGTTCAGACCATCGGGAACCTGAAATTTGCAGCCCCGCCCCTGCCCGCAGACCAAACAGCACTTGGCGAACTCCAAACGCAAATTGGCACACGCCCGGTCTGGCTGGCGTCAAGCACATTTGACGGCGAAGAACGCGTTGCCGGTGCGGTCCATAAAAAACTTGCCAAAGATCATCTTGGCGTTCTGACCATCATCGTCCCGCGCCATCCCGAACGCGCCGAAGACATCGAAGCAGAGCTTGTTGCGCAAGGGCTGCAAGTCGCACGCCGCAGCCGAGGTCACCCCATCACATCAGGAACCGATATCTATCTTGCCGATACGATGGGTGAACTTGGACTGTTTTATCGCATTGCATCGGTTTGCTTTATCGGCAAAACCCTATGTGCATCCGGTGGGCAGAACCCGCTTGAACCAGCGCGCCTGAATTGCACGATCCTGCATGGCCCCGATATGAGCAACTTTGCCGCCATCAGTGCCGAAATGCTTGCCAAAGGTGCCTGTCGGCCGGTGACAGATGCCGACGATCTTGCGCGCCAGATTGCCGCCCTTCTTCGTGATCCTGCCTTGGCATCAAAAACTGCGCAAGCCGCGCTGGATTATGCCAATTCCAAGGCCGAAGTTCTTGACCGCACGCTGGAATCCTTACGCCCCTTGATGGCGCAAAAGAACATCAAAGAGGTGGATCATGCGTGATCCACAATTCTGGCAGCATGAAGGTTTTCTGGCCAAGGCACTAAGCCCGCTTTCCATGGCCTGGCGGGCAGGTGCGTGTCTGCGCAAACTGACGACCACCGCACGCCACCCCGGATGCCCGGTATTTTGCGTGGGCAACTTTACGGTCGGCGGGACCGGTAAAACCCCGACCGCGGTTGCGCTTTATGAGTTGCTGACAAATCTTGGCCGCACCCCGCATTTTGTCAGCCGCGGCTATGGCGGATCGCTTGACGGCCCGCATCGGGTTGACCCGACCGTTGATAGCGCTGCCAAAGTCGGGGATGAACCGCTTTTGCTTGCCCGGCACGGACCGGCCTGGATTTCACGCAACCGTGCGCTGGGGGCGGAAATGGCAAAGGATGCGGGGGCTGATGCGATTATTCTGGATGACGGTTTACAAAACCCGTCCCTGATCAAGGATTGCAGCTTCGCCGTAATCGACAGCAATTATGGTATCGGCAATGGCCGCGTCATGCCGGCGGGGCCGATGCGTGAAACACTGATCAGTGGCCTGGAAAAAGTCCATGCGATCATACTGATTGGCGATGGAACCCCCGAATTCATAACGCATCTTCCGGCGTCAGTCCCGGTTTTAAGGGCGTCTGTAAAACCGACAAACGGCGCAGAATTTGACCAATGCCGCGTTCTGGCCTTTGCGGGCATCGGTCGGCCGTCAAAATTTTATGACAGCCTGAAGCAGGTCGGCGCACACATCGTTGAAACACGTGATTTTCCCGATCATCACCCCTTCACGTCAGAAGAATTGACCGATCTTCATACTGCTGCGGCAAGACGAGATGCCAGATTGGTCACCACCCGAAAAGATCTGATGCGCTTGCCAATAGCGAACCGGGACGGCATAAGCAGTCTTGATATTCGCCTGGCTTTTGAAAAGCCGGACCAGCTGGAAAAAATCGTGAAATCAGTGCTCGCCGATGGATAAGAACAGCAAACTTTACAAAATGCGCCAAAAATACATCTCCCATCCGCTTCAGGGGGTGGGCGCATATCTGGCCTATTGGATGTTTGCACTGATGCCGATCGATACGGCGTCGGCCTTTGGCGGCTGGTTGTTACGATCACTTGGCCCAAAGGTTGGACAAACCAAAAAGGCCCGCACCAATCTGGTTGCCGCTTTCCCGGAAAAATCACCCGAAGAAATAGACCGGATCATTGTCGGCATGTGGGATAATCTTGGCCGGTCGATCGCGGAAATCCCGCACCTACATAAAATGCGGCCCGGCGGCCCCCGGATCGAGATTGTTGGTATCGAAAATGGCCTTGCCACGAAAACCGATGATAAGGCCGGCTTGTTCTTTTCCGGTCACATCGGCAACTGGGAAGTGGCGATGTGCATCGCCGAAGCGCTCGATATGGATATGATGAGCGTCTATCGCGCGCCAGACAATCCTTGGGTCGAAAATTTGTTCAAGCGCGCGCGCAAGATGTTCAGAGGCCAACTGGTCAAAAAAGGCCCCGAAGGTGCCCGCAAACTGACCCGCTACCTCAAAGAAGGTGGCCACGCCTGTATGCTGGTCGATCAGAAAATGACAGATGGCATCGCCGTACCCTTTTTTGGTCGGGATGCCATGACAGCACCGGCGCTTGCGCAATTTGCCCTTAAATACGACGCGCCGATCATCCCTGTTCGCTCTGAACGCCTGGAAGGCGCGCGTTTTCGTATCACATTCTATCCGGAACTCAAGACACCGAAAACCGGTGATCGGCATGCCGATATTCTGGCCATCATGACCAATGTCAATGCCAGCATGGAAAGCTGGATCCGCGAACGTCCTGAACAGTGGCTTTGGCTGCATCGCCGGTGGCCCAAATAAGCACGACAATGCTTTTTAGTCGCAATCATTAACCGAATAAGAACCCTGTTCACGCAGACTGGCGGTTCGCTTACCATCGAACACCATGCCGGAGCCCGTCTTTCTTGCGCCGCCTGCTGATTATCTTGTGCCTCATTCTCGCCGGATCGCTTTTTGTCGCCTGGCCGACAATGGCGCTGGATCAGGGCGACCAATCCATTCGCGACACGGCCCGCGATGTGCGACTGCGTATCTCCGAACTGGATCAACAGCTTAAAGATCATCTGCGCCGCGTCCTTGCGGAATTTGGCAACAGGCAGGTGGAATGCGGTGCGGATCAGCAACGAAAAACACTTTCGGACTGTATCGAATCTGATGCACGCCACCTGACCCGAACAACGATCACAATCGCCTCGGCCGGGCAGAATGATGCCGATCTTCTGGATGATCTTTCTGATACCGAAGAACGCTTTGCCTTGTTTACCCGCGAAATGAACGAAACCAACGATCTGTTGGCCCGTGCGGGGGCAAAGCTTTATCTTACCAGCCTTGATGTTGCCCCCGAAATGGATCAGTTACGCCGCGATGTCATCGACTATGTCGAACGCAAGCAAGCTTACGAGCTGCGCACCAAACAGGCGATCCTGATCGCAACAGTTGCCCTGATCCTGACGGCCATCTTTTCCATGATTTTTCTGCTTATTCAGCGTTTCAGGTAATGGCGCGGCCACCGCGCCCGGAAATGATGTGATGACCATTGCGGCGCGCATCGCCCTTGGCTCTTAACATGCCGTCTTTCTGGCTTACGGATGCGGCATGTACCCCGCCAAAGAACATGTCTTCGCAATCCCAGCGCTTTTGATTTTCAAGACTTAACCTGTCAAGCCAGGCATCTTCAAATCCCGGCTCGACCGACAAAAGTTCATCTTCCACATGCATACGCGGCGCAGAAATCGCGTCTTGGAGGGTCATGTCAAATGCATCAATATTCAAAAGAACCTGAAGCATGGTCGATCGAATGCGGTTTGAGCCCCCTGACCCCAGGGCAATTGCGGTTCCATCTTGCCCAAGATAAAGCGCCGGTGTCATCATCGAGGTCATCCGCACCCCGCAGGGCCAGTTATGAAAACCGTCCGGGGAAAGATCGGCCTCACCCAGCATGTTATTCATCATGATGCCTGTGCCCGGCACCACGCGCCCCGAAGACGAACCATTGGAAATTGTCGCCGCTGCAAGGTTACCATCCGCATCCACGACCGAAATATGGGTCGTTCCGTTCTGGCTCAGCGGGCGTTCGCCAATCATCACGCGATAACGTTCGCAAAGCTCATCGCCAAGAATAGCCGGGCTGGCACCATGCTCCCCGCGTGCAAGCCCGGTGGCATGAATGATCCGCGAAATGGCTTCAAGATGGCGCTCGGCGCCGAATTCCCCCAGCACCATGTCGCGCGCAAGTTTAAGCCCGAACCCGACCAGAACACCGCCCGACGCCGGTGGCGGGTTCAAGATAAACCGCCCCTTGCGCCCCGACACCAATAGCGGATCACGGACCAGAACACGGTATGCCTCAAGATCCTGCGCCCTTAAATACCCGCCATGTTCCGTACTTTCACGCACCAGAACCGCTGCGATATCACCGCGATAAAACCCGTCTGCCCCCTCTTCCACCAGATATTTGATGCTTTCGGCCAGATCAGGCTGGCGATGAAGGACATCGGCATCAAGCAATTCAAACCCGTCAAGGTCGGTTTTGCCTGCCGTGCCATAGACCTTTCGGCTTTCGGCGGAAAAAGCCAGAAGGGGCTCGACAATCCCCATCACATAACGTTGAAAGGCATCAAGTTTGACGCCGCCTTGTGCCGCCTCTATCGCAGGCCGGGCCAATTGCGCCATCGACAATCTGGCAAGGTCATCATGGATGGCAAAAAGACCGGCCACCACACCCGGTGTTGCCACTGATCCGTAACCACCATGAAATTCCTGTGTCACACCCCCGGCAAAGGTCGCAAGGCGGCTTTCAAATTCAAGATTTTCGCGGGATCGTTTCGTCAGTGGCGTTTCGACAAAGAAATCATAAAGCCGTGGTGTCTGCCCGGCGGGCCGCGCCATAACAAACCCGCCGCCACCAAGGGATGCCAGAACCGGTTCGGCCACACAGGCCGCCCACATCGCGGCAATCACCGCATCAAAGGCGTTACCGCCTTCTTCAAGCACGCGGGCGGCTGCCTTCGCGGTAACAGAATGTCCTGCGGCAACGGCCCCGTGGGTCTTCATGATTCTGCTTTCCCGTCAGTTACACATCAGTTGCCTGCATTTGCGATCTTTTGTGCTTCTTCCATCGCTGGCACCAGAAGCTGGGCATCAATCCGTGCCCCGCCAACATTGACCCGCCAATCAAGATGCGGCCCGGTTGAACGGCCAGATGATCCGACTTTTGCCACCACATCCCCTTGGTGGACAACATCACCGACCTGCACATCGATTTCCGACAGATGCAAAAATGCCGAAACCACACCAAGCCCGTGGTCAATAAACAGGGTCGCCCCGGAAAAATACATGTCTGGATGGGCAAGCGTTACGATACCGTCCGCAGGCGCAACAACAGGCGTGCCGGTCGGCGCGGCAATATCAATTCCCCAATGTGGTGACCTTGCCTCTCCGTTCAGGATACGTTGCGAACCATATACGCCGGTAATCGGCCCCAATGCGGGCCAGATGAAACCGGTTTCAAGGAAATTCTCGGTAAATCGTTCGGTGCGGGCTTCGCGGGCCTGACGTGAATCATCCTTGATACGGCTGATGACGTCGGGATCGGGTGTCACCATTTTCGGGGCCAGACCATCGATCCGCTGAATGTTGAATTCCCGATGCGCGATATCATAGGAAAACGCTTCGACAGTGCCATCTGCATGCCGGATGCGAAGCTGTGCCGGCCCTTCATAATCACGCGGGAACCCGAGAACAAAGCGCCCATCCGGGGCAATGGTATCAATGGCAGTCCCATCAAGCATTACCGTCGCCCCGGCATCGGTCTGACCAAAAACAATACCGCCCTGCACGAATTGTCCTTTATAGGTCGGCTCTGCCGCCTGTGCTGACAATCCGGCGATCATAATACTCACAGCCGTCAATATGCCCGAGATCGACTTGCGCATCACAGAAGGCTCCCTTGTCTGTCATCGTCCTTGGGACGCGGGTTTTTCTTTTTTGCCGGTTTTGGTTTGCTTGGCTTTTCCGGCGCGGGTGCTGCAACCGGTTGCGATTGCGCCGCGATGGTAGCGCTATCATCGTTATTTTCCAATGACTTGGCATCGGCCTCATTGCCCGCTGTCACACGCGCAACACCATCCCCCATTTCAAGATCATACCCCTGACCGGCAACGATATCGGCAGACTTCCCAATCAGGTTTCCGGTCGTATCGCGCACAACAGCAAAACCACGTTTCAACACATTGCGATAAGAATAACTTTCCAGAAGCCGGTCATAGCGCGCCAGCCCTTCGGCTTCGCGGTTCAGCACATTTTTCACTGCCGATGCCATGCGGGTTGCCAGATCGTTAATCTGTTTATCTGCACGCGCAATATCGCGTTTGGCATCGCTCGGGCGCAAACCGGCACCGGCACGATCCAGACGCGATTGTTGCATCTGAAGGGCGGATTTCATCGCCCCGTCCAAACGAAGGGCGGCGTTTTCCAGACGTCCACGTTTTTCCGAAAGCTGTTCACGCGGGCTAACCAGACGCGCGCTGGCTTCGTTCAACCGCGCACGGGCCTGCCGGGTAAGATTGATGGTCGCGCGCGGCAAACGATCTGCCCAGTTATCGAGGATCTGGTTGCGTTCTTCTAACATCCGTTTGGGATCACCCAACCCACGGGCCAGACTTTCAAGGGCAGTTTTCTTTTCAACGCCCAAGCGCCGCACGGCTTGGGCCAGGCGAAGGCCATCTTCCTCGACCTGACCAATAAGTTCGACGCGCACCGGCACGGCCTTTTCCGCCGCCCCGGTGGGCGTCGGTGCCCGCAGGTCCGAAACAAAATCAATCAGGGTGGTGTCGGTTTCATGGCCGACCGCCGAAATCACCGGAATGTCGGATTCTGCCACCGCGCGGGCGACGATTTCTTCGTTAAAGGACCACAAATCTTCAAGCGATCCGCCACCGCGCGCGACAATCAAAACATCCGGGCGCGGGATCTGCCCATAAGGCAAAAGATCATTAAAACCGCGCACGGCCTCGGCCACCTGATCGGCCGCCCCTTGCCCCTGAACCAGAACCGGCCACAACAAAACCCGACGCGGAAAACGATCGCGCAGGCGATGCATGATATCGCGGATCACAGCCCCGGTGGGCGATGTGACAATGCCGATCACATCAGGCAGGAACGGGATCGGCTTTTTGCGGTCAGGATCAAACAGGCCTTCGGCGGCGAGTTTCTTTTTGCGTTCCTCCAGAAGTTTCAAAAGCGCGCCTTCGCCCGCGACTTCCATCGTCTCGATGACGATCTGGTATTTCGACCGCCCCGGAAATGTCGTCAGGCGTCCGGTAACGATGACTTCCATGCCATCTTCGGGCACAAGGCCAAGCTTGCCCGCCTGCCCGCGCCAGCACACACCATCAATCACCGCCTTGTCGTCTTTCAGCGCAAGGTACATATGGCCGCTGCTGGCACGTTTGAACCCGGAAATTTCGCCGCGTACCCGCACAAAAGAAAAGGCATCCTCGACCGTTCTTTTAAGCGCATTGGACAGGTCGGAAACCGAAAATTCCGGCGTATTGCCAGATTTTACAGGCGTTTCGGGAACCGGGGCATATGGGTCGAACAAATCTTGCGTCATCAAGGGTACTTTATGCTAAAAGCCCGCTTTAAATACAGGGCGTGGCGAACTCGGAGACAAGCCTAGTTCATCGCGCCTGGACCATCAAGCAATCGGACAAGTCGAAGGATAAAGTCATGAAGGTTCTGGTCGTTGGCGGCGGCGGACGTGAACACGCATTATGCTGGGCAATTGCGCGTAGCCCGCGCCTTTCCAAATTGTGGTGCGCACCGGGTAATGCCGGGATCGCGGACTGTGCCGAATGCGTTGCGATTTCCGATGGCGACATTGATGGTCTGGTGAAATTTGCCAAGGACAACGCCGTTGATCTGGTCATTGTCGGCCCCGAAGCCCCGCTGGTGGCGGGCCTTGTTGATGCACTTGATGCCCAAGGCATCAAATCATTCGGCTGTTCCAAGGCCGCCGCCCAGCTTGAAGGCTCCAAGGGCTTCATGAAAGACATGGTGGCAAAGTTCGGCGTGCCGACGGCGGCCTATGGACGTTTCACCAATCCCGAAGACGCCAAGGCGTTTGTTGAAAAGCAGGGCGCGCCGATCGTGGTCAAGACCGATGGTCTGGCGGCGGGCAAGGGTGTAACCATCTGCATGACAACAAACGAAGCCTTTGCCGCAATTGACGAATGCATGGTTGGCGGTAAGTTTGGCGATGCCGGTGCGGAAATCGTGATCGAGGAATTCCTAAAAGGTGAGGAAGCCTCATTTTTTGCGGTGTGCGATGGCAAAAACGTTATTCCGCTGGTCGCAGCCCAGGATCACAAGGCGGTTGGCGAAGGCGATACCGGTCCGAATACAGGCGGTATGGGCGCTTATTCCCCGGCCCCGGTCTTTACCGACGCGGTCGAAGCCAAGGTCATGGATCAGATCATCATCCCGACCGTCAAAGGCATGGCCGATGAAGGCCATCCGTTCAAGGGCGTTCTGTTTGCCGGCCTGATGATTGACGATGCCGGCAACCCGAAACTGATCGAATATAACATTCGTTTTGGTGACCCGGAATGTCAGGTCCTGATGACGCGTTTGAAATCAGATGTGCTTGATATTCTTGATGGTGCGGCCACCGGTACGCTTGATACAGTCAAACCCGAATGGCATGACGAGACCGCCATGGTCGTGGTGATGGCCGCCAAAGGGTATCCGGGGTCCTATGAAAAAGGCACCGAGATCAAAAATGTCGCCGCCGCCGATGCCATGGACAAGGTCAAAGTCCTGCATGCCGGCACGAAAATGGATGGCGACAAATTGCTTGCCACAGGCGGGCGTGTACTGGGCGTAACCGCACGCGGCGCAACCGTGACCGAAACCCAGAAACGCGCCTATGAAGCGGTTGACGCGATTGACTGGCAAGGCGGTTTTTGTCGCCGTGATATCGGCTGGCGCGCGGTTGCCCGCGAACAGAAATAAGCCTGTCGACAAGGCAATGTTTAAAAAGACCGGGTTACGCGACCCGGTCTTTTTTATGGGAAATCGCAACATCCATCCCGACGCGATAGCGAATATGGCACCGCCCATCAAGCGCGTGTTCGATATCGGCATTCACCCCGAAGACCCTGCGCAAATTATCAGCCGTCAGGATTTCACCCGGTGTGCCAAGCGCAATCAGCCGCCCGCCATCCATCATCGCAATCCGGTCACAGAACTGGGCTGCGTGGTTAAGATCATGCAAGGCGGCGACCACCGTCACCGGCAAACTATGAACCAGTTCCAGCAAGCCCAGTTGATGGCGAATATCAAGATGGTTTGTCGGTTCATCCAGCAACAGGAAATCAGGCTGTTGTGCCAAGGCACGGGCAATATGCACGCGCTGCTTTTCCCCGCCCGACAAAGTATGCCACATTCGGTCGGCCATATCGGCCATCGCGACACGGCCAAGGGCATCCATGACAATCACGTCATCGGCCTCTGACCAGGGCGAAAGCAAACTCAGATATGGTGTACGCCCAAGCGAGACCGCCTCGCGCACGGTAATGCGGTCAATGGTGTCGGCCTGTTGTTCGACAAAGCCGATCCGGCGTGCCAGTGTGCGTCGGCCCACCTTTTTCATTGGCTGCCCGTCAAGAAGGGCCGTACCAAGTGTTGGCGGGCGCAGTCCGCCCAAAACCGACATCAGACTGGTTTTTCCCGATCCGTTCGGGCCGATCAGCCCCAGAAATTCACCCGGCTTCACCCGAAGCGAAACATCCTGAACAATCTTTTTAAACCCGACAGACCAGCCGACATCACATAATTCCAATGTCATCTCAGAACCCTTCCATGACAAAGGATCAGCGCAAATGCCGGCGCCCCGATCAGGGCGGTAATCACCCCGATGGGCAACACTTGCCCCGGCACAATGACACGTGACACCACGTCCGCGCCGACAAGAAACAGCGCACCGATCACAGCCGAGAGGGGCAATAAAAGACCATGTCGGGTGCCAACAAAGAACCGCGCCGCATGCGGAATAACCAGCCCGACAAAGCCGATGGATCCAACGATACTGACCATGACCGCTGTCATCAGGGCAGATACCCCGATCAAAATCACATAGACCCGGCGCACCGGCACCCCAAGGGATGCCGCCGAATCGCGGCCAAAGGTAAAGGCATCAAGCGCGCGCGCATGCCAAAGACACACGATCAAACCCAAAAGCGTGATCGGCAATGCCAAGCCCGCATCGGGCCACCGCACCCCGCTTAGATTGCCCAGCAACCAGAACATGATCCCGCGGGCTTCTTCGGCGCTGGCGGATTTGGTCACGATAAAGGATGTCACGGCGTTAAAAAGCTGCGCACCGGCAATCCCGGCGAGAATGATCACCCCCGTTCCCCGCCCGGCCTGAAGCGACAGCAAGGCAACAAAGGCAAATGCCACAACCGAGCCGATGAAAGCCCCAAGCGAGAGTCCCAGCATCCCGGCCCCAACACCCAGGATGGCAACACTTACCGCCCCGGTCGATGCGCCCGCAGAAATACCCAGCAAATAGGGATCGGCAAGTGAATTGCGCAAAAGTGCCTGCAACACGGCCCCGGAAAGGGCCAATGCCGCGCCACAGGATGCCGCCACCACCGCCCGGCTTAGGCGATAATTCCAGATGATCCCTGCATCAATCGGGTCAACGTCATATCGCGCATTCCACAGATGATTGGCGATGGTATCAAATACCGTTTTGATCGGGATCGATGTTTCCCCGATTGACGCGGCAAAGGCCAATGCAAGGATCAGTAAGACCAGCGCAGAAAGTCCTGCGCTGGTCCGAAGCCCGATGATGGATGACAGCGCACCGATCAATTGCTGTTGCTCGCCTGAAAACGGGTCACGGCGTCTGCGAGTTTTTCGATCCCGTCGATGGTTCGAATGGTCGGGTTCATCGACATCGCATCGAGCACCACAATGCGGTCATTGCGCACAGCGGCCATTTGGCTGGTTACCGGATCGGATTTCAGGAACTTGATTTTCATTTCCCAGTCATCTGCCGGGAAACGGCGGCGTTCCATTTTGCCAATCGCAATAATATCCGGGTTGGATCGTGCAATGGTTTCCCAGCCGACCTTTGGCCATTCATCATTGCTGTCGATAACATTGGTGACCCCAAGCACATTGGCGATATAGGCCGGTGCGCCCTTTTGTCCGGCCACAAACGGATCAACGTCAATTTCGGCACTTGAGAACCAGAACAAGGCACTGATACCACTGCCATCAATGTCACTTACCCGCGCACGTGCGGCGGCTTCGCGTGCCTTAAGGTCGGCCACCAGTTTTTCACCACGATCTTCGACATCAAAGATCTGCGCCATCTCGGTAATGGTTTGATAAATCAGGTCCATGGAAAAGGCATCAAGCCGGGTGCCATCGCCGCCCGTCGTGTTGTCCTTGCCGACACAATCGGCCGGTGCGGTGTAAACCGGGATGGACAGTTCGGAAAACTGCGAAATGGTGCCAACCGCCCCGTTTGGCCCGACATGCCATTGATACTGATTGGTCACAAGATCGGGTTTCTGGCCCAGGACACTTTCAAAACTTGGATCATTATCGGCAAGACGCGGAATTTTGGCGTTGGCGTCGCGGTATTTTTCCGCCACCGGATTAAACCACACCGCTGTGCCAACCACCCGATCGGCAAGGCCAAGCATATAAAGAATTTCCGTATTGCTTTGCCCCAGTGACACAACCCGTTCCGGTGCCTGATCAAAGGTCACGGTACGCCCGCAATTTTCAATTGTCAGCGGATAATCAGTTGCCAGCGCGCCTTGCGCAAAAGACATCACCCCCGCAGCAAACACCCCGGCTGCAAGGTTCTGTTTTATCAATGTGATCACGTTGTACCCTTTCATGGATATGCTGAGTTCCCCCTTCGGACACGCATATCTGTTTTGATGTTATGTTATAACATAACATCAAAGTTTCTACCGTCAAGGGACTGGCGAATGTGCTGAAAAATGGCGGGAAATGTCAGAACCTGAACACAGATTGAATTGCTTTCAAACCGTGCAGCAAACGACATGCACCGACATTCTCCGGGGCACCCCGCCCGGTCCGTCGTGTTTATGTCGGCAGGTCTCCTGGCTCACGGGTCATTGCATTTTTCCTGACCTTCCCGGGGATGATCCCAGTGGCACTGATTGGAAAAATGCTCTCCGCCTACAGTTGCGGGGGCAGCTTCGGTTGGTGGTCTGGCATAGCCAGTCCACGTCGAATTCCCTTTATCCGAATTTCGGATACCGACGGCATTGTTGATGTCACATGGCACCCAAAAGCGTCAACAAAATACGCGTCACTACATACCAGTAGGTACGGCGGCGTTTGATGTCGTGAGGATCGAGGTCACATCACGCATAGGCGGTGCCCCAAACATTCGGGCGTATTCGCGGCTGAACTGCGATGCGCTTTCATAGCCCACTGCATAGGCCGCACTGGCAGCATCCTTCATTTCAGCCAGCATGATTTGCCGTGCTGTCGTCAGACGCAAACGTTTTTGATATTGCAGCGGGCTCATAGATGTGACCTGCTTGAAGTGATGATGGAAGGAAGACGGGCTCATATTGGCACGGTTTGCCAAGTCTTCCACCTTAAGCGGCTTGTCGAAATTATCCTTGATCAGTTGAAGCGCTGCCGAGATGCGCTGCATGTTGCTGCCGCCGATGGCAAGACGGGCAATCGCCGCACCCTTGCCGGTACATAACAAGCGGTAATGCACCTCGCGCATCAAAAGCGGCAGCATCACCGGCACGTCATCGGGACGATCAAGCAGCTCAACCACCCGCAAGACGGCATCCATCAGGCTTTCGGTTGTCTTTTCGACGAAAAGCCCGCGTGCGCTTTCGCCGTCTGCACCCATCTTGATATCTATGTTGGCAACAAGTTCGCCGAGGATCTTCGCATCCAGATCAAGTGACAGGCTGCGATACGGCGTATCCCCGGTCGCCAGCGTCACATGACCAACGATTGGCAAATCGACCGATGCCGCCAGCAGTTGGCCGGGCTCGTAGCGATAAAGCTCATCCCCCAGTGTGACTTCTTTGGCACCTGAGATAATCAGACACAGGCAAGGCTTGTAAATCGTCGGCACTTTAAGGGTCGGACCGGTTGATCGGAACATCCAGACCGGCTCAACAGCCGTGCGCACAGCACCATCCGCCTCGCAGTATTTGTCAATCATGCCACACAGCTTCTGATAGCTATCCATCGCAAAACCCTTTGCTTCCCATAGCCTCACTATACACACGCCTTCACACGGACAAAGTACTCAATCTCGAACTTGGAGGATTAGGCAATCCAATTCGAGTTCTGTGTATTCATCAATCAGGAATTCATCGACAGAGTAAGCACCACGAACAAACACCAACACACCAACACACCAACACACCAACACACCAACACACCAACACACCAACACACCAACCCAAGGAGCATGTCATGTCGAACCCGATCAACCATGTCGACAACAAGACCGTTATCATCACCGGCGCCAGTAGCGGCATTGGCGAAGCCACCGCCCGCCTTCTGGCATCGCGTGGCGCCAACGTGGTGCTTGGTGCTCGCCGTACGGAACGCCTTGATCAGATTGCGACCGAAATCGAAGCTGCTGGCGGCCGTGCAATGGCCCGTTCGGTTGATGTCACCAATGCTGATAGCGTCGAGGCACTGGTGTATAACGCCAAGCACCTTTATGGCCGTGTGGATGCGATTTTCAATAATGCTGGCGTGATGCCACTTGCCCATTTGTCAGAACTCAAAACCGACGAATGGGACAACATGATCAACGTCAATATTCGTGGCGTTCTGAATGGTATTGCTGCTGTTCTGCCGCTGTTTGAACAACAGGGCGGCGGTCATGTGATCAACACCGCCTCGATCGCGGCACATATGGTTGCGCCAAGCGCTGCAGTCTATTGTGGCACCAAATATGCCGTCTGGGCGATTTCCGAGGGCCTTCGCCAAGAAAGCACCAATGTCCGAGTAACCACTATTTCGCCCGGCGTGGTCGAAACCGAATTGGGTCATGACATTACCGATCCGACGGGCAAGGAGCTTCTTGCCCAATTCCGCCAAATCGCGCTTAGTCCGGATGCCATTGCACGGGCTGTACTGTATGCCCTTGATCAACCAGCAGATGTTGACGTCAACGAGGTGATCGTTCGACCAACCGCCTCTGCTTTCTGATCATCTTGCTTTGATGACCGGCTGATCTGAAACCTCCCCCTCCCCGGATCAACCGGAACATCGCCCACGGAACGGCATCGCAATGCGGTGCCGTTCCTTTTTTGTGCGTCGGGCACTTTACCAAATCACATCACATCAACCTTGAATTTGCCATGTTTTATCCCGATTACCTCCACACTGGCGGGTATGCTTGCCGGACATCTTGAACCACTGGAATGTGATGCATATGACAACCTCTGTTGAACGCAGACGCTTTTTGAAATCCATCGCGGCAGCCGGTCTTATTCTGCCGGGAATGTCGATCTATCAGCATGCTTTGGCAGATGTTCCTGGCCTTGATCTTGGCAATGCTCAGCCTTTTGACTTTGCCAATCTGATCGAACGCGCCAAATCCATGGCCGCATCGGCCTATGAGCCGCCTGTCGCACCGAACCCGGAAATTGTCGGTCGGATTGACTACGACACCCATGGCAAATTGCATTACAAACGCGATCATTCACCGTTTTCCGATGGATCAGGAACCTATCCGCTGACCTTTTTCCATCTGGGTATGTATTTCGCCAAACCGGTGCATATGTATCTTCTGGAAAACGGGCAAGCACGCGAGGTGATCTATAAGCCAGATTACTTTGACATGCCCGAAGACAGCATCGCCCGCCAGTTACCCGCCAATAGCGGCTTTGCCGGTTTCCGCCTGCATGAAAATCACGCGCGTGATGACTGGAAAACCCAGGACTGGGCGGCGTTTCTGGGTGCATCCTATTTCCGTGCCATCGGCGACGAAGGCCAATATGGCCTGTCTGCGCGCGGGATTGCGGTCAATACCGCGACCTCAACCCCCGAAGAATTCCCCGATTTCCGTCAGTTCTTTATCGAACCGGCCAAAAGCCCCGAAGACCCGGTAACGGTCTATGCCCTGCTGGATGGTCCAAGCATCACCGGGGCTTATAAATTCCTGCTTTATCGCGGCGAAGGGGTGACGATGGATGTCGAAAAGCATCTGTTTTTGCGCAAAGACATCGAACGGCTTGGCATCGCACCACTGACCAGCATGTTCTGGTATTCCGAACAGAACAAATCATTCCGCTTTGACTGGCGCCCCGAAGTTCATGACAGCGACGGGCTGGAACTTTGGACGGGCGGCGGTGAACGTATCTGGCGGCAACTGAACAACCCCGAAACCATCCGCGCATCGGCCTTTGGTGATCATAACCCGCGCGGGTTTGGCCTGATGCAACGTGATCGGGATGTGAAAAACTATCTTGATGGCGTGCGTTATCACCGCCGCCCCAGCCTTTGGGTTGAACCACAGGGGGAGTGGAATGACGGCGCGGTTCAGTTGATCGAAATCCCGACGGATGATGAAATCCACGATAACATTGCCGCTTTCTGGGTCCCGAATGGCCCGGCCAAGGCAGGCAACAGCTATCAGTTTAAATACCGCCTGCACTGGCAGGCCCACAATCCGTTCCCGGTCAAGGAACTGGCAATCGCCACCGCAACCCGCATGGGCCGCGGCGGGGAACCGGGCACCAACCGGCCCAAGGACGAGATCAAGTTTTCCGTCGAATTCGAAGGCGAAATCCTTGGCACCCTTGCCTATGGCGAATTCCCCGAAATTGTCGTTACGACATCACGCGGGGAAATCACGCGCACCAAAATCGAACCGATCATGGATACCCGCATCTGGCGGGCGGCCTTTGACCTTAAGGCCGATGGCACCGACCCGGTTGACCTGCGGATGTATCTGAAACGCGGGGATGCGCCGCTCAGTGAAACCTGGATGTTCCAGCATTTACCGGGTGTGACCAATCAACAGCAGAGCTAAGATCGGCCCCGACAGACAAAAACGGACCGGTATTTTCAAATACCGGTCCGTTTGCATTTTGTATCCGCAGGCACGGCCTGAGCAGTTTCCGTTTAGATCATACCAATCCAGTCCCAATAGGTTGCTGCAAACAATAGCGACAGCAGATAGGCCATAACTGTCAGAGCAATCCCGGTACGGACAAAATCACGCACTTCAAAGGTGCCTGTTCCATGTGCCACCATTCCCTGTGGGGAATTGACCGGCAGGATAAAGCCGAAGCTTACGACGAACTGCAAAAGGATCGTCATGCCAAAGACATTCATTCCCGCCGTCTCGACCTGACCAAGAACCGCGATCACAATCGGGATCATGGCAGATGCCAGTGCGGTTGCACTGGCAAAGCCAAGATGCACGATGATCAGGAACAATCCCAGAATGGCAAAGATCACAAATGGGCCCAAGCCACCCAAACCGAATTGAACGACCACGAATTCGGCAAGCCACTGCGCAGCCCCGGTTGATAACAACGCCGTTCCAAGGCTGATGCCAACACCGAAGAGAACAATTGTTCCCCAAGGGTAACTTGCATTGGCTTCTTTCCATTTCATCACACCGATGCCTGGCAAGAACAACAATGCAACCGCAATCACCGTCAATGTCGGGCTGTCAAAAGCATGCAACACGCCCTCTGTGGCCCAGCAAAACACCAGCAATAATGAGACACAAAGCAATCTTTTTTCGCGGCCGGACATCGGCCCGATTTCTTTGAGCGCCTTCTCGATACTTTCCTTACCGCCCGGGATGGTTTCGTATTCGGGTGGCATCATGTACATCATGATGAAATACAGCCCGACCGACATCAGAATCGAAAACGGTGCCGCAGCGACGAACCATTCCAACCAAGTGATATCAAGCCCAAAGGCGCGTTGTAAAAAGCCGACCGCAACCATATTTTGGGCTGCTGCGGTCTTGATGCCGACATTCCATATGCTGACAGCCTGCACCGTCGTCAGAATAAGCAATCCTGAAAAACGGCTTTCCTTACCGGCCCCGAAGGTAGAAATAATCCCAACCATGATCGGTATAACCGCAGCGGCACGCGCTGTTGCACTGGGCACCAGAAAAGCAAGAAGGGTCGCAACAACGATCGAGCCGATGACCACATGACTTGTTTTCGTACCCACCTTTGACAGCACGAATATCGCGATACGGCGATCAAGTCCGGTGATCCTCATTGCCGCCGACAACAAAAGAGCCGCAGCAACAAGTGCAAGCCCGGAACTGCTGAAACCTGCCATTGTTGCAGACAAGCCTTTGCGCGTTCCCAACATGGCATCAGGATTGGCAACGTCGGGTGAAAGCCCCAAGGTCACAGCAATCAGTGCGCCGATCACAATCGCACTTATCGCGTAATCCAGCGCCTCGGATATCCAGATGATCACTGCGAAAACAAAAATCGCCAGCATTCGCTGGCCGGCCACCGGCAATCCTTCGGGGGTTGGCAACAACATGATGATGATCAATGCGGCAATCGCACCGATCAGGCCCCCATTAAACCATATTGGCCGCTTGGGCGCTTGCTTTTGACCGACCATTGTTTGGCCCGACATCTTCGCCTCCTTTGTCAGTCATGCTCACCAAATGAAATTCGGCTTCTCGCTGAACAAGCTTTAACGCACTCTGACGAAAGAAGAAGTGACCTATCTCAGAGACCCGAAAAAATCTTTCAAAAGTTTGGCGGCCTCGATTTCGCCAATGCCGCCATAAACTTCGGGTCGGTGATGGCAGCTGGTGCTTTCGAATACGCGCGGGCCGTGATCAACCCCGCCGCCCTTGGGGTCATAGGCCCCGAAATACACCCGGCGCAACCGGGCAAATGAAATGGCGGTGGCGCACATCGGGCAAGGTTCAAGCGTGACATACAGATCGCAATTGGGAAGCCTAGGTTCGCCCTTGGCCCCGGCAGCGGCACGGATCACGAGGATTTCGGCGTGTGCCGTGGGATCGTTCATTTCTTCTGTCAGGTTACCGGCACGTGCCAGGACCTCTCCGGTATCGGCATCGACAAGAACGGCCCCCACCGGCACTTCGCCCCGGCGTGCGGCGGCCCGGGCTTCTTCAAGGGCCATGTCCATATAGCTGTCTGCGCTCATGATCTTTGCATCCTGCTTGTGCGGCCTGACAAATGACGCCATTTGTCACCGATGATATTGTTTACCCTAGTTCGCGACGACGCGCATTTTCAAACTGTGCGCGGGGTGTCTTTTGATCACGGGGTGATCAGAATGGTGTTGTGCCGCTACTGGTCTGTTCCTGCCTGCAATGAACGCATGGACCATCAGCGCGAATTGCCGTTGCCCTTACAGGGTTACACAGGTAGTTTCCCGATAAGTTTAATCGCGATCCTGTCACCAGCATCAAGGCTTTTTCGATCATGACCACGCGCAAGCCGATCATTGGTATCACACTCGATTCCGAAGAACCGGGGGGATATTCCAAATTCCCGTGGTATGCGCTGCGTGAAAACTATGCTGGCGCTGTCACCAAGGCAGGCGGCATTCCCATGCCCCTGCCCCATGAAATTGAACTGGTGCCGGATCTTTTGGACCTGATTGACGGGCTGGTCGTTACGGGCGGCGCGTTTGATGTTGATCCCAGCCTGTTTGGCGCGACCGAAAAACATGACACGGTTATCACCAAGGATCGGCGCACCAAATTTGAATGGGCGATGGCCGAAGGCGCGCTTAAACGTGACATGCCGGTTCTGGGCATTTGCGGCGGGCAGCAACTTTTGAACGTTATTCTGGGCGGATCGCTTATTCAGCATATCCCCGATGCGGTCGAAAACTGCCTTGCGCACGAACAACCCAACCCGCGCGATGAAGCAGGCCATGATGTGACGGTTGAGGCCGACACGCTTCTGGCCAAAATCGTTGGCGACGTTAAAACATTGTCGGTCAATTCCGCCCACCATCAGGCGGTTGATGGGGTTGGCCCGGATGTGATCATCAATTCCTATGCGCCAGATGGCGTGATCGAGGGGATTGAACATCCGAAATATCGTTATTGTCTCGGGGTCCAGTGGCATCCCGAATTCCATATCAGTTCGGGCGATGCGAAGATTTTCGACGCCCTGATTTCCGAGGCCCGCAAATGAGCGACAAAAACACCACCCCGGATGACAACAAACCCGAACGCATTGCCAAACGCATTGCACGATCCGGTGTTTGTTCCAGACGCGATGCCGAACGCATGATCGCCGAGGGGCTTGTGCGGCTCAATGGCAAGAAGCTTGATACCCCGGCGGTGACGGTTACCGACGAAGACGAAATCATCGTCGATGGCAAGCCGTTGCCAGAAAAGGAAAAGCCGCGTCTTTGGCGCCTGTTTAAAAAGCGCGGGCTGGTCACCAGCCACCGCGACGAACAGGGCCGCGATACGGTTTTTGAACATCTGCCAAGCTATGTGCCGCGTGTGATTTCGGTTGGCCGACTTGATCTGAACTCCGAAGGGTTGCTGTTGCTGACCAATGACGGGGAGTTGGCACGTTATCTGGAACTGCCTGCAACCGGCTGGGCGCGGCGTTATCGCGTGCGCGTGCATGGCCAGATCGACGAGGCCAAGCTTAAACAGCTTGAAGACGGTGTGACGGTCGACGGGATCAATTACGGCTCCATCCAGGCCGAGGTCGATGTTCAGAAAGGCACCAATGCCTGGATGACGGTGACGCTCCGCGAAGGCAAGAACCGTGAAATCCGCCGTGTCATGGAACATCTTGGCTGGCCGGTCACACGTCTGATGCGGGTATCCTATGGCCCGTTCCAGTTGGGCAATCTGGCCCCCGGCGAGTGCGAGGAAATCACCGGAAAGGTGATGAAAGAACAGTTGGCTGCGTTCTTCAAGGGGGACTATTCCAAGGTTTCCGAAAAGAAATCCGTGGCACGTGGCGGCACATCGCGCCCCAAAGCCCCGCGCACCGTGTTTGGCCAGCCCGCACAGCGCAACCGCCCGCAAGGCGGCCCTGATGCCAACGCACAGACCGATGATGCCCCCGGACAGCGCGAAACCCGCGAACGTTCAGGCACCGCCCGCAAAGGCCCGCGCATTGGCGCAGCCCCGCGCGCAGGCGGACGCGGCAGAGCGACAACAGGCACCGGGCGACAGGAACGCGATATCCGTGAAGAACGCGGATCATCGCGCCCGACCAACAAGGGGCGCGGACGTTACAGCCCCGATGGCAAAGCCAGCGGTGGACGGGATGGCGGACGTACAGCCGGGCGCGACAACACGCGCGATGGCGGACGTGAAGGAAAGCCGGGTTTTGTTGAAAACCGTGGCCGTAACAAGCCGATAAGCAAATCCGGTGGAAAACCAACTGGTAAACCGGCCGGGCGCGCAGGCAATAGCAGCACTTCGGCACCGGGTCGCAAGCCCGCAGGCAACCGACCGCGCGGCAAGAAGGACTAGGATAAATGCGGATTGTTGGCGGCACTCATCGTGGCCGGGTTCTTAGCGCGCCAGAAGGGCGTGACACCCGCCCGACGCTTGATCGTGTGCGTGAAGCGCTTTTTAGTATCCTGTCTCATGCATCGCGCTGGTACGAAGACGACTTCAATCCGCTTTATGACGGCATCATCCTTGATGCTTTTGCCGGGTCCGGCGCGCTTGGGCTTGAAGCCATTTCGCGTGGCGCCGATCAGGCGGTGTTCTTTGACACCGATCGCAAGGCGATTGCGATTATCGAGCACAATATCGAAGTCCTGCGCATTGCCGATCAGGCAAGTGTACGGCGGGCCGATGCCACCAAACCACCACGAACCAGCCAACCCGCCAGCATGGTGTTTCTGGATCCGCCTTATGGCAAAAACCTGTTGGATCCAACCATCACTGCCCTTGCCAAAGCGGGCTGGATAGATAGCAATACCCTGATTGTGGCTGAACGCGATCCGCGTGATCCGGAAATTGAACTTGAAGATTTTTATCTGTGCGACAGCCGCAAATATGGTCGCTGCCAGATTGATATCGGCCGCTTTATCGCCTGATTGCAGCAAAGCTGCCCGTCACCGCATTCTGTGACAGATTTGGATCCCTGCTCTATCGATTGATCGTTATGAAACGCCTGTCCAATAGTTCACCAGACAAAGAATTTGGCCGCCTTTTGCGCCAATGGCGGCGCACAAGCGATATCAAACAATCGCGTCTGGCCGATATTCTGGGCGTAACACAGGCAACTGTATCGCGCTGGGAAAGTGGTGCGCAAAAACCGGCCCCGCTGCACTGTGATCTGATCCATCAAATGATGACGCGCAAACGCAATTTCCGGCTTGATCACGCAATCAAACGGCTGGTGATGCATTCATCACAGCGTGTCCACCTGATCGAAGACAGATCGCACCGTCTTCTTTGTTTGTCGCGCCCGCGTGAAAACGAATGGCAACGTGACAGTACGCCGCTGCTTGGCACCTCGCTGTGGTGCTTTGCGACCCCGGAAATCGCATCAGCAGAAAAAAGCCTGCATGACCTTGGCTGGCACGAGGATCAGACCGATCATCTTACCTTTGAAAACTCCCGCCGGGAGGGCCCACCGATGCGGATTGTCGATACCTATATCCGTTGGGAACGGTTTTTCCTGTCTGATGGCACGGCAGTGCGCCTGACCACCGGTTTTGATCAGAAGCCGGTTCATATCTGATACGGATCATCCGCGCATATTTCATACGTGGCATTCTTCCCGGAATATCGGTAATCAGTCCCTTCAAGTGCACCGATCCTGCCCCACGGAACCGATCCATGTCGCCCATCGCCAGCATTATTGTTCTTTATGGACTTGGACTGACCGCCTCGATGCAGGTCGGTCTGATCGGCCCGATTGCGCCTGACTTGCGCGCAAGCTTCGGGCTTAGTCAGGCGGAGTTCGGACTGGTGGCGTCCCTGATCACCGCAGCAGGCGCACTTTGTGCCATACCCGCCGGGGTATGGGCGGCACGGGCCGGGCTGCGGAGGTCACTCGTCCTTGGCTGCATGATGATGGTTGCGGGCGCGCTGATCTTTGCCACCGCAAATGCCAGCAGCCTTTTATATGTCGGGCGCATCGTCACCAGCATCGGCTATCTTTTGATCGTTGTCGGAGCGCCAAGCTGGATGGCGGGGTTTAACAACCCCAAACTTGTCGCCATGGCCATGAGCATCTGGGGCACCTTTATCCCGGTCGGGATTGCGCTTGGCAACTGGGTCAGTGCGGCCGTGGTCACATGGCTTGACTGGCGGCTGGCCGTTGCGGCCTGCACGGTGCCGGTCATGTTGCTTTTGCCGTTGCTGATCGCGATGAACCAACCGGAAACCGGCAGCACGCGCCGGTCGCTTACTGTTGGGGTGATCGGGGTTTTGAAATCGCGTGCGGCCCTTCAGGTGGCATTGACCTTTGCGGCCTTTGCCGGCGCAACATCGGCCGCCCTTGCCTTTATGCCCGCGATGCTTGCTGATAACCTTGATATCAGCATTGCGCTTTCGGCCGGGATCATTGGCACCACGGCCATTGCCGGCAATGTGATCGGCAGTGTCGGCGCCGGTAGCGTGCTTGGACGCGGGATCAATGGCAAAGCCATTCTGGTGATCTTCCTGCCGCTTATGGCGGCTGCGATTGCAGTCCTGTTTATCAGCAAAATCATGCTGCTTAGCATCACAGCCCTGATTGTTTTCAACATCTGTCAGGGGGCGGTTGCGGGCACCTGTTTTGCCTTGTTACCCGCCATCGCCAAAGAAGGCCTTTCAATGCCTGCCCTGCAAGGGATGCTGGCCCAGTTCGCCGAGATTTCCGTGGTGATTGTGCCACCCTTTGTCGGGATCATGATTGACCAGAATGGCTGGTTTGGTGCGGCTTTCGTACTTGGTGGATTTTACATTACAGGCTTCCTGATTTCCTTGCGCAACAGCACATAAATCATCGAACACCCCATATATTAGACTTTTTTCATTAAAAACTATACATAACGATGGCTTGACCGTTACGACTAAGCAAGCGACCCTTTGCGTTCATGCAGATTAATAGCGTTTCAGGAAGTTAGAATGCAGTGGTTGAAGCCCATCTTTATCGGCCTGATACTGATCGGCTTTTCTGTTATTGCGATTTTCTTCATCTGGCTTGCGCCGATCGGCGCGGCCTATAGCGCCAAGATCATGTGTTCGGCCATTTTTGTGAATGGCCTGCCTTCGACAGAAGCCCGCGATGTCGATGTTCTGGCAGATAACAATCCGCTTTTGTCGCTGATTACCACAAATGTCGATTTGCGCAATCAGACGGTCAGCGCCCATGCATTCGGTTTTCGCAAGCGCTTTGCGTTGTATCGCCCCAGTATGGGCTGCACCCTTGCTGAGGATCAGGAACATGTTGCGCAGTTGCGCAGTTCCACACCGGTTGTCACCCCGATTGCGCCAAAACCGCTTTTATCTGCATCCTTGCCGACAAATGTTGACCGCCGGGCACTGAACAAAATCCTGTTCGATGTCATGGACGAGCCCGGACCACATCCCGAACGGCGCACGCGCGCTGTTGTGATTTTACATGACGGCAAAGTCGTTGCCGAACGATACGCAGACGGGATTACGCCGCAGACACCGCTTGCGGGCTGGTCGATGACAAAAAGCGCCTTCAATGTCATTCTTGGCCGGATGCAGTTCGAAGGCATGATGCCTGACATTCATTCCCCGGTTCTGATCAATGAATGGCAGGCAGAACCCGGCGACCCGCGCGCAACCATCAATTATGATGACCTTCTGCGCATGCGCAGCGGACTGGAATTTGATGAAAGCTATGCCAATCCGCTTTCTGATGTGGTGCAGATGCTGTTCAACCAGCCTGCTGCGGCCGGATATGCCGTTTCCAAACCGCTTGAAAACACACCGGGCAGTTATTTTTCGTATAATTCCGGGGCCAGCAACATCCTGTCGGCGGCCATTCGTAATCTGAGCGGGTCACGCGCAACCTATCTGAGCCGCCCGCGAGAACTTCTGTTCCGGCCACTGGGCATGAGCAGTGCGGTTATCGAAACCGACCCGGAAGGCTATTTTGTCGCATCAAGTTTCATGCATGCATCCGCACGCGACTGGGCCAAGATCGGGCAGCTTTTCCTGCAAGACGGCGTGTGGGAAGGCGAACGCCTTTTGCCCGAAGGCTGGGTCGGCTATTCAACAAGCCCGGCCGCAGAAGACCCGCAAGGGCTTTATGGCGCACATTGGTGGCTTGATCTTCCCGGTAGCCGCAACGAAGATGGCAGCCTGCGCGATGATGTGCCTGAACTGCCCGCAGATGCATTTTTCTCGCTGGGTCATGATGGCCAGTCACTGACGGTTATTCCGTCACGCGATCTGGTGGTTGTGCGTTTTGGTGTAACCCGCAAACACAGCGCCTTTGACCTGCGCCAATTCATTGCAGATCTAAGCGCAATCTTCCCGGAAAAATCGGAAAAAACACAGGTCCCGTCGGATATTACCGAGGCCCAGAACGGCTGATCCCGGACCGCTGATTACCGATCAGAAGAACCCGACCAGATACCCCAAAGCACCCCCGGCCGCGACAACCGCCCAAACCGGTGCGACCCGCCATTGCAAAAACGCAAATACCACCATGACGCAGCCGATATCGACCAGGTCGTGAATAGCGCCGGTCCAGATAGGGTCATACAACACCGCCGCCAAAAGACCGACAACGGCGGCATTCACCCCCATCAAGCCGGCGCGCATGGACGGAATATGACGCACTCTGTCCCAGAACGGCAACAGCCCGATAATCAGAAGCCATGCCGGCAAAAAGATCGCCACCAATGTGACAAATGATGTCAGCGCACGCAGGGCAATGCCATTCCCGGTCGGGTCAAACTGCAACGCAGCACCGAGATAGGCCGCAAAGGTGAATATCGGTCCGGGCACAGCCTGAGTTGCGCCGTACCCCGCCAGGAACGCTTCGGTCTCGACCCAACCGGGGCTTACAACAGCGTTTTGCAGCAACGGCAAAACCACATGCCCGCCCCCAAACACCAAGGCACCGCTGCGATAGAAACCGTCAATAACGGCAAAAATTCCGTTCGGATCAAACTTGGCAAGGATCGGAAGCCCGCCAAGCAAAACAAAGAACACGCAAAGCGCACCCACGGCCAATGTTGCCGAACGCGGCGCATGCCCTGGGTCGGCATCTTGGGTTACTTTGTTTTTCAACAGGAAAAATCCCGCAATCATGCCCCCAAGGATCACAGCAAACTGGGCCAGAACCGTATCACTGGCAATCATTATGCCCGTGGCAAGAACCGCAAGAATGACGCGCAAGATATCAGGGCACAGTGTACGTGCCATTCCAAACAATGCGTGAACGACAACACCGACAGCCACCAGTTTCAGGCCGCGAATAATGCCCTCGACAGCCGCAAGGTCAAACCCGACAAACGCCAAACCAAGCACAGCCAAAACAATCGCCGAGGGCATGGTAAAGCCCAGCCAGGCGACCACCGACCCGCGCAGGCCGCCCAACATCATGCCGATCCCCATCCCGACTTGTGAACTGGCAGGGCCGGGCGCGAACTGGCACAAGGCAACAAGATCGGCATAGCTGGCATCACTTAGCCATTTCCGCCGCGCAACGAATTCTTCGCGGAAATAACTGATATGGGCCACTGGTCCACCAAAACTGGTCAGACCAAGACGCAAAAAAATCAGGAAAATCTGCCAAAGACCAACGCCACCAACTGGCAAGGAGGCGCCATGAGCACCGGTTTGATTGCTTGCCGGTTCGGTGTTCCCGAGGGGGTTGTCTGCCATGCTAACACGTTGATCCCTGATAACTTTAAACAGCGAATTTGCCAGACCATACGCAATCGTAACAGGGCGGCAAAGGCAAATTCATCACATCCCCAATTCACCACAAACCGATAACAATACCCCCGCGCCGGGAATGTTGCCCTGCGCGGGGGATTTGATTTTGGTCGTGCGAACAGATTGGTCACACAATTCGTGATTAGCGGAAGGCCGGCTCGTCAAGGGAACGCAGTTTGCGTGAATGCAACTGATTGACGTCCTGACGGAGCGTATCAATCGTATCCAGACCGACTTGCAGATGCTGACCTATGCGCTGGCGATAGAAATTGTTCGCCATACCCGGCAGCTTCAGTTCCCCATGTACCGGTTTATCCGACACGCACAACAACGTGCCATAAGGCACGCGGAACCGGAAACCGTTGGCCGCGATGGTGGCACTTTCCATATCCACCGCGATCGCGCGTGACTGGTTCAAGCGCACAAACAGTTCGCTATAGCGCAATTCCCAGTTCCGGTTGTCGGTCGTGGCGACGGTGCCGGTGCGCATACGGGCCTTCATTTCGCGGCCTTTCAGGCCGGTAATCTTGGTGACCGAATTTGCCAATGCCACCTGCACTTCGGCAATTGGCGGTACCGGAATCCAGAGCGGCAGATCAGAATCCAGAACATGGTCATCACGGACATAACCATGTGCAAGGACATAATCCCCCAAAAGCTGACTGCGGCGAAGCCCCGCGCAATGGCCCAGCATCAACCAGCAATGCGGACGCAAGACCGCAATGTGATCTGTTGCGGTCTTGGCGTTTGACGGGCCGACACCGATATTGACCAGCGTCACCCCCAGACCGTCTTCACGGACCAGATGATAGGATGGCATCTGTGGCAGCTGCTTGACCGCCTCACCGGTTTCAACCCAGCCCTTGGGCGCGTTTTTGCGCACGCTGACTTTGGGACCGGGCTCGACAAAGGCAACATAGGGGCTTTTGGGATCGTCAAGCTGTGCCTTGGCAAATTCGATGAATTCATCGACATAGCGCTGATAGTTGGTGAACAGAACAAATTTCTGGAAATGTTCCGGTGCCGTTGCCGTGTAATGACGCAACCGCGCCAGCGAATAATCCACCCGTTCACCAGAGAACAGTGACAATGGTTTTGGCCCCGGTGCGGCGTTTGCGCCGTAATGAACACCGTTGGCGATATCATCATCGGTACGTGCAAGATCGGGCATATCAAAGATCAGCTGCATCGGGCGAATGTCGGTCGGACCGATGCTATCGGTTGCCGATGCAACAAGGAACGGCAACGGGATCGGACGATCCGAAACACCAACCACAACCGGGACGTCATGGTTTGAAAGCAGAAGCTCGATCTGCTCGCGGTAATATTCTTCAAACAGGTCCGGGCGGGTCAAGGTCGTGCCATAAACACCCGGATCGCGCGGCGCACCAAAGGACAGGGTGCTTTCGACATGCAGTTTTTCCGGCGGCACCTCGATGCCGAGATATGGATAATAGGCACGCACAGGGGACGTCTGCTGCCCCTGACTGAAACGGTCAAAGGCCTCTTGGACGGCATTGGCGCCGGTCGCATAAATGTCCTTGATGCGCGCGAGTGCCTTGTCAGCGTCGGTGAATTCAAACAGATCGCGAACCGATCCATGGACTTCAGAAACCATATTGGATGCTCCTTTTTGTTATTGTTGTTTGGGTCTTGCGCCAGACCCACAAGCATAAAGCAGCAACGGATCAATGACAAAAGCCCTTGGAGCGAGAGATTTATCACCGCCCGCCCGTCAGATGACAACCGAAAACTTTGTCCTGAATTTCAATCCAGACGACAAAATAACGCATACCCGACAATCTGGGGAAAGCAATCCCCAAGCATCCCGGCCAGTTACAATCGGTTAGAGGCTATATGTCGGATTTATTTTCAAAAAATCCAAATGACAGTTTTGATGCCGCCATCATAAAGATGGCCAGTGTTTTCCCCATGGGCAATCCTCTGCCCTGCCCAAAATGCCAAAATGAGACGGCATATCGTAATCACACAAAAAAAATGCCGAAACCGGGGAACGGTTTCGGCAATTTCAGGGAAGGGTCTTAGACGTTGAGGGAAAAGACGATCAACCCTGATATTTCGTATTTATATGACCAATGGTCATTTATGTCAATTCAAATCGATGCTCATGCGGTATTTATACCTTTTGCATCAAGTCAGGATATTAGATTCTTTCACGATATGTCGAAGTTTCTCAAGACGCTGCTGCGCGGACTCTTCAAATGTCCACCGGTCATCAAATCTCATATCCGTCAGTTTACAGACGACCTTGGCAGCACGTGGGTCACTTTCGACCAGACTTTCGATATCCTGTTTTTCTTCTTCGTCTTCAAGCGTCCCGCGAACATAGCCAAGAATGTCTTCTTTGCCATATATCGCAAGAACCGGGCTCATATCATGCTGCCTCCGCGACATAACGTGATGCATGTTCGCGTGCTTCGATTCGACCAACAGATTCACGCAACTTGCGGCGCGCACGCCCGACACGGGATTTGACCGTTCCGATTTCAACAGACATCTGATCGGCAGCATCCTGATAAGACACATCGCCAACCGCGGTCAGCATGATGGCTTCGCGTTCCTGTTCTGGCAGATTTTCAAGGACGCGGTCAGCATCACGAAGCTGCAGGCGCGCCATCTGATTGCTGCCATGACCATAGACATCACCAAGGTCATCCCAATCAACCTGCGGCCCGCGCGTTTTTTCACGACGCTTTCCGGAAATAAACGTGTTGAACAGAATACGGTGCAGCCACGCCTTAAGACTGGTGCCCTCTTCAAACTGATCCTTCTTGCTGATGGCTTTCAACAAAGTGTCCTGGACCAGATCTTGTGCCAGATCGGTGCTGCCAGCCAGACGATACGCATGACGGCGCAGCGCAGGAACATGATCTTCGATTTCATTCATCACTTGTTTAGACATCACAACCTCCTTGTTCGGATGTGATGACCGTAACAAAAGAAAATAAAATTAAAAGTAAAATCGTATGGTTAACTTATTCAATACAATGAACACACATACAATACATAACAACAACAACAAACTTAATTTACATACTATAATACAAATGATCACTTTACATGGGATACACATAATAATTACTTTACGCCACATCCATCAAATGTTGAACATACCCAAACTGAGCAAGATGGTTGTTTTATGGAGAAAACAGCGGTAACGTAAGTTACTCCAAAATTCTTGAATGCGTTGATTTTCAATAGCTTCAGGCGGTTAGATGACCGTCAAAATTGACAGGAAACCCACGTGCCAACACCGAAAAGAACAGAAAAGCTCCAGATCATGCTCGATGACGAGGAGCTTAAGGTGATTGATGACTGGCGATTTGAACACCGGATGCCAACGCGCGCGGCTGCAATTCGCGAACTGATTCGCCGCGGCCTCGTCACCGAGGAAATCGAAGAACCCGATACCGAGGGCAAAAGCACCAGTGATTTCCGCATTGAACCGGAATAAAAAAGTTTGCATCACAAACAAAAACACCCGGCAATGCCGGGTGTTTTTGTTTGGAACAGCGAAATCGGGATAAGTTTACGAACTGTATTACCGCGATTCTCGTGAATTTTGCCTGATATCGGGTTTGCGCCCTTCGAATATCCTGGCGATTCCTGCACCAAATCCCAAAACAAGCATCCATAACCCGTAATATCTAAGTGCTCGGGACAGCGTAATCGCGATTGCAAACAACCAAAGTGGATAGGATGCCGCCCCTGCGGCCAATGCTGCGATCTGCATCGGAACGGGCATCACACTGATTGCAAACACCACCCAGAACCCGCCCTCTTCGAATTTGACTTCAAGATTGTCAAATTCCTGCTGCCCCCCCACCAGATCAATCAGCGGCTGAGCAAATTCATCAAATAGAACCCCCGCCAACATATATAAAGCAAGTGCCCCCAAGACACTGCCAACCAGCGTCACAGTTGCAACAATAAAACCGCGCGCACGTGAAGCCGCCATGATTGGCGCAATAATGATTTCGATCGGGATTGGAATGATCGTCGTTTCAAGAAAAGACGCCACTGAAATCCCGCCCAGGCCTTTTTTTCCTTCTGCCAGTTTTGCCAGTCTGTTCTGGGCCGATTTCACCAGGTTTTTCATGCCCCGCCCGGATGGTTTGTTTGCGCCCGGCATATCCCGTTCCTTGTTCCGCATTTATCTTGCTGTGTGCTACCAAAACGAAACAACCCGCCCGAAAACCGGGCGGGTTGCAATCCTCGGACGTCATGCCGCCGAGTTCAGGTTGTGACGTCTTATTCGGCAGCGTGACGGTCCGAGATGGCCTGCTGCGCATCTTCAAGCGCCTCGATGGTGTTGGCCTTCACATCTTCCCAGGTCTCTGCAGAAGCATCCTGGGCGTCGGCCAATGCTTCGCTTAGCTCGTCACTGGCGCTGTCCCATGCCTCGGCGAGTTCGTCGACGGCGTCTTCGCTGTCACGTTCGACCTCGGCTGCAACGTCGTCATATTGCTCACCAAGTTGCTCTGCCTTGGCATCAACCCAATCAAAGAAGTCTTCTTTCTGATCATATGTGAAATCCTCGGCTTCTTCGTACTGCGCAGCCAGATCTTTGCGCAGCTCTTGGGCATCGGATTTCATGGCGTCATCGGTCTTCATCGTATCGGCGTCTGAAGCCGACCCGGCATATGCCGGCGCCACAACAGAAACAGACATAAGTACAGTACCGACCATCAACATATTCTTGTTCAACATCACAACCTCCTTATTAAACAAATGCAGCACAATTACTTGTGCGCTGCTTACCCATGACAACGGGACAAGCAAAACAATGTTCCAAATTTGTTGATTTTATTTCATGGAACCTTTTGACCGAGGCGACGTTCATCCTGCAAGCGCCCGGACAGAGGCGGGTATATGACATAACGCCCCCGCTTACGGGCGCGCCCTAAACAAAAGGAGTTTTAACCATGGCACATAGCAGTATGCAGACCGTTGCGAAGGAATTTCCCGTCGAGAATGGCGTGGGCCGCAAAGACCGTCGTGAACTGGCAAAAATGCTTACGCAGATCGTTGGTTCGTCTCATGTACTGTATGCCAAAATCCGTGGCGTCCACTGGAACGTTGTCGGTCCGACCTTTTATTCGCTGCACAAACTGACCGAAGCGCATTACGAAGAACTGAATGAAGCGATCGACGATATGGCAGAACGCATTCGCGCGATTGGCTTCTCTGCGCCGACCGGACTTGCAGAAATGATCGAAAACTCGGTTATCACCGATCAGACAAAACTGATTGCAACCGAAGAAATGATCAAGGAATTGGTCGAGGACCACGAAAAAATGGCCCGCCTTCTCCGTGACGGTGTCGCCGCAGCAGAAGACGTCGAAGATGTCAAAACCGGTGATATGCTGACCGAACGGATCGGCGTTCACGAAGAAGCCGCCTGGATGTTGCGGGCAACAATTTCGTGATTTGGGCGATGTGATATGATGGACCGGTGCTTTCGGGCGCCGGTTCTTTTTTAGAGTACAGAAAGAATGGTACCTCATCATGAAAAGCTCTGATCTGACTGGCAATGTCCACTTGTTGCTTACAAGCGGAAAACTGCCCGAAAGCTGGCGCGGGAACGGCGCACAGCCGCTACGCGCTGTATTTGAAGATGCCGGGTACCGCACGGAGCTTACCCTGTGTGACGATCCCCAAGCCATCAAGAACCGGATCGAAACGGACTGCAAAGAAGGCGATATTGTTGCTGTCGGCGGCGGAGACGGCACGATCAATGCTGTGCTTGACGCCATCATCGCCCGGAAAGTGGTCCTGATCCCCGTGCCACTGGGCACCGCAAATGACTTTGCACGCACACTGAGCTTGCCTGAAGATCTGATTGATGCGGCCCGTGCGGCCATTCACGGGCAGATACGGATGCTTGATATCGGTAGCGTCAACGGCAAAAGCTTTGTCAACGCGGCAAGCATCGGTGTACCTGCCGATGCCCGCAAACGCATCAATCCCGACCTTAAAAGAACATTCGGCGCAATCAGCTATGCGGTTGCCAATTGGCAAAGCTGGCATGAAATGGACCCGATGGATTTGACGATTACATGCGGTGACAGGCCTGCGGAACACTGGAAATTGCGTCAGGTGACCGTAACCAATGGACGCTATTTTGGCGGCGGGCTGCGCCCGAGCCTAGCAAAAAGCCCTGAAGACGGGCTTTTGCATATGTTCGCAATTCGCGACAGTGTGGACACCCTGAATGGCCTTGATATTGCGGCCGAACTTTTGTTTGGTTCTGTCGATGACAGCAACTATGCCAAGACCATGGAATGCGACACCATCAAGGTTGATGGCGAGGACGGCGCGCCAATATTGGCGGATGGCGAGATCATTGCCAAACTGCCTGCGAAATTTTCCATTCATGCCGGTGTTTTGCCCGTTTTTGCCCCCAACAGCTTTGTTGATCAAACAGAAAACGACAAACACACAGCCCCTAAAAAGCTGCCGCAGCAACATGAAATCAACGATGTCATGCGCAACACCATAGATTTCGCCATCCGTCTTGAGGCCATCTATCCGGTGGCCCAAAACAGCACCCTTAAGGCATTGTGCCACGACGGGGCGGCGAAACTTCGTATGCAGGCCCGTCAGATCGAATTGGGATTGCGCCCCTACGGGATCCAGGCCGCATCACCCGACCCGGATCTGCAAAATCTTGAAGAATTGCGCGACAAGGTGATGAGCTGGCTTTTGGATGACGTTGATGCGTGCCTTGTGAATGGTTTGAGAAACCGTATCGATTTACTTGTCGCGGAAACCGATGCCATCGCGTTTGATGATCTGCCCGACGAGGTTGAAAATCCACTAAGAGACCTTGCGACAGAGATCAGTCGTCTGGGCGAAAAACTTGACGAAATAGCCAAAACCACCTGAAACCGGAAAAGACCGCCAAACGGGCGGCCTTTTACTGTGTGCTTCGGGGAATGATCCGCTGATCAGTCTTCCAGCCCGGCAAGGCTTCGGGCAAAGGATTTGGCTTCGAACGGGCGCAGATCTTCGGCGGCTTCGCCGACCCCAATGGCATGAACGGGTTTACCGAACTTCTCGGCCAGTGCAACAACCACACCACCCTTTGCCGTTCCATCGAGTTTGGTCACAATCAGACCGGAAACGTCCGTGGCCTGACCAAAGGTTTCGACCTGTGAATGGGCATTCTGACCGGTTGTCGCATCAAGCACCAAAAGCGTGTCATGCGGGGCGGTTTCATCGCGCTTTTTGATCACGCGGACGATCTTTTTAAGTTCGTCCATCAGATGCGCCTTGTTTTGCAAACGGCCTGCAGTATCAATCAGCAAAAGATCATAGCCTTCGCGCTGGGCCTGCTCAACCGCATCAAAGGCAAGACCTGCGGCATCCGCGCCAGTATCGCGCGCAATCACCGGGCAACCGGTGCGTTCCCCCCAGACTTTAAGTTGCTCGACGGCGGCAGCACGGAACGTATCGCCTGCGGCCATCATCACCTTAAGACCCTGATCTTTATAGGTTTTTGCAAGCTTACCGATTGTTGTGGTTTTGCCCGAACCATTCACACCGACAACCAGCACCACGTGTGGTTTTTTGTTGGCATCAATCACCAGCGGCTTGGCCACCGGATCAAGGATTTTGGCAACTTCGTCGGCAATGAATTCCTGAATTTCGGCGGAATCGACTTCTTTGTCGAACCGGGTCCTGGACAGTTCCGCGCTCAGTTTGGCTGCGGTTGTGACACCAAGATCGGATGTGATCAGAAGGTCTTCAAATTCTTCAAGCGCATCATCATCAAGACGGCGCTTTGTGAAGATATCGAAAATACCTGTGGTCAGCTTCGAAGAGGACCGTTTCAGCCCGTCCTTCAGGCGGCTAAACCAGCTTTTTTTCCCCTCTTCACTCATCCCGCAAGCTCCGCAATCAATTTTCCATCTTCAAGGCCGGTAACTTTGGCCTTTGCTATTGTGCCCGGTTCTATCACGCGATCTAGCAGAACGGGAGCAAAATGCTCTGTATGGCCTGTGTTTTCCTTTTCAACCAGGACATTCTCGGTCATCCCGATCCGGGATTTGAGGAATTTATCAAGCTGTATCTCGCCCGCCGCGCGAAGGGCACTTGCACGTTCCTTGCGCAGATCCTTGGGCACTTGCGGCATTCTGGCCGCGGGTGTTCCCGGACGGGAAGAATACGGAAAGACATGCAAATAAATCAGGCCGCATTCTTCGACCAGACGCAGGGTATTTTCCGCCATTTCATCGGTTTCAGTCGGGAAACCGGCAATGATATCGGCCCCGAACGTTACATCCGGGCGCAAATCACGGACCTTTTGGCAAAAATCGACAACGTCCTGACGCAGATGGCGACGTTTCATGCGTTTGAGCACCATATCATCCCCGGCCTGCAAGCTGATATGCATGTGCGGCATCAGACGCGGTTCCGTTTCGATCAAACGAAACAGGTCTTCATCGACCTCGACCGGATCAATGGATGAGATGCGCAAACGCGGCAGTTCCGGCACTTGTGCGAGTAACCGGCGCGACATCTGGCCAAGCGTCGGCTGCCCCGGAAGATCGTGACCATAGGATGTGATATCCACCCCGGTCAGAACCACCTCGCCATAGCCATTGGCCACCAGTTCACGTACCTGACTGACGATTTCGCCCATCGGGACGCTGCGCGAATTGCCACGGCCAAACGGAATGATGCAAAACGTGCAGCGATGATCACAGCCGTTCTGGACCTGTACAAAAGCACGTGCGCGCCCTTCAAAGCCCGACACAAGATGGCTTGCGGTTTCTTCGACCGACATGATGTCGTTCACCACAACACGTTCATGGTCCGGCATCATGAAGGTTTCCGCCTTCATCTTGGCATCGTTGCCAAAGATACGGTCGATCTCGCCCATATTGGCGAATTTGTCGGGATTGACCTGAACCGCGCAACCGGTCACGAAAATCTTGGCATCCGGGTTTTCACGCCGCAGGCGGCGAATGCTTTGACGTGCCTGGCGTTCGGCCTCGGTCGTGACCGCACAGGTATTGATGATGATGGCATCATCAAGCCCGGCATTTTTGGCATGGTCGCGCATCACCTCTGATTCATAGGTGTTAAGGCGACAACCAAATGTGACGACGCGCGGCTCTTTCATGCTCGGTCTTCTGCGATCTCAAGGTTCGGAATTGGGAATTATCCCGCCTGCGCAATTCAAAATGATGCTGCAAGTGCGGAACACCCGGCAAGGTTATTCATCCTTGCCGGGCGCTGGTTACATACGCTTTTGAACGCTTCAATGCAAGTCTGCGGCCTTCATGGCTCACATGCAGTCGGCGCGCAATCATCAGTGACGATCCGTATTTCTGATCGAACGAGGCCGGTTATGCCGCGTAACTACGGTTGCGACCGTCCTTTTTCGCCTTATAGAGCGCCCGGTCGGCACGATCGATCAGCTTTGATGCACCTTCGTTGGCGATATATTCGGCCAAACCGATTGAAATGGTCATCTGACCGAATGAAACCCCCGACTGCTTGGCCTTGATTTCACGTGCAGCGACACGTTTGTTCATGTCTTCGGCCAAGATCATGGCGTCGGCAATTGGTGTGTCGGGCAACAAAATCGCAAACTCGTCACCGCCATAGCGGGCAACGATGTCGCGACCTTTGACATTGGCCTTTAACATCGAGGCAATCAGAACGAGTATCTCGTCACCGATGCGATGCCCGAACCGGTCGTTGACCTCTTTGAACTGGTCAAGATCGACGATCATCACGCAAAATGGTTGGGGACGTTGCGCGCGATCATATTCCGAGACAACCTGATTAAGCTGTTCTTCGAAATACATCCGGTTGGCAACCCGCGTCAGACCATCGGTGTAAGACCGTTCGCGCGTTTCTTCAAGTTCACGCTGCAGATGGGCAATTTTACCCAGATATAAATCCAGTCTTTGGCGCAGCTTATCGACAGTACGCTGCATGAGATCAGTTTGTTTGATCACCTTTCCCAGAACCGGCTTTGCCTTTTTAGGGTCTTCAAGAGCGCCAAGAGACCGCCCCAGCAAGGCGCCATAATCCTGCAATCCGTTGCGTGCAGCAGCGAGGCAATCATCGCTACTTTCGACAATTTCGGAAAAATCATCCATACCGCGCTGCAGGAAGTCGGCAGCCTGACGATCAAAGATATAGCGATAATACAGCTGAAGAAGATCGTCTTCGGCCAGGCTTTCGCCACTGGCCTGCACAGCATCAATCACCCGGAGGATCTCCGGGTTTTCCTGTGCGTAATAGACGAACCAGACGTGATAAAGCTCGGGTGTCGGGCGCAAACCACGTTCACGCAACGCCCTGAGTGTTGATTCGGCATAATCCCAGTGACGGGCAATCTCTTTGGCCGCTGTGCTCACAACGGGGCTCTCCGGGGGTCGTGTTTCCAGTTGGAATGTCAAAGGTCATGCATAAAGCGCACTTTCCTTGACCACAACATACCCCAGTTCCCCCACGAGAACCAGACAAAGGGCTAAATAAACTATCCGAAAGAAAGAGGCAGCCTCTGACTTTTAGTTGCCCCGGATCATTGTGCCGGCACCTCGTTCGGTGAACAGCTCCAGCAATACGGCATGCGGCGCACGTCCATCAACAATCACGGCCGCCTCAACCCCGTTTTCAACAGCATCCATGCAGGTTTCGGTTTTCGGGATCATCCCGCCCTGAATGGTTCCGTCAGCAATCATGGCATTGATATGAGCGGTGTCGGCGTCACGCACAAGGTTCTTGTCCTGATCCAGGATGCCTTTTACGTCCGTTAGCATATAAAGGCGGCTTGCACCGACGGCCTTGGCAATCGCCCCGGCGGCAGTGTCGGCATTGATGTTATAGGTCTGACCGTCTTCGCCGACACCGATCGGTGAAATCACCGGAATGATGTCGGTATCAATGAAGCAATCAAGCACATGCGGATCGACCTTTACCGGTTCACCGACAAAACCAAGATCAAGAACCTTCTCGATGTTGCTTTCGGGATCACGTTTGGTACGCGTGAGTTTGCGTGCGGTAATCAGATGGGCGTCCTTGCCGCACAGGCCAACACCCACGCCACCGGCTGCATTGATGTTGGAAACGATTTCCTTGTTGATTTTGCCTGCCAGCACCATTTCGACAACGTCGATCGTCTGCTTGTCGGTCACGCGCAAGCCATCAACAAATTCAGACTGGATGTTCAGCTGTTTGAGCATCTGACCGATCTGCGGCCCGCCGCCATGGACCACAATCGGGTTCATTCCGACCTGTTTGAGCAACACCATGTCCTGGGCAAAGAGGCGCGCCAGTTCCGGGTCGCCCATGGCATGACCACCATATTTGACGACTATTGTCTGACCGTTAAATCGGCGCATATAGGGAAGAGCTTCGGAAAGTACCTTTGCACGCGCCAGCATGCGATATGCGCTGGCTTCCGACTGTTCTTCTTCAGAACGGGTTTGGTCGTTCATGTCACTTCCCCATATTGTCTCTTTATGTGCCTGCCGGGATCAAAGCAGGGTGGATATCTCTGCCCGCAGTTCGGCAAGTCCGGTATTTTTTTCGCTTGATGTCGCAAAAATCTGTGGCAGTGCGGCAGGATGCTTTACCAGTCCGTCAACCACTTCCTTGATGCGTTTTTCAAGCTGTCCCTTTTTTAGCTTGTCCGACTTGGTCAGCACAACCTGATAAGGAACGGCTGCCTCATCAAGCAGCTTCATCATATCCGCATCGGCCTTTTTGAAGCCGTGTCGCGAGTCGATCAAAACAAACACACGGCGCAACGTCACCCGCCCGCGCAGATATTGTTTGATCAAGGCATGCCAGGTATCAACGATATCCTTTGGGGCCTGGGCAAAGCCATAGCCGGGCAAATCGACGATATAGCACGCACCATCCAGATCGAAATAGTTCAGCTGCTGAGTCCGACCGGGCGTATTTGACGTGCGGGCAATATCCTTGCGGCCTGTAATCGCATTGATCAGGCTGGACTTGCCAACGTTTGAACGCCCGGCAAAACAGATTTCGGTTTTTTCTTCTGGCGGCAGCTGTTCAAGTTGCGCCACGCCAAGAACGAAGTTAACCGGGCGGCTAAAAAGCTTCCGCCCGGCTTCGATCACTGAGTCTTCATGCTTCGGAATAGCAGTATCCGAAGGCAGGGTTTCTTGTGTCATCGTCATTCCTTCCCCGATTCTGTCGGGGATTTTCCCCAAGGGGATGTTCAACCCGTGAAGGAGAGTAGATGGGGATTAAATCCCCATCTTGTACATGATGTAACGTTGCTGTGCGATCGACAGCAGGTTGTTCCATGCCCAGTAAATCACCAGACCTGCCGGGAAGCTTGCCAGCATGAAGGTAAAGATGAACGGCAGGAACATCATGATCTTCGCCTGGGTCGGGTCGGCCGGTGCCGGGTTCAGTTTCTGCTGCAGGAACATGGTAATCCCCATGATCAGCGGCCAGATACCGATCATCAGCATCTGCGGCGGATCCCACGGGATCAGGCCAAACAGGTTGAACAACGAAGTCGGATCCGGTGCCGAAAGATCCTGAATCCAGCCAAAGAACGGCGCATGGCGCATTTCGATGCTGACAAACAGAACCTTGTACAGCGCAAAGAATACCGGGATCTGAACCACAATCGGCAAACAACCAGAAGCCGGATTGATCTTTTCACGCTTGTAAAGCGCCATCATTTCCTGCTGCTGACGCTGACGATCGTCCTTGAACTTCTCGCGCATCTCGGTGATCTGCGGCTGCAGCTTTTTCATCGCACTCATGGATTTGTACGACTTGTTAGCCAGCGGGAACATGATCGCCTTGATGATGACCGTAATCACCAGGATGGAAACACCGAAGTTCCCCACCAGATGATAGAGGTACTGCAAGAACAGGAAGAACGGCTTGGTCAGGAAGTAGAACCAGCCAAAGTCAATCGCGAGATCGAAATTGGTGATCCCGTAATCTTCGGCATAGGTATCAAGAAGATTGACTTCCTTTGCGCCGGCAAACAGACGGGTTTCAGCCACACCTTCGGCCCCCGCTGCAATGGTACGCGGCGCACCAAGGTAGTCAGTCTGATACTTGTCGGAGTTATCCGCGACATGGTGGCTAAAGCGCGTGGTCATTTCCTCGTCCGAGGACGGGGCAAGTGCCACCAGCCAATATTTGTCGGTAATACCAAGCCAGCCACCGGTGGTTTTCTGTTCGACCGCACCATCATCTGCCAGATCGTCATAGTCGATCTCGGTAAGCGTGCCGTCAATCACACCAAGCGGGCCTTCATGCAGGATATAGAAGCCCGCAGTCTGTGGCTTGTTCTTACGTGAAATCAGGCCGTACGGATACAGAACGACATCGCCGCCCGTATTGTTGACGACCGACTGGTTGACGGTGAACAGATAGTTCTCGTCAATTGCAATTTCGCGTTTGAAGATCAGGCCTTCGCCATTGTCCCAGGTCAAGGTGACCGGGCTGTCAGGTGTCAGCAAGTCCTTGTCAGCTGTCCATTGCGTATCGCTGCTTGGCAGCGCCATGCCGTTTTTTGCACCAACCCAGCCAAATTCAGCAAAATACGCATCATTGCTGCCGGTCGGGTTCAGAACATGGATCAGCGGGCTGTCAGGTTCCTCGGTCTCGCGATAATCCTGAAGCTGAATGTCGTCGATCACACCACCGACAAGACGAATCGAGCCTTCGACACGCGGGGTATCAATTTTGATTCGCGGTGATTTTGCCAGCGCTTCTTCGCGTTTGACAGCGGGAACAGCGGGCTGACCACCAGGTACGGAAGGTCCGGATACCTGCGGGGTGTTGGTTCCGTCCGCATTAAGCTGTTCGCGAACTTGCGCTTCACGAACCTGAGGATCAGGCTCGGGCGCAAAGAAGAATTGCCACCCGATAAGAATCACAACTGCCGACGCAATTGCCACCCACAGGTTACGTTGTTCGTTCATCGCCTCTTTCCGCTTTTCTAAGCCAGCAAGTGCCGACCGCATATTCTATTTACATGACGAAAGCGCCGGGGACCGGTTTTCACCATCCGACGACGCTTTGTTTTGTTCGCAGCCACATCCGGGCACCGGATCATAACCATGACCACCCCATGGATGGCAACGCATTATCCGTTTAATTCCCATCCAACCGCCTTTTAGCGCACCATGACGGGCCAATGCTTCGAGCATAAAAGCCGAACAGGTCGGCTGATAACGGCACGACCACCCGATATAAGGTGACAAAACCAGCTGGTAACCGCGAACTGCGATTTGAAGAAGACGGGCAAAAAAACCGGGAGCACGCATAGCTGTCATTTTCCCTGATCTCCTGCCTTTGTCGATCCGGCTGGCTTGCTGTTGGCGCGTCCCTTTCGGGGGCGTCGCGCATCAGGTGCAGACGGCTTGGCATCAGGAACCCGACGCAGAGCAAAACGCATATCATCAACCAGCTTTTCAAATGGCCGATCAATGGTCTGGGCACGACCGATCACGACATAATCCCATCCGGGTAATGCGTGTTCGCTCATCAATTGCTCTGCCACAGCACGCAAACGCCGCCGAACGCGATTGCGGACGACGGCCTTTCCCACCTTTTTGGTGACGGTAAACCCGACTCGGACGAGTCGATCTTCACCGGCGTATTCTGTGTCCGGTTTGATCCCCGGACGCGGTGCGCCCTGCAGGATCAATCCCTGTGTAACCCATTTACGGCGGGTGCCCGCAACGCGGAGAAACTCCGCCCGCTTTTTAAGGCGTTCCACCGAAACGGTCACAACATTTAGGCCGACAGACGCTTGCGGCCCTTGGCGCGGCGTGCGGTCAGCACACGGCGGCCACCGACGGTCGCGCTGCGGGAACGGAAGCCATGGCGGCGTTTCCGTACGAGTTTGCTTGGCTGGTAGGTGCGCTTCACTGCACTTACTCCGTTCTAAATAAGGTAATCCGATAAAATTCGAGGTCCGCTGTATAGGGCTTCACACCAGTGCTGTCAACTCGTGACAGGGCATTTACCCCCAGAAAACCGGCGATGCCGCCGGGATTTTGTCCCGACGGCACCCGAAATGTGAATTCGTTACCACTCGATACGTTCGACATTGGAGAATGTCAACTCAGAACCATCAGAAAACACGATAGTTCCCGACGAATCGGTGCTCAGCTCAAAAGAGCTTCCTTTGCTTTTCGTGATCTCTCCTTCATCAAGAACAAGGGTCCAGTCACTCGAGTCGATATTGCCCCCATCGGCAGCTCTGAGTTCGATGGTATCGGTTGTCCAGCCATTGGCACCGCCATCCACGCTGTCATTGCCATCCCCCATATTGAAGATGAACAGGTCTGAGCCACCGTCTCCATACAATGTATCATCGCCGATGCCGCCAATCAGGGTGTCGTCATCGTCTCCGCCAAGCAGCATGTCGTTGCCATCCCCGCCCAGCAAAGAATCGTCACCAGCACCGCCCAGAAGGCTGTCATCGCCATCCTCGCCATACAAGCTGTCATCATCTCCACCACCATCAAGCGTGTCATCGCCCGATCCGCCATAGAAAGTATCATCACCCCATCCGGCGGTCAGGGTATCGTCGCCTTCGCCGCCGTCGAAATAGTTATCACCACCATCGGCTTCGAGAATGTCATCGCCTGATCCGCCATAGAAGGTGTCGTCGCCCCAGGCTCCGTGGATCGAGTCATCCCCGCCTTCACCCCAGACTTTGTTTTTCCCATCTCCGGCATCGATTGAATCATCGCCGTCACCGGCTGAAATGGTATCGCTTTTGCTGCCTGACGAGATGGTGTCATCCCCACTCCCCGTCCAGATGGTATTGTTTCCTTCTCCGGCAGAAATGGTGTTGTCTCCGCCTTCGTCATAGATCACATCATTGCCGGAACCGCTGGAAATGGTGTCGTTGCCGGTTCCGCTCCAAACGACATTGTTTCCTTCACCTGCATTGACGATATTGTCCCCATTACCACCAATGATCGTGTCGTTACCGCTTCCGGCATAAACACTGTTATTGCCGTCGCCAGCGTCGATGTAGTCGTTCCCGCTATCCCCGGAAATACTGTCATCACCGTCACCGGCATAGATCACATCATTGCCGCTTCCACCCCAGATCGTATCATTGCCCGCATGACTGGAAACCGTGTCATTGCCGCTGCCTGCGGAAATGGTGTCGTTTCCTGAACCGGTTTCGATATTCTCGCTCCACCAATTGCCCCATTCGACCTGATCCGGGTCGGAACGGTCTTCTATGGTGACCTCGATGATTGCTGATGTGGTGGCGGTATCGTCACCATCACGAGACTGGGCCGAGACGATCAACTCGAACGTACCTGAATAGCCACTGACTGAGGTAATCGTCAGTCCCGTCAGTTGGGCTGCGGTCATGGACCAGCTACCATCACCATTATCGGTACCAGCAGACAGGGTTGCCCCTTCCGGAACACCCGAAATCGTAACGCTCAACGTTTCACTGCTGTCGGTGAGGGCCGCATCAATATCAAGTGCAACACTGTTTCCTGTATCACCGCTTGTATCGGCAACCTCCAGGGTCGGTGCATCGGCAACACCGGTTACGTCAACAGTAATCACGCTATCGGTGCTGGTGGTATCGCTGCCGTCAACAGCAGTTGCCGTCACGCTCAGATCAAACGATCCGCTATAATCAGCGGCCGGCGTAATCGTCAGACTGTCAATATCATCGGCATCAAGCGTCCAGCTGCCATCACCGTTATCCGTGCCCGCAGACAGGGTCGCGCCATCCGGCACACCAGAGATGGTCACGGTCAAAATTTCGGTGCTATCCGCAAGTCCGGCATCAATCAGCAGATCAATTGCGTTATCCTCAGCACCACTTGCATCAGCAACATCAAGGGTCGGCGTATCTGCAACCCCCGCGACATCGACCGTAATCACATCGCTGACAGATGTAATGTCATCCCCTGCAACAGAGGTCGCCTGCACGGTCAGATCAAATGACCCGCTATAATCAGCTGCCGGCGTGATTGTCAGGTCTTCCAGATCATCGACATCAAGTGTCCAGCTGCCATCACCGTTATCGGTGCCGGCAGACAGGCTTGCACCATCAGGCACCCCAGAGATGGTCACAGTCAAAATTTCGGTGTTGTCTGTCAGGCTGGCATTAATATCAAGGGCAACGGCATGGTCTTCATCACCCGTTGCATCAGATACCGACAGGTTGGGGGCTTCTGCGGCGGGGTCAAACGCCTCGCCGTCAACATAGATTGTCACATGATCAATATTGTCGACGGTCACTCCAAGCGCATCAAGCGACAGGCTGTCTGACTGGTGTGAATCGACATATTCCTGCAGATCCACTAGATCCGCCAACACCCCGTCACTGGCAAGCTGATCACTGCTGAGATACAGTTTAAGGGTGTCGCAATTGCTCCCGCCATCAATAATGCCGGTTCCATCCCCGGTCAGATCAACCGTATAGCGGATTTCATCATCACCGGAGTCTCCATACAGCTGATCATCGCCTGATCCGGTCAACACATCGTTGGAGCTACCTCCATAAAGCGTGTCCGTGCCCTCACCCCCATCAAGGGTATCCTTGCCTGAGCCACCCAAGATGGTGTCGTTCCCGGCGCCACCGGAAACTGTATCTTGGGATCTACCTGCATCAATATAGTCGTCACCATCACCAGAGATGATCTGATCTTTGCCGTTGCCACCAAAAATGGTGTCGTCGCCAGCCCCGGACGAAATCGTGTCATTGCCATTCAGGCCGTCGATATAGTCATCCCCGTCACCGGTTGAAATATAGTCCTTTGAATTGGTTCCGATGATGGTTTCGTTCGGGTTTTCAGTTACATCAACTGTCAGACTGTCAGAAGCAATCGCAACGTCTTCACCATCCGTAGATGTTGCCGTCACACTCAGATCAAAGCTGCCATAAAAGCCATCAGCCGGTGTGATTGTCAGGCCACTAAGCTGATCCGGACCGAGCGTCCAGCTACCATCCCCGTTGTCAGTACCCGCAGACAAGGTCGCGCCATCCGGAACACCGGAAACGGTGACAGAAAGCACTTCGCTAGCGTCCGTCAGGGTGGCATCAATCTCAAGTGCAATTGCGCTGTCTTCCACCCCGCTGGCATCTTCGATATCAAGTTCCGGAAGATCGGCAACACCGGCAACATTGACCATAACCGTGTCTGTCACACTGGCAATGTCGATCCCGTCCTGGGTACTGGCCGTAATTTCCAGATCAAAGCTTCCACTATAATCGGATGGCGGCATCACGCTGAGCCCTTCGAGCTCTGCACTTGAAAGGGTCCAGGTGCCGTCACCGTTATCTGTGCCAGCCGACAGGGTTGCCCCCTCTGGTACGCCAGAGATGGTAATGCTAAGCGTCTCGCTTGAATCGGTCAGGCTGGCATCGATATCAAGGGCAATGGCATTGTCCTCATTGCCCGAAGCATCCGCGACATCAAGCGTTGGCGCATCGGCAACGCCGGTGACATCAACGGTGATGATGTCCGTGGTCGTCGCAACATCAGAACCATCAGCCGAAGTTGCCGTTACCCCCAGATCAAACGAGCCGCTAAAGTCACCTGCCGGTGTGATTGTCAAACCTTCAAGATCATCCAAGCCCAATGTCCAGGTGCCGTCGCCATTATCTGCACCAGCAGACAGGGTTGCACCATCCGGTACACCAGAGATGGTCACAGTTAGCGTTTCAGAGCTATCGGTTAGGCCCGCGTCGATATCAAGGGCAATGGCATTGTCTTCATTGCCCGAAGCATCCGCGACATCAAGCGTTGGCGCATCTGCAACACCGGTCACCTCAACAGTAACCGTATCGCTGACAGAGGCGACGTCGTCACCATCGGCAGACTGCGCCGTGATGTCCAAGTCAAATGAACCGGAGTAATCATCCGCTGGCGTAATTGTCAGACCCTCAAGGTCATCCGCGCTCAACGTCCAGGTCCCGTCACCATTGTCTGTACCGGCAGACAGGGTTGCACCGTCTGGCACGCCAGAGATGGTCACTGTCAGCGTCTCGCTGGAATCGGTCAGGGCCGCGTCGATATCAAGCGCAATCGCACTGTCTTCTGAACCGCTGACATCCGATGCCTCCAGTGTCGGTGCACTTGCTTGATCCTCAACCGTGATCGTTTGTGTTTCGGACACAGACTTGCTATCTGCGCCGTCGGTTGCCGTGGCCGTGACGGTAAGATCAAAAGTACCCTCAAAATCGGACGGCGTGGTCAGGGTCAGGCCTTCCAGATCGGCTGAATCAAGCGTCCAGCTGCCATCTGCGTTACGGGTTCCGGCAGACAGGCTTGCATCTTCCGGAACACCGGTGATGCTGATACTGAGTGTTTCCGATCCGTCAACATCACTCAAAGCAGCCTCAATGGTCACCGGATAGGCGATACCGCCGGTTTCCGAAGACTGGACCAGATCAGCATTACCAACCACCTCACCATCCCCGAACGAAATGGCTTCGATGTTGTTGACGGTCAACATCTGCCCCGTATCAAGATCAATAATCTGAGTATTGATAACGCCCTGATTATTCGTAAAGTTCTGTAACAGGTAGGATGTAGATGCCTTACCAAGGTAAAGAACATCATCACCAGAACCACCATCAAGCGCAGATGTTTTTCCAATATCCCCATTAATCGTCAGGCTGTCATTCCCGTCGCCCAAACGGATATTATTGCCGAGGTTGGTATCTCCGTTCAGGACAACCTCGTCATTGCCGCTTCCGAGGTCAAAATTCTCGTTCATGTTCAGGTCGCGGTCGATGATAAAGCTATCGTCTCCGCTTGTGCCCTGATGGTTTGAACTACCATCATCGACAAAGTCGTTCTCTGTGCTCCCGCTATCGGTTCCGACGAGCGTTCCCGCACCAATCGACACACTCAGCGTCGGAGTGTCGGCAACAGCGGCAACATCAACCGTGATCGAACCTGCTGTGGTAGCAACATCTTCACCATCGGCAGAGGTTGCCGTCACACCAAGATCGAACGAACCGCTAAAATCATCCGCCGGCGTGATCGTCAGACCTTCAAGGTCATCCGAACCCAGTGTCCAGGTGCCATCACCATTATCGGTACCTGCCGACAGGGTTGCACCGTCCGGAACACCGGAGATGGTGATGCTCAGAACTTCCGAACTGTCCGTGAGGCCAGCGTCGATATCAAGCGCAATGGCCGAATCTTCTGAGCCAGAGGCATCACTGACGTCGAGTGTCGGCGCATCTGCAACACCAGAAACATCAACTGTGATGCTGTCGGTCGTGGTTGCTACATCCGAACCATCGGCAGACTGGGCGGTCACACCAAGATCAAACGACCCGCTGAAATCCTCCGCTGGCGTGATCGTCAGACCGTCAAGATCATCCGAACTCAGCGTCCAGGTGCCATCACCGTTATCCGTGCCTGCAGACAGGGTTGCACCGTTCGGAACGCCGGAGATCGTGACACTCAGAACTTCGCTGGAATCCGTGAGGCCTGCGTCGATATCAAGTGTGATGGCAGAATCTTCGTTACCGCTCGCATCCGACACATCCAGCGTCGGCGCATCGGCAACGCCAGCAACATCGACGGTGATCCTATCTGTCGTTGTTGCGACATCTTCGCCGTCAACCGACGTCGCTGTCACACCAAGATCAAACGAACCGCTGAAGTCATCCGCCGGCGTGATCGTCAGACCTTCAAGCTCATCAGCCCCCAACGTCCAGCTGCCATCACCATTATCGGTACCAGCAGACAAGGTTGCGCCGTCTGGTACTCCAGAGATGGTAACGCTCAGAACTTCGCTGGAATCCGTCAGACCGGCATCGATATCAAGTGCGATGGACGAATCTTCTGAGCCAGAGGCATCATTGACGTCGAGTGTCTGGGTATCTGCTACACCCGCAACATCAACCGTGATGCTATCGGTCGTGGTTGCTACATCAGAACCATCTGCAGACTGGGCTGTGACACCAAGATCGAACGATCCGCTAAAGTCATCCGCCGGCGTAATCGTCAGACCTTCAAGGTCATCCGAACCCAGTGTCCAGGTACCGTCACCGTTATCCGTACCCGCAGACAGGGTTGCGCCGTCTGGTACTCCAGAGATGGTAACGGTCAGGGTCTCACTGGAATCCGTCAGACCGGCATCAATATCCAGTGCGATGGCAGAATCTTCGTTACCGCTCGCATCCGACACATCCAGCGTCGGCGCATCGGCAACGCCAGCCACATCAACCGTGACCGAACCTGC
>JBLXDD010000004.1:0-268121 GCA_048264285.1 Thalassospira sp.
AAGATATTGATCTTCCTGCGGTTTTGCTTCGCATATCTGCACAAATCCGGGAGACCGGAACGATCATTTGAATGAGTTTGGACCCTAACGATCAAGCGAGATGCCATGCTCTTTGAGCTTGGCTTCGGCAAGGGCTGCCCGACGAACCACCGTACGGTAATTTCCCAGAAGGATTCGCAATATCGCCTTTATGAACCGATCAGATCCCGCCATTTTATTGTCGAATGTCTGACGGTTGATCGCAACAAGCACGGTGCGTTCCTTTGCCCGCGCAGATGCCATTCGCGGCTGATTATCGACAAGCGCCAATTCACCAAACAATCCGCCGGCCTCAATTGTGCCGAGAATGACCTCTTTGCCTTCATTCATCGTCTTGTAGATTTCGACTTTGCCTTCCTGCACAACATAGGCTGTACTTCCCGGCTTTCCTTCCCGGAAAATGACCTGATCAGTCGCGAAGACCTGCCGGTCCATCACCTTCTTGTTGCCGTCTGTTATGCCCATTAGTCCGCAATGCCCATGAAAATGCGCCGGAACAACAGTCCCGGTCGTGACGATTTGGTAAATCGGATACCCCCATCAACCTATGCTATCAGATTGATAAGTCTGTTCAATCGAATTTACCGCCCATACCTACTCTTAAGATGGGTTTTAAACGCGTCAACACCAAGCGGTTTTCCCGTTGCCGATTCAAGAATGGAATCAGTGGATTTGCGTGATGCCTGACTGTGAATATTTTCACCAAGCCATCCCATCAACGGGCCGAAGTCACCGCGCGCAAGTCCGGGCGCAATATCCGGGTTTGCTTCCTTGGCTGCTGCAAAAATCTGTGCCGCCGCCATCGCACCAAGTGTATATGTCGGGAAATATCCCCACGCCCCCGAAGGCCAGTGGATATCCTGCAAACAGCCGTTGCGGTCGTCTTCGGGGACAATCCCCAGAAGCTTCTGCATCAATTCGTTCCAGGCACCTGGCAGATCAGCAAGTTTCATGTCACCCTCGATCAAAGCACGTTCAATGCGATAACGTAAGATGACGTGCGCAGGATAAGTAACCTCATCGGCATCAACCCGGATCAGCCCCGGCTCAACCCGCGTGTAAAGACGATGCAGGTTGGAAGCCTGCCAAGCCGCACTGTCCCCACCAAAGGCCTCCTCGAACACCGGGCCGGCATAGGTCAGGAATTCTTTCGACCGGCAGGCCTGCATTTCCACCAGAAGCGACTGGCTTTCATGCATGGTCATACCGCGTGCCTTGCCAACGGGCTGGTTTTGCCAAGCCGATGGCAACCCGCGCTCATACATGGCATGTCCGGTTTCGTGCAGGACGCCCATGATTGCGGATGTAAAATCATCCTCGTCATAGCGCGTCGTCAAACGCACATCTTCCGGAATACCGCTACAGAACGGGTGATGGGAAATATCAAGCCGGCCGTGATCAAAATCAAACCCGACCGCCTTCATCAGATCAAGACCGATGCGGTTTTGTGTTTCAACGGGAAACGGACCGCGTGGCTTTAACGGCTGATCTTCGGATTTCTGACGCTCAATGACATCGGCTGTGAAATCAGGCAGGAAGGCTTCCAGCTCGGCAAACAGTGTATCAATCCGATCCGACCGCATCATCGGGTCATATTGATCAAGCAGTGCATCGTAAACCGATGTCCCCAACGCCTCTGCCTTTGCTTTGCCAGCCTCGATCGACAGGTCGAGAACTTCTTGCAACTGCGGTAACAGTCCCTTGAAATCATTGTCGGCACGTGCGGTGCGCCAGGCAACCTCACACCGGGTTTCCGCCCGTGACATTTTTTCAACCAGATCGCTTGGCACTGCCGTTCCGTGCACCCAGGCACGTTTCATCTCTGCCAGATTGGCCTGTTGCCATTCATCAAGCGTTTCACCCTCGGCACTGGCGATCAAATCGCCCAAATCCGGTGTATTGATCAGTTCGTTTTCAATAACACTTAATGTTGCCAGTTGTTCTGAACGCGCATTTGCCCCGCCATCGGGCATGATCACCGCCATATCCCAGTGTAACATTCGGCTGATATCCGACAGGACGCTCATACGATGAAAACGGGTTTCAAGCTTTTTGTATGCTGTGGTCATGGGAACTCCTGCACGGCCAGTCAGATTACCGGCCGCAAATGTATCAATAAATCATGGCAAGGTAGATCAGACCGTTTAATCGGTGTTCTGATCACTCGGCGGGCGTCGGTGGTACAGGATGAACATCACAATCAGCGTCAACGCCAGGCTGTACCACGTAATGGCATATTCCAGGTGATTGTTGGGCAGATCAACTTTGGCCTGCCCCCCTATCGGCAACCCGCCGGGAACCGGCGTGTCGTCAAGTTCCAGATAGTACGGGCTTGCAAGCTCTGCCCCGGTATCTTCGGCCATGTGATGAACATCGACATAAAACCACTGATTTCGCAGAGCATCGTTTTCCGGTTGCGCCCAATGCTTTTGCTTTGGCAGGCGCAAGACACCCGACACCCGAACCGGCCCCTCGATCAGGCTTTCGGGCCGCGTTTCAGGTTCGCGGTAATCCTGGGGCACCCATCCCCGATTGACCAGAATAATACGCCCGTCAGGCTGCTCAAGCGGGGTGATCAGTTGAAAACCGACATTGCCGCGTCGGGTGCGCGCCATCAGGTATTTTTCCTGATCGTTCAGATAGACCCCTTCGGCATAGGCCGCACGAAACGCCATAGCCGGGTCAAGGGTGGTATCGGTTGGCACCTTGATCGGTGCCATATGTGCCTGTTCCTGCCGACTTTCGATCAGGTTTTGCTTCCAGAACAACCTGTCAACCTGCCAGGAACCAAGTCCCAACAAAATCACCAAAGACAGTCCGGCAGAAATTTTCATTGCCAGACTGGGACGCGTTTTAAGAAGAGGCATAAAAGGTTAGTCCTGTTCGGATGTCGATCGGTGGCGATATTGCAGGGCAACCATGATGCCTTTAAGCGGCCTTAGCAAGACCAGTGTCACACCAAGAATGACAGGCCCCCACACGACCGCATGCAGCCACAGTGGTGGCATATAGGTCATTTCGACCCAAAGCGCCATGGGCACCACCAAAAATCCGAGGATAAAGATAATAAAGATTGCCGGGCCATCGCCGGAATCGTGGCCACGTAAATCAAGCCCGCAAACCTCGCAGGTTTCACGCACTGTCAAATAGCCGGAAAACAATTTTCCCCCGCCGCATCGGGGGCATTTGCATGCCAACCCGGTGCGGATGGGGGAAATGTTTGGATAATAGTCACCCATATTCTTGTTCGTTATCTGGCGGGTGGCTTATTCGCCACCCCAGATGTAAACGGCAAAGAACAGGAACAGCCAGACAACATCAACGAAGTGCCAGTACCAGGCTGCTGCCTCAAGACCAAAATGATGATCCTGTTTAAAGCCGTCCTTCATTGCCCGCACAAGGCAGACGGCCAGGAACACTGTTCCGACAAACACGTGGAAACCGTGGAAACCGGTCGCCATGTAGAAGGTCGAAGAATAGATATTGTCCGAGAAACCGAATGCGGCATGGCTATATTCATATGCCTGCAGGAACAGGAAGATCACACCAAGACCAACGGTCAGCGCCAGCCCCTGAACAAGATCCTTTTTCTTACCTTCGATGATGCCATGGTGCGCCCAGGTAAGGGTACAGCCCGACAGAAGCAGGATCAGGGTATTGAGGAACGGCAAATCCCACGGATCAAGCACTTCGACACCCGCTGGCGGCCATTCGGTCACGCCGGGGCTGAAGATCACAAACGCGTTGTGGAAAAAGGCCCAGAAGAAGGCAACAAAGAACATTACCTCGGATGCAATAAACAACGACATCCCGTAACGCAGGCCGATCTGTACGACCTTGTTATGGTAAATGCGTGATTCACTGATCACGTTGCTCCACCAACGGAACATTACGAACAAAATGCCCGCAATGCCGAGTGCTGCCAGCCAGAAATCAGCCGGCGCACGGTCCGAATGCATGAACATGACCATACCACCGGTGAAAAGACCAGCCGACGCCGCAGCCACCAGTGGCCACGGGCTCGGGTCTACCAGGTGGAACGGATGCTTTTGTGCATGATCACTCATTCCTTGCCCCCCTCAATCCTTACAAAAGAAACTCTAAGTTCGCTTTGTTAACCAAGACCGTCCAACCCACAAAACCGTGCGCTGTCAGCCTCCCTGATCTTCATTCCCGCCAACCGCTTCGACCGATGCCTCGGATTTGAAGAAGGTGTATGACAGGGTAATCGTCTTCACGTCCTGGGTATTAATGTCTTCGGCAATGGCAGGATCCACATAGAAACTGACCGGCATGTCAACGCGCTGCCCCGGCTCAAGGGTTTGCTCGTCAAAACAGAAACACGCGATCTTGCTGAAATACTGCCCTGCTTTTAACGGTGTCACATTGTAGACGGCCTGACCGGTGATCGGTTTGACTGACATGTTTTCAGCCATGTAATGGGCCAGATTATCTTCACCCAGACGCACGGTGATCTCGCGCTGTTCGGGTTTGAACTGCCAGGGCAAGCCGGAATTCACATCGGCATTGAACCGCACCTTGATGGTCTTTTCCGAAACTTCGACCCCGCTGTCTTTGCCGACCTGCGGGGTGCCACCGAAACCGGTGACCTGACAGAACAGTTCATAAAGCGGTACAGAGGCATAGGACAGGCCGATCATGCCGCCAACGACGACAACACAACTAAGCAGCACGCGCTTGTTGCGCTTCTTTACTGTATCTGTGTGTTGTTGATCAGCCATGGTTTCCTAGCTCATCTTTAAAATGGTTATCGCAAAGAACAGGATGATCAGACTGGTCAGAATAACCAGAAACACCCAGTTTTTCTTTTTGCGCTTGGCATAGAACGCTTCGAGTTCCGCTTTGGTCATTTTCGGGTTCTCGGTCATGCGATCACCCCACCAAGCCAGACATCTGCAACCATCGCCCCGAACAGGACAAACAGATACAGAATGGAATATCCAAACATCTTGTGCGGGGCGCGTTCCTCTGCGTTACGCAGAACACGCACCGCATGGCGCAGGAACCAAAGCCCGGTCAAGCCCGCCGTGACGCCATAAAACACCCCAAGCAACCCGGTCAGGACCGGTACAAAAGTCACCGGCAACAACAAGATGGTGTAAACCAGCATCTGCCTTTTGGTTGCGGCTTCGCCGGCAACAACCGGCATCATCGGCACGCCGACCTTGGCATAGTCACCACAGCGAAACAGTGCCAGCGCCCAGAAATGCGGCGGTGTCCACATAAAGATGATCATAAACAGCGCGATTGAATTGATATCAATCCCGCCCGTCACCGACGCCCAGCCGATCATCGGGGGAAAGGCCCCGGCAGCACCGCCAATGACAATATTCTGAGGCGTGCTGCGTTTCAGCCACATGGTGTAAACGAAAACGTAAAACGCAATCGACACCGCAAGCAAAACAGCCGCCGCAATATTGATGGCCACCGCCATGATAGTGACCGAAACGATCGACAAGGCAATTCCGAGTGACAAAGCCTCGTCCGCAGGAACCCTTCCTGCCGGAATGGGACGGGTTTGCGTCCGTTTCATGTGAATATCGATATCGCGATCATACCACATGTTAATTGATGCCGCTGCACCACTGGCAACGGCAATACAGGCAATTGCGACGAGTCCGAGGAACGGATGAATTGTTCCTGGCGCAATCAACAGACCCACGGCACCGGTGAAAACCACAAGGGTCATCACCCCCGGCTTAAGCAATGCGATATAGTCGCGCACATCGGAAACCGGCAGAGATACTGCGTTTTCAAGTGCTATGGTCTGGTCTGCAACCTGCTTGGTCATTGAACTCTGGTCTTCTTTTCTGGGGCGATAGGATGTCCCTCGCAAACTGTTATCTGCGAGGGACTAAAACCAGGATCACTTACTTGATACGCGGCAGTTCGTCAAAGGTATGGAACGGCGGCGGAGAGCTCACAGTCCATTCCAGCGTATCAGCACCTTCGCCATACGGATTTGCTGCGGACTTCTTGCCACGGATGAAGGCATGCGCCACCACACCGAGGAAGAACAGCGTCGCCGCAAACGAAATGTACGCGCCATAAGACGAAACCATGTTCCACCCGGCAAATGCATCCGGATAATCCGCATAACGACGCGGCATACCAGCCAGACCAAGGAAGTGCTGCGGGAAGAAGGTCAGGTTGACGCCAATGAAGAACAGCCAGAAGTGGATCTTGGCACCAAGGTCTGAAATCTCGTAACCCGACATTTTGCCGAACCAGTAATAGAAACCGGCAAAGATCGAGAACACAGCCCCAAGTGACAGCACATAGTGGAAGTGTGCCACCACAAAGTAGGTATCATGCAGCGGCAGATCCATGCCCGAATTTGCCAGCATCACACCTGTCACACCACCAACAGTGAATAGGAAAATGAAGCCGATTGCCCAAAGCATCGGAGCGCGAAGTGATATCGAGCCCCCCCACATGGTCGCGATCCACGAAAAGATTTTGACCCCGGTCGGCACCGCAATCACCATCGTCGCGGCGGTAAAGTATGCACGGGTGTCAACATCCATGCCGACAGTGTACATGTGGTGCGCCCAGACGATAAAGCCGACAACACCGATTGCCACCATCGCATAAGCCATCCCGAGATAGCCGAAAACCGGCTTGCGCGAGAAGGTCGAGATGATGTGACTGATGATGCCAAAGCCCGGCAAAATCATGATGTACACTTCCGGATGCCCGAAGAACCAGAACAGATGCTGATACAGAATCGGGTCACCGCCACCGGCCGGATTAAAGAAATCCGTGCCAAAGTTACGGTCGGTCAGAAGCATGGTAATCGCGCCACCAAGAACCGGCACCGCCAACAGCAACAGGAATGCCGTCACCAGCATTGACCATGCAAATAGCGGCATCTTGTGCAGGGTCATGCCCGGCGCACGCATGTTGAAAATGGTGGTAATGAAGTTCACAGCACCCAGGATGGAACTTGCACCGGCAAGGTGCAGCGCAAAGATCGCAAGATCAACCGACGCATCCGGATGCCCGAGCACGCCCGAAAGCGGCGGATAAACCGTCCAGCCGGTCCCCGCACCACTGCCGACAACAGCAGACAGCATCAAAAGCAGGAAGGCCGGAACAATCAACCAGAACGAAATGTTATTCAGACGCGGGAATGCCATGTCCGGCGCACCGATCATGATCGGAACGAACCAGTTGCCGAAACCGCCAATCATGGCGGGCATGACAACAAAGAAGACCATGATCATGCCGTGTGCGGTCACAAGCACGTTAAAGAAATGGTGATCTTCAATGATCTGTGTTCCCGGTTGCGCCAGTTCCATACGGAACCAGACCGAGAAAGCGCCACCGATCAAACCGGCGATCACAGAAAAGATAAGATAAAGCGTCCCGATGTCCTTGTGGTTGGTTGACAGGAACCAACGGGTAAAGAAGCCGGGGGTATGATCGTGATCATGTGTGTCAGCGTGAGCCATCAGTCTCTCCCTCACTCTGCCGATGCCACTGATACCGCAGACGGCAAATCAGCAGATGCGAACTCTTCTTGGGCCTTGGCTACCCAGGCCTCGTATTCTTCCATGGTAACAGCTTTGACTGCGATCGGCATATAGGCGTGATTTACGCCGCACAGCTCGGAACACTGACCATAGAATGTCGTCCCGGCATACTCGCCTGGAATGCGGGTCCAGGTTTCGTTCAGACGGCCGGGAACGGCATCAAGCTTGATAAACAGCGATGGCATCGCCCAGTTATGGATCACGTCATCAGACGTCATGATCAGGCGAATATTCTGGTCGACTGGCAGGACAACGGGATTATCCACATCCAGAAGACGGTTCATGCCTTCGGCAACGGCGGTTTCCTCGTCGATCATCAACGAATCAAACGTGAAGTTGCCATTATCTGGATACTCATAGGTCCAGTACCACTGCTTGCCAATGATCTTGAGCGTAAGATCAGCATCTTCGACGCGGTCTGCAAAATACAGCAGGCGGAAAGAAGGGATCGCAATAACAAGGAGGATCAGCACCGGAACAACCGTCCAGACCACTTCAAGAAGGGTATGGTGGGTGGTTTTCGACGGTACAGGGTTGCGTTTCGCGCTGAAGCGGAAAAGAACATACAGCAGCAAAAACAGAACGATCACAGTAATGATCGTCATCAACCAGATCAGTAGATTAAAGAACTTCTGGCCTTCGACAGCCACCGGCGAAACCGGATCCTGCAGCCCAAGCTGCCACGGCTCGGGCTGTCCAACGGCAGCAATCGCTGCACTGTCCAACCCGGTAAGCACCGCCAATCCCAACAACAGAATGGGAAATAGCTTCTTGATCGACATGCGAATCTGCCCCCTCGCATTACATCTCAAGGCGATATGCCTCACTCTTCCCCACCCCCGCTGGCGGTTGGTGACCCGACGTCATTTTCCCTGATCGGGAAAAACATCATTTCAACCAAAGATTAAAAACCCAACGGGCCGGAGCATTTCCTCTGACATATCTTATTGTTAAAAACCCTGTACATGGAAGTACAATTGGTATCGTAGGCGAATAGCGTATCTTCGGCAGAGGTTCCAGAAAAAACCTCGCTGCGACGCACAAATAATGTAATTGATAATATATCAAATTAGCGCTCTGGTTTCAGCTGAAATCGTTCTAATTACCCACCCTTGGATAGAAAAACCGCCATTCCGTCTGACACGCATTTGGCAGCTCGGCACGTGTTGCCTTGCAACAAAACAGCAAAAGCAACTGGAATTATTTCAACCCCTGAAACAAGCAACTTCCAAATCATTGATACGTTACGGCAATTAACACCGGTCAATGTCACCTGGCCGCAAACAGGCCGGCAACAAATTCCCCGGATTTTTGCGAAAAATGTACACAGTAAATGTCGTTTGAAACGATTCGCCCCCACCCGGCGCGCAAAAACCCAAAGACACATACGGTCTTTGTTGCCGAACCCTTTAATTGTGCGGGCTTTTTCCCAATATACCGAGATAGAAATTCGGTTGGATATATAAGCATTTCCGATTATTCTATCCATACGTATGCATTCCCGATGTTCCGTGCGACGCAGCCCGCCGCCCGATGCAGACAAGACACAGACAGAGGTTCGCCGATGGCACGCACAGGAAGTAAAAGACTGTTTACCGCAGAAATGCGCTTGCTCAACAAGCTCGAAACCATGAGTGACATGGTCACTCTGCCGACGGAATTGCCGACCGCAGCAAATGGTCCTTCGGGGGATGTTGATATTTCAAGCCTCCATACTGCGATCGAGGATCTTAAGCTTGAACTTCTTACCGACATCCGTGTGATGATCGATGAACAGAAAAAAGCAAATGCCATCCCCGAAGATGACGAACAGGCAGATGCCCGCAAGGAACTGCGCCTTGTAAAGAACGAGGTTCGCGCCCTTGCCAACTCCATTCAGGAAACCAAGCGCGAAATCGCTGCGCTGAACACAGCCCCGGAAGACAGCAGTGGCACGCGCCTTAATATCGTGAAAGGTGAACTCGATTCCGTCGTCGCCGCGACCGAAGACGCAACGGCAAATATCCTTGAAACCGTGGAAAAGATCGATGCCGTCGCCCACAATATCCGGTCTGCCGCGACCGACGATTACACCCAGGGACTGGCTGATGATATTGTCGAACTGGTGGTCAAAGTGTTCGAATCCTGCAATTTCCAGGATCTGACTGGCCAGCGGATTACCAAAGTCGTCAACACGATGAAATATATCGAGGAACGCGTAAATCGCGTGATCGAAATCTGGGGCGAGGATGACTTTGGCGACTTTGACCTGCCAGCGGACCCCAAAGGCCTCGACAATCTGGATAAGACCGTCACCAAGGCCCCGAAGAACGCCGAACGTGTATCTCAGGACGAGATTGACCAGATCTTCTCACAGGAAGAAATCGACGCCCTGTTCGATTGATCACCTCACATTCCGGACATGACAAAAGCCTGCCACATCGGCAGGCTTTCATTTTATTACTTTGGCACAGCTTCGGGAAAGACGCCTCAGGCGTGCCCGGCTTCACCCGATAGCAGTTCCGGCGCAAACCCAAGTTTTGAGAACGCCTGTTCCCACTTATCTTCGCAGTCGGTATCAAACAGCAGATCAGCATCGGCATCGACATGCAGCCAGCCATTGGCAAGAATTTCGCTTTCAAGCTGCCCGCTGCGCCATCCGGCATACCCCAAAGCCAGAATGTGACTTTGCGGGCCTTCGCCAAGTGCGATTTGTTCAAGAATATCGACCGTTGCAGTCACGGAAACACCTCGGTCGACATGCAAGGTCGCTTCGTTCGAAAAATCAGTCGAATGCAGAACAAAACCGCGGCTGCTTTCAACCGGTCCACCAAAATGCACCTGGATATCTTCGATGGTCGCGGCCGGGCGGGCAATGCCAAGCTGTTCCAAAAGCTCAGGGAATGTGATGCTGTCAATCAGTCGATTGATCACCAGCCCCATTGCCCCGTCTTTATTGTGCGCGCAGATATAGACCACACTTTGTGAAAAACGCGGATCACGCATTCCCGGCATCGCCACCAAAAGCTTGCCGCCGAGATAATCGCCTGCGTCTATACCCTCACCCATGTCGGAACTCTCTTTATCCTGTTTCATCAAGCCTAACGCGATTGCCTTTCCATTTCCATCAAGAACCCGTGCCCTGGCAAAGTTTGTCAATAAGCCAACTGGCACGTCCTTATCCTTATGTAGGAAAGAAACCCGGTGAACGCCAATGTATCGGGTCGCTTTTGCTCTGGATCAGGCCATCGGCAGGGCTATCGTGCTATATACCCGAAATGATGATCAAATTTCTGATAGGCTGTTCACATAGTCGTGGCTTGATTTGATCTGGCTGGCAGATTACGCCTGCAATGTTCGTTGCCTGTTTCGTGCCATACCCATGACCCGGACTGCGTGAAATCATATACCGATCTTGAGGAACAAGACGTGCTGCGCCACCTTTTCGTTCGCCTGTTCTCGTTAGTTGTTATTTTCCTTTCGACTGCGGGTATCACCTTCAGCGCGTTGGCCGCATCAGATATGGCCACGGACTGGATCGACGAGGATTTCACATCGGTGCGCCTGATCAGCGCGCAGACAGAAACAGGTGGCAAAGAAACCCTGCGTCTGGGTCTTGAGTACGAACTGCAGCCGGACTGGAAAATCTATTGGCGCAGCGCAGGTGACGCCGGCTTCCCGCCACAACTCGATTGGACCGGTTCGCAAAACGTTGGTGAGGCCACCATACTTTGGCCTGCCCCCTATCGTTTCTCAATCTTTGGCTTGGAAACATTCGGCTACAAAGATCAGATCATTCTGCCAATTGATGTGACGATCCCTGCCCCGGATCAACCGGTTTCAATTCGTTTGAATGTTGATTACCTGGTCTGTAGCGACATTTGCATTCCGGCATCTGCGGACTTTAACCTCGACATCCCGGCAACCGACAGTGCCACGGCCAGCGGCATCTCGACCGCCAGCAGCCATGCCCATCAAATTGAAAAGTTCGTCTCTAAAGTTCCGCTAAGCGGCCCGGGGCTTCCGATTGAAGTTACCGAAATCACGACCGCATCTCAGGAAGGTTCAGAAACCCTGCGTCTTGCAGTCCGTGGTCTTGATGCCGCAAGTGTCAATGTTGACGACATCCTGATTGAAAGCGACCTGCGGGTTGGCTTTAGCCGCCCCGAACCAGCAGCCCGGGCAACGGATACAACTTCGGACATACGCCATTTTGATCTTGGCGTTCAGGGGCTTGAAGCGGGTCAATCGCTCCGCGATACCCCCGTCACTGTCACCGTCATCGCAGGCCCCCTGTCAATTGAACAAAATCTTGTAGTCGGTGCCGGCACAGACGCCAAAACAGGCACGACCAAAGGCATAAATCTGTTGCTGATCGGGTTCTTTGCCCTGCTCGGTGGTTTGATCCTGAATGTCATGCCCTGTGTCTTGCCGGTTTTGTCGATCAAAGTGATGTCTGCGCTTAAGGCACGCGAACAGGATACCAACCGTGTGCGCGTCGGATTTCTGGCCAGTGCAGCCGGGATTATCACATCTTTCTGGGTGATTGCCGCCGTACTGGTTGGCATCAAACTGGCAGGTGGCACGATCGGCTGGGGCATTCAGTTCCAGCAACCGCTGTTCCTGACCGTCATGACGATCATTCTTGCCCTGTTTGCCTTGAACATGTGGGGCCTGTTTGAAATTTCCGGCCCTGATCAGGTCGGCAATGCGGCCAATGATGCCATCGCACGCGAAGAAAGCCAGGGACGCCATATCAGCAGCAACTTCCTGACCGGCATGTTTGCCACCTTGCTTGCGACCCCCTGCTCTGCACCATTTCTCGGCACGGCTGTCGGCTTTGCACTGGCGGGCAGCGTCTTTGACATTTTCTGGATATTCACATTGCTCGGGATCGGCTTGGCTCTGCCTTACTTTGCCATCGCCATCCAGCCACGGGTCGCGCATATCCTGCCCAAACCCGGTCGATGGATGAATGGCGTCAAGTTCGTATTGGGGCTTGCACTGCTTGGAACCGCGATATGGCTTTTGGGTGTGCTTTCGGTCCAGGTTGGCCTTACAGGGGCCATCGTCGTAGGGGCTGGCCTTGTTGTTGGCGGGTTTTTTGTATGGGCCCGCACACGCACCACCAAATTGCGTCCACGCTTTGCTTTTACAGCCATTGCCGTTTTGGGCTTCCTGGTTGCGCTGTTTGCTCCTGGTTTTTCGCAACCACCGGCATCGACCACAGCAAACTCTTTGAACGGCCCCCTTGCATGGCAGGCTTTTGCCCCTGAAACCATCGATAGCTTGGTCGCCGAAGGCAAAACTGTTCTGGTCGACGTCACAGCCGAATGGTGCGTGACCTGTCAGGTCAACAAAAAGCTGGTCCTTGAAAAACCGAATATCAGTGCCGCACTGGCAGAAGATAACATCATCCTGATGCAGGCCGACTGGACCCGCCCGGATCAGAAAATCGCCGATTATCTTGCTTCCTATGGCCGTTTTGGCATTCCGTTCAATGCCGTTTTCGGCCCCGAAAGCCCGGACGGAATTATTCTGTCCGAACTGCTCAGCGAGAACGAGGTTCTTAAAGCGCTTGAAGATGCAAACGGATCAACCGGCCTTGCCAGATCCGTCGAATAATCACATCTTGTGGGAACGGCCTGCTGTGCCCATCGAAGTCAGGTAGATGAAACCTGCCAGAAACATAGCGTGGCGGCATTGAAAGCCAACGAGATTTGGTGTTTGATCCCGGCATGTGATCCTGCGCGCAATAAAAAGAGTTGCGCCAAAGAACGGAGATACCCATGACCATTTCAGTCGGCAATGAAATCCCGGACGTGCCCCTTTTTCGCGCGACAAGCGACGGCCCCGAAGCCGTCAACTCAAAGGAATTCTTCGCAGGCCGCAAAGTTGTGCTGTTTGCTGTTCCCGGTGCTTTCACACCGACTTGTTCGGCCAAACACCTGCCGGGTTTCGTTGCCAAAGCCGGTGAAATCAAAGCCAAAGGTGTAGATGAAATTGTCTGCCTGGCCTCAAACGATGCTTTCGTTCTTCAGGCTTGGGCAGATGCCGAAAAAGCCACCGATGTCACCATGCTCTCAGACGGCGACCTTGCATTTGTCAATGCAACCGGGCTTGAGCTTGACCTGACCGGTCGTGGACTTGGCAAGCGCGCCAACCGGTTTGCCATGATTGTCGACGACGGCAAAGTCACTGATCTTGCTGTTGAAGAACCCGGCGCATTTGACGTCTCAAGTGCCGAAGCTGTGCTGGCAAAACTTTAAGATCCGGTCTTTTCCAAAAAATAAAGCTCCGCAGTTCTCTGCGGAGCTTTTTTGTCCGATGTTCCGATATCAGGCAATACCGCGCATTTAGCGCGGCAGCAAAATCGGTATCGGATCTTCTCGGCTGTCATAGTCGCATTCAAAGGTCGGGTTGGTGTGCTTGGCAATGAAATGCACCACACCTTCCCGAAAGCTGCTTTTGATTGGCGACCAGCTCATATAAACACCGCCGCGGGTATCGTATTCACGAATGTCGGGATCTCGCATCAGTTCTGCAAAACTGTGACCAAGATCCTCGGTCGCACCCGCGACCAGCCAGGCCGGTTTCAGACCGCCATGCCACAGAAGATACACACCGCCAACGCCGTTCAAGCCAAGTTCCGCAATGTCATCAATCATGAACATGCGGTAATATTCGCCGCGCGGGCTTTTACGCCATTTAATGTCTTGCGCTTTGGGCTGGCGAATAGCGCCAATTGACCAAAACCCCATGATACCCTCCAAACACGCCAAAATGCGCGCAACCCGATGTTACACGCATCCCAACATGATTTCTTATTCTTATAGGCATGATCCTATTCTAACATATGTAAACTTTTGATTGACATTAGAAATCATAAAAAAGGCGTGATGCCGGTAACCTTCTGAGAAAAAGGCCATCGGCAACACGCCAGATATCAGCGATCAAGCTTGGAATTTATCGCGTTATTCGAACAACTTGTCGATATCGTCCTGACTGATCCCCTCGCCATCAAGTTGAGGGCCGTTCAAAAGATCTGCATCTTCGGGAATTGCTTCTGCCTCAACCTCGGGCACTGGCAATTCGGCAAAGGCTTCCTCGCCCCAGATCAGGATCATGTTGTGGACACGCTCTTCGACGAATTCAAGCGTGCTGACCACCTTGTTGATGCGCTGACCGGTAATGTCCTGGAAATTGCAGGCTTCGAAAATCTTTGTAACGATAAAGGCAATCTGTTCGACGTGATCGACAACAAAGTCACTGGATGCCGAATTCTTCAGCGTCATGGTCAGATCGTCAATCTGCTCGGCTGATTCCAGAATCGTATGCGTTGCCATCTCTGTATCCTTGACGATGGCGTCAAGTTCGGAGGCAGCACTTACAAGGCGGTCATCCTGTGCCTTGGGATGGCGCAAAGAGGCAATTTGAACCTTGGCCTTGTGGATATGCTCGTTCATTTCCTCGATCTGGGTACGGATCAGTTCCAGGTCATCCTGATCCGGCTCAGCAGCGCCGGGACGATTGGCATGGGTCGGATTGCTTGACACAGGTTCTGGCAATTCATCCATCGGGGCATCATTCGAAGCCACTGGCGCTTTAACGGCACCGTCCGCACCTGTCGTTGTTCCGGATGCCACAGCCTGACGCAATTCAGCGACTTCGCCGCGCAGCGCCCGGATTTCATCTAAAACGGCCTGCGTAATCGCAGAACTATCTTCGGTATTTGTGGAACCGGTCAGAGCTGCTGACATCGGTTCACCCGCCCCCATACCGGTTTCAAGTGTCGGGTCGAAAAAAGAATCCGACCAATCCTCAACAACCCCGCCGGTTCGCTCTTTTAGACGACGTTCGGCAGTGAATACTTTTTGCACTCGACGTGACATGACTGAATTCAACCCTCCGGAACGGGCGGCAGCCCGACCACTAAATCCCCACAACGCGTCGTTGGCGACGTCATTCATTAAAGTTACAGCAAGTATAAGGGGGCAAATCGCGACAAGTCCAATGGGTTTCAAGAACAAGTCATTGAAAAAAAACACCCCGGCCAAATAGCCGGGGTGTTGGAAACCGTCAGGTTTCTTAGATTATCAAGCCGTTTCAGGCTGCCAGCGCAGCACAGGCTTACGGGCGGCGGCTGTTTCATCAAGGCGTCTGCGCGGGGTCAGATACGGCGCATTCTTGAAGAATTCCGCATCCCCCGACTCGGCCTTGGCAACAAGGGCAAGAATCGCATCACAGAACTGATCGATCGATTCCTTGGTTTCGGTTTCGGTCGGCTCAATCAGCAATGCCCCATGCACCACCAGCGGGAAATACATCGTCATCGGGTGGAACCCTTCGTCGATGATTGCCTTGGCCAGATCAAGGGTGGAAACACCTGTGTCTTTCAGGAAGCTGTCATCAAACAGGGCTTCATGCATGCAATAGCCCGGGAATGCGACGCTCAGCTTGTCCTTCAGACGTGCCAGCAGATAGTTGGCATTAAGAACCGCATCGCCGGACGCCTGACGCAGACCATCCGCACCGTGGCTTTTCATGTAAGCCAGGGCGCGAATAAACATGCCCATCTGACCATGGAAGCCTTTCAGACGCCCAAATGGTTTCTTGCCGTCATCTTCGTCTGCGGTTTCAACCAGATGGAAGCCGTTTTCTTTGCGAACCACATACGGAATGGGCGCATAGGGTGCCAAAGCATCCGAGAACACAACCGGACCAGAACCCGGTCCACCGCCACCATGCGGGGTCGAGAACGTTTTGTGCAGGTTGATATGCATTGCATCAACGCCAAGGTCTGCCGGGCGCACCCGACCGACAATGGCGTTGAAATTCGCACCATCGCAATAGAAATACCCGCCCGCTGCATGAACAAGATCAGCGATCTTGCGCACGTCGCGTTCAAACAGACCACAAGTGTTCGGATTGGTCAGCATGATGCCCGCCACATCGTCGCCAAGTTTGGCTTCGAACGCGGCCAGATCAACGCGGCCGTCTTCGGTTGCCGGGATCGAATCAACCGTAAAACCACAGGCCGCCGCCGTTGCCGGGTTGGTCCCGTGGGCCGATTCCGGCACCAGAACACGACGACGGTTTTCACCACGTGCATCCAGGGCCGCACGAATGGCCATCATGCCGCAAAGCTCGCCCTGTGCCCCGGCAGCCGGGGACATGGAAACGGCTGGCATGCCCGTCAAAACCAAAAGCCAATGCGCACACTGATCAATCAGTTCCAATGCGCCTTGTACAGTGCTTTCGGGCTGCATCGGATGCAGATCCGAAAGACCCGGAAGACGGGCAACTTTTTCGTTCAGGCGCGGGTTGTGCTTCATGGTGCATGACCCCAGCGGGAAGAAGCCGGAATCAATGCCAAAGTTCTTTTGCGACAGGCGCGTAAAATGGCGAACAACCTGTGGCTCGGACAGCCCCGGAAGACCGACTTCTTCGTCGCGTTCCAAACCGCCAAGGCGCGATTTCGTGCCTTTGGGTTCGGGCAGATCAACACCGGTGCGGCCGGGCTGGCCCTGCTCAAAAATCAGTTTTTCTTCAAGAACAAGTCCACGGTTGCCGGTATGGGTCGTGAAAGTCATGCCAGCGCCTCCTTCAATGCGGACGCAAGGGCCGCAATATCTTCATCGGTGTTGGTTTCCGTCGTCGCCACCAAAAGGTAGTTATCCAGATCCGAACGGTTCGGATACAGACGCGACAGCGGAACACCTCCCAGAACGCCTTTGGCGACCAACGCCTCGACAACATCCGCAGCAGGCTTGGACAGCTTGACTGTAAATTCATTAAAGAAGCTGTCATTCACGACCGACGCACCGTCAACCGCATCAATTGCATCGGCAACCTTGCAGGCGTTTTCGTGGTTCAACGCAGCCAGTCGACGATACCCATCTTCACCAAGCAGGCTCATATGGACCGTAAAGGCCAACGAACACAGACCAGAGTTGGTACAGATGTTCGAGGTCGCCTTTTCACGGCGGATATGCTGTTCGCGGGTCGAAAGCGTCAGAACAAAGCCGCGCTTGCCATCCTGATCGACCGTTTCACCGCACAGGCGACCGGGCATCTGACGCACCAGTTTCTGGGTGGTCGCAAACAGACCAACATACGGGCCACCGTAATTCAGCGCATTACCGATCGACTGACCTTCGCCACAGACAATATCTGCCCCGAAGCTACCCGGTGCCTTGATCGCGCCAAAGGCGACGGCCTCGGTAAAGACCACCACCAAAAGCGCCCCTTTGGCATGGCAAAGATCGGCCAGTTTGGTGTGGTCCTGAATGCGCCCAAAGACGTCAGGATATTGAACAACCACACAGGCTGTCTGATCATCAATCAGATCATCAAGCTCGTCAGCCGAGGCCTGATGTTCCGGATGCCCGTCACGCCCTGCAACTTCGGTATCGCTATACTGGCAATAGGTTTCCGTAACTTCACGGTAATGCGGATGCAGACCACCTGACAGAACCGCTTTTTTGCGACGGGTCGCACGGCATGCCATCAACACCGCTTCGGCACAGGATGTCGCACCGTCCCACATTGATGCATTGGCAACATCCATGCCGGTGATCGAGGCAACCTGGGTCTGGAATTCAAACAGATACTGCAACGTGCCCTGTGCGATTTCCGGCTGATAAGGGGTATATGCCGTCAGGAATTCGCCACGCTGGATGATATAATCAACCGTTGCCGGAACATGATGGCGATAGGCACCTGCACCAAGGAAGCTTGGCACACTCGATGCGCCAACATTTTTGCCCGCAAGCGCAAGCATGTCACGTTCGACCTGCATTTCACCCAGATGATGGGGAAGGTCCACCGGTTCTGACAGCAACGCACCTTCGGGCACATCGCTATACAATTCTTCAACGGATGACGCACCGATTGCTTCAAGCATCGACGCGCGATCTGCATTGGTGAGCGGAAGATAACGCATGCTTAAAGACCTTCGACGAATTCTTTGTAAGCAGCCTCATCCATCAGCTCATCAAGCTGGGATGCATCAGACAGCGACATTTTGAAGAACCAGCCATCGGTTTCCGGGGCTTCATTGACCAGCGCCGGGTTGGCATCAAGTTCTTCATTAACTTCAACAATTTCACCGTCCAGCGGCGCATAAACATCACTTGCCGCCTTGACCGATTCAACAACGGCGGCATCGCCATCCTTGGTCAGCTTTTTGCCAACTTCCGGCAGTTCCACATATACGATATCGCCAAGCGACTGCTGTGCGTAATCCGTGATGCCAACGGTCGCCACACCATCTTCGAATTCGATCCACTCATGTTCTTGCGAGAATTTTTTAGCCATTGTCTTCGTCCCTGTTAAACTTAGTCTGCCAGACGGCAAAGCCGCCTATTCTCAATATGCACGGCGATTAGCCGCGGAAATAGCGATGGGGTGCGAACGGAAGTTCGACAACCTCTGCCGGGCGGGCCTTGCCACGTACCATCAGATCGACTTTGGTACCCGGCTTTGCAAATTCAATTGCCACATAGCCCATTGCAATCGGACCATCGACGGTGGGACCAAACCCACCTGACGTAATTTCACCGATTTCTTCCCCATCCGAATTCAGGATCGGGGTGTGTTCGCGCGCAGGTGCCTTGCCTTCGGGCTTAATGCCAACACGTTTACGTTCCGCGCCATTTGCCAACTGCTCAAGGATAACATCCGCCCCCTTGAAACCGCCTTCTGCGCGGCGACGCTTGTTGATGATCCAGTTCAGATCACCCTCAACCGGTGTGGTGGTGGTATCGATGTCATTACCATACAGGCACAGGCCAGCTTCCAGACGCAGCGAATCCCGCGCACCAAGGCCGATCGCCTCGACCTCTTCTTCTGCCAGAAGCTTGCGTGCGAGCTCTTCTGCACGATCATTCGGCACAGAAATTTCGTACCCGTCTTCGCCTGTATAGCCCGAACGGGTTACAAAGCATGGAATGCCTGCAACATTGATCTCGGCAAAGCTCATGAATTTAAGCTCGGCAACCTCGGGCGCAAAACGGGCCAAAACGTTCGCGGCCTCAGGCCCTTGCAGGGCCATCAGAGCACGGTCGTCAATTTCTTCAAGAGCAACACCATTCCCGAGGTTGGCACGCATGTGAACAATATCGTCATCCTTGCACGCCGCATTAATCACCAGAAACAGGCTGTCACCGGCATTGGTGATCATAAGATCGTCAAGGATCGTGCCATCGTCATTGGTAAAGGCGGAATAGCGTGTGCGGCCGGGCTTGAGAATCGCAATATCACCGGGCACGAGCTTTTCAAGTTCGGCCACGCGATGTTCGCCAGTCAGGCGCACCTGCCCCATATGCGATACGTCAAACAGGCCGGCTTTCGCACGGGTGTGAAGATGTTCTCCCTTTACACCAAGCGGATATTGCACCGGCATGGCATAACCCGCAAACGGCACCATTTTGGCACCAAGTTCCACATGCAGGTCATAAAGGGCTGTTTTTAGGAGTTCGGTCTGTTGATCCACTCTTCCTTCTCCGGGACAATCGTTGCGAAACATAGCCGACCACTGGCCAACCACATTCCCCCTCTGTCTCGGAGCCTGAAAGAATCACATCCAATGATCACACCGGTCTGCTTACATCTTCGGCGAGGTGTCCATGACCGATCAGATCACAGCACCTGCTTTCCAGAGTCCCATCTCCACGCGGTCCTTTTTGCCTGAGAGTTTCCGGGGTGGTTGCTCCTTCGGCGTCCGCATATCCAAACTGGACTGCGGCCTCTCCCACGGGGATCACTTGGGTATATTTCCGTTATACGGGCTTCGTTCCCAACCCGCCAGCCCCTATTTTGTCTGGCGGGCTATTTGAATGCTTTTAAGCTAGGGGCAGGACCTTCTGCAAAATCAATCCGTGCCAAACCGCCGATTATATTCCAGCTGCTCCGCGCTTAGCTGGAAACCAAGATAGATTTCGTAATCCGGCCCTGCCCAGATGTCATCAAGCGGGACAGACAACGTCACCTGTTCATCACGGATGCGCGCCATATTCAGATTATCGGCAAAGGCCATATTCACGTCGAAAACGGATTTCTGAATGAAATTACCGGCCGGATCGCGCAAGGCGACAAAATACTCAAACTGAACATTCCGGCTCTGTGCCGCAGGTCCAAGCTCGGCAGTGATGATCGGACTAATGATCACATCGAGTTTCTTGTCATCAAGATCATAGCCGCAATCACCAATATAACCGTCGAATTCCGCCTCGACGATTACATCGGTCAAATCGCGGCCCGCGCCATTGAATTCAATCAACTTTGCCGTATCTTTTGGCAGATATGCCGCCGGGCAGACAGGAACGGGCTGTTCTTCGAACGGGTTGCCGCCACCGCACGCACTTAGCAATCCGCCAAGCGAAACCATACCCAATGCACAAACGCGCCGAAGTCCGTTACCGATTGTCATCCAAGCCTCTATCAAACCAAATATTTCAGGCCCACACCCGATGCGGACGGCCCGGGCGCAGTCTATTCTTTCGTTCATGCTGGCACAACCCGCTTCGCAAGGCATAAGCAACAGAAAACATCAAAAATCCGGGCCCGGTCATATGCCAGATCAGCGCTCAGTCATTGCACCACATGGTCAGGCAGGTTATGTAACGTCAATGTTTGAATAAAGCGCCGGGACAGCCTGTGCGCGTTTGGGAAAGCCGGACCTGTATCATGTCTGACAAAGCCAGCCTTCGCATCGTTCTTGCCAATCCGCGCGGTTTTTGTGCGGGGGTTGATCGTGCCATCGAGATCGTGGAAAAAGCCCTCGAAAAGTATGGCGCGCCCGTCTATGTCCGCCATGAAATCGTGCATAACAAGTTCGTGGTCAATCGCCTGCGCGATATGGGCGCGGTTTTTGTCGATGAACTTGATGCCGTGCCCGATGGTGTTCCGGTCATCTTTTCCGCCCATGGCGTCCCGAAATCGGTGCCAGAGGCCGCCAAAAACCGCAATCTTGAATATCTTGATGCAACCTGCCCGCTGGTATCCAAAGTCCATCGCGGGGCGGAACGCCTTCATGCCGAAGGCAAGCATATCCTTTTGATCGGTCACGCAGGCCACCCGGAGGTCATCGGCACAATGGGCCAGTTGCCACCAGGCAGCATGACCTTGATCGAAACCGAAGCCGATGCCGAAACCGTCGAAGTGACAGAGCCCGAAAACGTGGCCTTTGTCACCCAGACGACATTGTCGCTGGACGACACCGCCCGGATCATCGAAATCCTGCAACAGCGTTTCCCATCCATCTCGGTGCCCAAAAAAGAAGACATCTGTTACGCAACAACAAACCGTCAGCACGCTGTCAAACTGATCGCGAACAAGGCTGATGCCATTCTTGTTCTGGGCGCCCCGAATTCCTCGAACTCCAACCGCCTGGTCGAAGTTGCCAAGCGCGAAGGATGCACCCGTTCGGTTCTGGTCGAACGGGCGCGTGATATCGACTGGTCGAAACTTGGAGATATCAAAAGCCTTGGCATTACCGCAGGGGCCTCTGCACCGGAAGTTCTGGTCGAGGAAGTCATTGATGCCTGCCGGGAACGTTTTGACGTCACGGTCGAGACAATCACCCTGACCGACGAAAACGTGACCTTCAAACTGCCGCGCCAGCTTGCCAGCTAGGCCGCAGACATACTTACCTTAAGATCAGGACGACGATAGAAGCCATGGCCGTCTATACCGATGTTTCAGACGAAGATATCGCCGGTTTTGTTGCCGAATACGATATCGGTGAAGTGGTTTCATTCAAGGGAATCGCCGAAGGTGTGGAAAACACCAACTTCCTGCTTCAAACCACTGAGGCACCCTTCATCCTTACCCTTTACGAAAAACGGGTAAACCCGGATGATCTGCCCTTCTATCTTGGTTTGATGGAGCATCTATCGGCCAAGGGTCTGGACTGCCCAGTACCGATTCATGGCAAAGACGGCGTTGCTCTGCGCGATCTGTGCGGGCGTCCGGCGGCAATCATATCGTTCCTGCGTGGCATGTCGCCGCGCCGCATTCAGCCCCATCATTGCGCAGGTCTCGGGACCGCATTGGCAGAGCTTCACACTGCAGGCCTGGATTTCGACATGCATCTGCCCAACGCGTTAAGCGTCGCGGGCTGGCGGTCGCTGTTTGAAAGCTGCCAGGAACATGCCAATGGCGAACACCCTGGTCTGCACGAAATGATCAGCGACGAACTCGAATATCTCGAAGCCAACTGGCCGCATGAACTTCCCCAGGGGGTCATTCATGCCGATCTGTTTCCCGATAATGTTTTCTTCTTCCCGGGCAAAGAAGAAGTTTCAGGTCTGATCGACTTCTATTTCGCATGCAATGATCTGCTTTGTTATGATCTTGCGATCTGCATGAATGCCTGGTGCTTCGAACCTGACAACAGCTTCAATGTCACCAAGGCGAAAAACCTGCTGTCACATTACAGCAAGGTACGCCCGATCTCGGACGCCGAAAAAGCCGCCCTGCCCATTCTGGCACGGGGTGCCAGCCTGCGTTTTCTTTTAACCCGGCTCTATGACTGGGTAAACACGCCCAAGGATGCCTTGGTCACCCCGAAAAATCCGCGCGAATACATCAACAAACTGCGTTTCCACCAGCGTGTGGATAGTGCGGCTGCCTATGGTCTCGACTAAGACCAAAGCTTGGAAGCAAAAAATGACGTCAAAAAACACAGGCGATAACCACGTCGAGATCTATACCGACGGCGCATGCAGCGGCAACCCCGGCCCCGGCGGATGGGGGGCTATCCTGCGCTTTAAGGGGGTCGAAAAAGAAATGTCGGGTGGTGATCGGGAAACCACCAATAACCGTATGGAAATGATGGCAGCGATCAGTGCGCTTGAAGCCCTGAAACGTCCATGTGTCGTCGATATCTATACCGACAGCAGCTATGTCCGTGACGGCATTACCAAATGGATTTTCGGCTGGCAGAAACGCGGATGGAAAACGGCGGATAAAAAGCCGGTCAAGAATGTGGAATTATGGCAACGCTTGCTCAAAGCCCTTGAACCGCATCAGGTTGAATGGCACTGGGTCAAAGGGCACGCAGGCCATCCCGAGAATGAAAGATGTGACGAACTGGCACGGCTTGCCGTCCCGCGATAACGGATTTTATAAAAATTTTCTAAAATGGGCGGCAAAACTGCTTGAAGCTGAAACACCTCACCACAAAATAGAAAGCTTGCCGGTCGGGGGCATTTAAGTGTTTATTTAACAAAATCGAACTTGCGTTTTCAACGTGATGAGATTTGACTTAATGCCAATTCTTGGGGGGAGTTGGTACCCAAGCGAGGGGTGGGTAAATTTTACTCACGCAAATCGAGAAGGTACCAGGGAGAAAACGCTTGTCGAGCGGATCGTACGGGTTTTTACAACGGAAGTCCTTGAGCAGTCGGCTGCTGTTTATCGCATTGCCGCTCGTTTCACTGTTCTCGCTCGCGCTTTTCGTTGTTTTTGGATATGTCAGTTACAAGGTCCTGCGTGACGACCTGAATGGCAAAGTCGAACAGACAGCCGACATCAATGCACGCGTTCTGGCCACCCCGTTTTGGTATCTGGACGTCGATAACATCGAGTCCGCGCTAAACGCCATGGCGCGTGATCGTGATATCGTCGCCGTACAGGCACTGGGTGCCGACGGCACCGAATTTGCCCATACCGGCGTTTCCCAATCCGAACTTTCAGACACCTTGCGCCTGTCGCGCCGCGTTTATTTCGAACGCAACAATGTTCGTCATGACGTTGGCGAACTGGTCATTTACTTTACGGATGAACGCGTTCAGGACCTGCTGTTCCGGCGTATCGCGATTGATATGATCCTGTTTGGATTGTTGATCGCCGTCGTCGCCGCCAGCCTTCTGATTGCCAATAAACGTTCGATCAAGGAACCTCTCAATCGGCTGCTGCATTCCATCCGAATGACGAAACATGGGCGTTTGCGCCGCCCGGTGGAATGGAACAGCTCCGACGAACTCGGGCTTTTGATCCGAGAATATAACGAAATGGTCGCACTCCAGGGCCAGGCACAAGAAGAAGCCCAGCGCAAACAGGCCCTGCTTGAAGCCACCCTGCACAATATCGGTCAGGGCATCTGTCTGTTCGATCAGGACCTTAACCTGATGGTCTGGAACGAACGTTATATCGAACTGCTGAACCTGCCACGTGATCTGGTCAAGGAAGGCACACCGCTTTCAGATATCTTGCGATATAACGGCGAACGCGGCGAATATGGCGATGTCAGCATTCAGGCCCTGATTTCCGACCGCGTTGCGATTGCCCGCCGCCGCGAACCCTATCGGATGGAACGGACCCGCCCGAATGGTAGTGTCATTCAGGTTGACCATAATCCGATGCCCGGTGGCGGCTATGTTGCAACCTATACCGACATTACCGAACGCAAGCAGACCGAAGCCCGCATGCGTCACCTTGCAGTTCATGATGTCCTGACCAGTTTGCCGAACCGGACCCTGTTCCTTGACCGTCTGCGTCAGGCATTGCTGTCGGCCCGTCGTTTCCAACGCGGCGTGACGGTTCTGTTTGTTGACCTTGACCGGTTCAAGGATATCAACGACCACTTCGGGCATGATGTTGGCGATCTGATGATTCAGGAAATGGGTCAGCGCCTGTCACGCATCATCCGGGATTCCGATACTGCCGCCCGCCTTGGCGGTGATGAATTCGCAATCATCCAGACCGACGTTCAGAACATCGAAGATACCATCGTCCTTGCCCAACGCATCATTGACGAATTGGCACAACCATTTGATTGCCGTGGCATTCGCCTGCATTCGACTGCCAGTGTCGGCATTACGCTCTTCCCCGAAGATGGCGAAAACCCGGAACAACTGGTCAAAAATGCCGATATGGCGATGTATGCTGCAAAGGCCGAAGGACGCAACAATTACCGCTTCTTCCTGCCATCAATGCATGAGCGGGTAAAAGAACGCAAAACCATCGAGGAAGATCTGCGCAACGCGCTCGAACAGGATCAACTAGAACTGTATTACCAGCCAAAGGTCGATTGCCGTACCGAACGCGTGGTTGGCGCCGAAGCCCTTGTCCGCTGGAATCATCCGCAACGCGGCCTGATCCTGCCGGGCGAATTCATCTCGGTCGCCGAAGAATGCGGTTTGATCAATCGTTTGGGTGCCTGGGTTCTGCAACGAGCCTGCAAACAAACACGAGCATGGCGCGATTCTTTGTTCTCTGATTTCCGGATCGCGGTCAACCTGTCCCCCGCCCAGTTCCAGGATGCAGAACTGGTCAATAGCGTGACCGAAATCGTCAAGGAGACCTCCCTGCCTGCTGGCACGCTGGAGCTGGAAATCACAGAATCCATTCTGATGAACAACCCGGAAAAAGCAGTCTCGACGCTTGAGGAACTCAAAGAGCTTGGTGTCCTGATCGCGATTGATGATTTCGGCACCGGTTATTCGTCGCTGAACTATCTCAAACGATTCCCGGTGACCTCGATCAAGATCGACCGTTCATTCGTTAACGATATTCATGTCGATGTCGATGACAAGGCGATCGTTGATGCCGTTATCGGCCTGGGGCATAGCCTTAACCTTGAAGTTGTCGCCGAAGGCGTCGAAGAAATCGAACAGCTTGTTTATCTGCAGGAAAAGGGCTGCAACTTCATTCAGGGCTACCTGTTCTCCAAGCCGCTCCCGGCCTCGACCTTTGAAAACTGGGTCAATGAACGCCACGGTACAGAACCCCAAAAGGTTTCCGCAAAATCATAGTTTTGCCTATCACCAAAAACAAACCGGTCGCACCCGACACTGGGTCCGACCGGTTTTCAGAGTCTGTTCCGTTTAGATTGAAGCCAGCCCAGGGTGATCAATAAAGCGCGGTATCTCGCTGCGTATCATCGGGCGCATCCGATGCGGTTGCGGCTTTGTCAGACACCTTGCGATCAACAAGATCGACGATCTCGGAAATCACTTTGACCAGTTGATAATCCTTGGGCGTATAGACCGCCGACACGCCCATCTGGCGCAATACCAGCATATCGGCCTCAGGGATAATTCCCCCGACAACAACCGGAATATGTCCGGCCCCTTGGGCACGCAGCCCGTTGACCACTTCACGCACCAGCGGCACATGTGACCCGGACAAGATCGACAAACCGATCACATGCGCACCTTCATCAAGGGCGTTACGAACCAGTTCGTCCGGCGTCCAGCGAATACCTTCATAAAGAACTTCTATACCGGCATCGCCTGCCTTAACCGCAATCTGTTCTGCACCGTTTGAATGCCCGTCCAGGCCAGGCTTGCCGACCAGCATCTTCATGCGTTCACCGAGCTTGTCCGAAACATCATCAACACGCTTACGCAGGTTGTGCATGTTTTCTGCATCGCCAGTCACAATCATGGATGTGATCCCTGTTGGCGCACGATATTCGCCAAACACATCACGCAATGTCGCCGACCATTCGCCGGTCGTCACACCGGCATGGGCACAGGCAATCGAACATTCCATGATGTTCCGCCCTTCCGAGGCGGCGGCCTTCAACGCATCCAGCGCCGTGGAAACCGCCCCCTTATCCCGATCAGACCGCCATGCTTTCAGCTTTTCGATCTGTTCGTGTTCGGCCATGTCATCAACCGTCAGGATCGATTTTTCCCCCGATGTCAGCGGGGATGGTTCTGTTTCCATAAAGGCATTCACGCCAATCACCTTGGTAACACCGCTTTCAATATCGGCCAGACGAAGGGCATTGGATCGCACCAGTTCCTGTTTCATATAGCCGCGATCCACCGCGGCAATCGCCCCGCCCATGGCATCGATCTTGGCAAGTTCTGCCCGCGCGCCTTCCTTCAGCGCGCCGACCTTGCGCTCAATCGCCGGGTTGCCGTCAAACAGGTCATCATATTCCAAAAGATCGGTTTCAAAGGCCATGATCTGCTGCAACCGAAGCGACCACTGCTGATCCCACGGGCGCGGAAGACCAAGCGCCTCGTTCCAGGCCGGCAACTGTACCGCCCGCGCCCGCGCATTTTTTGACAAAACAACCGCCAGCATCTCGATCAGAATACGATAGACATTGTTTTCGGGCTGCTGTTCGGTCAGGCCCAATGAATTCACCTGCACGCCATAGCGGAACCGGCGATATTTGGCATCTTCGATGCCATAACGATCCCGGGTGATTTCATCCCACAATTCGCAGAATGCCCGCATTTTACAAATCTCGGTGACAAAGCGAATCCCGGCATTCACAAAGAACGAAATGCGCCCGACAACCTTGGCAAAATCTTCTTCGGGCACCTGCCCCGAATCGCGCACGGCATCCAGAACCGCAATCGCTGTTGCCAGCGCATAGGCCAGTTCCTGTTCGGCTGTCGCCCCGGCTTCCTGCAGATGGTACGAACACACATTCATCGGGTTCCATTTCGGAACCTCGCGATAGGTAAAGGCCGCAACATCGGTAATCAGCTTAAGGCTGGGCGCAGGCGGAAAGATATATGTCCCGCGCGAAAGGTATTCCTTGATGATGTCATTCTGTGTCGTGCCCTGCAGACTGGCGCGCGCAGTGCCCTGTTTTTCCGCCACCGCAATATAAAGCGACAAAAGCCAGGCCGCCGGTGCATTGATCGTCATTGATGTGTTCATCTGATCAAGTGGAATGCCGTCAAACAACGTCATCATGTCACCCAGATGCGATACCGGCACACCGACCTTGCCGACCTCGCCACGCGCCAGAACATGATCCGAATCGTACCCTGTCTGCGTGGGCAAATCGAGTGCCACGGAAAGACCAGTCTGACCTTTTGCCAAATTCTGGCGATAAAGCGCATTTGATGCCTGTGCCGAACTATGCCCGGCATAGGTTCGGATCAACCAAGGACGATCACGCTCTGGCATTGTTGCGCTGCGCTTGTTTTCCACCGACATTGCGACCTCTTGTATTTTTATTACTCTATGTCTTTTTGATAATTTCGCAAAAACGTTATTAAATTATCTTCTAGACATCATGTAAGTAATTATATAACAATTTGTGCAGCGCGATAAAAGCGAAAACAAATACCCTCCGGAATTCAGTTACGCGACATTCGCGGAAAACCGGGGATTATTCAGGGAAAACAAAAGAGATTCCGTAACTTCGCGGATTCGTCGACCGCATCGCAACAACGGTAATTTTATTACCATACTGTCGGATCGACCCCGAAAAAGGAGTGAAGGCCATGAACACCACTGCTGAAGTGCTGCCTTTCCGTGGCGGTCAGGAAGAAAAAGATCTTTATGAAATCGGCGAAATTCCGCCACTCGGGCACGTACCGAAAAACATGTATGCCTGGGCGATTCGCGAAGACCGCCACGGTGAACCCGATACCGCCATGAAATGTGAAGTTCTGCCGGTAACCCAACCAGACAGCCACGAAGTCCTTGTCCTCGTGATGGCGGCTGGTGTGAACTATAACGGTGTGTGGGCATCCCTTGGCAAACCGATCTCGGTCTTTAACGTTCATGATTGCCCGTTCCACATCGCCGGATCGGATGCATCGGGCATTGTCTGGGCCGTGGGGTCCAAGGTCACCCGCTGGAAAGTCGGCGACGAAGTGGTCATTCACTGCAATCAGGATGACGGCGATGACGAGGAATGTAACGGCGGCGATCCGATGCTGTCACCCACACAGCGCATCTGGGGCTATGAAACGCCCGACGGATCGTTCGCACAGTTCACCTGCGTTCAGGCACAACAATTGATGCCACGCCCCAAACACCTGACCTGGGAAGAAAGCGCTTGCTACACGCTAACCCTGGCAACCGCCTATCGCATGCTGTTTGGCCATCGCCCGCACATCCTGCGGCCGGGGCATAATGTTCTGGTTTGGGGCGCGTCGGGTGGTTTGGGCTCAATGGCAATCCAGCTGATCACAACGGCCGGGGCCAATGCGGTTGGTGTTATTTCCGATGAAACAAAGCGCGATTTTGTTCTGGGCCTTGGGGCCAAGGCCGTGATCAACCGCAAGGATTTCAATTGCTGGGGCCAACTTCCGACCGTCAATGGCCCGGAATTTGGCGACTATATGAAAGAAGTGCGCAAATTCGGCAAAGCGATCTGGGACATCACCGGCAAGGGCAACGATGTTGATATTGTCTTTGAACATCCGGGCGAACAAACCTTCCCGGTTTCATGCAACGTTGTAAAGCGTGGCGGTATGGTCGTGTTCTGTGCGGGCACCACCGGGTTTAACCTGACCTTTGATGCCCGTTTCGTCTGGATGCGCCAAAAACGCATCCAGGGCAGTCACTTTGCCAACCTCAAACAGGCAGCACAGGCAAATACCCTGGTCATCGAACGCCGGATCGATCCAAGCATGTCTGAAGTGTTCAGTTGGGATGATATTCCGCGCGCCCATATGAAGATGATGCGCAATGAACATAAGCCCGGCAACATGGCCGTTCTGGTTCAGGCCAAACGCCCCGGCATGCGGACCCTTGAAGAAGCAGTAGAGGCCTAATCCCACATAAAGCCTCTACTGATAGCTGGCACCCTGCGCGCATTCTCGCCCGATCTGCGCCCGGGGTGCCACCACCCTTTGATCATCAGATGCAATATCTGATCCGCGCAATTGCCCACAGGATTGCCCCACAAGATAGCAAGCCAAGGACCTTATCGAGGACCCGAACAATGACCGAAGATGCCCTTTTGCCTGACCTCGAACGTTTATGCGATGACGCGCATTCTGCGCTCAGCCCCGTTTATGATGCCGCCGAATATGCGCTGCGCAATACTGTGACGGTCGACGGCCGGGTCAATGCGGATGCCTTTGATGACAATCAGTTTGCCGCACACGGTTTCGCCTGGTTCACCACCTATGTCACAGCCTTGGGGCAAATGAAGGCATGGGCAACGCGCCTTAAGGACCAGAACAAGTTCGGCACGCTTGAACATCTGATCCTGCAATCGGCCTTCGGGGAATATCTCGCCCAGATCATTGGTGGCATTCCGATGTCACAGGGCGAGATCATCCGTCTTTCGACCCTTGGTGTCGCAGATAACCTTATTGCATCACTTGCGGCAAATCCGTCGGTCGCAACCCTTGCCCAACATGGCAATTCCGATGCCGCACGCCGGGCGATTGCAGCAGAAATCGAAGACAGCCTTGATACCGGTCGCTTTGGTGAAACCGGCCTCGAAGACGAAACCCTTGATATGGTGCGCGATCAGTTCCGCCGCTTTGTCGAGGAAAAGGTATCCCCGCATGCCCATGGCTGGCATGAACGTGACGAACTGATCCCGATTGAAGTCGTCACTGAAATGTCTGAACTCGGCGTGTTCGGCCTGACCATCCCCGAAGAATTCGGCGGCCTTGGCATGGGTAAAACCGCGATGTGCGTTGTCACCGAGGAACTGTCACGCGGTTATATCGGTGTCGGGTCGCTTGGAACACGTTCCGAAATCGCAGCCGAACTGATCCGCCTTGGCGGCACGGATGCGCAAAAGCAACATTACCTGCCCAAACTCGCATCGGGTGAAATCCTGCCAACCGCCGTTTTTACCGAACCCAATAATGGATCAGATCTGGCACACCTGCGCACGCGCGCGGTGAAGGATGACGATACCTATAAGGTCACTGGCAACAAAACCTGGATCACCCATGCCGCGCGGTCTGATCTGATGACGCTTCTGACCCGCACCAACCCCGACGAGTCCGGTTATCGTGGCTTGTCGATGCTTTTGGCTGAAAAACCGCGTGGTACCGATGAAAACCCGTTCCCGGCCCATGGCATGTCAGGTGGCGAGATCGAGGTGCTTGGTTATCGCGGCATGAAGGAATACGAACTCTCCTTTGACGGCTTCGAAGTGCCTGCCGAAAACCTTTTGGGTGGCGAAGAAGGTCAGGGCTTTAAGCAACTCATGGCGACCTTTGAGTCGGCCCGCATCCAAACCGCGGCCCGTGCGGTTGGCGTTGCCCAGAACGCGCTTGAAATCGGCATGCGCTATGCCAGGGACCGCATCCAGTTTTCCAAACCGCTTTACGCCTTCCCGCGTGTCTATGGCAAAATTGCCTGGATGGTTGTGGAAACCATGATCGCCCGACAACTGACCTATTTTTCCGCCTTTGAAAAAGATCAGGACATTCGCTGTGATATCGAAGCCGGCATGGCCAAGCTTCTGGGCGCGCGCGTCGCATGGTCAAATGCCGATAATGCGCTGCAGATTCACGGCGGCAACGGCTATGCGCTTGAATATCAGATCAGTCGCGTTCTGTGTGATGCGCGCATTCTGAACATTTTCGAAGGTGCAGCCGAAATTCAGGCCCAAGTGGTCACACGCGGCATCCTGGCCCGGTAGCACCGGTAACATTCTGAAATACGGATGTATTTTCTATCGAACCGTGGCCCCTGTGAACAACGAGGGCAAACTCGGCCCGCCAAAGTTGGCGGGCCCCTTTTCTATATCAACCTAAAGTATGATACCTTATAGACTTACCTACGGTGCTACACTCTCCGAATGCACACAGACCACCAAAGATCTGTGAAAAAAGCGGGCTCAATCGCTCGACGGAAATAAGGGAGTGAAATTACATGAATCACACCTCTGCAATGCCGGAACATACAATTTTTGCACGTGTACAGAATGCCAAGCATCTGTTCGAGCAACACGGGGATCAGCTTGCGGAGAACCTGATCTCTGAACTCTCGGGCCCCGGCCTTCAACATGCCCGCCCCGAAGACAGGCAAAACCAGATTGCAGACCTGAGCAAACGTTTCAATACGTTGCTCAATACGACAAGTGCCGACGCATTTAACACCTGCCTTGATGATCACGTCCTGGCGCAAATGGCCCTTACCGTGCCGACCGATCAGCTTGTTCTGGCCTATCACAAGGTTTCCGCCAACTGCGCAACCCTTGCTGCACATGTCAAAGGCGGTCAATCGGTTGCCGATGCCGCACGTTGTTTGCTGATTGCGGATTTGGGCGCGCTGATGTCGGCCCGCCAGCGTATTCTAAGTAACGAGCGATCTGCATCCGAAATCCAGTCGATGTCGGAAATCATCGAACGGGAAACCGACAACATCATATCAGAAGTCGGTTTTCAGGCCGGGCGAACCAATGATGTTGCCCAGACAATGGAAAGCGATGCCAGCGGTCTTTCCGAACTTGTCGAACGCATCACGGCAACCACGGAAATTGCCAGCAACAATGTCGCCACCGTGGCATCTGCCACCGAAGAATTACAGGCATCGAGCCACGAGATTGCCGAACGTATTCACAAAACCAACGACATCGCCGGGCAGGCCGTCATTCGGGCCCAGGAAACATCAACCACGATGGGCAGCCTGTCTGAAACGGCGACCGAAATCGGCAAAGTTGTCGATATCGTCAAACGCATTTCCGATCAGACCAAAATGCTTGCCCTCAACGCCACGATCGAGGCCGCGCGTGCCGGTGATGCCGGCAAGGGTTTTGCCGTCGTCGCCAACGAGGTGAAAAACCTCGCCACCCAGACCGAAAAAGCCATCCTTGATATTAATGCCCAGATTACCGCCATTCAGGGCGCAACATCAGAGGCGGTTACCGCGATCGAGGGGATCGGCGGTGCGATTGACGAAGTCAGTCAGCTTTCCAGCGACATCTCGGCATCGGTCGAACAGCAAACAGCGGCCATCGCCGAAATATCAACAAGCGCACAGGAAGTCTCCACGCATATGCAGGGCATTTCCAGCGACATCGAACTGGCCAGCGAAAAATCGCACAATGCCAGCGAAACCGCCGAAAACCTTCGCATCCTGTCGTCAAATATCCGAAACGACATCAACGAAATGGAAACCCGGTTCCGTATGGTCCTGCGCAGTGCCGACAATACGAACCGCCGCCAACGCGAACGCGTCCCGATTGCCGTTGACATCAATGTTGATTTCGGCAATGGCGATGTTCGTGACGGTGTGACCGCCGATATGTCTGTTGCCGGCCTTCTGGCCCGCATTGAAGCAACCGAAGATGACCGCAACAAGCCGGTCCATATCACCATGGAAAATGGCACCCGGCTTAAGGGCATCATCAAGGCCCACTCGACCCTTGGCACGCATGTGCAATTTACCGAGGTTGACGACAATGCCATGCAGGTCATTCTCGAATTGCTTCAAAAAACCCACGAACATGACGAAAAGATCGCTCAACTTGGCAAAGAACTGGCAGCCGATCTGGGCAAGGTGCTTGAAAGCGGTTTGCGCAATCAGGATTTCAGCCATGATGATCTGTTTTCCCCGCGCTATGAACCGATACCAGACACCGACCCCAAACAGTTCATGACGCCCTATGTGGCCTTTACCGACCGCAACTTTACCCCGCTCCAAGAAGCCATTCTGGAAAAGGACGAACATATTGTCTTTGCCGCCGGGGTTGATACCAACGGGTTCCTGCCAACTCACAATAAAATCTATAGTCAGCCACAAAAACCAGATGACCCGGCCTGGAACGTCGCCAATTGCCGTAACCGGCGCATCTTTGATGACCGTGCCGGTCTGGTGGCCGGGCGCAACACCAAACCCCATCTGCTACAGACCTATTTCCGTGACATGGGCGACAGTGTTGTCTTCATGAAGGAATGTGACGTACCGATCATGGTCAATGGCGAACAGTGGGGGAACCTGCGGATCGGCTACCGCGCCTAGGATGACAGTACCTTCACATTAATCTCGGTGACCAAAAATGCAGGCGGGTGGTTGATCATCAACCACCCGCTTTTGGTTTCAGGCCAAAACACTCTATCTGAAATCAAACAGTTCCTGATGAAAGGCCCGTGGCGACAATCCCGCTTCGACCAGATCATTTTGAATATTCTGCCCGAACTGGCGCGGCCCGCAGAACCAGACGCCGGCCTTGTGCCAGTGCGTGACATCATTGCGCAGCTTTTCACCGGTCAGGAAACCGTCACGGGCATCGCGCCACTGATGCAACCGTACCCCGGCACGCTTGGCCAAATCCTTGATCCGCGCCATCAGCTTGTCGTCGCACTGTGGGGCAACCTGATAGAAATCGATCTCAAGCTCGGTCGGATTGGCAACCAGATCTTCAAGCCATGCAACAAAGGGGGTCAGGCCAATACCACCTGAAATCCAGATTTGATGGTTCTGGCTGCGGTCCAAGGTAAACGTCCCGTAAGGCCCTTCAAGCACCACCGGATCGCCCGGTTTTAATGTCTGGTCAAGCCTGTTGGTATAATCACCCAGCTTCTTGGCGATGATGGTCAATCCCGACATGCCATCCCCCCAGGCAGAGGCAATGGTAAACGGATGCGATTCTTTGTCGTCACCAAACCGGGCAAAGGCAAACTGCCCGGAACGGTGCCCTTTCCATCCACCATCAGAAGCAATCGTGATCTCAAGCGATTTCATTTCCGGCAGATACTCAACCTCTATCACCTTGCCTGTTGATCGACGTGCCGCGCCAACCTGCCCGAACAGAACGATGATCGATGACACCGCCCCGACCAGCAACATGATCGCCAAAACATAGCCAACCGGCGTTGCCCAGTTCGTAAAATCAAGCAAAACGACGGCGTGAAAAACCAGCACAAGGTAAACCACCGCCAGAACCGTATGCGTCTTGGCAAACCAGCGATACGGAATGCGTTTGGTCAGGGCAACAAGGATCAGGGCAACAGCAATATAAAAGGCCCACTCCCCCATCGTTTCCGCCAGACCGCGCTGCTCAAGCAACAGGGATTGCGCCCAATGCATGCCCGATCCGTCCGGCCGAGGACCACGCTGCGGTGCTTCAAGAATATCAAGTGCGACCGCCCATTTGGGGACCATCCGCCACAGCCAGTGCATGGTCGCCACCACCAGCACGGTAATCCCAAGCCATTTGTGCAGACGATATGCCTTGTCCAACCCGCCCAAACGGCGTGTCAGCCAAACCGGACGGGTCGACAAAAACAGGATCAGGCTCATCATGCCAATGGCAAGGAACCCGGTATACTGGACCATTAAATTGCGAAAACCGATAAAGTCGTTCACCCCGAAAATATCGGGATTGACCGACAACCACAAAGCGGTAAGGGCGATCAAAGTTCCAAAATATATGCGCGTGATGCTTTTCATCGGTCCTGTCCCTGCAAATCCTTTGACGGCCCGTGAAATGAAAATACCAACACGCGCCATACGACGCTTTGATTTAAACAAAAAAAGTTCGTGAAATTATGTCATAAACAGTAGGAAAATGTATCAAATCGTATCAGGGCACTTGCGGACAGAGTGCTCAGGTCAGGTCAACTTCACGACCAAGCCGGGATTGTATGCAACGGCCCGCAAAGGACCGTTGCTTCGCACTGTCTTACTTACAGAAAACCGGCACATAGATCAGGCGTCAACGGGCCTTTCTTTGGTAGCTTTCCGGGTGTACGGATATCGACCAGCACCGTCATCCTTTAAGTATGCGACCGCAGGATGGCTTCGGCAATTTCGCGTTCGAGATCTTCCGGATAGGCATAAAATCCCGGCTTGAAGGACGCCGCCCCGCCCGATGCCAACCAGTCGATCCCGCGGATCAGAATGGCCGAAAACGGATCAAACAGATCCTTGCCCGATCCGCCCATCCCCGGTGCAAGGTTAAGCAAGCTCCCCCGGTTCAGAAGATAAACCTCGCGACTGTTATCAAGTTCGAACCGTTCGATATGGCGGCGCATTTTCGTGCGCGGCTGTGTATCAAGCCATTTGACATCAATTTCGGTATTTGAATGCCCGACATTGACCAAAATCGCCCCGCGACGGCACTGCTTGATCTGCTTCTCGCCCAGAATGCCCGAAAGGCCGGTGGCCGTGACAATGATCGCGCAATCCTTCAGGCCGTCCTCAAGGCTGACAACCCGGCAGCCATGATGCTGCGCTTCAAGGGCGCGCACCGGATCACGTTCGGCGACCGACACCACCGCACCAAGATTACGTGCACGTTCCGCCACACCACGCCCGACCGGGCCAAAGCCGATCACAAGAACCGACCGCCCATAAAGCGCAAGCCCCGTCACATTGGAAAAGACCGGCCACATTTCCTGTGCCACATGATGGCGGTTATGCAGGCGATCCTTGATCGCAATGTCGTTCCAGTTAAAGACCGGGAAGGAATAATCAAGTTTTTCAACGCGATGTACACCTGTTGTCGTGGCCTCAAGTGCGCCATCAACCTTGTGGCCTTTTTGAACAAACGCCTCGATCAGTTCCCCGCCCATATCCGCCACGATATCAGCAGGCTCGGACGACAGGATATCGATGCTTTGGGCATATTCATCGGGTGTCATGCCCGAAAATGCATGAACCTCGACACCATTTTCTGCAAGATATGCGGCGGCGGCATCATCGGTGCTATCGGGGTTACACGCGCCAACCTTGACCTTTGCACCGGCCTTCACAAACGGCAGCAAGGTCGGGATGGTGTCTTCAAGAACATGCTGGAAACTGACGATCGTCTTGTCGCGCAAGTCGCGCTTGGCGACATAATTTCCATATTTCGCCGTGACCGGACAAATCACCTCGCGCCAGGCAAGGGTCTCGTCCGTGATCTGTTGGGCAAGGGCAGCGTCCTTGATGCGGCTGGTCATGGGGCAATCTCTTAACTTCGTGGGTGAATATTGCACTCCATAGTTAAAGGCAGTCTCAGCAGATGAAAAGCATTTGTCTCCCTCTGCTCGCCACACAGAACGACCAAAACAAAATCGGCCTGCGTAAAACAGGCCGATTTCATCTAGGGTGATTGCTCGTGCCGAATGACTTTGTTTACCAGGCCCGGTATTTCAGGAACTTGCCATCAAGGGTAATAACAACGCGGTCGCCCTTCGGGTCTTCCTTGCGTTCGATATACATTTCGTAGTCGATCGCGCTCATGATGCCATCGCCGAATTTCTCGTGGATGATTTCCTTGATGGTCTCGCCGTAAACACCGACGATTTCATAAAGTCGATAGATCGCAGGATCAGTCGGCACCGCCTGATCCCAGACTTTCATCGGGCATTCTTGCAACACAGCCGATGCTTCGGCAGGCAGGTCAAAAAGGGCGACCAGCATATCGGCCTTGTCCTTTGGCGCGGAATTCATGCCAAAACAAACAGAGGTCGTCCAGACCGGAGACATACCGATCTTGCTTGCCACTTCTTCCCAGCCAAGGCCTTTGGCCTTTTTGGCTTCGATGATCATTTCTTTGACATCTGCTTTTTTCACAGCTTTTCTCCTTCTATGTAATCAGCGTGCGTTTGGTTACTCCGCGCGGCTGGCTGCCGGTTTGCGGTTGTCTTTCGGGTCCGAAATCACCCCATGCGCGCCGAAACGCACGACGGATGGTTCACTTGACGTTCCTTCAACTTGCTTGCCCGCAAGCGCCTTCGAGCGGGTGGCAAGGAATTCGACCAAGTGGTTTCGGATATCGTAATAGTCTGGGTGATGGATGATATCGGCCCGCTCACGCGGACGCGGAATATCGACCTGAACCGATTCAGCAACACGGGCATAAGGCCCATTGGTCATCAGCAAAATGCGGTCCGCCAAAAGGATGGCCTCATCCACATCATGGGTGATCATGAATACCGTCTGATCCGACCCCGACCAGACACGGATCAGCTCATCTTGAATGCTGCCGCGTGTCAGGGCATCAAGTGCCCCGAACGGCTCATCAAGCAGCAACAATTCCGGCTGGATCGCAAAGGCGCGCGCAATCGAAACACGCTGACGCATGCCGCCTGACAATTGCGATGGCTTGCGGAGCTCTGCCCCCCCAGCCAACCCGACCATTTCCAGATACTTCATGGAATGGTCGTGCACCTGCTTCTTGCTCCACGACTTATATCTGGCCTGAACGGCAAAGGTGACATTCTTAAGCGCGGACAACCATGGCAGCAGGGAATAGTTCTGGAACACGATCCCGCGATCAAGACTGGGGCCAGAGACTTCCTTGCCATTCATGATGACAGCACCTTGTGATGGCTCATCAAGACCGGCCAAAATATTCAGGATCGTTGATTTGCCACAGCCGGAATGGCCGATAATGCAAACGAACTCTCCCTTCTCGATCCCCAGATTGACGTTTTCAAACACCGTCAGGGCTTCACCGCCCTTGGGGGCCTGAAAACGTTTGGTAAGGTTTTGCAAACTCAGGAATGGTGTCGACATATCAGGTCTCCTTATTCCTGGTACTGCACAAGACGTGCACAATAGGCAAAAGCGGTATCCAGCAACATGCCGACAACACCGATCATGAGGATCGAGAACACCACGCTGGTCAGATCAAGATTGTTCCATTCGTTCCAGACGTAGTAGCCAATCCCTGTCCCGCCCACGAGCATCTCGGCCGCGACAATCACAAGCCATGCAATGCCAATAGAAATCCGCATACCCGTCAGGATGGTCGGTGCTGCGGCAGGCAGAATGACGATCCAGGCTGTCTTGAACGCGCCCAACTCATGGGTGCGCGCCACATTGATCCAGTCTTTGCGGACCCCCGCCACACCAAAGGCTGTATTGATCAACATCGGCCATATCGAACAGATAAAGATGACAAAGATTGCCGATGCCTGACTGTCCTGAATGACAAATAGCGCAAGCGGCATCCAGGCCAGCGGGGAAATCGGGCGAAGGACCTGAATAAACGGATCAAGTGCCTTGTACATCAGGGGTGACATCCCGATCAGGAACCCGACCGGAATGGCAATTGCCGCTGCAAGGAAATAACCGGTCAGAACGCGATAAAGCGAATACCCGATCTGGATACCGATGCCTTTGTCATTGGGACCGGCGTCATAGAACGGATTGCTGAGTTCTTCCCACGCCTTGACGATCACGTCTGATGGTGGCGGCACTGCGGCTTTTGGCTCTGCCCCACCCATCAGAAGTTCATATTCTGTAAGTTCGCCAGCAAGTTGTTGCTTTGGGCTGGCGGCCTCCCAAAGACCAAGGAGGACCGCCAGAAGCACAAGTGACAACACCAAAGCTCTGGCATTGAGCGATGCCAGCATGTCAGCTTACCCCTTTGCCAATAGCAAAGCTGTTGACATAGGCCTCGGGCTCGTCCGGATCGAACGTCTTGCCCATGATGGTATAGCTTTTATAAGTCTCGGTCGGCGCTTCATAACCAAGCTCTTTCATGATCTTGGCGCAATCGGTCGCGACATAGACTTCTTCGGCGATCTTCTTGTAATCGACATCGCCCTCGATATAGCCCCAGCGCTTCATCTGGGTCAGAATCCAGACCCCCATCGAATGCCATGGGAACGGATCGAAATCGATGCGATCCGGAACGTTTTTAACCTCGCCCAGACCATCGGCATAACGCCCGGTCAGGACCTGCTCAATCACCGGAACCGGCTGGTTCAGATAGTTGGCCGGTGCGATCGCGGCCGAGATTTCCTTGCGGTTTTCCGGTTTGGCTGCGTACTGGGTCGCATCCACGATGGATTTCAGCAACGCACCATAGGTGTTGGGCAGTTCTTCCGAGAACGCCTTGGAACATGCAAACGCACAGCACGGATGGCCTTCCCAGATATCTTTGGTCAGCGTGTGCAAAAAGCCGATCTTTTCCCAAACCGCACGCTGGTTAAACGGATCCGGCGACAGATAACCATCAAGGTTACCGGCACGCAGGTTTGCAACCATCTCGGGCGGCGGAACGACACGGATCTGGATGTCTTTATCCGGATCCAGACCATGCTCGGCCACGTAATAGCGCAGCAGGAAGTTGTGCATGGAATATTCAAACGGCACACCGAACTTAAAGCCCTTCCAGTCTTTCGGATCGCGCTTGTCCAGGTGGTCGTTATGCAAAACGATGGCCTGACCGTTGATGTTTTCAACCGCTGGCATCAGGAACGGGGTTGCGGTTGAACCCGCCCCCATCGAAATGGCCAACGGCATCGGGGTCAGCATGTGCGACGCGTCATATTCATTGTTCAGCGACTTGTCGCGAGCCACTGCCCAACCGGCGGTCTTGATGACATCAACATCAAGACCGTATTTCTCATAAAAGCCCATTGGCTGGGCCATGATGATCGGCGTAGCACAGGTGATCGGAACAAAGCCGATATTAAGCTTGGATTTTTCCGGCGCACCCAGATCATCAAGGATCGCTGCCTTGACCTTGTCAATCGGCAGGACCGAGGCAAGCGCGGCCATCATGGTGCCGCCACCGACCATCTTGGCAAATGATCGACGTGAAATGTCGTTATGGCCAAAGACGGACCGCACAATCGCACTGTCGATGGCACGATCCAGAATTTCTTCGCTGGTTTCCGGCGTTTTGGCATCCAGTTCGCCGATATCGCTGTGGGCTGGCATGGCTGCCAGATCGTGTTTCAGATCATGGTCATGATCTGCATGTGATGCATGCTTATGTCCGGCTTTTGACGAACAGTCCTCGCAACCACAGCCCTTGCTATGACGTAGATCGGTATCGCCGCTAAATGGATTACCCAGACTTTTGACTGACATGTGATCACCCCCTGTTTTGTTACGCCGCCAGATCGGCAGCACCAGATGTTCACAGCCAACACAGCAATGGGTGTGCCATTTTGTGCATCGCGGTATTTTTCGTTGAAAATGCTGGACTCTTGGTTTTTTGGGTGCAACGATCGCAAAGCACGAAAAATCGTAATTTACGAAATATCGTATCTGCTATTACGATTTATCGTAGGGGAGCGCGATGGACCTGAACGAAATCAATCCGATACCACCAAAGATCGAAAACCTGCACATGCAGGCATTATTCGGCCACCCCCATCCAACCCTGCTGATTCATCCCAAATCTGACCGGATTGTGCTTGCCAATCAGGCCGCAGCCAATCTTCTCGGCCGAAGCATTGAAGAACTGATGGCAACCTCTATGAGCGCACTGCACAAGGGACAAGTCCCCAGCCTGACTGTCTTTAGCCAAGCAGCTTTTTATCATGGATTTGCCTGGACGCGCGGTCTGGACATGACCTGCCCTGATGGTACGGAACTGAAACTCGAACACGAAGCGCGCTCGCTTATTCTCGACGGTCAGGAATATTTAATTGTCACGATTTCCGATCTTGATGCCCGCCATCGCCGCGATGTCGATTCCGAGGCCGATGATTATCTGCGTGAAGGCATTGCCGAATGGCGGCGCGCAGAACGATTTTTCCGCGAGATCGAACGCGAAAACCAACTCATACTGGGCGCTGCCGGAGAAGGCATTTACGGGGTCAATAGCGACGGGGTAACGACATTCGTCAACCCGGCAGCCGAACGCATGCTGGGATGGACAGCCGAGGAACTGGTGGGGCGTGAAATTCATTCGATTATCCACCATTCCCACATCAATGGCACCCCTTATGACGCCGAACAATGCCCGATTTACAACGCCTTTCGCGAAGGCATCGTCAGGCGCGTCGACGACGAAGTTTTCTGGCGTAGCGACGGCAAACCGATCCGGGTGGAATATACCTCTACCCCGATCCGCGACCATGGCCTTGTGATCGGGGCCGTAATTGTTTTCCGTGACATCACCGAACGCAAGATTGCCGAAGAAAAGCTGCATGCCGCATTGGCCGAGGTTGATCGGCTACGTGAACGGCTTGAACTTGAAAACGCCTATCTGCAGGAAGAAATCCTTTCGACCAACAACCACCATGAAATCATTGGTCAGTCCGATGCCATTCAGGGCACCCTGAAACAGATCGACCTTGTCGCCCCCACCGATGCCAACGTCCTGATTACGGGCGAATCCGGCACAGGCAAAGAACTGATCGCACGCGCCATCCATCAAGCCAGCGCGCGATCAGATCGCGTGCTTGTGCGTGTGAACTGCGCAGCAATCCCGCACGAGCTGTTCGAAAGCGAGTTTTTCGGCCACGTGCGCGGCGCTTTCACGGGGGCAGTGCGCGACCGTGTCGGACGGTTTGAACTGGCGGATGGCGGCACATTGTTTCTAGATGAAGTTGGTGAAATCCCGCTGGAACTACAGGGTAAGCTTCTGCGCGTTTTGCAGGATCAAAAATTCGAACGCATCGGCGAAGAACGCACGCGCGAGGTCAATGTTCGCCTGATCGCCGCCACCAACCGCGACCTTAAGGAAGAGGTCCGTCAGGGCCGCTTCCGCGAGGATCTCTATTTCCGCCTCAATGTTTTTCCGATCGAATGCCGCCCGCTACGTGAACGACCCGACGATATCCCGCCACTGGCATCACACTTCCTGCGTAATATCTGTCAGCGCCTCAATATCGCCCAGCCAACCCTGACCAAAGGCCAGGTCCGCACCCTGCAAAATTATGGCTGGCCCGGGAACGCCCGCGAACTTGAAAACGTCATCGAACGTGCTGCCATCCTTGCCCATGACGGCAAATTGCATTTCGACCTGCCCGAACATGGCGGGCGCGAAAGTCGCAAACTGCCTGAACCGGATTCCGAACAGGGTAGCAAACCGGGAAAACCCATCCTCACCCGAGACGAATTGCGCCAAACAGAATATGACAACATCATCCATGCTCTGACCATAACCAAGGGCAAGGTATTTGGCGCAAATGGCGCAGCGGCCCTTCTTGATATCAAACCGACCACGCTGGCCTCGCGTATCAAGAAATTCAAAATCGACCGCCGCAGCTTCGGGACAAACGAAACCATAGACTGATTGCCAACAACCCGCGAATTTAACCATCGTCTGGTTGCCTGTTGCCTCCATTTGGCGCAGCATGTCGCCGCCGAACAGACAAACAGGTTGGCAATCAAGGATCACCTATGACGCATTACCACCATTGCGCAGTCGCAAATACGCTATAAGTCTGCAGGCAGAAACAGGGAAGAAACAGGTATGGCTGGTTTTTTACAGATTGGTGTGTTGCTGGCGATGGCCGCAGTTGCCGGTGTTCTGATCATGGGCATCGTTTCCATGGCGCGCGGCAAGGATGCCCGTAAACAGAATAAACTGATGCAACTGCGTGTCGTGCTTCAGGGCTTGGCGCTTTTGCTGCTTTTCATTCTGTCGCTGATGGCAGTCGGCTCTTAGGGCCCAAAACACCAAAACAACAAACCAACATTACGGACGGCACATGGTTCAACTGACTCGTATCTATACAAAATCCGGTGACAAAGGGAAAACCGCCCTTGGCAATGGCACCCGCGTTCCGAAAAACGCCGTGCGTGTCGAGGCCTATGGCACCGTCGATGAAACCAATGCCGTGATTGGCGTCGCCCGCCTGCATGCCACGGGCGAAGTCGATAACATGCTGGCGCGAATCCAGAACGATCTTTTTGATCTTGGTGCGGATCTTTGCACGCCAGGCGATGGCAGTGACGATAACCCCGAACAGCCGGCCCTTCGCATTACCGCCAAACAAACCGAACGGCTTGAAGCCGAGATTGATCAGATCAATGCATCGCTTGATCCGTTGAAATCCTTTGTCCTGCCCGGTGGCAGTGCACTTTCGGCGCATCTGCATGTGGCGCGCACTGTCTCGCGCCGGGCCGAACGCCTGATTGTTGAACTGGCCGGGATCGAAACCATCAATCCCGAGGCCGTTCGCTATATCAACCGCCTGTCAGATCATATGTTTGTTCTGGCCCGTCATGCCAATAACGGTGGCAAGGATGATGTTCTCTGGCAGCCCGGACTAACCCGATAATCTGCCGCGATAACAAGATTATCGGACAAAATCCTTGTTCCCTTGCGGATTTTTGCCGTATCAAGACTGCGAAGGGCATCAAGATTTTCGTGAAGAAGTTGTCGTTAACGTCAACACCTTTACGTAAATTGACAACCCGCATCGCACTACTTATTGTGCATCGCGGGGAAAACATAACCACGCGGGTCACAGCAATCTGCCTTGGCAGGGAGCAACCCCGCAGTTTCGACAACAAAAACGAACAGGTCTGTCATGAAGGTTCTTGTCGCCGTTAAGCGCGTTGTGGATTACAACGTCAAGATCCGTGTCAAACAGGACCAGTCTGGCGTTGAGTTGAACAACGTTAAGATGTCCATGAACCCGTTTGACGAAATCGCCGTTGAAGAGGCCATCCGCCTCAAAGAAGCAGGCACCGCCACCGAAGTGGTTGCTGTGTCGCTTGGCGTCAAGCAGTGTCAGGAAACACTGCGCACTGCCCTTGCCATGGGTGCCGATCGCGGCATTCTGGTCGAAACCGAGGACGAATTGCAGCCGCTTGCTGTTGCCAAGCTCCTCAAAGAAGTCGTTGCCAAGGAAAGCCCGGATCTCGTGATCCTCGGCAAACAGGCAATTGATGATGATGCCAACCAGACAGGCCAGATGTTGGCAGCACTGCTGGATTGGCCGCAGGGCACCTTCGCGTCCAAAGTTGTCGTCGCAGACGGCAAACTTGATGTTACGCGTGAAATCGACGGTGGTCTTGAGACCATCAAGATTGATCTTCCGGCGATCGTAACCACCGACCTGCGCCTCAACGAGCCGCGCTATGCGTCGCTGCCGAATATCATGAAAGCCAAGAAAAAGCCGCTCGACACCCTGAGCCCGGCCGACCTTGGTGTTGATACCGCGCCGCGCCTGAAAACCCTGAAAGTTTCCGAACCGGAAGCACGTCAGGCAGGTGTCAAAGTTGCCGATGTCGCAGAGCTTGTCGACAAGCTCCGCAACGAAGCAAAAGTAATCTAAGCGGGGATCAATCAAATGAGCATTCTTGTTATTGCCGAACACGACAATACCGAACTAAAGGGCGGCACGCTTAATACTGTTGCTGCTGCTCGGAAAATCGGTGGCGAGATCACCGTTCTGGTCGCAGGCGAAGGTTGCCGCTCTGTTGCAGAAGCTGCTGCCAAGGTCGAAGGCGTGTCCAAGGTTCTTGTCGCTGACAATGCGGCATATGGACATTTCCTTGCAGAAAACCTTGCCGGTCTGGTTTCCGAACTGGCAGGCGATTACAGCCACGTTCTTGTGCCGGCCTCGACCTCGGGCAAAAACTTCATGCCCCGCGTTGCCGCCGTCAAAGACGTCGCACAGATCTCCGACATCACCGATGTTGTCAGCGAAGACACCTTTGTGCGTCCGATCTATGCCGGTAACGCCATGGCAACTGTCCAGTCCTCTGACGCGCTGAAACTGATCACTGTCCGGACCACCGGCTTTGATCCGGTTGCAGCCGAAGGCGGTTCTGCTGCCATCGAAGATATTGCCATCGCATCCGATGCCGGCAAATCAAGCTTCGTTGGTCAGGAACTGACCGAATCGGAACGTCCGGAACTCACCGCGGCAAGCATCGTCATTTCTGGTGGCCGCGGCATGGGGTCGGGTGAAAACTTCCACCTGATCGAACCGATTGCCGACAAACTGGGAGCCGCCATCGGCGCATCTCGCGCTGCGGTTGATGCCGGTTACGCTCCGAACGATTGGCAGGTCGGCCAGACCGGCAAAGTTGTTGCACCGCAGCTATACATTGCTGTAGGCATCTCGGGTGCTATTCAGCACCTTGCCGGCATGAAGGACAGTAAGGTCATTGTCGCGATCAACAAGGACGAAGAAGCTCCGATCTTCTCGGTAGCAGACTACGGACTTGTCGGTGACCTGTTTGAGGCCCTTCCCGCACTGGCGAGTGAACTCGACAAATAATCTGATCCCCTATAGGGTCAAAGCAACGCATACTCTTGTTTTGACCCTTGGGGACGAGTGGGGAACAAATGGCTTCGTTGGAAGATATTAAAACCATTGGCGTAATTGGCGCCGGTCAGATGGGCAATGGCATTGCACATGTGATCGCACTTGCCGGTTACGACGTCCGGATTCTCGACATCTCGCAAGAGGCCCTTGATAAGGCCATGGGCGTGATGGAAAAGAACATGGACCGACAGGTCAAAAAGGACATTATTACCGCAGCGCAAAAAGATGCCGCGCTGGCTCTGGTCTCAACCGGAACGGAATATTCCTTCCTGTCTGACTGTGATCTGGTCATTGAAGCAGCGACCGAAAACGAAGAAGTCAAAAAACAGATCTTCAAGGCGCTGTGCCCGGTCCTTGGCCCGGATGCGATTATCGCGACCAACACCTCTTCGATTTCGGTCACCCGTCTGGCGTCCTATACCGACCGCCCGGCAAAGTTCATGGGGATGCACTTCATGAACCCGGTACCGTTGATGAAGCTGGTCGAACTGATCCGCGGCATTGCCACGGATGAAACGACCTATCGCACCATCCACGAACTGACCAAAAAGCTCGGCAAGGACACAGCAAGTGCTGAAGATTTCCCGGCCTTTATCGTCAACCGCATCCTGCTGCCGATGATTAACGAGGCGATCTACACCCTTTACGAAGGGGTGGGGAATGTCGAGTCCATCGATACCGCAATGCGTCTGGGTGCGAACCATCCGATGGGCCCGCTGCAGCTGGCAGACTTTATTGGTCTCGATACCTGTTTGTCGATCATGCATGTCCTGCATGACGGTTTGGCCGACACCAAATATCGCCCCTGCCCGCTTCTGGTCAAATATGTCGAAGCCGGATGGCTGGGCCGCAAGGCTGGCCGTGGCTTCTATGATTATAGCGGTGACGAACCGACCCCGACCCGCTAAGGGCGGATCGCTACTTCCGCAAATTTGCCAAAGGCCGTTGCTTTGTCGCAGCGGCCTTTTTCTGTTCCCGCAAGACAGCCCCCCTCTAAAAACGCTCAAACGGCTCTCGGGATTGGGGCACTTGCGCCAAACGCACGCGCTATGATTTCATCGGTTCGGCACAAATTTGCCATTTCCAACCTTTAAACTGCTCAATCGGGAAACGACATTTATATCATTCAGTTAATTTGTCCTCTTGGTTCAGTATGACGATTGCAATTGTTGGTAGTTCGAATTTCGATTTTGCCGCCCGTGTGGAAAAGCTTCCAACGCCCGGGCAAACAGTCACCTCACTCGACTACAAAACCGGCCCCGGGGGCAAAGGTTGCAATCAGGCGATGGCTGTTGTCCGCCTTGGTGACGCACCGATATTCATATCGAAAATCGGCGATGACCTGCTTGGCCGTCAGTTGCTCGAAACTCTAAACGCAGAAGGACTGGATACCGACCACCTGATCATCGGCGACGAAGTACAAACCGGAATTGCGATGATTGCGGTGGATGAACGAGGTGAAAACATCATCACCGTTGTGGGCGGTGCCAACATGACCCTGTCGCGTTCTGATCTGCATAAAAAGCAAAGCTATCTGCGCGACTGCGAGTATTTGCTTCTTCAGCTTGAATGCCCGGTGGTCACGATTGATTGTGCGATCAAATATGCCCGTGAAGGATCCGCAAAAGTCATCCTCGACCCCGCCCCAGTTGCCGATATTGTGGTCATGCGTGATCTGTTGGCCCTGACCCATATCGTCACCCCCAATCAGAGCGAATGCCTTGCCCTGACCGGCATCGAACCGATCGATGCCGACACGGCATGGGCGGCCTGCCGGAAACTGCATGAAATGGGACCGGAAACCGTCGTGATCAAAATGGGGGCGTCGGGCGCATTTTATTCATCTGCCGGGCAGCATGCGATGGTGCCCGGTTTTACCGTCGACACCATTGACACGGTCGGGGCCGGTGATTGTTTCAATGCCGGATTGGTAACAGCCCTGCAAAATGGCCAGGACATCAAGGCTGCCGTTCGATTCGGCTGTGCCTGCGGCGCCCTTTCAACAACACGCAACGGGGCCGCACAAGCAGCCCCTCAGCTAGAAGACGTTCTTGCCCTGCTTGAAGCCCAACCTGGTAAGGCCCAAGATCACAATGACTGATCAATCAGCTGGTCAAAATAGCCGATGACAGCAGGCGCATCCCAGCGCGCAATGCCTTCGAGTTTGCCTTTCAGATCACCTTTGCCGTCATAAACAAAACTGGTCGGCAATCCCCGTGCCCCCATCTTGCGGGCGATGGCGCCACGCGGGTCAAGCAGGATGTCCAGATTGTCGATTCCATTTTTTTCAAAGAATTCAGACACCGCCTCGGCACCGCCACGATCCTGACTAAGCGCCAGAACGCGGAAAGGTTTTCCGTCCATTTCAACGGCCAACCGGTCAAGATCAGGCATTTCCTTGACACAGGGCACACACCATGTCGCCCACAGATTGACCAAAACAACCTGTCCTTTCAGGCTGTTAAAGGCGATCTCGTTGCCATTTTCGTCGACAAATGCCAGATCTTCTGGCAAAGAACCGCCATCTGATGGCACAACCATTTTTGAAAGTTCTTGCGGGAATTGCGTATCCGCAAAGGCAGGGGTTGCATAAATGCCCGAGATGGCGACAATCACGCCAAGTTTTACGTAACGAAGCAATGCCTTCACGACACCCACCTTTCCAAGACTGCGGATCAAAATGACCGACCAAAACGCCACTGACCAGAATAACGCCAACTCCCTTTGGGGCGGCCGCTTCGAAGCAGGCCCGTCAGCCATCATGGAAGAAATCAATGCTTCCATCGGCTTTGACAAACGCCTTTACGCCCAGGACATTCAGGGTTCCAAGGCCCACTGCGCCATGCTGGTCAAGCAGAACATCATCCCTGCTGAAGATGGCGAAAAGATCACCAACGGTCTAGACCAGATTCTTCAAGAAATCGAGAACGGTGCGTTTAAATTCTCAAGCGCCCTTGAAGACATCCACATGAATGTCGAAAGCCGCCTGCGCGAACTGATTGGCCCGGCCGCCGGTCGCCTGCATACAGCGCGCTCGCGCAATGATCAGGTCGCGACCGACTTCAAACTCTGGGTCCGCGATGTTGCCCTTGCCGATCTTGAAGCCGGCCTGAAAAGCCTTCAGGAAGCCCTGATCACACAGGCCGAAACCCACGCCGAAACCATCATGCCGGGCTTTACCCACCTGCAGGCAGCCCAGCCGGTCACATTCGGTCATCATCTTTTGGCCTATGTCGAAATGTTTGGCCGTGATCGCGGGCGGGTGGCCGATTGCCGGTCGCGCATCAACGAAAACCCGCTGGGTTCTGCGGCCCTTGCCGGGACGCCGTACCCGATTGACCGTCACATGACCGCAAGCGCACTGGGTTTTGATCGCCCGACAGCAAACTCGCTGGATGCCGTATCGGATCGTGACTTTGCGCTTGAATATCTCAATGCCGCGTCGATCACCGCCATGCATCTGTCGCGTCTGGCCGAAGAAATGGTGATCTGGTGCTCGGCCCAGTTCCGCTTTATCGGCATGTCGGACAAATTCTCGACCGGATCGTCGATCATGCCACAGAAACGCAACCCGGATGCAGCCGAACTGATCCGCTCCAAAATCGGGCGCATTGTCGGCTGCTATAACGGTTTGATGCTGTCGATGAAGGGCCTGCCGCTGGCCTATTCCAAGGACATGCAAGAAGACAAGGAACCGGTATTCGAGGCCCATGACCATCTTGGCCTGTGTGTTGCCGCCATGACCGGCATGATCGCCGACATGAAAGTCTTTGCCGATAACATGCGTGCGGCTGCCGGGGCGGGTTACACCACCGCCACCGATCTTGCCGACTGGCTGGTTGCCGAACTTGGCATGCCGTTCCGCGATGCCCATCACGTTGTCGGTGCCACCGTGAAACTTGCCGAAACCAAGGGCTGCGATCTTGATCAACTCTCGCTCGAAGACCTTCAAGGGATCGAACCCAAGATCACCAGTGCGGTTTATGATGTACTCACGGTCGAGGCATCGGTTGCTGCGCGCCAAAGCTTTGGCGGCACCGCCCCGGTTCGGGTCAAGGAATCTGTTGCTGCGGCAAAGGAAAGGTTTCTGAAATGAACAACACCCTGTTGAAACGCAGCACCTTGGTCACACTGGCCATCATGCTGGGACTGTCGGTTGCGGCCTGCGGCAAAAAAGGCCCGCTCGAACCGCCAACCGACAAAGGTCATGAATATCCAAGGGATTACCCGGCCCAATGAACCATTTTGAATATATCAATGGCGAACTTTACGCCGAAGGTGTCGCGATCCGGGAAATGGCCGAAAAGGTCGGAACCCCGTTTTTCTGCTATTCGACTGCGACCCTTGAACGCCATTACAACGTCTATGCCGCCGCATTCGAAGGCCTCGATGCCACCGTCTGCTTTGCCGTCAAGGCAAACTCCAATCAGGCGGTGCTAAAGACACTCGCCAATCTTGGGGCCGGGGCGGATGTTGTTTCGGTCGGTGAAATGCGCCGTGCGCTGCGTGCGGGCATGCCCCCGGCCAAGATCATCTTTTCCGGCGTTGGCAAGGCCGATGCCGAAATGCGCGAAGCGCTTGAGGCCGACATTGCCCAGATCAATGTCGAAAGCATCCCCGAACTGATTGAATTGAACAATGTTGCCATCGACATGGGCAAAAAGGCGCGCATTGCGCTGCGCGTCAACCCGCATGTCGATGCCAAAACCCACGAAAAGATTGCAACCGGCAAGGCCGAAAACAAGTTCGGCATCGACTGGACCCGCGCGATCGAAGTCTATCGCGATGCTTCCAGGATGGACGGTATCGAAGTTACCGGGATTGCCATGCATATCGGCTCCCAGCTGACCGACCTTGCCCCCTTCCGCGAGGCCTTTACCCGTCTGGCAGGTCTGGTCGAACAGCTGCGTTCCGAGGGCATTGAAATCCGCAATCTTGATCTTGGGGGGGGCCTTGGCATTGCCTATCAGGGCGAAACGCCACCGCTTCCTGATGCCTATGGCCAGATGGTGCGTGAAACTGTCGGCCATCTTGGCTGTCACATCACGCTTGAACCGGGGCGTTTGATTGCCGGCAATGCCGGGATCATGGTATCGCGCGTCATGTATATCAAAGAAGGCGAAGCCAAGCGCTTTGTCATTCTTGATGCCGCGATGAACGATCTGATCCGCCCGACACTTTACAGCGCCTATCACGAAATCATCCCGGTCGACGAACAGACCGAGGATGACAAGCAGGTCAAGGTCGATGTGGTTGGCCCGGTATGCGAAACCGGCGACACCTTTGGCAAGGACCGCGACCTGCCTGATGATCTTAAGGCCGGTGATCTTGTCGCCGTAATGTCGGCGGGTGCCTATGGTGCTGTGATGTCCTCAACCTACAACACGCGCGCACTAACACCCGAAGTGCTGGTTAAGGGCAACAACTTCGCCATCGTCCGCCCGCGTCAGGAAATCGATGACCTGATCAACATGGATCAGGTCCCCTCCTGGCTGAGCAACGCCTAAGGCACGCATTCTTTCTGATCTGCATTTGATTTTGGGGCGGTTGGCCACAAGCCAGCCGCCCTTTTATTTTGCGTCCATCCTGCGAACTGCTTGACCCGTCACAGCAAAACCCCAAACTCTAAAGATGCGGGTTGTGCTAGAATACACGCGATAATGCGCGCACTGTCGGCAAGCAGGGACCACCAGACCCATGTCGTTGATACCACCCTATCCGGAAATGGAACACCATGTGCGCAAAACGTACGTGGTGATGCTGTGGGAATCCGTCTGGCCCTGCCTGATCCCGCCGCTTTCCATCGGATTGCTGTTTGCGGGTCTGACCTTAACCGGGGCATTCGAAATCCTGCCCGCCACCGGCCATATCATTTTGTTGTCGCTCCTTTCGGTGGCGACAATGATCTCGGTGATCGCACCGTGGCGGCATTTCAAAAAACCGACCCGACGTGATGTGCTCCACCGGATCGAAATCGACAATCATCTTGATAACAACCCGCTGCAAAGCCTCGAAGACCAAATCCCCGAAACCGATGACCCACTGACCAGCCTTCTGTGGCAACGTCAGCTTGGCCTGCATGAAACAGCGCTGGCAAAGCTTCGTCTATCGCGCCCGCAGCCGGCCATTACCCGTGTGGATCGCTTTGGTCTAACCGCCATTCCCGTCCTGCTGCTGTTTGTCGGGCTCATGACAGGGGCCGACCATAGCGCCGAACGTTTTTCAAAGGCCTTCAGCCCGCTGCAACGTCTCGGCGCTGCGGATTTCACCGCCACCCTTTGGGTAACACCCCCCGCCTATACCGGCCAGATCCCGCGCATCGTACAGTTCAGTTCGCTTTCCGATAATGACGACACCCGCGCGGGCAACGCCCCCGGCAACGAAATGACGGTTCAGGTCCCCGCCGGATCGACCCTTGATGGCAGCATTTCAAGTATCTGGGAACCGACCCTGACCACGCCCGATGGGGAACGCGCCTTCACCGAAAGCAGTGAAAACAGTTATGTGCTCTCAGCCCCCATTGACCAATCAGGCCAATGGCGGATTTCTGTCTGGGGCAATGATCGCCTGGTACTTGATATCGAACTTCTGCCCGACACAGTCCCGAGCCTGTCCTTTATCAGCCCGCCCACAGTGACCCGGCGTGAACATGTGCGGATTGATTACATCGCCAGTGATGATTACGGGCTTGCCAGCCTTGATCTCGTCATTACGCCCGCCTCCGAGGAAGACACGCTCAAGCAATATGGCCCGATCGATCAGGTCGTGATTGACCTTAAAGGCAATGCCGCTGGCACAGCAGCAGGTGACGCGGCGAACGGCACGGTCGGCACAGTCGGCACCATGACGGCTGCCATGCCAACGCGCCTTGACGGCCCACGCTTTGTTGATCTTGTTGCCCATCCCTGGGCTGGCCTTCCGGTCAACATTCAAATGATCTCGCGCGATAATGCCGATCAACTTGGTCAAAGCGATGTCCGCTCTCTCATTTTGCCCGAACGGGAATTCACCCACCCGGTCGCGCAAAAGCTGATTGCCATCCGGCGCGGATTGCTACGCTATCCCGACCGTGCCGCTGAAATGCACGAAGCCATGCTGCCGGTACTTTTTGCGCCCCAAGCATTTAACGGCCATCTTGGCGTGTTCCTGACCCTCTCTGTCGCCGAGAACCGTCTGGCGGCCAACCTGCATAGCCGCGACACCCATCAGGACGTGGCAGGGCTTCTGTGGCATGTGGCAGAGGAAATCGAACGTGGTTCCTATGGCATTGCCGAGCGCAATCTGATGGAGGCCGAGGAACGCCTGCTAGAAGCACTTGCCAATCCCGATGTCACCGAACGCGAAATTGCCCGTCTCATTGATGAATATCGTCAGGCACTAAACGAATATCTTGCCGCCCTCATGCGCGAAAGTTCAGACCCGACCGATGAACAATCCACCGCCAGTGCCACGCTGGAACAACAAGACCTGTCACGCATTATCGATCAGATTGATGCCCTGATGCGGGCCGGTGCGCGCGATCAGGCCCGCGAGCTGATCAATCGTCTGCGCGAGTTGGTCGAAAACATGCAAATCACGAACGGTACTGGCGGCATGGACATCATATCCACCCTGCGCGAGATGCTTGATGCCATGCGCGATCTGTCACGCCGGCAACAGGATCTGATGAATGACGGCGACAACATATCTGCGCAAAACGACAATGCCCCGCGTGCCAGCCAGCAAAAAGGTCTTGCCGATGATGCCGGTGAAATCCTCGACACCCCCGAACTGGGCCAGTTCGGCGATGCCAGCGGTATGAATTCGGTGATCGACGCCATGCGCGGTGCTGCAGACGCCCTTGAACACAACCGATCGCACGAGGCCCTGCAATATCAACGACAGGCCATGGATAGCCTGCAACAAGGCATCGGTGAAATCAGCCGTGCACTTGAAGGCTTAAGCCAAATGGCCCCGATGTTTGACGACCTCGAAGGCACCGGCCGGCGCGACCCTCTTGGCCGCCCGGTCGGGGATAACGGCGGCACTGTTATTCCCGATGTCAATACACTTGAACGCGCATGGCGCATCTTGCAGGAACTGCGCCGCCGCTCCGGTGATCCTGACCGCCCGCAGATCGAACAGGAATATATCGACCGGCTGCTTAAACGGTTCTGATAGCCATAACCTGACGCCAAACAAAAAAGGCAGCACGCAATGTACTGCCTTTCTCATTTTCTGGATCATTCCCGGTCGCTTAAGGCTCAATCGCCTCACGCGGGTCAAGGAACGTCACCTGCAGGCGGGTGGCTGTCGGGTTCGGACGGCGAATCTTGGTTTCGACTTCCATGCTTTCGCCAACCGGCAACATCTGTTGCACCATCGGCATTTCCGCACCGGTCGCCACCAGCGATTCATCATAAATCAGCGGAACCTTCTTGCGCTGAACCACACGATCAAGCGGATCAAGAAGCTCGATCAGAAGATATGGCAACGCACGCGGTTCTTCGCTGACATTAACGATCTCTGCGCGCACCACCAGAACATCGACACCGTCCTCTTCTTCGCGGGTCGGCGGCAATTCGCGAATATCAAGCCCTTCGCCAACATGCGGAACATCAAATCCGACCATGTCATAGACCTTGGCAATCGGCGGCCAAAACTCGATGATCTGGTCCTTGGCGAAATACCCGCCAGCCCCGATTCCGCCAAGCAACAGCAGGAAGATGATCCAGCCAACGATACCCTTTTTCTTTTTGGGCTCCGGCTTCGGGTTATTGCGAATAAGCTGCTGGGGAATCGGGGGCGGATCAGGAATCTTGTCCGCATCTTCAAAGCCCGGATCGACCGGTCCACCGTTCATCTGATCAGCATTGAAATCAGCACCAAGCGCCCCATCCTCATTGAAGGGGGCCGGAATGTCATTTTCCGGAACCGGTGCCGGGTCCGCTTTTTTTGCGCCCGGCGGGTCCTGATGCCAGCTATTACCGCAACTTTTACAGCGCACGGTTCGGCCCTTTGGGCCGATTGCTTCGGTTTTAACGGAGTATTTCTTCGAACACTCTGGGCAAGTAATGATCATTGCAAACCTGGCATATCGATGACAGCGGCATCAAACAAAAGGGAAAACATGAAGTTACGCATGGCCGACGGTCCCTTTTGTGCCGCCAGTGAAGCCTTACACTATATGTAAATAGCCGCGATTTAACAGACTGTTAAGCACAGATAACAGAAGCTGCCCGGATTTGGGTGTCAAATTGTCGGCTGACCTCGCCATTCGTGGCATCCCGAAAACATGCGACAAACAGTTCTGACCACCTTCTGTGTTTTCGATATTGTCATGACAGCAATCATTTCCAATCCTGTCAGACCATGGAGAAAGCCGCTATAAACCACTATGTTAACCACCAATGCATCCCGTCCCCCGGCCAGATGGAGCACGAATTTTGAACGACGTTGTCAGTTTCAGGAATGTCGGAGTCCGCTATGAGTCCGGACCTGAAATCTTGCGCGACCTCAATTTCTCACTGGGCCGCGGCAGTTTTCATTTCCTGACGGGGGCCTCCGGGGCTGGTAAATCCACGCTGATGCGGCTTTTGTATCTGGCGTTACGTCAGACACGCGGCGAAATTTCGATCTTTGGACGCGACAATATCCGTATTCCGCGTGATGAACTGCCCGCGATTCGCCGCAAGATCGGCGTCGTGTTTCAGGATTTCCGCCTGATCAACCATCTGACAACCTTCGAAAACGTTGCCTTGCCGCTTCGCGTGGCGGGGGTCGAAGACCTTCAGATTCGCAAAAACGTGACCGAACTTCTCGAATGGGTCGGGCTTGGCGATCATATCAATGCACAACCATCACGCCTGTCAGGTGGTCAGCAACAACGCGTTGCCATCGCGCGCGCCGTTATCGGGCGTCCGGCCCTGCTTCTGGCAGATGAGCCGACCGGCAACGTTGATGACCGAATCGGCATGCGCTTGCTATATCTATTCGAAGAACTCAACAAACTGGGTACCACCGTTCTGATCGCAACCCATAACCGGCAACTGGTCAGACGGTTTGGCCATACGCAATGGTTGCTCGAAGGTGGTACCTTGCACGATGTGACTCATAACGGCTGAACACCGGGATAATCACCTTTTCGATTCGCACCAACGGGATCAACAGGACCAACACACGATCATGGCATTTCGCGCACCACCATCGCACCTACCGCTGGAAAGCGATTCATCCTCGCGCTTTTTGCCGAGCATCGTCGCCCTGATGGTTGCCCTTCTGACTTTTTCAATTGTCGGGCTTGCAGCTTTGCATGACAGTGTTGGTCAATGGTCAGGCCAGATCGAAGGCAGCCTGTCGATACAGGTTCCCCCGACCGAGCTTGCCAATCGCACACCTGCCGAACGCGAAGCCGCTCTGCAAAAAACCGTTGATACCATCATTGACGAAGTTTCCGCCCTGCCTGGCATTGCCCGGATAGAGGAACTCAGCCCCGATACCATGGCCGCCCTGCTTGAACCGTGGCTGGGCCCCGATGAAGTCATCAGTGAATTGCCGATACCGCGCATCATCGAAGTAACCCCGGAAACCGGTTTTAACTTTGACGCACTCGAAAGCCGTCTGGGCGTCATCGCCCCCGAAGCCGTTCTTGATGATCACCGCATCTGGATCGAACGTATTGCCGACGTTGCATTCTCCGTCGAACTGGCTTTGGCACTTCTGATCGTTGTGCTGTTTGGCGCCACCATGCTTTCGGTAATCTTTGCCACCCGTTCGGGGCTGTCCATTCATCACCGCATCATTGAATTGCTGCATCTGATTGGCGCACAAGACAATTATATCGCCCGTCAGTTCGGACGCCACAATCAGCGCCTTGCATTCTTTGGCGCACTGATCGGCCTTTTGATTGCGCTGCCGATTTCGGCCCTGATCGGCTGGCTTGGCATGCGGGCGGGCTGGCCCGTTCCCGCACTTGTTCTCAGCCCGACCTTTATCGGCCTGATTGTCGCCATTCCCTTCATCGTTGCAATGGTGGCGGGGATAACCGCAACCAGAACCGTTCTGCGTGTGCTACACCGGATGTTGTAACCGGAAGGCGGTCTTCGTATAGTCGCTTGTCACCACTTCCCTTTTGGGATCATGGCCTTGGCCCTCTCAGGAGTCCCGAATTCATGCCAGATCGCTCAGGCACGCACCCATGAATAAGCCACCGCTTAGTGTGCAGCATCGCCGTCGGTTCAGACGATTCCGCTTTTTGCTTTCCACGATCATTTTCTGCGCGATGGTCTGGGCTGCGGGCTTCATCTGGTATGTGGACCACATTCCCAAAACCGTCGATAGCCCGGCCGAAAAGACCAACGCCATCGTCGTTCTGACCGGCGGCAGCGAACGGCTTTCCGAAGGCCGCCGCCTTTTGATGCGCGGCCTTGCCGACAAACTTTTTATTTCCGGGGTCTATCGCGGGGTCGAAGTCGATGAACTGCTGTCGGTTGGCAAATCCGACCCGCGTCTGATTTCATGCTGCGTCGTCTTGGGCCATGTTGCGGAAAATACCCGCGGCAATGCCATTGAAACGGCAGTCTGGATGCATGAAGAAGGCTATCACAGCTTGCGCATCGTAACGGCCAATTACCATATGCCAAGATCGCTTCTGGAATTCAGAAGCCTGATGCCAGATGTTGATATTATCGCCCATCCGGTATTTCCCGATCACGTCAAAATCGACAATTGGTGGCGTTTCCCGGGCAGCTCCGCACTGATTGCCAGTGAATATAACAAGTATGTTTTTGCAAGCCTGCGCAATACGTTACTTAACTGGCTGCCAGATAGTGACCAGCATGCCCTGCGCGCCCCGGGCAATGCACATGACAAGGCTTCGGACCTTGATGATTACTCTGCTTCAAATGCCACTGGCAAAGATGGTTGAACAATGGGCATTTTCCAATTGTCATATTGCTGTTACTAAACAGTGCAATTGTGGGCCCACAAAGGATTTTGTCTGAATGAATACCCTGCGCGCGTTACTGTTTAACGTGTTGTTTTTTGGCGGAACGGCGGCTTTGTGCATTGTTTTCACGCCGTTGATGCTGTTTGGCCGCAAAGCAAACCAGTTTGTCGGCCATGCTTGGTGTCGGCTTATTCAGTTTATGCTGCGCTATTCGGTCGGGATGCAAAGACGCATCACCGGATTGGAAAACTTGCCAGACGGTCCGTGTATCATTGTCGCCAAACACCAATCGGCCTGGGAAACATTGACTTTTCATACCGTGGTCAAGGACCCGGCCTATATCCTGAAAAAAGAACTGACCCGTATTCCGCTGGTTGGTCAGTTCCTGATCCTGTCCGGGCAAATCGCGGTTGACCGGTCGGCTGGCAGTGCGGCGCTAAAAGACATGATCAAAGGGGCCGCCAAGGCGCTCGAGGAAAACCGGCAGGTCATCATCTTCCCCGAAGGCACACGCACGCCGCCCGGCTCTGACCGGCCCTACCATCCGGGTATTTTCGCGCTGTATAAATCCTTCCCGGATGTCAAAGTCATTCCGGTGGCGCTGAATTCCGGCATGTTCTGGGGCCGCGACAGCTTTATGAAATATGGCGGTCGGGTCACGATGGAATTGCTTCCTGCGATGGAACCGGGGCTTGATCGCAAAACCTTCATGAAGGAAATCAAGACCCGCATTGATACCCGCACCCGCGAGCTTGAGGCCGAAGCACAAGCCGAATTCAACCTGCCAATGCTGACCTCCGATGATATCGCAGCACAGCAGCAGAAGGCGCCCCACGAGGCCCCTGAAGACAGCAAAAACACCGCATAATGCCAATGCGTCCCCAAAGTAAAAGGCCCGCACCATCATCCGGTTTGCGGGCCCTTTTCATGCATTGATGCTGTAACGAATTCCGCCTCAGGCTTTCTTGCGCGTCACAAGCCAGATCCCCGACACAATCAGGACAATCCCCGCCAGGTGATAAAGATGCAATGCCTCGCCCAGAAACGCGATGGCAAGGCCGCTTGAACAAACGGGGATCAGATACATGAACACGCCCGCCTTGGCCGGACCGACCATCGAAACCCCTCTGTTCCAGAACATATAGCCCAGAAACGCCGGCCCTGCCCCGATATAGAAAATCTTGATCATGTCCGGCCAGACCGGATCAAGCGATGTGAAGAACGGTTTTCCATCTACCAGTAGCGCCCAGACATAAAGCGGGGTTAAGAAACACAAACCGATCACGGCGGACACAAACACCAGGCTGAGCGGATGCACACCCTTTGGCGCGCGTTTAAGAAACATCGAATAAGCCGCCCAGACCATGGCCGAAAGCATCGCCAGCACATCACCCAGAACGAAATCCATTCTGGCAAAAACCGACGGGTCCCCCTTGGCAATGATGGTTGCGGTGCCTGTTCCGGCAATCAAAACGCCCAGCCATTGCCCAAGCCGCGGCTTGTCCGCCGTCAAAAGGGCGGCAAACAACAACACCCAGATAGGGGTCGTCGCGTTCAAAAGTCCGGTATTGACCGCCGTCGTGTTATAGGCCGCGAGATAAATCACCACCGAAAACAAAAACACACCGGTAAAGCCGATCAGGAACATCGACAATTTGTGTTCGGCCATGATCGCAAGGTCGCGGCGCAGATACTTGGCACAAAACGGCAATAACAAACAGATCGCGACAATCCAGCGCCAGAATGAAAGGGCCTCGAACGGCACGGTTTCATTGATGCCGCGCGCCACCACATGGTTTGACCCCCACATCAGCGAACAGGCCACCAACATCAGATAGGCCACGGTCAGCGGCGTTTGCGACCCGGTCTGGGTGGCAGAAACAGTCGTTCCGTTTGACTGGCGCATCAGATCCCCGCCCCCATATTGATCTCGCCATATTCGCGCCGCACCAGATCCATCAGATCATGAAGCGGCGGATCAACGATGCCCATTTCATCAAGATGGCGCACCGTATTTTCAAGATATTCAAGGTTGGGCCCAATATTGCCATGCGCGGCAACGATGATCTCGACGGCGGTGCGGACCGGCAGATTTCCGGCATATTGTTCGTGGGTCGGGTCGGCAACATAAGTGTGGGCCACCACCTTGCGACCGTCTTCAAGTTCCACCTCGACATCGGCCGGAATATAGGTGTTGGTCACCAGTTCGCGCTCATCAAGATAGGCTTTCACCTTTGACCAGTTTTCATGGGTGATGCGAAAGGCGTTGCCAACGCATTCCCCGCCCTTGTTCAGGCCCAGAACCAAACCGGGATTTTCCGGCGTGCCGCGATAATGATGGGAATAGATACAAAACGACCGATGATAGCCGGGCAACAGCGCCCGCGCGCATTCGGCAAAATCAAAACCGGGTCGCCACAGAAGCGAACCATATCCAAAAACCCATTTTTCTTCGTGCTGAACCAAAACTTCCTCCGGCGACAAGACCTTCCTACCACGGCACACGCCTGTTTACTGCGTTGTGCAAGCACCTGGTCAGCAAGGAAAATGACCCTAATCATTTTCGACTTGTTTGAAAACAGCCCGATGCAGATGAAGTCTCTTTCTTTTGGCAAATACCCCCACCTCAAAAAACAAACACCCCGGCCGGATCAAATTCCCGGCCGGGGTGTCCGTCTTTGACGGATACGGATATCGTGATCAATGTGTCAGGGGCTAACTTTTCGAAGCCACCTTTTGCCGCCCCTGAAGAAGCATACGCACAATCAGGAAACCGGACAGACCCAGCATGATCACCGCAATCGGAGATTTCAGCAGGAAGAACGCATCCCCGCCACTGGCGGTAAAGGCACCACGGATTAACTGTTCAAGTGCCGGTGCCAGCAAGAACCCGATCACGAATGGCAGTGTCGAGACCTGAAGCCTTCTGATCAGATAACCAATCACGGCAAACACCAGCGCAGTGCCCAGACCGCGATACCCGCCATCCTGCACATAGGCAGCCGTCAATGCCACCAGCAGGATCAACGGCATGACGATATCTTTGGGGATACGCGCCATATGCACCAAAAAGCGCATGACAAACCCGCCAAGGGTCCAGTTAAAGATATTGCCCATCACCATCAGCGTGAACAAACCGAATGCCATGACCAGATCTTTGTTCATGATCATGCCATAACCTTCGATTTCCTTGATCTCGGTGAATTTGAACACCGACGGACCGAACGAGAAATCACCAATGGTTTCCACCGCAAGGATCAGGAAAACAGCGGCGAAATTCCCCGGAATGCCAAGGCTCATGACCGGAATAAGATTGGCCCCCGACACAGCAGAATTCGCCGCTTCGGTCGCGACAACCCCCTCGGGGGTGCCTTTGCCAAATTCGTCAGGCTTTTTCGAAAGACGCTTTGCCGTATCATAGGAAAGGGTTGCTGCCGTGGTCGTCCCGATACCGGGCAAGGCACCAATAACGGTCCCGATACTTGCCGAACGCAAGATCGCGGGCATCATCCGAAACCGTTCCGCCCAGGTCAAAGACGGCCCCATTTCCGGGGTTTTGGGCAATTCTTTACGGGCTTTGCGTGCCCGTGACATGTCTTCGACGCTGATCAGAACTTCGGAAAGAACCAGAACCCCCAGAACCGCCGATGTCAAAGGAACGCCAGAACCAAGCCCGTCAAAACCAAGGGTCAGGCGCACCCCATTCCCCGACAAGGTTGAGCCAACCAACGACAACAACATGCCCAAAAGCCCGCCAAGCAATCCTTTCAGCGGGGCATTGCCGACGACTGCCGCCATGAAACAAAGCGACAGGATAATCAGTGCCGACTTTTCCGGAAGGTCAAGCACCCGTTCCACCGCAACAGCAAAGACCGGGGCTGCAACAAACAGCACGATATCGGAAAAACTGTCCCCCATGACCGATGCAAAATGGCTGGTCTGGACGGCCTTTCTGGCCTGTCCTTTTTGCGCCATCGGATAGCCATCGGCAGTCGTTAGAAACGCATCGGGTGTGCCGGGTGTATTAAACAGGATTGCCGGCACAGCCCCGCCAACCGTCGCCCCCTTCATCAGACCGACAAGACAGCCCAGAACCGGCAATAATGCCTCGTTGGAATACCCGAAAACAGATGTCAAAACCGGCAATGCAAGCGCCAGGGCAAACGGCCCGCTCAGGCCCGGAATCGCACCAAAGAAAATGCCTGATATGATCCCGGTCAGAACCATCAGGACCGGCATCAGCCAGAACTGTCCATCGGCATCGAAAAACACCGATTGGATGCCCAGCCCGATATATTGAAACGCCAACTCCATGATCAGTCCTCAAAGATTGCGGTTTGGCGGCAACGAAACGTCTTCGAGCAGGCCATTAAAGACAAGAATCAGGAACAGCACGGTCAAAAGACAGATCAATGCATCACGCCAACGCAGACAATGCCGGGTCATGAACACAAAGCCGCAGGTAATCACCATACCGCCAAGGAAAAAGCCCGAAACATTGATAGGGAAAGTGGTGGAAACCGCGCGATAGGACGAAATCTCGCCAAATCCGAGCCCGTTCCACGCCCATACCAGCGCCGGACCGGTATTGGACATGAAAAACAGTCCGATAAAAGTCAGCAACAGGAACCGCACCAGGAAGAAGATATTGGCACCTGTGATTTCGCCTGCAGGCTCCCCAATGCTGGTCTCGCTGTGACGAAAATGACTAAGCGTAAGCAGCAAGCCAAGCGGCATCATCAATCCGACCAGGATCACCGGAAAGAAAGAGTCTCCGGGCGCAATCCGCCCGGAGATCGTACGTTCGATAATGCCGCCCCGAATGTCATTGGGAAACCAGACGGTGAAGCACAGAACACCGAAAACAAGTGTCCCCACCCCCAGCCAAAGGTTCCACCGCGCCTTTTTTACCGGCGCTTCGAGACGGGAGTCATTCATTCTACCAGTGCCTTCATCATTTCGACATTGGCCACATAGCCATCAAGGATGGTTTTGCGCAAAGCATCGCCGGTTTCAATAACCGGTGCCGGCGGATACTGCTTTTCAATGAATTTGCGGGTTTCGCTTTCAGGATTGTTCAGGATCTCGGCAACGGCTTCGGCAATCGTGTCGCGTACCTCGTCAGACATGCCTTTCGGGCCAACGATGATGTATTTGTAGCCAAGATCAAGATCGATCCCCTGTTCTTTCAGTGTCGGGGTATCGGGCGCCTGCACCAGATGGCTGCTTTCGGCCGACGAAAGAATGGTCAGTTCGCCAGCTTCGACCAGCGGACGCTGAACGCCCCCGCCCCATGAAAGATTGGCATCTTCGGCCACAACAGCATTCAGGGCACCCTTGCCGCCTGCGGTCCGCAGGTGGTTAACCGTGATGCCAAGTTTGCGTGCAACAACTTCTGCGCCGGCTTCGACCTGCGTCCCCCAGTTTGCCCATACAAGGGTTTCACCAGCCTCGGCTGCGGCCTTGACGTCATCAAGCGATTTCCAGCCCGATGATGTACGTGCCAAAACCGCCATCTGCGATCCGGCAGTGGTGGTGATATAGGTGAAGTCCTCCGGCGAGATATTTTCGCTATTCATCGGTGCGAAATTATAAGTCGTGGTGATGGCAAAGCCGAGGGTCTGACCATCGGGTGCCTCGTTTTTCAACTGAGCTGACATCACAGCGCCATCTTCACCGGACTTGTTTTCCGGAACCAGAATCCAGCCACGGGTCTGTTCAAGTTCTTTGGCCAGCATACGTGCCTGAACATCGGTGCCACCACCCGCGCCATAACCGATCCAAAGACGGATAGGTCCGTCGGGCTGCCAATCAGCGGCAAATGCCGGACCGGTGCTCAAAGCCAGCATTGCTGCTGCCGCCAGTACCTTTTTCATTTTCAAACTCCTCGTTCTCCAGACGTAATAGGATCCAAAATCCTTACGATTTTTTTCCTTCGATGATTTCCATCGGACGATGCCCCCTTGGCAGTTCGAAGCGCTGCACAAGAATTTGTTTTTCGTTGAAACTGCGATCTGTTGCTTCCCAGATCAGCCCGACATGCGGTGCTGCCAGATCCAGGTTTGCACAAGCTTTCGCAGACAGTTCGTCGGCCGTTACCCGGTGGGTAACCGACAGGGTCGGCAGATTGAATGTTTCCGCAAGATGCCGGTGAACCGAAACCCCGTCGAAATTGTTAAGACCGCCACGATCCGACAGTCCTTCGGCATGAGTTTTGCGCAGGAAAATGGAACTGAATACCGGGCGTTCGCCTTCTATCCAGACCAGACGATCAAGACGCACAACAGGATCACCTTCAAACCCGATGGCCAAAGGTCCCAGTTCCTCGGTGTGGGCCTCTTCGACTGCAATGCCGCGCGTATAGGGCAAAAGAATTTCACCCGTTACCGGATCACGAAAACGATAAACGTGAACCTCGGGAACCTGACTGCGAAAATCGGCAATAAAGGTTCCGAGCTTACGGCGACGAACGACGATCCCCTGTTCAACCAGCTGTGCCAGTGCCTTTTGCACCGTGCTTAAGCCCACAGGAAGAACATCGCACAATTCTGTCTCGCTCGGCAGTGGGTCGCCGGGCAGGTAGTGCCCATCGCGGACACATCCGTAAAAAGCTTCCGCAAGGCGTGCATATTTCGGAAGCGAGCTGTTTGCTTCGCCAGCTTCCATTTCTGCCGCCACACGTTTCAGGGTGTTGGTTATCCGTTCCTTACTCATGCCCCAATCATAAAACTAACTAGTTATGACTTGTCAACTACGTAGTTAAATAATAGAAGAAGATATGAAGATAACGGCAGCAGAACGCCTCGCACTCCATCCTCGCCGTTTTAGAAAGGCTTCAAGGAAAACCCATGAGTACCAACAACTTCGCCATTGCCACAGGCCACCCGATCGCCACTGACGCAGCAGAAGCAATGCTTCGCGCTGGCGGCAATGCCATTGATGCCGGTGTCGCTGCGGGCTTGGCTCTTGGCGTTGTTCACCCCGAACTTGTATCTGTTGCCGGTGTTGCCCCGATCATTCTGCGTGATGGAAAAACCGGCCAGATCACAAGCTATGACGGGGTTGGTGTTTGGCCCAAAGCCGCCAATGTCGAATGGTTCCACGATAATTTCGGCGATACTGTCCCCGAGGGTATTTTACGCACCGTGGTACCAGCCGCACCTGCCAGCTGGATTCGCGCCCTGTCCGAACATGGCACCATGCGGTTCGCCGATGTCGCCGCCCCGGCCGTAAAAGCCGCGCGCGACGGATTTCCCGTATTCGAGTTGCTTTCCGAATTCGTAAAGTCCCGCCATCGCGAATATCAACGGTTCGCGTCAACGGCCGAGATTTTCCTGCCCAACGGCAAACCGCCTGTGGTTGGCGAGTTATTTGTTCAAACCGATCTCGCCAATACCTTGCAAATCATGATCGATGCCGAACACCAGGCCAAAGGTGATCGCAAAGCCGGATTGGCTGCGGCAAGATCCGCCTTTTACGAAGGTGAAATTGCGCGGCGAATTACATCTTTCCACGCCGAAAATGGCGGCCTGCTCACCATGGAAGACATGGCTACCTACGACGTCCGCGAAGAAAAGACCTATCCGGTCAAATTCCGGGACAGCGAAATTTACTGCTGCGGGGCGTGGTGCCAAGGCATCGCAATGGCCGAAACACTTGCCATGCTCGAAACGGCAGGCAAACAACGGATTCTTAAATCTGACGGCGATATTGATCGCCACTTCCTGATCGAAGTTCTCAAACGGGTTTTTGCAGACCGCGAGGCCTTTGTGACAGACCCCGATTACATGAAGATTGATCCCGCAGCCCTGCTTGATCCATCTTTTATCGCCGCACGGCTGGCGACAATATCAAGCACCCGATCTGATCCGATGCCCGAACCGGGCAATATGGATTGCACCCTTGCCTCTCATCGCAGCAACGCCGGAGAAATTCCGGAATATGTGCGGGGCTCTGCCGATACATCACATGTCAGTGTGATTGATGGCGAAGGGAACATGTTCTCGGCAACGCCCAGCGATCCCAGTGCGGATACCCAGGTTATTCCCGGAACCGGGCTTAGTGTTTCCTCACGCGGATCACAGTCGCGATCCATCCCCGGGCATCTCAATGCATTGGCTCCGGGCAAACGTCCGCGTCTGACGCCAAACCCGATTCTCGGCCTGAAAAACGGCAAACCCTGGCTTGCGATGGGAACCCCGGGCGGTGACATCCAGATCCAGGCCATGGCCCAGGTTCTGGTTCAGATGATGGATTGCGGCAAAAGCCTGGAACAAGCCGTCCTCGAACCTCGGGTTTCAAGTTATGCTTATCCTGGTTCATTTGCGCCCCACATCGCCTATCCCAACAAGGTTCTTTATGAACAGAACCTGCCAGATAACGCCGTCACAGAGCTAAAATCGCTGGGTCACGACATGGAATCCTGGCCCCCGCAAACATGGAAAGCAGGCGGCATCTGTGTTGCCATGTCCGATGAAAATGGAAAATTGACAGCCTTCGCGGACCCACGCCGCGCAGGAACCGCAACCGTCAATATTTAGCCCCTTCGCGCCACCACCACGCAGGAAACCGGCACCATGAAAACCCCCACCGAATTGTTTACCCGGCTTGCGGACCCCGCACTTGAAGACACCGCATTCCATGATCTTTGCAACGCTGCAATCGCCAACGAACTTTACAGTGCCATGCGCTATCACCCCGCCACGATCGAGGTAGAGCGTATCGCATCAACCATGCCCGAAGTGTATCCGGTTGGCGGCCGCAAACCGAAAAAAGACACCCCTTGGGGACAAAAGGTTCTGATTGATCGCCACATCAATCTTGGCAGTGGCCCCGACGATATTCGCTGGGCTTTTTCCGATCATGAAACCATTCTTGGGCTTGGCCTTGATCAGGTCATGAACGTCCCGGTGATTTTGGGGCAACAAGTGATCGGCACAATGAACTATTTGCGCAAAGGCAAACCTTTTACATCGCAGGAACAAGCCATTGCGCAGCTTCTCGCAGCCTGTCTGGCAGTCCGGCTTGCATAGCACACCTAGCGCTTCATGATCACCAATGCCACCCCAAGGGCGGCAATCGCAAACCCGGCAAATCCCAGAACACCAAGTTGCTCGTCAAACAGAACCCAGGCAAAGAACGCCGCTGTCGGGGGTACAAGATAGAACATGCTGGCCACGCGGGTGGCTTCGCCCTGCTTGATCAGAACCATCAACAGCATGATCGCCCCGATCGACAGAACCAGCACCAGCCACGCCATGGCAAGAATGAAATCCATGCTCCATTCAACGGTCAGCGGCTCTTTGAACAGTGCAATAACCCCGACAAAAACACTGGCGGCGACATATTGCACCACCGTCCCGCTCATCAGGTCCATGCCTGTGCAGAACCGTTTCTGATAAAGTGTCCCCGCCGTCATGCCAAACAGGGCGGCAACCGCCAACCCGATGCCAAATGCGGTAATGCCCACACCATCCCCGATCTTGGGCAACAAAACCAGCGCCACACCAAGCAGGCCAAGGATCAACCCGCCCCACTGGCGCATTGAAACCCGTTCCCCCAAAAGCGATCCAACGACCGATGCCGTCACAACCGGCTGCAAGCCGACAATCAGAGCCGCAAGCCCGGCTGGCAATCCGGTATCAATCGCCCAGAACACTCCGCCAAGATACACCCCGTGCACCAGCACCCCGGTGGTGCCGATATGGGCCGCTTCGCGCCAGGTTTTGGGCCATTTCGCCCCCATCAGGAAGATCACAGGGATCATCAGGATCAGGACAATGACAAATCGCACAAACAGGAAAACAAACGGATCCGCATAAGGCAGACCGAATTTGGCACCCACAAAGCCCGTGCTCCACAGGAACACAAACACAAAAGGCATGATCCGGGCAAAGGCCGGATGATTGGTGGCAGACATTTCAATCCCCTCGGACCGGACGGCGCAACATGTGGGGCGTTGTCCGTCGGATTATCCCCTCAAACCGGGCATCACGATATTATTCAGCCGGTTTTTTCTTGGCTTTGTCGTCGCTTTTGCGATTCTCGCCCTCGGCCGAGAAATTGGCGAAATACTGTCCGGCATCCACAATGCCACGCCGAATTTCACGGGTGCGCGTAAACAGATCAAACAGCTTGTCACCTTCGCCCCAGCGAATGGCACGCTGCAACGCCATCAGATCTTCCTGAAAACGGCCAAGTACGTCCAGAACCGCTTCGCGGTTATTTAAAAACACATCGCGCCACATGGTCGGATCAGACGCCGCAATACGGGTAAAATCACGAAAACCGGATGCGGAAAACTTGATCACTTCCTGACGCAACGCATCCTCAAGATCGGTTGCCGTACCAACGATCGTGTAGGCAATCAGATGCGGCAAGTGCGACGTGATGCCAAGAATACGGTCATGATGATCAGCATCCATGCATTCCACATGCATGCCACACGCTTCCCAAAGCGTTTTGACCTTGGCAACCGCATCTTCGCTTTCGCCGGGGATCGGGGTCAGGATGCACCAGCGTTCTTCAAACAGTTCCGGGAAACCGGAATCCGGGCCGGAATGTTCTGTACCGGCCAACGGGTGACCGGGCACGAAATGAACCCCCTCATCCAGATGCGGGGCGATGTCGCGGATCACCGATTGCTTGACCGACCCGACATCGGAAACAATCGCACCCTGTTTCAGCGCCCCGGTCAGTTGCCCGCCAATGGCTTCGTTGGCGCCGACCGGCGCACACACCATGACCAGATCCGCATCACCAACCGCCTGTTTGATGTCGCAATAGGCTTCATCGGCAAGTCCAAGTTCAAGCACCCGGTCGCGGGTCGCTTCTGATCGGACCGCACAGGTGATTTTATTGGCAAGGCCGTCGCGCTTGATGCGACGCGCCATGGATGAACCGATCAGGCCCATGCCGATAAAGGCGACAGTTTCAAACAGCGGTTGGGATGCAGTATTGGTCATTTTATGCGTTCACAAAGTCTTTGATGGTCTGCAGGCAGATTTCCATTTCTTCCTTCGTACCAATAGAAATACGAAGCATCTGCGGCAGGCCATAGGCACCGATTTTGCGCGGGATTACGCCGCGTGCCATCATAAAATCATTGGCAGCATCGGCATTTTTGCCTTCTTCTGCCGGGAATTCGACCATCACAAAGTTGCCATAGCTCGGATGTGCGGTAAGGCCGGCTATCGCATTGACCTCATCGCGGAACCACGAAAGCGTTTCGGCATTGTGGCGCACGCAATCATTAATGAAATCGTCGTCATCAAGCGCCGCAGCACCGGCTTCCTGGGTGGGCAACGGCACGTTGAACGGGTTACGAATACGGTTCAAAACATCGGCAATTTCAGCCGGGGCATAGCACCAGCCAAGACGAATACCGCCAAGACCATAGATCTTGGAAAATGTACGGGTCATCACCGTGTTATTGCCCGCTTTCACAAGCTCTTCACCCGCAGAATAATCTTCCTGACCGGTCATGAATTCGGCATAGGCCGCATCAATCACCAACACGATATCGTCCCGCAGACCATCACGCAGGCGCTTCATCTCGGCATCCGAAATATAGGTGCCTGTCGGGTTGTTCGGATTGGCAACAAAGACGATCTTGGTTTTGTCGGTCACCGCAGCCAGCAACGCGTCAACATCGGTTGTCATGTTGGTTTCTTTGGCCGTGACCGGCGTTGCACCAACGCCCATTGCCCCGATCTGATACATCAAAAAACCGTGCTCGGGATACAGAACCTCATCACCCGGCCCGGCATAGGCACGGATCAACAGGGTCAGAATTTCATCCGATCCGTTGCCACAGATAAGCTGGTCAAACTCGAACCCGTATTTCTCGGCCAGTTTGTGGCGCAAAACATCGCAACCACCATCCGGATAACGATGCAGGCGTTCCGCCGAGTTACGCAGCGCTTCCATGGCCTTGGGGCTTGGGCCAAGGGCACCTTCGTTTGACGACAGCTTGATCACGCGCTGAGCGCTATCAGCACTGGATTTTCCGCCTTTATACGGCGCGATATCAAGAATTCCGGGGCGTGGGGTGGGCGCAGACATAGGTATATTCTCCCAAGGGAAACAGCAGCCGGTTACGGTCTGCCAAGCATATTTAACTTAGAGCGTCTTCGGCAATCGGCACGGCATAGGCGCCAACCACCCGCAAACTTTCGGGGCGAAGGCCTTGCGCATCCAGTGTGGCCTGAAACGCATCGGCGCGATTACATAAGAATCCGGGCACATCAACAAGCACAAAACGTCGATCGACAGCACGATCGTCAGAAAAGCCCAGAATGACCGAACCGTCGATACCATCCGCAATTTTTTTGCGCACAGTATCCATTGAAATCTCTTTGGACAGGCTAACGACGAACAAAGTCCGATCATCACCACTGTCTTCCAGATCGATTGCGGCCAGAACAAATCCTTCGGTTGTCTCGCCGCGTCCAACAGGACGGCCCCCGAACGGCAGTTTGGACACGACGCGCACCGCACTTTGGTCTGTCAGGTGCGTCCACCACGGCATCGCTTCACCAAGCTCCGGCTTCGGAAAGACACCAACAGCAGCGCGGCCCTCTTCAAGCGCGCCAAATGCCTCGCGGGCGGTATCAAATTCAATGATCTCGTTCAGGCACCCGAAATTCAGACGCGCCAGTTCCCAGCAATCAACCCCGTCGGCATTGCGACACAGCGCAACCGTATAAGGCGCTTCAAGGCGGGTTCCTGCCGCGATCATTTCACGCCAGATCTGGATCAATGCCGTTTTCGGAAAGGCCCCTTCATGGCGGTCAACAAGGGTGCGCATGATGCGCGCTTCGCGTGCCGGACGATACGGCACCTTGACCTTGCCACCAGCCGCAATCACACGGTCCTTATAGGCCCCGACAGCCTGCACAACCTTTGTCCGGCGAATGATCAAAGACTGCATCGCCTGATCGATCTCGTCGATCTCTCCGCGCAGCTCATCCAGGTCAAGATTTGCCAAATTTTCGTCTTCGCACGCCATGATTCACTCTTTTATAAAACGGCGCACAGTATTAGGACAGGGGCGCAGAAATGCAAAGAAAAGATTGACTAACCCCGGCTCTGCTTCATAGCTAAGGCTAATAGATTTCCAATGAACTTGGCATCCCGTTGCCTGCGAAAGGCCGGCTTGTTCGAGAAATCATCAAAAAAGCAAGGAAACCGCCATTCATGTCCACCGCAACCAATACAGAAAAGCGCCCCCCGCTTCCCGGTCACCACATGGTGCTTGGCAAGACGGACAAGTTGCGCCTTGATAGCGGTGTGGAATTCGGGCCCTTTACCCTGGCCTATCAGACCTATGGCGAACTCAATGCCGACAAATCGAACGCGATTCTGGTGTGTCATGCCCTGACAGGAGATCAATATGTTGCCGATGATGTGCATCCGATCACCGGCAAGGAAGGCTGGTGGTCCGAAATCGTCGGCCCCGGCAAGATCATTGATACCGACAAATATTTCGTCATCTGCAGCAACGTGATTGGCGGCTGCCTCGGCAGTACCGGCCCCAAGGAAATCAACCCCGAAACCGGCAAGCCTTGGGGGCTTGATTTCCCGGTCATCACCATTGCCGATATGGTGCGTGCCCAAACCATGCTGATTGATGCGCTTGGCATCGATATGCTGTTTGCCGTCATCGGCGGCTCGATGGGCGGCATGCAGGTTCTTGAATGGTGCAAAAGCTATCCCGAACGCGTTTATGCCGCCGCCCCGATTGCGACCTCGTTTCGCCATTCGGCACAAAATATCGCCTTCCACGAAGTCGGTCGTCAGGCTGTCATGGCCGATCCGGACTGGTGCGGGGGCAATTATCTGCTTGAAGGCAAGAAACCGTCACGCGGGTTGGCTGTCGCGCGCATGACTGCGCATATCACCTATCTGTCGCAACCGGCCCTGCATCGCAAATTCGGGCGCAAGCTCCAGAACCGTGGCGCAATCACCTATAGCTTCGATCATGATTTTCAGGTCGAAAGCTATCTGCGCCATCAGGGCAAAAGCTTTGTCGACCGGTTTGATGCCAACAGCTATCTCTATATCACGCGGGCGATGGATTATTTTGATCTGTCGCTTGAATATGACGGACGTCTGGCCGAGGCCTTCAAAGGATCGAAAACCCGGTTCTGCGTCATCTCGTTTTCCAGCGACTGGTGCTTTACCACCGCAGAAAGCCGCACGCTGGCCCATGCCTTGAATGCGGCATCCTGCAATGTCAGCTGTGTCGAAATTGAAAGCGACAAGGGCCACGACGCCTTTTTGCTTGATGAGCCTGATTTTCACATGGTGCTTAGCGGCTTTATCGAAGGGGCCGCCGAAGGCCGGGGGCTGAAATAATCATGAACGGGACTGCTTCAAACAATACGGCCAATCCGGCGCATAGTGATCGCATCCGTGTCGACCTGCAACTGATTGCCGATATGGTCGAACCGGGAACACGTGTTCTTGATATCGGATGCAGCGACGGTGAATTGCTGGGGTATCTGACCCGCACCAAAAATGTCGATGGGCGCGGACTTGAACTTTCCAACGAAGGCGTGCGCAATTGCGTTGCACAGGGGTTGCCCGTGATGCAGGGCGATGCGGATCGTGATCTTGGCGATTACCCCGATGGCGCATTTGACTATGCCATCCTCAGCCAAACCCTTCAGGCAACCCACCGCCCGAAAAAAGTCCTGTCGGAATTGCTGCGTATCGGCAACAAGGCGATTGTGTCCTTTCCGAATTTCGGTCATTGGCGTGCCCGATTTGATTTGATGTTCCGGGGCCGTATGCCGCAAAACCCCAACCTTCCGATCCTGTGGTATGAAACACCGAACATTCATTTCTGCACGGTACGGGACTTTGTTGCCCTATGTGACGAAATGAATTTGACCATCGAACGATCCATGGTTCTCAATGAAAGCGGATCGCGTGTTTCGATGGACAGCCATTCGGGTTTTGCCAACTTCTTTGGCAATCAGGCACTTTTCATGCTGAGCAAATAATCCATCCCATTATTCATTTTCACCGAACAATCGTAAGGAAACCGGTTTCCACATCACAAACCGGTCCCGCCCCCGTCTGAAATCTGACGCCTATCGTGGCAATTTCATCAGACGGGGCCGAAATGACCTTTTCAAATTGCACCTCATTTATCCGCCGCAGCTTTCTGATTGGCACGATCACCCTGCTTGCGGCCTGCAGTCAAAAGGCCGAGACACTTAAACTATCGGTCAGCCAGTTCGGCAGCGCAACGGAACGGGCCTTTGACAAATACGGTGATGCCTATGCCACCCAGTTTGCCCCCTTCCCGAAATCGGATGCGGCAAAGCGCAATACATTTGTAAACAATATCAAAGACTTCACTGGCAAGGTCACGCCCGCCAATATCGAGATCCTGCTTGATCCCGACGCAGTAAAGATCGATCCGGATGTCGCACGCGAATGGCAAGACACCCTAAAAGGGCTGCGCAGCCAGTATCAGCAATTTGTCGCGATCTTTGACAATATCGAAGCGGGATCGGCCCTTGGTGCATCGGCGGTGAAAAATTCCGGCCCAATATTGGAAAAACTGCGCACACAGCTTGTCACCATCAGCAATGATTTCGCCCGCACCCCGCCGCAATTTCTGACCCGGCGCAGCACCCTGATTGCCGAACTGAACAAGATCCGCAGCCAGGATAGCAACAACCCCGAAGCGGAGCGTCTGCTGGTAGAGGCCTGGTGGCAGGAATGGAACAGCCTGATGGCGGCCGAAAGCACCATGCAAGCCGAAACCCTGCGGGCTTTTGTGACTGCGTCGGCGTTGGGCAACAAGCTTCAAGGCCAGATCGACAATTACGCCAGGCTCGATGTAAGATCACTGATCACGGCGGTCGAGGACGGCATCAAACTGACCGATCAGATCGACAAGCTTAGCCCAAAGGAGATCTTAACACAGGGCACCGGCCTGCTTGAAACGGCCACCAACTAGACCAGAGAGGGAACATTGCAATGAGCCAGACACTCGGTGCCTTGATTGCGGATGCACAGGAAGCCTATGCCACGGCGGCAGTAACCTATCAAGGCGCAACGATTGATCAGAAAGTCGCAACCAAACCCGATCTCGACAAAGCCGCCAGCCTGCTGCAAAGTCTTCAGGCCAAGCAACTTGATAGCGCCATAGAGATCGATGATGCCGATATGGCTGAAATGGCGAACCTGCGCCAACAGGTCAATGATGCCGCCGCCCTGCAGCAAGGTTTGCAGGCACTGGTTTCGATCCTGTTGAAGTTTGTCTGATGCGCAAAGTGCGAGGTGCCAGCCTGGGCGTTATTTCCAACGGTCGGCATCGGCATCATCGGATGCCTTTGCGCTCACCCATTTTTTACGATGTGAGGATTCCTCACATTTCCAGAACGGGGCTCGCGTTTTCAGGAAATCCATAATAAAATCACAGGCTTCGAACGCAGCCCGGCGATGGGCCGACAACACGATCACCAGAACGATCCGTTCGCCGGGCAACATGCGGCCAAAGCGATGCACAATGCGGATATCATCGAGCGGCCAGCGGGTGGCGGCCTCGTCGGCGATCTTTTCAAGTTCGCGTTCGGTCATGCCCGGATAGTGATCAAGCGTTAGTGCCGTGACATTTTCCCCGCCATGAATATCACGCACCAGCCCGACAAAACTGACAGCCGCCCCGATATCGGTGCGCCCATCGGTTAAGGCCGCAAGTTCGGCCCCGGGGTCAAAGTCATGTTGCTGAACAGAAACGCGTGACATTGCCATCGTCCCGAATTGCAAGAATTAGTCGAGATGTTTCAGGCCGGTCCGCAGATAGATATAGCCTGTCTGGACCGTCACGATGCCGGCAATCCACAACAGAATATCACCAATCAGGATCGACGGGATCATATCGGGCGACGCATCACCGACCAGAAGGAACCCGATGGCCAGAATCTGGGCCGTGGTTTTCCATTTGGCAAGGACTGTGACCGGCAATGGCACCTTGAGTTCTGCGAGATGTTCGCGCAAACCCGAAACCATGATTTCCCGACACATGATCACCACGGCCGGCAGCACCGCCAACCCTGAAATCCGGTCAAAGGAAACCATCATCATCAATGCAGCCGCGACCAGCAACTTGTCGGCAATCGGATCCAGGAACCGGCCAAGCGGGGACACCACATTCATGGAACGTGCAAGATAACCGTCAAAGAAATCGGTCACACCTGCAAAGGCAAACAACGCAAAACCGATCCAGTTCCCGACGGGGCCATTAATGTAAAACGACGCGACCAGTGCCGGGATAACGATAATGCGCGACAAGGTCAGCAGGTTGGGAATCTGGTTTTTCATGAAAGGGCCTGTGTAAGGGTACTTTCGACGATCAGATCGGCGACGACTGTCTGTGTTCAGGGGCTTATGCCCCAAAAGATGGGCAATTATTAAAGGCTTGGACGCGCAACCACAAGGGCTGTGTTCAATTGTCAGAAAACCGAGACACAGCCCCTGAAGAATAACGCACATTACCGATTGTCATCGAAGGCAATCAATCAGCCTTTATCGCGGCCTCCGACACCGGTGCCGGCTTGCCCCGACCGATGCTTAGCAACTGATAAAGAATGATTGCAGCAAGGGTTGCGGTCCCGATACCGCCAATCGCAAAGCCCCCAAAGGTTACGGTAAAGTCCCCTGCCCCGAAGATCAGCGTGATGCCAACCGTAAACAGGTTGCGTGCATCCGAGAAATCCACCCGGTTATCGACCCACAATCGCACCATCGCCGCCGCAATCAGACCAAATACAGCAACCCCAAGCCCGCCGAGAACCGGGGCCGGGATCGTGTGCAACAAAGCACCGAATTTCGGCGAGAAACCCAGTAAAATCGCAATGACAGCGGCAATCACAAAGATCAGGGTCGAGAACACACGGGTCACGGCCATCACACCCATATTTTCAACATAGGTGGTCACCCCGGTACCGCCGCCCGAACCAGCCAGCATGGTCGCCAGACCATCCCCGACAAAACCGCGCCCGATATAACGATCCATATTCTGTTTGGTCATCCCGCCAATCGCCTTGATATGGCCAAGGTTTTCAGCCACCAGAATGAAGGCGACCGGGGCAATCATGAACATCGCCGAGCTTTCAAAACGCGGCGCAACAAAAGACGGCATGCCAAACCAGGGGGCCTGGGACAGCTCGCTGAAATCGATTGCCGGCATCATCCCCAACCCGTTACCGAGAATCAAAACCAGCACATAGCCAGCAAGAATCCCCACAAGGATGGAAATGCGGCGGAGCGCAATCGGTGCGTAAACCGAAACAAACGCCACGGAAAGCAAGGTCAGAAGCGCAACCGTCATATGCATGTTATCGCCCGTGATGCCATTGATCCCGACCGGGGCGAGGTTAAGGCCAATCGCGGCACCAACCGCACCGGTAACCGCCGGCGGCATCAGCTTTTCCACCCAGCCTGTTCCGGTTGCCATGACGATCAATCCGATTACCGCATAGAGAGCACCCGCAGCAATAATACCGCCCAAAGCCCCGCCAATATCCGGGTTCGGGCCGGACCCGGCGTAACCGGTCGCGGCAATCACAACGGCGATAAAGGCAAAAGAAGACCCAAGGTAGCTTGGCACACGCCCCGCCGTGCAGATGAAGAAGATCAGGGTTCCGATACCGGAAAACAGGATCGCAAGATTGGGATCAAACCCCATCAGAAGCGGGCCAAGGATGGTCGAACCTGACATCGCAACAAGGTGTTGCAACCCCATCGGAAACATCGCGCCCCAAGGCAGACGTTGATCAGGCATGACTGTGGATGACCGGGTCACAGACCAGGAAGGAAAATATCGCATTGATGGTAAGCCGATTATTTATGGACGTTTCGCGCGAAAATGCCCCGCCGGGCGGCAGGGCGTACCGGGTATCGCGCCACGGGCAGCAAAAAGCAAGGCGGGAATGATCCACCATAGACGCTTTTGGCAATATTTGGCATAATTTGCCAAATACAGATGATGGAGCATCCCATGGCCACAATGAATGTATCCCTGCCCGATCTGATGCGCGAATGGGTCGAAGCGCAGATTGATCAGGGGGAATATGCGAGTTCCAGTGACTACATCCGGGATTTGATCCGCCAGGACCAACGCAGGCAAAAATTGCTTCAAGCAGCGCTGACCGATGGCCTGAATAGCGGCCGAAGCGCCCGCTCGGTTGAGGAGATTCTTCAGGACACCCAAAAGAAGCTGGCCGATGGGTGACTATGTCCTATCGGGAAAGGCCGATGAGGACCTTGAGGGGATATATCGATATTCCCACGAAACATTTGGCGCAGAACGGGCCACTGACTATTTTTTATCTTTACGCGACTGCCTGCAAAACCTTGTCCTTACACCACATATGGGTCGGGATGTCGGCTTTCTGCACCCCGGCATGTGTTGCCATCATCACAAGCGCCATATGATCTATTACCTCATTGAAGGCAATGACATATTCGTTGTTCGCATTCTGCATGACTCGATGGACGAACAACGGCATATCTGAAGAAAAGAGATGATCACTTTCCTTCATGGAAATGATCATAGATCTTGCGCGCAAGGGCGGCACTGATGCCATCGACGGCCTCAAGATCCGAGAGCCCGGCATCGGCGACCCCGCGCGCCGAGCCGAAGTGATGGAGCAGTGCCTTTTTGCGCGCACCGCCGACACCGGGCACTGAATCAAGTGCGCTTTTGCCCATCTGTTTGCCGCGTTTGGCGCGGTGGGTACCGATTGCCCAACGGTGGGCTTCGTCGCGCAGGCGCTGAATGAAATAAAGCACCGGGTCTTTCATATCGAGGCGCACCGGGGCCTTGCCGGGGATGTGCAGCACTTCCTTGCCGGCATTGCGATCAACCCCCTTGGCAACACCGACCAGCATGACATCTTCGATGCCAAGATCTTCGAGGACTTCACGTGCCACGCCAAGCTGCCCCAAGCCGCCATCAATCAGGCAGAGGTCCGGCCATGTACCGTTTTCGCGGTCCGGGTCTTCTTTTTGGGCGCGGGCAAAGCGGCGCGTTAAGACTTCGCGCATCATGGCAAAGTCATCACCGGGCGCAATATCGCCCTTGATGTTGAATTTGCGATAGGCGTTTTTCATGAAGCCTTCGGGTCCGGCGACAATCATGCCGCCGACCATGTTGGTGCCCTGGGTGTGGGAGTTATCATACACCTCGATCCGTTCGGGCGTGCTTTCAAGATCAAGCTTGTCTGCCAAGTCTTCGAGCAATTTGCGCTGTGTCGCACTTTCAGCCAGACGGCGCCCCAAGGCATCCTTGGCGTTGGTCAGGGCATGTTCGACCAGTTTGCGTTTGCCGCCGCGCTTGGGCACGAGCAATTCGATCTTGCGGTCATTGTTCACGCCAAGGGCTGTTTCGACCAGTTCCTGACCTTCGATTTCATGCGACAGGAATATCTGTTTAGGTGCGGGTTTATCAGCATAGAACTGCCCGACAAAGGCCGAGAGGATTTCGGGAATTTCGGCCGATTGTTCATGGCGCGGGAAATAGGACCGGTTGCCATAGTTCGAGCCGGAGCGGAAAAAGAAGACCTGCACACAGCTTTGCCCGCCTTCCTGATGAAGGGCAATCACATCGGCCTCTTCGACGCCTTCGAGATTGATGTCCTGATGCGATCTGATCTGGCTGAGTGCACGGATGCGGTCGCGATACATCGCGGCCTGTTCGAATTCCATCTTTTCGGACGCATCCATCATGTCAGCTTCAAGCTGCTTGAGGATTTTCTGGCTGCGCCCGGTCAGGAAATCGCGGCAGATATCAACAAGCTCGTCATAATCGGGCTTGGAAATGCGATCGACACAGGGGGCCGCACAGCGTTTGATTTGATAGAGCAAACACGGACGCGAGCGGTTGGAAAACACCCCGTCGGTGCAAGACCGCAGCAAAAAGGCGCGTTGCAAATGGTTGATGGTGTTATTCACCGCCCAGGCCGAGGCAAAGGGGCCAAAGCAACTGCCATCCTTGGCGCGTGCGCCGCGATGTTTGACGATGCGCGGATAGTCGTGATCCTCGGTGATCAGGATATAGGGGAAACTTTTATCGTCGCGCAGCAGGATGTTGTAGCGTGGCTTAAGCTTTTTGATCAGGTTGGATTCAAGAAGGAGCGCCTCGGCCTCGGTATGGGTGGTGATGATTTCCATCTTCACGGTCTGCGCCACCATGCGGGCAATGCGGATCGGCAACTGCATGATGCGGGTATAAGACACCACGCGCTTTTTCAGGTTCTTGGCCTTGCCGACATACAGAACACGGTCCTTGTCATCGATCATGCGATAAACGCCGGGTGATCCCGGCATGGTTTTCAGCGCATTTTTGATCGCATCCACCCCGCGTGCCGCCCCGCCATCGGTCGTGTCACCGTCAAGCGACAAACCGATTTCCCGTCCCGGGGACATATCCCCGGCCGGGTTATCGGGCGAAACAGGTGGCTTCATCAAGGCACTCCATGTTCAGTAAAAATACATTCATAGTTGTGACGGCCGTCACTGGCAGACGTGCTTTGAAACATAGACGAAAAGATTAACAGCGCAACCGTGACCGGGGGAATCGATTGCCTGAAAAAGATGTCCACCACGGCTGTGGATAACTATGTGGGTAATAGGGGGGTGACTTCCTGCACCCCTTGAGAGTCTTAACGTTCTGTGAAGTGCACAAATATTGAGCAAAACAGTTAAGTCATTGTTTTATTTATATAAAATTACTGTCAACCTGAAATCATTCAGTAATAGAGCTGTAAAAAATGAATATTTTCCTTTGATTCCATGGTGCCAGATGCTTGTGCATAAGCACAATTGCGATTCGCCCCACAGGAATCAAAGAGTCCCTTGATGCGCGCGTCCGAAAAAGTAAATTTTTTCAAGATTACGGATGAAAATTAACGCGCGATATTGTGGCGTTCGATTTCAACACCCACCGCAGCAACGTCTTCAAAAACGTCCAGCTTTTCAACCCTGACGATCACCTTGCGCACGCGCGGGTCCGCAAGACACATATCAGCCAGTTTTTCCCCAAGGGTTTCCACAAGGTTGGTGTGACCATCCTGACAAATGCGACGGGTGCCCACCACCAGATCTTCGTAGCTGAGCACTGTGGTAATGTCGTCATTCTGAACACCGTCGCCTTCGAGGACGGCCAGATCAAGATTGATCCGAACACGTTGCGGGGCTTCTTTTTCGTGTTCGTAAACACCGATAGAGGTATGAATAATCATGTCTCGCACGAAGACACGGCGCAGGCTGCCTGCTGTTTCCGCCTGCGGCATGTCAGCGAATGGCAAGGTGGTAATTTTGGCGTCCTGCTTGAGGCCTGCGGTCATATTCCGGTCTTCCTTGTGCTGCTTTTTTGCGTGGCCCAGTCAATACACCACATGTGTCCCGCCCGATGCTGGTCGCGATTTAAGCAATCGCCGTCAGACATCATTCCATTGGCTGGTCGTCTTTGCCACTGGGCGCCCAATCGAGGTGCTGCCCGCCGTCAAGCGCTAACATTTGCCCGGTGATGGCTGGCGCGGCAAGGAAAAATCGAACGGCGTCGCAAATCTCTTGTGGATTTGTACCAACTTTCAGAGGTGTTTTTTCGCATTGCGCATCGAAAACATCCTGTGTTTGCCGCGTACTAGGTAGTGCAGGCCCCGGTCCGATGGCATTGACCCGAATTTTTGGTGCCAAAGCCAGGGCAAGCGTCTGGGTCAATGTCCAAAGACCGGCTTTTGACAGGGTATAGGTCAGGAAATGCGGCGTCAGATTCCAGACACGCTGGTCGATCAGGTTGATAATCGCCCCCTGACACTCTTCTGGCAGATGCTTTGCAAATTGCTGAGACAAGACAAACGGCGCACGCAAATTGGTTTCCATGTGCAAATCCCAGCTTTCGCGGGTTGCGCCTTGTACATCATCATATTCAAACGTCGATGCATTATTGATCAGAACACCAATACGGCCCAAGGCCCTGGTGGCCAGTTCGACGACCTGTTCTGTTGCGCTGTCATCTGCGAGATCGGCCGTCACCACGCAGGCACGCCGCCCAAGATCACGGATTTCTGCGGCCAGCATTTCCGCATCCGCCCTGGAGCTGTGGCAATGAAGGGCGATGTCATAGCCGTTCCGGGCAAGATCAAGTGCGATTGCCCGCCCGATGCGTTTTGCAGCACCGGTAATCAAAACCGTCTTGGGGATATGGCCTGTCATTTGCTGCCTTGGTCCTTGTCAACATGTGCGGACAAATCCGAGATGCCTTGCACTGAATAAACTTTAGGCTCAGGACCTATGCTACGACAAGCTGGAAGACATAGACCAGATAGGCGGTTACGAATACCACACCGGTAAGGCGCGAAATCTTGCGCATGGCATAGGCAATCAGCAACAAACCGATGGTCACCGCCAGCATGATCCAGATGTCGGAATTCATGATCTGCTCGGGAACCGGGATGGGGGCGATCAGCGAAACGCCACCAATGATCACCAACAGGTTCAAAAGGTTCGAGCCAAGCACATTACCCAACGCAACATCTGAATGCCCCCGGAACGCCGCAACAACAGATGCCGCCAACTCTGGCAAGGACGTCCCGAACGCCACAAGTGTCAGGCCGATCACCGCTTCGGAAACCCCGAACTGGCGGGCAACGGCAACCCCGCCATCGACCAGCCATTCGGCACCGAACATCAAACCGACAATACCGATCACGGTTGCCACAATCGGCTTGGTCCAGCCCGATGGTTTTTCCCCGACTTCATCGACTTCTTCTTCGTGCAGGCTGGTCGCTTCGCTTGGTTGGCGTTTGTCATGCTGATATGTCAGATACCAGATGACAATCAGCACACAGAGCATCACCGCCCCGGCCCAGCGTTCAACCGCCCCGGTCAGACAAAATGCGATGAACAACAGCGTTCCCAGCAACATCGCCCCGCCATCGCGCACAACCGTGATCCGGCTGGCTGATACCGGTTTCAAAAGCGCCACGGCCCCAAGGATAAGCAGGATATTGGCAATGTTCGATCCCACGACATTGCCCATTGCAATGTCGGCAGTGCCTTTAAGCGATGCATTCAGCGAAACGACAAATTCCGGGGCCGATGTCCCGGCGGCGACAATCGTCAATCCGACAATAACCTTGGACACGCCAAGCAAAAGTGCGAGCCCGACAGCCCCCCTGACAATGAACTCGCCGCCTGCGGTTAACAAAACAAGTCCGGCGATAATCTGAAGATAGGGGAGAAGCTGTTCCAAAATTTTTGCTCGTCTGAAAGCGATTGATCCGGCCCTTGGTCGGGCACGCGGAAGATGGCATTTGGCAAGCCGAATGGCAAGTGATCAGGATAAGACAATTATCACTCTCATCCGTGATGGCGACCAGGTTTTGACCATCGACAGGCCCCGATAAACCCGCGGTGCAAAACATGAAGTCACTGATATGAATTTCGCAAATGGTTCAAAATTAACCGCGACTGCAAAGGTTATTTTCGCTATCCTGTTAATCTGGTTATTTTCAGATAGTTAGGGGCAAGAGCTATGGCCTTGCTCTTGCTGCCTTCTTAAGCGCCTTCCGGATCGAAACACACCATGCATCACAGCGTTCTGTTTGAGCTGTTCCTTATTCTGACTGCGGCAATTGTTGCGGTTCCGATTGCCCACAAGCTGCGTGCGAACTCTATTATCGGGTTTCTGATTGGCGGATTTGTGATCGGACCTTATGGCCTTGGTCTGATTGCTGAACGCGAGAACCTTTCGACCGTCGCGGAACTGGGTGTGGTGTTCCTGTTATTCATGATCGGGCTGGAACTTTCGCGCGATCGGTTGCGCGTGATTGGCGGGCGGTTTGCAGCACTTGGTTTTTTGCAAATTGTGGTGTCGATGGCCGCCCTTCTCGGGCTTTTGGTTGTTCTGGAATTCACGCTGCCGACGGCATTGGTGATTGCAGGCGCCCTTGCGCTTTCATCAACGGCGATCATCCTCAAACAGCTTTCCGATGACCGGCAGCTTAACACCCGCTTTGGCCGTGCGGCCCTTGCCATTTTGTTGCTGCAGGATGTTGCCGTTGGTCCGTTCCTGATTATGGTGCAGGCGGCGGGCGATGCCGGAACCGAAACCAGCCCCTGGATCAGCATTCTGTTCGGTTTTGGCGCGGTGGCGTTGTTGTTACTCGTCGGGCGTTATGTGTTGCCGCGTCTGTTTCGCTATATCGCGTCGCTTAAAAACCCGGAACTGTTTGCCATCGGCACGTTGTTTGTTGTGCTGGCTGCCAGCACCCTTACCGAGGTTTCCGGGCTTTCGATGGCGTTGGGGGCCTTTATCGCCGGTGTGATGCTGGCCGAGACGGAATTCCGCCATCAGATCGAAGCCGATATCGCACCGTTTCGCGGTGTCTTTCTGTCTTTGTTCTTTATGTCGGTCGGTATGTCGGTCAATGCCGATGTGGTCTATAACCAGTTTGGCACGATCCTGATTTGGCTGGTCTTGTTGCTGGCGATCAAGACTGCTGTTTTGTTTGTATTGGCACGCGCCATCAAATTCGAAACCGGATCGGCCATTCGTGTTGCAATGAGTCTGGCCGCCGGGGGCGAATTTGCCTTTGTGATGTTTGCGCTGGCGGCGCAAAACGGTGCGGTGCCGCTTGATATTGCCGCCATGCTGATCCCGGTGGTGGCCATTTCCATGGCCCTGACCCCGACCCTGATCAGTCTTGGTCACAGGATCGAGGAAAAGCTTCATCCCAAGGAAGAAGACCAGCTTGGCAAGATTTCCGAAGATACCGACGGCATTGAACAGCATGTTCTGGTGATCGGAAGCGGCCGTGTCGGCCGTGTTCTGGCCCGGTTGCTCAAAACCCGGAACATTCCGTTTCTTGTGCTTGATAGTGACGCCCAACAGGTTTCCCGTGGTCGGGCGGAAGGCCTTCCTGTTTACTTTGCAGATGGATCACGACCGGAAACTTTCCGGGCAGCACACACGGATGAGGCAAAAATTGCGGTTGTTGCCATGGGCAACCCGCATGCAACCGAAAAGACCGTCGCCCTTTTGCGGCAGCATTATCCACATCTTAAAATCTTTGCCCGCGCGCAGGATATTACCCATATCGGGCCGCTATCACGCCACGGGGCCGATGCCGCCATTCCCGAAGTTCTTGAAACCGGGTTGCGCCTGTCGGACCATGTATTGGCCGCATGCGATGTTCCGCAGGAAGATATTGACGCCGAAATTGCCAAATTCCGCCGGGCAGACATGTTATTGATGAACGAGTTGGCCCCGCGCACGCAGCGCAAACAGAAGGTTTCGGAAAGTTCGGAAAGCTCCGACAAACCTTCGGAGGAAAAATCCTAATCCCGCGCGCGCGTGACCCGTTACGCGGTTAAAACAAAACCCCCGAGGCAATTTGCCACGGGGGTTTTCATTGGATCGCGTGTCAAAACCGGTTTAGGCAGCCGTTTCTGAATCCAGCGCATAGCCCGCCGCGCGGACCGTGCGGATGATATCGCGGGTACCTTTGACGTCATTCAGTGCCTTGCGCAGGCGACGAATGTGCACGTCAACGGTGCGGGTTTCGACATAGATGTTCGGCCCCCAAACCGCGTTAAGCAACTGTTCGCGCGAGAAAACACGCCCCGGATGTTCCAGGAAATAGCGCAGAAGACGGAATTCCGTCGGACCAAGATGGATCGCCTTGCCATTGCGGCTGACACGGTGGGCGGCAAGATCCATTTCGATATCGGAATAGATCAACTGCCCTTGTGGTTGGGCCGGACCGGATCGACGCAACAAAGCGCGGATACGGGCAAGCAATTCGCCAATGGCAAACGGTTTGGTGACATAGTCATCCGCACCGGTATCAAGACCGCGAATACGATCGCCTTCTTCACCGCGTGCGGTGACCATGATCACCGGCAAATCGCGGCTTTCGGGTTTGCGGCGGATCTGACGGCAGACTTCGATGCCCGACATTACCGGCAGCATCCAGTCGAGCAAAACCAGATCGACATGGGTTTCTGCCATGATTTTCAACGCTTCGTCACCGTCTCCGGCTTCGACGACCTGCATCCCCTCACGTTCGAGGTTGTAACGCAACATGGTTACGATTGCAGCCTCGTCCTCGACGATAAGAACCGTTGGGTCCATCTTCCTATGCTCCAGTGTCAGTCATTTGGTTCGACAACGGCGAAGTTCGCCGCGTCGTTTTTTGGCCGGTCCGTCCCCGGCAGGTCTTCGCCTTTGATACGGTAATAGATCGTTTCGGCGATGTTGGTGGCGTGGTCGCCGATACGTTCGATATTCTTGGCAATGAACAACAGATGGGTCGACGCGGTAATGTTGCGCGGGTCTTCCATCATGTAGGTCAGCAATTCGCGGAACAGCGAATTGTACATGTCGTCGACTTCCTGATCGCGTTCCCAGACCCGCTGGGCCTTGTCGGCATCGCCTTCGATATAGGCATCCAGAACATCCTTGATGATTTCCTGGGCCAGCTTGGCCATGTTCGGGATCGCACTCACCGGGCGGATCGGCGGGATCTGGTTCAGAACCTGTGCGCGTTTGGCGATGTTTTTCGCCAGATCACCGATACGTTCAAGATCGTTTGACAGCTTGAGCGCTGTGACAACCTGACGCAGATCATCTGCCATCGGCTGACGCAGGGCCAGAAGGCGAACGGCAAAGTCCTGTACTTCCTGTTCAAGCAGATCAATGCGGTGATCAGAAAGAATGACTTTCTCGGCCAGTTCGGAATCGCGTTTAACGATTGATCTGATCGAGGAAATAAGCTGGCTTTCGGCAAGCCCGCCCATTTGTGAAATGATGTTGTTCAGACGGGTGAGTTCCTCGTCGAACGAACTTACGATATGGGTTTTATCTTCAGGCATTTATGCATACTCCTGGGGCGCTTAACCGAAGCGGCCGGTAATGTAACCCTTGGTGCGTTCGTCCTTCGGGTTGGTAAAGATCTGATCGGTTTCACCGACTTCGACCAGTTTGCCCAGATGGAAAAACGCGGTGCGCTGTGACACACGGGCGGCCTGCTGCATGGAGTGGGTCACGATCACGATCGTGTAGTTCGAACGCAACTCGTCAATGAGTTCTTCGACCTTGGCAGTCGCAATCGGATCCAGTGCCGAGCACGGCTCATCCATCAGGATGACTTCCGGGCTGACGGCGACTGCGCGTGCGATACAAAGGCGCTGCTGCTGCCCGCCGGAAAGACCGGTTGCCGGTGATTGCAGACGATCTTTGACTTCTTTGAGCAGACCGGCACGTTCGAGCGAGGTCATGACGATTTCGTCAAGTTCATCGCGCGAGTTCACCAAACCATGAATACGCGGACCATAGGCCACATTGTCATAGATGGTTTTCGGGAACGGGTTCGGTTTCTGGAACACCATGCCGATGCGTGCGCGCAGCTGAACGACATCAATGCGTTTGTCATAGATGTCGCGGCCATCAAGGGTCACATCACCATTGATGGTGACACCGTCAATCGTGTCATTCATGCGATTGAGGCACCGCAGGAAGGTGGATTTACCGCAGCCTGACGGACCAATAAGTGCCGTGACCTGTTTTTCAGCGATATCGAGGTTGACCTCAAAAAGAGCCTGATTACCGCTATAGAAAAGGTCAAGGTTACGCGCGGTCATTTTCGGATTTTCGACCGACGGCTCTGCCGTCATTGCGCTCTGGGATACAGCAGCCATTTTACCACTTCCGTTCAAATTTTTTGCGCAGATACACAGCCAGTCCATTCATCAGGACAAGGAAGGCCAGCAACACCATAATCGCTGCCGAGGTTTTCTCGACAAAGGCACGTTCCGGGCTATCCGCCCATAGATAGATCTGAACCGGCAGAACCGTTGCCGGATCAAGCGCCCCGCCCGGGACATCCACAATAAAGGCCACCATACCGATCATCAGAAGCGGTGCGGTTTCCCCCAATGCCTGTGCCATACCAATGATCGTACCGGTCAGGATGCCGGGCATTGCGAGCGGCAACACATGGTGGGTCACGGTCTGAACCGGTGACGCCCCAAGACCAAGGGCCGCCTGACGGATCGATGGCGGCACCGCCTTGATCGCGGCACGCGATGCAATGATAATCGTCGGCAGGGTCATGAGTGCGAGCGTCAGACCACCGACAACCGGTGCCGATCGCGGCAGATGCATGACATTGAGATAAACCTCAAGCCCGAGCAGACCAAACACGATGGATGGCACCGCAGCCAGGTTGTTGATGTTGACTTCGACGATCTGGGTAAAGCGGTTCTTGGGCGCGAATTCTTCGAGATAAACCGCAGCCAATACACCAATCGGGAAAGACAGGGCGAGGGTCACAACCAACGTATAGAACGACCCGACAGCAGCCCCCCAGATACCGGCAAGTTCCGGTTCGCGGGAGTCCCCATTGGTGAAGAAACGGGTGTGGAACTGTTTTTCCACCGCACCGGTTGCGACCAGTTCGTTGTACCAGCCAACTTCCTGATCATCGAGGCGGCGCTGGCTTTCTTCAAGGGTTGCATCGATATAGCCCTTGTTGAGCATATCGAAATCATCCCCCGAGATAAGCCATACCTTCCGGGTTTGACCGATCAGGTTGGGGTTATCCATGACCCGTTCACGCAGATCATAGGAAGCACCACCGGAAACAATGCCATAGAGGCTACGCTTTTCAGAGCGCCCGGTGACTTCGGGGAACCGTTCGCGCAGGGCAGCCTTGACCAAACCGTCAAAGTTCGCACGCCCGATCACCTCGGGATCACCGGTTCCATCCGGGTCGATCACGGCAGGATCGAAGTTGATCTCGAGCTGAACATAGGTCTGATAAAAAGCGCTGTAGCCTTTGGAGCCAATCGAATAAGCCAGCACACACAAAGCAAGCAATGCCAGGCAAATTGCACTCAGACCATAGATCTTGAAGCGACGTTCTGCGGCATAACGTTTTTTGATGTTCCGGGCAATTTTCGGACTATCCCAGTCAACCGGCTGACGCAGATTTTCAGAGATCACCTTGGCCGCAGCTCTGTCTTCCATAAGAGATGCCATATCAGTCATATTTCTCGCGATACTTCTGAACAACCTTAAGGGCAAATACGTTCAGCCCCAAGGTGACGAGGAAAAGAACCAGCCCCAACGCAAAGGCCGACAGGGTTTTTGCACTATCAAATTCCTGGTCACCGACCAGAAGGGTCACAATCTGCACGGTCACGGTGGTTACCGTCTGTAGCGGGTTGACCGTCATGTTTGCCGCAAGGCCCGCAGCCATCACAACAATCATGGTTTCACCGATTGCCCGCGATACCGCCAGAAGAACAGCGCCAACAATACCGGGCAATGCCGCCGGGAAGATCACATTGCGGATGGTCTCGGACTTGGTCGCGCCCAAACCGTAAGAACCGTCTCGTAGCGATTTCGGTACTTGCGACATGACGTCATCAGAAAGCGAGGACACAAACGGAATGATCATGATGCCCATTACAAGGCCAGCAGCCAGCGCGCTTTCGGAACTGACATCAAGACCGAGCATCGAACCTTTGTCGCGAAGGAACGGGGCGACGGTCAGGGCAGCAAAGAAGCCGTAAACAACTGTCGGAACCCCTGCGAGAATTTCAAGGGCCGGCTTGGCAATCGCACGGAATTTCGGGGATGCATATTCGCCCATATAAATGGCCGAGAACAAACCGATCGGCACGGCGACACACATGGCAATCAATGTGATCAGGAGCGTACCGACAAACAGCGGGATCGCACCAAAGGCACCCTCGGACGCCACCTGATCCGCGCGGATGGCGGTTTGCGGGCTCCATTCCAGACCAAACAGGAATTCAAGCGGGTTGATCTTGGAAAAGAAGTGAACCGCTTCGAACATCAAGGAAAAGACGATCCCGACGGTCGAGAGGATCGCGATTGCAGAACAGGCAATCATGATCCAGCGCGAAATCCGTTCAACATTGTTCCGGGCGCGCATTTCGGGAGCAATTTTGCGATATGATATCGCAATCCCGGCAATTGCAACCGAAAGCATCACCACAACAAGTGCGGCGTTGGCGATCGTTTGCAAATTCGCAAGACGGCGCCCTGCATCAACGATTTCTGGCGACACGGTAAGATGTTCGCCCCCCCCTGCCGCGATCTGCGAGATACTGTTCAGCGCGAGGGAAAGTTGCCCTGAATTGGCGACAATGTCCGCAGGAAGATCGGCAACAATCATTGCTTCGATCACCGAGCCCTGGAACATGTACCAGATCATAAGCAACAGCAGGGCCGGAAGCCCGCACCATAGTGCGACATAGGTACCGTAATGCACCGGTAAAGAGTGCAGGTTGCTATAACGGCCACCCGACAGGGCTTTCGCCCGCTGGCGTCCGAAGAAAAAGGACAACGCACAAAGTACGGCAACCGCGAGCAACAGAAAAGACAGGGACATTACGTTAAATCCGTTTGCCAGATGAGCCTGCAGAGAAATCAGTTCGAAAGGCCAATAGGACAGAAACTATATATATAAACCAAGGCAGAAAACAAAGAAACCGGTGGCAGAACGCTCTGCCACCGGTTGAAAGATCGCGTTACATGCTCAGCGGAGTCTGGTTCATCGCTGCATTGCGAACGGCTTCGCGCTCTTCTGCAGACATCGGGATCAGACCACGGTCAGCAAGGTAACCTTCGTCGCTCCAAGCTTTTTCGGAGGTGAATTCACCAACATATTCCATGATGCCCGGAATGGTACCGACATGGGCGTTCTTGACATAGAAGTACATCGAACGCGATACCGGGTAGGAACCATCAGCGATGGCTTCGAAGGTCGGAGCAACACCGTCAACAACGGAACCGTGCAGTTTGTCACCATTCTGGTCAAGGAACGAGAAGCCGAAGATGCCAACAGCAATCGGGTTGGCTTCGAGTTTCTGAACAATCAGGTTGTCGTTTTCGCCAGCTTCAACAAAGTGACCGTCTTCGCGAACACCCTGACAAGCCGCAGAATGCTGGTCTTTGTTGTCTTTCAGAGCAGTGATTGCCTCGAAGGAATCACAAGCTTCTTCCATGACGAGTTCGACGAATGCGTCACGGGTACCAGAGGTCGGCGGCGGGCCGAGGACTTCGATTTCTTCGTCCGGAAGGCTCGGGTCAATCTGCGACCAGTTGGTGTAGTAGTTGTCAACAAGCGACTTGCCGTCTTTGGACGGAACCACTTTGGCAACTGCCAGGAAGATCTGTTCTTTGGTCAGCTCGAACACAGGAGCCGAACGGTCATTGGCCAGAACGATACCGTCATAACCGATTTTGACTTCGGTGATTTCGGAAACGCCGTTCGAGGCGCAGTTTTCAACTTCGGACTTCTTGATACGACGCGAAGAATTGGTGATGTCCGGCTGGTTCTCGCCAACACCGGCGCAGAACAGCTTCAGACCACCGCCGGAACCGGTCGACTCAATAACCGGCGTTTTGAAGGAGGTGGTTTTACCGAATTCTTCTGCAACTGCGGTTGCAAACGGGAAAACGGTGGACGAACCAACGATACGAATCTGGTCGCGCGCTTCGGCAGCGCCAGCAAAGGCAACGCTCATAAGCGCCGCAACAGCAAGAGTCTTCTTCATCATAAATTCCCCAATGGTAGTTCCACTTCGGAACGGTGCAACGATCTGCGAGGCGGACTCTATCGCCGGGTGCTTACGGTATTGTGTCGCTTTTGTTAACGTTATGTGACAACGTATCAGAGCGGTAAAAACACATAGTTATACCCATACAAATCAATAACTTAGCCGATTTCTTATGAGCATATGAACACGATCTGTTTTCATATCAACATCCAGAAAACGTGCCAGTTGCCACAGGCTGTAACAATAACTGTCACATTTCCTGTCATTCTGATTTTGGCTACTTCATATCTGCTGATATCCGGCCTGATCCGAGCTTGGGCTTTACATGGGGCCTGTTCCGCGCAACTCTTGAGAAAACAGGGAGCCAAAGAGCCGCGCACAGGCGTGCGCGCGCCATATCCCATATCAGGAGCAAGACATGAGCAATGCCTCTCTCGACGAAATTCAGGAACTGATCCAGAAGCTGTCTGGCGAACTTGGGGAAATGTCCGAGGCAGCATCACGTCATATCGATGACCTGCATATCGCTGTGAATAACGTCGCGTCCCATGTTCTGGCGATCGAAGCTGTTCTGTCGCTGGTGGCACAAAAGGTCGATATCGACGAAGCCGATGCGATCAAATGGATTCGTGACAAGACAGCTGCCTATGCCCAAGACAGCAGCGAAGGGTCTGCTGCCGAGGGCATTGCCCAAAGTCTGCTGGGCAAAGAAGCGCAATAACCGCGGCCTCCACCTGACTGCGGCAACCACACATCTTATAAAATACAAAAGGACGGCAGAAATGACCATCTGCCGTCCTTTTCATGTTTGATACCTTGTTGCTTTACCCTGCCTGCCCGGCGAAATTGTCATTCATCCGAGGGCTGAGCTTTTCGGGCACCGGCCCACCTGCGGCCCAGTCAAGCAGCTGAACGGTATGCAGCACCTTTAAATCATCAGTTTCGATTTGTACCATGCAGCCGATATTTCCGGTCGCCACCAGATCAGGCCGGGTCGCACGGATATTGCCACGTTTGCGTTCCTGAAGCTTGCCCGCGATTTCGGGCTGTAGCAGGTTATAGACACCGGCCGAACCACAACACAGATGACCTTCGGCAATTTCGGCCACTTCATATCCGGCCATTTTCAAAAGATCGCGTGGGGGGCGGGTGATCTTCTGACCGTGCTGCATCGAGCACGCCGAATGATAGGCGACACGGGGATTGCCATGGGTGGCACCGGCAAAGACAGCGGGATCAATATCCAGGCTTGCGAGATATTCGGTAATATCCCTGGCAAGCGAAGAAACCATTGCGGCCTTGTCGGCATAGGCCGGGTCATGGCGCAGCATATGGCCATAATCCTTGATCGTGGTGCCACAGCCCGATGCGGTGATGACGATGGCATCAAGGCCTTCGCCCGCAGCCTCAGCCGTCCAGGCGTCAATGTTGGCCTTGGCCTGGGCATGCGATTGTTCTTCCTTGCCCATATGATGGACAAGTGACCCGCAACAGCCAGCCCCCTTGGCAACCACCACCTCGATACCGAGGCGGGTAAGTAGACGAACCGTCGATTCGTTGATTTCGGTTTCCAGCACCTGCTGGGCACAGCCGATCAGGATGGCAACGCGGCCTTTGCGTTCGCCAATGGCCGGGATCACCTGTGGTTTATCGACCCAACTTGGCGGATGCATGGGACGTGCGCCCATTTTGACCATGCCCTTAAGCCGGCCGGGCATCAGACGCGCGAAGGGGGCGACGAATTTTGCCCCGATCAATGACAGCCGGAACAGGGTCGGATTGGGCACAACAATCGCCAGCAACTTGCGCAGCAACCGATCACCGAGCGGGCGTTTATAGTTTTGTTCGATATGGGCACGCGCATTGTCGATCAGGTGCATGTAATCAACACCCGATGGACAGGTTGTTGTGCAAGACAGGCAGGACAGGCAGCGATCAAGGTGTTTGACCACCTTTTCGGTTGCCGGTTTGTCATTTTCCAACATGTCCTTGATCAAATAGATGCGCCCACGCGGGCTGTCGAGTTCGTCACCAAGGGTGACGAATGTCGGGCAGGTCGCAGTACAGAACCCGCAATGCACGCATTTGCGCAGGATCTGTTCGCTTTCAGCAATCGCCGGATTTTCGAGCTGGGCTGCGGTGAAGTTGGTTTGCATTACGCGCCCTCCCCGTTTTGTGACAGCGCGGATGACGGTGCAATTCGCCCCGGATTAAGGATGCCATGCGGATCGAAGTTTTCCTTGATCTTGGCATTGATCCGCGCCAAAGCCGGGTTTTCGGGATGGAAGGCCGGTACCGTTTGCCGCATTTCGTCCGAGGCCCGCACCAGATCAGCCTGCCCGCCCGCAGAAGTGGCGATATCGCGGATGGCACTTATCGTTGCCGCAGAAGCATCCGTCCCGGAAACCTGCAACCAGATCAGGCCACCGGCCCAATCCATCATCGCACGTCCACCGGTCTTGTCGATCAGCCGGGCGCAGACATCGCCACCACTTGCCGGGGGAACCGAGACGCGCCAAAGCGTGCTGTCCGCGTTTTCAGATGCCGCGAAGGGGGCAACATCGGCGACGACCTTCCAGATGCTGTGGCTGTGACTTTCAGGAACTTCGTGGCATTCACCAAAATCAGCCAGCACGCGACAAAGTGCCTCTGCCCGCCAAGCCACCGAAGGTTGCGGCCCTTCGATACGCAGGACCACAAGGCCACTGCCATATTCACCGGCCAGTGGCACATCAAGATGCGGGGCGTCTTCAGGCGCGATCCATGCGGCGGCGGAGACTTCGTTTTCGCTGCGCATTGCCAGTGTCATTGCCTTGCCCGCCGCACGTGGATCACTGCAAGTGACAATCACGGTGGCAGAGGTTTCATCATTGGGCATGACTTTGAGCGTCACGGTATGCATGACCCCGAGTGTTCCGAAAGATCCCGACATCAGTTTTGACAGATCAAAGCCGGTGACGTTTTTCATCACCCGGCCGCCGGATTTAAAATCCTCTGCCCGGCCGGACACAGCTTCGAACCCCAGAAGATGATCCCGCGCCGATCCGACCTTGATCCGGCGTGGCCCGGCAAGGTTGCACGCCACCAGCCCGCCGATGGTTCCGGCATCCGGGCCGCTTGATGGATCAAGAAGGGTCGGGAAACTGCCCGGTTCGAAATGGAATTGCTGATTTTTTTCGGCAAGGGCCGCCTTGATGTCAGCAAGCGGCGTTCCCGCGCGCGCGGAAATCACCAGTTCTTCGGGCTGATAAAACAGGATGCCCGACAGTTTGGAGCAATCGAGCACAGCGTTGCTTCGAACATTATGACCAAAGGCGCGTTTGCTGCCGGAACCGATGATTTCAAGCGGGGTGCTGGATCCAAGCGCCCAACCGACTGCATCGCGCAGCTCGCCCGGCGTGGTGGGGGAAAGTATATCCACCATAATTGTTTGTTCCTCTCCTGAGCCTGATCAACCGGATTTGCGGGAGCCGATTGGCAGGCTTTTATTTGTTTTATCTGCTTTGTTTTTCCGTCAAACCATCGCCAAGGGGCGGGCCTTAAAAGCGCGGGATATCCGGAAATTTGTCGGCCACCGCCTTGGCATGCAGGGTTTTGAGTTCCCCACAGCCATGCAAGGTCGGGAAGACCTTGCCGGGGTTAAGCAACTGGTCCTCGTCAAAGGCCATCTTGATGCGTTCCTGATGCTTCATGTCATCGCTTGTGAACATTTCGCCCATCAGGTCGCGCTTTTCGACACCGATGCCATGTTCGCCCGACAGAACCCCGCCGACCGCAACACAGAGTTTGAGGATATCGGCCCCGAATGCCTCGGCCTTTTCAAGATCACCCGGTTTGTTGGCATCAAACATGATCAGCGGATGCAAATTGCCGTCACCGGCATGAAAGACATTGGCAACACCCAGCCCATGCTGTTTGGAAAGATCCTGCATGCCGGTGAGCACTTCGGACAAACGTCCGCGCGGGATGGTGCCATCCATGCACATGTAATCGGGTGAAATGCGCCCAATCGCCGGAAAGGCATTTTTACGCCCCGACCAGAACAGCAGGCGTTCTTCCTCGTTTTCGGAAATGCGCGAATAGACCGCCCCGCAATCCTTGGCGATTTTGCCAACCCGGTCGATCAGGTAATCGACTTCGACCTGCGGGCCATCAAGTTCGACCAGAAGCAAGGCCTCGACATCGAGCGGATAGCCAGCCTGAACGAATTCTTCGGTCGCCTTGATTGCCGGGGCATCCATCATTTCAAGGCCACCCGGAATGATCCCGGCGGCAATAATGGCGGCAACGCAATTGCCGCCTTCTTCGGATGAATTAAAGCCCAGCAACAATGCGCGTGCGGTTTCGGGTTTGCGCAGGATGCGAACCGTTACCTCGGTCACGATGCCAAGCAATCCTTCAGACCCGGTGATGATGCCAAGCAGGTCATAGCCCGGCTGATCAAGGCCCTTGCCACCGATGCGCAAAATTTCGCCCTCGATGGTGACCATTTCAACGCCGAGCACATTGTTGGTGGTAAGGCCATATTTCAGGCAATGCACCCCGCCGGAATTTTCGGCAATGTTGCCGCCGATCGAACACGCGATCTGGCTTGAAGGATCGGGGGCATAATAGAAACCTTCATGTTCGACCGCGCGCGTAATGCCAAGGTTGGTGACACCGGGCTGCACGACGGCGGCCCGGTTGTCCCAGTCAATCTCAAGCACGCGATTGAACTTCATCATCGAAATCGTGATCGCATCGGCCATGGGCAAGGCCCCGCCCGACAGACCCGTGCCAGCGCCACGCGGGACAACGCGCACCTTGTTTTCATGACAATATTTCAGGATGGCTGCAACCTGGGCGGTATTTTCGGGCAGGACAACAATCATCGGCAATTGCCGATAGGCCATCAACCCATCGCATTCATAGGGCCTGAGCTGATCATCATCGACAATAACGCCGCCAGCTGACGGGATGATATCGCGCATGGCAGCGATAATGTCCTTGCGACGTGCAAGTGTGTTCTGATCAGGCTCAGGCATCCTAAGCATTGATTGGTTACTCCCTCAATTCGACCAGTAAATCCTTGGCTTCGACCTGTGTCCCGGCAGGGGCGTGGATTTTGGCCACGGTGCCGTCCTTTTCCGCATGAACCGCGGTTTCCATTTTCATGGCTTCGAGCGAACACATCACATCGCCCGCCTTGACCTTCTGGCCTTCGGAGACGTGCACCTCGACCACAAGACCGGGCATCGGGGCGGCAACATGCAGGGCATTGCCATCTTCGGCTTTTGGTTTTGCCTTACCCGATGCTGCAAGTGTCTTATCGGCGACCTTGACCGTGCGGGGCTGACCGTTCAGTTCAAAGAACACGGTGCGGCAGCCTTCTTCGTCGCCGGCTTCTGATGTTGTCAGATAGCGGATGACAAGGGTTTTGCCCTTTTCAAGGTCGACCGAGATTTCCTGATTCTGGTTCATCCCGTAGAAGAAGACCGGGGTTGGCAGAACCGAAACATCGGCGTTGTGGCTGCGGTGTTCGGCGTAATCAAGGAACACCTTGGGATACATCACATAGGATGCAACCTCGGCGTCGCTGATATTGCGATGGGTTTTCTTTTCGATTTCCTTGCGGGTGGCTTCGAAATCAATCGGCGGCAATGATTTGCCCGGACGATCTGTTAGCGCCTCGGCCCCCTTAAGCACCTTGCGCTGAAGGGCGGGCGGGAAGCCGCCAACCGGCTGACCGATTTCACCCCGGAAAAATGAAATGACGCTATCGGGGAAGGTAATGTCCTTTTTGGGATCAAGAACGTCTTCCTCGGATAAGCCGGATGTCACCATCATCAGCGCCATGTCACCAACCACCTTGGAGCTTGGCGTGACCTTGACGACATCGCCAAACATCTTGTTGACCGCGGCATAGGCCTTGGACACTTCGGGCCAGCGATCCTCGATCCCGAGTGCACGGGCCTGTTGACGCAGGTTGGTGTACTGGCCGCCCGGCATTTCATGGACATAAACGTCCGACGTGCCGCTGCGAATGTCACTTTCGAACCCGGCGTAATAACGACGGACTTGCTCCCAGTAGGTGGAGACTTCCTTGAGCGCCTCGGTCTTGAGGCCCGGATCGCGCGGCTGACCGATATAGTTATTGGCAATTGATCCAAGGTTTGGCTGGGATGTCAGGCCCGACATCGAATCCATCGCCGCATCGACCGCATCCACCCCGGCATCAATGGCGGCAATGACGGTTGCGGCCGAAATGCCGCTGGTGTCATGAGTGTGGAAATGGATCGGGATATTGACCGTATCCTTAAGTGCTGTGACCAGTTCGGTTGCTGCGGCCGGGCGGAGCACACCCGCCATATCCTTAAGACCAAGAATATGGGCACCGGCGGATTCAAGTTCGCGGGCCATATTCACATAGTAATCAAGGTTATATTTCGGGCGATCCTTGTCATAGATATCGCCGGTATAACAGATGGTCGCTTCGCAGAGTTTGTCGGTTTTAAGCACCGATTCCATCGCGACCTTCATGTTTTCAACCCAGTTGAGGCTATCGAACACGCGGAAGACATCCATGCCGTGTTCAGCCGCCTGCTTGACGAAGTAATCCACCGCATTGTCGGGATAATTGGTATAGCCCACCGCGTTGGAGGCCCGCAGCAGCATTTGCGTTAAGATATTGGGCACACGTTCGCGCAGCTTGACCAGACGATCCCACGGGTCTTCTTTCAAAAAGCGCATGGCAACATCAAAGGTCGCCCCGCCCCAGCATTCGATTGAAAACAGTTCCGGCAAACCATGCGCGTAATAAGGCGCAATTTCGAGCATGTCATAGGTGCGCATGCGGGTCGCCAGAAGGGATTGGTGGGCATCGCGCATGGTGGTGTCGGTGATCAGGACGCGTTCCTGATCCTTCATCCAGCGCGAGAACCCTTCTGGCCCCAACTGATCAAGCTTTTGCTTGGTGCCCGGACGGATTTCGCCAAGGTCAATCGATTTTGGCATGACCGGATCATGCAGATTGGTCGGCACCACGCGGCCTTCGACCTCGGGATTGCCATTGACCGCGACCTCACCAATGAAGCGCAGCAAACGGGTTGCACGGTCCCGACGGCGGACGAACTTGAACAGATCAGGCGTTTCGTCAATGAAACGGGTTGTGTATTCACCAGCCCGGAATTTCGGGTGATTGATCAGGTTTTCAAGGAAGGCCAGGTTGGTCGCAACACCACGAATACGGAATTCGCGCAAGGCGCGGTCCATCCGGTCCACCGCCTCGCGGGGCGTGCTGCCCCATGCGGTGACCTTTTCAAGCATGCTGTCATAGAACGGCGTGATCACCGCCCCGGAATAGGCCGTGCCACCATCAAGACGAATGCCGAAACCGTTGGCCCCGCGATAGACCTTGATGATCCCGTAATCGGGGACAAAGTTGTTTTCCGGGTTTTCGGTGGTGATGCGGCATTGAAGCGCATGGTCACGCAGCTTGATCTTGTCCTGCCAGGGGATCCCGGTTTCGGACGGGAAACCGATACGCCCACCTTGGGCAATCAGGATCTGTGCCTTGACCAGATCAAAGCCCGTCACACATTCGGTAACGGTATGTTCGACCTGAATGCGCGGATTGACCTCGATGAAATAGAATTTGGATGTATCGACATCCATGAGGAACTCGACCGTGCCGGCATTGACGTAATTGGCCGCCTTGCCCAGACGAATGGCCGCGTCACAGATTTCGGTACGCTGATCATCATCGAGATACGGGGCCGGCGCGCGTTCAACAACCTTCTGGTTGCGGCGCTGCACGGAACAGTCACGTTCATAAAGATGAACAAGGGTGCCGTGGGTATCGCCAAGAAGCTGCACTTCGACATGGCGGGCACGGCGGATCAGCTTTTCAAAGTAAACTTCACCATTGCCAAATGCGGCCTCGGCCTCGCGGCGGGCGGCCAAGACCTGAGCTGCCAGGTCCTTGCCATTTTCGATAACCCGCATGCCACGGCCACCGCCGCCCCAGCTTGCTTTGAGCATCAGCGGATAGCCGATTTCCTCGGCAATACGGGTGACTTCTGCCATGTCTTCGGGAAGGGCGCTTGAGGCGGGCATGACCGGCACGCCGGCACTTTCGGCCAGATTGCGCGCAGACACCTTGTTACCAAGGGTGCGCATGACTTCTGAATCCGGGCCGATGAACTGAATACCGGCCTCGGCACAGGCATCGGCGAATTCGGGATTTTCCGACAGGAAGCCATAGCCGGGATGGATCGCATCAACATCGGCATCGCGCGCGACACGCAGGATGTCTTCGATATCAAGATAGGCGCGAATGGGTTTGTTGCCCTTGCCCACCGTATAGCTTTCATCAGCCTTGAAACGGTGAAGGGCGAAACGGTCCTCGTCAGAGAAGATCGCAACGGTGCGAATACCAAGTTCGTTGGCGGCTCGTAAAACACGAATCGCAATCTCGCCACGGTTGGCGACCAGAAGTTTACGGATACGCTTTGGTGCTGAACGCGTCATGGACACCGGGCTCCTACCACATTTTCCTGGCAGGAACGTGCCTGTGCGCGCCTGCCAAAACCAAGTGAAACGCCACGATATGGTCCCGGAATGCGTTGCGGTGCGGGATGCCTGCAACGCCATACCTGTTGTGGCGATACGGGATGCCGGCACAGAAAGACCTTGTGCAATGCATCCAGAGCTTTTGGCGCCCGGTGGGCAGGCGACGGTTCTGGTATATGCGCATTGCCCTCTCCCTGTCAAAGCATGATCTTTCTAATTGGTAATACCAATTTATCGAAATGCCGACCAGTTTCTTTTCACCATACGGAATAGGTCATTCGCGTTTTCTCTATCGCAAGACGCAAAAACCGCGATCTTTCAGCGACTTTTGATGCGAATATGCTATTGTCCGCGATCAGAAAAACAGAAAATTCCAAAACGGTTACAGCCATGCCGAAGCTTAATCTTCGACTAAAGTTTTTGCTGCTTTCGATCCTGCCGCTGGTTCTGGCGGCTTCTGCGATCTCGTGGCTGGTCTTTGCACAGGCCGAACGTCTGGCCGAGGCAGAGATCAGAACCTTTGAACGCAATATCCTGCAGGCCCGCAAGAACGAGCTTAAAAGCTATCTCGAACTGGCATTGGCATCGATTGACCACATCTATTCCGTCGCAAGCCCGCTGGATGCGGTTTCCAAGGAACGGGTGAAGGCCATCATCGAAGATCTGTCCTATGGCGAGGATGGCTATTTCTTTATTTATGACCGTGATGGCACGGCACTTGTTGATCCGCCGCAACCCTGGCGGCAGGGGCGCACATACTGGAACCTGCGCGATATTAACGGCAACACCGTCATTCAGGCGCTGATTTTTAATGCTGAAAAAGGCGGGGATTTCCTGCAGCATGTCTGGGAAAAGCCATCAACCGGGCAGCCAACCGAAAAAATCACCTATTCCCTGATGCTTGATAAATGGGACTGGATGATCGGCACGGGTATTTATATCGACGATATCTCCGAACAGGTTACCGAGATCGAAGCCGAAGTTTCCACCCATATCCGCGAAACCACCATTTCGATCATCGGGGTCACCATTCTGGCGGTATTGCTTGTGGGTATTTCGGGCACGGTTGTGACGCTTTCGGAACGCAAACTGGCCGACGAGAAACTTAAGGAACTGACCCACCGGGTTGTCGATGTGCAGGAACAGGAACGTCTTCGGGTGTCACGCGAGTTGCATGATGGCATCAGCCAGATCCTTGTTTCGGTCAAATATTCGGTCGAAACCGCCATCGCCCGGATTAGCCAGACGCGCGACAATGCCATCGAACCCATGGAAAAAGCCGCCAAACGATTGCAGGACGCCATCCATGAAGTCCGGCGGATTTCACGTGATTTGCGGCCCGCTGTTCTTGATGACCTTGGCCTGAAACCGGCAATCGAGAGCATGTGCGCCGAACTGCAGGACCGATCGGGCATCCTGATTGACGTGAAATGCGATAATGTCGACAGCCAGCTTGATATCAGCAAGAAGACGACGCTGTATCGCGTGTTGCAAGAAACGCTGACCAATATCGAACGCCATGCCGATGCGACAGTGGTGAAAATTTCCATCAAACGCGAAGGGCAAAGCATTATTATGCGTATTGCCGATAACGGTGTCGGGTTCGAGACCAACCGCTATATCCGCAACCGCGATCCACGGGCGGGCATCGGGTTACGCAACATGCGCGAACGGATGGAATTTCATGGTGGCGGGCTTGCGGTTCGATCCGAACCCGATGATGGGACAAAAATCACTGCATTTATTCCCGTCAACAGCCAGAATGCCCTACCCGAGGACGCTATCAGAGGTTAATCTGGCCCAAGCACAACCGACAGTCACGCGACAGGAACACGTTCGATCCATGACCAATGTCACCAATGCCAATGAAATTTATTCGACCGACCGGCCTTTGCGGATTTTGCTTTGTGACGACCATGCCCTTGTAATGGATGGTATCCGGTCACGACTGGAATGCTTTGAGCATATCAATATCGTTGGTGAAGCCGGAAATGGTGCCGAAGCCCTGACGATGGCAGCGGATCTGCATCCCGACATCGTGCTGATGGATATTTCGATGCCGGTGATGAACGGTCTTGAGGCCGCCGAAAAGTTTCGCGAAACCCTGCCTGACACCAAGGTCGTCATCCTGTCGATGCATGAAAACCCGGAATATCTGCGCACTGCCCAGCACGCAGGCGCAAAGGGCTTTATCCTCAAAGATGTGTCATCCAATGACATGGTGCGTGCGATTGAAACCGTCGCCAATGGCGGAGAGGCATATAGCTCTACGATTGATCGCATCACCGATGGTGAAGACATTAACAGTGACGGCGTGCCTTTGACATCGCGCGAACGGACTGTTCTGCGGCTGTTGGCCAAAGGCGCAAGCAACAAGCATGTTGCCCGCGAACTTGATATCAGCGTTCGGACGGTTGAAACCCACCGCCGCAATATCAAACGTAAACTGGATATCGACAGTTCAGCCGGCCTTGTGCGTTATGCCATTGAAAAAGGTCTGGTGACCCTGGATTCCAATAACTGAAATCAGGATCTTGGTCACACATACGAGCAGACCAGCATGACTATGCATTGATTTCACATTCTGGTACGGTACATTAGGGTCGGAATTGTAGTGATTAAACTTTTCAATTCCTGCCGAAACCGGGATTGATCCCGCCGTTCCAGATCAGCCCCCAGGCCAGTCCGTCGTTGCGGGTAAAAATCGTGAACCAGACAACAAGCTATACATTCCGCCCTGATCTTGCGCGATGCCGCGAATGTGGTGTGCGGAAGTTTGCCTTGTTCAACAACCTGACGGACGAGGATTTCAAGCTTGTCCATATGCCGGTTGAAGACATCACCCTGCCCAAACGCAATACGCTTTATAACGCCGGTGATCAGGCACAATCGATTTACACACTTCGAAGTGGCTTGATAAAGCTTGTACATTACCTTTCTGATGGCAATCAGCGGGTGGTTCGCCTTGTAAAACCCGGCGGAACCATCGGGCTTGAGGCCCTTGTAAGTGATTGCTTTACCCATCACGCAGAAGCCCTTCAGGAAAGCAAACTGTGCCGCATTCCGATTGCGGTGATCGAAAAGCTTGATAATGAAAGCCCGCGTTTGCACAAACAGGTGCTTAATCGTTGGCATCAGGCAGTAATGGAATCGGATAACTGGTTGACCCAGATGTCAACGGGCACTGCGCGCGAACGCGTCGCCCGTCTGTGCCTTTTCCTGCATGATGAGGTCACTGATACCTGCACCCTTCCGGGGCGCGAAGATATTGGTGCGATGCTTGGCATTACCACCGAAACAGCCAGCCGGATTATTGCTGATTTCCGACGTCATGATTTTCTTGAATTCAAAAGCCGGAATGTCTTCCGACTGGATCTTGAAGGTTTACGGGATGTTGCGGGCGTCGAAGAATCTTCGTAACAAACGCTATCGTACCGCATCTTGCAGCACTGTCTGAAAGGCCGAATTCGGGCCACAAGCCAAAGACAGCCTTTCATATTCCTGTGGTGTATCAAGCTGGCGGTGCTTTTCACGGCTTTTACGGCGAATATCGATTAATCGTCTTTTGAAATCCCGACCATATTCCGACATCAAGCGCCGCATCGCGCGCTGCGCATTTTCGGCCGACATCGGAAACATCGCGCCAACCTTGGCAACCACATCATTGACCAGATCATCAAGCGCCACACGAATGTCGGCTTCCATGCCCTGATTGATTTTGACGTGTTCGCCTTCGTGGGCATAAACAACGTCATACTCGCAGGTACCAGGTGACAGCTCGGCCGGGATATAGACAAGGTGCTTGGCCACATCGACTTTCGGATTGACCAGAACCGGATCAAGGCAATAGCGCCCAAAACCGACCTGGCGGGGTTCAAAGCGCATATCAAATGATGCGTTGACCTCGTATTCGGTCAATCCGGTGACCAAAAATCGCGGATCCCCGCCGGCCCGGCTATTGAGCCAACGAATGGAACGGTAGCGGTCCAACATCGGATCCAGACGATTGAATTCGAGGAATGCCTCGGGCGCACGGATGGGGGCGCAGGTTCCCTGCGCCTTCGCAATCCCCGGCATCAGATGTATGGAACCCCACATCAAAAGCGCGACAACCACGCCGATAACGCCCGTTAATTCACGTCTTGGCCTTTGGGAAGGCAACCTTTTCTCCTTGTCTTGAAAATTCAGGCGTGGGTGGCGCGGTCTGCACAATCGATGCAAAGCGGGGTTGTCGGATCAAATTCAAGCCGCTTTTTATCGATCGGTTCCCCGCAATTATGGCAGTAACCGTATTCGTCTTTATCCATACGCTTAAAGGTCTTTTCAATCCTGTCGAGTTCGGCGGCTCTGCGGCGTTCCTGTTCAAGGTGCATTTCCTGATTTTGCAGGGCATCCATCCGAGACAGGCGACCGACGGCTTGCTGATCGAGTTCGACCGGCTTGCGGTAATCCTCGGAATGTGACGAATGGGCTAAAATTTCTGCCCGTCTTTCTTCAAGCCGGGCGCGCAGGGTCGCAAGATCAATGTCTTTCCGGTCCGTCATCGGAAACCTCGTCGCGTGGTGTTATTTATCATATGGGGATGCTCATCGCGTTTTTGCCAATGGGGGACGCAAATTATTCGGCAATTTCCCCCGTCATGCGCAATTGCCACAGGCATCGACAAGCTTTTCAAGAGCCGCCTTGGCCTCGTCATCATCGAGGCCTTCGGATTTGATCTTTTTCTGAATTTTACAGCAAAGCGCGGGGCCATCGGGAAACGGCCTGTCTATCCAGAACGGGGCCGTGGTGCCGAAATATCCCGCCTGATCCAGAAAAGAGACCCCGTAATAATAGGCCGCCCCGACCGAGTTATAAAATGTCGGATCATCAATGAAGCCGCCATCAGGGGTCATGGATTTGGTCAAACACCAATGCAGTACCAAGCCGATATCTTTGGATGCCGCATTTTGCGTGGCGGTGTCGACCTGATCCCAGCCAAGATCAAAAATCTTGGTCACGTCGTAATTGTTGTGATTGTTGAAATCACCATTGTGCTTCCAGCCAAACGGATAAGCATCATCACGGATCGCAAGGGTGGTATTGAAAATCTGTGTCCACAGATCGACCTTGCCATGCTGATAGGAAATATTATGGAATGTCAGGCTTAGGTCGTTGCTTTTGAGAACGCCCTGATCGCGTGTATCAAACCAGCCGCCCCAATAGCCGCTTTGGCTATCCTGCCAGTCATCCAGCCACGATTTATACGCATCAATGTACTCATCGGTCAGATCAAAGCCCTTTACACTGGCTTTGAAGTAATCGCGGATTTCACTTTTAAAGCACATCTGCGACAGCGCCGCCGTCACCGCACCAAGCGCATCACGACGATCCAAACCATCAGAGAAAATACGTGATGTCTTCTGACCTTCCAGCCAGGCGGTCATTTTGGCCGGTGTTGAAATGGGGGCGAGAAAATCAAACGGGTATTCGGGCGCCTGTCCTTCATCGGCCAATGTGTTGACTGCATCAATCATCGCATCGACTTTCAGGAACCATTGATCGTAACACGGCCCCCACGAGCCGTCGCTTGCGACCTGTTGTTCTGCCCATGCCTGATCCGGATTTTCAAGAGAACCGGCAAAGGCATCAAGCTTGCTATCAAGTGTTTGCCAGTCGGCGGTATATTGCAAAAGCCATTTGCATTCGATCATTTGCTGATCGGACGCGGCCATGCTGTTCCCGGTTTTCTGGGCTGCTATCAGCTTTTCCTGCAACGGTTCAAGTTTGGCCGCATAGTGTTGTTGTCGGGCAATATAATCAGGATCAAAGGTACAAAACTGTGCCTCGATAAGTTTGATAAAATCCACCAAATCCCCCCTTTTTTAACGGCTTGCCGCACTGTTGTATTTACAACGTCTCAGGGCCATCCCCTGCCCATTGAAGTCATGACGCAATCACGTGCCAGTTTCATGATGCTCTATGCACCAAGCATCCAGTTGCGGATTACACGCAACGCCTGGTCTGGATCGTTGTCGACCATTTTGGTGGCAACATTTGCCTTTTTGCGATCAATCTTTCCCTCAATACCCGCGATGTTCAGATCTGCCGCATCCGGCATATATTGCGCCTCGTCACGTTCGGTTCCGGTTGCCTTTCCGGATGTCGTGCCACGTAACCTGTTTCTAAGGTTGGCATCTGAACCCGGTTCATAACGGGGTATCGGCGCAGCGGGTTTCGGCCCTGCTAAAAAGGACGGTCCGTCATCAACCTTGTTTGTCTTTTCAGATCGCGTCATCGGCATAACTTTCGTCTGTCTGACATCCTGATGATACTATCACACAGGCAAGACATACCGGGAATAAATGCTTTGGCAGGGACTCTAAAAGCATGCCATTGGCCCACCAGAGAGACAGGTAACATTAGACTAAAGTAAAATTTAAAAGTCGCCCCTCTCCCGTGTAGGGTCCGGCCCGACTGCATATTTCAATAGTTAAAATAAAATCGAATCAGGGTGCCTGACTATTGAAACTCATCTTGTTGTTTTTAAAAGGAAAACAACTTTTGGGACCAAACAGTAAAATGTATTGGAATGGCATCCGGCGACCATCCCAAACTGACGACATATAGATCCATACAAAATGGCGGAATACGGAGTTTAAATTTGACAACTCCGTACAACCATTTAGTCTGCAGATATTACGCATGCACCACTTTAGGTTAGTCAGGACAATACCTTTGACGGGAAATATGCGGAGAGGACGGTTCTTTGTGATGCAACATACAATCAGTTTGATTGTTGCACTGACGGTAGTGCTGACAGGTTTTGGAACAGCGCGCGCCATTGAATTTGGCGAGGCCCCCGAACTTGCCAAACAGGTGGCCGACGGCACTTTGCCCCCGGTCAAAGACCGGCTGCCGACAACACCGATGATCGTCACCCCGAATGAACGGCTAGGTGTCTATGGCGGCACATGGAAAATGGCGCAACGCAGCCGACGTGATCATGCTCTTTTGATCCGTAATATTGGATATGAGCCCCTTTTGCGTTGGACGCCGCAATGGTCGTCAACCATCCCGAATGTGGCCCTGTCTTTTCAACCCAGCAGCGATGCGACAGAGTTTTTTTTCCGACTGCGTCCTGGCATGCGCTGGTCTGACGGGGCTGCTTTTACCGCCGATGATATTGTTTTCTGGTACGAAGATATCCTGAACAATCCGGATTTTGCGGACGCAATCCCCGAATGGCTGACATCAGGCGGAAATACCGTTCAGGTCGACAAGATCGATACATATACGCTGGCCTTTCGGTTCAGCGAACCATACGGGCTTTTTCCCACGGCACTTGCCCGCCCCGAAGGGGTAGAACCGGTAAGCTATCCTGCGCATTTTCTCAAACCGCTGCTGCCAAAATACAATAAAAATGCGGATTCCGAGGCCAAACAGCTTGGCTATACCGGCTGGAAGGAGCGTTTTATTGATGTTTTCGGACAACCTGGCAGCATTGACGATCCGACACGCTGGGATCATCCGAATGTTCCGACCCTGAATGCCTGGGTGCTGGTTGGCGTTTATGGCGAAGACAATCCGTTGATTGCCAAACGAAATCCCTATTACTGGAAGATTGACCCGATCGGTCGACAGCTTCCTTATATCGACAGGGTGTCCATGACCCTTGTGCCGTCCAAAGAAGCTGCCTCTGACGCAGCAATCGCGGGCGAGGTCAATATGCAGGAACGTCATATCGGCAGCCGTGCGGATGAAATTTTGGCCAATAACAGTGATTTGCGGCCATTTACGCTGATTGAAAGCGACATGAACATCCTGACCTTGTCGCTTAACCTAAATGACAAAGACCCGGCACTCCGCGCGATTTTCCAAAACAAGGATTTCCGGATCGCACTGTCCTATGCCATTGACCGTGAAAGCATCATTGATCGGTTCGTTCCCGGCGCGCTCCCCCATCAGGCGGCCCCAAGGCCGGAAAGCCCGCAATATCACACAAAACTGGCCCGGCAATTCATGGCCTACGATGTCGAATTGGCGGAAATGCACCTTGCGAAGGCCGGTCTGACACACAAAAACGATCAGGGCATCCTGTTGCGCCCGGATGGCCAGCCTCTTTCCTTCACCATTGATACCGAAGGTAAAGACAGGTTTGAAATGCTAAATGCCATTGCCCGTTACTGGCGGGAACTTGGCATTGATGTTACGGCGCGGAACTTGCCACGCGACGAGTTTGTTGCCTTGCGTGAACTCAATGAACACCATGCCAGTGCCTGGGGCGGTGACGGGGGACTGGATGCGATGGTCATCCCGATTAACTACCTGCCCATTTCAGCAGATTCGTCCTGGTTCGCAACAGGCTGGGCGCATTGGTATCTTAACCCTGATGACGCCGAGGCCATCACGCCCCCCGAAATTGTGCGCAATCAATTCGCGCTATATGATCAACTCAAGACAACGGCAAACCCCGAAAAGCAAAATCAACTGATGCGCGAAATTCTCGACATCAGTGCTGATCAGTTTTACGTTATGGGGATCGCGTTACCGCCAAACAGGAAAGGTGTGGTTTCAAGGGACTTCCATAACGTTCCAAAGGTCATGCCTGCTGCGTGGAGTTACGCAACACCGGCACCAACCAACCCAAGTCAGTATTTCATTCAAGTCGAGTAACGCGCGCACAAAAGGCATCATTCGGATCGGGGGGCCGAAATCAGTTGAGGACGCTGTTTGACCGATTGATCGGCAGCCTGGTTTTCAAGATTGCGTTTGCAATCATTGTTGTAGAAACCATCCTGCTTGGGCTTTTTGGTGGCTATTATGTGCAGTATTTCGGCGCAGAGATTGACCGCCGGATTGCCGAACAGATCAGCACGCCCGGTCTTCTTATTCAACGTGAACAGCTTAAGATATCCATTCTAAGTGATCACGAACAGATGACACTTCTGCTTGGCCCTCATTTGCAACAAGCATTGGCCATCGGGTTTGACGGTACGATCTATCATTCGACCGATCCATCAATGATCGGCGCTTCGATCTCGGCTTTTCCGGACTTCCCTGCTGATCAACTGCGCGCCGACATGACCGAACAGGTCCTGATGACCATGACCGGCGAAACCGGATCCAGCATGGTCAGCATCACACCGTTATTTGCGCTAAATGCCAATCAGCCCTTTATGTTTGTTTATCTCAAAGTCTCGACCAAAGGCCTTGAGGAAAGCCAGCGCCAAATGCAATCGGTGCTGTTGATCGGCTCGGCAATGTGTCTGTTTCTCACCTCGGCACTGATCTTTTTGTTCACCCAGCATACGGTGCTTCGACGCCTGATCGCTGCGGCGCAGTTTGTCAACAAGATCCAGATTGGCAAGTTAAGTTCCCGACTGACGCCGATGGGGCGCGATGAAATCGGCATTCTTGAACGCGGGCTGAACGCAATGGCCGAAAGCCTCGAACGACGCACCCAACAGCATCAGATTGCGCAAAATGCGCTCCGCGATAGCGAGGAACGTTTTCGGGACTTTACCCTGTCCTCTGCCGACTGGTACTGGGAAATGGGAAGCGACCTTAAGATCGCGTTTGCTTCTTATAAATTCTATCAATTGATCGAAGACATCAGCGGTTCCCCGCAAGGCAAAACCTTTGACAAGCTTGGACTGCATCCGGAACATCCCGATGGCTGGCAATATTTGCAGCAACATCTTGATGCACACAAGGCATTCTATGGTGTCGAATTTTCCTGGATTGCCGGTGATGGCGAAAAACAATTCGGTCGGATCAACGGTGTTCCGGTCTTTGGGCTTGATGGCAGTTTCAATGGCTATCGCGGGACCGGCAGCAACATTACCGAACAACGCCGCGCGGCCGAGGAACAACACGAACTGCAACGCCAGCTTGCAACATCGCAGAAGCTTGAAGCCGTGGGACAGATGGCCGGTGGTGTCGCACACGAGTTCAACAACTGTCTGGCAGGTATTCTGAGTTTTGCCGAGGTTGCACGGGCCAAAATCGATGACCCCGAGAAGGTCAAGGAATATATCGGGCATGTCATATCGCTTGGCGAGCGTGCGACAGGTGTTGCCGATCAGCTTTTGATGTTTTCGCGTCGCCGGATTGACCTTCCCAAGAACGTCCGGGTCGAAAGCATCTTTGCGGAAATGGAAAAGCTGCTTGTAACCTTGCTCGAACACAGGATTGATCTGCAAATCTGGGCCGACGAGCCGGATCTTCATACCCGTGTCGACCCGACGCAGTTGTCGGCCTGTATTCTGAACCTTGCAATCAATGCCCGCGATGCGATGCCCGATGGCGGCACCTTGCAGATATCGTGCAGCAGTGCCGATATTGCACCCCCCGCACAGCGCAATGCCGATGAGGATGACGATGCAAATATTTATCCGCCCGATGTCGAAGGGCAATTTGTCGTCATCACCGTTCAGGATACAGGCACCGGAATCCCCGAAGACATTATCGACAATATCTTTGAGCCATTCTTTTCCACCAAGGAACCGGGCAAAGGCACGGGTCTTGGATTATCTATTGTTCATAGCTGGGTCGAAGAAGCGCATGGCTTTATCAATGTCGAAAGCATTGAGGGCGAAGGCACGACATTTTCGATTTATCTGCCGCGCTCTGAACCCGGAACCGATGACATCGACAAGATCGACGAGATCGGCGATTTTCCCGGCAATGGCGAACGTATTCTGATTGTTGATGATGAACAGGCACTGCGTTCGACCGCACAGATCATTCTTGATGATGCCGGATACAAAACCGAAACCGCCAAAAGCACCGAAGAAGCCCTGGAAATTCTTATGCGGGATGCAGAGGACGGCAAGACTTTCGATGTCATTCTGACTGATGTGGTTCTGTCCGGGCGCAGCGGCCCACAGCTTATCATCGAAGCCCTGCGTCAAAATCCGCACTATGGCGTTGTCTTCATGTCCGGTTACCCCGCGCGGTCGCGCAAGGAGCTCGAAAATCTTCTGGGCAATTATATCTTTGTCAAAAAACCGTTCCGCCCCGGCCAACTGCAAAAAGCCGTTCATGATGCGCTCAAGATGGTGTCAGAGCGGATCCGGAAAGCAGCCATATCGAACAATTCGTAAATGGTCGATTCCCTGCCTTTGATTGCATTAGATCCTGTCCATTGCGGATAACCTTAAAAAAACATTACCCACCGCCAGAGAGATAAAACAATTGTAAACCAATCCTTTGGCGTGTTTGTGCCTGCGGGGCCCTTGCACGGTGTGACAGTCATCACTTAATCTGTTCATTGAAGTTCGTAACGTAGAATTCAGTTAAAGATTGATGGTGTCGAAACTGGCATCGGGCATGTCCCACCCCGAAAAGTGATGAGGTCAGGATGATCGGTTCAGTTCAAGGTTCAGGACTTAGTGCAGCAGCACAGGCCGTCAATGATGCGATTACGCCAAACGGCGGTGCAAACCCGTCCCTTCCATTTGCTGCCGCAGAAGGCGCGATCAACAAGGCAACCGGCCTTGCGAAGGTTATCGGCTCTATCGTGACAGAACATCAACCGCTTGAAACCAGCGGCAATCGCGGCACCAACGTTAATATCCTAACGTGATTTTTCCCTCTCGTTAGCTTCCTCTGGGGTGGTCCGGTATGGCCACCCTTTTTTCCGTTCACATGCCCGGACTTCGGGCAAGCCCCCCCCCCTTATCGCGCTGTTGCATGGTCATGACAAAGCGGCACCTGCGTGATATTGTTGGCTCAGATTACAAATGTGGACGGCAAGATGACCACCAACCGTATTGGTACAGGCTCCTCGCAATCGGGACTTCAGGATGCGCGCACCCGCCCGCATGGTGGTGTTGCCACGCGTGGGCGCGTCGGGGCCAGTTCAGATCAACCGTCATCTGACAGTTTCATCGCATCGCAGCTTGCACGTCTGCGCAACCTGATTGCGACCGATCAGATTGATCATAATGCCCGGCGCGGGACGTATTTGAACATCTTGCTGTAACCAGCAACAGTCGCGATCTCCCCCGCCCTCACCCTTATTGACAAAGAAAAATGCCCCGTACCAAAAAAGTACGGGGCGAGTTCATTTGTCCAGGTGTGTTGGACAAGGGAGCTTGCGCAAAAGCGTGATCAGATCACGCAGTTGCCTGGTTTTCGCTCATCGAGCGAATAGGATGTTCCAGCTTGTCGACGATTTCTTTTGGCACGATCTGCCAGAAGTTGCCGCGTTCACGATCCCAGTTGTCAAGGATGGTGCGGGCGAAACCGCTTTCGGTTTCCGCAACATGCTCTTCAATAAGCGCGCGGCAATGTTCGTCCCAATGCTGGGTTTCAATGCGCTGGTAAAGAATAGAGCCGTCATTGACGACATCTTCGAACGTGCCATTAACGTCATAGATAAACGCCATACCACCGGTCATGCCCGCCCCGAAGTTTTCACCAACGGAGCCGAGGATAACGGCCGTACCGCCGGTCATATATTCACAACCGTTCGAACCGCAGCCTTCGACTACGACGGTCGCGCCGGAGTTACGCACACAGAAACGCTCGCCGGCCTGACCTGCGGCAAACAGCTTGCCTGCGGTCGCACCATACAAAATGGTGTTGCCGATGATGGTGTTTTCGTTGGTTTTAAGCGGGCTGGATGGACGCGGGCGCAGAACGATTGTCCCGCCCGAAAGACCCTTGCCGACATAGTCGTTGGCATCGCCCTGCACTTCGATCTTAAGCCCCTGCACCGCAAAGGCACCAAGTGACTGCCCAGCCGAGCCACGCAGGCGGACATGAAGATGGCCCGGTTTCAGGCCGGTCATGCCGTATTTCTGCGTAATCAGTGACGACATCCGGGTCCCAATCGCACGCTGGGTGTTCTGGATGTTGTATTGCAGCTGCATCTTTTCGCCGTCTTCAAGAAGCGGGCGGGCATCCTTGATCATCTGGGCATCAAGAGTGTCCGGAACTTCGTTGCGGCCTTTGATGGTGCAGAAGCGGGCGTGATCACCGGCATCTGCCTGTGCCAGCAGCGGGTTGAGGTCAAGGTCGACAAGATCCTTGGCACCGCGATGAACCTGTTGAAGCAGATCCGAACGGCCAATGACTTCTTCAAGTTTGGTGTAACCAAGTTCGGCCAGAACGTCTTTGACTTCCTCGGCCATGAAGGTGAACAGGTTAACCAGCTTGTCTGCGGTGCCGACGAATTTGGCGCGCAGTGCCGGATCCTGGGTACAGACCCCGACCGGGCAGGTGTTGGAATGGCACTGACGGACCATGATGCACCCAAGGGCAATCAGGGATGCCGTACCGATACCGAATTCCTCGGCACCGAGCATGGCGCCCATGACAATGTCACGACCGGTTTTGAAACCGCCATCAACACGCAGTTTGACCTTGTCACGCAGGTTGTTGAGCGTAAGAACCTGATTGACTTCCGACAGGCCCATTTCCCACGGCACACCGGCATATTTGATCGAGGTCTGCGGGCTTGCACCCGTGCCGCCGTCATAACCGGAAATCAGGATCACGTCGGCTTTGGCCTTGGCAACACCCGCGGCAATCGTCCCGACACCCGAACGCGACACCAGCTTGACGCAAACACGGCAACGCGGGTTGATCTGTTTGAGGTCATAGATCAGCTGTGCCAGATCTTCGATCGAATAGATGTCATGGTGCGGCGGCGGCGAAATCAGGGTCACACCCGGCGTTGCATGACGCAACTGGGCGATTTCCACGGTCACCTTGAAGCCCGGCAGCTGACCACCTTCGCCCGGTTTTGCACCCTGGGCGACCTTGATCTGAATTTCTTCGCAGTTATTGAGGTATTCGGCCGTAACACCGAAACGCCCCGATGCGACCTGCTTGATCGAAGAACGTGCATTGTCGCCGTTCGCACGCGGACGGAAACGTTCGCGCGATTCACCACCTTCGCCAGAGTTCGATTTCGCACCGATCCGGTTCATGGCGATCGCCAAGGCTTCGTGTGCCTCGGTCGACAACGCACCATGGGACATGCCCGGTGTGACGAAACGTTTGCGGATTTCGGTGATGCTTTCGACCTTGTCCTGATGGACAGAGCTGCGGTCACTACGGAAATCAAGAAGATCACGCAGATGCAGCGGTTCGCGCGAACGCAAACCTTCGGAAAACTTCTTGAAGGTGTGATAGCTGCCGCTGGTGACCGCTGATTGCAGGGTATGAATCAGCGGGCCGGTCCAGACATGGCGTTCACCACTGCGACGGTACTTGTAAAGCCCGCCCACCGGCAGGGTGACAACATTGCCGTTAAAGGCCTCTTTGTGCTGGGCAATGGTGCGGCGCTGGATACCCTGAAGGCCGATACCCGAAATGCGCGACGGCATACCCGGGAAGAATTCCGCCACCAGCGAGCGCGAAAGACCGATACTTTCGAAGTTATAGCCACCACGATACGAACTGATGATCGAGATGCCCATTTTCGACATGATCTTGAGCAAACCGGCATCAATCGCGGCCTTGAAGCGCTGCATGACTTCGGCAGTGCTGCTCACATTCGGGAACAGGCCACGCGCATAACGATCCAGCAGACCTTCCTGTGCCAGATAGGCATTGACCGTGGTTGCACCAACACCGATCAGAACCGCAAAGTAATGCACATCCATGCATTCGGCCGAGCGAACGTTGAGCGAGATATAGGTCCGAAGCGACGTTTTGACGAGATGGCTGTGAACGCCACCTGTCGCAAGGATCATCGGGATCGCGGCACGGGTTTCAGAAATGCCTTCGTCGGTCAAAATAACGTGCAGCGCACCGCCACGAACGGCTTCTTCGGCTTCGCGCTGGATGCGCGAGATCGCTTCACGCAGCGCCAACTTGCCACCATTGATGTCAAAGGTGGTGTCGATTTCGACTGCGCTGTCGCCCATGTAACCGCGCATGGCATCATATTCGGCGTTGGTCAGAACCGGGCTTTCGAGCTGCAGCAGATCACACTGGCTTTCATCCTCGTCCAGGATGTTGCCAAGGTTGCCCAGACGGGTTTTCAGGCTCATGACGCGCGCTTCACGAAGGCTGTCGATCGGCGGGTTGGTGACCTGCGAGAAGTTCTGACGGAAGAAGTGATGCAAACCGCGATAACGGTCCGAAAGGATTGCAAGCGGCGTGTCATCGCCCATCGAACCGATGGCTTCTTTGCCGTCTTCGCCCATCGGATGAAGGATCAGCTCAAGATCTTCGTGGGTCAAGCCCATCGCTTTCTGCAAACGCAGAAGACGTTCTTTTTCAAGATGTGCCGGTTCGATGTGTTCCGGTGAAATCAGATCATCAAGCACTTTGGTGCGACCGACCCATTTCGACCAGTCACGGCGGCTGGCAAGTTTGTCTTTCAGCTCGGCGTCATGGAACAGTTTGCCTTCTTCAAGGTTGACCGCAATCATCTGCCCCGGACCGAGGCGGCCTTTTTCAATACAGGATTCTTCGTCGATATGAACCATCCCGGCTTCGGAGCCGGCGATCAAAAGGCCATTGCCGGTGACGGCATAACGTAACGGACGCAGACCGTTACGGTCCGTCCCACCCATCAGCCATTTGCCGCCATAGGCCGCAAGAGCCGCCGGACCGTCCCACGGTTCCATCACGGCATTGCAATAGGCATACAGGTTTTTATAGCTGTCTGGCGTGGAGGCCTTTTTCGACCAGGCTTCCGGCACCATCATGGTTTTCACCATCGGCAAATCACGACCGGCACGCACCATCAGTTCAAACACGGCATCAAGGGCGGCCGAGTCCGACGAGCCCGGCTGAATCACCGGTTTAAGGTCATCAATGCTTTCGGCAAAAGCTTCGTGCGCCATACGCGCTTCGTGGCTTTTCATCCAGTTGACGTTACCGCGCAATGTGTTGATCTCGCCGTTATGGGCAAGGACGCGGAACGGCTGGGCCAACGGCCAGCTCGGGAAAGTGTTGGTCGAATAGCGCTGATGGTAAACGCAGAAGTTCGAGATGAAGCGTTCATCGCGCAGATCGGGATAGAAAGTATCCACGTCTTCGGCAAGGAACATGCCCTTGTAGATCACCGAACGGCACGACATCGAGCAGATATAGAAATCCTTGATCGCTTCGGACAGGACTGCTTTTTCGATGCGACGACGGATCGCATAAAGATCGATCTCGAACTGTTCTTCGTTAACGTCATCACGCACACCGATCAGAACCTGTTCGATTTCCGGACGGGTCTGGTTTGCCTTTTCACCGATGACCGATACATCTACCGGGACCTGACGCCACCCAAGAATGCCGTAACCCTGTTTGAGGATTTCGGTTTCCACAATCGCGCGGCAACGTTCCTGTGCGGCCATGTCGATACGCGGCAGGAAGACCTGGCCAACAGCGATCAGGCTATCAGGTGCTTCCTGATTGATAACTTTAAGATAGGCCTTAAAGAAATCCTGCGGGATCTGAAGGTGGATACCCGCACCATCGCCGGTCTTGCCGTCGGCATCAACAGCACCACGGTGCCAGATGGCTTTAAGCGCCTCGATACCTGCTTCGACAACTTCGCGACGCGGTTTGCCGTCAATGGCACCAACCAGACCCACGCCACAGTTGGCGTGTTCTTCGGCCGGGTCGTACATCCCGCTGGCTTCAAGATGAGCCGCGTTCTTTTCAAAACGGGCGATGTCAATTGCGCCCTTGCTGTGAACGATCTTGTTCATAACTCTCTCTCCTAATGCGGCAGCGGATTAAGCAGCAGCTTCTTTGCGCGCCAGCAAATATTCATCAATCCGATCCGCCGCATCGCGGCCATCGCGAATTGCCCAGACCACAAGTGAAGCACCGCGGGCAATATCACCAGCAGCAAACACACCATCCAGATTGGTCATCATGGTGCGGAAGTCGATTTTGACTGTCCCCCAGCGCGACACGCCCAGTTCCGGTGCATCAAACAGGGTCGGCAGGTCTTCGGGCTCAAACCCGAGCGCCAGAATGACCATGTCGGCATCCATGGTGTAGCTTGATCCTTCGATGATTTCCGGGCTCTGACGGCCGCCGGCATCCGGGGCACCAAGGCGCATCTTGACCGCGCGGACACCGGTTACCTTGTCGTCACCGACAAAGGCTTCGGGGTTGGTCAGCCAGACGAATTCGACGCCTTCTTCCTCGGCATTGGCCACTTCGCGCTGGGAACCAGGCATATTGGCCCGGTCACGGCGGTAAAGACATTTCACCGATTTCGCACCCTGACGGATCGCGGTACGGACACAGTCCATGGCGGTATCACCGCCACCAATCACGACAACATTCTTGTCCTTGGCATTCAGCGTACCGTCTTCATAAGCCGGGACTTTGTCACCAAGGCCGTGGCGGTTCGATGTCGTCAGATATTCAAGCGCAGGATAGACATTCGCCAAACCCGCACCTGGCAGCTTCAATTCGCGGGCCTTGTAAACGCCGGTCGCGATCAGAATGCTGTCATGTTTCTTGCGGAGGTCTTCAAGGCTTGCATCGCGGCCAACTTCGAATTCGGTGTGCATAACAACGCCACCTTCTTCAAGAAGCTTCACACGACGTTCAACCACATCTTTTTCAAGTTTGAAGCCCGGAATACCGTAAACCAGCAACCCGCCAATGCGGTCATAGCGATCATAGATATGAACTTCGTATCCCTTAAGACGCAGCTGCTCGGCTGCGGCCATGCCACCGGGACCACCACCGATGATGCCGACCGACATACCGTTTTCCTTGGCCGGTTTCGGGGCCTTGACCCATCCTTTTTCAAAGGCGGTATCGGTAATGTATTTTTCAACTGAACCGATGGTGACCGCACCATGCGTCGATTGTTCGATCACGCAATTGCCTTCGCACAGTCGGTCCTGCGGACAAATGCGCCCCGTCACTTCGGGCATGTTGTTGGTTGCAGCCGAGATGGCATAAGCCTCTTCGAGGCGACCCTCGGTGGTCAGGCGCAGCCAATCGGGGATGTTATTATAAAGCGGGCAATGTGCCTGGCAGAACGGCACACCACACTGCGAGCAGCGCGAAGCCTGATCAGCAGCATTGCTGTCCTCGAACGGCGCATAAATCTCGTTAAAATCCGTGCGACGCTCTGACGCCTCTCTTTTGTGCGGATATTTTTGTTCAAGGTGAACAAATTTCAGCATCTTTTCTGTCATGATTGCCCTCTAAAAGGGTTTTATGTTGCGGGTTTCGCTTTGTATACGTGCCAAAGACGCAAGAATCCAGCACAAAATGATAAATACGTCAATAATACTGACTTAAATATCCAGATTATTTTTCCGGTTTTTCATGAAATCGCGGCGAAACCGCCTGTAACATTGTTTCAATAGTACCATAATGGTACTATTTATGCGTTTCGCCAAATCGGGCTAAACTGCTATAAGCGATGAGTTTTTGCAGCGAACAGGCACAGAGGCTGGCGTGACCCTACAACACATAATTCTTCTGGCGGTCGTTCAGGGGATCACCGAATTTCTTCCCATCAGCTCATCTGGCCATCTGGTGCTGGCCCCGGCCATAACAGGCAGCGCTGATCAGGGTTTGTTGGTAGATGTCGCGGTTCATGTCGGTACTTTGGCCGCTGTTCTGATCTATTTTTGGCGCGATGTCTTTGCAATGATCGGCGGATTCGTTCGGCTGTTTACCGGGCGAATCAACCCCGGTGCGCGACTTGCCATTCATATTGTGCTTGCAACCATCCCCGTGATTGCTGTCGGATTTTATCTGAAGGTCTCTGGCATTGAAGAACAATTGCGGTCGATAGAAATCATTGCATGGACGACACTGGGCTTTGGCATCTTGCTATGGATTGCTGACAAGGTCGGGATGACAATCAACCGCCTTGAACATATGCGCTGGGGCGGCGCGTTGTTTATCGGACTGGCGCAGGTTCTGGCACTTGTACCGGGCACAAGCCGGTCGGGCATTACCATGACGGCAGCACGTTTCATGGGGTATGAGCGCTCGGACGCCGCACAATTTTCGATGCTGATGTCGATTCCTGTGATTTTGGGTGCCGGGCTGCTTGCCGGTATCGATCTGCATCAGGCCGGTGACATCGCACTAACCGAAGATATTCTTCTTGCAGCCGGTTTGTCATTCGCGACCGCCTTGGTGGCGATTGCCGTTCTGATGAACTGGCTGAAACGATCCAGCTTCACGCCGTTTGTGATCTATCGCATTTTGCTGGGCGGTGGACTTCTGGCCTGGGTTTATCTGTATGACGGCGCGCCGTTCCCTATCTTTGGCTAAGAACAAACAGCTTAACCTGAACGCCTGAAATCTAGTCCTGCCAGATCGGGGCGCCGGACAAAACGATCTGTGCACGCGCCGGGTCTTCGGGTGCGTAGTCGGAATCCTCTATAAACCGCATCAAAAACGGTTCGTGCGAAAGCAAAAATTCCAACGCGCCAAGCTGCACCTCGTTTGATCCGATCCCGGCTTTGAGGTCATCAAGCCCCATGCCGGTTTGGGCGATCAAACCCTGAAGCAATTCATCATCCCCGGCAATGTGGGCGATGGCACGAATGGCCAGTGTTTCGGCGGCGTCCTTGTTCATTGCGTAAATACCTGATTGATACAGACCAAGCCCGTCATTTGAACCAGTCCGCCTTTGCCATGGCCCGCCAAATGACAAGACCGGCCAGAACAATAATACCCGCAGCAATTGGACCAAGCCCGTTCCCGGCCATCAACACCAAGCCCCAGAAACCAACCGTACCAAACCCGATCGCCAGACTGAGGAAGGCAGATTTGGTCAGAGTGTCCTGATTTTTCTGCGCCGCTTCGGCGCGCTTGATTTCATCAACGATCTCGTACCAGGCCAATTGCTGCCAACGGGAATATTTAAGCCCCTTACTTGGCCCTTTGCGCAGGAATTCATCAAGTTGCTTGACGATATTGGCTGCGCGTTCTTCGGGCGCAACATATTTGCCAATCCGTTCTTTCTTGCGCGGGCCTTCGTTATCCTGATCAGACAATGGCATTGGGGCCTAGCATGTGGTTGCAGCAGATGCGTCATGGATAGGCGATATCTGCTTTACATCCGGTAAACATCCCCCAAAGCCCATCAGGCCCCGGCCGCACTTTTGCGTTGCTGCCAATACCGTAAAAACGCCTTTTCGATTTCGACCAAGACAAAAACACTAAATCCGACACCGACGGCCATCACCCAACCGATCGGCGGGATGGCGACACTTTCAAACAGATACTGCATCGGCGGCGCATAGGTGTAGAGCAGCTGGAAAACGACCACCAGCACGACCGCAATCAATACCGGCCGGCTGCCAATCAACCCCTGTCTGGTGAGTACCGATGCGGTAAGGAAGCGCGCATTGAAAAGATAAAACACCTCGAACATCACGAGTGTATTGACCGCCACCGTCCGCGAGACTTCGATATCCGCCCCGCGGTTCTGGGACCAGACAAACACCCCGAAAACCCCGGCCACCAGAATGAGCGAAACAAAAATCGTCCGCCAGATCAAAAAGCCCGAAAGCAGAGGCGCATCGCGCTTGCGCGGCTTACGATGCATGACGTTTTCTTCGGCTGGTTCAAACGCAAGTGCGAGCGCAAGCGTCACCGCCGTGATCATATTGACCCACAGGATTTGCGGGGCCGTAATCGGCAACAACTGCCCCAAGGCCAGCGCCGCAACGATGGTCAATGCCTCTCCACCGCTGCTGGGCAAGATGAACAGGATCGATTTGACCAGATTGTCGTAAACCGTGCGGCCTTCTTCGACTGCGGCCGCGATCGAGGCAAAATTATCATCGACCAGCACCATTTCGGCGGCTTCCTTGGCGGCTTCATTGCCCTTGCGCCCCATGGCAACACCGACATCAGCACGCTTGAGTGCCGGGGCATCATTAACCCCATCCCCCGTCATGGCAACGACGTGGCCTTCGGATTGCAGGGCTTTGACCAGACGCAATTTGTGTTCGGGGCTGGTGCGGGCGAAAACATGCGACTTGCGGGCGACGGCGCGCAATGCTTCGTCATCAAGCCCGTCAAGCTCGTGCCCGCTGACCACGCGTTCACCATCGCCAAGACCAAGTTGACGCGCAATCGCACCCGCCGTCACCGCATGATCGCCAGTGATCATTTTAACCGAAATCCCCGCAGCACGACATTTGGCCACCGCAACGACGGCCTCTTCGCGGGGCGGATCAACCAGCCCGTACAGACCGATCAACACCATATCCTGTTTGACATCATCAAAGACCAGCTGGCGATGTCCGTTATGGGTCGGACGGAACGCCAGTGCCAGAACCCGCTGGCCATTTTCGGCCATTTCGCGCATGCGGGCTTCCCAATAGGGGCGATCAAGGACTTCTTGATAGTCCGGCCCGCCCTGACTGCTGCACATGCCAAGAATACGTTCCGGCGCACCTTTGACATAGATGAAACCATGTCCCTTTGCATGGTGATGCAGGGTAGCCATGAAACGATGTTCGGATTCAAACGGGATAACGTCATGACGTGGCAGTTGACGGTTTTCGGTGCCGGGTTCCAGTTCCGCCTTCATGGCCAGTGCCACCAGTGCGCCTTCGGTCGGGTCGCCATCAACCGACCATTGGCCGTCTTCCTCATGCAGGCCGGCATCACTGCACAAAAGCGCACCACGCGCCATCTCGGTCAAACCCGGATGGTCATCAAGCTTTACCGGTTTTCCATCCAGAAAAAATCCACCTTCCGGGCAGTACCCGGTGCCGGTCACAGTATAAAGATGTTTGCCCGTGGCAAGGGACTGCACCGTCATTTCATTGCGCGTCAGCGTGCCAGTCTTGTCTGAACAGATCACGCTGACCGATCCCAGGGCCTCAACCACTGGCAGGCGGCGAATGATTGCACGGCGTGCGGCCATACGCTGCACCCCGGTTGCCAGCGCAATGGTCATGATCGCCGGCAGGCCTTCGGGGATGGCTGCCACCGCCAATGCCACCGCACCGACAAACATCTCTGCGGCGCCCCGGCCATGCACCCACACGCCAATGGCAAAGGTAACAAAGGCGACCGTCATGATCGCCGCACTTAACTTGCGCCCAAAGGAAGACATTTGCCGCAAAAGCGGTGTGGTGAGTGTCGTGACCTCGGACAGAAGCGCACTGATGCGACCGATTTCGGTTTTTGCACCGGTGGCGACGACCACGCCACACCCCCAACCATGGGTAACCATGGTACCGGAATAGGCCATCGAAAAACGATCACCCAGCGCAGCATCTTCCGATACCGGGGAAACGCCCTTGTCAACGGGAACCGACTCCCCCGTCAGGATGGCTTCCTGAATTTGCAGGCCTTTGGCCCGGATCAGACGCAGGTCGGCAGGCACCTTGTCACCCGATTGCAAATGAACGATATCGCCAGGGACGACATCCTCGGCCAGAATTTCGAACTTGCGGCCATCGCGCTCGACGATTGCGGCGAGTGACAACATATTGCGGATCGCCTCAAGCGCCTTTTCCGCCCGGCCTTCTTGAATAAATCCGATGATGGCATTGATCACCACCACGGCAAGAATGACGGACGTATCAACCCAATGCGCCAGAACCGCAGTCACAAGTGCCGCAAGCAACAGGACGTATATCAATACATTGTTGAATTGCCCCAGAAACCGCGCCAGCGCACCGCGCCCACGTGGCGGTGAAAGGCGGTTAGGGCCATATTGCACCAGGCGGTCGGACGCCTCGGATGCGCTCAGACCGTCAGAACTGGATTGGAAACCTTCAAGAACTGTCTCGGCGGGGAATGCATGCCATGCCTGATCCTGATGATCGGGGGAATTCGAAGAGCCGGTGGATTTGTCGACGGCGTTGTTCATTGGGATGCCCGACTATTGATATCGCATTCAGCACTTCACGAACAATATCGCACCGCAAAATTTAAGACAAGAAGACTCAAATCAATCATCAGGTTATTATAAATGCTGCTGCAGCAATAATGCCGATAGCAAGAAGATGGATCACCTTCATTCTCCTGTGGTTGAAAGCATAAAACCCGTTCACCCGTATGCTGTGAACAGGGTCACGATATGGCTTTGAAAACAGAAGATTTGAAGGCCGCAATGCGTCAGTTTGATGATCACTTCACAAGAAGCCAACATTTGACGGATGCGTTGGTGCGGGCGGCCGGACTTGAACCGGCAAAGCCTTAGGGCTGACGGATTTTAAGTCCGCTGCGTTTACCAATTTCGCCACGCCCGCGACGCGCATCTGGATCGGTTTTGACCGATGCAAAGCGTTCTAGCGCGGGATGGTATTTGACGCAACATTCTATTGACCCTGGACGTCATCTTTGACGCCGGTTTCCCGCCCGCCCCCCCATTGCGGCAAAGCTGCCCGTGTTTTTCCACAATCTTTGCATTTTCGTCTGACAGACTGGGACTTTGATCAAAATCGATATGCGTACGCTCGGATGCATCGGCCTTTTCAAACTGCTGTGATTGCTACGGCCTGTCTTGCCGCCCTTGGCTATGGCCTTCGTCGGGAAACGGGCCAGCCCCCCATCATCGCGCTGGCCTTTGCCAGCGACGACGTCACGCGGCCGGATGCGCCGGTATTGCGCAACAAAACCACCACCCGCACCGAAAACCAGCGACGCCATATGAACCGTCTTTACGACAAGATGGATGAAGATTTCTATGATAGCCGGCTGGCGCCTTTGCTGTTTGATGGCTTTCTGGCCCCGGCTCAGCAGGCGACTGAACATCTGCAATTTGGTGCAGGAAGCCCAACAGCCAGTGAAATTCTTGCAGGCCGAACCGCCCTGTCATCGCTGGCACGAAAACTTGATTTTGACAGTGCTGCGGGTACCTTTCCGGCGCAATCACGCAGTTCTGCCGCACCAATCAGCATCTGGCTTGCTGGTAATCACGCAGATCTGGAAAACCGCATAACCGGGTCCGGATATGACCCGGGCCTTAGCGGTGACACCATTTCGATTGATAGCGGTGTTGATTATCTGATCGATGACGGTCTTGTGCTGGGGCTTGGTTTGGGATGGGGCAGTACGGTCGGCGAATCAAGCACCCGGGGGTTGCGTTACCAGGAAAACAATCTTGCCTTGTCGCCGTATTTTGTATCACGCGTGACCGACTGGTTTAATCTGCGCGGCAGCCTCACCCTTGGCCAAAGCACCATCCGGCAATCCGAAATCGGCAGCATGCCGGATAATCTGCACTATGCTGACAGACTTGATAGCACGCTTATGTCCAACACGATCGGGTTTGGCAGCGATTATGAATTTGATGACATCCCGCTGCGCATACAGCTGGATGGCGACATCATCACCGCCCGTGAATATGTCGACGGGGCACGTGCCACAGATGGCGGGCTAATTCCCGGTAGCACAGCGACCACGCAGGTCTTTGATACATCTCTTGAGGCACGATACCGTTTCGCTTTTGGCGATCATCACATCACCCCGTTTGCCGGGCAGGAAGAAACAGTATCGCTGTTAAATCAGGATTACGGGCGAAGTGGATCAACCAGATACTACGCCGGATCGGATTACACCTATGATCCTTTGAATTTTGATCTCAGCATTCAGGGTTTTCGCGACATCGCAACAGGGGTTGATGACATTACCGGTATTCGTTCGGAATTTTCCCTGATGCATGATGTCGCGCGTTCTTCGATGACGTTGCGGCCTTTCATCGATATTGAAAGCACCAATCTTTATCTGGATACCGGCGGGGGCATCACCCAGCAATGGGGCAGCTTTCCGGGCAGTGTCAGCTTTGAACTGCGGCGCAAACTGACCTATGAAATCACGCAAGGGAACTATTCCGGCCTTTTGACCATAGATGTCCCGTTTTAGTTAAAGGACCGGCATATCGTGACCGGCTGTGATCCGACATCGGGCGGTGACATCATCTTGCTATTGGCGATATCGCCACTGACAGGTAGGGTGCAAAATAATTGAATGTCACAAGCAATCCGATCAGGCCCGCGCCATGACCAAACCAGAACACGTTTCTGCCAATCACAAACAGGCAAAAGATCCGACACCGCCGGTTTTTGACCATGCTTTTCAAAAGCAGTTCATTGACCTGTTGCTGTGGCGTCGTGATGTCCGGCGTTTTCGCACGGACCCGATTCCCCAAGAAGATATCGATGATTTGATCAAGGAAGCCTGCCTTGCCCCGTCGGTCGGCAATTGCCAGCCATGGCGTTTCGTAAAGGTCAATGACCCGAAGCGTCGCAAATCGATCCGTGACAGTTTTGAACGCGCCAACACCGAGGCGCTGAATGACTATCACGGTGAACGTGCCAAGCTTTATGCGTCACTGAAGCTTCAGGGCATGGATCAGGCCCCGGTGCAACTGGCCGTCTTTGCCGATGAAGAAACCGAAGCCGGCATGGGGCTGGGGCGCAAAACAATGCCCGAAATGCTTGATTATTCTGCGGTCGCGGCGGTTCAGCTATTGTGGCTGGCGGCCCGCGTGAAAGGCATCGGCGTTGGCTGGGTCTCTATCCTTGAACCCGATGTGGTTGGCAGGACACTTGATGTGCCAGACCACTGGCGGCTGATTGCCTATCTTTGTATCGGATATCCGGAACAAGATCACGTTGTGCCCGAACTGGTGCGTGAAGGCTGGCAGGACCGGATCGACCCGGCTGCATTGACACTTGAACGCTAGGGCCAAGCCCCCAAGCAACTGAACTCGTTTTTTAAATTACAAGGAATTCCACATGTCTGGCGAAGAAAGCCAACCAAACACCCCCGAACAGCCGCCCCAGAAAAAGGGCCTGTCAAACGGGGTTTATTTCAAGATCATGGGCTATCTTCTGACGGCGGGCTGGGTTGGATTCATTCTGGCGGCTTCTGGCGGGGATACAAGCCACCCGTTATTTGATTATATCTTTGTCGTCCCGCTGGCAGGCTGGATCATTGGCATGATTGTCGCCCGGATCATTGCCAAAAAAACCGGTGCTGATCGTCCTTAAGACACCGCCATTACCACCATGCAAAAGGCGCCTTGATCGCGCCTTTTGTTATTTCCGGTCTCTGTCATTTCTGTTGCGCGTACGTTCATCGCGGTATCGATCATCATCGGAAAATCCGCCCAGTGTCATGATCCCGATGCCAAGACTGATGCCGCCAAACGTCACAAACAGGCCGAAAAACAGCAAAAAGATAAAGATCGGCGCATCGCGCGATGCCATCGCAAGGCTATAGATCCCGCCGATATCAAAAAACAGCACCAAGGCCCCGAACACCAATGCGCCAAACCCGCCATAAGCGGTGTGTTCGATCATGAACTTGACAATCGACCGCGCTTCACGCGCGGCCTGACTGTTGCGCACGTCATTATGCGGGTCACGATGCAAGTCGTGGTTCTGGTCGGTCATGTTGTCTTCCCGTAAAAGGTCAGAACAATTCTAGACACAGCCCCAAGACATTACCTTGATCAAACGCAATTCAAGGCTAAAGCGATCAGACAGCACCGGTATCCTCGATCACGTCCTTGCCACCTTCGATAATGGCAAGGCGAATGCGATCAGATGCCTGATTGACGTCATCGGCACTCTCGCCACGCACCACCAATGTGGTGCCAAGCTTTCCTTCGCGCAGGAACGGATAGGACCCGATATCGGTTGCCGGGAAATCAGCCTGAATTTCGCCCAGAACCTTGGCAATCGCACCTTCGGGGATATAACCACCGACAGAGCGCGATACCATCGGTTTGCCCCCGATCAGCTGATGTTTGATGCCCTGGAACATCGCCTGCATGATCATGGGTACACCGGCCATGACATAGACATTTTCCATGCGGAAACCCGGCGCCTTTGAAATCGGGTTCTGAATCAATTCCGCACCGACCGGAATATGCGCCATACGCAGACGGGCTTCATTGAGGTCTTCGGGGTTTTCATAATGACTTTTGAGCAGTTCATGCGCATCGGCATTCAGTTCGATCGGCACCCCGAATGCCTTGGCCACGCACTCAGATGTAATGTCATCATGGGTCGGGCCGATCCCGCCCGTGGTAAAGACATAATCAAACGCCGCCCGGCATTCATTGACGGTTTTGATGATCGTGTCTTCGATATCGGGGATCACGCGGGTTTCGGCCAGACGCACACCAAGCTTGTTCAGTTCTTCGGCCAGATAGGGCAGATTCTTGTCATGGGTGCGGCCAGACAGGATTTCATTGCCAATAATAATCAGACAGGCACGGACCGGATCAGACATCATATCCCCACAACATCATTCAAATTTTCAATCCCCGAACCATACGCGGCAACCGCGCCGATGGCTCAGAGGAAATCACGCAGCATCGCCACAAGCGGAACATCGGCCGGCGGCATCGGATAATCACCCAGACGTACCGGGCGCACCCATTTGACCTGCTGTCCTTCCATCGGTGTAATGTCACCTTTCCACACACGGCAGAGATAAAGCGGCATCATCAGATGGAAATCATCATAGGTGAAGGATGCAAAGGTAAAGGGTGCCAGACAGCTTTCGGTGATATCAATGCCGAGCTCTTCTTTAAGTTCGCGCACCAGGGCCATTTCGGGGGTTTCCCCGGCCTCGACCTTACCACCGGGGAATTCCCAGAGGCCTGCCATGGATTTGCCTTCGGGGCGCTGCGCGATCAGCACACGATGATCGATGTCGACCAGCGCGACCGCACTGACGAACACGGTTTTTTCGGGAATTTTCCCTTGGCGCAGGTCAACCGACATGCAGCCTTTATCTGGTTGTTGTATTGTCATGGCACTGTTTTATCGCGCCATTAAACCTTCGCCAAGAGCAGAAAAGATCAAACTGCTTTGAATGCGACGACGTATCAAGAAAACGACATTTCAAGCAACTTCAGAGCAGGTCCATGCCCCCAACCGCATCACCACGCCCAAACCGCAGAACGAGACGCACACCATTATTTGGTGTCGCTGCCAATGCGCTGATCGCAATGGTGCTGCTCGCAGGTTGTGACAAACTGGGGGCATATAATCACTGGCAAGCAGGTGACACGAAACCGGATATCGCCGGGGTTTCCTATGGCCCGGATGCCCGCCAGGTTCTCGACATATATCTGCCCGCCCCATCGATACAGCCAGCCCCCCTTCTGATCTGGTTTTATGGTGGTTCCTGGGATTCTGGTGATCGTGCGAAATATGCCTTTATTGCCAAACGCTTCACCAAGTCTGGTTATGCAGTTGCCATTCCCGATTACCGGCTGGTGCCCGATATCCATTTCCCGGCTTTTGTCGAAGACGGGGCATCTGCAATTGCCTTTTTAAAGCATTACGCCAAACAGAACCCTGATCAGATAAAGGACACGCCATTCATGTTAGCAGGGCATTCCGCCGGGGCCTATAACGCGGTGCAGGTGGTGGCAGACCCGACCTATCTGCGCACCGTCGGCCTGAACAGCAGCGCCATTGCCGGGATTATCGGCCTGTCCGGCCCGTATGATTTTTATCCCTATGACGTCGCCGCCACGCAGCACGCATTTGGCATGACACCGGCTGTGCAAAGTCAACCGATCGCCATGGATCTGGCGCATATGCCGCCACTATTGTTGATTACCGGCACGCGCGATCAAACCGTTCTGCCACGCAATTCACGCAAACTGGCGGAACTGGCCCCCAAGGCAGAACTTGTCGAAGTTGCCGATACCGGCCATGCCGGAACCTTGATTGCACTTGGATTTTACCTGACAACCGATGATGCGGTTCTGGGCCCGGTCGAGCAGTTTCTGCAAACCCACATGCCAACTGCGACCCTTGCCAAAACCCCGTAAACAATAAAAAAGCGCGCATCCCCAAGATGCGCGCTTTTCCTTGAAACCGTGCCAGTCAAGATCAGTTCGGCTGACCATGGCAATGTTTGTATTTCTTGCCTGATCCACACGGGCAGAGCTGGTTGCGTGCCACACGGCCCCATGTTGACGGATCGTTGGGGTCAATGTTGCCGGCTGCCTGACGGGACTGGACCGTTGCGCTGTCGTTGCCCTGTTCTGTACCTTCAATCTCGTCGCGGTTTTCGTGCATTTCCTGCTGCGGGCGACGTGCTTCAAGGTCCTCGGGGCGCGGTGCAGATTGCAGTTCGACATGCGAAAGCATCTGGGTCACACGTTCACGCAACGAAACCAGCATGCCTTCGAACATGTTAAACGCTTCGCGCTTGAATTCATTAAGCGGATCACGCTGACCATAGGCACGCAGGCCGATCCCCTGACGCAAGTGATCAAGCGCAAGAAGGTGCTCTTTCCACGACTGGTCAAGAAGCTGTAGCACAAGGCTTTTTTCCACCTGGCGCATGATATCGGCACCATAGTTGGCAACCTTGGCCGCCATTTTTTCGTCCGATGCCTTGGTCAGGCGTTCACGCATGACTTCCTGATCAATGCCTTCTTCCTTGACCCAATCCGCAATCGGCAGATCAAGCCCCAGAAGACGGGTAACTTCTTCGTGCAGGCTGGTGATTTCCCACTGCTCCGGATAAACCTTGGCCGGGCAGTATTTATCGACCATGTCTTCGATGACTTCTGCGCGCATGTCAGCCACGTCTTCGGCAACGTTTTTGGCCTGCATCAGATCACGGCGCTGCTCATAAACGACCTTACGCTGGTCATTCATGACATCGTCAAATTTAAGCACATTCTTACGGATGTCGAAGTTACGCGCCTCGACCTTCTGTTGTGCTTTTTCAAGCGCCTTGTTGATCCAAGGGTGGTAAATCGCTTCACCTTCCTTCAGACCCAGTTTCTGAAGCATGCTGTCCATGCGCTCGGACCCGAAGATACGCATCAGGTCATCTTCAAGCGACAGATAGAATTTCGAACCACCCGGGTCACCCTGACGACCGGAACGACCACGCAGCTGGTTATCCACGCGGCGTGATTCGTGACGTTCGGTACCGATGACAAACAGACCACCGGCCGCAAGAACCTTTTCCTGATCAGCTTTGACTTCGGCTTTGATCTTTTCAATCGCGGCGGCACGTTTGGCTTCGTCGGTGACATTGGCCAATTCGTGTTCGATACGCATTTCAACGTTACCGCCAAGTTTGATGTCGGTACCACGACCGGCCATGTTGGTGGCAATCGTGATCGCACCCGGCGCACCGGCCTGGGCAACAATCTGCGCTTCGCGTTCGTGCTGCTTGGCGTTGAGAACTTCGTGCGGAATTTTTTTCTTTTTCAGAAGATCCGACAGAATTTCCGATTTCTCGATCGATACCGTACCAACAAGTGCTGGCTGCCCACGTTTGTGACAGTCTTCAAGCTGTTCAGAGATCGCAATCCACTTTTCATTGGCGGTACGATAGATCTCGTCATCGGCATCTTTACGGGCAATCGGGCGATGGGTCGGGATTTCAACCACCTGAAGCCCGTAGATTTCCTCGAATTCTTCGGCCTCGGTCATGGCCGTACCGGTCATACCGGCAAGGGTTGGGTACAGGCGGAAATAATTCTGGAAGGTGATCGATGCCAAAGTCTGGTTTTCGTTCTGGATCTTGACCTTTTCCTTGGCTTCAAGCGCCTGATGCAGACCATCGGAATAACGGCGGCCTTCCATCATACGACCGGTAAATTCGTCAATGATGACGACCTTGTCGTCCTTGACGATATAGTCGGTGTCTTTCTGGAACAGTTTGTGTGCACGCAGCGCCTGATTGACGTGATGGACAAGGTGAACGTTGGCAACATCATAAAGCGTGCCTTCGGTCAGGATTTCCATTTCCATCAAAAGCTGTTCGGCGTGTTCGGTACCTTCTTCGGTCAGGGTAACCGCGCGTGCTTTTTCGTCCTTTTCGTAGTCTTCTTCGACCAGTTTCGGGATCAGTGCATCAATCGCGCGATACAGTTCCGAACTGTCTTCGGCCGGGCCGGAAATGATCAGCGGGGTACGCGCTTCGTCAATCAGGATCGAGTCGACTTCATCGACGATGGCAAAGTTGAACGGACGCTGCACCATGTCTTCGAGACGGAACTTCATGTTATCGCGCAGATAATCAAAGCCGAGCTCGTTATTGGTCGCATAGGTGATGTCACAGGCATAGGCCTCGCGGCGCTGATCATCGGTCATGCCATGCATGATCACGCCAACACTCAGCCCAAGGAAACCGTAAACCTCGCCCATCCATTCCGCGTCACGACGCGCCAGATAATCGTTGACGGTGACCACGTGAACACCCTTGCCTTCAAGCGCATTCAGATAGACCGGAAGCGTGGAAACAAGGGTTTTACCCTCACCGGTTTTCATTTCGGCGATTTTACCAGCCGTCAGAACCATACCGCCCAAAAGCTGCACGTCATAATGACGTTCGCCACGCACACGCTTGGAAGCCTCACGGATGGTGGCAAAGGTGTCCGGAAGGATGTCGGTCAGAGTCTCGCCATTCTTGAGACGGTCGCGCAGCCAGTCGGTGCGGGCGCGCAATTCATCATCAGAAAGCTTTTCGACTTCGGGTTCCAGGGCATTGATTTGCTCGACCGTGGCCCGCAGGGCTTTGACTTCACGATCGTTAGCTGAACCGAAAATTTTCCGGGCAATAGCGCCGAGCATTAATACGTTCCTGAACAAATGAATTAAGACACAATGAGCAGCCGCAGAAAGCGGAGCCCGATCACAGATAGAACCCTGTCTGCCATCTGTCAACGGAACGAACCAATATCGCAAGGGTCTGACCTTGATGAAGAGCAAGAAATTCCCGTTTACAAGTCCTTGTGTCTTGGATTTCCACGTCTGTTCTTTATCCGCAGCAGCCAGCAGATCGACTTTTGCAGCCTTCCGGCTTGAGAAATGCAAAGAATAGTCGTATTATTCGCCCCATAGTTTCACATCGTAACAGAGCAAGTAGCTCGTTTTGGCATCCCGGGTTTTCCCGTATGCAATGCCAAATCAAGTCCTCAGGAGGAGGATATGGTTGACTTTTCCGCGCTAAATCCATTTCGACAAGGGCAGTCTGCGCTTCAAGATGGGCGTCAGCCGCTTGCAAAGAACAGTCCCGATACTGGCGATAGCGCGACACAAGCCCGCCCTGATACGCGCGCGCCTATTGATCCGGTCGCACTTTCTGATGATGCGCTTGCCGCCCATAATGACAGTCAGAAACTGACGCCTGCGTCGGGCAAGGCTCTTTCAAGTGCGCCGATGACAACAGATGAACTGTTCGAACGTGCCCTTGATGCGTCGCTTGAACTGATCCGTGGCAGTGTCGAGGAAATGTTTGCGCTTTCGGGTATGTCCGAAGAAGACGCCATTGCCGCAACCGATGCCATGTTCAATGGAATCAAGGATGCCGCCAGCGGACAGGACCAGTTCGAATTTTCATTTGATCAGGCCATCGCAAGCTATAGCAAAACCGCAATTTCATACGCCGGAGCCGATGGCGCGGCTGTTGGTGTATCCGAGTCCGCCATGATGGCGGTTCAGTCGCTTGATATCAGCATCAATAACGAAACCGGCGAATTTTCGTTCAATTACGAAGCCGCCAAGGTTGAAGTCGTCCGCACCGAAGCCATCGCGATTGGCAACAGCATGGGTGCTGCTCTTGGCGCGCTTGGCAATGTTATGGATGGGTTGGGTGGTGGATCGCTGGTTGATATGCTTGGCAATCCGGCCAGTGCCGAAGATGGCGGTCTTCTGTTTGATATCAATGATAACGGAGTCGCCGAATTCATCCGTGACCTGATGAATGCAACCGTCGGCAGCGACGATACATCGGGCGAAGGCGACGATGGCACGTCGGCAGATACCGCGACGAGCGGTCAGGCGCTTGCGGCGGAACGGATGGCCGCCCTTAACGCCCAGATCACCGAGCAATTCATGGAACAGGCAACCCTGATTGTGCGGAGCATCAATCAGCCCGCAAGCGAAACCGGTGAAGGTGCCGGACCGCTGCAGTTGACCGTTGATATGATGATGCCGATGGGGCGTTTTGGTCAGGATGATGGCAATGCAATCTTCACCTTCCCGAATGGTGAAACCGTACCTGTCATTGATCCTACTCAGGAACAGGATGTTCTGATTTAACGGTAACGGGATGTCCTTGCGGCATCCCGCAGCCCTTCAGGAAGGAGGCGCTGATATGTTTGAACACACAACACTTTTTGCGCCGGCCACCCCGGAAAATGCGGCGGCCATTGCCGCACAACATGCAACGGACAATCGCACCGCAAGCAACACACAAACGGATGCCCATGCCCAGGACGACGCGGCAATAGCGCAACAGCGCAGCATCGTCGATCAAATTGACCTGAGCATGGAAGCAAACGAACGCATCGAACGCACGCTTGGCGAATTCCAGCGCCCGGTTTTCGAAATCAACACCTCGCCGCTTGAAGCCTTCAACGCCCTTAAACCCGCACTGGATGAAGCCCAGACACGGATGAACCGTGAAGCTTTTATCGTGCTGGCCATGATGGGGATACCACCAGCCAAGGCACGTGCGATGGCCAATGCCATGACCGGTGGTGATCCGGCCGACCTGAAAGCCCTTGGCGCGACGGGCGGTCAAAGTGCCATTTCCACCCAAGAGCTTTCGATTAACATTGCCCAAGGCAACACTGAGGTTAATCTTGGCCAGGTGTCTGTGACGTCGCGCAGCATCGATATCGATTTTCGCGCCATCGAATCACGCTTTGCAGACATTAATGGATCAGCCGGCATCGCGATTTCGGACTTTCGCGCCCATATCGAGATGATCCGGGTCGAAATTACGCAGATTTTTCAGCAAGACCCGCTGATCCTTGATCTTGACGGCAACGGGATCGACATTACCAGTGTCGAAGATGGCACACGCTTTGACATAGATGGCGATGGCACGCTTGATCAAACCGCGTGGGTTTCGGGTGCCGATGCGCTTCTTGCGCTTGATCGCAATGGTGATGGCAAGATCAATGACGGGCGCGAACTGTTTGGTGATCAGAACGGCGCCAAAGACGGCTTTGCGGAACTGGCGAAATATGACGACAATCTCGACGGTGTGATTGATGCCGCAGATGGTGTCTTTAGTTCTCTTGTCTTGCTCGGTGCCGACGGCCGTCAGCAGAGCCTGTCAGATGCGGGGATAAAGTCTATCTCTTTGTCCCTGATTACGCCGCTGGATCAACGCCTTATTGGTGGCGATCTGGTTGCCGTCTCGCGGTTTGAACGCGAAGACGGCCGTGACGGGCAAGTCGGAGAAGTCTTTTTTGACGTACAGGCCTAGGGGCCAAACCGCGTAAAGCTAAACGGATCAGACTCTAAATAAGCGTTTCACATTTTGGACAGAATGCTTTGTCAAAAAGCCTGACTTCCACGGCAAAGCCTTGTGCAAGTAAGACTTATATGTTTTACCCGTGGAAAGAGGCATTGGGCACAGGCCCGTTTGAAATCAAAGTCTGGAGAAACTATGCTGCGCAAATCCCTTCTTGCCGCGTCCCTGGCAACCGTCATTTTTGCATCCCCTGCCATGGCGCAGGACGCTGCACCGGCAGAAGACCCGGTTCTGGCGACGGTCAATGGCGAGGAAATCCTTGAATCCGAAGTTCGCGCCACCCAGCAGGGCCTGCCGCAACAGTATCGCCAGCTTCCGTTTGAAATGCTCAAGGCGGACCTTCTGACCCGCGAAATCAATCAGCGCCTGCTGATGGATGCTGGCCGTGAAGCCGGCCTTGCCGATGACGAAGAAGTCAAAGCGCAGCTCGCAGAGCTTGAGCGCCGCCTGATTGCAGAAACCTATCTTGATCGTGCGCTTAATGACGCGATCACCGATGATGCGGTCAATGCAAAATACGAAGAATTCCTTGAAACCAACGAGCCGGAACCGCAGGTCCATGCCCGCCACATCCTGCTTGAAAGCGAAGAAGACGCGAAGGCAATCATCGCCGAGCTTGACGATGGTGCTGATTTCGCTGAACTCGCCAAAGAAAAATCAACCGGTCCGTCCGGCCCGAATGGTGGCGACCTTGGCTTCTTTAATCGTGCAGACATGGTTGCACCATTTGCCGATGCGGCATTTGCCATGGAAGCAGGCACCTATTCCAGCGAGCCTGTTCAGACCCAGTTCGGCTGGCACGTAATCAAGGTTGAAGAGGTTAAAGAAGGCACCCAGCCGTCACTTGACGAAGTCCGTCAGCAACTGGTTGCCGAAATTACCCGCGATGCCTTCAACGAGCTGGTTGAAGGCCTGCGCGCCGATGCCGACATTGTCAATCATGTCGAAATCGAAGCCGCGAAAGCAGCAGAAGAAGCTGCTAAAGAAGCACCGGCTGAATAATTTGGAATTCCCCAAGGTCAAGCATGCCTGACCTTACTGGTTCTTCCTGACGATGAAACGGGGTGCGGCCACTGGTCTCACCCCGTTTTTGTAACTTGATTTGATCCAGAGCATTCTGCTGCTTGATTTTCGCCACCGTTGCGGCAGGATGACCCGACTTGTCCAATAAAGGAATTTGCACAGATGGTTGCAACTGCCATTTCACCGCTTGCCCCTGCGGCATTCCCCGACCTTCCGGCGATTGCCGGTGTCAAATTGCATACGGCAACCCTTGGCATCCGCTATAAGGGGCGCCCGGATGTGCTTCTGGCGGAACTTGAACCCGGAACCCAGGTCGCGGGCGTGTTCACCACCTCGACCACGGCGTCGGCTGCGGTGCGCTGGGGGCGCGAAGCACTCAAAGGCGGCACCGCACGTGCATTTTTCGTCAATGCCGGCAACTCGATTGCGTTTACGGGCAAAGCAGGCGAGGCATTTGTTGCCGACAAAGTCGAAGCTGCGGCCAAGGCGCTGGGCTGCGCAAAGACCGAGATTTTCACCGCGTCTACCGGCGTCATCGGTGAGCCGACGACGGCAACCCGCATTACCGATGCCATCGACGATATTCTTGCCAATGACGCAAGCTGGCTTGATGCTGCCAAGGCCATCATGACCACCGATACCTTCCCCAAAGGGGCTTCGGCCAGGGCGACCATCAATGGCACCGAAGTCACCATCGCAGGCTTTGCCAAGGGATCTGGCATGATCGAGCCGAACATGGCGACCATGCTGGGCTTTGTCTTTACCGATGCCGCTTTGCCGCACAGCGTTCTTCAGGCCCTGCTGGCCGATTGCAACAATCGCAGCTTCAATGCGATCACGGTCGATAGTGACACCTCGACCTCGGACACCGTCCTTCTGGCGGCAACCGGGAAGGCTGGCAACGATGCCATTTCCGATGTTAACGACCCGGCACTGACCGCCTTCAAAACAGCACTTGAAGATGTTCTGCGTGATCTTGCACATCAGATCGTGCGCGATGGCGAAGGCGCGACCAAATTCATCACGATCAATGTCGCTGGCGCGGTGAACGAAAAAGAAGCCAAGATCGCCGCCAAGGCCATTGCCAATTCGCCATTGGTCAAAACCGCCATTGCCGGTGAAGACGCCAACTGGGGGCGCATTGTCATGGCGGTCGGGAAATGCGGTATCACTGCCGACCCGAACAAACTGACCATTTCAATTGGCGGCATTGCACTGGCCAGGAATGGCGAACGGGTCGAAGATTATGACGAAGCCCCGGTCGAGGCCCATATCAAAGGCCAATATATCGACATTGATGTCGATCTTGGCTTTGGGGATGGTGCGGCCACGGTCTGGACCTGTGACCTGACCCATGGCTATATCTCGATCAATGCGGATTACCGCAGCTAAACGACGAAACGATATACGCGATCAAAAAAAACGCCGCCTTCAACGAGGGCGGCGTTTTGCATATGGCGGTAAAATCAATTGAAACTCATTTCCCGTCGGGAACATAGCCATTGAGGATCAAGCCAACATTGGCCCCGTCAAGTTCGGCCGCGCTAAGGTCTGTTGCCCCAAAGGAAACCCCGGCAACATTTGCTTTGGTCAGGTTCACACCCTTCATTCTGGCTTCCATAAAGACCGAGTTGCGTAAATCTGCCTGTTCAAAATTCGCATCGGTCAGGTCAGCCCGCCAGACGACCCCGGTTTTCTGGCCTTTCTTGTCGCGCTGATCGACACCACCGAAATGCACCCCCTGGAATACGCCTTCGCTGCAATTCGACCCGGTCAAGCGCGCACCATCAAGAACAGCACCATTCATGCGAATTTTGCGCATGTCGGTTTCTCGCAGTGAACACATCGCCAGAATGGTATCGATAAAAAGGGTTCCGCGCAGAATGCATTTGTCAAACACAGCACCCGACAAATCCATGCCCGAAAAATCCATCCCGGACAAATCCCGGCCAGCAGAAATCATCGGCATTCCGCTCTTTCCGCCGGTCGCCAGCCAGTCACTATGCCCGTTTACAAGGCTTCGGATGTCATCCTCCAGCGGGGCACTTGGCGCGCTGCCGCCAATTGAATAGGATGTATTGGCCTGTGAAAGATCGACATCTTTCATGTCGACATTGCGTAAATTGGCACCGCTGAAATCAGCACCCACGGTTACCGCCCCGGCAAGCTTCGCGCCCTTGAGGTTGGCATTGCGCAACTTTGCCCCGTTCAGGTTACAGCCGGTCAAATCCGCGCCTTCGAGGTTGACGGCAAACATGTTGGCATCGCTCATGTCTGTATGGGCCAAGCGTGATCCCGACATGTTCGCGCCCGACATATTGGCACCCCACATCATCGCCCCTTCCAGATCGGCGTTGCTCATATCGGTTGCGCGTTTCACGGGGCGTTCCTGATTGCCTTCAACCACGACCATGATGCCCGCACGCAAATCGATACCGTTCAGATTGGCGTTTCGCAAACTGGTGCGCGCCATATTCGCACCGCGCAAGTCAGCACGTTCGAATGTCGATCCTTCAAGATCAGCTTCGATAAAATTCGCACCAAACAGATCGCAAAAATCGAAACACACTTCGCGTGCAGAGGCCTGAATGAAATTCGCGCCGGGAAGAACCGCTTCTTTGAGGCTGATCTTGTTCATCTTGATGCGTGACAGATTGGCATTGCGCAACTGGATACGCTGACCACCCGGCTTCTGGTTAAGGTAGAGTTGATGGCGTTTGATGGAATCAATCAATTCCGCACGCGATGACATATGCCTAAGAGCCCCCGGATTTCACATCAGATTTTATTTATTAAGCATTATAGAATATAAAGTTGGCCCCGCAACGGCATATATCCGGTTCTGTGACTTGATTGCATTTCGCCGCCGCAGTCGGGTTGGTTTCGGGTGCCTGATCATTGTTGCCCTTCGGGGCTGATGGCGTGCAGGTGATCTTGTGCAGAGTGCTTTGGGCTCCCATCTGCAAAGAAGATTTGAAAAGACTTTGGTAAAATGCACCACATTCTGTTTGTCGATGACGATACCAATATCCTGAGCGGATTGCGCCGACGCCTGCGCGTAACTTGTCCGCAATGGAACCTGTATTTTGCCAATAGCGGCGATGAAGCAATCAGGCTTGCCCAAAGCAATGACTTTGACGTCATCGTATCCGACATCCAGATGCCCGGCATGGATGGTGTTACCTTGCTCGAAACGTTGCAGAAAACCCATCCTGACGCTGTCCGCATCATTTTGACCGGCCATACAGACAATGCATCCTATCTGCGCACAATCGGCCCGGCACATCAGTTTCTGAGCAAACCCTGTGACAATCAAACCCTGATTGAAAGCATCGATAATGCGCTTGGTCTGCGGCAATTATTGCAAAGCCCGGAACTCAGAACCCTGGTCGCAGCGTCCAAAAGTCTGGCATCCCCGCCAGAAACTTACACCCGTCTTGAAACTGCATTTTCCGAACCGAACTATTCGCTCGAAACAATCAGCGAAATTGTCGAATCAGACATCGCCTTGACGACCGAGGTGCTGAAATTGACCAATTCAACCTACTTTGCCGTGACACAGCATGTTTCCTCTGTTTCACATGCGGTTCGGATGCTCGGCATGGAAACCCTCAAGGCGCTTGCCCTTTTCGTCGGGCTTTATCGTGGATTTTCCGGTCCGGCCAGTCAGGCGGCAAATCTGAAACGTCTTTGTCATCGTTCGCAACAGATTGGCGTCACAGCCGCACTGATTGCCGAGTATGAACATTTGCCCCGCCAGATTTGTCATGCTGTTCCGTCTATCGGGATGCTCAGCCATATCGGCACATTGATCCTTTGCGCAAATCGTCCCGATGACATGCAAGCTGTCGTTGAACGCGTCGAAAAAGAAGGTATTTCCATTGATCAGGCCGAAACAGAACAATTCGGTGCCGGTCATGCCGAAATCGGTGCGTATCTTTTGGGATTATGGGGGTTTCCGGCCCCTGTCATTCAGGCTGTGGCCTATCACCATCGCCCGATGGATTTGCCACACCGCGAAATGACAGCATTGACCGCGATCTATGTCGCACAACATCTGACACGAGAAATCGCAGACCGGGAAGCTGGCCATGAAACCGAAAGCAACATCGATACGCAATACCTTTCGCATATCGGCAAGGACGGGCATCTTGACGAGTGGGCCAATATTGCAGCCGTCGTATCAGAGAAGTATCGCAAACTTACCAACGGTTGAGCCCCGCCATCACTTGGCAAGCAGCCAAAAGCCACAACAAAATTATGACCCTCCGCATTTGTGGACTATCAATCAGCCTTTGAAAACCCCATCTATAGTTGATGGAGTACACGTATGAGGTGAAGATGACCGTCATTCTTTTTGTCGATGACGACAAAAACATTCTCGATGGTTTACGTCGCCGGTTACGTTCAATTCGGCCCGGTTGGCAGTTGCAGTTTGCCCATGATGCCCAAAGCGCACTGGCAAAAGCAGCTGAACTCGAACCGGATGTGGTCATTTCCGATATGCGTATGCCCGGCACCGATGGCGCGGATCTTTTAACCCTCATACAGGAAAAGCATCCCCATACGGCCCGGATCATCCTTTCAGGCTTTGCCGAGGAAGAGGCCATTCTGCGCACTGTTGGTCCGGCACATCAGTATCTTGCAAAGCCGTGTGATGATAAGGTCCTGATCAAAACCATCGAACATGCACTTGATCTGCGCAATCTTTTGACGTCTCCCGAATTGCGGGCCTTGGTCGGGGGGATTGATGCGCTGGCTTCGCCGCCGACAACCTATACCAATCTGGTCAAGGCGCTTGACAATCCGCTGGTCAGCCCGGAACAGCTTACCGCCATTGTTGCCTCTGACATCGCACTAACGGCCGAAATCTTGAAACTGACCAATTCGGCCTATTTTGCCATCCGCCAGAAGATCACCTCTATCTCGCAAGCCATCCGCATGATTGGCGCAGATACGTTAAAGGCACTGGCGCTTTTTATTGGCCTGTTTCGCAGTTTTGAAGGCTCCAAACCCGCGATTGCACGCATGATGCAATTGTGCCAGCGCAGCCAGCAACTGGGCGTGATTGCCACCTTGATTGCCGAACAGGAAAAACTCCCCAAAGAAGTCGTGAACGAGATGGCAGCGGTCGGCATGTTAAGCCACACCGGCAGTCTGATCCTTTATGCGTATCGCGCCGATGAAATGGCCGAGGTCATCAAACGTGTCGAGAATGAAGACATCCCGATCCATATCGCAGAACGCGAACAGTTCGGCGCTGCACATCCGGAAATCGGTGCCTATTTGCTGGGGCTTTGGGGGTTCCCAAGCGCGATGGTGCAAACCGTGGCCTATCATCATCACCCGCAAGATACCCCGCATACGGAAATGAACGCGCTGACCACAATTTATGTTGCGCAACATTTGGCACGTGAAGTCGCCATAGAACAACGAACCGGCACACCACCCGAAAGCAGGATCGACCTTGAATATCTTGATCGGTTGGGAAAATCCGAACGGTTGCCGATATGGCGCGAAACAGCGCGACTGGTCGAACAAAAATATCACGAACTTGGCAAGTAAGGGAGAAACACAATGACACAAAATCCCCCTGTACTCTTCGTTGACGATGATGAAAATCTGTTGATGGGCCTTAAGCGCAAGTTGCGTGGCAAGTTTGAATTTGACACGGCACTTGGCCCGCGTCAGGCACTTGATAAAATCAAGGCGGGCAAAACCTATGCCGTTTGCGTAGCCGATATGCGTATGCCCGAAATGGACGGCGTGGAATTACTTGCCGAGATCGCCAAACTCAGCCCAGATACGGTCAACATGATGTTGACCGGCAATGCCGATCAACACACCGCTGTCGAGGCGATCAATCACGGACGTATTTTTCGCTTTTTCAACAAACCCTGTGACGATGATGACCTGATTTCCGGCATTGAGGCCGGTTTGCGTCAATATCAGTTGGTGACAGCGGAAAAAGCCCTGATCGAACAGACTTTGGCAGGCAGCGTAAAGGTCCTGACCGAAGTTCTTGCCCAGTTGAACCCCACGATCTTTGGCAAGGCAATGCAGACCAAAACCTGGTGTGATGCGATTGCCAGGTCGATCGGTTATCCGCATCCATGGGAATTGGGATTGGCCGCGTTGCTGGCGCCGATAGGATATGTTTCCCTTCCGCCCGAAATTCTAAGCCGCCTTGGCAAAGAAAAACCACTTCAGCCCCTTGAACGTGACATTGTCCGCCGTACGCCCGAAATTGCCCGACAGCTTATTTCCAACATCCCGCGCCTTGAACAGGTCGCAGGCATTGTTTATCTGCAAAATCGCGACTTCAATGGCGAAGGTTTCCCAGCAGAAGGCCCTGTTGGCCGTGACATCCCGCTGGGAGCGCGGGTGTTGCGTATCCTGAATGACCTTGGAAAAATCGTAGATAGCAATCTTGTCGTCAAACAGCATTTCGATGAATTGCGCCAAAAGCCCAAACGTTATGACCCTGAACTTCTTGATCAGATCGAAGCTGCGCTTGCCACCGAAGATCCGTCCTATGACAAGTTCGCCTATCCGAAGGGGACAGAACACGACATCTATCTCAAGAACCTTCGTATGGGGGATTTTCTGCTGACTGATATTGAAACCCAACAAGGGCAGGTTTTGCTGACCCACGGCAACTATGTTTCTGAATTGCAGCTTCAACGCTTGCGCGTATTTCAGGAAATTCACCAGTTCCACGAACCGATCCGTATCCGCCGTGGTGGCAACGCCCCTGAAAGTATCCCCGGAAAGACGTCATGACCGAAGAAGATGACGGCCTCCAAACCCCGAAAATACTGAGCAGCACCGCAGAATCCGCCTCGGACGAGGATTTACTTAATGCCGCCGCCGAAATAGATGCCCCGGATGAAATACGGGCACCTTTCATGGCGCTTCTCAAAGAACAGAGACGCCGTACCCAGGAAACGACGCAACGGCTTAAGACCATTCTTGATAGTGTTGTCGAAGGCATTCTTATTATTGATGCCACTGGCATGATTCAGGATTTCAACAAGTCTGCCGGCGAAATCTTGCGGGCACATGGTGATGAGCTTTTGGGAACTTCGGTCGATGTAATGTTCATTGACCGCAAGGCAACCGTTCGCCACCGGCTATTGAACCGCTGCATTAATATCAGCAGTGGTGTTTTGAAATATGATTATACCGAAACCATGGCCCAACGGCTTGATGGTGACAGCTTTCCGATGGAGATCATCGTAAGCCCGGCCAATTTCGGCTCAGAGATGAGCTATCTTTATATTTTTCGCGATATTACCCGGCGCAAAAATGCCGAGGAAGCGCAGAAAAGACTCGAAGAAGACCTTCGTGAAGCGCTCAAACTTGAAGCCATAGGCCATCTGGCAGGTGGCATTGCCCACGAAATCAACACACCCAGCCAATATATCCGCGACAACCTGAAATTCCTTAATGACAGCTATGGGTCGCTCTCGCGCGTGCTGGGCATTGCCCTGCAAACATTGTGGAAAAACCGGGAACATCTGCCCCCCAATACGTTTGAAGACTTCGCCCGGCAAATGCGCGATTCTGATCTGGAATTCCTGCTTGAGGAAATCCCGCATGCGACCCAACAGTCCCTTGACGGAATCAATCAGGTGGCGCGTATCGTCTTGTCGATGAAGGAGTTCTCCCACCCCGGCGGAGCAGAGAAAATCAGCACAGACATCAACCGCGTTCTTTCCAACGTGATCGTGATTTCACGCAATGAATGGAAACACAACGCCGATATCAGCGAAGAATTTGATGCCGAAATTCCGCATATCCCGTGTCACATCAACGAAATCAATCAGGTCTTTCTCAATCTGATCGTCAATGCCGCCCAAGCCATCCAGTCTGCCGGGCGCAAACCCGCAGAAGGCCATATCAAGGTAAAGACCACATCACTTGATGACAGCATTCTGATTTCAATTTCCGACAATGGCACCGGCATCAAAAAGGATGACCGATCCAAGGTCTTCAATCCGTTCTTTACCACCAAGGAAGTCGGCAAGGGCACGGGACAGGGGCTTTCGATCACCCATGATATCGTCACCGTGCGGCATGGCGGGCGCATCTGGTTTGAAACCGAAGTCGGAAAGGGCACCACATTCCATGTGCTTTTGCCCGCCGAAGACCGCACCGGCAAAAAGCCTGAGGAAAAAGCAGCAAAAGCCTAAAGAAGTTATCGCGGGGCAAACAGGATAATGCCCGCCCCCAAAAGACAGACCAGCAAGCCGGTCACATCCCATCGATCGGGCATGCTGCGTTCAACCACCCACATCCAGAAAATCGAGGCCGTGATATAAACCCCGCCATAGGCGGCATAGGCTCGCCCGGCAAAATCGGCTTCAACCCGTGTCAAAAGCCAGGCAAAAACAACAAGTGACGCGATACCGGGCACGATCCACAGGATCGACTTCCCCGAGCGCAACCAGGCCCAGAAGGCAAAACATCCGGCAATTTCGGCGATGGCCGCAAAGATATAAGCCGCAATGCTTTGCATCTTGTTCCCGATTCTTCCTGTTTCTGATGGCATCAGAATGCCGGGCGCAAATCCCCGGCATAGGCACCCGCCCAGTTGGTTAGAACGGGCGTCAGGTGGTTTTTAAGGATCTCGGCGCGGGCGTCGTCAATCACGCCATGTTTGCGCAAGATCGCCCCCATCGCAACCTCTGCCCCGCGCTGGGTGCCGTCATCGATCTTAAGCGCCACACCAAGACCTTGTTCAGGGAAGGCCGCGCAATAAACGCCTTCCGCCCCGACCTTGACCAATGCGTCTTCGCCGCATTCTTCCATAATCGCGCTACAAAACCGACCAGTACCGGCCACCATAAACGGCGCTTTTGCGCAGCCCTTGCGAATGCGTTTGATGGCATTGGCGCGCGTTTCGGAAAGACCGGCGGGATCGGCCATCCGGGCCATGGCAAGGCCAAGATCACGCAACCGCATGCCGATCACCGGAATGCCACAGCCATCAATACCGCGCGGGGTGGAAGACAGATCACAATCACCCATTTCTTCCAACACCTTGATCAGGCGTTGCTGTACGGGATGCTGCTCGGCGATGTATCCCGCAGGGTTTTCACCAAGATGCTGTGCGGTGCTGAGGAAACCGGCATGCTTACCCGAACAGTTATTATGCGCCCTGGTCAGTTTGACATGATCGGATGCCTGTTTGATCGCCGCATTCAGGCTAAGTGAATAATGGGGTGCACATTCAAGTGCATCGACCGACAAACCGATTCTTTCAAGCCAGGCGGCAACGGCCTTTGCATGTTCCTCTTCGCCATTATGCGACGAGCACGCAAGCGCAATGTGTTTGTCTTCAAGGCCAAAGGCATCTACGGCACCACTTTCAATCAGCGGAATTGCCAAAAGAGGTTTGATCGCAGAGCGCGGATACATCAACGCATCAATATCGCCCCCCTGCTCGATCACCGAGCCATCCGGCTTCATCACCACATAACGACCACGGTGAAAACTTTCGACCATATCGCCACGGGTTGCTTCGACAAGGATCGGGTTGGCGGCAGGAAATTGCGGCATTGCGGGGAGCTCCGGGACTTGGTGAACTGAACATGCTATGCCCGAAATATGGGACTGATGGCAAGCATGACCAGCCATCGCACAAACAAAAACGCCCTGCAAAATACAGAGCGTTTATCGTCGAGAGATGATGATTTAGAGCATTTTTCGTTTAGATCAAAACAGAAATTGCTCTAGCAGCTTAGCAGGTGCTCATGGCGTTGCCCAGCACCCGGTTAAGCTGCTCAAGCACGACTTTCGGGCTGGCATCCTTGCTGATGAAATCAGCAGCGCCCAAGGCATCGGCCTGCGCACGGGTATCAGCATCATAATGGGCCGAGAAGAAGAACACCGGCACATTTTCACTGTTGGGATAGCGGCGGCGAATCTCGCAAAAGGCTTCAAAGCCGCTCATACCCGGCATTTCGATATCCAGAATGATGGCGTTGGGGCACATACCGTCAAGCTGATCGATCAGATCATCGGCACAGTCAAAACCGGCCACGTCATATCCGGCCCGGCGCAGCACTGTTTCAAGGGCTGCTTTGGCGCTGGGACTGTCGTCGGCAAACGCAACCAGTCCATCAGGACAAAATTGCGACGGCATGGCGCGAAGCGCGTTCATGGATGGCGATACTCCGAGATTTGGGACACGCCCAAATTGGCAGATGAAAATGTCAAATTGGTTAAACCCGCCAAATTTTTGCCACGCAATGTTCTGCCTTCACCCCGATATGCGGCCTGTTCCGCGAAAGTATAAGATGACCATAACCGGGGAATTCCAAAGCAATCCCCCACAAAACCGGACAAAATCCCAACATTTCCGGCGACATAACGTTACGGAAACCTGATTTTCAGGGTGACGTATCCGTCTAAATAGGTATTTCCATGCCTATTTACGGAATTAAGAGCAGGTGCTATAAACCGCCATGTCGCGAATGTGACCGGAAAATAGGATCGGGAATCCGGTGCGGCCCTGCCTTAAGGCATAATGGCCAAGCCCGGAACTGCCCCCGCAACTGTAAGTGCGATGCCGTTTTACAGGCTTTGCACGAGTCAGAATACCGATGGTGTTTTCTTGGCATGAAATGGGCCGGGCGGGGTGTACCGGGTACCGGGAATCCGTAGTAGAATAAAATTTGGCGCAGTTCCGTGCCCGACTTCATATGGAGTCGTATCATGGCCAGAACGAACCAAGCCGGGAGAAACCATGTCCGACCCGCTAAAGCTCGCATCCGAATTTCCATCTGCTGATTACGCAAGTTGGCGCAAGCTTGCCGAAGAGGCCCTTAAAGGGGCGCCATTCGAAAAGAAGCTTGTTACCCATACGCTGGACGGCTTTGGCATTCAGCCAATCTATACCCAAGCCGATCAGGATGACGCGACCCGGCTGATCCACGAGGTTCTTAATGCCACGGTCGAACCACGCGAAACCGTGACCGGATGGGATATCCGTCAACTGCATACCCATCCCGATCCCAAGGCAACCAATGCCGCGATCCTTGAAGACCTTGAAAACGGGGCCACCTCGATCACGCTAAGGCTTGATGCCGCGGCCCGTGCCGGGCGCGAAATCAGTTCTGCCGATGTTGGCATTGACGGGGTTGCTATTCATTGTCTGGCTGATCTCGATACCGCCCTTGAGGATGTTTATACCAACCTTGCCACCGTCGGGCTTGATGGCGGGGCGGCGGGTGTTCCGGCCGCTGCCCTTTTGGCAGCCCATATCGCAAATACCGATGGTGCGGACGAAGCCGCCCCGGCCTTTAACATTGATCCGATTGGCACGCTGGCATCCACCGGCACCCTGCCCTGCGGGGCACAGGATGCAGTTGATCATGCGGCAAGCGTTGCGGTCGAGCTGATTGATCTGTTCCCGCTGGCGACTGCAATTTCGGTTAATGGCGCACCTTATTACAATGCCGGGGCCACCGATGGTCAGGAACTGGCCTGTTTGCTGGCAAGCGGGGTAACTTATCTGCGTGCACTGACCGATGCCGGGATGGCCGTTGATCAGGCCGCCGGTGCGATGGTGTTTAACGTCGCCATCGGCACCGACTTCTTTGCCGGGATCGCCAAGCTGCGTGCGCTACGCATGATGTGGAGCCGCATTCTTTCAGCATCAGGTGCCGAGGATGCGACGATTACCATCAATGCCGTTTCGGCCGAAATGGCCCTGACCAAGGTGGATCCATGGGTCAATATGCTGCGCACCACGGTGACAAGCTTTGCCGCCGGCCTTGGCGGGGCGGACAGTGTGACCTGCCTGCCCTACGATCATTTGATTGGCCTGCCCGATGGCTTTGCACGCCGTATTGCGCGCAATACGCAGCTGATATTGCAAGAAGAAAGCAACGTGCACCGGGTGATCGATCCGGCGGGCGGTTCATGGTTTATAGAAAACCTGACCAAGGAACTGGCAAAAACCGCCTGGGACAAATTCCAGTCCCTTGAAAAGTCTGGTGGCATTTTAAGTGCCCTTGCCAATGGCAGCCTGAAAGCCGAGATCGAGACCATCTGGAACGCACGGGAAAAACGCCTGTCTACGCGTCGCGATCCATTGACCGGGGTTTCGGAATTCCCCAACATCACCGAAACCAAGGTAACGTGCGAAACACCCGATCTTGAGGCAATCGTTGCAGATGCCAAAGCACGCCAGACCAAATTTGACGGCACGGTCGGCAAAAGCCTTGGCTCCATGATCGAAGCTGCCCGCGCTGGCGCGACCATTGCGCATATGTTTACTGATCTTTATGGCACCAGTGCCGCAACCCGTATCGGTGCCCTGCCCGCCCATCGCCTTTCTGAGCGTTATGAGGCGCTCCGCAAGCGTTCTGATACCCATAAAGCAAAGACCGGCAGTTTCCCGCAAATCTTCCTGGCCAATCTTGGCAAGGTCGCCCAGCACACAGCACGTGCGAGTTTTGCACGCAACTTCTTTGAGGCAGGCGGGATCGAAGCCATCAGCAATAACGGCTTTGATACGCCCGATGCCGTCGCATCCGTCTTTGCCGATAGTGGCGCAAAAATCGCCGTTATTTGCGGATCGGACCCGCAATATGCCGACATGGCAACCGACACTGCCAAGGCACTCAAGGCAAAGGGGGCCAGCATGGTTTACCTTGCCGGCAATCCGGGTGATGCGAGGTCCGGTTACGAGGCGGCCGGCATTGACGAGTTTGTCTTTGTCGGGGCCGATGTCCTTACCATTTGCGGGGCTGCACTTGATGATATTCTTGGCAAACAGGGGGAGAAATAACCATGACCCGCATTCCTGATTTCTCCGACCTTCCGCTATTTGATGGCGCGTCTGCCGGTGCGAAGGACCCGTTTGAAAGCACGCCCTGGACCACGCCAGAAGGGATTGACGTCAAATCATCCTACGGGCCCAAGGACCTTGATGGCCTTGATCACCTCAATACCATGCCGGGCATGCCGCCGTTTTTGCGCGGCCCCTATCCGACCATGTATGTCCAGCGCCCCTGGACGATCCGCCAATATGCCGGTTTCTCGACTGCCGAAGAATCCAACGCGTTTTATCGCCGTAACCTTGCGGCGGGCCAAAAGGGCCTGTCGATTGCCTTCGACCTTGCCACCCACCGTGGCTATGACAGCGATCATCCGCGCGTTGCAGGTGACGTTGGCATGGCCGGTGTGGCGATTGACAGCATCTATGACATGCGCACGCTTTTTGATGGCATCCCGCTTGATCAGATGTCGGTTTCCATGACCATGAATGGCGCTGTTCTGCCGGTGATGGCGCTTTATATCGCGGCTGCCGAAGAACAGGGTGTTAAGCACGAACAGCTTTCGGGCACGATTCAGAACGACATTCTGAAAGAATTCATGGTGCGCAACACCTATATCTATCCGCCGAAACCGTCGATGCGCATCATTTCGGATATCTTTGCCTTTACCTCGCAAAACATGCCGAAATTCAATTCGATCTCGATTTCCGGCTATCACATGCAGGAAGCCGGTGCGACGGCCGATCTTGAGCTTGCCTATACCCTGGCCGATGGCATCGAATATGCCCGTGCCGGTCAGGCAGCTGGCCTTCCGATTGATAAATTCGCGCCGCGCCTGTCGTTCTTCTGGGCGATTGGCATGAATTTCTTTATGGAAATCGCCAAAATGCGCGCGGCCCGCATGATCTGGGCCAAGCTGATCAAACAGTTCGATCCGCAAAACCCGAAATCGCTGTCGTTGCGCACCCATAGCCAGACGTCGGGTTGGTCATTGACCGCCCAGGATGTGTTTAACAACGTCATCCGCACCTGTGTTGAGGCGATGGCATCAACACAAGGCCACACCCAGTCGCTGCATACCAATGCACTTGACGAAGCATTGGCGCTACCGACCGATTTCTCGGCCCGCATTGCGCGGAATACGCAGCTGTTCCTGCAACAGGAAAGCGGCACCACCAATGTCATCGATCCGTGGGGTGGCTCGTACTATGTCGAACGCCTGACGCGTGATCTAGCGGAAAAGGCATGGGCGCATATCCTTGAAGTCGAAGAACAGGGCGGCATGGCCAAGGCGATCGAGGCCGGCATTCCGAAAATGCGCATCGAAGAAGCCGCTGCCCGCACGCAGGCCCGCATCGATAGCGGCCGCCAAACATTGGTGGGTGTGAACAAATACCGCGTGACCGATGATCGCCCGGTTGATGTGCTTCAGGTCGATAACGCCGAAGTCCGCCGCCAACAGATTGCCAAGCTTGAACGTCTGCGGGCCGAGCGTGACAACACGGCTGTTGAAAGTGCGTTGAGCGCGCTCACCAATGCCGCCGATAGTGGCAATGGCAACCTGCTGGAGCTCGCAGTCGAGGCAGCCCGTGCGAAATGCACGGTTGGCGAAATTTCCGATGCGCTTGAAAAGGTCTATGGCCGTCATCAGGCGGTTATTCGATCCATCTCCGGTGTTTATAAAACCGAGGTCGGGGCCGATAACGAGGCGTTGGCCAAGGTTGATCGCCTGATCACGGCGTTTGAAGAAAACGAAGGCCGCCGCCCGCGTATCCTGATTGCCAAGATGGGGCAGGATGGTCATGACCGGGGGCAAAAGGTCATCGCGACTGCCTTTGCCGATCTTGGCTTTGATGTTGATATCGGCCCGCTGTTCCAGACACCCGAAGAAGCCGCCAAACAGGCGGTTGAAAACGATGTTCATATCGTTGGGGCAAGTTCGCTTGCCGCCGGTCATTTGACCCTTGTGCCGCAGTTGCGTGCCGAACTTGATAAGCTGGGTCGTGAAGACATCATGATTGTTGCCGGGGGCGTGATCCCGCCGCAGGACTTTGACAAACTGTTCGAAGCCGGTGCCGAGGCGATCTTCCCGCCCGGAACGGTCATTGCCGAAGCTGCTGGCGACCTGCTAGAAAAGCTTAATCAGTCTGGTGAGGAAGCGGCTTGAGCGGACTACAATGTGAGAACCAAGGCTGCAAATTGGGAAGAATGGATGTCTTATCGTTCAAACTGTTTGTCAGCTTGTCTGGTCTTGCTCTTTCTTATGTCAGCCGGTCCAGTCGATGCCTTTGAATACTACGTTGACGCGAACTTCCACTCTGTTGACAAGGAAAGTGTCTACATCAACAGGGCAGAGTTTCCCGGGTTTTCTAAATTCCACGCTTTAGAGAAATCGTCTTCTGTAGAGAGTTTCTTTGACGGACTTATATTTGGGTTCATAAACGGTTTCATCCTGAGCGGTGAAAACGTTGTGGTGTCGGAAGAGCAAACCGACTTTGTGTTGGCCCTTTCTTCCGTTCAACCAGTATTCAAGATATTCTCCGATAGCTTCGAAGAGATGTCGTCTTTGGGCAAAACTGATCTCCATGAAAAATTTATCGCTAACAGTGAGTGTTTTTCATTTGGAATGGCGGACCATAACGGCCAACTACATCGATTTGACATGTATGTAATGGACGGGAGTTACAGCAATTATTTTCGCTGCCTGAAGAAACACATCACAGCCTTCAACGAATTGTCTTCAAACGAATGAACCAACTATTTTCTGCATAAACGAGGCTCAATTGACCAAAGAAACGCTGCGCACCATACCTGCAGGATCGGGCGGCACGGTCAGCCCGCGCAAGGCCGTGCGCAGACGCGTGCTTTCGACCGATGAAATCGTCGAAGGGGTTCTGGCAGGCGACCGCACCATTCTGTCGCGGGCAATCACGCTGGTCGAAAGCCGCAATCCCATGCATTTCGAACAGGCGCAGGCCGTTTTGGCCGAACTGATGCCCAACACTGGCGGATCACATCGCATCGGCATTACCGGGGTTCCCGGTGTTGGCAAATCAACCTTCATCGAGGCGTTTGGCAAAAACCTGACCAAGGCTGGCAAAAAGGTCGCGGTTTTGGCGGTTGATCCAACCAGTGCGCGGTCAGGCGGTTCTATCCTTGGGGATAAAACCCGGATGAACGAGCTTTCGATTGATCCCAATGCCTATATCCGGCCATCGCCCAGCAGCGGGTATCTGGGCGGGGTCAATCGCATGACGCGTGAAACCATATTGTTATGCGAGGCGGCCGGTTTTGATGTTGTTCTGGTTGAAACTGTGGGTGCCGGGCAAAGCGAAACCATGGTCGCGCAAATGACCGATTTCTTTCTTGTCCTGATGCTGCCCGGTGCGGGGGATGAGCTTCAGGGGATTAAGAAAGGTGTGCTTGAAATCGCCGATCTGATTGCGGTGAATAAGGCCGATGCAGACCCGGCAAAGGCGCGCGAAGCAAAACGTGAGTATTCCTCAGCTTTGCGAATTATGCAGCCATCCAGCAAGCATTGGCGTCCGCAATCGGTGATGGTTTCAGCCCTCATCAATGACGGGTTGGATAATATCTGGGACCTGATCAATCAGCACCGCACCGTGATGGAAAAAGAAGGCGAGTTCGCCGCCAAGCGCGCGCGACAGCAACATGACTGGATGTGGACGATGCTGCGTGACCGGCTGCTTGAGACCTTTACCGCACGCGATGATGTGGCAAGCAGACTTCAGAAACTGGAATCCGAGGTTCTCTCAGGTTCGACCAATCCGACGGCAGCGGTCGAAGAATTGCTGGGCCTGATCAAGACGGCTGCGAAATAGGCACAATAAAAGGCCGCACGTTATGCGCGGCCCTGTAAATCATTATGTTGTGCCGGGCTTACTTGTTTTCTTCAGCCTTCAGCTTTTCCTTCAGGATTTTAAGCTTCTCGACCGCATCATTGATTTCCTGATCAAGATGCTTGAGGCCTTCGCGCTTTTCTGTCGGCACAGCTTCGAGTTCATCCAGGGCTTTCTCGACGATATACAGCATCCTGCGATCCTCCTTGTTTTGATTATGGCGGCGTCAGGAAGGGACCTTGGCACCACAATCATTCATATCGGTATCCATAGCCCCCAGCATGGACCGGCCGATGTTTAAATTCAAAGACATGGATCAATAATAATCCGAAAGGTTCAGCTTGCTGTCTGTTCCAGACGCTCTTTGAGGACCTGAAGGCTTTCGGACGTGGCTTGCAAAATCTGATCAAGGCCGGACAGCTTTTCACGGGTTTCGCGCGAAACAGCTTCGACTTCATCAAGTGCACTTTCAAAAATATAGAGCATGAACTTGTGCTTTCATTGTTGTTTTTGATGGTTCAAAGCTAGCCCCCAAATTCGCTGAAACCGTGTCAGCAATGCGCTATTTCTGCCGCAATTGCGCGACCTTTCCCCAAGCCTGGCAATGCTGATCTGTGATTTTTCACCGGCAGGTTCGGACCAATTATGGTAAAAGCCGCCAACTGATTTTCCGAAACTGGATTAAACCGCGATGACGCACCTGGTGCTGGCACCGATGGAAGGACTTGTTGACTGGCGCGTTCGGCAATTGCTGAGTGCGACCGGCGGGTTTGACCTGTGCGTGACCGAGTTTATCCGGGTATCGCAAAACCTGTTTCCCGCCCATGTGTTTCATCGTTATTGCCCGGAACTTCTTAATGGCGGCAAGACGCTTTCGGGTGTGCCGGTTCTGGTTCAATTGATGGGTCATGACCCGGAATTGATGGGCGAAAACGCGGTTGTCGCGGTCGAGCTTGGCGCACCGGGCATTGATATCAATTTCGGGTGCCCGTCCAAGACGGTGAACAAGCGAGAAGCTGGTGCGTCGCTTTTGAAATGTCCGGAAAATCTTTATGAAATCGTATCAGTCGTGCGCCGTGCGGTTCCGGATCACATCCCGGTCAGCGCCAAGGTCCGGCTTGGCTATTCCGACAAGGAAATGTTCCTTGATATCGCACGTGCGGTTGAGGCCGGTGGCGCGCAGCACCTGACCGTGCATGCGCGCACCAAGGTCGAAGGTTATAAACCGCCAGCCCATTGGGAGTACCTCGCACGTATTCGCGAAGCCATTTCAATCGGCATGACCGGCAATGGCGAGATTTGGGATGTCGCGGATTATCAGAAATGCCGCGATATTTCCGGCTGCGACAGTTTCATGCTGGGCCGTGGCGCCATTGCCGCGCCCGATCTGGCCAGCCGCATCAAGGCGTTTGAAAATGGCATGCCTGTGCCGCGCGAAAGCTGGTCGGATGTTCTTGCCATGTTACTCGCCTATTGTGATCTGATGGCGTCAGACGGCGCATCGGAAAACCATCAGGCCGGACGCATCAAACAATGGATGGCCCTGATCCGCAAAAGCCACCCGCAAGGCCAAACCTGCTTTGACGAAATCAAACGCATCCGCGCGATTGACGAACTGCGTGCCAAATTGCGCTTTGATATATCATTGCCGGAAAATCAACGGACAAGTGAAGTTCTGGCGGCGGAATAACGCAATATCTGGAATTAAATCCAAACAAAAACGGGCGATCACGATGAACGCCCGTTTTTTTATATAACGCTTTTAACGAATTTATCAGTTCCCGAACCCGAAATCATCAGCATCCAGATCATCCGGGTCATTCACACCCATCAGGGTGACAGAGGCATCATTGCCAAGTTCAATAACAACATTGCCATCGGTATCAAGATGCATGTCGTTCTTGATCTGGTTGAAGTTGTTATAGTTCCACTCAGACAGATCAATGATGTCTTCACCCGGCGTGAAGTCGGTAATGATGTCATGACCGTCGGTCTTGCCAATCTGGAATGTATCCCATCCGGTGCCCCCCGTCAGGGTGTCATCCCCCAGACTGCCGTAAAGATGGTCGTTGCCCGAACCGCCCAGCAACACGTCATCACCGGCATTGGCCCAAAGCGTGTCGTCGCCCGCCCCACCGTCAATCGTGACGTCGCCATAGCTTTCGATATCACTGGTCAGGTCGACAATATCGTCCCCGTCACCAGCTTCGATCACTTCGATCCCGCTGATACGGACATTGGCATCGGCGTCACTGACACTGTCGCGGATGAACAGGGCATCATCGCCACTGGTCATTTGCAAGGTATCGACACCATCACCACCGATGAACACATCGTTCGACTGGTTATAGCCGCTGACATTGATACGTTCACCCGTGCCGTCATCGCCATGATAACCCGGCGTTCCGTCATTGATTGCGTGCCAGCTGCTGCTCCAGGTGTCATCGGCATTGTATTGCAGGACATCATCGCCGGCACCGCCATTCAGAACGTCCTCACCAGTGCCGCCACTGATCGTATCGTCACCTGAACCACCCCAAAGGGTGTCGTCGCCTTCGCCACCGTCAATCACGTCATCGCCGGCGTTGCTCCAGACGATGTCATCACCAGAGCCGCCCAGAACCGTGACATCACCATAAGACAATGTTTCGCTGGTCAAATCGACGATATCGTCACCATTGCCGGCATCAATGACTTCGATGCTGGAGATACGCGGGCTGGTGCCCGGATCGGTCAGGGTATCGTCAAGGAACAGGGCATCATTGCCACTGGTCATGGCCAGCGTATCCGTCCCGTCACCGCCATCAATGATGTCTTCGGAACGATTGTAGCCCGACAGATTGATCTGTTCGTTAGTGCCACCCATACCCGGATCGCCAACATTCTTGGCGGCGTAGCTTCCGCTCCAGGTCGCGTCTTTCTGGTATTCGATATAATCGTCGCCAGCACCGGCATCGATCAGATCCGACCCCTTGCCGCCATTGATACTGTCATTGCCATCACCGCCCCAGATGGTGTCATCCCCGTCGTCACCGCCAAGGATATCCGCACCATCAAGGCCCGAAAGCAGGTTCGCACCATCGTCACCAAACAGGTAATCATTGAAGTCCGACCCGATCAGATCCTCGATCGAGCTGAGCTTGTCATTGCCAACGCTGCTGCTTGCCGTGCCGCTTTCAAGACTTGCGGCAACTGCAGTAGTCGATGTGGCATAGCTTGCCGTATCGCGACCGGAACCACCAGACAGGCTGTCATGGCCGGCCCCGCCATCAAGCGTGTCATTGCCATCTTCGCCATACAGCTTGTCATCGCCATTGCTGCCATAAATGGTGTCGTTGTCGTCACCACCATACAGCTTGTCGTTATTTTCACCGCCATCAAGGACGTCGTCGCCGTCGCCACCTTTAAGCGTATCGTCGCCGGTGCCGCCATTGATGGTGTCATTGCCGGCATCGCCATAGAGCTTGTCCTGGCCCTGACCGCCGGTGAGGGTATCACCGCCGTCGCCACCCCAGACGCGATCGTCACCCGATCCACCATCAAGGGTATCATCGCCAGTACCACCCGTGACGCTATCCTGACCACTGCCGCCTTCGATCAGGTCGTTGCCGGCATCGCCATACAGCTTGTCATCACCATCGCCGCCATAAAGGCTGTCATGGCCGTCCATGCCGGTGATGGTGTCCTGACCATTGAGGCCATAGACCGTATCATCGCCTGAAAGGGCTGCAATCGTGTCATTGTTGCTGGTGCCATAAAGCAGATCATCATTCGGCGTCGGACCGGATGTTGATTGTTCGACACCGACAAACATGTCCGCATCAAGCTGACTGATCGAGACACCGACAAGGGTCAATGTGCCCTGACCATTCAGGTTGATCACGGTGTCATTGCCGACCTGTGTCATCTGGTCTTGCAGATCATCCCAGTCATCAATGTCAAGCGATGCCAGATTGATTGTGTCTTCATTGATGTTGAAATCAGTAACGACCTTGTTGCCGGAATTGCTGGAAACAATGATCGCATCCGCGCCCGAACCACCGCTATAGGTGTCATCACCGGCACCGCCATCCAGCGTGTCGTTACCCGATCCACCAACAAGAGTATCGGCGCCATCGGTCCCGGTCAGGGTGTCGTCACCGGCACCACCATCCATCAGGTCGTTGCCATTGCCACCCGACAGGACGTCATCGCCGTCACCACCGACAAGCTTATCGTTACCATCACCACCAATCAGGGTGTCATTGCCGGTGCCGCCATCGAGCGTATCATCGCCAGCATCCCCCGACAGCAGGTCATTACCCGTACCACCGGCGATACTGTCATTGTCATCACCGCCATAAATAACGTCGTCGCCACCTTCACCATCAAGGGAGTCATTGCCGCTCGAACCATAGATGGTATCGGTTTCGTCACCCCCGGTGATGGTGTCGTCACCTTCCATGCCGTCGATGTAATCATCACCGCCGCCACCAGCCATAACATCGTTACCGGCATGGCCGATCAGGGTATCGTCACCGGCATTACCGGCGATCACGTCATCGCCTTCGTTGCCTTCAAGGCTGTCATTCCCGGAACCACCAGAAATCACATCATTGCCAGAACCACCCGTGATGGTGTCATCGCCATCGCCGCCCGAAAGGTTGTCGTCACCTTCCATGCCATTGATGGTGTCATCACCGGCACCACCATCGACCACATCATTCCCGGCAAGGGCATCGATATAGTCATCATCGCTTGTGCCAAGAAGCACATCGTCAAACTGGGTTGCGCCGCCATCATTTTCGATGCCGATGAACATATCGGACGAAACATCGTTCAGGCGTACACCACGCAGCGTAACAGCCCCCTGATCACCAAGATCAATGACTGTATTGCCATTCACTTCGGACAGAAGCGGGGCGAGTTCCGACCATGTGGAAATATCAAGCGCATCCAGCGAAATCTGATCAACACTGGTGTTGAAATCGGTCACAAGTTTATCACCGATCAGGCTGCTAACCTGAATGACATCGGCACCCGAACCACCTGACAGGGTATCGTCGCCTTCACCACCATCAAGCGTATCATTGCCGTTGCCACCGATCAGGCTATCATTCCCGGCACCGCCATCAAGAACATCATCGCCCTTTTCACCGTTCAGATAATCGTTGCCGTCGCCACCAAGCAGCGTGTCCGTTCCGTCACCGGTCCAGATGGTGTCGTTGCCGTCACCACCATCAATGGTGTCTTCGCTGAATTCGGCTTCAACATTGTCAAAGGTGTCGTTCCCTGCCCCCAGATCAACCTCGTTATCCTGGCTGTTGCCATAGACATAGTCGTCATGGGCAGATGCAATGACCTTTTCGAAATTGGCAAGAATATCGCCCGCAGCATCCCCGTCAAAGGCACGCCCGCCTTCGCCCGGATTGTGGGTATTGGCATCGGTATCGCCAAGGAAGATTTCAACACCTTCATCCGAACCTTCGTAACTGATGGTGTCACGGCCATCACCGCCATCAAGATAGTCGCCACCAGCGCCACCTTCGATGGTGTCATCACCCGCACCACCCAAAAGGGTGTTGTCACCGTCTGAACCGGTCAGAACATCATCGCCATCCGATCCAATGACATTTTCGATATTGCTGATCGTATCCGATCCGGTCTCAGCCGAGGTCGCGGTCCCGGCCGACAGATCAACCGTCGCACCGTTGGCGGCACGCATATCAAGTGTGTCTTCGCCGTCGCCACCCTCAAGCGTGTCGTCGCCGGCAGATGCGATCAGGGTATCGGCACCGGCACCGGCATCCACAAAGTCATCGCCCGCGCCATCATCAATGATGTCTGCACCGTCGCCGGCAGCAATCGTGTTGTTGGCCGCGTCACCAGTGATGGTGTCTGCTGCGGCACTGCCGATCACATTTTCAAAGCCGGAAAGGCTGTCATTGCCGGTCTCGGAACTGCTTGCGGTACCGGACGCAAGATCAACCGTCGCACCGCTGGTGGCGCCACTCAGGTCAAGGGTATCGTCACCTTCACCGCCGGTAAGGGTATCATCGCCGGCACCTGCCATGACGGTATCATTGCCTGCACCACCATCCACGATATCGGCACCGGCACCATCACTGATGATGTCGCTGCCATCCCCGGCATTCAGGGTGTCATCGCCTTCGCCGCCATCAAGCGTGTCGTCACCGGCACCGCCTTCAAGCACGTCATTGCCTGCACGCCCCGAAAGGATATCGTTGCCCAGGCCGCCGGTCAGGGTGTTGTTGTCAGCCGACCCCGAAAGCGTGTCATTGCCTTCCGACCCGATCAGGTTTTCGATGCTTGAAAGCTGATCGGTTTCGCCAGCACCGAGCTGTGCTGTGCCGGTCGCAAGATCGGCACTTACCGCATCGCTTGAATTGCTGTAATCGGCGGTATCATTACCGTCCCCGCCAGAAAGGGTATCGTTACCAGCCCCACCCGACAACGTATCATCACCAGCACCACCATCAAGGATGTTGGATTTGGCGTCGCCTGCAATCGTGTCATCGTGATCAGATCCGGTAACGTTTTCGACCTGATAGATCGCATCATTGCCAGCCCCGCCAGTTGCGGTGTAGGTCGCAAGATCAACATCGACACCCGACGACGCATCGTCATACAGAACAGTGTCTTCATCGATACCACCGACAATGGTGTCGTCGCCGGCCCCACCGCGAAGAATATCTTCGCCAGTACCGCCAAGCAGCGTGTCATCACCAACACCACCATCAACGATATCATCGCCATAACCACCATCGACATAGTCGTTTCCTGCACCACCATGCAGATTGTCATGGCCAAGTTCACCATTGATGGTGTCGTCGCCTTCATTGCCCCAAAGGGTATCAGAACCCGAACCACCATTGATGGTGACATCACCATAGGTCAGCGTGTCGCTGGTCAGGTCAACGACGTCATCACCGTCACCGGCATTGATGACCTCGACCCCGTCAAGGCGAGCACCATCGGTCGTGGTTTCATCGACCGTGGTTTCAAAACTGATCGAACGGACAAAGAAGTCACTGCTGTCGGAATTTGACGCGCCGCTTGCATATGGTTCGCTTTCGAACGCGATGTAACGGAACTCTATCGGATTACCGATACTATCGGTCGCGCTGATATTGGCCGTGCCGACACCGTTGCTGGTGTAGCTCACCGTACTTCCATCAAGCGTGCCCGATGCAACAAGGTTTCCATCGGCATCAAAGGCCTGCCATGAACCAACCTCGCCACCACCTTCATTCGCAATCAGGTTGGACACCTGAACCGTGGCCGTCGCAGCATCCGCACCAAGATCGACAACGATCGCTTCGCTTTCGCCGGACTGGCCATCGTGGTTGATCTGCGCACCGGCGGGGCTACCGCCGTTATTGCCAATACCATTGCCATCAAAGCTGACGGTGTCGTCGGCTGCGGCGAGGTTCAGCTTGCCTTCGCTATCAACAAACGAAGTGCCAAAATCAAAGGCATAAAGGTTGGCATCCGACCAGGCGGCTGCGACATCGGCGGAACTTGCCGAATTTGTCAGGCCAAACGTGCGGGTTTCGATTGTTGGCGTTGTGGTCTGACCATCGCCAAGTTTGGCACCATCGAGAACGAGCGCGTCACTGCCACTGGTCATATCAAGGGTGTCATCCCCCTCACCACCAATGAAGGTATCATCGGAGATATTCTTGCCGCTGATATCGGCAATATCGCCAGTACCATCAACACCCGGACTACCGGTATTTTCGGTGGTGTCACCACTGGTTGCTGCGTCGTCAGCTTCGAAGTTCAGAACATCGTCGCCAGCCCCACCATCAAGGGTATCGTCCCCGGCATCGCCGCTGAGTTCGTCATTATCGGCCCCACCGGAAAGGGCGTCGTCGCCTTCACCACCGGACAGGGTATCGTTGCCCGCCCCGCCATCAAGGCTGTCATTGCCGGTACCACCGACAAGGGTATCAGCACCGTCATTGCCAAGCAGGGTGTCATCACCCGCGCCACCATCAACCGTATCGTCACCAGCAAGGGCATCGATGGTGTCATCATCATCGGTCCCTTGCAGGGTATCGTCGTACGGGGTCGCGCCATCAGTGATGTTGTTGAAATCATCAGCACTCAGGTCGCTGAGAGCAACATTGACGAAGGTCACCGTACCGCCAGCAGGCAGGGTCAGGACCGCGTTACCGTCGCCGTTCTCACTTAGCAGCGGAACCAGATCACCCCAGCTTTCGAGGCCAAGATCATCAATCGAGATTTTGTCTTCGCCAGGAGTGAAGTCGCTTACGACATTATCATCGGTGCCATCGGCAAAGATGAAGGTATCGGCACCCGCGCCACCGGCAACCGTATCATCACCAGCACCGCCATCGATGGTATCGTCACCGGCACCTGCATTGATGACGTTATCGCCGTTCGATCCGGCAATCTGATCATCACCGGCACCGGTGGTGACATTTTCAAAGTTCGAGAATTGATCATTGCCGGTTTCAGCCGAGCTTGCCGTACCTGCACCAAGATCGACAACTGCACCACCCGACGCGTTTGACAGATCAAGGGTATCGGACCCGTCGCCACCATCAAGGCTGTCATTGCCGGCACCGGCGATGACCGTATCGTCACCGGCACCGGCCAGAACAAGGTCGCTGCCCGCGCCATCGGAAATGACGTCATTGCCTGCACCGCCATCGATCAGATCGATGCCATCGCCACCATCAATGGTATCGGCACCGGCACCAGACGAAATGGTGTCATCGGCGCTACTTCCGGTGATGGTATCGTCACCAGCCCCGGTCGTGACTTTTTCAAAGCCGGAAATAACATCATCACCGGTTTCGCTGCTGTTGGCGGTGCCATTCTGCAGGTTGACCGCGATATCGGTGTTGGCATCGGACATATCAAGCGTGTCAAAGCCATCGCCGCCCGACAGCGTATCGTTGCCTGCACTGCCAACCACTGTGTCGTTGCCGGCACCTGCATCAACGATATCATTGCCCGCACCAGCATTGATGTGATCATTGCCATCACCGCCGCTGATGCTGTCATTGCCTTCGTTGGTCCAGACGGTGTCGTTACCCGTTCCGGCTTCAACCGAGACATCGCCATAAGAGTCAGTCTGGCTGGTCAGATCGACGACATCGTCACCATCGCCTGTGTCGATGACTTCAACACCGGAAATCGACGGTGTGTTTGAGCTATCGGCATGATCGTTATCGAGAATAATCGCGTCGCCACCCGACGTGCCGACAAGGGTATCAACCCCTTCGCCACCATCGAACTGATCGTCGCTGAGACCAAGGCCATCAAGATCGGCAACATCACCGGTGCCATCAACACCCGGACTGCCGGCATGGTCGGTTTCATCCCCGGCCTGAGCAATGCGATCTGCTTCGAACTGAAGAACGTCGTTGCCGTCACCCCCATCAAGGGTATCGGTCCCTTCGCCACCGCCAAGCGTGTCGTCGCCGCCACCACCAATAACAGTGTCGTCACCCGAACCGCCCCCGACAGTGTCATCACCATCGCCGCCGTCTACGGTGTCGTTACCGTCGCCACCATCGACCGTGTCGTTACCGGCACCGCCACCAACAGAATCATTACCTGTGCCACCGCCAACGGAATCATCACCGTCGCCACCGTCAACGGTATCGTCGCCATCCCCGCCATCGACCGTGTCGTCGCCCGTACCGCCACCGACAGTATCATTACCTGTGCCGCCGCCAACGGAATCATCACCGTCACCACCATCAACGGTATCGTTGCCTTCGCCACCATCGACCGTGTCGTCACCGTCGCCGCCATCAACGGAGTCATCGCCATCGCTTCCGCCAAGGGTGTCTTCACCCGGGGTGCCAACATTCGCGATACCGGTAAAGTGATCCGGGGCAAGATCAGCAACCGGAACACCCGCCAGGATCACCGTACCACCGGATGGCAGGGCAATGACTGCACCGTCAGGCCCGTCAGACAGCAATGGTTGCAGATCAGTCCAGGCCGAAATGCCCAGATCAGGGAGCGAAATCACATCAGAATTCAGATCAAAATCACTGACGAGGTCGGTATCCGTGCCATCTTTGAAGACAAAAGTATCGGCACCGGCACCGCCCGAAATCGTATCGTTGCCTGCGCCGGCCGCGATGGTGTCATCCCCCGCACCACCAGACAGAATGTCGTCACCGGCACCGCCATCAAGCGTGTCGTTGCCCGTACCACCGCCAATCACGTTGGCATCGTCCGAACCGGTAATGACATCAGCGTCATCCGAGCCGGTGACATTTTCGAAGTTGGCAATGCTGTCCGATCCGGTGTTGGCACCGCTTGCCGTGCCCGCCGCCAGATCGACCATCACACCACCGGTGGTACCAGACAGATCAAGGGTATCAATACCGTCGCCGCCATCGATGTCGTCATTGCCGCCATCAAGGGTAACGGTGTCATTGCCTGCACCGGCATTGATCGTATTTTCACCAGACGATCCGGCAATGGTGTCATCGCCATCGGTCGCGATGACATTTTCAAAGCCCGTGATGCTGTCGCTGCCGGTTTCATCACTGCTTGCGGTGCCTGCGCCAAGATCAATGGCCGCGCCATCGGCGCTCGAAAGATCAAGCGTATCGTTACCGTCACCACCGATCAGGATATCATCGCCCGCACCAGCCGCGATGGTGTCATTGCCAGCACCACCATCGATGGTGTCAGAACCTTCGCCACCATCAAGGACATCATCACCGGCACCACCATCAAGGGTGTCGTTCCCGGCACCGCCATTGATGTTGTCGGCACCTTCACCGCCCAGCAGGACGTCATCACCATCATTTGACCAGATGGTGTCATCACCTGCACCGCCATCAACTGTCACATCGCCATAGGAATGGGTATTGCTGGTCAGATCGACGACGTCATTGCCGTCACCGGCATCAATGTTTTCGATATCGACAATGGACGGGTTGGCCGCACCGTTTTCATGGTCGCGATCAAGAATAATCGCATCGTCACCGGAACCGGCAATCAGCGTATCAACACCTTCGCCGCCAACGAAGCTGTCATCCGAAAGGTTCTTGCCCGAAATATCGGCAACTGCGCCCGTGCCATTACTGGTCGGGCTGCCGACATGATCGGTGGTGTCGCCATCTGCGGCAACGCTGTCGCCTTCGAACGACAGGACATCATCCCCGGCACCGCCATCAAGAAGATCGGCACCTTCGCCACCGGCAAGCGTATCGTCGCCAGCCCCGCCATCAAGGGTATCATCCCCGGCACCACCATTAAGGATGTTATCCCCGGTCGATCCAAGCAGGGTGTCATTGCCCGCACCACCAGCCGCACCTTCGATACCATCAAGGGTATCGGTGCCATCGGTCGCCGTGCCGATGCCATTTTCAAGATCGACAACCACGCCGTCGGTCTGGTCGGAATAATCGACGATATCGTCGCCATCACCACCGATCAGCGTGTCATTACCGGCACCGCCCGAAAGCGTGTCATTGCCTGCACCGCTATCAATGACGTTATCCGCATCATTGCCAGCCAGCGTGTCATCATGACCAGAACCAATCAGGGTCTCGAAACCGTCAAGGGTGTCACTGCCAGCACCGCCGGTTGCCGTTCCGGCTTCAAGGTCGACATTCACGCCAGATTCAGCATCTTCGTATGACAGGACATCGTCGCCTTCGCCACCGGTCAGCGTGTCATCGCCGCCACTGCCAAAGACCGTGTCATTGCCATCACCACCATCAAGAATATTGGCGTTTTCATCACCGATCAGAACATCATCGCCATCACCGCCGGTGACGTTTTCGATGCTTTCAAGCGTGTCGTTGCCAGCTTCACCCGTCGCCGTACCGGCGCCAAGGTCAACCGTCACACCTTCGGTCGTGTCCGAATAATCAGCGGTATCGCTGCCATCACCGCCACGCAGCGTATCGTCACCGGCACCACCGATCAGGGTGTCGTTGCCATCCTCGCCATAGATATCGTCATCGCCGGCCTGACCATCGATGATGTCGTCACTTTCAAGGGCATGGATTTCGTCGCTGATCTGGCTCCCGGTGATGTCATCTTCGAACTCGGTCCCAAAGATGACGTCATAGCCAAAGAAGTTTTCCGGACCAAGATCGTCAACCGACACACCTTCAAGGGTGATGCTGTCACCATCACCAAGGGTGATAACGGCATTGCCGTTTGCGTCATCGGCCATCTGTTCACGAAGAGTGGCATAATCTTCGATGCCATAGGCCGACAGATCAATAAGGTCTTTTTCAACATCAAAGTCGGTTGCGGTGTCTTCACCACCGCCTGGCGTCAGCACGATCAGGTCTTCGCCTTCGCCGGTAATCAGGACATCATCACCGGCACCGCCCACAAGGGTATCATCACCTGAACCGCCATCAAGGGTGTTAACCCCGTCGCTACCGATCAGGGTATCGGTATGATCGGTGCCAATAACACGTTCGAAGTTACGGACAATGTCATCACCACCGCCGCCCGTCGCGTATTGCTTGACCAGATCGACCGTAACACCGGAATCCACATTGGAATAGTCAACGGTATCGATATCGTCTTCGCCGTCACCACCATCAAGAATGTCGTCACCGGCATCGCCATAGACCCAGTCGTCACCTGCGCCTGCTTTGACAACGTCATCGCCTGCACCACCGGTAATGGTGTCGTTGCCTTCTTCGCCCAGAAGGATATCCCCATCAGCGCCACCGTCGATGATGTCGTCACCGTCGCCGCCGCTGATTTCATCGGTGCCTTCGCCGCCATCGATTATATCGCTGCCGGCACCACCATCAATCGCATCGCCACCAGCGCCGCCCGAAATGGTGTTGCTGTTTTCATCACCAGCAATCTTGTCGTCGAAACCGGAACCGACAATGTCTTCGATATCGATCAGCGTATCATTGCCCGAACCGGTTGCCGTTCCGGCACCCAGATCAATATCAACACCTTGGTCCGCACTGCTGTAATCGGCGACATCTGTGCCCTCGCCACCGTCAAGCACATCATCCCCCGCACCACCGACAAGGATGTCATCCCCGTCAAGACCGGTCAGGGTGTTGTTTTCGTCATTGCCCGAAAGGGTGTCATCAAACAGCGAACCGGTAACGTTTTCGATACTTTCAAGAACATCGTCACCATCGCCGCCGGTAACGGTTCCGGCGTCAAGATCGGCAACGATGCCTGCACCTTCGGTCGCATAATCTGCGGTGTCGTTCCCTTCGCCACCGCGCAGAACGTCCGAACCTGAATTGCCCACCAACGTATCATCGCCAACACCACCGTCGATGGTATCGTTGCCATCACCGCCGATCAGGCGGTCATTGCCGGCACCGCCATCAATACTGTCGTCACCTTCAAGCGCGTTGATGATATCATCACCACTGCCCCCGATCATTTCGTCGGCATTTTCCGATCCAAGACGGACATCAACACCGATGAAGTTCTCAACACTCAGTTCGGAAGAGCTCACACCCTGCAGCGTGATCGTATCACCGCTATCAAATGTGATGGTCAGATCGCCATTGGCATCCGTACCGAACATATTTTCAAGGGCACCGTAACCGGCAATATTGAAACTGGTCAGGTCAACGATATCCGTCGCAGGATTGAAATCGGTAATCGTGTCATTACCGTCGCCGGGATTAAAGATCACCTGATCGGCGCCGCTACCAAGGGTCAGCGTGTCATCACCACTACCGGCATCAAATGTGTCGTCGCCTGCACCGCCAATAAAGGTATCGCTCTGTCCGCCACCAATAAAGGTATCGCTGAACTCCGAACCACGGATGGCTTCGATGTCTTCAAGGGTATCGGTACCGATCGCCGTACCGGAAACGCTGTTGTTACTGGTATCAACCGTAACAGCGGCGTCTGAATTCACATAGCTTGCGGTATCAATGCCTTCGCCGCCGATCAGGTGGTCGTCACCATCACCCGACAGAAGCGTGTCATTCCCTGCGCCACCATCAATGGTGTTGTCGCCGTTTCCAGCATCGATCACGTTGTTATTATCATCACCAATGATCAGATCATCGCCGTCACCGGTCGTAACATTTTCGATATTTGCGAAGCTGTCGGTATCTGTGCCATCGCTGGCCGTACCATTGGTGAAATCAACGGTCTGGTTGCCAGTTATGTCACCCAGATCCAGAGTATCTGTCCCGGCGCCACCATCAATGGTATCGCTGCCCGCACCACCGCGCAGAGTGTCATCACCCTCACCGCCCAAAAGAACGTCATCACCTGCGCGACCATCAAGGAAATCGTCACCCGCTTCACCCGAAAGCGTGTTGCGTTCACTGTTACCGCGCAAGGTGTCGTTACTGGCTGAACCGGAAACGTTTTCGAAGTTCGAAATCGTGTCTCCGGTGCTGGTTACACCGGTCTGCAGATCGACCGAAACCCCATCCTCAGCGGAGAACGAGACAGTGTCTTCACCCTCTCCGCCATCAAGCGTATCATTTCCAGCCCCGCCGGAAATCACATCGTTCCCGGCACCACCTTCGATAACGTCATTGCCCGCACCACCGGCAATTGTATCGTCACCCGATCCGGCGAGAACGGTGTCATCGTTGGCACTTCCTGAAATAACGTCGTCATGATCCGATGCAATGATCTGTTCAATACCGCTAAATGTATCGGTACCGGTATCTTCACCAGTCGCAGTATTGGTCGTCAGATCAATATTCAGGCCGGATGCAGCATTCGCATAATCGAGTGTATCTGCACCTTCGCCACCGATATAGGTGTCATCGCCCAGTTCACCGACAAAGCTGTCATCACCCGCACCACCAGCAAGGGTATCGTTACCGGCACCACCGACCAGCATATCATTACCGGCACCGCCATCGATAACGTTGTCGGCTTCATCACCCGTGATCGCATCGTCGTGGTCGCTACCCGTTACATTTTCAAAACCGGAAATGCTATCATTTCCATCTGCACCGGTTGCCGTTTCGCTAGCCAGATCGACGCTCTGTCCACCAGTTGCATCGGAATAATCCAGGGTATCCGTCCCCTGCCCACCAGCAAGGGTATCGTCCCCTGCCCCGCCGGCAATCAGATCATCACCGTCACGGCCATCAATCGTATCGTCACCTGCACCGCCCAAAAGGGTATTGGCCTGATCCGAACCATTAATGCGATCATTCGCATTCGAGCCAACAGCATCTTCAATATCGATCAGAAGATCGGAACCATCCGCCTTTGTTGCATAACCAGCTTCAAGATCAACATCAACACCTGTTTCGCTATCGCTGTAATCGACAACGTCTTGCCCGGCCCCACCATCAATGATGTCATCACCAGCACTACCAACGATGGTGTCATTACCGATACCGGTCAGAATGGTATTATCCGCATCCGAACCGGTAATCTCGTCATCCAGACGCGAACCAATGACATTTTCAACATTGAGGACGGTGTCACCGATCGCCGACCCCGTTTCACCGCTCGCAAGATCAAGGGTGACACCAGTCCCTGCATCCAAGTAGTCAACGGTATCAATCCCTTCGCCGCCATCGATCAGATCACTGCCATTGCCACCGATCAGGCTATCGTTGCCAGCACCGCCAAGCAGGGTATCATCACCACTGCCGCCAGACAGGATGTCATCGCCATCTTCGCCGGACAAAACGTTTGCTGAGAGATCACCGATAATGACGTCGTCATAATCCGAGCCGGTCAAATTCTCGATGCTATCGAGTTGATCATCGCCAAGTCCGCTGACTATTCCAGATGCAAGGTCGGCCGTAATACCACCTGTTGCATTGCTGTAATCAACGGTATCAATACCAGCACCACCACGCAAGACATCATCACCGCCACTTGCGATCAGACTATCATCACCTGAAGCAGCATTGATTGTATTTGCCGCACTGTCACCCGCCAGCGTATCGGCGTGGTCTGAACCGGTAATATTTTCTATGTTTTCAAGTGTGTCGTTGCCTGCTGCGCCGCTTGCTGTTTGCGCAGAAAGATCAACCGTCACGCTCCCTTCGGCATTGGCATAACTTACAGTATCGTTGCCATCGCCACCTTGAAGGGTGTCATCACCGCCAAGCCCGGCCAGAACATCGTCACCAGCACCACCAGACAGGATGTTATTGTCGTCAGAACCGGTCAGCGCATCATCACCAGCACCTGCTATAATGTTTTCAACATTACGTATCCGGTCAGCGCCATTTTCAGTCGTTACAATGCCGCGATCAAGGTTCGCAACGACGTCACCGGCCTCATCGGAATAATCGGCGGTATCAACACCGTCGCCACCATCCAGGAGATCGTCGCCGTCGCCCCCTATCAGGGTGTCATTGCCTGCACCACCATATATGCTGTCATCATCTTCAAGGCCGAAAATGACATCATCGCCATCAAGGCCCGACATGGTGTCCTGGCCATCGGTACCCGACAGAGTGTCATTCCCGGATGTTCCTGCAATGTCGCGAACACCGATGAAGTTGTCTGCGGTAATATCGTCAAGACCGACACCCTCAAGCACCATTGATGTGCCTTCTCCGAAATCGATGATCAGGTCACCGTTTTCGTTTTCCGACATCATCTCGTAAAGTTCGCCGTAGGTATCGACAGTAAGTGCTGTAATATCAATCCGATCTTCACCAACCGCAAAATCGGTGATGGTATCGGTGCCGTCATCCGGTCCGACAACATAAACATCTGCACCCGATCCTCCGGTCAGGGTATCGTCACCCCCTCCGCCCGTGATGGTATCGGCACCCGCGCCTGCACTGATGATGTTATCGTTGGCATCGCCGGCAATGATGTCGGATTGCTCGGAACCAATGATGTTTTCGACACCGCTGATGCTGTCTGTACCATCGGCATCGCTTGCTGTTCCTGCCGTAAGGTCGATGTTAACCGCACTGCCAGTCTTGTAACTGACAGTGTCACTGCCATCTCCGCCTTCGATGGTGTCACTTCCCGCACCACCAATCAGCAGATCATCACCGGCACCACCATCAAGGATATCGTCGCCGGCACCACCCGAAAGGATGTTGTTGACGTCGTCCCCGATCAAAGTATCGTCGTGACTTGAACCCTGAACACTTTCAATGCTGTCGAGCGTATCGTTGCCTGCTGCACCGCTTGCTGTTCCTTGTGAAAGATCGACGGTTACGGAACCGCCTGCATCACTATAGTCAGCCGTATCCGTACCATCGCCACCGACAAGGGTGTCGTCCCCGGCACCGCCCGAAAGGGTGTCGTCACCGGCACCGCCCAATACGGCGTCATCACCAGCACCACCGGAAATGACGTCACTACCCGCACCGCCAGACAATGAATTGGCACCACTATCGCCAGTGATGACGTCATCTTGCTGAGAACCAAGAACATTCTCGATATTGTTCAGAGTATCTTCGTTACCAGCACCACCAATGCCGGTTTCAAGATTGACCTCAACGCCATTGCGGGTCGAATAATCAACCGTATCTTCACCTTCGCCACCATCAATGATGTCACGCCCGGCACCACCGGAAATCGTGTCATCGCCGTCACCACCAAAGATGGTATCGTGGCCGGATCCAGCAGAAATCGTGTCATTGCCAGCGAGACCGTCAATGATTTCGGCGGACGAGGACCCCTGCAAGACATCATCGCCCTCTGTCGCGCCGAGTGCTTCGACGTCGACAAAGTTATCCGCGCTCAGATCATCCGGAGAAACACCATTAAGCGTCATGGTGTTGTCGTTGATGGTGATCACGGCGTTGCCGTCACCATCGGTGCTGATCAATTTCTTCAGCGCTTCAAAATTCGGGGGCGTGAAGAAAGTTAGATCAATCTGGTCTTCTGCCGGATCAAAATCGGCAATAACCGTTTCATCTGTCTGCAAACCAAAGACAAATGTATCGGCACCTTCACCACCCGACACCAGATCCTGTCCGCCACCGGAATTGATGGTGTCATCACCAGCGCCACCATAGATGGTGTTATCGGCGGAATGCCCGGTCAGGATATCGTCGAAATCCGACCCAATAACGTTTTCGACAGAACTAAGCGTATCATTGCCATCGGCACCAGATGCCGTGCCGGATCCAAGATTGACGGTGACGCTACCTGATGCATCGGCATAGGTAACGGTGTCGGCACCGGCATCACCATCAATCGTGTCGTCACCAGCACCGCCGATAAAGGTATCGTTCCCATTACCCCCAACGAGGACATCATCGCCATCGCGACCATCAAGAACGTCGTTACCGCTCCCGCCGCTCAGGGTATTGGCATTGCCGTCACCGGCAAGGGTATCATCATAGGATGACCCGATAACATTTTCGAAATTGGTGATCGTATCGTTGTTATCAGCGGTGATCGCGTCGCCTGCGTCAAGGTCGACATCAACCGCACTGGTCGAGTCCTGATAACTGACAGTGTCGCTGCCCTCACCACCATCAAGATTGTCGTCCCCGTCACCACCCGTAACGGTATCATCCCCAGCGCCACCTGAAATGGTATCCGCACCGGTTCCCCCGGTGATGATATCATTGCCATCACCGCCATCGATTGTATCGTTACCCTCGCCTCCGGAAACCGTATCATCACCTTCTTTGGCGGTGATAACGTCACTGTGATCAGTGCCGAGAAGAATGTCTTTTTCCTCGGTCCCTTCAAGCGAGCGGATGCCTTTGAAGTTGGCATAAGTCAGACTGTCGGGGGTAACGCCTTCGAGGGTGATGACCGCATCACCAAGTGTAATCGTAGCATTGCCCGCAGCGTCTTCGCCGATGAAGTCAACAACATCGGCAAACAATTCCAGACCATCGACACCCTGGATATCAATGACATCACTGAGCGGATTAAAGTCCGTGATTAAATCGCTGCCACTATCGGACGTAACAATAAATGTATCTGCACCAGCACCGCCACTAAGCGTGTCGTCACCGCCACGACCGTCAAGGGTATCGCTACCTGCGCCACCAGATAGCACATCATCGCCACTGCTACCCAGCAGCGTGTCGGTAGCAGAGCTCCCCTCGATCGTCTCGAAGCCGGAAATCTGATCGGTGAAGTTGTTGCCGGTGACAGTTCCTGCTTCAAGATCGACCGTCACCCCGGCACGCAAAGCACTATCGCCGTCGGACACATAGCTTAGCGTATCGTCGCCATCTCCGCCGATCAGGGTATCGTTACCAGCACTGCCAAATACCGTGTCATTTCCCGCACCGGTATCGATAACGTTGTCGTCTTCGCTGGTGTAAATAATGTCGTCGCCGGAACCGGAAACAACGTTTTCAAAGCCCGAGATCGTATCGTTACCTTCGCCAGTGGCACTACCACCAGCCAGGTCAACCGTTACACCACCATCAACGCCGAAATAGTTCAGGGTATCAACCCCGTCACCACCCAACAGAACGTCATCGCCGCCGCCGCCAGAAATGGTATCGTTGCCGCCCATACCAGACAGCGTGTTGGCACCGCCATCACCTGTGATGACGTCGTCATTCACGCTGCCAACGACGTTTTCGATATTCGAAACCCCGGTTGCACCGGAATCCATGGTCGCGGTTCCAGCAGCCAGGTCGACATTCAGGCCGGTTTCATTGCCAAAACCGATTGTGTCATTGCCCTCGCCACCATCAACGGTATCGTTGCCGCCAATACCAAGAATAGCGTCATCGCCTGCACCTGTGGAAATGACGTTCGCGTCGTCAGAACCCTCAACGGTATCGTTACCGGCCCCGGTAATGACATTTTCAATGCCGCCAAGGATGTCGGTCTCGTCCGTGTCGGTATCACGCGCAGTGCCACCACCAAGATTGACTTCCTGCCCGCTTTCACGTGCGCTCAGATCAAGGGTATCGCTTCCTGCGCCACCCAAAATGGTGTCGTTACCATCTTCGCCGACGAACAGATCATCGCCATCACCACCATCAAGGGTATCGTCACCAGCACGGCCAACAAGCGTATCGTTGCCCGAACCACCCACAAGCACGTTGACACCATCATCGCCATAAAGCGTGTCGTCAAATGCAGAGCCCGTCGCATTTTCAATACGGTCAAGAACGTCATCACCATCGGCGCCGGTGGCAGTACCCGCACCGAGATCAACTTGCACACCACCATTGGCCGCGGAATAGTCAACGGTGTCGATACCTTCCTGACCGCGCAAAGTATCATTGCCCGCACCACCGGAAACCGTATCGTCGCCCGAACCACCCGACACGACATCATCGCCCGCACCGCCAGCAAGCGTATCGTCACCGCCATAACCATAAACCGCGTCGTCTCCGTCGGTTCCCACACCGACATCACTACCTTCGGTTTCAAAGATACGCCCAAAGCCGCGGAAATCGTCTGATGTCAGGTTGTCGCTATTGATGCCTTCAAGGGTCAGCGTACCGTCATCACCAAAATCGATAACAGTATTGCCGTTGCCATCATCAGACATCATGGTTTGCAGGGTTGCAAAGTCCTGAACACCCAGCTTGGAAAGGTCGATGATGTCTTCGGACGCGGTAAAGTCGGTTACGCGATCATTGCCGAAATTCTCGGTCAGTTCAAAATCATCAGCCCCGGCACCCCCGCTCAGGGTATCGTCACCGGCACCCCCAACAAGGGTATCGATGCCCGCACCACCTTCAAGAACGTTGTCGGCATCGTCACCGGCAATATAATCGTCATGATCCGAACCGATGACATTTTCGACCATCTGAACGACATCATTGCCGCTACCACCACTTGCCGTTTCATTGGCAAGATCAACATTTACAGAGGTTTCGGCTTCGTCGTAGCTGACAGTGTCAACGCCACTGCCACCAAGCATGTGGTCATCACCCTGACCGCCACGCAGGAAATCATCGCCGGATCCACCAGCCATGATATCATTGCCGGCACCGCCGACCAATTGGTCGTCACCGGCACCACCCTGCAATGTGTCATCATCGCTGCCGCCAAACAGGCTGTCATTGCCATCGCCGCCCTGAAGAATGTCCTGACCGGCTTCACCACGCAGAACATCGTCCCCTCCAGCCCCCTGCAAGAGATCGTTTCCGGCACCACCTTCAAGCGTATCGTTACCGTCATTGCCCTGAAGGGTATCGTCCGCCGATCCGCCCCCAAGAAAATCGGCATCATCCCCCCCCTGCACGACATCAGCATCACTGGTCGGGGTGTTGTCATGGGTGTCGGTATCGCCATCATCGTCACTGGCAGCCGGATCGGTTGCGTCAGAATCCGATGCCGTGTCGTCTATCGCGTCACCGCCCGTATCTTCCCCATCCGTCGTATCGTTACCAGAACTGCCTTCATCGGATGCGGCCGGGTCGGTCGCCGGAAGATCGGTTTCTGATCCGGTGTCGGTGCCGGCACCAGCGTCAGCGTCGGTTTCGGCGCCAGTGTCAGTGTCAGTATCGGTTTCTTCCTGACTTTCACCTTCGTCACCGGCTTCTGTTCCGCTCTCGCCCGTGTTTATGCCAGTTTCTTCGTCGTCCGTATCGTTTTCGGCACTATCGTCTGATCCGGCGTCCCCGGCAGAGGAATCCTCATTGGACGGTGATTGATCCGAGCTGTCATCACCGGAACCTCCGCCTGCTGCGTCATTACCGGCATCACCAGCCTCACCCGCGTCATTCGAGGCTTCCGTCTCGGATTGCGTGTCGTCGGTGCCATCGCTGTTGTCGGCGTCATCGGTTGCGCCAGAACCTGTGTCCGTACCAGTCTCCGTACCAGCTTGGGCACCGGATGTCGCGTCATCATGGTCATCCTGATTGTCAGTCCCGACCGGCTCCTGCGCAGATGAGCTATCCTCGGAACCGGCACCTTGATCGCCTGTTTCAGCATCGGATGGACCACCGCCAGTATCCCCGTCGTCTGACGAGTCAGCACCATCATCTTGCGCCTCGTCAGAGGCGCTATCACCAGCACCGGTTTCGGAATTACTATGCGATCCGGCAGTTGCACCGGAACCTGCACCGGATCCTGCATTGGCGCTATCGGCATCAGAATCGCCTGCGCTGGTGTCACTATTGCTGTTTTGGTCAGCTTCACCATCAGAACCAGCGGTATTATCATCTGTCGCAGCCCCGGTTTCGTCAGAACCAGCGGGCTCATCAGGTTCATCATCCTCACCGGTTTCTTCTATGGCGCCTGCATCATTTTCTGACCCGGAGGAACCTGCCTCGCCCGCATTTCCATCTTGCTGCGCATCAGAATTATCGGTCGATCCGGTTTCTGCCGCAGGATCTTCGGTCGTTGTTCCGCTGTCGCCGGATGTGTCGGTCGCGCTGTCACCACCGTTATCGCTTGAACCGGAATCACCGCCTGAAACGGCCCCGCCTTCTGCACCATCCCCGGTCGGGGTGGCATCTTCATCCGTAGAGTCGCCGGAAGTTTCGCCAGAAGTTTCAGCCGGGTTCGACTCGTCTGTTTCCTGAGAAACATCTTCGCCTGAGTCCGAACCTGCATCGCCTGCGCCGACGTCACCGCCTGAGCTATCTGTCGCGTCTTGGTCTGCGGTTGGGTCGCCTTGGGCGTCTGTGTCATTTTGCGACGCTGTTTCTGTTGCATCGGCTTGCTGACCGGCGCCAGCCCCCAGATCCACCTCAACACCACGATCAGACTGACTGTAATCAAGGGTATTCTCACCCGTGCCACCGTCAATCACGTCCGCGCCATCGCTTACGCCAAAGGTGTCGTCACCATCCCCGCCTGCAAGACTGTTATCGCCCGAATCCCCCCGCAGAACGTCGTCCCCCGACGTGCCGCGAAGATTTTCAATATTCTCAAATGAAAGACGATTCGCACCGGTCTCTTCGCTTGCGACACCTTCGGAAAGGTCGGCGCGCACCGGGTTCGGGGCACGATCAAATGACAGGGTGTCTTGGCCTTCGCCGCCATTAATGCTGGTGGCACTCCCTGGCAAAATAACATCATCACCTGCGGTGCCCGTGACGATATCTTCGCCGTCGCCGCCTTCGATGACAGTCGCCGTTGTATCATCAGATGACGTTGCGCCCCCACCCGACACAGAGGCTGTCACTTCGCCGATCTGCGGGACATCAACCAGATTGACATTGGCCAGATCTGCCTTTGAAACACCGCTGAACACCACCTTTTCCCCGGTGGGGAAAACGATGAATGCATTGCCTGCTGCATCTTGCTGCACCAGCGCCATAAGCTCACTGACGCTATCAACACCCAGCCCGTCCAATGACAGATAATCGTTGGAAACATCGAAGTCGGTAATGGTGGTTTGCCCGAAACCACTTTTCAGAACAAAGGTATCACGCCCTTCGCCACCGGTAACGACATCCTGACCCTCGCCCGATTCGAGAATGTCATCACCTTCGCCGCCAATAAGGGTATTGTCGCCACCATCGCCGACCAGAACATCATCATAGGCAGTGCCGATGACGTGTTGGATGTTTGTGAAAACCTGCGTCGCAGCAGTCTGAGGATTGCCTTCGCCACCAGAAGCATTTGTAGCCGCAGCAGAATCCCCTTCTGCGCGGTCATCAAGAACCTCATCAATGTCGGTATCGGTAATTCCGACACCATCGTCCTGGTTGGCGGGCGAGACCAAAACACGCACTCCCTACATGGGAATTATTTTTCCAGAATACGGCCTATAACAACCGCACGATCGATTTATACCCTAGTATAAATTAGGTTTCCGCGATTCATCAACCGCTAATAGACCACTTAGCTGTGACCAAAGGCGTTTTTTCATATTTTCTGGTGATTTGGAAGGTAAACCTGCGCACTGACAGATTCTGTCAGGTTGTATAGATCACAACCCAAATACCTATACGTTGCGTTGTGATCTATTGTTCGCGGAACGCACGATCAAAGCTCGTGGTGATCGGCGAGAACAGATAGGCCAGAATCGTCCGAGCCCCTGTCACAATCTCCAACTGAGCGGGCATGCCGGGCGAAAGAATCATTCCTTCGTGCTCTGCAAGGCTTTCGGCGTCGATCTCGACCATCGCCTGAAAATAAGACCGTCCTTCTGTATCCGTAAGGCGATCAGGCGAAACATCCGTAACTGTCCCCTTTACCGGCGCGAACCAGCGCTGGCTGAATGATGTCATGCGAATATTAACCGGCAACCCGGCAGAAACCACGTCAATGTCGTTCGGAGAAACGCGGGCCTCGATCACAAGACGGTCATCATCGGGCACGATCTCTAACACTTGCGCGCCAGGGGGAATGACCCCGCCGACAGTGGTGAATTGCATGTTGGTGACTGTGCCGTTACGCGGCGCTTTAATGTCCGAGCGCACCAGAATGTCCTCGGCCGAACGCAGGCGCTCGCTGAGATCGGAAATCTCGCTTTGAATGTCACGCAATTCCGTATTGATCGCTTGCAAGTGATCGCGCATCAGCTGGGATTGACTGGCTTTAACCTGTTGAATTTGCTGCTCTATCCGGGCGATATCGGCGGAAAAGCGCCCAATATTGCCAATCGTTTCAACCAGTCGGCTTTCAAGTTGCAGCAAACGGGTTCGCCGCGCATAGCCAAGCTCGACCATCGGTTTGACGATCGCCAGCTCTTCCTTGATGATCCCGACCTGTTGTTCGGCAGCAATCTTTTGTTCTCGCGTGCCGACAATCTCGCGACGAAGCTCTTTGATACGCTCATCATAAAGCGCGAACTCGCCCTGAAATGCGCTGCGGCGGCTTTCAAACAAAGTACGCTGGGCATCGGTAATGGCAAAATATCGCGGATCATTCAAAGGATCAGGAAAGGTCAAATGATCATCACGCGCCCGTTCGGCAATCAGCCGCGTCTGGGTTGCAAGCGCATCCAGATACCGATTATTCAACAGATCAAAGCTTGCCCGAGAGCGGGTGTCATCAAGACGCACCAACACATCCCCCGCTTCGACCCGTGCGCCGTTTCGCACAAGAATTTCGCGGATAATCCCGCCTTCAAGATGCTGGACACTTTGTCGCCCTGAAAATGGCGCAACCACACCGCTTGCCGTCGCGGCCGAATTGACCTCGGCCGTACCCGCCCAAAGCAAAACGGATCCGAACCCCAGAAAGAGAATCAAAAAACCAATTCGCACCAGCGGCTTGACGTCGGTGCTAAGCTCACGCGCGGTAGGGAGTTGCACACCACCAGAAGACATCAGGCACCACCCTGTCGGCGTTTGGCCGATCCTTCAACCACCCGCAATTGCGGGCGACCGCGCCGGGCAGTTTGCGCAGGCATCGGTTCACGCTCCACCGGACGATTTTCCGTATCAGATGGCTTGCGACGGGCTGCACGTTCGGCAGCGGCCCGTTCGGCGTCCTCACGCACTTTGCGCATGCGCATCGCGGCTTCTTCGCGGGCCTTGGCGATTGCTTCGGCTTCGCTCATTTTGCGTTGTGCCACCGGCTTTCGGGCCGGTTGTGCGGCACGCGCCGGCTGTGCGTTTGATTTGACAGCAGGACGTCTGGATACAAGATCGGCCGCACTGGCCGGACGTACTTCACGCGATGACCGGGCGGACGGCGGATCCTTGGGTGCGGGGGCCTTTACCGCTGCTTTGCTTTTGCCGACCGGCCCCATGGGCATCGCAGTCCCGGCTGAGGTTTGCTGCGGTTTTTTGGCTGCCTTGGCAATTCCGGCGGCCTGCTTTGCTGCTTGCGCCCGCCCTGATCCGGTTTCACCCGTCGTCCCGAAATCGGCAATGTCTGGCATTTCTTCGATCCCGGCCATAGGGGCCGTAGCACTTATCGCCGCTGCCGGATGGGTCTTGGGCGCACTATTCTTTTCAACAATCGGACGCGGTGCGTCGGGATTGGGAACTTCGATCTGTTTGGGCGTGATGCGCATTTGCCCATCTGGGGTCGGGGTATCCGCTGTGGCCTCTGGCGTGCGGACTTCTGGCGGCAAACCACGGTTAATTTCATCATTCCCGGGTGCGGGCTTGGGTGCTGTCGGTTTATTGCCCCCCTTAACCGGCACAACCTGAATCTGACCATCTGCCAGGGCAAGAATGGCATCGGCATGCGCAAGAATTTCGCGTTCATGGCTCACGATAAAGGTCGTGATGCCATTGCGACGCAGGACCTTTATCAGATCGCTGATATGGGCAACGCCATTGTCATCAAGGGCCGTCGTCGGTTCATCTAACAACAACAAACGCGGGCGCGAAAACAGGGCCGCGGCCAAGGCAATCAATTGCCGCTGCCCGCCGGAAAGGTTGCGTCCGCCACGATCCACGCGCGTGTCATAGCCATCCGGCAGATCAAGAATAAACTGATGTGCACCGGCCAGTTCGGCGGCCTGAATGATGTCGCGCATTTCCGCATTGCCAAGACGGGCAATATTTTCGGCAATCGTGCCGGGAAACAGAAACGGGTTTTGCGCCAGATAGCCGATCTGTGCGCCCATTTCGGCACGATCCACGCGCGATGCCTCTACATCATCAAGCTTCACTGACCCGGAACCGGGCAACCAGATCCCCATGATCAGCTTCAACAGGGCCGTCTTGCCAACCCCGTTAAACCCGGCAACTGCAATGATCTGCCCCGGCCCGGCCTTGAACGAGAACCCCTTGAACAGGACATTCCGGCTGTTGGGCGGCGCAAAGACCAAGCGATCAACACTCACGGCCATGCCGCGCCCGCGCGGCATCGGGGCTGGCACGGTCTGGCGTTTTTCAAGCAGAATTTTGTTCAAGCGTTCAAACGAACTGCGGGCTGCATTCCAGCTGCGCCAGGCTGTCACTGCACCATCAAACGGCGCAAGTCCCCGCATCCCCAGGATCATGGATGCCACCATGATGCCGATCGTGATGCTTTCGGACAAAACCAGATACGCCCCGACACCGATAAAACAGACCTGCATCGCAAGACGCACGAAATGCGAAAGGGTTGTCGACGTACCAACCCGGCGGCTGGCCTGCCCTTCCCAATAAAGCGAATCTGACTGATCCGCCTGCCAGCGTTGGCGGGCAGACTGGGTCATGCCCATTGCTTCCATCGCCTCGGCATTGCGGACATAGGTTTCTTCCTGCGCAATACCGCGGTTCTGGCTTTCCTCGGACCGATCAACGGAAATCTTGGCCGCGGCTTCGTTGGCAATCGCAATCACGATCAAAAGCAGCGCACCACCGCACGCCACCATGCCAAGACGGGTGTCGAAAATGAACACCACCCCGATATAAACCGGCGCCCACATGAAATCGATCAGCGCAAACGGTCCGCTGCCGGTCAAAAACCCGCGCAAACCGTAAAGATCGCGCAGTGGACGCTGGCGCATCTGGCTACCGCGTGCGGATTGCTGCACGACATGGGCAAACAATTCACCGCCAAGACGCAGATCAAGTGCTGTTCCGACCCGGATCAGAACCCTTGATCGGAGCTGTTCCATTGAGGCAATAAAGACCAGAACAATACCGATACCCAGGGTGAGCAAGGCCAACGTATCGACCGAACGGCTGGAAAGAACGCGGTCAAATACCTGCATGGAATAAATCGGGATCACCATATTGAGCAGGTTAATCACCATCGAGAACCCGCCGACAAGCGCAATCGACCGCCAGAACAACCGTTCCAGCGGGGTACGATCCCCCTCGCGTCCCGCATCCGATTTGCGGGTTGGTCGGATTCTATCCAACAGGCTCATTCGTTCCTTCCGCTATAGATGCCCATAAAACATGGGCGGAATCCTTATATTTGGTGCCTTTGACCGTTTGACAATCACGCATGACAAACCACCCGCGCAGCAAAGCCACAACGGGTATCCTAGCCAATGGCATACCCCACTATCCTAGTCGAATATATAAGGATGTGTTAAAATTTTGCCGCGAACCCCTTTATTTCATTGCCTTACCGCGCAATCTGATCGGGCAATTCTGGCGAATTTCCGGTACCGAATCCTGCCCCTTCGTGACCGGCCAAAACCTGTGCTGGATCAAAGCCGTTAACACCCTGCCTGATATAGACTTTTTTCAATCAGACGCCATCTGCCATTTGCGCAACAACCCCTCCGCGCCCTATCTTTGGTTTATTGCGCTATCCTCAAACCCGACAGGCAAACACTTCATGGCTGACAACACGCCGCAACTTCCGGGCTTCATTCAACGGTTTCTCGCCATTCAACCCGGCGGAGTCTCCCACGCGGTCGGGCTGATGGCCTGCATGATCGGGGTTCTGGCGGCTTGTGCCTGGATGCTGGGTGGGATTTCGATGATGATCTCGGCTGGCATTGCGGTTGCCCTGATGCTGGCGCTGTCGCCGATGATCTCGCCGGACGTTCTGATGAAAATGCTGCGCGCCAGGCCGCTGTCTGGCAAAGATTATCCTGCCATCCATGAAATGAGCGGCTTGCTTTCTGAACGCGCGGGTCTTGATCACAAACCGAAACTTTTTTTGTTACCGGGCAAAGGCGTCAATGCGATCACAACGGGAACGGATGACAACACAACAATTGCGATTTCAAGCGACGCGGTTCATGGCCTGTCACCGCGCCAGATGCGTGCCATCCTTGCCCATGAAATAGCTCATGCATGGCATGGCGATACGCGCATTTTGCTGATTACCGATGTACTGTATCGCGCGACATGGACGATTGCGCTATTTGGTCTGGCGATCTTTATCTTTGGCGATTTCAATCCGCCGGTCTGGATGATTGTTCTGTTTGGGGCAATACCGACCATCAGCTTCCTGTTTCAACGCGCCGTCATCCGCGACCGCGAATTTGCCGCCGATCATGGGGCGAGTGATTTGCTAAATGGCCCCGAAGACATGATTGATGCCCTGCTTCACATCGACCAGATCAATCGCAAACGTCTTGGTCTTATTCCCTATCGCAGCACCCAGCCGCCCAGCTTGCTTGACACTCACCCGTCGGTCAGAGCACGGATCAAGGCCTTGCGCGCACTTAAACCCGGCACATGGCAGAAATTCTTTGAAAACCGGCGCATGCCCCCACAATAATCGACCATGACAGCACCGGAAAACCGCAACAGTTCTGGTCTTGGAACCTGCGCGATCTGTGGTCGGGCGATGATTGCAGGCCCCAGCGTGGATCGCCATCACTGGCGACCGAAATCACAGGGCGGTACGGAAACCGACTGGCTCCATCGCGTTTGTCATCGCATGATCCACCGCCTGTTTGATGAGGCCACTCTGGCGCGCGACTATGACAGCCCCGCAAAATTGTTGGCCCACCCCGATATCATCAAATTCGTTAAATGGGTGCGCAGGAAACCCGATGATTATGTCGACTGGCCGGAAAGTGCCGGGCGTTATGGCCGCAATCGCGGCAGGCGCCGATAAGCTGCTGCATTGGCGCCGCCGGGAAAGAACTGCCAATTTAACCATTTACCTGCCAAGATAGGCGCAATATACGCGTCAAACGCGAAACCGTCGACAGCAGGAAACACCGATGCCAAGCCTCGATATGCTTAATGAACTGATCCCGGTCTTTGTCACACTGTTCGTGATTATTGACCCGCTGGGTCTGGTGCCGGTCTTCATCGTCCTGACCCAGGGGACAAGTGCCGCCCATCGTCGGCGCATGGCGATCCGGGCGTGTTTGACCAGCTTCTTCATTCTCGCCGCCTTTGCCCTGATCGGCGAGGGTTTGCTTGGCATCTTTGGCATTCACATGCCCGCTTTCCGGATTGCCGGGGGCACGTTGCTGTTTTTGATCGCGCTTGAAATGCTGTTTGAAAAACGCAGTCAGAAACGAAACCAACGCGCCGAGCAAGTCCATCAGGAACTCGAAACCGACAACGAAACCGAAAAGCCGAAAACAAAGGCCGTTGCCGCCAAGAACAAAGACCACACCATCCCCGACGACGAAGCCGACGATATTTCGATTTTCCCGATGTCGATTCCGTTCCTTTCCGGCCCGGGCGCGATTGCCTCTGTCATGCTTTTGATGGGCAAGTTTGAAGACAATATCGCCATGCAGGCCAGCGTGATTGGCGTTGTCGCCGTCGTGATGGTGTTCGCCTTTCTGTTTTTCCTTGCTGCAAATGTTGTCGCCAAACGCCTGAGCCCGACCGTCGCCACCGTAATTTCACGCCTGCTTGGCATGATCCTGGCCGCCCTTGCCGTCCAGTTCATCATCGATGGCGTGAAACAGGCGTTTTTTAGTTAACTGAACGAACAAATCCAAGAGACATGGGAAATGCTCGGCTATTGTAAGCTCTGCAAACAACAGAAGAAATTGATCCGCGCACACCTATTGCCCGATGGTCTCAAAAAATTTGCGATGTCAGAGAGCGATTCTTCACTTGTAGTGATCGACACCAATACTGGTTGGCACAAAAAAAAACAGACACTGGAGCACGACCCACAGATTCTATGCAAAGATTGTGATGGCTTGATCGGAAGGTCGGAAGATGCCTTCCAAGACTTCACCCAGAGTTTTTTGGATCACCCAGATCGAAACAACAAAGGACATCAAAGAATTTCCATTCCCTGTCAAAGTGACCAGATTATTTTGGCAATATTAGCAATTTTACTTAAGTACAGCTTTTCAGACAGGCACCCACACATACATATCGGCCAAAAGTACGAGAAAATAATATCGACCGCAATTTTGTCCGGCAGCCCTCCCAAGGAATACGGTAGAAACTTTGAAATCGTATTTATGGGAAGTAATTCCTACTTTGTTTCAAAAGACAGCACGGAAAGAGACCTATCTCGCATAGGCCGAGCACAAGTACTGGGCGGAAGAACTGGACGTTACCATACTTATTTTATTCAGCCACCTGGTACTTGGGTTGCAATAAAAGTCGGTAACGTGCCGTGGCATCCCATTGCAAGCAAAGAACGAGCACACCCGAACAATGAACATATAGTTGTTTACACAACGCCTTTCGAGAAATCCATTTTGCATGAAGATATGCTTTCCGGTGCTGTAAAACGATTTAAATGGATAGAACAACAGAGCAAAGAGCGCGCCAAACGCCATCACACGTAAAGGGGCAGTCAGTGGCATCACACTGCACTGAACCTTATTAAAAGGATCAATCCCAACGCTTTGCCACTCCTATTACCGCCTCCCGAATTTCGACTATTGCGCCGCTGTCAGAGCACTTAAATCTTCATACAATGCCTTGGGAATGGTCACACCGTTTTTGCGGCTGCGTTCACGGGCTTCGAACCGGCGTTGCGATGGCAGGCGGGCCCCCTGATTGACAATGCCCTCAAAGAGTTCTTCGGCATGATCAAGGTGCTTTTGCGCATCTGCACCCAGGAAGGTTTCCGGTGAAAAGGCGATAATCATTTCGCCGTGATGGGGTTTGCCCGGTGCATTTTCCGATGCGGCATATGTTTCATGCCCCAGCACATCGCCAATCAGCGGCCCGGCAAGCAATCCGATCATGGTCGACAATGCCGATCCCTTGTGCCCGCCAAAGGTCAACATTGCACCTTCAAGGGCTTCGGTCGGGTCCGTAGTTGCATCACCGTTCTTATCAATCGCCCAACCTTCCGGAATTGGCTTTCCTGCCCGGCGGTGCAATTCGATTTCACCGCGTGCAATCATGCTGGTGGCAAAATCAAACGTGTAGGGCGTTTTTCCCGGACGCGGCCAAGAAAAGGCAATCGGGTTGGTTCCCAGTAACGGCTTTGTCCCGCCCGCTGGCGCAACAAAGGCATGGGTCGGCGTCATGGCCATGCCCACCAGACCATGGGCTGAAATCTGTTCCACTTCTGGCCAAAGAGCCGAAAAATGAAAGCTGTTGGTAATTGCCAGAACCGAAATCCCGCAATGACGGGTTTTCTCAACCAGCATCGGCAACGCTTTTTCAAATGACAAAAGCGAGCAGCCCTTACGGGCGTCAACCCGGGTGATTGCCGGGGCCTGATCAATGATTTCGGGCTGGGCATGGGTATCAAGTCCGCCATTACGCGCTGTGTGCACACATCCCATCAAACGATAAAGACCGTGCGAATGGCATTCATCAATCTGGGCGGCGACCACGCTTCGCATGATGGCCCCGGCATGCTCTTTGCCAAAGCCGTTGCCTTCAAGCACTGCAAGGCTAAGGTCCTGTGCCTGTTCGATTGTCAATGTAACGGTATCATTCATGGCGCATTCCAGTTTCCAAGTAGTTTTCAAACAGCATTCAAGCCCGCATGGGCCATCGCAGCAATCAGATCGGTTCGTGTGACAATGCCAATAATCTTTCCGCCATCAAGCACCGGCACGGCTTCACAAGGCCCATCTGCCATCAAGGGCAATAGTGCCGCAATGGGCGTATCGGCATCAGCGTGGGGTTCTGTCACAGACATGATTTCCTTGGCGCGCACCGGTTCATCGCGTCGCTGACCAACCAAACGTGACATCACCCCTAACAGGCTGCGATCACGCGCCACCGCTTCTTTCTGTGCGCGGCGGATAAGATGTATTTGAAATATCACCCCGATATAGCGACCTTCTTTGTCGGTCACCGGCAATGAGGTGAAGTTGTGTTTGCGGAAAAGATCGGCAACCTCGCCAAGGGATGTTTCCCCGGACACCGTTACAAGATCACGCGACATGATATCGCGTGCGCGCATCGGGCCGGTTCGGTGTGTTGCCGCATGCAATTCAGCAGCACCAATCAATCGTGCAAGATCTTCGACGCCAAGATTAAAAGACTGCCGATATTGCCGCAGGATGGCATTCAACTCTTCTTCACTCAGACCAAGGCGTTCGATCGGCGCGCGATCAGCTGTCTGATGCTGCCCGCTATCATCAAAATGCCGGAACGGATAAGTCCGCCCGGTCAGCCGGGCATAGAGAACCGCAACAAGCACCAGAATGGCCGTGACAGAGGCAACCGGTGTCAACGCAAAACCAAAGCCCGGTTCGTTCGCGATATCGGGATTAAGGGCCGCAACCATCGCAACCGCACCACCGGGCGGATGAACTGCCCGCACAATGATCATCGCAGAAACACCAAGCCCCACGGCCAACGCCACCCGCAAAACCGGATCCCTGATCAGCAGGCAGACCGCAACCCCCGCCAGCGCAGAAACGCTGTTACCCACAACCGCAGACCAGGGCTGGGCAAGGGGACTGTTGGGCACCGCAAACAGCAAAACAGACGTTGCCCCGAACGGCGCAATCAAATACAGCCCAATCCCTTGCAGATCAAAAAATGTCAGGGCAAACCCGGCCACACCCAATCCGATCAACGCGCCCATCCCTGCGCGAACGATTTCCCATGGCGTGCCAAACGGTATCGCGGGATATAACCCGCGAAGACTGTTTTGTTTCATCAGAACGTTTCACTGCCTGTCTGGCGTTATTTTAAACACCAGATGATTGTTAATTATTATAATTTGCGACAGACAGTCGTACTTATTATCTGGTGCGCCGTCAACAGCGAGCAACCTATGCGTGTTTCCACCCGCAAAAAAGGAGAGCAAAATGCCCTCCTTTCGATCAGGATTTGTTTGAAATATCGAGTGCGCGCAATCAGTCCCAGCGCTTGGCGGCACGCAGGATAGCGTCGGTGCCGATCTGGTAATGATCATAAAGCGCGATACTGTCACCACACTGGCCAAAGGCATTGACGCCCAGCGGCGCAACCGCATGACCACGCACACCGCCAAGCCATGCAAGGGCGGCAGGGTGCCCGTCAATGACCGTCACAAGACGGGCATCGGATGCCAGCGGTTTAAGAAGATTTTCGACATGCGCCATCTTGTCATCAGCCTTGCCTTCGAGGCGCGCACGTTCAAGATTCTGCCATTCATTATACAAACGATCAGTCGAAGTAACGGCAAGCAGGCCAAGGCCCGGATGATCATCTGAAAGTTTTTCCCAAGCCGCAATCGCCTCGGGTGCCATGGCCCCGCAATAGGCAATTGCCATTTTGCACTCTTTGCCCGGCTTGCGCAGCCAATAACCACCCGAAATAATTTCGGACTTTTCCGAATCTGACAGATCACGTTCCGGCTGGGATAATGGCTTGGTCGACAAACGAAGGTATATCGAACCGCCATCCGGATTCTGCATGTGCTCGAACGACCACCCCATAATGGCAGCCAGTTCATCACCAAAGCTTGGCTCGAAACTGGTCAGACCGGGCTGGCCCATACCGATCATCGGGGTGCTGATCGACTGGTGCGCCCCACCTTCCGGGGCCAGCGTGATGCCACTTGGCGTTGCCACCACCATAAAACGCGCATCCTGATAGCAGGCATAGTTCAGCGCATCGAGGCCACGCGCAATGAACGGATCATACAGGGTGCCAATCGGGAACAGGCGTTCACCAAACAAACTGTGCGACAGACCAAGGGCAGCCAGGTTCAAAAACAGGTTGTTTTCGGCAATCCCCAGTTCGACATGCTGCCCGTTCGGGGACCTGATCCATTTCTGGGCCGAGGGAACCTTGCGTTCCTTGAACTCATCAGCCAGTTCTTCACGCCCGAACAAACCACGCTGGTTCACAAACCCGCCAAGATTGGTTGAAACTGTCACATCGGGGGACGTGGTAACGATCCGGTCCGACAGATCGCTTTCTTTCATCTTGGCCAGTTCGTTCAATATCTTGCCAAAGACTTCCTGCGTGCTGGATGTTTCGGCACGTGCATAGGGCATTTCGGGGATGGCGATGTGTTTTGCCGACTTGTTGCGCGAGGCGTCCGTGTTAAACGGTGCCTTGGCGATATAATCGCGCAAGGCATCAGCACTGATATCAAGGCCAGCCGCGATGTCCCATTCCTGTCCGTCGGCAATCTTGTTTTGCTGCTTGAAGGCTTCCATCTGCGGTATATTCATCAGGCCCGCATGGTTGTCCTTGTGCCCCTGAAGCGGCGTGCCATACCCCTTCACGGTATAGGCGATGAAAACGGTAGGCTTGTCATTGGGAACGGCTTCAAAGGCATTAAGTACGGCTTCCATACAATGGCCGCCGAGATTGGTCATCAGATCATGGAGCTGATCATCGTCATAGTCACCCAGCAGACTTGCCAGCGCATTGTCGCCTTCCATGTCCGATATAATCTGTTTGCGCCATGCCGCCCCGCCCTGGAACGTCAGGGCCGAATAGATGTCGTTGGGTACGTCATTAAGCCATTTCTTCAATGATTTGCCGCCCGGTTTGGCAAAGGCATCATGCAGCTTGCGACCATATTTGATGGTAATCACGTTCCAGCCCACCGCACGGAAAAACCGGCCGATCACGCGGAACAGATGCGCATCAATCATGCCATCAAGGCTTTGGCGGTTATAATCAATCACCCACCAGACATTGCGAATGTCGTGTTTCCAGGTATCAAGCAACGCCTCATAGATATTGCCTTCATCCAGTTCGGCATCCCCCACAAGGGCGACCATGCGGCCGGGTTCCTCACCTTTTGGCAGCATATCCTTGTAGCGCAGGTAATCTTGCGTCAGGGCCGCAAAGTTTGTTACCGCAGCACCGAGGCCGACGGAACCCGTCGAGAAATCGACCTGATCGCCATCCTTGGTGCGCGACGGATAGGATTGCGCACCACCAAAGGCACGGAAAGCTTCGAGCTTTTCTTTGGTTTGACGGCCAAACAGATAATTGATCGCGTGAAATACCGGGCTTGCATGCGGTTTGACGGCAACCCGGTCCTGCGGACGCAAAACATTGAAATAAAGGGCTGTCATCAGGGTGGTCATCGACGCACAACTGGCCTGATGACCACCAACCTTGATACCATCACGTTTCGGGCGCAGATGGTTGGCGTTGTGGATCGTCCAACTTGAAAGCCAGCGCACTTTCTTTTCAAGCAACCCCAGCATTTCAAGGTCTTTGGCATTAATCGTGCCGGTGCTGCTTGCTTCGATAATTTCACCAATTTCCGGTGCGTTTTCCTGTGCTGACATTTCCTGATTGCCTTCTTTTTGATCCGATAAAACGGGTTATTATCCAATAACGGGCGGGCGCTGGGATAAACCGGTACTCCGATGCCGATTTTTAAGCGCGCGACAGGAAAATCAAGACTGCGCCTTATCGATTCACACAAGATTCGGCAATTTCAGCCAACCATTGGAATCTGCTGCAACGAATTTGCAGAACTTCTCGCATTTTCCGCACCCTGAAGAATCCTGCTCATCCCTAAAATTCATCTCTGCCGGGCGATTTCGGGGATCGAGTCGCCCCATACCTATACGCGTTACTATCCCTCTTCCCGCTTTGGCGGCAGGCAACGCGATATACTTTGCTGCAAACTCTTTGTTTACCAGTGACTTATATTGAAATAAGGTCACCCTATCCCAAGGTTTAATTTGGTGGCCCTTAAATTGCCTGTCCTTTGGCCTGATCTTTTGCCTGATCCGACAAGACGCGCACGAATGCTGGCGGCTTTCACGCTGGTATTTCTGTGCCTGCTGCCTGCCATTTCAGCGCTGGCCCATACTCTTCCGCCGCATACAAACAAAGCCGATCTCCGCCATCGGAACCACACACATGCCAAAACCCTGCCTGATATTCGCGTCCCCATGGACACTACATCTCAGTACTGCAAAGGTGAAATTACCTGGGATAAATATTCGGAATATCACATTGAACTTTTACGCCTTTCCGTAAAACTGGCGGCTCCGGATATCAACATTACACCGGTTTGTATGGATTATCCGACCGAAGCGCGTCGTGTCTCGCTGCTTTTGGAAGGCAGCCAAATCAATACCGTATTTTTCGGCACGACCCCTGAACGTGAAGAATTGCTTTTACCGGCCTATGTCCCGCTCTATCTCGGGACAACCGGGCTACGGCTTTTTATGCTGCGCCCCGGGATCGGCACGGAATTCAGCCTCATCAAAACGCTTGAGGACCTCCACCGATATTCCATGGGCCAAGGGCTTGGCTGGCCCGACAGCGAAATCCTGATCAATAACGGCTTCAATGTGATCCTTGGCCGTTACAAAACCCTTCATCGCATGCTTTCGGCCCAGCGGTTTGACCTTTATCCGCGTGCGTATTGGCAAATTGCCTGGGAATGGGAATGGATGCGCGAACAAGCGCCGGGGATCACTATTCACCCCGGCATTGCATTATATTATCCGCAACCGATCTATTTCTTTGTCAGCCCGCATTATCCGGAGCTGCGTGACATCATCGAACGGGGCCTTATCAAAGCCCATTCTCAGGGTTTGATACTGGATCTGCTGAAATCACATCCGGAAACAGCCCCGTCATTTCAACAGATTCCCATTCAAGACATCCAAATTCTACGGATGCAAAATGCTCTTCTGCCGAAAAAATCGCAAGATGCCATGCAAAAATACGGTCTTGTAGACTGATCGCTGATCGTCCTATTCGGCAGCAACAGCCATATCGCCTGCATCCAGCGCATTCGACAGATCCGCCAGAATATCATCGATGCTTTCAAGGCCGGCCGACAAGCGGATCAGGCCATCGGTGATCTGATATTCGGCACGTTCTTCGGCAGTGTAGGTCGAATGGGTCATGGATGCCGGGTGCTGGATCAGGGTTTCGGCATCGCCAAGGCTGACCGCGCGTGTGATCATATTCAGCCCGTTCATCAATTTGCGGCCTTCCTCGATCCCGCCTTTTAGCTCGAACGCAATCATGCCGCCAAAACGGTCCATCTGCTTTTTGGCCAGTTCGTGCTGCGGATCGCTTTCAAGACCGGGATAAAAGACGCGGTCGACTTTCGGGTGCTTCGCAAGAAAATCGGCGATCTTTTCAGCATTGTCGCAATGGCGCTCCATCCGCAGTTCAAGCGTCTTAAGCCCCCGCATGACAAGGTTCGCATCCTGTGCCGACAAAACCGCACCGGTCATGTCTTTAAGCCCGACCAGACGCACCTGCGTCATGTCTTCAAGCGTGCCGATCACCGCCCCGGCCATCAGATCCCCATGCCCGCCCAGATATTTGGTCGCGGAATGAACAACGATATCAGCTCCCAGTTCAATCGGGCGCTGCAGATAGGGCGTGCAATAGGTATTATCGACAACAACCTTCGCACCATGCTTGTGCGCGATTTCTGAAATCGCTTCGATATCGACCAGACGCATATTCGGGTTGGCCGGGCTTTCGAAATAGACAATCTTGGTCTTGTCCGAAATCGCCTTTTCCAGTTCTGCCGGATCGGTCAGATCGACATGGGTGTGTTTGATGCCGAACTTTTCCAGACCATGGCGGAAATAGGCAAATGTGCAGCCATAAAGCGTCCGATCCACAATGATCTCGTCGCCCGGTTCAATGAAGGTCCAGAAAACAGATGTAATCGCCCCCATGCCCGATGCGGTCGCAACGGCCGCTTCGCCACCTTCAAGCACCGCCAGACGTTTTTCCAGAAGATCCAGCGTCGGGTTGGCAATCCGGGAATAGATAAAACCCTGCTCGTCCCCGGCAAAGAACCGCCCACCCTGCTCGGCAGTTTCGAACGCAAAGGTCGAAGACATATACACCGGCGGGTTCAACGCGCCATTATGGCTTTGCGGATCATAACCGTGATGGATCGCACGGGTGGCAAAACCGGCTTTCGGCGTGTTGTGTGTGTCATGGGCAGACATCAGAAGGCTCCTTGAAATGCGTTTGTTATGCCCCCTCCTGCGCAAGAGCCGTGCCAGATTGAAAAATTCCCTGCTTTCAACGGGTTGGCAGAAACAGGATATTTTCGCATGTAAATAATTATTTACATGCAATCCTTATTCACCCCTGCAATACACAAATACACTGGATTTCAGACCTTTAAGACTGTACATTTTTCATTACAGTGTAAATTTAACGGTACAGTTATGCGGTTCGAAATTCGTGGTGAAAACAGGCTTGGCATTACACGCGATGTGGTGAATGTCCTGACGGATCAGGGCCTTGATATCCGTGCCTTTGAAGTCACAACCCATCACATCTATGCTGATATTCCCGCCATCCGCCCGGATCGCTTTCCCGCCTTGGCCAAGGCGCTTAAACAAATTCCGGGTATTCTCGACATTACCGAGATCGATCGCCTGCCAACCGAACGTCGCCGCGCGCAGCTGCATGCAACGCTTGCCGCCCTTGGCGACCCGGTCATTGCGGTTGATGCCAACGGCCTGATTGCCCAAGCCAACCCGGCCGCACAGGCGATTTCCACACCCCCTGAAAAATCACTGCGAGATCAGAATATATCCTCAATATTAGCCGAACCATCCATTGAAGATTTACGCCAAAGTGGCTTTCGATTACCGGAACGCGAAGTAACTTTGGCAGGGCAAACCTATCTTTTGCAGGTTGAACCAATCGGCCATGTCGATGATGGATCGGACGCCACTGATGATGCCCCTTGGGGCGGGGTTATGGTTTTTCACCGTCCGGCGCGATTGGGCCGCGTGATCACCGCCCTTCAGGATCGCCGCCATACCGGATTTGACGATATCATTGGCACCAGCCGCGCCATGCTGCGCGTCAAATCACAGGCAAAGCGGCTGGCGACTATTGATGCCCCGATCCTGATCCTGGGTGAAACCGGCACCGGCAAGGAACTTTTCGCCCGTGCCTGCCACCGTGCAAGCGCGCGTGCCGATCAACCGTTTCTGGCGCTTAACTGTGCGGCCATGCCCGAAGGTCTGGCCGAAAGCGAGCTGTTTGGCTATGCCGCCGGTGCCTTTACCAGTGCGCGGCGCGGCGGCAAACCGGGGCTTCTGGAACTGGCCGATGGCGGCACATTGTTCCTTGATGAGATCGGTGAACTAAGCCCCTATTTGCAGGCAAAACTTCTGCGCGTTTTGCAGGATGGCAAGTTCCGGCGCGTAGGTGGCACCGATGAAATCACCGTCGATGTCCGCATTATTAGCGCGACCAACCGCGACCTTGAAACCATGTCCCATGACGGCACATTTCGCGAGGATCTTTATTTCCGCATCAATGTTCTGGGCATCACCCTGCCACCCTTGCGCGACCGGGTCGAAGACATTGCCGATCTGGCCGCCTTTTTCATCGACCGCACCGCCCAGCAGACCGAACGCAGCACGCCGCGCATGGCTCGTGACGGGCTTGATTGGCTGTGCGCGCATGACTGGCCTGGCAATGTCCGCGAACTTGAAAACACGCTGTTTCGCGCGGTCGCATTGCTTGATGGCGATGTCCTTGGTGCGCGCGACCTTGCCGATGCCGCCAACGGCACCGCACCGGCCACCGAACCACGCCCCCATACTCCAACCGGCAATGCCGACACCGCACAAGACACCCCCGCACCACCAACACCCCAAACCGACCTGATCGCGACCGCCCTTGCACAAAGCGATTTCAACAGCGGCATGGGTGTGCTTGAACGTGAAATGCTCGCACGCCTCTATCCGGATTATCCAAGCTCGCGCAAGCTCGCCGATCGGCTGGGCGTCTCGCATACATCCATTGCCAATAAACTGCGCAAATACGGTATTGGCACCTGAAAAACCAAAAGCCGCCAACAGCATTTCTTGCCAGTTACATTGCACTGCGGCATGATCTTCCTAAATTAAGGGGCAGAAAGCCCATTTCACAGGGAGAAGACAAAATGCTGACAGGTAAACGCGCACTCGTGACCGGCTCAACCAGCGGGATCGGCCTTGCCATGACCAAGGCACTTGCGGGCGCTGGTGCAGATGTGATGCTCAATGGTTTTGGCGATGCTGATGAAATCGAGGCCACCCGCAAAAGCCTTGAAACCGATTATGGTGTGACAGCCCACTATAACGGGGCCGACCTGTCCAAACCCGATCAGATCGAAGCGATGATGAAGGATGCCGAAGCCAAATTTGGCGGCGTCGACATCCTGATCAACAATGCCGGCATTCAATACACCGCCAATGTCGAAGATTTCCCGCCCGAAAAGTGGGACGCGGTGATTGCGATCAACCTGTCTTCGGTCTTCCACACCACCCGCCTTGCCGTACCCTATATGCGCCAAAAGAACTGGGGGCGCATCATCAACACCGCATCCGCCCACGGTTTGGTCGCATCCGTCCAGAAGGCCGCCTATGTCGCCGCCAAGCACGGCGTGATCGGCCTGACCAAGGTCACCGCCCTTGAAACGGCCGAAACCGGCATCACGGCAAATGCCATCTGCCCGGGCTGGGTGCGCACAGAACTGGTCGAACGCCAGATCGAAGCCCGCGCCAAGGAAGCCAACATCTCCATCGAGGAATCCGCGACCCGCCTTGTGTCGGACAAACACCCGTCCAAACAGTTCGTCAGCCCTGAGCAAATCGGCCAAACCGCCCTGTTCCTGTGCTCGGACGCAGCCTCGCAAATGACCGGCACGCATCTTTCGGTCGATGGCGGCTGGACGGCGCAGTAACGCAAACGCCTCAAACATCAAAGCCCCGCTGGCACAAGCCGCGGGGCTTTTTGTTTGCGCCAGATGACCGCGATCTAGCTCAGATCACAATCACATGCAGGACGTTTGGCATTGGCGATGCAATCGGACTTTTTCGAATAGCCCTGCGTCGAGGCACCAACAATCTCGCCATTCTTGGCCGTACGCCGCCACCGCCAGCCATCTTTTGCCTCATAGACTTCCCAAAGATCGCCGTTTGATCCTGTGCATTGTGACATCCGTTTTCTCCTTCAAACCCAAATGCTTCGCACGGTTTGACGAAGACAGAGATCCGTTGTGACAAACAATCAGGATTAAGCCCCCAAATACCGCCCCAAATGCTCCACCAGCATCCTGATCTTCGGGCTAAGATGCCGATTGGTCGGGTAAATCGCCCAGATACCTTCGTCAGACGGCTGGTATTTGGTCAGCACCGGGACGAGGTCGCCGCTGGCGATCCACGGATCGACGTAATAGTCGGGCAATTGCACGATGCCGATGCCCTTGCGGGCGGCATCAAGAAGCGCCTGCCCACTATTGGCGTGGATGGAGCCATGAATGCGCACATTGCGTTCGCGCCCGTCTTCTTCAAAGCGCCAGTAATCAAGTGTCCCGACCAAGCAATTATGATGGTGCAGTTCCGAAAGCGAATAGGGCTCCCCGCGTTTGGCGATATAGCTGGGCGCAGCACAGGCATAAAGACGCCGTGTTGAAAGTTGCCGGGTCATCAGGCTGCCGGTTGTGCCTTCCAGCCGGCCCAGGCGGATCGCCATGTCATAGCCTTCCAGCACCAGATCAAGCTTCTGGTTGGTAAAGCGGCATTGGACCTCAAGGTCTGGATAGCGGGTGACGAAATCATTGACCAATGGTGCGATCACCGTCTCGCCATAGGTGGTCGGCGCGGTCAGTTTCAGCTTGCCACGCGGCACTTCGGTCAGGTTGCCAATCGCGCGCTCTGCCTCGTCCAGCCCGTCGAGTAATTGTCGGCAATGCTGATAGTAAATCTGCCCGGCCTCGGTCACGCTAACCTTGCGCGTCGTGCGGTAAAAAAGCTGCACACCCAGCTTTTCCTCTAACGCTGTGACCTGTCGGCTGACCTGGGCGACTGAAATACCAAGCTGCTTGGCAGCCTGGGTAAAGTTTTGCCGCTCGGCCACAGCGATAAATTCGCTGATCCCGTCCCAGGCATTCATGACCTGACCCCGCCTTGATTATTACACATAGGTAAAAGTGAATTACCAAAATAGCGGATTATCACACCAAGGGAAATAAATAGACTGTTGGCATTACATATCCAAACATTGGAGACGCGCCATGACAGCCGAAACCATTACCTGTAAAGCCGCCATCGCCTGGGAAGCAGGCAAACCGCTTTCGATCGAAGAAGTTCAGGTCGCCCCGCCCAAAGCCGGCGAAGTGCGCGTCAAGATCGTTGCAACCGGCGTTTGCCACACCGATGCCTTTACCCTGTCGGGCGACGATCCAGAGGGTATTTTCCCCGCCATCCTTGGCCATGAAGGCGGCGGCATTGTTGAATCCATCGGCGAAGGTGTTACCAGCGTTGCGGTTGGTGATCATGTGATCCCGCTTTACACCCCGGAATGTGGCGAGTGCAAATTCTGCAAATCGGGCAAAACCAACCTGTGCCAGAAAATCCGCGAAACCCAGGGCAAGGGCCTGATGCCCGATGGCACCACGCGTTTCTCGCAGAATGGTAAGCCGATCTATCATTACATGGGCTGCTCGACTTTCTCGGAATATACTGTTTTGCCGGAAATCTCGCTGGCGAAGATCAACAAAGCCGCCCCGCTTGAAGAAGTCTGCCTGCTTGGTTGCGGGGTCACCACCGGCATGGGGGCCACGGTTAACGCGGCCAAAGTGCAAAAGGGTGACTCTGTGGCCGTCTTTGGTCTTGGCGGTATCGGTCTTTCGGCCATCATCGGCGCGCAGATGGCCGGTGCCGGTCGCATCGTTGCCATTGATCTGAATGAAAAGAAATTCGATCTCGCCAAGAAGCTGGGCGCGACCGATTGCATCAACCCGAAAAACTATGACAAACCGATCCAGGACGTCATTGTCGAGTTGACAGATGGTGGCGTTGACTGGTCGTTTGAGTGCATTGGTAATGTCAATGTCATGCGCTCGGCCCTTGAATGCTGCCACAAAGGTTGGGGTGAGTCGGTCATTATCGGCGTTGCCGGTGCCGGTCAGGAAATCTCGACCCGTCCGTTCCAGCTGGTCACCGGTCGCGTCTGGCGCGGCACGGCATTTGGCGGCGTCAAAGGCCGCTCGCAGTTGCCCGATTATGTTGAACGTTACCTTGCTGGTGAGTTCAAACTTTCGGATTTCATCACCCACACCATGAAGCTCGAAGACATCAATGAAGCGTTTGATTTGATGCATGAAGGTGAAAGCATACGTTCGGTTATCCATTACTGATCAGGTAATAGGTATTTGAATTATTGCGCCGATACCGGAAAACTTCTGGTGTCGGCCACCCTTCACAGGATCAGAAGGAGCCCCGAAATGGGTATAGAGAATTCTTCAAGCAACAAGGTCTTTGGCGGCTGGCAAAAGCAATATACCCACCCGTCTGCGGTGCTGGGGTGCGATATGCGCTTTGCGATCTTTTTGCCACCGCAAGCAGGCAATGGCACCAAGGTCCCGGTCATGTACTGGCTTTCGGGCCTGACCTGCACGGATGAGAACTTCATGCAAAAGGCTGGTGCATTTCGCGTTGCGAGCGAATTGGGCATTGCCATCGTCGCCCCGGACACCAGCCCGCGTGGCGACCATGTGCCCGATGACGAAGATGAAGCCTATGATTTCGGCAAGGGGGCAGGCTTTTACGTCAACGCCACGCAGGAGCCGTGGGCGCGCAATTACCGCATGTATGATTACGTGACCAAGGAACTGCCAGCCCTGATCAAGGATCACTTCCCGGTCAATGATGATGCGGTGATTTCCGGTCATTCCATGGGTGGTCACGGGGCATTGATGATTGCGCTTCGCAATCCGGGCACATTTAAATCCGTCACTGCCTTTGCCCCGATTTGCAACCCGATCAACTGCCCCTGGGGCCAAAAGGCGCTTGGCAATTATCTCGGTGATGACAAATCGGTCTGGAAAGACTGGGACAGTTCGGAACTGATGAAGGCCGCAAATGCGCCTGATGCCCAGACCCCGGCACTTGTTGATCAGGGCGGCGCAGACGGCTTTTTGGCCGAGCAGCTTAAGCCCGAAGTGCTCGAAGCTGCGGCCAAAACATCCGGCTATCCGGTCACCATCCGCATTCAGGATGGCTATGACCACAGCTACTATTTCATCTCGACCTTTATCGAAGATCATATCCGCTTCCACGCCAAGCACCTTGGACTGAGCTGATTGCACTAGGCACAGACCTACGATCTTCGACTTCCCCGGCACGCCGCCACCCGATCCCCCTCAGGCGTGTCGGGGCTTTTATTTTGGAAGTTTCGTTACCGTTCGGGGTTAGTCGAAGCTGCGCGCATCAATCGCATCCGCAACATCGTCGGCCATTTTAAGCGTGCGGATAATCAACGGCACCACCATCGCCACAATCGACCGATCAAGCCCGCGCGCACGTTGGGCATCGCGGATTTCGGATGCCACCGTCGATATCACCGGGATAAAGCGCAGCACCATTGAAATCGCCAGACCGACCTTTTCCGGATTGACGCCAATCGGGCGTAGGGGCTGCATGGCCCGTTCCAGTGATGCCAGCAGGTCCGATGTTTTGGTGGTCAGGGTCACGAGCGCGGCAAACATCACAATTGCCGCGATCCGGGTGACGACCAGCATCCCGGCCTGCCAGTCATTCAGCCAAAGCTGAACGGCAAAAAAGATCACCAGTAACCAAAGGATCGGTTTGATCTGCCCCCACAGAATGCGCGGGCCAAAATTTGATAATGGATACAGCAGCAAAACGGTTGCCAGAACAAACCCCACGACCGGCCAATCAGGGATCAGGAACACGCCCGTGCCAAGCGCGACCATGGCAAGGATCTTGGCCCCGGCGGCTGCGCGGTGCAGCGGGGATTGGCCATCTATATAAAGCCCTGCGATCACGCCATCATCTCCCGATATTTCGGAAGGACGTCTGCCGGGGTGCCATCGAGCACAACCTTGCCATTTTCAAACGCCAGCACCCGGTCATAATCAGCAATCAGATCAAGATCATGCGACACCGTAATCACCGTCTGATCGAGTTCGGCAATGGCACGCTGCACCCGGTTGCGGTTGCGCAAATCCAAAAGCGTAGTCGGTTCGTCAAACACGATATAGCGCGGCGACATCACCAACACACCGGAAATCGCAAGCAACTGTTTCTGCCCACCACTCAGAAGATGGCTGGGATGGGATTTGAATTCCGTCAAATCATAGCGCGCTAGCACCTCATCAATGCGGCGACCGACTTCATCTTTGGGAAGTTTCAGGGCCTTCAGGCCAAAGGCAATATCTTCTTCGACAACCGGATAGACGATCTGGTTATCCGGGTTCTGAAACACAAACCCGACATGACGCCGCAATTTTCGGCCATCCTTTGCCGCATCAATATCATCGATCAGAACACGCCCCGTGCTTGCCGTTTGCAGGCCGTTCAGCAACCGGGCAAAGGTGCTTTTGCCTGATCCGTTCGCGCCAATAATCCCGATCCGCTTTTCATCAAGCGTCAGATCAATATCGGCAAGCGCACGTCGCTGTTCAAACTGCACAGAGACATTTTCAAGTCGGATCATGGAAGGACGTCCGGGGTTATCAGGGAAATTTGAATGGGCGCAAGGTTATCACTTGCGCCCATAAGACGTTAGCCCGCCTTTGAAATCAAGGGATAGGCGCGCCGGACCGCCAGGCATGCGGCGGTCGCGATTGCAACCTTGATGGCATCCCCGATCAGGAACGGGGCCGCCCCGACGGTTGCCTGCCAATAACTGATCTCGGCCACAACCGCGACCCAGGCATTGCCAATGGCATACAGCACGACAATCCCGCCAAAGGCGATGGAAAGGGCGGCATTAAATATGTTCAGGCGATCCCAGAACTTTTCAATCAAAAGCCCGATGACAAAGGCCGAAATGGCCCAGCCAAACATAAACCCGCCAGTCACCCCGATCATCACGCCAAAGCCACCACGCCCACCGGACAAAAGCGGCAAGCCGACAGCCACCAGCACAAGGAACAGAACAATCGAAAGCCCGCCACGACGCGCGCCCAAAATGGCCCCGGCCAACATCGGACCAAGCGATTGTGCGGTGACCGGCACACCGGTAACAGGAAGGGTAATTGGCGGAAACAGCCCAAGAACAGCGGTCAGGGCCGCAAACAGGGCGATATAGACGATATCTTTGGTCTTCATGTAACGGTTTCCCATTATCAAACCATTTTGCAAACAACCCCTTGCGCAAAATGGTCTTCGTTAACCGGTCCGCCCGACCGGCTCAACGCGCTATGGGATAACCGCAAATGTCATCAACGCCAAGCAAAATGACACCGGATACTGCGTAGCTGATTTAAGAGGAATGCAATATCCGATATTTTTCAAAACCTTAGGCCTCGTCATCTTCAACAAAGGTTTTAAGCCGCATCAGGGCAGATTCCCAACGTCCCGCCACCTGATCAAGATAGGCACGCGCCTCGGCCAGTTGTTCCGGGCAAAAGGCATACTGGCTTTCGCGCCCGACCCGATGGTTTTGCACAAGACCTGCGGCCTCAAGAACGCGCAGATGCTTGGTCACGGCTTGACGAGTCATGTCGGCATCATCAGATAACACCGAGATCGACCGCGGCTTGCCATCGGCCAGACGATCAAAGATCGCCAACCGTGTAGGATCGCCCAAAGCGGCAAACAGGGCGGAAAAATCCTTGTCATGTTTGCCATTGTCCAAATTATTTTCAGCTTTCGACATGTTTCTTGATGTTTTCAAGCTGGAAGCCCCAGCCGTTTGTATTGGCCCGCAACGCATCAGCAATACGATGGGGTGGTAGATTATCAAATCCGGTTTCGCGCACCTTTACCAATGTCGTGCCGGACGTTTCTTCAAGCCAGAACTCGACAAGGGTTTCGGGTTCCCCACTGTAATCGACTTCGGAGTCAACCGCATAGGGGTGCCATGTATAGGCGAAGTAACCCGGTTCCTCCATCGCCTTGATCGTCGAGTTCCACGGCACATGGGTGAAACCATCAATGGTGAACATTCCCTTGGAAACTTCACCAACCGCAAACGGGCCTTGGATATTGATCCCGAACCAAGTGCCGAATTCCTTTGAATCGGTCAGGGCCTTCCACACGCGGGAGCGGGATGCTTTAATTTCAATCGAATTCTCAATGGTATTTAACATAACGCAACCTCCTGGTTGCATTTAACCTGCCAGAAGATTTTCGATTATGCAACTAAAAAGTTGCTCATTTGATTTAAGCCCAAGAAACACAAACGCCCGGCTGTTGCCAGCCGGGCGATGCGTGCTCCCGTCATCCTTGGGTCAAAGATAAACTTTGCCCGTGCAGCTATCCTTATACTCCCATATCAGGATGCTGCGGATTGACAGAGCCCCCCTGTCTCGATGATGAAATTCTTCACGTCTTCAAGGCCATCCATCGCCTTGAGATTGGTGAACAGAAACGGACGATCACCGCGCATTTTCCTGGCATCGCGATCCATCACGCCCAGATCAGCACCTACCAGCGGCGCCAGATCGGTCTTGTTGATCACCAGAAGGTCCGAACGGGTAATGCCCGGTCCACCCTTGCGCGGGATTTTGTCGCCTGCCGAAACGTCAATGACATAAATCGTGATATCGGCCAGCTCCGGCGAGAAGGTGGCTGACAGGTTGTCACCACCCGATTCAATAAAGATCGCCTCAAGCCCGGCATGCTTGGCCGCCATGTCTTCGACTGCGGCAAGATTGATCGATGCATCTTCGCGAATGGCCGTATGCGGGCATCCCCCGGTTTCAACACCGGCAATGCGATCTGCCGCCAGCGCCCCCGAACGGGTCATGAATTCGGCGTCTTCGCGGGTATAGATGTCGTTGGTGATGGCCGCGATGTTGAACTCATCGCGCATTGCCTTGCAAAGACGTTCGAGAAGGGCTGTTTTGCCGGACCCGACCGGGCCACCAATTCCGATACGAAGGGGAGAACTCATGATCTAAATAGCCTCGTATATTGGGTTTCGTGTTTCATTGATGTCCAGTCGACCATCGGTGCTGCGGCACCAAGATCGGAAAGTTCAGCCCGCATGGCGTGATCAACCGCAACCGATACCGCACCATCCAGCGACGACAAAGATCTGACACCATCGGTCTGCCCAAGCGGCACCAGACGCACCGCACTGGACACAAGATTTGCTGCCATCGCATGCAAATAGGCCGTCAGCGCATCGCGAAGCGGCACCGCCTGCTCTGCTGCGGCAATCCCGACCGCCACCGGATAAGATGGCAAACGATCATCTTCGCGCATCGCACTGGCCCAACGGGTAATGGCGCTTTCCCCCCAGACCTTTTGCGCAGTCGAGACAAAGGCACGCCCCTGCGCGGTTGCCTCCAACGCCATTTCCGATGTCCCGCGCCAACAATCGGCTTCAACCCCGATGTCAAACAGGGCTGCTTCATCACCCACACGCGCCGCCCGCCATGCGGCACAGAACAGCACAGCATCAATCCGCCCGGCGCCAAATTCCAGAACCCCTTCAACCCAGTTAATCAGGCTATCGGCTGATGTCACCCGACCATCTTCGACGGCATATTCCACGCCATGCGAATAGGTATAGGCACCCACCGGGAATGACGGGCTTAGCCAGGTCATCAACCGCATCAGACCGGCGGGGTTAAGGGTCAGGTCAGCCGTGGTCATGGGAATGCCCGTGGTGATGATCGTGAGAATGGTCGTGGCCCTGATCATCATGGTCGAAATGATCATGCCCATGGCTATGACCATGCGCGCCGCCAAGCCCGTGATAGGCCCCGTTCAGCGGATCAAACGGCGCGATTTCATTTTCCACCACACCGCCAAGGCCGGTAATCATGTCACGCATGACATGGTCATCAATGATGCGCAATCGCCCGTCATTCAGGACCTGAACCGGGGTATGACGGTTACCGATATGCCAAGCCAGTTTCGCGGTCGCGATTGGCCCGGCTGCGGTAATGGTCAGAACCGGTTCTTCGGCTGCGCGGACGACAATCACCCCGCCATCCGAAAGGCGCAACCGATCCCCATCCGCCAAACGCACCGCATGCGGCAAATCAAGCAGGAATGGCTCCCCCACATCATCATGCAGACGAATGCGGCGGCGATGTCGATCGGAAAAGGCCAAGGTCACCGTGCCACGCACTTCGGATGTGTCGGCACGATCAACCGGGATATGTTCAATGGCATGACGCATGGGCTTGTATACCACCGATCAGAACAGGAAGTAACGTTGCGCCATCGGCACAACATCCACCGGCTGACAGGTCAGAAGTTCACCATCTGCCGTCACCTGATAGGTTTCCGGATCAACTTCCATCACCGGCAACGCATCGTTCAGCTTCATGTCCTTCTTGCCGATATTGCGCGTGTTCGATACCGCCAAAAGCTCTTTTGACAGGCCAAATTCGGCGGCAATACCTGCATCAATGCCAGCTTGCGACACGAACGAGAAGCTTGATTTCGCAAGCGCATTGCCGTACGCCCCAAACATCGGACGGTAATGGACCGGCTGCGGGGTCGGGATCGATGCGTTCGGGTCCCCCATGGCGGCGGCGGCAATCATGCCGGCCTTGATCACCATGTCGGGCTTGGTGCCAAAGAACATCGGCTTCCAAACCACAAGGTCGGCAATCTTGCCAACTTCGATGGACCCGACATGCGCGCCAATCCCCTGCGCAATCGCCGGATTGATGGTGTATTTCGCAACATAGCGTTTGGCACGGAAGTTATCGTTACCTTTGCCAGAATCCTCGGGCAGTGCGCCGCGCTGCTTTTTCATCTTGTCGGCCGTCTGCCAGGTCCGGGTGATGACTTCACCGACACGGCCCATGGCCTGACTGTCTGATGAAATGATCGAAAACGCACCAAGATCATGCAGGATATCCTCGGCCGCGATGGTTTCACGGCGAATACGGCTTTCGGCAAAGGCGACGTCTTCGGGGATTTTCGGATCAAGGTGATGGCAGACCATCAGCATGTCCAGATGCTCGTCAATCGTATTGACCGTGAATGGACGGGTCGGATTGGTCGAGCTCGGCAATACGTTGGCCTCACCACACAGCTTGATGATATCGGGCGCATGGCCACCACCGGCCCCTTCGGTGTGGAAGGTATGAATGGTGCGCCCCTTGAACGACGCGCGGGTGTGTTCGACAAAGCCGCTTTCATTCAATGTATCGGTATGGATCATCACCTGCACATCAAGATCATCAGCCACCGACAGGCAGGTATCAATCGCAGCTGGCGTCGTGCCCCAGTCTTCATGCAGTTTCAGGCCACAGGCACCGGCCTTGACCTGTTCGATCAGCGACCCGGGCAGGGTCGCATTGCCCTTACCAAAGAAACCGATATTCATCGGAATGCCGTCGGCCGCCTGCAACATCCGGGCAATATGCCACGGACCGGGCGTACAGGTGGTGGCGTTCGTGCCCGCCGCCGGACCGGTCCCGCCGCCCAGCATGCTGGTCACGCCGGAATAAAGCGCGTCTTCAACCTGTTGCGGGCAGATCCAGTGAATATGGGCATCAATCCCGCCAGCGGTGATGATGTTGCCTTCACCGGCAATAATCTCGGTGCCCGGACCGATGATGATATCAACACCGGGCTGCACATCCGGGTTCCCGGCCTTGCCGATCCCCGCAATGCGGCCATCGCGAACGCCAATATCGGCCTTGATGATACCGGTATAATCAAGGATCAGCGCATTGGTGATCACGGTATCAACCGCACCATCAGCGCGCGTTGCCTGTGACTGACCCATGCCATCACGGATCACCTTGCCACCACCGAATTTGACTTCCTCGCCAAGGGTGGTGAAGTCTTTTTCGACTTCAATGATCAGGTCGGTATCGGCCAGTCGCACCTTGTCACCCACGGTCGGGCCGAACATGGCCGCATAGGACGGACGATCAATTTCATAAGCCATTTATTCCATCCCCCCGCTTAAAGCTTGCCGTTGATTTTGGCGTTGAAGCCATAGACCGTGCCGGTACCGGCATATTTCACCAGATTGACGTCGCGCGACTGGCCCGGCTCAAAACGAACAGCGGTACCGGCCGGGATATCAAGGCGAAATCCGCGTGCGGCTTCGCGGTCAAAATCAAGACCCGGATTGGTTTCATAGAAATGATAGTGCGAGCCCACCTGCACCGGACGGTCGCCGGTATTGGCAACGGTGATGGTTTTGGTTTCACGCCCCTCATTGAGGATGAGGCTGCCTTCCTTGGTAATGATTTCACCTGGAATCATGGCCTGTCTCCTTAGCGAATGGGTTCATGAACGGTCACAAGCTTCGTCCCGTCCGGGAAGGTTGCTTCGACCTGAATTTCGTGGATCATTTCGGCAATGCCATCCATTACCTGATCGCGCGTGATCACGGTTGCCCCGTCGCGCATCAGATCAGCAACCGATTTGCCATCGCGCGCACCTTCAACGACATAGTCGGTGATGATCGCGATCGCTTCGGGGTGATTAAGTTTCACCCCCCTCTCAAGGCGATTGCGCGCCACCATGGCGGCAACCGAAACCAGCAATTTATCCTTTTCGCGTGGTGTCAGATTCATGCCTGCCTACTCCTTGGCTTCATCGATTAAATCTCCCACAAACGCGGCAAGCGTGCGGGAAGCCCCCTTGTGTGATGGCGGAATGTTTTCCACCACGCGCCATACACCCGGCGCAATTTCATCGGATCACGCGCCATGAAACGCGCGATCACAATCCCCTTCATCGCGGTCGCAGCACACAACACATCACGCACATCAAGCCCCTCAGATGCCTGTGCTAAACAGTCGCGCGCGGCTTCAAGCTTATCTTCCGCGCCCTGCCCGACCAGAATGGCCGTCGCATTGGCGCGTGCACCGTCAAAGGCCGCCGCATGATCAAGGATACGCAACACATTCCCTTCAAGATGAAGCGCATCACGCCAGACCGGACGCCCGTCAATCGACACATCCCAAGCATCACGCGCAAGGCCGGTCGTAAAAACCTCGCCACGCGCAAGGCGGCCAAACACCATCATTTCACCCGCCATGACCATACCGGTGCCAGATGCCGTTACGGTCGTCTTGCGTTTAAGGCGCGCCTGATCAAACAGGATACTTTCATGGGGCAACCATTCCAGCCAGCCACCATCGGCCACATCAAGTTCCACCGACATCTCGCAATCCGGTCCGACCGAGCGGTAAATCTTTTCAGCCGCCTGGGCTGTAAACAGGGCAGATGCACCCGCCTCCACCTTGCCCGCAAAGGAAAGTTTGTCGCCCCCGACCATGCCGCCTGATGTCGTGACCAGCACGGCTGTCGCCAGATCCCCCGCAACCGGGCGCGGAAACAGGATTTTCATCGGGTCACGGTAATAAAGGTGATCAAGTGCCGCATGCCCGCCCTGATGGGCCGCACCACTGCCCTGACGGAACGTTACCTCTGCCCGGCCATCGGTAATGATGCGAGCAGACGTTACTGGCGTTTCCATCTCCGCATTCGGATTTGCAGATGTTGACGTTTCAAGTTTGCGAAGTTGCACAAAGACACCTGAGTCATGCGGCCCCGTTACGGACCCCTAATTATCAAGGGGCGTAACAGCAAATTGCGGGCCAAAAGCCCAATCCCGCTTAATTCGGTGCTTTTTGCGCCCTTTGGTCCGGTTTACGGCCCGAAATTTGCGCAAAATTCTGGCAGATGCCGATCAAACAGTCAGATAGGCACGGACTTTTTCACGATCGAGTGTTTCCTTGGAGCCCGACAAAACAACCTCTCCACGTTCCAGCACGACAATCTCGTCAGCCAGTTCATGGGCAAATTCGAAGTATTGTTCGACCAGCAGGATCGCCATATCACCGCGATCAGCCAGTTGTTTGATGACCCGCTGAATGTCCTTGATGATTGATGGCTGAATGCCCTCGGTCGGTTCATCAAGCACCAGCAAACGCGGACGGGTTACAAGCGCACGCCCGATGGCCAACTGCTGTTGCTGCCCACCAGAAAGATCCCCACCACGACGGCCCAACATGTCACGCAGCACCGGGAACAACTCGAAAATCTCGTCCGGGATATGGCGCAGGGCGCGCGGGAGTGCCGCAAAACCTGTTTCAAGGTTTTCCTTCACAGTCAGAAGCGGAAAGATCTCGCGCCCTTGCGGGACAATCGCGATCCCGTTGGCAGAACGCCGCCAGGACGGATCGCGCGAGATATCCTTGCCTTCCCATTTGATGTTGCCATCGGCAATTGGATGTTGGCCAACAACAGCCCGCATCAGTGACGTTTTGCCAACACCATTACGGCCCAGAACGGCTGTTACTTTGCCCGTTTCGGCATTCAGCGACACCTTGCGCAGCGCATGGGACGCACCATAGAACAGATCAATATTGCTGACATCAAGCATGATCGATATCCCCCCCTAGCGGCCCAGATAGACTTCAATGACCCGCGGGTCTTTCTGCACATGATCAAGCCTGCCTTCGGCCAGAACCGATCCCTCGTGCAGAACCGTTACCTTGCAATCAAGGTCGCGGACGAATTCCATGTCATGTTCAACCACAACGACCGAATATTCCTTGGCGATCGAGCGCAAAAGCTTCGCCGTTTCTTCAGTCTCGGAATCGGTCATCCCGGCAACGGGTTCATCGACCAGAAGAAGTTCGGGTTCCTGCATCAACAGCATACCGATTTCCAGCCACTGTTTCTGCCCGTGCGAAAGATTGGCTGCCATTTCATCACGCTTGTCTTCAAGCATGATGGTGACAAGGGTCTTTTCGATCTTGATCTTTTCCGAGTCTGTTAGGCGATGAAACAGCGCCTGAAACACTCCACGCCCGCCAGATGCGGCCAAAAGCAGGTTATCAAACACCGTGTGGCTTTCGAACACGGTCGGTTTCTGGAACTTGCGCCCGATGCCCAGATTGGCAATTTCGGCCTCGTCCATCTTGGTCAGGTCGATCTCGCTTTTAAACAGCACATCCCCTGTATCGGGCCGGGTTTTGCCGGTGATGATATCCATCATCGTTGTCTTGCCGGCCCCGTTCGGGCCGATGATGGCACGCAACTCGCCCGGCTCGACGTAAAAGGACAGGTTATTGAGTGCGCGGAACCCGTCAAAGGTTACCGACACCCCGTCGACATACAGGATCGTTTCCGAATGGGCGGATTTGACCTGCGGATCAATCGAGGCATTCTTTTGAATGGCGGCTGCTTCGCTCATGCCTTGCCTCCTTCATTTGCACGTCTTTCTGCAATGCGCTTACGCCAAGTGGTGATGATGGATGGCCGATCAGCCGATCCGAATGCCGGCACCGCCCCGATCACACCTTTTGGCAGGAACAGGGTCACGGCAATGAACAACCCGCCCAGGAAGAACAGCCAGAAGTCCGGCATCGCCCCGGTAAAGAAAGTTTTGGCGTAGTTGACGATGAACGCACCAAGTACCGCACCATAAAGGGTGCCGCGCCCGCCAACCGCAACCCAGATCACAATTTCAATCGAAAGGGCCGGGGCAAATTCGCCCGGATTGATGATGCCGACCTGCGGCACATAAAGCGCGCCAGCAATACCCGCCATCACAGCCGAAACGGTAAAGACAAACAACTTGTAATATTCAACCCGGTAGCCGGTGAAACGCACCCGGCTTTCGGCATCGCGAATGGCAATCAACACCTTGCCAAGCCGCGACTGGGTGATCCCGCGCGCCACCGTATAGCAAACACCAAGGAACACACAGGATGCGACAAACAACCCGGCCCGCGTGCCGTCGGACTGCAACGAATAACCCAGAATATCCTTGAAATCGGTCAAGCCGTTATTACCGCCAAAGCCCATATCGTTGCGGAAAAAGGCCAACAGCAATGCATAGGTCATGGCTTGGGTGATGATCGAAAGATAAACCCCCGTCACACGCGACCGGAACGCCAGGAAACCAAAGACAAAGGCCAGAAGCCCCGGCACAAACATCGCCATGACAATGGCAAACCAGAACATGTCAAAGCCATACCAGTACCAAGGCAATTCCTGCCAGTTCAGGAAAACCATGAAATCCGGCAGAATCGGATCACCATACACACCGCGATCACCGATCTGGCGCATCAGATACATGCCCATCGCATAGCCACCAAGCGCAAAGAACGCCCCGTGCCCCAGCGACAAAATCCCGCAAAAACCCCAGATCAGATCAACACTGAGTGCCAAAAGTGCGTAGCAAAGATACTTACCCAGCAGGCTGACCATCCAGGTCGGCACATGAAAGGCAGAGCTTTCGGGCAGCAACAGGTTGCTCATCGGCACCAGAATGGCGGCCGCAATCAGAATCCCCAAAAGGATCATCCCGCCCCGATCTTTCAGCAGCCAGCCAACCACCGGTGTCATTTGATATTTTTGAGCGTAATCGGTCATGTATCAGGCCTCCACCGCGCGGCCTTTAAGGGCGAACAGCCCCTTGGGTCGTTTCTGGATAAACAGGATCAGCGCAATCAGGACAAAGATTTTGGCCAGAACCGCACCTGCCATCGGCTCAAGGAATTTGTTGACGATGCCAAGGCTGAATGCACCCAGGACTGTGCCCCAAAGGTTCCCGACCCCGCCAAACACAACCACCATGAAACTATCAATAATATAGGTCTGACCAAGGTTCGGACTGACATTTGAAATCTGGCTAAGCGCCACACCGGCGATGCCGGCAATCCCCGATCCCAAGCCAAAAGTCAGCGCATCGACATAACCGGTGCGAATGCCCACAGATCCGGCCATGCGGCGGTTTTGCGTTACCGCACGCATTTGCAAACCAAACGCGGTATAGCGCAGGACAGCAGCGATGCCCGCCACCACGATGATGCTAAACAAAATGATCCACAGCCGGTTATAGGTCAGGACCAGACCGGTCGAAAACTCTATCGCACCACTCATGAAATCAGGTGCTGTGACCTGCTGGTTGGTCGCCCCGAAGATGGTTCGGATTGCCTGCTGCAAGACAAGGCTTACCCCCCATGTCGCAAGCAGCGTTTCAAGCGGACGACCATACAGGAAACGGATGACAGATCGTTCGATCACAACCCCGACCGCCCCGGCGACAAGAAAGGCCGCAGGCACCGAAATCACCAGCGACCAGGCCGATCCCGATGGCAGGAACGATCCAAGCGCCTGCTGCACCATGAAGGTGGTGTAGGCGCCGATCATGATCATTTCGCCGTGCGCCATGTTGATCACCCCCATCACACCAAAAGTGATGGCAAGACCAACTGCGGCCAATAACAGAACCGAACCCAGACTGATGCCACGATAAACATCCCCCACCGTCTGCCAGGTCGACAGGCGACCCTCGACGGATTCCAGCGCATCCTGTGCGGCGGCGACCACTTCGGGTTCATATCCCTCAGTCTCGGCACTGGCGACAAATTGCGACAGCACCGCACGAATTTGCGGGGTGGTTTCACCCGCCAGAACCTCAATCGCGCTCAGGCGCTCTTCGGTGGTTTCACCGGCTGCCAGCGCCATGGTCGCCCGCGCAAGCTCCATCCGAGCCAGAAGCGTTTCGTCTTCTTCGCGGTCAATAGCGCGCACAAGCAACGGCAACATGGCCGGATCACGTGCATCCATGACCTGTTCCACCGCACTTGCCCGTATCATCAGATCAGGACTGAAAAGGTTCAGCGTCGCCAAAGCATCGCGCAGCACCCCGCGCAAACGGTTATTGACCTTGATCTTGGAAATTTCCTTTGATCCGCTTTCGCCAACTTCTTCACCGCTGACGATGTCGATATGGGTATAGACCTTACCCTGTTTACGGGTGATCACGACATGTTCGTCGCGATCGCGGACATAAAGGTCACCTTCAAGCATCGCACGCAAAATCGGCGCAACACGGGGGTCACCGTCTGCGGCCATTTCTTCGATCACGGCAATTTTTTTGGTCGCGCTTTTTTGATTAAGTCCTTCGGCAACGATACGAAGCTCTTCGTCGCTATAGGCCAGTGCATTTTGCGGAAGGACAATCGCGCCAATCATAAGACAGGACAGAACCAGAACCAGTCCGGCGAAAGCTTTGCGGGCCTGTGGCCCATAGAACGGAGACGGAGAACGGCGCAGCATCGAAAACATGTCTTTGCGCATGATCACCAAACCTTTGAATAGAAAACGGAAAATTATTTAAAGAATTCACAGGCAGCGCCGCCAGAACGGCCGCCCCAAAATGAACGGGCTGGCCGCCCCACAGCGACCAGCCCGTCCCGAACCAATTAGTACATCGGTTTTTCACAGTTGCCGCAGACCCACGGATAGGTCCAGTCGGCGGTCAGCTTTGCGCTTTCCGGCAGGAAGTCCGACCATGCATCGCCAACAACGGTGCCTTCGGTTTCCCAAACGATGTCAAACTGCCCATCATCCTGGACTTCGCCGATCAGAACCGGCTTGGACAGATGATGGTTGGTGTTCATGACAGCCGTACCACCGGTCAGGTTTGCAACTTCCTGGCCATACATTGCCTGACGCACGGCATCAACATCGGTGGTGCCAGCCTGCTCGACAGCCTGTTTCCACATGTTAAAGCCGATATAGGTTGCTTCCATCGGGTCGTTGGTGACACGCGACTCATCCCCGATAAAGGCATGCCATTTTTCGATGAAGGCTGCGTTGGCATCGGACTCAACCGACTGGAAATAGTTCCAGGCTGCAAGATGCCCGACCAGCGGCGCTGTATCGATGCCAGCAAGTTCTTCTTCACCAACCGAGAAGGCAACAACCGGAATGTCTTCGGCCTTGATGCCCTGGTTTGCCAGTTCCTTGTAGAACGGAACGTTCGCGTCACCGTTAATGGTCGAAACCACGGCGGTTTTCTTGCCTGCGGATGCGAATGCCTTCACATCAGCAACGATCGACTGCCAGTCAGAATGACCAAACGGGGTGTAGTTCTCCATGATGTCTTCATCGGAGATACCCTTGCCGTTCAGGTAGGAACGCAGGATTTTGTTGGTGGTACGCGGATAAACATAGTCCGTCCCCAAAAGAACGATACGCTCAGCCGAGCCACCATCTTCGCTCATCAGGTAATCAACAGCCGGAATCGCCTGCTGGTTCGGTGCTGCACCGGTATAAAATACGTTACGTGAGCTTTCCTCACCTTCGTACTGCACCGGATAAAACAGCATGCTGTTAAGCTCTTCAAAAACCGGCAGAACCGATTTACGCGAAACCGACGTCCAGCAACCGAACACAACGTCGACCTGTTCCTGTTCGATCAGTTCACGGGCTTTTTCAGCAAATAGCGGCCAGTCTGATGCCGGGTCAACGACCACAGCTTCGACCTGTTTCCCCAGCAAACCACCATTCTTGTTCAGATCATCGACCAGCATCAGAACAGTGTCCTTCAGCGTGGTTTCAGAAATCGCCATCGTCCCGGAAAGAGAGTGCAGCACACCGACCTTGATGGTATCTGCTGCCTGTGCGGCTGACATTGCCATTGCAGACACTGCCATGGCCCCGGCGCCGATAAGCGCCTGAAGCTTCTTGTTCATTCATAGCCTCCACTGAGTTTTTATTGCACCGCCGCTGCACTTGCTAAAACCGTGCCAAACTCAACCCTGTGGTTGAATAAAATAGCGAATCGCGGGATTTCCACGCAATAAGCAACTATTTCACATCTCTTTTGGGGAAAATATTTGCGCGACCTATTCTATCTCTGATTATTTTTCAGCCACAGATTACATTTTGATTAATTTTTAATCAGATTGACGCGCCCGGCCACACGCCCTATGTGAAAGGCGGAAGTTTCGCCTTCACTGAGGTTATTGCACCACAATCTGCCCTGTGCCGGCCAACTTCCCGCCCCGTCAGGAAACCGGCGGGGCGTTCTGTTTTTCAGACTATTTTGCCCGTTATCTTGCCGGGCCCGCACAAACAAAAAGGCGGCCGCATCACGCGACCGCCCTTTTATCATTTCACCGTATCGTGGCTTATTCCGGCATCCCGGCCCGGATCCACTGGCCCAGCTGGGCACGCTCTTCCTCGGTCATTTCCGTCAGATTACCAAGTGGCATGGCGCGTCCGATCACCGCCTGCGCCAGCACGCGCTGGGCATTGGCCTCGATCTGGGCCAGATCGTCAAACATCACACCTGCCGGGGCTTCGTCAAAGCCCTCGTCCCTCGGATTGGCGGAATGACATGTCGTACAGCGCGTCTGGACAATCGCAACGGCATGATCAGCCGTGATGATGTCTTCATCGGCCAGCTTGACGGCATCAGGGTCATAACTTGCAAACATTGCCAGCACCGCCATGCCAATCGCCGCCGCCGGAAGTTGCCAGACAATAGCCTTGCCCGTTCCTCCGGCGTTGCGGGTGTTAAAGAAATGACGCACCAGCCCACCAATAATCAGGATCAACCCGACAATCAGCCATGACTGATCATGGGAAAACAGCATTGAATAATGATTGCTGATCATCATCAGCAACACCGGCAGCGTCAGATAATTGTTATGGGTCGAGCGCTGCTTGGCCTGCAGCCCCAATGCCGGATCGGGCTTTTCACCCGCCATCAGGCTGGCGACGACCTTTTTCTGATTAGGAATGATGATGCGAAACACGTTGGCAGCCATGATCGTACCGATCATCGCACCGACATGGATAAACGCGCCCCGCCCGCTAAAGACATGGGTAAACAGATAGGCCGCCGCCATAATCAGGATAAACAGCGCGATCGCCAGTTTGCCCGTGCTTTTGCCAATCGGGCTTTTGCAAATCACATCATAGATCACCCAGCCGGCAAACAGGCTGCCAAGACCAATCAGGATCGCATCCATCTTGGTCAGTGCGAGCACGCTTGGGTCAATCAGATAGCTTTCGGCACTCCAGTAATACATGGTGACCAAAAGCGCAAAGCCGGTCATCCAGGTGAAATAGGCCTCGTATTTGAACCAATGCAACTCGGGTGGCATGGAACTGGGTGCGACCATCCATTTGTTCACATGATAGAACCCGCCGCCATGAACCATCCATGCTTCACCGTAAACACCTTCATCCATTCCCGGGCGCTTACGCAAAGATAAGTCCAGCCAGACGAAATAGAATGAAGACCCGATCCAGGCGATGCCTGTAATCAAATGCGCCCAGCGCAGGATCAGATTGATCCAGTCCTGAAACAGAATATCCACGGTGCTTGAAACCTCCGTCTCGCCCATGCGCGGTTTCCGGCGCGCTGGCAGCCCTGCCTTGATGATGTCCCGGGACGCATGAATGGCTCTGATGGCAGCATTTTGCCCGGGTTTAATTCAGTCGATCTGTAGCACAGTCGCCCGACCGCCTCTATTATTTAGGGGTTGAGCATAATCGAAATGACTTTCAAAATAATCTTTAAAATGGCAGAGTGTCGCCACTAAATTGAATATATACCGTCGATAAACGCCAAAAGGCGGCAAGACCAAAATTCAACAAGAAACGCCCCGAACATCAGGAGCTTCCCGCGCCATGTCCGACTTTGAGGACATCCAGATTTTTGTCCGTGTTGCCGAACTTGGCAATCTTTCTGCTGCCGGGCGTGAATTGCGCCATTCGGCGGCTGTGGTGTCAAACCGGATTGCCCGCCTTGAAGAACGGCTTGGGGTGCGTTTGCTGAACCGCACAACGCGCCGGGTCAACCTCACGACCGAGGGGGATGTTTATTACCGGCACTGCCTGCGCATTCTTTCGGAAATGCAGGAAGCCGAAAACGCCATTGCCAATCAGAAAAACACCACACGCGGCCCGGTCACGCTGACCTGCCCGGTGGCGTTTGGCAACAAATACATCGCCCCGATCATTCCCAAATTCGTCGAACAAAATCCGGATGTGCAAATCCGCTTGCACCTGTCTGATCGGCTTCTGGATCTTTTGCAAGACAAGGTCGATCTTGCCATCCGCATTGCCGAGCTTAAAGAAAGCTCGCTGATTGTGCGTAAACTTGCCCCCAATAAACGCATGCTGGTTGCAAGCCCGGATTATCTGGCAAAGCATGGTGCTCCCAAGACCCCTGCGGACCTTTTGAACCACAATTGCCTGCTGCTACGCTTCCCGGGATCACAGCAATATCAATGGACGCTGCAAGGGCCCGATGATGATGCCCCTGTTACGCTCGCCGTGGCCGGATCCATGGATTCTGATAACAGCGAAGTCCTGACCCGCTGGTGCCTTGACGGGTATGGCATTGCGCTTAAATCGAACTGGGAAGTCGACGACTATTTAAAAGATGGGCGCCTCAAACATGTGCTGCCCGATTATCAACCGCCATCGCACGCGGTCTATACGCTCTATCCCGAAAACCGCTATCTGCCGACCCGCGTGCGCGCCTTTGTCGATTTTCTGGTGGCGGAATTTGGCGGCACGCCGCCGTGGGAACGTTAATCAAAACCACTACGCACAAAATGCCTGCGCGCATGCCCACCGCATTCGCGATGACTATTGCTTGGCAATATCAAGATACCCGCTCAACACCGCTGCGACATTCTGTCCGATCACATCATGGGCGTAACCGCCTTCCATGGTGAACATGGTTTTAAGGCCAAGCCGCCCGATCATCTGACCGATGCGATTGAAATCGTCTGTCTGAAGTTTGAAATCACAAATCGGTTCTGCTTCGTGAGCATCAACACCAAGGGCCACCACCAGCGCATCGGCCTGCCAGGTGACAAGTTTCTGCATTGCCTTGGCAAACCCCTGCCCCCAGGCGCCGAAATCACTGCCGCCGGCAAGCGGGATATTAAGGTTCGCACCCTGCCCATCATTGCGCCCGGTTTCATTGGCATAGCCCATGAAGAACGGGAATTGATGGGCCGGATCGGCGTGGATTGAAATCGTCAGGACGTCCCCACGCTCATAGAAAATATCCTGCGCGCCGTTGCCATGGTGGTAGTCGATATCAAGAATTGCGACCTTTTTCGCCCCCTTGGCAATCATGTGCTGGGCAGCAATGGCGGCATTATTCAAAAAGCAATACCCGCCATAGCGATTGGCATGTGCATGATGCCCCGGCGGACGGGTCAGGGCAAAGGATGCTTCGCCTTCGCTCCAGGTTGCTTCGGCTGCTGATATTACGGTTTGCGCCCCCCAATAGGCTGCCTTCCAGGTGCCTTGGGTGATCGGGGTATCAGATGAAATGGCATATTGCCCAAGACGCGCGCTGATATGTTCGGGCGCACCGCCGGAAAACCCGGCACTTGGCCAGACATAGGGAAAGGCATCACCGCTATTGCCGGCTTTGGTCCAGCTGGCCCATGCCGTTTCCAGAAAATCAAGATAATCCGGGTGGTGAATTGCCCGGATTGGTGCCATGCCATGATCGGCCGGATCGACCAGTTGCGCCTTGATGGTGTGGGCAACAGCGTCCCGGATGATCGGGATCCGCCGGGCATTCTCGAAACAGGGCACCATGCGTCCGTGATGCATTTCGCCTGATCCGTCATGGGCATCGTGACGCGCATTAAAGAAAACCCGCATGGCACCGCTCTCCTGACTAGAAATAGTTATCGGGCACCATCATGGCGCCCGATAAAGCGTATTGCACGCACAAAGCGGTTATTTTTTGGCGGTATAAAGCAGTTTTTCGATGGCATCGAGGAAACTGCCCAACTGATTGCGCAGATTTTCCGATTGATCGGCAAGGCGACCGGCCATGTCGCGTGTGGTATCGGCCGCATCCCCGGTACGTCCAGCCATGTCGGACACCACCGTGATATTATCGGTAACTTCCTGTGCCCCGGCTGCGGCCTGTTCGACATTACGCGTAATGTTTGTCGACAGGTTTGCCTGGGTTTCGACATTGCCCGAAATCGTGTCCGAACGCGCGGCAAGATCATCAATCACACCGGCAATCTCGCGGATAGAGGCAACCGACTGCTCAATCGCGGTCTGGATGTCCTGAACTTTTTCTTCGATGCTTTCGGTTGCCTTGCTGGTCTGGTTTGCCAGACCTTTGACTTCGTTGGCAACAACCGCAAAGCCCTTGCCGGCTTCACCCGCACGCGCAGCCTCAATGGTCGCGTTTAGCGCAAGAAGGTTGGTCTGGGCTGCGATATCGCGAATAAAGCTGACCACTTCGACAATTTCGCCCGCAGCGGTTTCAAGTTGACCGATGCGCCCGTCAGTTTCCTGGGCAAGGCCATTGGCACGATTGGAAATCTGCACAGACTCACGGGCCTGCTCGGAAACCTCACGAATAGATTGGTTCAGTTCCTCGGACGCGCTTGAAAGTTCGCTGACATTGCTTGCCGTCTGGCGCGCAGCTGCTGCCACATTGGTCGAACGCGCGCTGGTTTCATGGGCAATGGAATTGGCCTCTCCCGATGCGTCGGCCAAAGCGGAGGCCGCATGGGCGATATCATCAACAGCCGCAAAAGAACCGTTTTTGAATTCATCCAGAATCTCTGCAAACCCTGAAAGCTTCTGTTCGATTGATGCGCTGGCCGCATTGATCCGTTGGGCTGATGACAGGTAATCCCCCACCAGACCGGTTTCAACAATGCGCCGATAATAACGGTTTTCGGAAACCGCCCCCATGGACGCAGCACTTTCGCGCAAGAACGCATCATTGCGATCGATCAGACGGTTGATCGCGATAAACAGATCACGCATGCCCGGATGGCTGTCGACATTGGTAATCCGCGCCTCATAATCACCATCAGCTGCGGCTTCGACCACATCCAGCGCCTTTTTGATACCTGACTTAGAACCACCAAATAGCGACATTAGAACCTCGAACCTTCGATTTCAGGGACAACCCCGGTATATTTCCTAGAGACTTTGAACAAACTCGCCGTACGACTTGCCCATATCAGACAGCTTCTGATTCAAGGCGTCATACGCGGCATTCATTCCGTCTTTACGATTGGACGTGCTTTCCTCGATCTTGCGGAGCTCCGCATAGAGAGGAACAATGATTTCCCTGATCACTTTCGGATCGGGTTTCCGGCGATTGGAATGGTATCCGACCACATTGTGATTGGCGTCAAAGCTTGGCGTCACGTGAGCATGAACCCAATAGTGATCGCCATTGCGCGCCATATTCACGACATAGGCAAAAATCTCTTTTCCTGCCGAAATATGTTCCCACAACAGCTTGAAAATACAGCGCGGCATATCCGGGTGGCGGATCAAGGAATGTGGTTTGCCCAGTACCTCGCTTTCGGTATAATCAGAAAGGTCCAAAAACACCTCGTTGGCATAGGTAATATGCCCTTTGAGGTCCGTCTTGCTAACGATCAGTTGTTCTGGCTTGAAATGGCGCTCTCGCCCTGAAGGCTGAATGCCAGTAGACTTATCCCTCACCTCGAAACCCCGTCATTTTTTTGATTCTGAATCGTTGAAAAACCGTGTCACGCAACAGCATGAATTAATCAATTATCATGTTGAAATCTTTAACCAAAGCACAAACTTAAGATCTCTTACCCTTCTTTCTCAAGATGTAACATAAAAATCTGGAATTACTATTGTATGAAACATTATTCTAACAAAAGATATTCCGCTTGGGGTTGATGGCCACACAACACCCGGGCTGTGACGTACTCATAGGTACTGTTCATCACAAACGCCCATGGTGGATATTCACATTCTTCCTGCGTATCTATGGTACCCTTATGCATAGCATTTCGTACGCCGATAGAAATTTGATCTATTATTATTAAAATCAGAAATAGAACCCAACTGAAAACCTCTTGGGGCCAACGCCGATGTCCAAAGATCTTCGGAATTTTCCATATCGCGTCGTTATTCACGAGAAACAGTCCGCACAAGGCGTTCTGAACTGGCTCGACACCAATGTCATGAGCAAGAACTGGACGATGGGCATCCGCAACATCGAAGTCCCGCGTGCCGGTCAGTCAGAGCCGATTGTCGACATGGTCATCTATTTCAGTCGACGCGGCGACATGGAAAGATTTCGCGACCGATGGGCAGGAAAAGCCCGCGAACACAAGGTCAAGCTGCGTGGCTGGCGGGCTGCTCTCTATGCCATTCTGCACCCGCGCACCGAAATGGTTGCCTATGAAAAGGTACCCGAACCAAAGGCCAAGAAACCCGGCGCTGACAAGAAAACGGACTAACAACAGATCGGAAACCGGAACATTTCCGGCGCTTCTGTCGTTTCAGTGAGGACAGCATGGCTCAGGGCGTCAGCATCAAAATGATGACGCCCTGAGCCATCAGAACGCCCAGGAAAATCACGATCAGAAATGCGGCAAAGATGGACCGCCAACTTCCTGCAGCGGGCCCAAGACCAAGGTAATATCGAAGAATCAAGGCCGCCTTGATGCAGCCAACGGCAACAACAACACCAACCGCAAACAGGCCGAGATAAGCCTGTGCTGCCGACCGATCCGTTAATGCCAGCAATAGTGACAAAACCGTCGTCGCACTGGCAATTGCCCAGACCAGCAATGCCGTGCGCAAGGATGGTGTGTTTGAATGCACCATATGATCAAAGTCGTTGTTGGCCGATGTCGATGCCTGATTCATTTTTGCCTCATCGCACAAGATAGATCACCGGAAAGACCAATACCCAAACCATATCGACCATGTGCCAGAATGCCGTTCCGGTTTCGACATTGATCCGGCTTGGCCACAGGGCAACAACCCCCAATATCCCGATCCCCATCACCACATGCAGGGCATGAAACCCGGTGATCAAAAAATACAGTGTAAAGAATGTGCTGCTTTCAAGTCCGATACCGGCATCAAACTTTGCGGTGTATTCGATCAGCTTGATGACCAGAAAAACGGTGCCCGCCAAAGACGCCAGTAAAAGCCATATCCGACAGCGGAGAATATTTCCGGCATTCACCGCACGAATGGCAAATACCGCCAATAACCCGCTTGAAAGCAGGATCAGGGTGTTGATCCCGCCGGCAAGCCGATCAAGCTGCATCTGATCGATGGCAAAACCATGCGGGTCTCCAATTCGCGCGACGGAGAACATCAACAAAAAGGCACCGAAAACAACCAGTTCGGAAAGGATCAGAACCCACATGATGGGGTGCCCCGGAAGCGTTTCCAGCCCCCCCCAGGACGCAGAAGAGTCACCGGAACTGGATAATTCCGCATGGGGATCATATTCAACAGTCATGATCACGACACCAATTGTCGATAAATGCGCGGCAAGGCCGCCGGAAGATTTTCAAGGCGCGAGACAATGGCATGCCCCCCGGCACCGAAAATATAGGGGAAATAATCCTGGGCCTTGCGATCGACCGTGACACCAAACAATCCCAACCCCGCCTGACGGCATTCGCGTACGGCACGGCGGCTGTCTTCGATGCCATAGCGACCTTCGTAATGGTCAATGTCGTTGGGTTTGCCATCGGTAATCACCAACATCAGACGATGTTGATGCGGTCGATCTTCAAGCAACTTGCCCATATGGCGTATGGCGGTACCAAGGCGGGTATAATATCCGGGTCTTAGTTTATGGATCCGGTCCTGGCATGTCGGCGACCAGGTTTCATCAAATCCTTTGATCGCATTGATGCGCACCCAGTCGCGCCGCCGCGAGGTAAAACTATATACCCCGAAATCATCACCGCAAGCATCCAGCCCGCTGGCAAGAACCGAAAGCGCCTGTTTTTCAACATCCAGCACCCGGTTATCCTTGATCCAGGCATCGGTCGAAAGCGAAACATCAATCAGAACCGCCACCGAAAGGTCACGGACACGGCGCACCGTATTGAGATATATCCGATTGCCAAGTTCCCCGTTGCCCTGCCGATCGCATTGCGCACGCACCAATGCTTCGAGATCAAGCTCGGCCCCATCGAACTGCGCACGCAGGACTTGATGACGCGGGCGGAATGCTTCGAACTGGCGTCTGACCTTGCGGATTTGTCGCCGTTCGGTTTCGCTTGGTTGCCAGATATCCTGTGTGCTGATGGTTTCATTGCCCGATTGCATGACCACATGACAGAAATCCGGGCGATAGGTTTGTTGGCGATAATCCCATTCGGGATAGGTCCATTCCCCGATCAACTTGCCTTCATCAGCATCACGTGGCGGAAGATCAAGATCAAAACGCAACTTGGTTGCCGCTTTGCGTTTGCAATCGGAAATTTCCATTTCGTCAAGTTCGTCGGCGGCTTTGCGGGCATCCTGTTCATCTTCGTCATCCATCGGGCGGTTCACATTGACCATTTCCGCAATTGAAATGATCTTTTCAAACCGGTTCAGGGCAAGCGGATCATTGCGCCCGGCCTGATCATTTTTGCGCCGCCTTGCACGTTTTTTCCGTTCTTGGTTGCCATCTTGTGCAGGATCATCCGTATCGTCGGGATCGGGGTCATTCATCCGCCCGGATGTGCCGGCACCAATCGCCTCCCCCCACAGGGGAACCGGCAGGAAAGGCGCATAACGACGCGGCCTCAGACCCGACGCCCGGATCTGTTCCATCACATCGCCACCCCGGGCACAACACGCTTCAAGCAAAGCCTCAACCGGGTTTTCATCGGGGACCTCAATCGCGCCGAGAAAGCCCAGAACGCAGTCTTCGACATGCTGTTCGATTACCGGCAGGGTACGCATGGGGCGCAATTCCAGAAAGGCCGTGTAAAGGCGCTGACGCAGGGATGTGATGGCCGGAAACGCTTGCTGTAACGCCCGGTCTGTTTGCCTTGCATGGACAAGGCGCAAGATATCAAAGGCAAACGGGTCATGTTTTATCCCGTCAGGAAGATGTTGCGGTGATGAAACCGCGAACCATGCCATGTACCAGATATATAAATCACGGTTCAGGGCGCGCATTGGAAACAGCGAAATCACGGGTGGCATTTTCACCGCGATTTCATTCATTTCTGCCATCGCGATCTGTTCATCGACAAGACCGATCCGCTGGCGCCAGTTCAGCCGATGTGTTGAAACCCGCTTGTCGATCTGGGAAAATTCAAGTGCCGGATTCCCGCCCAGTGCGCGAAACAGCACAGGCAAACTGGCCTGCATTTCTGCAAATCGGACAGCACAGTCATTATGCTCGCGATAGCTTTCCTGATTGCGCGAGGCAATCCGGTGCCAAAGCATCCCGACCTGTTCTTCAAATTCAAGAAAATCAAAGCTCATGCCTGCCTCCCGGCATTAACCGCGGATAATGCCGATGGCCTCGTGCAGACCGGTTTTGATATCGGCATCATCACTGAGTGGCTCGACGATGGCTGCGGTGACGGCATCATCAAAGGCCACACCCGATTTCAAAAGGGTTGCGCAGTAAATCAGCAACCGGGTCGAAGCCGCTTCTTCAAGATCAATACCCGCAAGGTTGCGAATGCTGCTGGCAATCCGCACCAACAGATCGGCCATTTGGTGATCAATACCGGTTTCACGCATCAGGATTTCGGTTTCGGTTCGGGCATCGGGGAATGTGAATTCTGCTGCCAGAAAACGTTGCCGTGTCGATGGCTTAAGCTGCTTGAGCAAATTCTGATAGCCAGGGTTATAAGACACCACGAGCATGAAATTATCCGGTGCTTCAAGCAACTCCCCGGTCCGGTCAAGCGGCAACAAGCGCCGGTCATCGGTCAGGGGATGAAGCACAACCGTCACGTCCTTGCGCGCTTCGACAACTTCATCAAGGTAACAAATGCCGCCATGGCGCACTGCGCGCGTCAGAGGCCCGTCAACCCAGACGGTTTCGCCCCCCTTGATCAGGTAACGCCCGGTCAGGTCTGCTGCCGTCAAATCATCGTGGCAGGACACCGTATAAAGCGGAACACCAAGTTTTGCTGCCATATACGAAACAAACCGTGTTTTCCCGCATCCTGTCGGCCCCTTAAGCAACAAAGGAAGGTGCTGTCGCCATGCAGCTTCGAACAATTGTTCCTCGTTCCCCGTCGATTGATAAAAAGGAACATCGGTTTCAGGTAAGAGTTCTTTGAGTGCGCCGGACATCTTGCATGCTCCTGTCACTGGATGGCTCCAAAATGTAACGGCCGGTCAGCGGAACCAACCGGCCGTTACCCGCAACGTGTCATTCCTCATACAAAGCACGAAAAAGAACACGCTGACTTGATTGCCGTCATTCGGCAGGTTGACTTATCTTTGCCGTCACGCCTGCAGGACGTGGCGGTACCACCAAAGACCAAATAATGAAGACGACCCCGACCAGAACGGCAATCCCAGACCCCAATCGCATCCAGTAGAACAATGCGACCTGATCCTGGACATCCATGTAATTCATGCCCAATACACGTTGCAGATGCGTCTGCACCACACCGGCAAAAGTCAGTGTAAAGGTCATGAAAGCCATGGCACTTGTCGTAATCCAGAAGCCCCACATATTGAGCTGCTGGTTATAGGGCTCGCGCCCGCGCAGATAAGGAAGCGCATAGGTAAAGATCGCCAGATTGAGCATCACATAAGCCCCGTAAAAAGCCAGATGCCCATGTGCGGCGGTGACCTGTGTCCCGTGCGTATAGTAGTTGATCGAAGACAGGGTATGCATAAAGCCCCATACGCCCGCCCCGAAGAACGCCATGACCGAACATCCCAGCGCCCACAGAAGTGCGGCCTTGTTCGGGTGATCCCGGCCGCCTTTCCAGACCATATAGAAACAGAAAACCACCATGGCAAAGAACGGCACGACCTCAAGCGTCGAGAAAACATTCCCGATCCACTGCCAGTATCCCGGCGTCCCGATCCAGTAATAATGGTGCCCAGTCCCCAGAATGCCGGTGAACAGTGTCAGCGACACCATGACATAAAGCCATTTTTCGACCACTTCGCGATCGATGCCGGTCATTTTGATCATCAGAAACGCCAGAATTGACGCCATGATCAGTTCCCAGACCCCTTCAACCCAGAGATGGACCACATACCACCAGTACATTTTATCCACAGCCAGATTGGACGGGTTGTAGAACGCAAACAGGAACAGCAACGCGACAAACCACAATGCAACCATCAGAACATTGGAAACAGCTGTTTTGCGCCCTTTGAGCAAGGTCATCGTCGTGTTGTAAAGGAACATCAAGGCCACGACGACAATGCCGACCTTGATCGGCAGGGGCTGTTCAAGAAACTCACGGCCTTCGTGGATACCAAAGATATAACCGACAACAGCAGCCGCAGCCGCAATCAGGAACAGCCAGAACTGGATAATCGCCAGTTTTGGGCTGTGAATTTCGGTTTCGCATTCCTCGGGAAGCAGGTAATACGCCGCCCCGAAATACCCCATCAGCAACCACACGATCAGCGCGTTGGTATGGATCATGCGGATAATGTTAAAGGGCAAAAGCTCGGACAGCAGATTCGGCAGGACATACACAGTGCCAGCAACGACACCAAACAGAATCTGGGCTGCGAACAATGCCAGTGCGCCATATATGTAATATAGGGCAACCTTTTGTGATTGATATTTCATTGTAGCCTCATTTCCTTCAAAACCGGTTATCCTGCCTCGTTGGGCGGCCAGTTCTGGGTATCGATCTCGCTGGTCCATTTCAGGAAGTCGACCAGTTCGTCGAGTTCCTGATCGGTCAGGTTGAACTGTGGCATCTGGCGGCGGCCTTCAACGCCAGATGGTTGCGATTGCATCCATGCCTTAAGCATGTCGCGTGCGCCTTCCGGGTCTTCTTTGCCGCCATAACGCACCCACACATTGCCCAGCTCGGGCGCAAAATAGGCTCCCTCACCCAACAGCGTGTGACAGTTGATGCATGAATGGCGCTCCCAGATATGCTTACCGGCCACAACGGATTCCGTCAGTGCCTCCGAATTGGTTGACTCGTTGACGATGTAATTGTGGCTGTGCAAGGTCAGTCCAAGAAAGATGACCAGAAAGAAGATCGTCCCGCCGTAGAAAATGTTTCGGGCGGCAGATTTTGTCAGACGTTCCGACATGTGAACGGATCCTCACTCCGATTGACAACTCAGTGCCGCTCTGTCCCCAAAACGGCGTCGGCACATCTTTTCCCGAGCCGGGATTTTTCACCTTGACTACCGTCAAGCGCAAAAATGCCCCGCCAGATGGCAGGGCATTGAACACACATCGGGAATGAGGGGGGGATACGGCGCCCGAGCACATGATGAAACTTGCAACGATTACTCGAACCGCGGAAACAGGATCACATTTTCCAGATATATATGCGCGACCAGATCTTCGATAAGTTTGGCCGTGCCGTTGTAAAGTCTGCGCCAGGAACCACACGCCCCATCGGGCAAGGTACAATTATCTGTCAGGTTGTGCAGACGATGGATGGCCCCGGAATGGTCATCATGTTCTTCACGCATACAGTGAATGGGCAACGCCAATGCGGCAGAAACCACACCATGCTTTTGCATTTCACGCATGGCGGGGAAAAGAACACTTTCTTCCTTGGCCATATGCATGTCGAGATTTTCTGCAATTGCAAATAATTCATCGGCCAAACCAACCGGGGCATCGGGATGATCGCCATGAACCGCTTCGACCTTGCGTGCCAGCAAAACCAGCTCGGCAATCTCGTTACGATGCACCTGATGATACCGGTCCAGTATGAAATCAATAAAGACGCCCGTATCATGCACATCAGGCAGAGTTACCGGCCCGTCAGGAAGCTGACAAAGTTCCTTGGCAACAAGATCGGCATCAAGCCCGTTGGCGTGCGCAACCTCTGCCAGGGGTTGTTCCGCATGGCAACAAAACCCGATGCCATGATGTCGGAAAACCAGTGTTGACCACGGAAAACAGGCGACCAGACCACCAATATGCTGATCAAGAAGATCAGCCGGTTTAACAGCACCCTGTGCCGGGTTGAACGCAGACTCCATCTGGTTTTCCTTCTGAATTGTCGGTCACTGAACCAGAAAGAGTTTAATCGCCACCACCCCCGCCACGTTGACGATGGTCAAATTGCTGTTTGGGAAAAATTCGCGATGGCCGGTCATGTGATCTATGCCCGCCATCCAATGACATGACCCATTGTTGGAATTTAGAAAAATATAAAACTTTCAATGGCTTGACAGACATCAACCACAAATGGCGTCCAAAGGATGATACTTCCGTCACACAAAGCCGGAGCCACACGTGTCAGGAAACCACCCATCCTTTACCCCTTTTTTGCTGATCAATCCGCTGGTGCGCAATGCCCCGACCCGCGCTATTGCGCAGATTTGCCGCCATGCCATGGCAACAATGCACCATCGGCACCGGGCGGTATTTGAACGGGTAACCGAACGCGAAACCTTTGCCTTGCTTATTGCACCGACGGATCTGGATTTGCGGTTTTACCTGAAAATCGATCCGGACGCGCCCGAACTCCGCCCCGTCAAAAATACAGAAAGTGATGAACCGGTTGCGGCGCGTATCTCCGGGCCTTTGCCGGCATTGCTCGAACTGCTGCAAGGCCAATCTGACGGCGATGCATTGTTCTTTTCACGGACCCTTCGCATCGAAGGACGTACCGACCTTGTGGTTGCCCTGCGCAACGCACTCGATGGCGAGGAAATCGATCTGCGTGCTGCCGTCCAAGACAGCTTTGGCATGGCACGTCCTGTTGCCCGGACCCTGCTTGGCCTGGCTGAGAAAATCTATCATCAGGTACAGCACGATATGAACCGGTCGGCGGATGCCCTGATTTCATCGGCAGAAAAACGCCTGAACGGATTGGAACAACGCACCGCACAGCAGGGCGAAACCATTACCAGCCTTGAAAAATCTTTACAGCGCGGCAGCCGACGTCCAAGGCCAACAGCCCAAAGCAGTGGTAAGGACGACTTCGCGCTTTCCTAGTCCACAGTCACGCACAGGAATGATATGGAACTCGTTTGTCCGGCAGGCACCCCTGCCAGTCTTCATGCCGCAATTGATGCCGGTGCCGATGTTGTCTATTGCGGTTTTCGTGATGCGACAAATGCTCGCAACTTTCCGGGTTTGAACTTTTCGCGTGAAGAATTGCGCGACGCGGTTGCCCATGCCCATAAACATGATGTGCATGTTTACCTTGCCTGCAATACGTACCCGCAGGCCGGGATCGAACATATCTGGCACAAGGCAATCGACGATGCCATTGCCATTGGCGTCGATGCCGTCATTCTGGCCGATATCGGGCTGTTGCGATATGCGCGTGACCATCATCCCGATGCCCGACTTCATCTTTCGGTACAGGCATCAGCATCGAACGAAGAGGCCATCAAATTCTACCATCGGGAATTTGCGGTTCGGCGCGTTGTTTTGCCGCGTGTTCTGTCTCTTGAAGACATCAGATATCTCAACCATCGCATACCTGTCGAAACAGAAGTATTTGCGTTCGGTGGCATGTGTGTGATGGCCGAAGGACGGTGTCTTCTTTCATCCTATGCAACCGGTGAAAGCCCGAACATGAATGGTGTCTGTTCCCCGGCAAACCACGTGCATTACGAAGAACGTGACGAAATGACGGTTTCGCGTCTGGGCGACTATACCATCAACATTTATGACCAGAACGAGAAGGTCGGCTATCCGACTTTGTGCAAGGGCCGTTTTCGCGCCATGGAAAAATCAGGCTATCTGTTCGAAGAACCAACCAGTCTGGATGTCACAGGCATGCTTCCGGAACTGGCAGAAGCCGGGGTCACTGCCCTTAAAATCGAAGGACGCCAGCGCGGCAAAGCCTATATCGCACAGGTTGTCGGCGCATTCCGGGCATCGCTTGACCGAATTTCCCAAGGTCATTTGGCAACGGGTTCACGCCTGAGCAACCTAAGCGAAGGCCAAAATGATACCACAGGTGCCTATCGGAGAAGCTGGCAATGAAAAAGTCACGACTGGTTATGGGGCCGATCCTTTTTCACTGGGATGAAAACCGCAAACGCGACTTTTACGCGCAGGTTGCAGACGAGGCCGAGATCGACACCGTTCATGTTGGCGAAGTTGTGTGCGCCAAACGCATGCCGTTTTTCGACAAACATCTTCCCGATGTGATCGAACGTCTTCAACGTGCCGGGAAGGAAGTTGTACTTTCAACACTTGCGCTGGTCATGAATGGTCGCGAATGCGCACAGGTCCACGATCTGACGCAAATGCCAGATCTTCTGATCGAGGCAAATGACATATCCGCAGCCGGTTTGCTTGCAGATCGACCGCACGTTATCGGCCCTTACATCAACACCTATAACGAAAGCACGTTTTCCTATTTTGAAAGCCGCGGCGCAACCCGCATTGCACTGCCGTGGGAGCTCCCGCTTTCTTCGGTGTCGCGGCTGTGCGAAACACGCAAAACCGCAGAAGTCGAGATACAGGTATTTGGCCGGATGCCCTTGGCAATATCTGCGCGGTGCTATTCGGCGCGTGCACATGGCCTGCATAAGGATGGATGTCGATATGTCTGCGGTGAACAGCTTGACGGAATGGATGTCGCAACCCTTGATGACGCGCCGTTCCTTGCCGTGAACGGCCTGCAAACCTTGTCAAATCATTATGTTGAGCTGTCCGAAATCACCGATGAGCTGCAAGATGCCGGTGTGAATGCCTTTCGTCTTTCCCCGCACAGTCTTGATATGGTCAGGGTGGCGCGTCTTTATCGTCAACGGCTGGATCGGCAAATTCATTCTGCCGACGTGCAACATGCGTTAAAGGAAATGTCGCTGCCGATGGAATTTGCCAACGGGTTCCTGCATGGCATTCCCGGTGCGGAGTTACGCCATACTCTTGGCCCACAGGCCGAATAAGGTTGGTAATATCAACAGCCCAATATCAACAACAACGTGAAACCGGCACGAAAAAGGGCTGCGATGGAAGCCGCAGCCCTTCAATACATTGTGTGTTTTGGGGAGTCAGCAATTCAATGTATTGTTGTACCACCATCTTAGGATAGGAACCCCGCTTGACCTTGACGGTCGTCAAATCACCGTCCTTAACCGCTTGGGCCTGATATCATCGATGTCGTGGCGTAGTGAGTATCAGGGCATGTGAAAAAGTGCCGTCAATACAAATCGTTTTTCAAGAATCGTATCACAGCCAGCACCCCGTCTCGGTCGGTCTGGTTCAGGCGATCAATCTTTGGTGGAAATTCTCGATTATCGCGGCCCACCCTTTGGTTCTCTCCGGCCCAGAGCATCCGGAACGGACCGGCCATTTCATACTATACGTTTGGCGATGATATCGGCGAAATGCAGCCATCTGATAAAAAGATCAGCCCCTTTCAGGCCGACGCAGGGTCAACCTTTGGCTGTATTTTCATCTATTTAACATATATTTTTTACGACATTCTCTTGCAATGCAAAGGTGATCGCCGCCATATTCGTTTAGATATATCTGGGGAAAACAGCTACTTGTGATACATACGTGAAAATAATATAGCTACCGGGGATACAAACCGTGTCACAAAATGGCGATAACAACGTTTGAAAGGTCAGACGTTGCACAAACAAGAAAACACGCTCGTACCAGGGACAGAACGGCAGGGAGAACCGCTTACAACGCCGCAGTCCAGCATATGGCTTGACTGGGCCAGCGGAGATGATTGCGCAAAATATAATATTTGCAACGTCACCCGTTTCGAAGGCGATCTTGATATCCCTGCCCTGCATCAGGCTATTGTCCAGACCGATCAGGAAAACGACGCTTTGCGTCTGCGCTTCGGGTCCGAAAACGGCAATCCGTTCCAGTACTTTGCCGATGCCTGCCGGGAAACAGATTTCAGTATCATCGATTTAAGTTTTTCCGACGATCCCGTTGCATTGGCCAACCAAGAAGTCGATGAAATCCGCAGGCGGCCACTGGACCCTGAAAACGGCTATCATTGTCGCCACCGCTTGTTGAAATTGGCCGATCGGCGTTTCTGGTGGGTTCGCGTGTATCATCACCTGATCTGTGACGGATATGCCGGGCATCTGATGGCGCATCGAACAGCCGAAATTTATAGCGCCCTTAAGACCGATAACGCTGTGGCTGAAAGTCCCTTTCGGTCATATGGCGATTTTATCAAAGCAGATGCAACCTATCCTGAAACACCCGCCTATCAGCGCGACCTTGCCTATTGGCAGGACCGCCTGAAAGACGACCCTGAAATCACCCGGTTTTCACCAGAAAAACCGTCGGGAAAACTGATCCAGGCGCAACTGGAACAAACCCTTGACGGTGACGACATTGTCAAACTGGCTCAGACAGCCAAAACCTGTGGCACGTCGCCAACTGCGATTGTAATGGCTGTCTATTTTATCCTGCTTGGACAGGTTGCCCAGCTCGAACGTCCGACCGTCACATTGCCTGTTCTCAATCGGATGGGCCGCCCTGAGCGCAATATGCCGGGGACCTTTTCCTATATCGTACCGTTCGACGTCAATTTGAATAAACACATGTGTTTTTCGGAATTGACGCGCAATATTTTTGCCCAGGCACGGCGTGATGTCCGGCATATGCGTCTTGGTGCTGCCCGCATGCGTGCGGCACGGCTAGGTGCCAGGGGCTTATCGGGTGATGGTGCTTTTTTCAACAGTCTGGATGCACCGCAGCCATTGCTTTTTGACGGGCTGGAAGCCCGCCGCGTCAATGTATATAACGGGCCGGTAAGCGACCTTGGCTTGATCTATATGATGCAGGCCGTCAGCCCGGACCGGCAAGAAGCCGAAATCATCTGGCAATATGACACCAGTTGCCACGATCCGAAATCGGTCAGTCGCATTGCCGAGCGGTTCCGATGTTATCTGTCACGTGCAATGGACAACCCGGATCAAAATATCGCAGATATCGCCACGCCACCCACAAACGAGCATCGGGTGATCTGCGCATTTGAAACCGGTCCAAAATACACCAAGGCACTCCCCGAACGATTTATTCCCGAATGTATTGATCAGGCCATTGCATCACGCCCCGAAGACATCGCCCTGATCACAGAAGACAATCGGGAAGTGTCATTCGCAACACTGGGCAATATGGCCAACGCCGTCGCCCGCCATCTGCAAAATTGCGGGATTGCGCAGGGTGATTTTGTCGGCATGAATATTTCGCCTTGCGCCGAACAAATTGCCGCAGTAATCGGCATCCTGAAATGCGGGGCCGCCTGTGTGCAACTCGACCCGCTACAGCCGATAGCACGCATTGCGTCAATGGCAGGCCACCTTAAATGCCCACTGGTTCTGACCAATGACACCGATGAATGGCGCAAAGCCGGTGATGCTAGCATCACCGTAAACGATATCAATAACGTCGCGGGCATTGATGGCAGCACGGCCTTTGAAAATATTCGTGCCAGCATTTGCGGCGACGATATTGCCTTTGTCTTCCATACGTCGGGTTCTACCGGGCAGCCCAAACCGGTTCCCGTTCATCATCAATCCCTTGCCGACAAGATCGCCGTCACCATTGAACAATTCGGTATCGGATCCATCGAAAACGGCGACCCGGAACGGGTTGGCCTGTTCCCGTCTTTCGGGTTTGATCCCTGGCTACAGCAATTCTGCTTTGGATTGATCCGCGGGCATCGCATGTGGCTGATGACGCATGCAACCCTTAGTGATGGACATGCATTCTGGAACGGTGTGACACGACACCGTGTCACCCATCTTCAGTCGGTGCCGTCTGTTTATGAAAGCATGATTGATGCCATCCCGGCAGATGGCGATTTCCAATTACGCCGACTGGTCTCGGGCGGTGAAGTGATGCAGCCAAGCCTCATCCACCGGATTTATAGCGTTCTCGATACCGTCGATATCTGGAACTGCTATGGCCCGACCGAGGCCACCGTCCATGTCAGCACCTATCTGATCCCCAAAGACATTCAAACCAAAAGCATCCCGATTGGCCGCGTTGACAAAGGTGCGGTTGTCCGGGTTCTTGACGAAGATGGAAAACGGGTACCGCTTGGCATCCCGGGTGAAGCTTATATCGGCGGAACCGGATTAAATCGCGGCTATATCAACATGCCGGATATGACCGCCAGCAAATTTGTCAAAGACCCGACCCATGACACGGATGAAACCTTTTATCGCAGTGGCGATCTGGTGTCGTGGGGCGAAGACGGGATGCTTTATTACCACGGGCGCCTGGATGAACAAGTCAAGATCCGCGGGCAACGTATCGAGATCGGAGAAGTCGAACATCATCTTTCACGCCTGCCCGGCGTTGGGCAGGCTGCGGTATTGTATGTCAAAACCAGTCACGGCGGAGAGCTGATCGGCTATCTTGTGCCAGACAGAAACTCCTCAACGCCCCCCGATATCGCCACGGTGCGCGCCGAACTGGCACGGCATCTGTCTGATGCGGCCATTCCGGGTCACATGGAATGGACTGATACGCTTCCCCTGCTGCCTTCTGGTAAAATCGACCGTAAGGCCCTTGCGGAGTTTTCCGAAAGTCGCGACGGCAAACCGCCCGTTGCGCAACCAAGCCTGCAACCGGCCGCCCGCAACAGCAATCAGAAACGTTTCCATCAACTGGCCGATCAAATCGCCAAAATCTGGATGGAATTGATCGAAACTGACGGCATTGATTTTGATACCAACCTGTTTGAAGCCGGGGCCCATTCATTGCTGGTGCCGCGTGCCCAGTTTGCTTTGTCAAAACTTGCCGGACGCAACATTGCATCGGTGGAAATATTCCAGCACCCGACCATTAATGCCTTTGCCCGTCACCTCTGCCCGGATGATCAGACAATCATCCAAACCGCAAAACCCGGCCCAGTCCCCTCTCTGCGACAGACGTCTGACACCGATGATATTGCGATTGTCGGCATGGCAATGCGCCTGCCCGGTGCGAATGATCCCGATGCATTCTGGTCGATGCTCGAAAACGGTGTCGATCAGATAAAGGATATTGATATTTCCCGGCTGCGTGCGATGGGTGGTGATCCCTCTATGCTTGAGGATGCTGACTTTGTCGCCCGCCATGGCATCCTTGATGATATCGATATGTTCGATCCCGCTCCATTTGGCATGACCGCAGGCGAAGCCATTGAAACGGATCCGCAACACCGTTTGTTGCTCGAAGTAGCCCTTGGTGCCCTTGAAGACGGGTCTTGCGATCCTGCACGCGATGGTCCGGTTGGTGCCTATGTCGGGGTTGGTTTCCCCACCTATCTGGTTGACAGCCTGAGTGACCGGCTACGTTCACGCCCCGATGCGATCCGGTATGGCGTTTCAATCGGCAATGACAAGGATTTTGCCGCCACGCGGCTTGCCTATAAGCTGAATCTGACCGGTCCTGCCATCTCGTCTTCAAGCGCGTGTTCGACCGGTCTGGTCAATGTTTCCCTGGCCGTTAATGCGTTGCGATCAGGGCAATGCCGTGTTGCTCTTGCCGGTGGTGCATCCCTCGGGATCAGTCCGGCTGGCGGATACTATTTCACCCAAGGCAGCATCGGATCACGAAGTGGCGTTTGTCGCCCGTTCGACGAAAAGGCAGATGGCGTTGTCGGCGGCAGCGGTGCAGCCATTATCCTTTTGAAACGCCTTGATGATGCCATTGCCGACAAAGACACCATTCATGCGGTGATCAAGGGGGTTGGCACAAATAATGACGGCGCGGCAAAGGCTGCTTTCACCGCACCCAGCATAGATGGTCAGGCCAATGCCATCCACGCAGCCCTTGCAGATGCCAAAATTGACCCATCCAGTATCTGCTTTGTTGAAGGTCACGGAACCGCAACAGCCCTTGGCGATCCCATAGAGGTCGCCGCGCTGAACAAAGTATATGGAAGCCGAAATACGACGTCATCACGTCCGATCTGGCTTGGTTCGGTCAAGGGCAATATTGGCCACCTTGATTGTGCCGCAGGTGTTGTCGGGCTGATCAAGGCCGTACTGGCAATGCGCCACCGGGCCTTTCCGCCGACCTGTCATTTTAGGCAGCCGAACGCAGAGCTTGGCCTGGATCAGGGACCAATTCAAATAAACAACACTGTTCAATCATTATCAAATAACGGCGATGAACCCCTCCGGGCAGGTGTCAGCAGTTTCGGCGTTGGTGGCACAAATGCGCACGTAATCATCGAAGAAGCCCCCCGAACCGAGATACCGACGACAGCGCACGCACAAAACGGTGGTGCCCATGTCATTCCGTTCTCTGCGGCAAGCGAACCTGCCTTGCAGAAATTACTGCGCAACACCGCGACCTGGCTGGAACAGCACAAATCAACAATTTCGATATCCGATATTGCAAACAGCTTGTCGCGGCGCCAAGCGCTTCGTTTCAGGGCCGCGATTGTTGCCCCGGACATCGAAAGTACAATAACTGCACTGACCAATCCGAAATTGCCTGCACACCATCAGGCTGTTGCACGGTCCAATAATCCGCCCGTTACGTTCCTGTTTCCCGGTCAGGGGTCCCAACGGCCGGGCATGGCCGCAGATCTCTATGCCGCGGATAAGACATCAGCGGAACGGATCAGGCATGCCTGCTCACAGGTCGCAGAATTTGATGGCCCGGATGATCTTTTGGAATTGCTGACAATTCCATGTGAAAACCCGGAAACATCTCTGCGCATGGCACGGACAGAAATCGCCCAACCTGCTTTGTTCATTTATGAATTTGCGCTTGCAAGCTGGCTGATTGATAACGGCATATCCCCCGCAGCACTGGCCGGCCACAGTATTGGCGAATATGTCGCGGCCTGCATTGGCGGGGTTATGTCATTTGATGATGCACTTCGCCTTGTGGTGATGCGCGGTCGTTTGATGGGGCAAACCGAACCGGGGGCGATGTTTGCGCTATCGATGACCGAGGCCGAAGTCGGTGACCTGCTATCGGCATTTGGTCCCAATCTATCGATGGCAGCAATCAACGGCCCCCGCCAATGTGTGGTCGCGGGCAGTATTGACTGCATTGATGCAGTTGAAGAACATATAAAAACACAGGGGAATTCCGGCCGTCGGCTTGTTGTTTCACACGCCTTCCATTCCCCCATGATGGAACCGGTTCTGGATGCGTTCCGCGATACCGTCGCCATGACCAGCCTGAACGTACCGACACTGCCAATCCAATCCAATCTGACCGGTAACTGGCTCACACCAGAAGATGCGCAAAATCCGGATTACTGGGTTCAGCATCTGCGTAATGCCGTGCGCTTTGCTGACAATATCAAAGGACTTTTGGCTGAAATGCCTGACACAACCATGGTTGAATGTGGTTTCGGCAACACGGCAAGTCGCCTTGCCATTGTTAATGGCACCCCCAAGGATAACAGCATCCCGCTGCAACCTGCGCCAAGTCCCGATATCAGCCGAAATGCGGCGACCAGAACCAACGGTTCTGACCTATTGGCCAATGCAATTGCCAAGCTATGGGTCAAAGGAACCACACCCGATTGGGACAAGGTAAACCAAATCCGGGATGCACGCCGCATTCCGTTGCCGACATATCCCTTTGACCGCCGTCGGTTCTGGCCGGACAAAGAAACCATCACGGTATCCGACCCACAAGATTTCAACCGTCATACCGCCCAGCCCGAAAGGGCATTGTCCCAGGCCCCGAACGCAACGGACCAAAAAACAGATACAAACCCGCAGGCCATCATCCTTGCAGTGTGGCGCGATATGTTTGGCGATCCGGCAATTGGTCCCGATGATGATTTCTTTGAACTTGGCGGGGATTCGTTATTTGCGGTGCGGATCGCAACAAGACTGTCCGAAGTTCTGGATGCCGAAATTCCTGCCGCCGCGATGTTTGAAGGCCGCACCGTTGCGGGTGTCGCAGATTTGCTTGCATCATTTGATACAAATACCGAACCAACCGCCCCGCCAACTGTTCGGACAGATGACATAAAAACAGCCGTCACAGGTTCCGACCCGTCACGCGAAACGGGGGTGTTGTAATGAATACGGATCAAATGTTGCACCGCGCCCAAGCTGCCCGCAATCTGCTTGATGAACTTCGTCAGCACGACATTGTTCTGAGCCTGCATGATAACGGGCATGATCTTTGTTTTGATGCCCCGGCCGGTAGATTTGATGATGATCTGAAATCCCGCACGCGGGAGCTGAAAACTGAAATTATCAGTTTGCTGCGTGGGGCGCTTGATACCCGAAACAATAGCCGCACAGCAGGTCCGGTCATCGCATCCTTCCCGGCCCATCCCGCGATCGAAGGGCAATGGATTGCCCGGCGTGATCAGCCGCCAAGCGCCCATTACCACATCATTACCGGCTGCGCCCTTCCGCCAGGTACGGACTTCAACTCGGTCTGCGATGCCATCGCAGGGATTGTCGAACGTCACGCGGCCCTCAGATCGACCTTTATCGAACAAGACGGGCAACTGATCCAGCGTGTTCATGCCTCAATGCCTGTCGATGTGCGCAAAATTGACAATCCCCGCGAAATTCGCGTTGAGCTTTTTGATCTCGCAACCGGTCCTTTGGCCCGGTTTGGGTATTTGGAACGCAAAGACGACCAGGCACCGCAACTGGCCATAGCCATCGATCATCTGTGCTTTGATGGCCAGTCGATCATATTATTGCAAAAAGAGCTTCTTGCCGTTCTTGCCGGAAACACCCCCGGAGACGTTCCCGATATCGAAAAACTTGTGCGCAATGCACATCACAATCTTGATAATGAACGTGGCGAGATTGCGCGACAATTCTGGTCCGAACGCGCGGAAAAACTGCTATCAACCGGACTGCCAGACGACCCGGCCGCTGATCCCGATGGTGGTGGAAAACGGCTTTTGATCGAGCTGATGGGCAAAGACGCCAACACTTTCACAAAGCTTGCACAGCACGCCCGCAAGACCACCCAGACCACCCTGTGGACGGCGCTGACCACCGCCGTCATTGCACGTCACAAGGAAAATGCAACAGCCGTGATCGGGCTGCCATTTGCCGGGCGCAAAGACCGGGAAACAATGCAGGCGATAGGGTGCTTTGTGAATGTCCTGCCCGTGGCGATCAAACCGGACATGGCAGACGGTATTGATGCCTTGATCAAACAGGTCGGCCAGGAAGTTCTTTCGATACTCGATATCCAGGATTATCCGCTCTCGCGCCTTATGCATGACCTGACGCAAGTCGCACAGGGCCCGACCGGCCAGCCGTTTGATGCCGTCAATGTGATGGAAATCAGCGACAATACCATGTCCATCGACGACCTTGACTTTGGTGCTGGTAAATTCCCCCTGATGGTCGGCATGATAAAAAATGGCCCCCGGGCATTTTTGGCTGTCGAATATCAAAGCCATATTTATGGCAAAGCGTGGATCGAACGCTTTGCAAAACGTTTCCTGACCTTCGCCAGGGCAGTGGCCGACAATCCCGAAATGCCGATTGGTCTTGTCGATCTGATCCCCGAAGACGAACACACCCGCCTGATCCGCGAAATAAACGACACGGCATCGGATTACCCGCGTGATTGCGGGCTTGGTGAATTGCTTGCCCGGCAGATCGCAAATCCGGCCAATGCAGACAAAATTGCTCTGCAAGATCGTGACCGGCACATCACCTATCGCATGCTGGGGCAACAGGTTGCCGCGATTTCGGCGGGTCTTGATGCGCTTGATATCACCGCCGGATCAATTGTCGCACTTGCCGCGGATCGATCCCTTGATGCGATTATCAATATTCTTGGTATTGCCTGGCATGGTGCGGCTTATCTGCCGATTGACAAATCTCTGCCTGGCGAAGCGATTGTCGCCCTGATGAAGGAATGCGGTGCGGGCATTCTGCTTTGTGACAATGGCGAATTTGAACGCCTATCAGACATTTCCGATCGCGTTCATATTGCACACTTGCCTGACACCACCGCAAAATCAAGCGCGCCATATGTCAAACGTGCGGGCGATGATCTGGCTTATGTGATGTTTACATCCGGCTCGACGGGGGCGCCAAAGGGGGTGCTTATTCCCAACCGGGCCGTCGCCCGTTTGGTTGTGAACAGTCGGTCTCTTGCATTTGATAGCAGTGTTGTCATGGCACAGGCAGCGTCACTTGGTTTTGATGCCGCCACGCTTGAAATCTGGGGCCCGCTTTTGAATGGTGGCAAGCTGGTTTTAATTGATAACGAGACCCTGTTTGATCCGGCGGCGTTGCGCACAAAACTTAAAGACAGCAGCATCACCACCATGTGGCTGACGGCAAGCCTGTTTAACCGTATCGCCGATGATGCCCCCGACTGTTTTACAACGCTCAAAAGACTGCTTGTCGGCGGCGAAGCCCTGAGCCCGGCGCATCTGCAAAAGGTCAGGGCCGCCTGCCCGGACCTTGCCCTTATCAACGGTTACGGGCCGACAGAAAACACGACTTTCACCTGCACCCACGCAATCACATCGCAAGATGTGCAAACAGAAAGCATCCCGATTGGCAAACCGATCGGCAATACGCGGACATACATTCTTGATGAACGTGGGCAACCTGTTCCTGTCGGGGTCTGGGGCGAACTTTACGCCGCGGGCGATGGATTGGCGCTGGGATATTCCGGCGCACCGGAACGCACAGCCCAAGCCTTCGTTACATTCGATCACATTCCCGAAACCCGTCTTTATCGAACGGGCGATCGCACGCGTTGGCGGGCGGAAGGCCTGATCGAATTTGGCGGGCGCGGTGATGGACAGGTCAAAATACGCGGACACCGGATTGAAACGGCTGCGGTTGAACAACGCCTTCGCGAAATCGATGGTATCCGCAATGCCTGCGTCATGGCAGTTGGCGGCGGGGCTGATGCTTTCCTTGGTGCTGCAATCGCAGCTGATCAGGATAACAGCATTGTCTGGAGACAGGCGCTGGCCGTCAATCTGCCTGATTATATGGTTCCTGAACGATTTGTTGTGCTTGATCATTTGCCTGTCAACGTGAATGGCAAGATTGATCGTCGACACCTTATCGCCGCGCTGAAAGATACAGCCGGGCTTTCCACGCAAACCAATAGCGCCATCAACAACGATCTGGAACACATCGTTGCCGAACAATTCAAAGCCCTGTTTGGTACCAAGGAAATAACAGCATCATCGGATTTCTTTGCCCTGGGCGGGCATAGCCTTGTTGCCATGCGTCTCGCCGGGTTGTTGGAAAAAACCACCGGCATTCGCCCAAAACTCCAAGACATTTTTGGCGCCCGCACGGTTGGCAAGATTGCCACGCTGCTTGCCGATCACAAACAGGATGGCAAACAATTCCTGATCCCGAAGGCAGATGGCCCGAAATTCGCCCTTTCAAGTGGCCAAGCCCGTCTTTGGGTGCTGCAACGCATGCAACCCGACATGGCGGTTTATTCCGTTCCGGCTGCGTTTGAAATCAATGGCCCGATTGATGCAGACGCCCTGCAGGCAGCCCTGCATCAACTTGAAGACCGCCAACATGCGTTGCGTCTGCGGTTCAAATCCGATCCCCATCACCCCGATGGTGTCAGCCAGTATCTGGCCCCGGTCGGTTCATGGTCTTTGGGACGCCATGAAATGGACGAAAACCAAGCGCGCCTTTTCATCGCGCGCGAAACCGTCCGCCCGTTCGACCTTGAAGACAAGCCATTGGCACGCGCCGATCTGATAACGCTGGCCCCCAACCGTCACTGGATGCTGGTTTCCCTGCATCATGCGATTTGCGATGGCTGGTCAATGCCGACCTTGCTGCGCGACCTTGCTGCACTTTATGACGCGCAAACTGGCGGATCTGTAGCATCCTTACCGCCGCTTAACCTGCATTACGAAGATTTTGCAAGCTGGCAACAGGGATATTTAAATTCGACAGAAGGCAAGGAATTGCTGGATCGCTGGAAAGACCGGCTGTCCCCCCTGCCCGAACCGCTCGATCTGCCAACAGATCGCCGCCGTCCGAAGGCCCGCCGGTTTGCCGGTGACTTCCACGAAACGGTTTTTGGCCAAGACACTGCCCGTCTGATCAATCACACCGCAGATCGTCACGGCACGACGGCCTTTTCGGTTCTGACCGCGCTTGTGCAGATTTTGATGTATCGGCAATGCGGCCAAACCGATATTCCGCTTGGCATGCTGGTGGCCGGGCGCGAACAAGCCGCCCTGGATGACGTTGTCGGTTTCTTTGTCAACACTGTCGTTTTGCGCCAAACTGTCGATCCGGACACGGGATTTGACGATCATCTGGCCAAAACCGGCAAAACCATCATTGATGCCCTTTCCGATCAAGCTGCCCCGTTCGAGGATGTGGTCACCGCCGTAAATGCCCCACGCGATCCTGCCCGCAATCCGTTGTTTGATGTTCTCGTGGCCTGGCAGGATAGCATCCCCGACCTTGGCAAGCTTGGCGATGCGGAACTCACACTTCTGCAAACCGAATTTCCATTTTCGAAATTTGATCTTGCGTTCTATTTCAGCAAACGCAACGACACCCTTGTTTGTCAGATCGAATTTGATACCGACCTGTTTGATAAATCCACCATTCAGGCCATCTTCAACCGGCTGGAAACCCTTGCCAAAGCGGCACTGTCCGAAGGATCAGCACCGCAAATCGCCGAACTGTCGATTTTGCCTGCCGATGAACAGGCGCGGATTGATCAATTCAATGCAACCGATCTTGATCTTGCGATTGAGCGCAGCATTTCCGAACCATTCATCGATCAGGTGCGCGCCACACCGAACGCACCGGCGGTTATCGGAACATCTGCAACGCTAAGCTATGAACAATTCGCCCGTCGTGCCGCCGGGGTTGCGGCAAAGCTGCGTGCGCAATCCGTCGGGCCTGGCGATGTTATCGGTGTTGCCGTGCGACGTTCGATCGATATGCTGGCGGCCATTCATGGCATCCTTCTTGTTGGCGCAGCATACAGCCCGCTTGACCCGGATCATCCGCAACAGCGCCGCAAGGATATGCTTGATGATCTTGGATATCCGCGTGTTGTCACGACCGCCGATCTGGCACATCTGTTTGATGAACAAAGTGTCCTGATCATTGATGGCACTGAAGATGCCGATATCTTTGATCCGACCAACGCGCCCGATAATCTTGCCTATGTGTTGTTCACATCCGGTTCGACCGGCCGCCCGAAGGGGGTGGAAATTGCCCATCGCGGCGTTTTGAACCGCATCCTGTGGATGCAGGAAACCTTTCCGATTGGTCCCGACGACGTCATTTTGCAAAAAACCCCGATCACCTTCGATGTCTCGGTGTGGGAGCTATTCTGGTGGTCATGGACGGGCGCGCGGGTTGTGCTGCCCGATCCCGGCGTTGAACGCGATCCGCAACAACTTGCCAAGACCATTTGCGATCATGGTGTCACGACCATGCATTTCGTGCCCTCGATGCTGGCAAGCTTCCTGTTTTCCGTCGAAAAAGGTCTGGTCGATAATGAAAACCTGCGCAGCCTCAAGCGGGTTTTCGCCAGTGGCGAAGCACTTGACCCGGCAGTGGTACATCGCTTCAACGACCTGTTGTTTGATCGTTTCGGAACGGAACTTCATAATCTTTACGGCCCGACCGAGGCGACCGTAGATGTCACCTGGCATGCCTGCTCGCCACTGGATAATCCTGATATCGTTCCGATCGGCAAACCGATTGCCAATACCAGCATTCGAATCCTTGATGACAAACTGGGCGAAATGCCCATTGGCATCGCTGGTGAAATCGTTCTTGGCGGACCGCAGATCGCACGTGGCTATCGCAACCGCCCGGAACTGACCGCCGAAAAATTCCCCGACGATCCCGATAATCCCGGACAGAAACTTTATCGCACCGGCGATCTTGGTCGCTGGCTTTCCGACGGATCGGTCGAATATCTTGGCCGGATTGATCATCAGGTGAAAATTCGCGGCTTCCGGATTGAATGCGGCGAAGTTGAAACGGCACTTGAAAGCCATGCCATGGTCGAGCGCGCGCTGGTCAAGGCCGTGCGCGCTGGCGAGCTGGATGAATTACATGCCTTTGTGCTGGGCGATCGTGAACTGACCCTTGGCGTTCTGCGCGATCATTTACATACCCGATTGCCCGAATATATGATCCCGGCGCGTTTCTTTGCCCTGGATCATTTGCCGCTTACCACCAGTGGCAAGGTTGATCGCAAAAATCTCTCGGGCACGCCAATAACCAGGCCGGCCAAACACACCGTCAAAAAATCGAAACCCGATATCGCGATTGCCCCCGAAGCAACCTCTGCTGAACTGGCAAAGCTCGAAAAAGTCCTGCAACGGCTTTGGCAGGAAGTTCTTCCCGGTGTCATTGCCAACCGCGATGACGGTTTCTTTGATATCGGCGGCAATTCGCTTTTGCTGCTGCGGCTGCACGAAAAGATCAATGCCCGCTGGCCCGGCAAAGTCAGCATCGCCGATCTTTTTGCCAGCGCCACCATCGCACGCCAAGCCGAACTTCTGAGCGGACAGGATATCTCGGCAGATGACCTTACGCCGGAAAATGTCACACAATTTGAAACCAATGAACCGATTGCGGTAATCGGCATCGGGCTTCAGCTTCCCGGGGCGGACGATCTTGAAACATTCTGGTCGGATGTGGCACAGGGGACAGATCGTGTGGGTCCGCTCCCACCTGAACGTGACCATGAAACCCGCGATATGATGTCCGCCATCGGGCGACAGGTTCCGAAACGTTTCCGCGAAGCCGCCTATCTTGACCGCATTTTTGATTTCGATCCGAGCCGCTTCCGCATGGCACCGGCCGATGCCGCCCTGATTGATCCGGAACAGCGCCTGTTTATCGAAACAGCCCTGATGGCGATCGAAAATGCCGGTTATGGCGGGCAGTCCCTGCGTGGGCAGAAAGTCGGTATTTTTGCCGGTGGCGGGGCAAATCCCGCATGGCGCATTGCGATGGAACATGTTGCGCCCGACAAAGCCGAACAGGTCTTTGCCCTGAATGTGCCGTCAAACATGGTGACACGCCTGGCCTTCCTAAAGGACTGGCATGGCCCGGCAAGTATCGTCGATACCGCCTGTTCGTCATCCTTGGTTGCGGTCCATCAGGCCTGCCAGAACTTGCGCAGCGGGATCTGCCATGTTGCCCTTGCCGGTGGTGCGAAACTGATCCCGTGCCCGCCAGATGCCGATAGTGGTTTTACGATTGATTCCTCCACCGCCCGTACCCGCGCCTTTGACGATAAAGCCGATGGCACCGGCATGGGTGAAGGAAGCGCTGTCTTTGTCTTGAAACCACTTGCCAACGCCCTTGCCGATGGCGATCCCGTCCATGCCGTCATCCGCGGCAGTGCCGTCAATCAGGATGGCGCCTCAAGCGGGGCTGCCGCACCGAACCCTGCGATGCAAGCCGATGTAATCCAGCAGGCCGCCCGCACAGCTGATATCGATCTGGGCTCGATATCCTATATCGAAGCGCATGGTACGGGCACATCACTTGGCGACCCGATCGAGATTGATGGACTGACCCGTGCCTTTGCCGGAAGTACCGATGAAAAAGGTTTTGCTCTGATCGGGTCGGGCAAGGGGAATTACGGGCATCTGGATGGTGCCGCTGGCGCACTTGGCCTTGCGCGCGCGATCATGGCACTGCGCTTTGATCAAGCCCCGCCACAACCTTTCTTTGAAACACCCAACCGCCGGATTGACTTTGCCCGTGCACCGGTTCGCCCGGCCAGCCGCCTTGAACCATTGGCAGATCGCGGCGCCCCAAGACGTGCCGGTGTCAGTTCATTCGGACTTAGCGGCATCAACGCCCATGTCATTCTTGAAGCGGCACCGAACCACACCCAAAATACCCCGACTGACGTCACGCAAAACAGCTACTTTATCCTTGCCCTGTCTGCTGCCACCGAGGCCGCATTAACGCAATACGCCGGCAAACTGCACCGCCAACTTGTCGATAACAAGACGATTGAAGTCGGTGACATCTGTCATACCCTTGTCACCGGGCGTGATCAGTTAAAACACCGCTTTGCTGTTGCCGTTTCAAACCGCGATAGCCTTTTGAAAGCGCTGACCGCTTTGATCGCCGGCGATATGACGCATTGTGCGTCTCCCAAAACGACCGCCAGTGCGCCATCCGTCCCGGCGGTTTCTGACAATCTTGCCGATGCAACGGCCATGGCCCGCCAATGGCTGGCCGGGGCCAATCTGGTCTGGCCCGGGGACATCCGGGCAAAACGCGTCGCACTTCCCCATGCACCCTTTGCAAAGATCGTTTGCAAACCGACCTTTGCCATTGCTTCGCCAACCCCTTCAACGATCATGACAGGCCCGGTAGAGACGGAAAAAGGACGCTGCTTTGCCATTCCGGTCAGTGCCCCGTCCTTCTGGCCTGCAAACGAACATCACCTGAACGGGAAACCGACACTGGTCGGTATGGCTGTTCCCGCCTTGATCGCCATGGCCGCCCGTAAGGGGGCCGGAAACCCGACTGTACGAATTTCAGACCTTAAATGGCGAAAAACACTTCTTCCCAATGCCCTTGTCGATGATACCGCAACGCTTTTGCTGACAAATGATCGTCTGGCCGAATTGGGGGGGCGTCTGAAGAACGGGAAATGGTCGATCTTTGCCACAGCACGCTGGGCCAATGACGCCCCCGGAAGCCACAAGCTCGATGGTTTGCCATCCCTTGATCGTGCGCGTACAAAATGCACCCTTCAGGCTAATGTTGCACCTTATTCCAAACAGGTCGGGCCGATCACAATCAGCGACCGATGGGACTGCCGGGTTTCTGTGCATTACAGCGCAGACGAAACCATGGCGATTTCGCATCTGAAGCTGAAACCGCAATATCATTCCGATCTGCGCGACTGGTTCATTCACCCGGCGATGGTCGATATCGGCTGCAGCAGCATTCTGACGAGCGAAGATCAAGGTGCCCTTCCCGTCGGCATCGACGAAATCACAATTCATGCCCCCTTTACCAGCAACGTCATTCTTTGTGCCGAACGACATCATACGGGGCAGGTCAACCTTACCTTCTTTGATGCAGACAGCGAAAAGCTGCTTCTGAGCATCCGGGGCATTCATTTCTCGCACGATACTCGTCGCAAAGCCCTTTCCTCTGCGCCGGAACTGCTGAAAATTGACTGGGTACCGGGCAGCAGCGAAAGGCATTCGGTTCCCGAAAACACCCTGATGATTTCCGACGGTGATTTCTGGCCGATCCCGCCTGCCTGCCAACCTATCCATCCTGATGCAATCGACAAAAGCACGTTGGCAACGGCGCAAAATATCATTCTGGCGTTGCAGCCGGGCAATGATATGGCCTTGCGTACCGCCCGGTGCCTACGGAATGTTTTGCGTAACATCCGCAGTCAGACACGGCTTGTGGTTGCCGGATGCGGTGCCTATCAAATCGACCGCGACAGCATTTTGCCAGATCCGGATCAAAGTTCCTCTGCCGGTGTTGCCCTGGCCGCAGCAGAAGAAGAACCCCGTCTTGCGCTTAGTTTCCTCGATGTCACACCGGATGATTTCATCAGCCATATCGGGACCGAATTGGCGACCAGGCCAAAACGTGATCGGGTTGCGGTTTATCGCAATCAGGTTTGTTATCGTCGAAAGCTCCGCCCGGTTACCGGGCAGGACAGCCCGCAACAAGCAAAATGGCCCGATTACGGGGTTTGTGTCGTAACGGGCGGCACCGGCGGCTTTGCCATGGCCCTGTCCGAAGAAATCGCTGCGGGTGGGAAACTCAAACTTGCTCTGCTTTCGCGGCGTGGTGAAGACGGTCTGGATGCCATCGCACTGGCAAAGCTTGCAGAGCTGCGCGCAAAGGGTATCGATGTCTCGATATTTGCTTGTGACGTCGCGAACAAATCCGCCCTTTCCGATACCCTGGTCACAATCCGAAATACCCTTGGCCCGATCACGGCAATCGCCCATGCTGCGGGGCTTGCCGATGGCGGTTTCCTTGCTGTGCGCAATATGGATAACTTCGAAAGCATCATGGCCGCCAAAATCAACGGCGCGCGTAATCTTGATGCTTTGACCATGAACGATCCGATACAGGCCTTTGTCATGTTTGGCAGCCTGACGGCCATCATCGGTGTACCGGGCCAATCAGCCTATAGCGCGGCCAACGCATTTCTTGACGGATTTGCCCGTTACCGCAGGTCACAGGGCCGCCCCGCGCTGACCATTGACTGGTGCGCCCTTGACGAACAGGGCATGGCCGCACGTCACAATGTTCCGCTTCAGGATGGGGCCACCATCACCCCGCAACAGGCACCGGTATTGTGGCGCGATGCAATGCAGTGCACAGTGCCACAGCTTGTCGTACTTTCCCCGGCCCTTGCCGAGAAAACCACCGCGGTCCCGGCAACGCCCGTTTCCGCACCTGCAGAGACGCCCGAACTTGCCGTTTCCAAACCGGCACCTGCAACGACACACACAACAGCAACAGCAACAGCAACGGATATCACACAAAAGATCGCGGCAATCTGGGCCGAGACGCTCGGTTATGATGCCGTTGCCCCGGACGATGATTTCTTTGCGCTTGGCGGCGATTCCATTACCGGCATGCAGATCGTTGATCGGATCAATGCCGAACTGAATTTGACTTTGGCGATTTCGGACCTGTTTGCCTCACCGACTGTTACCGAACTGTGCGCCCAGTTTGCGACAGCACAGCCCAATATCCAGCAAATAGCTGAACCGTCCTCTCGCCATGACGCGACAACACCAGAAACGCTTAACCCCACTGATAAAGTTGCCGCAATCTGGGCAGAAATCCTTGGCTATGACAGTATCGACCCGGACGATGATTTCTTTGCTCTTGGCGGGGATTCGATCACCGGCATGCAAATCATTGATCGCATAAATGCCGAGCTTTCCTGCAATATCAGCCTTGCAGATCTGTTTGAAACATCAACGATCACTGCACTTGGCACCAAGATATCGCAGTTAACCGAAACAGCCGAACCATCCCCGGCCCCCTTCATATCCCCAAAAACCCCATCAGCAGAAACATCGGCGCCACCACGCCCGAAACCAGAAGAGACCGACCCGCTCCGGGCCCCGGAATTGGAATTCTATCCACTGGCGCCAGAACAGATTTCCGTTCTGCATGCCGAACATAGTGGCAATATGGGCACGGCATTTAACCTTCCGCATGCCTTCGTGCTTGATAACAGCATTGATCTTGATCGCCTGCGCGATGCCGTCATCCGCCTGACAGATCGTCATGAAATTTTGCGCACCCGGCTGATTGGCAATGGCGATGACTGGGTCATGAAAATTCTGCCTCTTGATGAAGCCCTGCCGGATCTGACGGTGATCGAACTCGATCCTTCGATATCCCTCGAAGATGCGGCTGCCGGCCTTGTCATGCCATTCGATCTGGCAACGGAACTTCCTGTGCGCTGGCGTCTGATACGCGCTGCGGATAACAGAACAATATTGTTCTTTGATATCCATCATGCGATTTCAGATGGCATTACCATTGAAATACTGCTGACCGAATTGCGCGCCCTTCACCTTGGACAGGCTCTGGCGCCACTCCCCTATCAACTTCGCGATTATGCTTGGTGGAGCCAGCAACCCGAAAGCCTCAAACGACTTGAAAGCGCACGGGATTACTGGCTGTCTCTGTATCAGGGGCCACTTCCGAAACTTGACCTGCCGTCGGATCGCAGACGCCCCGCGTTCCATACCTTCAAAGGCGAGATCACCGGTTTTGAACTTGATCCGGATTTGCTGAAATCGGCACGTAAATTCGCCTCTGATCAACGCGTTAGCATGTTCTCTCTCATGATGACGATATGGTTTGCCGTGCTTGGCCGGATGGCCGCAACCAACGATCTGGTCATCAGCGTCCCGGTCAACCAGCGTGACGGGTCCGGTTTCCGAAATGTGCCGGGCATGATGGTGTCGCTTTTGCCTCTGCGCGTGCAGATTGCTGAGGATGACACCTTCGCATCCCTGCTGCACAAGGTGCAAAATCATCACATCGATGCCATGCGCCATCGGGCTTATTTCCTTGATCTTTTACTCGACGATCTTTCGCCACCCGCCACCCCTGATCGCACATTGCTCTCAGAGGTTTCCCTATCCTATATGAACTATGCGCAAGGCGATTATGGCCCGGATGATCAGGCCAACAGCATGCGCCCCGTCAGCCTCGGCCGCCAGCAATGTAAAAATGATCTGGCGATCTTCGTCCGGGACCTGCCGGAAAAAATGACGATATCGTTCGACTATTATGCCGATATGTTTGATCAGGCGCGCATGGTCGAACTTGGTCACATATTTACGACAACGCTGCAAAATCTGGTGCAGGCAGAAACCACCGCGCATTCCGCGCCAGTTGCCGATATTGGCCTTTTGCCTGACAACCAACGGACGAATATCGAAATATGGGAACAGGGTCCTCGACCTGATATCGACCTTGATCACCATGCCAGGGACGGACTTTTTGCGATATTTGCCAAACAGGCCTCCATCACCCCTGATGCCCGTGCCCTTCGCGACACCAACGGCACCTGGACCTATGCCGAGTTGCAGGCCAAAGCTCTTTCCATTGCCTATTGCCTGCAAACAGCAGGGGTTGAACCGGGCGACCTTGTTGCGATGCATGTCGAACGCGGTCGTCCTGCACTTGCCGTAATTCTGGGGATTACCGCCATCGGTGCCGGATATGTTCCGCTTGATCCGGCGTATCCGGCGACACGCAATCAATTCATCCTGTCAGACAGCGGGGCGAAACTGGTTCTGGTCGATGATGCCGGGTATGACGCGCTCGGATCACTGCCCTACAATGGCGGTCCAGCCGCAAAGCGGATCAGCATCGGCGAAATTGCTCCGGCACCTGCTGATTTCTCGTTCCCGCCCCTGCGCGATGCGGACAACTTGCCTGCCTATATGATGTATACCTCAGGATCGACCGGAACACCCAAAGGGGTCCTGATCGAACAAGGTGCAGTGCGTCGACTGGCACTGGGTGCGGATTATGCCAAAATAGCCCCGGGTGACATTGTCGCACAGGCAGGACCATTGGCATTCGATGCCTCGACCTTTGAAATCTGGGCAACCTTGCTGGCCGGCGCGGAAATCGCGGTAATTGATCGCAATGATCTGCTTGATCCGGCGAAATTCGGGCATATCCTGGCGCAATATGGCGTCAACAAAATGTTCATGAGCACGGGATTGTTCAACCGCCAGATTGATCACGATCCTCGCACGCTTGGCGGGCTGGATATCCTGATGATTGGCGGTGATGCGATCAGCAAACAGCATGTGCGCACCTTCCTGTCTTCGTGCCCGGACGTCACGATTTTGAACGCCTATGGCCCGACAGAAAGCACAACTTTTGCCGTTATTGGCCAAATCGGCGAAGATGACCTGCGCCACGATACCGACGGCACCATCATCGGCAAACCCATCGCCGATACCAAAACGCAGATACGTGATCACAATGGTCAGCGGGTACCGGTCGGCATATGGGGTGAATTAATGATCGGCGGGCCGCGGCTGGCGCGCGAATACGCCAATCGCCCCGAACTGACCCGGGAACGGTTCATTCCCGATCCCGATCAACCCGGCGAACGGCTGTATCGCACCGGGGATCTTGCGCGCTGGACACGTGATGGCCGGATCGAATATGGCGGACGTCTGGATAATCAGATCAAATTGCGTGGCTTCCGGATTGAACTTGATGAAATCGAGCAACAGCTTCAATCCGCCCCCGATATCAGAAATGCCGTCGTTCTGTTTGATAAAACAGTATCTGACGGCGGGGCCATTATCGGCTGCATTCAGCCCGCGACAGCCGATGGCGAAACCACACGCGATATTGATATCCCAGCCTTGATCGCATGGCTTGGCAAAACACTGCCGAGCTATATGATCCCGGCAAAATGGCAAATCGTCGATACCATCCCGATTACCGCCAACGGCAAGGTTGACCGTGAAGCGCTGCTTGCAACGGTTCGCACGCAATCAAATGTCATGCATCTTGGCGCAGACAGCAGCACCGACACCCCGCCGGCCAACCCAACAGAAGAACTGGTTGCCGATATCTTTACCGAGGTTTTCGCAACCCCGATCCATAACCGTTACACCAGCTTTGCACAGCTTGGCGGTCACAGCCTGATGGCGATCCGGATTGTGAACCGCATTGCGGATCGCACCGGAACACGGATCAGCATGGCCGATTTCTTTGCCGATCCGACCGTTGCGGGACTTGCCCGACACATTGACAATGCCGCCGCCAATGGAACGGCAATCAGCAATGCCAAAATCCCGCCCGCGCCGGACATGGAATATTATCCGGCCAGTCACGCCCAGAAACGGCTTTATCTGTTATCGCAGATGGAAGGCAACAGCGGTGCCTATGGCATGCTGTATGTTTTCCGCTGCACCGGTGACTTGCAAACCGATACCCTGCAAAAAGCCCTGACGCGACTTGTTGATCGGCATGAAACATTGCGCACAAGTTTTGCCGAGCACGACGGCATGATCACGCAAAAAATCCACGATCCGTTGCCGCCCGCCGTTGCGTTTGATGATCTTTCTGATCATGATGACCCGGCACGTGAAGCCCTGCGCCTGACACGATACGAAGCCGCAACCCCGATCATCCTTGATCAACCGCCCTTGATCCGCGCCCGTGTGATCAAAGTGGCCGACAACGAAAGCTTGCTGATCCTGATGACCCATCACATCGTCGGTGATGGCTGGTCTTCGCGTATTCTGATCAACGAACTTGGCATCCATTACGAAGCGGTTCTTGAAGAACGCAACGATACGCTGCCGGCTCTTCCGATCAGCTACAAGGATTTTGCTCATTGGCAATCCCGACAAGACTGGACCGACGCCGCCAGTTACTGGCGACAACAACTTGCCAATGCCCCCGAACAAATCAATCTGCCAACAGATCGACCGGCACCGGAAAAACAGTCTTTCCGCGGGGCACATGTACATCTTGCACTGCCAGATGATGTTCTGGCCGGTCTGCACAGGCTGGCCCGCCAGCATAAAACAACACTGTCATCGGTTGGTATGGCCCTGTTTTCTGCCATGCTTTATCGTCTGACGCGACAACGCGACATGGTCATTGGCATGGGTGTAGCCGGGCGTGAACGGGTCGAAACTGAAGGACTGATCGGCTTTTTTGTCAATGTTCTGCCGATCCGCATGCAACTTGACGACGATACCGATCTTGGCGACCTGATCCTTACCACACATACAAACATCACCAATGCGCTGGACCGACAGGATTTCCCGTTTGATGAATTGGTCCGCGCCGTCGCGCCGAAACGCACATCAAACCGCCAGCCATTGGTCAATGTCGTGTTTGAATATCAGCGCTTCGATGCTGTTAACGGATTGACGCAAACCGGCTTGCCACTGCTCGCCCCGGATGCTGCGGGCATTCTGCCTTCGAATATGGATGCCTTTGTCGATAACACCACAGCCAAACATGACATCATTCTGTTCCTGACCGAAGAAGCCGGCAAGGCCCGTTTCACTCTTGAATATGACACCGATCTGTTCGATGCGGAAACCATGCAACGCTGGTTGACCTTCCTTGGGAAGTTCGCCGCATCCGCCGCGCAAAATGCCCAAAGGGACCCCCAATGAAAATCGCCGATTTCGATTTTGAAACCCTCGATACGCCATCAGAAGAAGACATTTCGTCCGATATCCATGCATCGGCAACAACTGGCAGTATTGTCGACCGGTTTGCAACGATTGCGGCATCTTATCCCGATCGCATCGCAACGCGCGATGAAAGTGGCGAAATCACCTATGGCGAACTGGATCGCCAAAGCAATCGTGTCGCGCATTTCATTGCCGGTTTGAACCTGCGTGATGAATCGCTTGTCGGAGTAATGATCGGGCGCAACCGCCACTACATCATGGCCATCCTTGGCATTCTGAAAGCAGGTCTTGCATTTGTACCGCTTGACCCGAGTGTGCCGTTAATCCGGCGCATCACACTGGCACGCAATGCCGAAATACCGCTGATCATCTCGGAAAGCGCCTATATTGGTGATCTCCATCAGTTGCAGTGGCGCTGTAAAACCGTCACCGACATTCTGTGCCTTGACTGCAACAATATCGATACCCTGACGGAAAATCCCGGTTCGCTGATGTCGGTTGAGCTGTGGGATCATCTGGCTGGTGATGACGCCGACAATATCGAAGCCGGTGGATGGAAAAGCGCCTTTACCGGGCAACCGATTGCGCAAAGTGCAATGGATGCCTTTGGCGAAAATGCGCGCAACAAGGTTGCAAATCTGGTCTCGCGCGATGCCCGTGTGCTTGAAATCGGCTGCGCATCCGGTTTCACCATGAAGCATGTGGCCCCCGTGGTCGGAACTTATGTCGCAACCGATTTGTCCCGCCGCAATGTCGAACGGACCGAAGCACTCGCAATCAATCTTGGCATGACACACGTCATTGGTCGCCAACTTGGTGCACATGATATCGATGTATACGAACCGGGTTCGTTTGACTTGATCATCATGAATAGCGTGATCGAAAACTTCCCCGGCTATGGTTACCTGCGTGCCGTCCTGACAAAGGCAAAAACCCTTCTGGCACCGGGCGGGACAATTTATCTCGGCAATGTTTGGGATGCGGATCGCCGCGACGATTACCTTGCCGATCTGGCCCGATTCGCCCGCGAGACGGTTGGCCGCGGCTATAACACCCGTCTGGACTTCCCCGAAGACCTGTTTGTCCCGCAATGCTTTCTCGAAGACTGGGCAAACGAACAAGGTGGTTTTGTTACCAAACGATCGGCAATCAATGCCGACGGGTTCGATCCGGCCCCCTATACATTCGATTTCGTCCTTTCATCGGATCATGCAAAACAGCCCGGCTCGCAACAAAAACGCCGCCACGATCTGGCCTCGTTAACGGCTATGGCCGACGGGCATATTACCAATAACACCACTGCCAACAGTCTGGCCTATGTCCTGTTTACCAGCGGCACAACCGGCACCCCCAAAGGGGTGATGATCGAACATGGATCGGTTGTAAACCTTGCGCAATCTGTTCTTGATACGCAGTTAAAACAGATCGGTGCCGATAACCCGGACCGGCGCCTGAACCTGACCTGTGTCGCGCCCTTTGCGTTTGACGGTTCCATCGTTCAGATCTTTGCCGCGATCCTGAACGGCCATTGTCTGAACATTCCCGGCCTGACCACGCGAAGCGACCCCGAAGCACTGCACAACTTTATGGTCGCCCACGCAATTGATCAGCTTGATACAACGCCAAGTCTGTTTTCTTTGCTACTGGATTACTGGGAAGAACACACCCTTTCCTGCCCGGCAAAGATGGTGGTGCTCGGGGGAGAAGCCGTTTCGGCCCGACTGGTCGAACGTTTCTTTGCCCTGCCGGGGCAAACCGACGGCAAACTGGTCAATGCCTATGGCCCGACTGAATGTTGCGTTTCATCAGCCCAATACGTGATGACCGCACACAACCACAAACAAATTCTGCCCCCGCCAATCGGTAAAGCGATTCAAGGTCTTCGTCTGGAGATATTTGACGATATGGGCCGCCCTCTGCCTGATGGTGTACCGGGTGAAATCCGCATCGGCGGTGCGGGTGTCGCGCGCGGCTATCTGAACGATCCGGTATTAACTGCGCAAAAATTCCTAACCGATCCCGACGGCAACCGCTTTTATCGTAGCGGCGATATGGGGCGGCGGCGCAGTGATGGCGAAATCGTCTTTCTCGGCCGTGAAGACGGTCAGATCAAGGTTCGTGGCAACCGGATCGAACTTGGCGAAATCGAACATGTATTGCTCGCCCATCCCCATATACGCCACGCGGCTGTTGTCGCCCATGATCGCCAACAAGACGGCAATCTTGTTCTGGTGGCCTATGTCGTTACAGATAACGATGCAAATGCCGATTTTGATATCGCAGCCTGCCGGGCAAAACTTGAACAGGCCCTGCCAAACTATATGGTCCCCAATCACCTGATCCCGATGGATGCCTTGCCACTTTCCGTGAATGGCAAAGTCGATCTTTCAAGACTTCCCATCCCCGAAAATACCGATCAGGCCACAAGCTCCAAGGTAAAACCGCTTGGCAGTGAATATGAACGCACCGTTGCCCGCCTGATGGGCGAAGTCCTTGATTGTACCGTCAATGATGCCACTGCCAATTTCTTTGACCTCGGCGGGCACAGCGTTCTTGCTGTTCAGTTCCTGTCAAAAATCAACAAGGTCACCAACGTTAAAATCCCGCTGGCGGATCTCTTTACCTGTGCAACGGTCGAAAAACTCGCCGCGCGCATTTCCGAACGCGAAAACGTCAAAACCGCCAAAAGCCCGATTGTTACCGTCAATGCATCGGGCAGCAAACCACCCATGGTGTGTTTCCATCCGGTTGGCGGCAATGTGCTCTGCTACCAGAACCTCGCACGGGAATTCGGCCCGGATCAGCCGCTTTACATGATTGAATCACGGGGCCTTGAAGAAGGCGAGAACTTGTTGCCAACCGTCGAGGAAATGGTTGCCGCCTATATGCCTGCCATTCGCCAGACGGTTCCCGATGGACCGATCCGTGCCGTCGGTTGGAGCTTCGGCGGCTTGCTTGCATTCGAAGCAGCTTTTCGCATGCAACAAGCCGGCATTGATGTCCGCAATATCATCCTGCTTGATGCGATTGCCGTTCCCGATGCCGTTCGCGCCATTCTGCGCAAGGGTGAAGCGGAATACCTTGCCGATATCTTTGCTGAACTCGGCATTGTCACGGTTGATGAATTGCGCCCGCTAACACCGGAAGAACGCATTGATCTGCTGCTCGAACGTGGCAAGAGTTGCGACCTTCTGCCTGACGAGGCCGATCGTGGCACCATGCGCCGGTTGCTGGCTGTTTTTCAAAATAACGCGCTGGCGGCAGTGCATTATGTTCCGCCCAAAATAGACGGGATTGATGTCCTGCTGTTGCGCCCGACAACCGAAACCCGCGCCGCACCCACCATCGAAGGTGATCCATATAGCGGTTGGCAAAAGGTCGCGGGGGACAACTTGACCCTTCAATGGGTCAATGGCACCCACGGGTCGATGATGTTTGATCCCGATGTGATCGAAGTCGCCGAGCGCATCCGCGTTCATCTTGAACAATCTGAATGACCAGCTTTCCTCAGTACCAGACCAGGCTTGCCGGATCGAACTCTGTTTGATCCGGCAATGTAAGACCAAGCCACCCGCGCGCACCGGGCCAGATAATTGTCCGATACTGAGCAAAATTGGCATACCGGACCTCAAACCCGATAGCAGTACGTTCGATCATTGACGGCACATAAAGATCAAGCGGCGTCATCATCCCCGTCGTCAGGGTTTTAGCCAGGCTTTCACGCGCAACCCACAACAAGCAGGCAGCCTCTTGATCGTCAAGACCTGCCATACAGATCATCTTCTGCATAGAAGGTTGCAGCCCGTCTAAAATCACCGGCACGTCCTTGGCCGTCGGCAGATCAACATCGATACCCAACGGATGGGCACGATGAAAAGCAAGCGCCACAGCAAAGCAATCCGAATGTGACAACGAAATCGATATGCCCTGCAAGTTTTCTGCGCCACCAATGACCAGCGGCTGGTCGAAAACTCCGGAACCGATTTCTATTTTTTTCGGATCGATATTTGGGAAATATGCCGCCAGCGCAGCCTTTGCTGCAATGCGTCCGCACACAAAACTTTTGCGCCGACGATCATGCCGAAAGGTCTCCAATCTGGTCCTCTCGGCCGGATGCAATTGTGCTGTTGCCATTTCCGCCCACGATGCATCCTCCAGACACTCGATATCAATAACGGCCAATGTCGCCTGCAAAATATCGGCTGGCACAAATGTCCCCGTGCCTTTCGGGCGGTGAAATATAAGACGGTGGGTTTTGACCGGCACCTTTGCGGACATGTTTGGACCCTAAACAACCGTATGAACAGACAAAAAAAAGAATGCCCAAAGCATGCTTTGGGCATTCCTGAATTAAAATCCGCAACCTGATGATTAATCAAGCTTTGGCGGTCGCTGCACCGGCTGTTGATTTACTCGTGGTGCTTTTGCCACCCTTAACAAATTCCGAAGCCTTGCGTTTGCCGTCTTCGAATTCGTCTTTGAAACGCTCTTTCATTTCATCGGCGTCAAAATCTTGAACTGTGCCGCCCTTGGCAAAATGCCATGCGAAAACACGACCAAGCGCATAGGTGCAAGCACCGGCAAAGGTCGGCATCGCAACAACGCCAAAGATCGTCCCAACCACCGGAACCTTGCGGATCAGTGCTGCCGTTGCATACCCGACACCCGTCATTGGCAGAACGGTTGCAACCAGCGTTGAAATAGAATTCTTGATCGCGTTTTCAGAAAACGGAACACCATAAATGTCGCAAAGTTTTGCAAGCATACGCAACTGAATGGTGCTGCTCGTTGCCATTTCAAGGAACGGGATCGGAACAAGACCACCAACCGCAGCATAAACGCTATGACGATGGATGCAGTCACGGGACTGGGCACGCAGTTCATCCGCTTGCGCGGCAGCCAGTTCTTCAGTCTCTTCGATGTTTTCTGCTTCGCTCATTATCGCCTCTTGATTAGGTGCCTGTAGGTTGATGATCAATATGCAAAGTTTATGTTTTGACTTTACCCGAAATAACCAAAGGTGGCAACGAGCAACACCCTTTATTTGCTGACGGTTTGTGAAACTTCAGGCTGCCCTGCTGTCTCGTGTGTCGCTGTCGGCACCATTTCATTTTGGGTAACGCTACCGGACCCGTCGCTGATTGACTGATCAAAGACAGGGGCAATTGATCTTAGAACACCTTCCACCTTTGATTTACCCGCCGGTGCATCATTTTGCGACGCCCCGTTTGCCGGGACTGGCGGCTTCATCTCTGGTATTGCTGTCGGCGCGTTCTGGTTGACAGCCCCCGTCCGCGTCCGTTTATCAACCGCCTCACCCGGGGCACGAACCCCCGGAGAAATGGCATTCTGCGGCGCGATTTCCTGTGCACGGGCGTTCAGTGAACCGGTATCTGGCAGGCTGTCTGCGGTGTCATTGACAAATTCCGCCGCCGAACCCGTATCGGAACTGTTTCCGGCGGGGCTATCGGCAGTATTGAGAATCACAGGCAGGCCATCCTTGCCGCCAATGATAATTGTCTTGCTGTTTTTCGAGGTCGCAAGTGTCATGGTGGCTTCGATACCACGCAAACGCAGATATTCTTCGGTAATCGTTTTGGCCACGATATCCTGGAATTCGCGAATACCTTCCGCCTCGATCTTTTTACGCTGTTTTTCTTTTTCTTCGCGTGCAAGGCGGAAATCATATTCCAGCATGGCCTGATACTGTTCGGCCTTGCGCTCAATGGCGTCGGCCACCCGTTCTGGCAGAATGACAGAACGGATCAGAACATCTTCAACCGTTACCAACCGCCCCTGGAAACTCTGATTGACCAGCGAAGACCCCAGCTCATTTACCATACGTTCAAGGATTTCGGCCTGAATGAAGGCACGCGTTTCGGTATAAAGCTGTTCGGGGGTATATCGCGAAATCAGTTCGCGCGCATGGGACCCGATTTCAGGATAAACAAGAATTTCCGCATAGTTCGGCCCGACCAGCTTGTGCAGCATGCCAACCGCTTCACGATTGATCCGGTAACGTACCGCAATATCGACTTCCATCGACAGGCCGTTTGATGAAATGGTGTCATAAACACGCGCCTGATTTTGCAGACGCGCGTCATAGATATACATTTCATCCCACGGGAAGATCATGTGAATGCCTTCGCCATAGGTCGTGTCCACGACTGTCCCGCCAAAGAACCGGTACCACATGACCGCAACATGACCGGCAGGCACGGTAATGAAAATCTGCGGGGCCAACGCGAAAATCGCGATCAACAAAAACAGCAACCCGATAAGAATTGCCGTGCGCAAACGCCGCAGGCGTATCCCGGCACTGACAAAGAAGTACCGAAAATAACGCCGCCACCGCCCTTTCTTTCGGACGGTTTTGTTTTCATCTGGGCTATCGGGTGCGACTGTCGCGCTTTCAACCATTCATCATCTCGTCGTCAGGAGTATCGTGACGCGTGCTGATCGCCCGTCAGTCATCATCTTATTCATAATCAATGTCTTTAAGCTTTTCACGAAGTTCGCGTGACGGCCGCGCAACGATCTGAACCAGAAAATCGCCAATCGGCGTAATAAAGACCGCCAGCAGAAAATGCCCCAAAAATCCGAACGACGTATTACGGCCAAGCATGCCACAAACAATACAGGCCAACAGATAAATTATAATCAAAATCAAATGCATCGCTTCGCCACCCGGATTCCTGTTTTGATACCATTATGCATTTTTCAAACCGCTTCCCGCTTCTGATCGAATTTAAGGCCATCCTTAAAGTTCCTGCGAAACTCGGGCGCTGCTTTATCGGGATCAAAATTCTCCATTGTCCCGCCGGCCTCGTAATGTTGCTGGAAAACCCGGCCAAGCGCATAGGTAAATGCCGCATTGAAACCGGGCATCGTCACAATGCTAAGCGTCGATCCGACAACCGGCATCACTTTGGCGATATTGGCGAAAATGCCGGTCCCCAAAAGAGCCCGCCCCAGAACGCTACTGGTAATGCAGGCCGTCATCGCCGCGATAACCGATTTACCACTGCTTTTGTTGAATGCAACACCGTAAACATCGCTCAGTTCCGCCAGCATCTTAAGCTGAACGGCCACCGTAGCCGCAGAATCAACAACAGGAATCGGAACAAAACCGGTCGTGGCAGCCCAAAGAGCGTTGCGTTGCACAACGCCCTTGGCAAGGCGATGTTTTTTACGCTGTTTGAGCACTTTAAGCTTTTCAGCTTCCATAACGTCCCCCGGTTTATTATCCCGCGTTAAATCATAAACGCTAACTATCAGCTCTGCAAATCGAATCAAGGTTTTATACAGCCTTGACCCTAAGCCCGATGCAGTCAACCATACGGTTTGTAAAAGCAGATTTCTGAGAATATAACCGGTTTATCAGGACCATGATTTGAAAATATATGTTGCCGGAGACACGTTTTGAAGCTGTCGATCAAGATCGGGCTGGCTCTTTTCCTTGTATTTGCAAGTGCATTAAGCTTGACCAGCTTCCTGAACTATCTGCGCTTCGATCAAACGCTGCAGACTCTTCTGGCTCAGCGCATGACCGTCATTCTCAATGAAACCAGTCAGGACATCCTCGCTGGCATTGATCTGGGTCTGCGTCTGGAAAACATGGAAAATCTGCAATCGATTCTGAACCGGCGTCTTGGCATGTCAAACAACATCCGGGATGTCGCCGTTCTAGATTGTGACGGCACCATAATCAGTAATGCTGCCCGGTCCCCTGATGATCCGCTACGCCCTGATATGGCGGTATCGCAACAGCCCCTTGACCAATGGATCGATTTTGCTCCGGGCATTGCCACTGCCTCACAGGTCCTGCGCGACAGTCTTGGTCAATGCGCAGGACAAGTCGTCATCACCGCCAGCTCGGCCGCATCCGATGCCAAACTTGCCAATGCCTTCTCCGAGATGTGGAAATCAGCGGCCATTGGCATGGGCATGATTGTTCCGATCCTTGTGCTTTTATGGATCCTGATGCGCCGCCGTCATCGCGTTTTTGAAGAATTGCACGAAGATTTGGGACGTGCCATCGCGGGCAAAGCGCCAAACATTCATCCCCATGACGGCGACGTCCTGACCAAAAGCGAGGCCGACCTGATCGCTCTATACCGCGAAATTCGCGATGAGTTACCACACGAGCCGAACAAAGATCACGCAGGCGATGCGGGGAAAACCGGGGCGGAGGTACAAAAATGACCTCTTTTATAAACAGAAATCCCAAACCCGAAGCATCCCCGCCCCATGACGACAGGAATGTTCGCAGCCGCCTTTTCCCCAAAGGCACGATCTGGATTTTACTGCTGTTTAGTACACTTTCCCTGTGCATTGCATTGGTCGGAATTTCATGGCGGGCCGCCGAACTGGCCCGTGCTGATTTGCAAACCGAAATTCGGGAAAAAGCAGAAATCGAAGCAAGGGTCCTTGGCGAAAAAATAGAAAACGCCCTGAAACTGGGCATCCCCTTGCGCGAGATTGTCGGCTTTGAAACCGTGGTTTACCAGCTTCGCAACGGCGACCCGGATCTGGTTTTTGCTGCGCTCACCACAACAAGCAAGCCAAGTGAAATACTGCATACAGGCGGCCTCCCGCCAAATGAAATCGCCGCCACATTGCACGCCCCTGAAGATGGCGACATCCCGTATATTGTCACGCATCTATCCTTGCCCCAAACGGGCGATCACGATGACATCCAGGTTGTTCTTGGCCATGCGCGTGCGGCCCTGATGCGTCCGGTGATCGACAATCTTTATGACATTGCGATCATTTTCATCATCACTCTGGCCCTGTCGTTCGAACTGATGTTGCTGGTTCTGACCGTGAATGTCGCCCTGCCTGTCCGTGTGGCCCGCAAGGTGCTCGCCAATGTCCGTGAACGCAAATTTACCCTGCTACATGGCCAAAGCACCCATGACGAAATCGGCAAGTTCATGGAACGCATCAATTCGATGATCAATACCACTGCGCAGAAGGTCGGCACGCATCCCCGCCCCGAACGCGAGGTCAAGCTGATCGGGGTGCGTATGCTGGCCTTCATGTTTGTGCTGGCCGAAGAATTGGCCCGTCCGATCATGCCGACATTCTTTAGCCAGGTCACATCGCACAGTCTTGATGGCCAACTCGGCGCAGGTGTGGTCATGGCGGTGCATCTTCTGATGATTGCCATTGCCATGCCGATCTGCAGCCTGTTTCAAGAACAGGTTGGATCGTTGCGCATGTATCTGTGCGGCGCATTTCTGGCGACCCTTGGCCTGATCGGCACCGCCTTTGCCGTTGGCATCTGGGATCTTGTGCTTTGGCGGGCCTTGTCGGGGATCGGTTACGCGACCACCTTTGTGGCCTGTCAGTCTTATGTCCTGGATGCAACCAATGACAGCAACCGCACCCAAGGCACGGCAATGATGGTAAGCGGCATCATGCTGGCCGATATTTGCGGCCCGGCAATCGGCGGGATTATCGCCGGTCATTTCGGTCCGGACATGACCTTCATTGCCGGTGCAACCATTGCCTTTCTGGCCGTGGTGCTGGCGTTCTTCCTGATGGACAATATGGTACGCGGCGTAACCACACCGCCGATCCCGACCCGTGCAGCGCTGCGCTCGATGCTGGGAAATCGCCGCTTACAGGTTCTGATCGTATTTGCAGCCATCCCTGCCAAGCTGATTCTCAGCGGGTTTTTATATTACCTGACGCCGATCATTCTGCTGCAATCGGGCGCGACAACCGCTGAAATCGGTCGGGTGATCATGCTTTACGGGTTGACCGCAATCCTGACCGGCTGGATTGCGGCAAAATGGACCGACAAGAACCAGAACGAAACCCGCGCCGTCGGCATTGGCGGCGGGCTGACCGCTGCCGGATTGTTACTGGCAGGCTGGATGCCGGAATATGCACTGTTTGCAGTTGCGGTCGCCTTGTTGGGGCTGGCGCAGGCCTCGTCGATCCCTGCACAACTTTCCGCCAGCCTGAAACTCAGCAAGGAATTCACCAAAGATCACGGCACCGGCCCGGTCCTTGCGGTGTTGCGACTGGCAGAGCGGCTTGGTGGGGCGATTGGCCCGCTGCTTGCCGCAGGCCTGACCTTGCTGGTCGGGGCCACGCAGGCCGTCCTGATTTTCGGGGTTTTTGCCGCCTTTGCCGTTCTGTGCTTCGAACTTCTCATCGGTCATGTTCCCTCTGACCGACCAACAACACCGAAAAACGAAGGAGGGGAAAAATGAGATTTCTTCTTCCCCTGTACCGCCTGACTGGCGTCCTGGCAGCATTTGTGATCACGGTGGGTATTTTCCTTGGCCCGGCTGTATCGGCACAATCGTCACAGGACCCATTGAAAATCGCCATGATCCTGTGGCGCGGTGAAACCAATGTCGAACAGGGAGTTCGTGCCTATTTTGACGAAAAAGATATTCCGGTCGACCTGATCATTTATGACATTGAACGCGATCTTTCGCGGATACCCGACATTATCGATGATATCCGCAAAGATCCACCCGATCTGGTTTACACGTGGGGCACCGGGGTCACATCGGCCGTTGTTGGCAAATATGATGCCGTTGACCCGGACCGGAACATTACCGACCTTCCGGTGGTTTATGTCATGGTCTCGTCGCCCTGGAAAACCGGTATCGCTGCGCCCAAGGGCCAAAGCCGCCCCAATGTCACGGGGGCGACCCATATTGCGCCGCTGGCGGCACAAATTAATGCGATCCGCGCCTATCGCCCGATGAACAAGCTTGGCGTGGTTTATAACAGCCGCGAAGACAATTCGGTCTCCAACGTGTCCGACCTGAAAAATCTGGGGCGCGAAATGGGCTTTGATGTTTTGGCCTTCCCCCTTGGCACAGAAAGCGAACCGTCACCGGATGACATTGTACCTGCCGTGGCCGAATTGGCCCGTCAGGGTGCTGATATCCTTTATATCGGGCCGGACAACTTCATCGGCACCTATCGCGACGCCCTGACCGATGCCGGTTTTGCCAACGGATTGGCGGCCTTTAGCGCGACCGAACTCGAAGTCCGGGACGGTCACGCCATGCTGGGCCTGGTAAGCCGGTATGAACTGGTCGGTCGCCTTGCCGCCAGAAAAATCGAACAAATTCTGATCGACGGCATATCACCTGCCGAAATACCGGTCGAAACGCTTGATCGGTTTTCCTATCTGATTCGGTTGTCCTCGGCGCGCAAACTGAAACTCTATCCGCCCCTGTTGCTACTCGACTACGCAGAAGTCATAGAATGAGCTCCCTGACCCGGCTTGAACCGTCGCACCTTCCGGAAATCATCGCGCTGCATCACAAGGTGATTGCGGATCTGCCGCCGGGCAATGCCGCGACCGAAACCGATCAATTCTTTAATGACCACCTTGATCGCTGCGGGCAAATCTTTGGCGTTTTCAAGGATGACCGCTTGATAGCCTATTGCGTGCTGGGATTGCCGCGTGATGGCGATCCGAATTTCGGTCTTGATCATGGCATCCCTGCGCCCCTGCTTGGCAAGGTTGCCCATATTGACGGTGTCGCCATTGCGCCAGAATGGCGGGGGCAGGGATGGCAACGCAAAATGGTTCAACACCGGATCGATGTGGCCCGAAAACACGGCCGCACCATTATGTTAAGTACCGTCGCCCCGACCAATTTCCCAAGCCTCGTCAGCACGGTATCAACCGGGCTTTCCATTCACGGACTTATCAGAAAATTTGGTGGCAATCGTTTTTTGCTACGCCGCGATACCGGATCACAGGATGATGTAAATCACCCAAACTGCCCTTGCACGCCAGATAGGGCAATCTGGTGTACCAGTGATGATCTCGCAACCTGTCGGAAAATGCTTGATGATGGGTTTATTGGCCAGTTCTGCCAATCATCAGACACCGGCACCGCCCCCCGCATCGGGTGGGTTCGGGCTTATCGCTGAGAGCTATATTTTCGGCGTTGCGCCCCGCCAGGGTCGGCCTGCTGATAATAGGGCTGCCAGTCACAGGCATGCGCATCGATTTCCCAATAACATGCCGCCCCCTTATGGAACGGCAGGAAATTGCCCTTTTCAAACATCTCGTCAGCCACAACACTTCCGAATGTCGGATTCAGCTTTTTTAGCTGTTCGATATTTTCATGAATGATCCGCGTGATCCAGTACACCACATACGGATCGGCCGGTTCATAGGCAATCAAAGATGCCTTGAAGCCATATGATGAAACCGGCTTTTCCTGTGCCGAATATGTCTTGGCCGGTAAAACCTGATTAAAGAAATATGGTTTGCTTTCAACCATTTCATCGGTCACAGGTCCCCCCATGCCGACAACCCGTGCCCCGCACCCGATCGTGTTTTCGATCAGCGATGCCGGGTGCCCGATCCACAGACCGAACGCATCGATATAATTTTCGCAGATACCAAGTTCGTTGTAATCCTGCGCAACGCTATAGACGATATCAAGATCGTCCAAAGCGATGTCGTATCGCGAAAGAAGTTCAAGCCACAATTCACGCGATGCAGATCCTTCCGGACCGATATTGACCCGCTTTCCACGCAAGTCGGCAACCGATTCAATGTCGGAATCCTCGCGGACAACCAGCAGCCCCATCTCGTCATGCAAAGACATCACCGACCGCGCACCGGGGATCGGCGCAATGCCTTTCTGCGCTTCCCAGTTATTGTTCGACTGCACAATTGCAAGCTGCACCCGCCCTTCTTTCATCAGGCGAATATTGCTTCCGACCCCTTGGGATCGCAACGGCACACAATGGACGCGATGGCGCTCGAAAGTGCGGTTCATCATCTCGCAAATTCGGGCTGCGACCTTGAAATACACGCCGCTTGTACTGCCGCTGTAAATGGCGGCGTAATAGGATCGCTCTGTCTTTCCGTCGCCGGCAATCACAGCTGTATTGCTTAACGCCGCCAAGTTTTCAGGACTGTCAAATTTGCGTCGATACTGCGACAGAGGAATGGCGTCGGGCTTGTAAATCAGGCCATTGACCAAATCCGGATTGGATGTCACCGGATCAAGCAACGCATCATCATACCGGTCGATATCGATACTCGACAGGGCGTCAACCATCGGCATATCTGCATTTGCCATATCTGCATTTGCGTCGTCGGTGATGGTCGCGGCTTCCTGTGCGCAGGCAACAATAGCCGCGACAGACAACAGCGTTGTCAACATTCCGGTCGCAACCATTCTTGTTCCGAGCTCAAAGCGCAAAATCATCTACTCGTCATTAGCAATCAACCAATGCCTGCATCCTAAGGGATTATTGGGAACGACGTCGAGAGCGAAGATCAATTACCTCGAATGATTACCGCGATTTAACACAAACAACCACTCGACATGATTGCATAATAATCGCTATTGATATTGTGTTTGACGCGACTTTCAACTCCCCTCATAAACCAGAAGAACCTAAAACAAAATCAGGATCGCTGCCAGTTTTCGGAGACGCTAATGACGTCCATCACCGCCCTCAAACCGGGGCGTAAAGACATTTATCAGGCCTTCGATCTGATATCTTCATGGCCGGAATATTGCCAAAGCCCGCTGATCCGGGCCACAGGTCTTGCCCGCGAACTGGGTCTTGGCAATGTCTGGATCAAGGATGAAAGCAAACGCTTTGGCCTGGGCGGGGTCAAGGCGCTTGGCGCACCCTATGGTCTCAAAAAGCAAATTTTGAAACATGGCCTGATCCCCGCAAGCCCGCAATGCGCAGACTATACCGCTGTTGCTGCAACCGATGGCAATCACGGCCTTGCCGTTGCCTGGGCAGCAAAAAAATTCGGCTGCCATGCCATGATTTATGTCGGTACCGGTGTCGATCATGCCCGCATTCAGCGCATCACCGATATCGGGGCTGAAGTCATCCGGGTCGATGGCACCTACGACGACGCCGTTCTTGCCGCAGAACAGGCGGCACAATCGCCAAATGTCCTTTTGATTACTGATACCGATTATGGCCATGAACTCGATGTCACCCGCGACATCATGGCGGGTTACGCTGTTCTTGGCATCGAATGCGCCCGCCAACTTCAAAATGAAAACATTCTCCCTGATCATGTTTTCCTGCAATGCGGTGTTGGCGGGATGGCCGCGGGATGTAGCATCGGCCTTTGGCATGAACTCGATCAAAAACCCAATGTCTGTTCTGTCGAGGCAACAAACGCCGCCTGCATTCAGCAAAGCCTTGCCAAGGGCACCCTGACATCGGTACCAGGCAAACTCCTGACCCGCATGATCGGGCTGTCCTGCGGTAAACCCAGCCTTCCGGCGTTTGAAATTCTGCGCGAGGTCTGTACCAACAGCATCACAATTGATGATGACGTCGCCCTGATGGTTCAAAACATCCTTTCATCCGGAATCAATGGTGATGCACCGCTTGGAACATGGGATACCGGCATCGCTGGCATTGCCGGGCTTTGGCATGTCGCAAAAAATAGCGACCTTCGTGCCCGTTTTGGTCTGAATACGCACAGTAACGTGCTCGTGATCAACAGCGAAGGCCCGATTCCACCTGCATACCGATCTGATATCTAAGGACAAAACCAAAATCCCTCCGACGCGAAAAAGAGCCTCTGATATGCCACCGACTGGACAGCCCTGCCGGGCATCGTTACAGTCGCGCCAGACCATACGGTTGACCACATCGGGTTCTATGGGGACTGCAAACAAATGAAATTGCTCGAACTGTTGTCCTGGGGAGATAACAGACTGATGGCCCGGCTGGCAGTTGCAGGTGTGCTGTCGGGCGCGGGCAGTGCAGTTTTGCTTGGTCTGGTCAACATGGCAGCCGAAGGCATCGCCGATAACGGCGTTGATGAGGTAGACTGGCTTCTGGCAGGCGGTTTCATTGCCCTTGCCGTAGTATACTTTCTGGCCGAAGTGTTCCTGCTCAGCAACATCTCGATCCAGATCGAACAGGGCATAGACAAGGTCCGCAGAAAACTTCTGGATCAGATTGCGCGTGCCGATTTCGCACAGCTCGAAACCTTTGGTCAGGCCCGCCTGTTTGACAGCATAACCCAAAGCACACAGCTCATTTCGCAGAATTCGCACATGATCGGCATGTCTTTCCGGTCACTTCTGCTGATTATTGCGGTCATGATCTATGTCTTCTGGCTGTCCACGCTGGCCTTCTTCCTGATCATACTGGTGATCGGCGGCGGGATCGTGATTTACCTGAAAATGGGCAAGCAGCTCGGTATATGGTTTGGCAAACTCCATCAGACCGAAACCGGCCTGTTTGGCAAGGTCGCCGATCTGTTTTCGGGCATTCGCGAAGTCCGGATGTGGTCATTGCGCAGCAACACCCTTTTCGATTCCTTTTCAGCGAGCTCTCAGGAAAAGGAGCACGTAACCGCCCAAACCCACAGCCTGATGTTCCGCCAGATGATTATGGGCATGATGGCCTTTTATGTGCTGCTTGCGGTGATCATCTTTATCGTACCGGTTTATGCCGATAATTTCGGCGCGACGATTTCCAAGGTCAGCACCGCTGTTTTGTTCATGATCGGCCCGATCAGCACCGTTGTTCAAGCGATGGCCGTTCTTGGCTCGGCGGAACAGGCAGCCCAACGCATGGTCACCCTGTCACAGGACCTGGATGCAATAGCCGAACCCATCAAGGAAAACGGCGCCCAGTTGCCTGACACATTTTCGCAAATCGTCTTCGAGGATGTCTGCTTTACCTATCCCAATCGTGACCCGCGCCACGGATTTGTCCTTGGCCCGCTCAACCTTGCGGTCAAAAAGGGGGAATTGATTTTCATTACCGGCGGCAACGGTGCAGGAAAATCAACCCTGATCAAACTTCTAACCGCCCTTTACCGGCCGGCATCGGGGGCCATCCGGTTTGACGATATCCAGCTTGGCGCGCAAAATATTGCCTCTTTCCGCGATAAAATTGCCACCGTGTTTTCTGATTTCCATCTGTTTTCCAAATTGCACGGATCATCCGAAATCGATCCCGACGAAGCCGATCACTGGCTCAATCTCTTTGAGCTATCGCACATCACCGGGATTCGTGACGGCGAATTTATTTCGATCGCCTTGTCGGCGGGTCAACGCAAACGGCTTGGTTTGATTACAGCCCTTCTTGAACATCGCCCGATCCTGGTTCTGGATGAATGGGCCGCCGATCAGGACCCCTATTTCCGCAAAAAATTCTATTCTGAAATCCTGCCCGAGATCAAAGCACGCGGAACAACCATCATCGCTGTCACCCATGACGACCATTATTTCGATGTTGCCGACCGTCGTCTGCATCTTGAGGCTGGCACCTTGCACGAGCTTGACCACAATGACGCGCGTGGAAGGGTCTGATTATGCTGCTTATTGATCTTCTTCGATCGAGAACCCGAATTGATTTGCGACATGCCATCGCCCTGCTGTCGCTGGCATCAATTGCCACCACCATGGTCCTGATCATCGTCAATCTCGCTGCTGAACAAGCCGAAGACGGCGTCGCGAGCATGCGCTATCTCGGTATGATGGCCCTCTCCCTGATTGGTTATATGTGGGCCCAGAAGAAATCCAGCGACATGATTTCGGCCGAGGTCGAACACATCCTCCATCAGCTGCGGCTCAACCTGTTTGACAGTGTCCGAAAAGCTTCCCCCGATACCTTGGCCAAGCTCGGACAAGGCCCGGTCCAGGCTGCTCTGACGCAGGAAATGCAAACCGTATCGGCCTCGCTGCCCCTGATGCTGAGCGGTGTACAGCAGGTGGTCTTGATCATCTGTGTCGCAGCCTATCTTGCGTGGCTTTCTACATTTGCCTTTGTAATGATCTCTGTTCTTGCAATCGTGGTTTCGGCCATCCATTTGCAACGCATCCGAAAAGTCAACGCGGCCTCCCGTGATGCAATCGATGATGAAAACCAGTTATTTGGCAGCCTGGAAGATCTGTTGCACGGCTTCAAGGAAGTCAAAATGAACAGTCTGCGTCGCGACGCGCTGCTTAACGATCTTGATCGTCGCTCCGCACGAGCCTGCGACACCAAATCCCTGGTCAAAGCCCAATGGTCCCGCGAGTTTGCTCTCATACAATTGGCCTTCTACGGCATGATGGCCGCCATGGTCTTTATCGTGCCGATCTTCACATCGGACTATCATGATGTTGCTGTGCAAACCACCACTGCCGCGCTCTTCATGATTGGTCCGATTGGCGCGGTCGTTGCTTCTGTACCAAGCTTCACCAATTCCAATGTGGCTCTTCGCAAAATCAACGATATCGCCCGTCAGCTTGAAGATGCGCTCTCCGAACAACACGCCCGTCAGACCAATGAGGCGAAAACTTCCGAAGAGACGCTGGAAAAAGTGCGCGATGCGCTTGGCAATATCACAGCAATCAGCCTGCACGATGTGCACTTCGCCTATCCCGGAACGCCCGACAGCCCGGGCTTTGCCATTGGCCCGATCAACGCCACGTTTGAAAAAGGCAAAATCACATTTATTACGGGCGGCAACGGTGCCGGAAAATCGACAATCATCTCTGTTCTCACCGGCCTTCGCCCGGCTGCAAACGGCTCCATTCTGATTAATGACTGCCCGATGCCAACGGATGCCCTACAGCTTTACCGTGATCATTTCGCGACCGTCCTTTCCGACTATCACCTGTTTCGCGAACTGTACGGGATTGACGATATCGATCCGGCACGCGCCGAAAAGCTGCTTGAGCAAATGGAAATTACTGACAAGGTCGAACTTGATGGCAACGCTTTTTCAACAACGTCCCTTTCCCAAGGACAACGTAAACGTCTTGCACTGATTGCGGCACTGCTCGAAGAAAAACCCGTTCTCGTTCTGGATGAATGGGCGGCCGATCAGGACCCTTATTTCAGGGCCGTATTCTATGAGAAAATTCTGCCATCCCTGCGCAAACAGGGCAAAATCATCATCTGTGTCACCCACGATGATCGCTGGTTTGACACGGCTGACAAGATTTATCACGTTCGCGACGGGGAATTTGTCGACGGGCGCCCCCCCCGTCGCACCACCTGACCGGAACCGACCTTACCGTCAAATCATATCCTCAGCGCATCTTGCACAATTCGTGCAAGATCATCCCCGGCATCACGCAAGAAAAAATGCCCGCCAGGCAAAACATGCTTGGCAAAATCGCCAGTGGTTGCCTCGGCCCAATTGTCGAGCTCCATTGGCAACGGATTAGGGTCATCTGCCCCGCCAAAGGCCGTAATCGGGCAGGCCAGCTTGGGCAAACCCGTCGAATTGGCTGTTTCCGACAATTTGAAATCCGCCCGAAGGCTCGGCTCGAACAATGCGCGATATTCCTCGTTCTCAAGAATCTCGTCAGGCGTCCCGCCATAATTGGCAATCCCCTGCCAAAACGCATCTGACGAAAGATGGTGCAATGGTGCCCGATGTCCGGGTACCTCTGGCCCGCGCCTGGCAGCAACAAACAAATGCATCGACCCCACCATCCCCGTTTGTTGCAGATGGCACGCCAGATGATGGGCAATCAACGCCCCCATCGAATATCCGAAAAATGCAAACGGTCGATCCATAACGGGTTTTAGTCCCGCCGATACAGCCTCGACCATCGCCGAAATATCATCAATGGGCCGATCGCCAAACCGCTGCTCTCGCCCTGGCAAACTAACCGGCACCAGGTCGATATCGGATGGAAACTGCGTCAACCAGGGCCGGTAGGCCAACGCCCCGCCGCCGGCAAACGGAAAACAAAACAGCCGCAACCGCGCATTTGCCGTAACCTGATTACCTATCCAGACGTTTTGCACCATATTTTCCATTCTCGCTGAGACATGTTTGGATACTGCATAGAATATCGTTCAACTTCAATCGACTACAGTCAATTTTTGGTTTCACGCATATCAGAAAATCAGGGAATAGTTTCTCTACCCAACGCCTGCGGGGGCAGGATTTAGCTACGCCCTGCGTGCTTCGCTGAACCTGCGCAAAGCGATGCTTTGCTTGGTTTGAACAAGAGGTTCAAAATGACCTTTCCCACCTACCAGACATTAAAAAAGCCCGCCACGAGGGCCAACGGATGTTGGATAGTGTGGAGCCCGTTGGATGGTCTCTGCAGTCTGCGCGCGGCTCTGCCGTGCTCGACCTTCGAGCTATGAGCGCAGGCTCAGAACACAGGAAGATCAGAGTTCAAAACGTCTTCACGTGATCAAACAAAAAGGCGGCCCCAATGCGGGACCGCCTTTTTGTTTGGTTGCGGGGAGAGGATTAGCGCTCGCTTTGCTCGCTCAGCTCCGGCCTATGGCCTTCGCAAAGAACCTGGCAAACAGGCATTGGCCTGTTTGCAGAGAACAACTCCGCCATCCCAACAGCCAAAAATGCA
>JBLXDD010000005.1:0-193299 GCA_048264285.1 Thalassospira sp.
CGCAAAATCTTGAAAGATATTGATCTTCCTGCGGTTTTGCTTCGCATATCTGCACAAATCCGGGAGACCGGAACGAGTATTTGAGTGAGTTTGGACCCTAATTTAATTTCTTGGCAGCCTCTGCCTGTTTGGCTTCTTCATCAATTTGCTTTTGCAGGGCATCACCATACTCGCCATATATCCGCCCTTCCAAAGAAAGCTCTAAAAAGCGGATATAGTCATTCTGGTCGGTGATTTTGGCACGCGCTACTTTAATCACGTCAAACGGGCTTGCCGCATCAAGATCATATTTCCGGATCAGCGCCAGCATCTCTGCGGTGATCTGATCAAGCTTCTTGCGGGTGTCGCTATAGGAAAGCGTCATCAGACTGTCCTGTCATTCGAATGGTTTTGCTGGCCTGCTTATGCCTGTTTGACCACTTGCTGACAAGTCCCGCGCCCGCGCAAAATCGATGCAAGGCATCCATACGCCCATAGATATCTATACCAATGCCCCCGGTCATGCTTGAGGCAAATCAATGCGCTTTTCACAACAGCATGCATGGTACCCGTTGCTAAGAATTGGATTTAAATACCTGAATCCTGTTGTTTTATTATTTATCTATTCTTCGCGGTCGGGGAACAAGCATGCGCATTCTGTCTGCCTTTAACGCCATGAGCATCCGCAAGCGCTTTATGTGGGCATCCGCTTTTGGCGTCTCATCAACCGTGATCATCGCGCTTTTGATGATGACTGTTGTCGAAGAAAAAGCAATGGATGCCAAACTTCATCAACTCAGCGAAAACGAACTCACCTCGTTACATGCGCTGATTGTCAATGTCATGGCCGCCCGACCGGATGATGTCGATGACATCGGCATTCAGGTTTTCAATAACTGGTTTGACAGCCGCAATGGTGATTACCCCGGCGAGTTGTGGTCTGCATGGGGGCCGACCACGCTTGCATATATGAAAGATGTCGGGGAAAAGCCGCTTAAGACACCCCGCGACGAAATTGATATCGAGGCCATCGAAACCGGCAAAATGATCGGTCGCTATACCGATAATGGGACCTATCGCCTGTCGATGCCAATTGTCCTTGGTGAAACCAAGGGGGCTGATCGCGAAGTCTGTTTCAGTTGCCATAGCGCAATGGATGCCGATACCGGCGATGTTATTGCTGTTTTATCCTCAAGCCTTTCGGTCGCCCCTGAACAGGCAAAAACCAATAAAATCCTGATCGGCATTGTTCTGGGCGGGCTTGCGATTGCTGTTGCGACCATCTTGGGCATGCGGCTTTTGCTTTCGCGCATCGTGACCGGCCCGCTATCGGCACTGGGGCGGGATATGAATGCACTTGCCGAAGGCAATACCGATTTTGAAATCAACGCCCTGTCACGCCGTGATGAAATCGGCGAAATGGCAAAGTCGGTCAATGTGTTCCGCACCAATGCGATTGCGAAAAAGAAAATGGAGGCCGAACAAGAGGCCGAATCAAGACGCCGCGAAGAACGCATGCAAAATCTTGAACGGCATATCGGCAATTTCGAAGGCGTGATTGCACAGATCGTCGGTGCTGTTTCGACATCAGCCGATCGTATGCAGGCCACCGCACGGGGCCTGGTAGAATCAGCAGACCGCGCAAGTAAAAGCGCAACAACTGTTGCCGCAGCATCCGAACAGGCAACCGTCAATGTCCGCACTGTTGCCGATGCCGCTGATCATTTGTCTGAATCGATTTCCCAGATCGGCGCACAGGCACAACAATCCACCCAGATCGCTGCCGAGGCATCTCGCGAGGCCGCCCAGTCATCCGATACGGTTCAGGGCCTTTCCGAAGTTGCCAACCGCATTGGCGAAATTGTCGAACTCATCAGCGACATTGCCGGCCAGACCAACCTTCTGGCCCTAAATGCAACGATCGAGGCTGCCCGTGCCGGCGAAGCAGGCAAAGGCTTTGCCGTGGTCGCCGCCGAGGTCAAAAACCTTGCGAACCAGACCGCACGTGCAACCAACGAAATCGCCGAACAGATCACGGCTATTCAAGAAGAAACCGGAAAGACCGTAACCTCGATCGGGGATATTTCCGATGTCATCAGCCGCATCACCGAAATGGTCAACACCATCTCGGTCGCTGTTGGCGAACAGTCCGATGCCACCGACGAAATTGCCCAGAACGTCGAACAGGCCGCCATCGGCACACAGGAAGTCAGCAGCAATATCGAACGGGTCAGCAACACCGTCGCCGACACCGATCAGGCGGCACATCTTGTTCTTGGGGTTGCCGAAGAACTTGGCACCCTGTCAAGTGAACTGCACGCCAAGGTCGATCAGTTCCTGACTGACATTCGCAGCAGCTGATCCGGTACCGGATCCAGAACCCCCTGCATCCCCCGGCGGCAAGACAGATGTTTTGCCGCCGGTTTTCGTTTACGGCACCCTTATTCGAACCGCATACAGACACAAAACGCCCCACCCCGCACACCATCAATTTAATGTCTGTCGTGCACCTAACCATCAGTCCAACCCAAGATTGTTTTCCAACATTAGCTTCCTTTGCTATAAGAAAAATCAAATTGATGCCCCGGGGGAATGTGGGAACAATGTCGTTTACGACAATTTTAGGGATCATGGTCGGCCTTGGTCTGTTTATCGGGTCGATCTTTATTTCTACCGATAACTATTTGGTATTTTTAAGCCTTTCGAGCGCGCTGATGGTGGTTGGCGGCACGTTGGCGGCCACTTTTATTGCCTATGAGGCGCGCTATGTTCTGATTGCGCTCAAACTGATTTTCAGGATTTTTCGCGCCCCGCAAATGAGCCGTGGACAACTGACAGGTGAAGTCGGGCGCGTGGTCAAATGGGGATACCTTTTGCAGAAAAAGGGCATTAATGCCCTTGAACAAGAAGCTGCGCGGGTTGGCAAAAACGAGCCATTTCTGGGCTGGGCCATGGAAATTGTTATCACCGGTTATGACGGCGACGACACCGCCGAAATGTTGCATAACGCCATCGACAATGCCTTTAACCGCAACATTGTCCCGGTTTCGATCCTGAAAAGCATGGCCGCAGCATCCCCGGCATTCGGGATGATTGGCACCTTGGTTGGCCTTGTGATCATGCTTGATAAAATGGCCGATGATCCGACCTCGCTTGGTGCCGGTCTTGCCATTGCGCTGATCACAACACTTTACGGGATCGTGGCGGCCCGATTTTTCTTCCTGCCCGCAGCAAGCAAAATCCAGCAGCGCGAAGAAATCATGCGTTTTCGCAACTATCTGATCGCAGAAGGATTGATCATGTTGGCCGAACGCAAGGGCCCGCGCGCCATTCAGGACAGAATGAATTCGTTCCTTGATCCGTCCATTCATTTCAATATCGACAAGTCCTCTAAGTAAGGAACCTTTGCATGGCCCGCCGTAACAGACGCATGCCCGACACAAAAGAGGAACCGGTCAACGAGGACTGGCTTGCGACCTATGCCGATGCCATTACCCTTTTGATGGCGTTTTTCGTCATGCTGGTCAGCTTTTCAAAAATTGAAATTCCGACCTTTGAAAAAGTTCAGGCCGGCATCGCCGAACAAATCGGCAAACGCGAAGTTGTCCGCCCGACTCAGGTCCTTGAAACCGACTTGCGCGATGTTGTTTTTAATCTGGCGATGGATAGCGACGTCAATGTATCGACCGATGACGAGGGGATATTGCTTGAACTAGGCAGCGGGTCGTTCTTCAAGCCGGGCTCTGCCAATCTGACAAATGACGCGGTCCTGTTCCTTAAGGATATCGGCGATCTGTTAAAAGAGCCGCGTTATCTCGGCTTTCAGATCGAAGTATCCGGGCACACCGACAACAGCCCGATCAATTCGCCACGTTTCCCGACGAACTGGGACCTTGCCGCAGGCCGGGCCATCGCGGTTGTCAGGTTCTTTGGCGCCCTTGGCGTTGACCCTGACAGCAAACGCATGCGCGCCATTTCATACGGCGAAACCAAACCCAAACTGCCCAATGACGACGATTTCGGCGAACCTATCCCCGAAAACCGAGCACTTAACCGGCGGATCGAAATTCGTATCTTCCCGAAATATTCCCGCGTGTTTTAAGCTCTGCAATCAAGAAAACAGGTCAACGGGCATCACGATAATCCGTACCGGATCGACCATTTGAATGCCCTAGTCGATATGCAGCACCATTTCATCGCGTGCTGCAAAGGCCCCCGACCACAGATCTTGTGCCTTTTTTTCAATCTCAGCCATGGCCGTATCATCATGATCGGGATCATGATGGAAGATTGCGAGACGCTTGGCCTTTGCCGCCTGACACAGCCGAATACCTTCCTGCCAGGTGGAATGCCCCCACCCGATTTTTTGCGGGAATTCTTCGTCACTATAGGTGCAATCATAAATCACCAGATCAGCATCCCTGATGAAATCAAGGACGGTTTGATCGGGCTTATCCGGGTCATGTTCGGTATCGGTCACATAACAAACAGCATTGCCACCAAACTCGACGCGAAACGCCGTTGCCCCATTGGGATGGCGCAGCGGCGCAGTCTTAATCAGAACATCTTTTGTCGGACGCAATTCTTCACCAACATTGAAATCCTCGAATGTCAGTTGGGATTTCATGGCCGAAAGCGGGACAGGAAAGGTCGGATTGGCCATCTGAGCAGAAAAAACCCGCTCTACCCCGCCTTGATGGGTCAGATGCCCTGCCATCACCCGGAAACATGCGTTGGGGTTATAGGCCGGTACAAAAAACGGAAACCCGTTAATGTGATCCCAGTGCGTATGGGTCAGAAAAATACTGGCATGGGTCACGTTGCGCCGGACCAAATCCTTGCCAAGATTGCGAATTCCCGTTCCGGCATCAAAGATCAGGACGTCATCGCCAACGCGCATTTCGACACAACTGGTATTGCCGCCATAAATTACGTGATCCGGTGACGGGCATGCAATGCTGCCCCGAACGCCCCAGAATTTAACATCAATCGCCATTTAAAAATCTCGTTCAAGGATTGACCGTTCAGGGTCAAGACTCATGCAAATGACTGCTCTGGCAATTGAATGAGTTTCGACCCTGACATAACTATCAATTATCCACTTTCAACACGATAACATCTTATGAAAACAAACCAATCTTTGATTGCGGCACAATGACTTACGAGATCACAGTGCCGATCCCTGCTTCGAATAACTGGTCGGCCCGACCGCAATTCACCGCGATCTCGCACAGCCCGATGGAGTTGCAGTAATGAAAACCGCTTCCTGGTGGCACGTCAGAAAATGTACGTGCACCGGATACAACATGGCCATTGATTGAAACTTTTTCATCTGATGATCGCGCCCGAAGGCCGGTCATCAGATTACCATAGGGGTCGACATAGATCACTTCGGCCAATTCATCCGGCCAAGCTTGTGCAGCAGCAAAGCGATCCCCAACCGCCATCGGATGTGACGCAAAGGGCTGCTTGCTTGCGATCCAGGCGGCCACTGGCGCAAAGACATCACGGCCATGAAAACTTGCAGATGCCGTTTCGGGCATCCAGTCGATTGCATGGATGGTGACCTGATCTGCGCGACGAATGGTCATTTCAAACAGACCATTATCCGGGCCAACAAACGAAACACCGTCCACCTCGACCCAAAGCGCTTTTCGCTGACTTCCAACCCCCGGATCAACAACGGCAAGGACGACATCACCTTTTTGAAATTCGCCCCCAAGGGCTGCCAAAAGATAACTTGCCGCTTTGGGATTTCTGTCAGGCGCATCAACCATAAGATCGCATACAGGCACATCGGGTGCATGACGCATGACAACCGAACGCATTGTCCCGCTATAGGGACCGTTCATACCAAAATCGCTATAGATAAAGATCATGGTTTGGATCAGGACCTTTTCATTTGGCTGGAAAAATCCATCGGTTGCAAACGACAATGCCGGTGGAAATATCCCCACCGGCACTGTCATTATTTCTTTGCCCGGTAAAACCGCGAAACAAAGAACTATTTAACCTCGCAGAACTGCCCGCGCCGCTTCAAATTCGCGCAGAGCGAGTTTGCGGCACTATCACTAAGACCTGTCGCCATCAGACGATAATAGGTCCCTTTGCCCGGAATATTGGCACGCGTGACACCATGTGCAAGCGATGCAAGCTCTGAATAACGGCCACGCAGAATCTGCCAGCCACGTTCGGCCTGCGTTTCACTGCGATAGGAGGCCAGATGCACTGATTTAGAGCCGCTCACTGCGGGTGCATCAGATGCTTTGGCCGTTTCATCTGCCGCCTGAACCGGGCGACTGTCCCCGGTCGCAACCCGTCGGACCGGCTCCCCGGCATTAAGGGTCATTGCCGTTCCCTGAGCCGGTTCAACAATGGCCGCCTCGATCGCATCGCGTTCACGTTTGAATTCATCGGGCGTGACCAGCTTCATCTGTTGCAGGTCTTCGATACGGGCAATTTGACGCGCGGCATCCATCAACCCTTGGGGTGCTGGTGGCGGGGTCGCACGCTGACGCGGCTGGGCCGGTAGCAAAGCATCAAGAATGGCGGTGCGTTCTGCCACATGTTCCTGAACGGTGATTGCCCCGATCTGAAGCGCACGGTTCAACTGGTTCAAGCGTTGCTCGACCTGAGAACCCTCAGGCGGCGGGTTATTCAGGAATGCAGATGGTGCGGGCTGGCTCATTGGCAACAACGCCCCCAGGTTTGCCGAACGCCGTGCAGAATATTCTTCGGGTGTCACAAGCCCGGCGGACTGCAGGTTTCGCAAAATGCCAAAGCGTTTGGCAATGGCTTCGTCCCCGGCAGACAACGCCGCACCCGATGGAATATCCATTGGCCGGGTTGCACCGCTTGCCGTCATAGAGGCCGGGTTAACAGCCGTCATTGCCGTATTTCCGGTGCGCCCTGATGCGACGGCAGCCGCACCATTGCCAAGCCCCGAAGCGCCACTGATGATTTGATCATTAATGCTTAACGAACCGGGAAGCCCGCGTTCAAGGCGCGACAGATTGAATTCGGCTGCATCACGCAGCGGGCGTGGTTGGGTTCCCGCCGCCGAAGACATCAATACCGTACCGGGCGGGTTCATCGCGATCAGGGTTTCATAACCGTCGCGGGCGCGGTCCGGTCGGTTTGTGTTTTGATAAAGCACGGAGCGCCACAACATCGCGTGGCCATCCTGCGGATTTTTGCGCAGTGCCTCGTCAAAGAATTTTTCAGCTGATGCGTAATCACCACTGGCCAGTTGTTGCAGACCAAGTGCGGTATAATTGTCATCCGTAAAGGATGTTGCCTCGTCCCAGAAATCCTGATCCAGCAGCGGCGCACAGGCCGACACCCATGAAACCATACCGATGACGGCTATTCCCTTGCCGATCTTCAGCCAGTTTCCGGTCCGCTTTGCGGATACCTGCATGGCGCCAATCCCCTATTCCTTAAAACCCGTTATCGGAAATCATGCGTTATTGCGACAATATATTCCAGCAAAACACAGCATGAACTTCCCCCATACCGCATTGATTTTGCACTCTGCTTGCCAACAATTCGTTAAAGCAAATTTACCAGGCCTTCTGAACACCCCCTTGTCGCGCCATATGTATAGTTCCTATAAATAGAACAGGACTAAAGACATTAACCAGACATTCAGAACATTATGATTTGATCAAGCTTTGTCCTTCGGTGTATTCAACTGCCTTATAACGATTAAAAACATCTTTGCTCTCAGGGGTTTCGTGTGATTGAACCACAGCAATACGGTCAGCAGGCCCTTCAGGAATACCTGTTGCTGGACTATGTACAAAGACTGGAAACCCGGAAATACGGGCACCGTGCCGTACATATTCACCTGTCACGCATGAAGCCGTTCCACCGTCGCGACTATCACATCCGCGTTGCGACCAATACCTTTGAAAGCTATGTCAAACTCTATGTCGGGCGGATCTTTGTTCTCAGCAACAATGACCTGATCTTTGTCTGGAAGGACAAATCGATCGCCGATGTCGAACCCGCCGTTGATACCTTGCGCTATCTGTTCCGCGACGATCCGCTTTCCCAGGATGAAAGCGAAGAAACCGGTTTTTGCACCTGGTACAACCTTAATACCGAGTTTCAGGAATTTTTGCTGCTGTGTCAGCATCTTGATGAACGCGCCAAGAAGCTTCAGAAAAGCAGCCACATGCGATCTGCGATCCAGCAAGCGCAGGGCAGCCCCCTTAACCCGATCACGGCGGACAATCTGGCGCAGCTTGAAGAAACCATTCACACAGCCGATCTGTCCGAGCATATCCGGCAACAACCTGTTTGCGTCTTTGCCCATGGCGGGTCCAAGGAACTGCATCCGGTCTTTGACGAATTTTTCGTATCCATCACCGATTTGCGTAATGCGCTGATGCCCGATATTGATCTGGCATCAAACCGCTGGCTGTTTCAGCATATGACCGAGACACTTGATAAACGGATGCTGAACTATCTGTGCAAACGGACGTTCAAAACACATGCAAGTTCGTTCTCGATCAATCTCAATCTTGGCACTCTGACCTCCAAGGATTTTGACAAGTTTGACGAAACCGTTCGCCGCAACTGGCCGGGTAACGTCATTATCGAACTTAATCAGGTCGATCTGTTTTCAAACCTTGAAACCTATCTGAGTGTACGCGACGACTTCCATGACCGTGGTTATCGCATCCTGATTGATAATCTGACAGTCGAAGCATTGTCCTTTGTCGATCGCAAACGCCTGAAGGCTGATTTCATCAAGGTCGCCTGGCGCGAAGAAATGACCGACAATGTCATCCGCAAAAAATATTCCGAAATGGACAATCTGGTGAAAAACTCCGGCCGTGAACGCGTGATCTTGTGCCGTTGCGATTCACCGACCGCCATCAAGTTTGGCCAGTCACTTGGCATCACCCTGTTTCAGGGACGCTATATCGACAATATGATTGCCCGGCAGCGCCGCGCAAAACGTGATGCCAAAAGATCGGCAAAACCGGCACCGACAAAACCCGCACACAGCACAACCGCCCCCAAGAAGCCCGTCAGATAATCTTCACGATCCGTCGCCTTATGCTGACAATCCTGTCAGGAGGCGACAATCAGCAGCCACACCGGCCACTTTCCCCCTTGGCAAATTCGGAACAAAAGCAGTACAAAAAGGCATGTACTATGCGCTCTGCCCGGATTGCCATCACAAGTGGCGCTTGCGTCTTGACCGGCCGCTCCCCAAAAGCGGCAGCGGGTCTTATGTGCCCTGCCCGGTTTGCGCGAACAAACGTGCGATTGCCCACACCGAACTGCCCGACCTTGCAATTGGTCATCTTGATTGCGATGCGTTTTATGCTTCGATCGAAAAACGCGACCGCCCGGAACTGATGGATCAGCCCGTCATCATTGGTGGCGGCCATCGTGGTGTTGTTGCGACATGTTGCTATATCGCACGCAAATATGGCGTACGGTCCGCAATGCCGGCTTTCAAGGCGCGTGAATTGTGCCCCGATGCGGTATTTCTGAAATCCGACATGAAGAAATATCAGCGCGAAGGCTATCGCATTCGCGACATGATGCGTGCACTCACCCCCGATATCGAACCGCTTTCGATTGACGAGGCATTTCTGGATCTGTCCAATGCCTTTGAAACCCACGGAAAATCTGCGGCAGAATGCCTGATTGATCTTCAGGCCACGATCAAACGCGATGTGGGCATCACGGTTTCCATCGGGCTTTCCTATAACAAATTTCTTGCCAAAATCTCGTCCGACCTTAACAAGCCGTTCGGCTTTTCCATGATCGGGCGCAATGAAGCCATTGATTTTCTGGCCGACAAGCCGGTGCGCATGATGTGGGGCGTGGGGCCCGCCATGGAACGCAAACTGCACGCAGATGGCATCACGACCATCGGGCAACTACAAGAAATGGATATCCATAGCCTGCAGGGCCGCTATGGCAGTATCGGCAAGCGGTTCTTTTACTTTTCACGCGGCGAAGACAACCGCCGGGTCGAACAAAGCACCGAACGCAAAAGCCTGTCTTCGGAAACCACCTTTAACGAAGATATCGCAAGCCTTTCAGAACTATCAGAAATCGCCACCCGTCTGACATCACGGGTCGCAAGCGACCTTGCACGTAAGGAAATCGCAGGCCATACGGTGGTCCTGAAACTGAAATCATCGGATTTCAAAATCCGAACGCGCAATATGCGCCTGACCTATCCCACCATGCGCGAAGACGTCATTCTTGATGCCGCGCTGACGCTTTTGAAAAAAGAAGTCGATGGCACACGCTATCGGCTGCTGGGCGTCGGGGTCACCGACCTTTACGACGCCGACATGGCCGATCCGGTTGATTTGTTTGCCGGGGATATTGCAGACATCACCGATGATGTTGCGCCGCCAGACGCAATCACATCAGAACCCCAACGCACAGTGATCGACCTGCCCCGCCCGACTGCCGAACAATTGCGTGAAAGCCTGACAAGGCGTTACCGGCAACATAAAAAAAAGACGACGCGCCAGCACCGCTTCAGATTTTAACGTGCGAATCACGGCTTAATCCTGAATATCAGGATTATCGACCAAAATATTGAATTTTATGAGAAAAAATGGCGTCCCCTAGGGGATTCGAACCCCTGTTGCCGCCGTGAAAGGGCGGTGTCCTAGGCCTCTAGACGAAGGGGACGCAGCGCGTTAACGAGGCCGGTTTTTAGCGATTGGGTGGGGTCAGGTCAAGCGGCTTTTTCGTCCTTGTGACGTTTTTTTTAATCCCCTGCCGGAAATGCGGTCATTCTCGGCCAAATACTAAAAAACCCCGGCACTCTGTTTAACCTGATGGTTTGTTGACAGCACCCTATCGGCAAACACTCTGCTGGTACGGCACCATATCGCATGAAAAATCATGCCGATGATGAATTACCGGCTGTTGCGACGGGTTCCGATCCAGAAACATCCCCCTGCCAGGGCCAGACCACCGCCCAGAAACACAAACATTGCCTGATAGCCCAATGCGGGATCTGTTTCATATTGCCCGACAATCAGACCCGCGATGCCCTGAAGAACAAACAACCCGGCGAAGGTTGCAAGATTGATCGTGGTCAGCACGCGGCCAATCTGATGTTCTGCCACGGCCTTTCGCGATGCTGCATAGTTCAGGGTCGCGCTGCTGCCCAGAAAACCGTGTATAAACAACAACACCATCGCAATCCCCGTCCCAAACGGCCCGACAAAGGCCTGCAACAAACAGGCGACTGCCCCGACCAGCACGGCAAAGACGATCAAGCCACGGGTTTTGTCAGGCATCTTGCGTGACAGCTGGCCATAGGTTGGCGGCCCGAGGATCATCCCGATCGTCATCACCAACAAGATATTGCCGACCTCGACCGCGCCAAGATCAAATATATCATGCAAATATGGCCCGCCCCACAGCCCGCGCACTGTCAGGATCGCCGGATAACTGAAGAATGCCACTCCGCACAGCAACCAGACCTGCCGGTTCGACCACACGGAAATCATGCCGCGCAGAACATCCATAACGCTTTCGCCCCGCTGGGCATGGGCCGTATGGCCCGGCGGATTGTCACGAACCAGAATGAAATCAAGCACAACAGCAATCAACGCGACGCCAGCCAACCCGTAATAGACTGCCCGCCAGCCATACGCCTCGACCAGTGTTGCCAGCGGGGTTGACGATGCCAGAACACCAATCAAGCTAAAGGACACAATCAGACCCGAGGCCGCCGCGAATTTTTCCGGCGCGGTCCAGCGCGCTGCAAGAACAAGTGCGGACATAAACGCTGCCGAGCATCCCAGCCCGATCACCGCCTGCCCGGTCATCAGGCCCAGCACATTTTGCGCGTTGGCAAAAATGATCACACCGGCAACCGTAACCATCGTCAAAAACCCGTTGGTCAGGCGCGGGCCAAACCGGTCAAGCAAAACACCGACCGGAATTTGCATCAAAGCAAAGGCAAAATGGAAACTTCCCGATATCAGGCCAAGCTGTTCGGGGGTAACGGCAAGCTCATCGCGCAACGGCCCGGCAAGCAATGCCTGCGCAGAGCGGAAAAACTGACTAAGCGAAAAAGCCAGCATGATCGGCATCAAAACGATCAGAAACGATCCGAGACCATGCTTGGGCGTCGTGACGGGGGATGTGGGGCGCATTTTTTGTGTCATGATACGTTCAGCATTAATCCGAACCCACCTAAACAGCAAGCGTTTGCAGTATCATAGACAACATGACAGCTTACTCAGACCGGCAGGGCCACATCATCAATAATCAGCTGAACCCCGTCACGCCCCTGCCAGCTATCACGGCGCAAATGACCCAGAACATGCAGCGGGCGACCGCCATGCTTGATCAGGGTCTGGCCCATATCATTATCAAGGCAGCGAAAGGCAATCGCCTTAAGCCGGCCCTGCCCGTTCGCGCCGGTCAGGATGCAACGCACATGATCAGCGCCGACCACATCCGCCTTGACCGCCCGGCAATCAACAAAAACAAAACGCGGCTCGGCATTGCCGGCCCCGAATGGCCCCAGTTTTTCAAGCGCGTCAATCAGTTCAAGCGTCGCCCCCTTGGCATGCAGCGCGCCATCAACCGTGATGGTCGGGCGAATGTCATTTTCGGCGATAATCTTGGCAAAGCGTTCCTCAAGGAAGGCCTCGAACGCATCAAGCTTTTCGGGATCAAGGGTAAAGCCCGCAGCCATATGGTGCCCGCCCCCATTGATCAGAAGCCCGGCCTGACGTGCAGCGATGATCGCATCGCCAAGATCAATGCCCCGCACAGACCGCGCAGAGCCCTTATAAACACCGTCAACCATCCCCATCACAAGCGACGGCACGTGATAGCGATCCTTAAGTCTGCTTGCGACAATGCCGATCACACCGGGGTGCCAGTCTTCGCCACCGACCAGCACCATCGAGCCGACCTTTGATTTACCTTCGACTGCGCTGATCGCCTGATCAAGAACGATATCCTCGATCGCTTTACGCTCTCGATTATATTCATCAAGCTTGCGCGCGATATCCTGCGCCTCAGCCGGGTTGTCGCCTGATAACAACCGTGTCCCCAGGAAACTCTCGCCAACGCGTCCACCGGCATTCACACGCGGTCCAAGGACATATCCCAGATGATAGGCACTTGGCACTTCATTGACACCGGCAATATCGGCAAGCGACGTCATGCCGATATTTCTGCGATGTTTCATCACCTTAAGGCCCTGTGTCACAAAGGCCCGGTTAAGACCACGCAGCGGCACCACATCACACACCGTACCAAGGGCCACCAGATCAAGCCAGTTGCGCAAATCCGGTGCACCTACGCCCTTCTTTTCAAGCCAGCCACGATTGCGCAATTCGCGCAGCAACGCCACACAGACCAGAAACGCCACACCGGCCGCACATAAATGGCCAAGACCGCTATCATCATCGAGCCGGTTGGGGTTCACCACCGCCACCGCAGGCGGCAATTCCGGCTCTGCGGCATGGTGATCGACAACAATCACCTCGATCCCGGCATCGCGGGCTTCCTGCAGCGGCCCATAGGCCGTCACCCCGCAATCAACCGTCAGGATCAGCTTGGCGCCTTTGCGCTGCAGCTCCAAAAGCGCAGGCGCATTGGGGCCATATCCCTCGGTCATGCGATCAGGGATATGGACAGGTACATCAATGCCAAGGGCACCAAAGAACCGCTTTAAAAGCGCGGTACTGGTCGCGCCATCCACATCATAATCGCCAAAAACGGCAATCCCCTCGCCCGCCTCGATGGCATCGGCAATGCGTGCGGCGGCTTTATCCATATCGCGCAAACTGGATGGATCAGGCATCAGATCACGCAATGTCGGCGACAGGAAACTTTCAACGTCATCAAGGTCAATGCCACGTGCGGCCATCACCCGGCCGACAATCTCGGGCACACCAAAACGCTGGGCTATCGTGGTTGCCAGCCGTTCGTCACTTGTGCGTTCGCGCCACCATTTCCCGGTGACGGATCGCTCGATACCCATAAAGGTCGTTTCTTGTTGCTGCTCTGTCATGCCTTATGAAATAGCGCAATCTCGGGCGGTCTGGAACCGGATATTTTAGAGTCTGTTCCCACCCCGACCTGTCACACGCACACATTGGGACAAGCTCCTTGCTCGTAATCCGCTGTTATGGGAATTTGTCTTTAAAATCATAAAGGATACGTGCAATGCCCCACAAAAAAGGTCTCAGGATCGGATTAACCATCCTGTCTCTTCTTGCTGCTGTGATGTCGGCACCCTTGGTGATGTTTTCACCGATGATGTTTGATGCGCCGGGATCAGAAGACAATCCCCTGACACAATTGCTGTTTTACAGCGTGCTGGCCTTTCCGGTGCTGTGCCTGATGGGCGGCATTTTGCCCTGGATATTCAGACGCCACCGTCTGGGCATCTGGCTTTACGCCCTAAGCGGCCTTGCGGTTGCGTTGTTTGTTGTTGCGATCTCGCTGCTTGGGGTTATCTGCAGCGGGGACTTTGCCTGTTAAGCAAACGGCGCCCCGAATACCCCGTCCATTGCCAACAGGGCAGGCTCATTCCGGGATCGAGAAACGGATATATATCGCCCCTTAATATCCCCCTTGGAACCTTGGCCCCGTTACTGCCCCGCCCCATGCAGGAACAGCTTCCATGCCTGATCAAAATACTGGTCCCGAATGGCTGGATCGTCATATTGTTTCCCACCCAGCATGGCATGGTTTGACGGACCGAATACGATGGAATGGATCAGGTGATTGGCAATGACTGTAGAGTTATCGCCACACAATAATCCATCGCGCTGGGCATCCTTAACAACCCCGACAAGACGGTCCATGATCGGATCTTTGTCCGTTTGACCTTGCCCGGCAGAGCCAAACACAACAGCTTCGCTCATAGCAATGCGCTTAAAGGCAACCATCTCCGGGCGCAAATTCACCGACAAGAACCATTTCGCAAGATGGCGCAACCTCTCAAGGGCGTCTCCGCTATCTGCAATCGTGTTGATTTCGTTTTCAAGATTTTCCAGAACACCCGCGCGCAAACGGTCAACAACCGCGCCGAACAGGTCCGCCTTTGAGGGAAATCTGCGATAGATCGTGTCTTTTCCTGCATTACAAGCAGAAGCAACCTGCTCCATCGACGTCGCCGCATAGCCTTGGGCCGCAAACAACTGCGCTGCTGTATCGATGATCCGGTTTGATGTTTCGACCGAGTCCTCCTTTGGCGGACGTCCGATACGCCGTTTTATCGCAACCGGTTTTGTCATTTTCCCTCTCTCAGTCGCCGATCTGCCCGATATGCCCGGCAAACCCAATGGCGGAAAATAGCTGCGCCCGTTTTGGCAATTTGGCCTTTTTCCTAACAGATCGCGCGATCTTCGTCGATGCCTAATCCCCAACTCAAAAGATCAAGAATTCATATCATGTTAATAAATATGAAAAATTAACTGGACGGAACCGTCCCGTTTGCTTTACATGAGTCGCAATTAATAATGATACGCATTACAGAACTACGATCTGCTTGCCCGCAAAGCGACGAAACAGAAAAGGCTCCAACAAATGACAGTGATGTCTCCAATGCGTGCTCGCATGATATTGCTTGCGACTTCGACGATGCTAAGCCCCCTTGCCGCATATGCGCAGGATGCAGAAGTAACTCTTCCTGCCATCGAGGTTGAGGCGGACGCAGATTCATACGATCAGAATGCGACCCGGGATTCCTATCTTGATAGCACCCCCGAAAGTGCAACCAAGACCCTTACGCCTGTGTCCGAAACTCCGCAGGCCATCAGTACCGTTACACGCCGCCAGCTTGATGACCAAAATCCGCAAAGCGTGAAAGATGCGTTGAATTATACCGCTGGCATTTTATCAACACCCGACACAACGAGCCGGTATGACAGCATGTTCATGCGGGGCTATGGCGGCTTCGGGACTTCGACCCGTGTTGTTGATTTTCTTGACGGATTGCGCCTTCCCCGAGGTCAGGGCTTTGCGCTCCCCTCTATTGATGCGTTTCTGATTGACCATCTTGATGTGCTTAAGGGCCCGTCAGCAGTCATGTACGGCCAGACAAGCCCGGGCGGCATGGTCAATCAGGTATCCCGTTCCCCTAGCAAGACCTCCTATAACGAGGCCCGCATTGAATATGGTTCGCATGACCGTATTCAGGCAGGGCTAACCAGCCAGGGGGCATTGGACGAAGCCGGCCAATGGCAATATAGCCTAACAGGTATTGCACGGCACTCGGGCACCCGCTACGACGATGTCGATGAAGAACGTATTGCAGTCGCACCGGCGCTGACCTGGCAGCCGACGACCGACACTTCTCTGACCGTCCAAACCTATTATCAACAAGATCCCGAAGGTGGTTACTTCAACTCGATCTATCCGAAGTTTCTCGCATCCGGGCAATATAGCGGCGCACTGGATCGCGACTTCAATGTCGGAGATCCGAGTTACGAAAGCTATGACCGTGAACAATACGGGTTCGGTTATGATTTCGACCACCGCATCAATGACACCATAAGCATCAGTTCCACGACACGCTATTCGGCGATGGATCTTTATTTTCAGGGCATCCAGATGACCGGGGCCCTAACTGCCGGAGGCGATCTTCCCCGACAGGCAACAAAATCGACGGAAAGTGTTGATGGCATATCAACCGATAACAATGCCCGGTTTGAGTTCGCAACCGGTGCTTTAAAACACACATCCCTTGTCGGTATTGATTTTCAACGTTCAATCAGCGAATGGAAATATGAGGTCGGAACAGCTCCGTCTCTCAATGTCCTTAATCCGCAATACGGGGCGTCATTCGGACCATTCACAACCTTCATCGACAACAAGCAAACCTTGCAGCAGACCGGGGTTTATCTTCAGGATCAGGTGAAACTTGACCGTTTGCATGTACTTCTTGGGGCCAGATATGACTGGACCGAACAGGAAACTTTGAAACGGATTGCAAGCAGCATAGACGACCAGTCAAGTGAATCGGCAACCTATCGCGCTGGATTGCTTTACAAATTTGATAATGGCGTTGCCCCTTATGTTAGTTACTCGACATCGTTCGAACCGACCGTGGGCGTTGATGCGGCCAGCAATCCGTTCGAACCAACCGAAGCAGAACAGTGGGAAGCCGGCATCAAATACGAGCCACGTGGATTTGATGCGCTATTTACCGTTTCTGCATTCCAAATCACTCAGGAAAATGTCCTGACATCCGATCCTGTGAATACCAATTTCCAGGTTCAGGAAGGCGAAATCCGTTCGCGCGGCCTCGAATTCGAAGCCCGTGGTCAGGCAACAGAAAACCTTGAATTGATTGCATCGACGACCCTGATCGATACCGAGGTCACCGAATCAAGCACGGCCTCAAATGTTGGCAAACGCCCGCAGGCCGCACCGGAATATTACGGTTCTGCCTGGGCCAATTACCGATTTAACCACGGGGCTTTTGATGGGCTGGCGATTGGTGGCGGCTTGCGCTTTGTCGGCAGTAGTTTTGCGGACAATACGAATAACGTCAAAGCAGATGGTTATGTTTTGGCCGACGCAGCGCTCAGCTATGCCCTTGGCGGCATCGCCCCCGCGCTGGAAGGTGCGGAAGCTACGCTTAACGTCACGAACCTGTTTGACAAGGAATATTATTCAAGCTGCAGCTCTAACTTCTATTGCCAGTACGGCAATGGTGCACAGTTCCTGCTCGGCCTTCGATACAAATGGTAAGACAGGCTTTTTAAAATGCTTCTGAACAGACGGAAATTCTCCCTTCTGCTCGGCGCGGCGATGGCTACCCCTTCGGTGGCCGTCGCAAACGCCGTTTCCAAAACTTCCATTGATGTGACCGATCTTGCCGGTCGTACCGTTACCCTGCCCGATAGGGTTTCACGCATTGTATTGCTTGATGCCCGTGACATAGTAACCATGGCAATACTCCATCCCGCACCATCCGATCTGGTTGTTGGGTGGGCTGACACGGCAAGACTGGATAGCGATACTCTTCGCGCAGCCTTTGACATCCGCCCGGACGGAACAGCGATCGAGGTTGTCGGTGGATCTGCGCCGGGGACGGTATCTCATGAAAAGCTGATTGCTCTTCAGCCGGATCTGGTGGTTGCTACCGCATTCTCAGAGCCCGGACTTGGAAAGGGTGAACTGACCCAGCGCCTTGAAAGCGCTGGGATTCCCGTTGTTTTCAGTAACGTTTCGTCGAATATCACCTCGGAGACAAAAAGCGCGTCAAACACATTTGACGAGATGGCAGCCGTAATGCGCATGTGGGGCAATATCCTTGATCGCCAACCCCGTGCCGAAGAATTCATCTCTTTCATTGATCAACATCGCCGGGCAATTGCCAGTCGCCTGATAGATGTAGAACCACCTACAGCGTACCTTGAAATCCAATCAACCTATGATGATTGCTGTTGGGCGGCTGGTCAGCAAATATGGGGCGACCTTCTGCGTCAGGCAGGCGGACGTAATTTATCAGCCGTCTCAGCCCCATGGTACGCACAGGTTTCAATCGAACAACTGATGACCGAAGCACCAGAAGTCTATATCGCGTCTGGCGGAGCTTATGCGGCGGAAATGCGTCCGGCGGTCGGCCCCGGACTTGATCCTGCCCCAGCACTCAAAGGTTTGAAACGCCTGACAGAACGAACCGGTTTAGCGACAATTCCCGCTGTTGAAAAAAACCGTGTTCATTGCGTTTGGACCGGTCTTTTAACCATCCCGCCGCTGCAAATTCTGTTTCTTGAAGTCGCGGCAAAATGGCTTCATCCGGACATATTCAGCGACCTCAACCCCACGAGCACTCTCAATGAGATAAATCGCCGTTTCCTGAGCACAGCGATTACCGGTCCCTGCTGGATATCACTGCGCGACGACACCTAATGCACCCTTATCTGCCGTGATCGCAGTATTGCAAAACCGCCAACGCGACCTCTACCATGACTTATTCCCGCTAAAAGCTGCCCCAAAGACAGCAGATAAAAAGACAAGGATAAACGCCATGACCAAATACACAGCCAAGGCTGCATTCCGCTTTCCGGGAATTGATCGCGAATTTCAGAACATTATTGATCTGCTTTGCGCTCATAACATGGCATATCATGCCCACGAAAATGGTGCGTTCTTTGTGTCACCGCTTGGCACAGCAACGCTTGTTCCCGGCGAAAATCAGCTTCAGATCCATGTCGAAGCATCCAAGCCCGGTTCATTCAACCGGCTGAAACATGATCTTACCATACTGATTGATTTCATCACCCAACCCCAGGCCATCTCTTTTGAATGGACTGGCGACAAGACGGGCAAGACTTCTCCGCCTGATCTGCGCCTTATAGAAGTTATCGGTGTTTCGGACCTAACCCCCACACTGCGCCGCATTCGTTTTCGTGGCAAAAATCTGGGAACATATGCCGCACCGGACCAGATACATTGTCGGCTGATGTTTCCGAAAAAAGATGGGCAAAAAGCTCTGTCGGATTGGCCAACGCTTGACGATAACGGCAAAATTTCCTGGCCCGAAAGCGGCAAACTTGAATCACGTATTTATACCATTCGAAAGATCGACACTGCGGCTGGCACTCTTGATATCGACTTTGTGATTCATGATGGGCAAGGCCCGGGTGCCGCATGGGCCAGAACGGCCTGCCCCGGAAAAATAGTCGGAATGCTTGGCCCCGCAGGTAACGGGCCTCAACCGGCAAAAAGGTATCTTCTGATTGGCGATGAAACTGGCCTGCCGGGTATTGCACGCATTCTGGAAGGCCTCCCTGCGAATGTCACAGGGGACGCGATCATTGAGGTTGCCGACGCATCAGAAGAACAAACAATTGATGCCCCTGCGGGTTTTCAACTTCATTGGCTGTATCGGGATGGTCAGATGCCCGGCACAACAACCTTACTGTTAGACAAGCTCCGCATGCTTGATCTTTCACCATATGTGGATGATCTGTTTTGCTGGCTTGGCACCGAATATCTGGGTTTTCGTGACATTCGCACATATCTGCGCGAAGACGTCGGAATTCCAAATTCCCGACTGGTCGCATTTGCTCATTGGCGCCGAGGCATGAGCGAAGAAGACGTTATCGTAAAAGGTCCGGAACGAACCTGATCCGGACCTTTGCCGGGTTTATACAATCCCCTCATCCGCCGCAATCAGGGCCAAACCATGCGCAACCGACAGGAACGGCTGGCCGATTTCGATGCGGTCTTTGCCAAAGCGGTCTTCGAACAGCTTGCGCACAGCGGGGACATAGGATGTACCACCTGTCATAAACACGCGGGATACATCACGTGCATCAACGCCCGCCTGATCAAGGCAATTTTTTGCCGCCAGTTCGATTTCGGCCATGTCAGGTGCAATGGCGTTTTCGAAATCGGCACGGGTCAGTTTTTCTTCAATCTCCACCCCGCCATGGGCGAATTGCAAGACGGTGCTGTCTTTTTCAGACAGCTCTGCCTTGGCCCTGGATACGGTTTGATAAAGATGGAATCCCATTTCATCTTCGATGATCGCGACCAGATCCTCGATATCGTCAGGTTTGGTGGCAGACCTGATCAGACTTTTGATTTCATTGATGGTTTTGGGCTGGTTCATCATCGCAAGTTCATGCCAGCGCGAAAAAGCCGTGTAATATTGCCGCGGCACCGGAAGCGTCGCGCCCATTGATTTATATTCCGAGCCAAAGCCCAAGCGCGGCCAGACGGCTTTTTGAATGATGCGGTAATCAAACCGGTCACCGGCAACGCCAAGACCGGTATGCGCCAATGGCTGGACCCCGCGAATACCCAATCCCGGTGTAAAGCGGATCAGTGAAAAGTCACTCGTACCACCGCCAAAGTCGGCGACCAGAACGGTTTCGGGTTTATCAAGTTCGCGCCCGTAATAATAGGACGCTGCCAAGGGTTCGAATACCATGGCCTCGACGTCAAAACCGGCCTGCTCATAGGCCGCACGCAAGCGCATTTCGGCAAAGTCATTATCGGGGTTATTGCCTGCAAAGGCCACCGGACGACCGGAAATCACCCGATGCCCCAACCAGCCAAGGCTGTGCTGGGCGAAATGGTGTATTTGCGTCAAAAACGTTCCGACCAGATCTTCGATCGAATAGGTCGTGCCGAAAATATCGGTCCCTTCGAAATCCTTGGCCGCCAGATATGATTTCATCGACTGGATCAAACGGCAGTCATGGCTTTCCTGAAGATATTCTTCAATCGCAAACGGGCCGGAACAACTTTTGGTATAGGTCGGCGCACCCGGTGCCTTAAGATCCTGATCTTCCCAGAAATACAGAATGGTCCGATAGGTATCAAAGCTGTTGGCACCGACTTCGAACTTGGCCGATTGCACATTTCCTGCGCTGTCCGCCACCGCAAGGACAGAATTCGTCGTTCCGAAATCAAGAGCAATAATTTCCGACATCTGGCAGGCTCCGGCATATGGTGTTCGTCATTGGGGGGCGGAGGATGTAACCCAGTCGCCCAACTCCTGCAAGTGATAAAAAAAGGGAGTGCCAAGAATTACATCAAGGCACTCCCTTTTTCTGATCCTGCGAGAAGCAGAACTTATTTGTACCAGATTTTCCGGCTGAAATCGTGAACAGCGCGGACATAGCGCACGGTACCCGACTGGGAACGCATCACGATGCTTTCGGTTTCGGCCCCATTGGCGAAACGACGGACACCGCGCAGCATCGCGCCATCGGTCACACCGGTTGCGGCAAACATGACATTGCCCTTGGCAAGTTCGTTCAGCTTGTATTTACGGGTCAGGTCTTCGATGCCCCATTTTTTTGCGCGCGCGATTTCATCATCGTTGCGGAAAACAAGACGGCCCTGGAACTGACCACCGATGCAACGAAGGGCTGCGGCGGCAAGAACGCCTTCGGGCGCGCCCCCCGTCCCCATGTAAAGATCAATGCCGGATGTTTTCTGCGAAGTCGCGATCACACCGGCAACGTCACCATCGCCAATCAGCATGATGCGTGCGCCTGCTTCGCGGGTTTTGGCAATGATGTCCTGATGGCGCGGACGATCAAGGATGCACACAACCAGATCAGCAACATCACACCCCTTGGCCGCAGCCAGGCTTTTGAGGTTTTCGGCCGGGCTGGCATCAAGATCAACAACATCATCAGGAAGACCTCCACCCACAGCAATCTTTTCCATGTAGGTGTCCGGCGCATTCAGGAAGCCACCCTTTTCAGCCATGGCAACAACGGCCAAAGAGTTCGGACCACCGGTCGCGCAAATGGTCGTACCTTCAAGCGGATCAAGCGCAATGTCGATTTCCGGACCTTCGCCCGAGCCAACTTCTTCGCCAATGAACAGCATCGGGGCTTCGTCGCGTTCGCCTTCGCCAATCACGACCGTACCTTTGATATCCATGCTGTTAAGAGCATTGCGCATCGCATCTACGGCAGCCTGATCGGCGGCCTTTTCATCGCCACGCCCCATCAAGCCAGAGCACGCAAGTGCCGCAGCCTCGGTGACGCGTACCGTCTCAAGCGCAAGATTTCGATCCATTGTATCTTCCTCGTATTACTGACGCGGGGTCTGGGGGCCCCATCTCGTTGTTGTCTTTTTATTTTTGATGCTCGGCTGTCTGCCCGAACTATACAACAGCGCCCCGCATCATGACAGACACGGAGCGCCTTGAACTTTATTGTTTTAAGAAGCGAAGCTTTCGATCCGCAACAGAACCGGCGGCTGAGAATTGCTTTCAAAGGCCGCAATATCATTCACCGCCCCGGACATGGACGCTTCGCTGGTTTCATGGGTCACGATCACAACCGGCACAACGCCACCTTCGGTTTCGGCCCGGCCATGCTGGATCATGGAGGCCATCGAAACCCCGTGTTTGGCAAGGGTTGCGGTCACCTCGGCCATGACACCCGGACGATCCCACACCATCAGGCGCAGGTAATAGGCACCGACATGCTTTTCGAGCGAGGCACGCACATTGGTCTTAAGCCGATCAGTCGGCACACCAAAGACGGGCGCAGCACGCCCTGCGGCAACATCAACGATATCGGCAACCACCGCAGAGGCCGTCGGACGTTCGCCCGCACCCCGGCCCTGAAGCACGACCGGCCCGACATAATCGCCTTCAAGGGCAACCGCATTAAACACGCCTTCGACCTTGGAAATCTGGGTCGCACGATCGACCATCACCGGGGAAACGCGCTGTTCGATGCCCTCTGCCGTCTGTTTGGCAATGCCCAGCAACTTGATGCGATAACCAAGTTCCTCGGCAAGCTGAATATCAAGGGCAGAAACACTGCGAATACCTTCGACCGACACCGCATCAAAATCAACTTCCACCCCGAAGGCGAGGCTGGCCAGGATCGCAAGCTTGTGCGCGGCATCAATGCCATCGACATCAAAAGTCGGATCAGCTTCGGCATAGCCAAGTTTTTGTGCCTCTGCCAGAACGTCGGCAAAATCGCGGCCCTGTTCACGCATGGTGGTCAGGATATAGTTACATGTGCCGTTCAGAATGCCGGTCACACGTGAAATTTCATTACCCGCCAATCCTTCGCGCAACGCCTTGATGACCGGGATCCCCCCGGCAACGGCGGCCTCATAGGCGATGGTCACATTGTTGGCATCGGCAATCTGGGCCAGCTCCACGCCCTTAAGCGCGATCAGCGCCTTGTTGGCCGTGACAACATGCTTGCCATTTTCAAGGGCTGCTTTGCAGGCGTCATAGGCAATGCCTTCTGATCCGCCGATCAGTTCGACAAAGATATCGATATCCTTATCCGACGCAAGATCGCGTGCGTCTTCATACCAGGTCAGGCCATCTGTTGAAAAACCACGATCCCGAGTTCGATCACGCGCCGATACCGCTGTGACAACAATCTGGCGACCCGAACGGTCGGTCAGAATGTCGCGATGTTCACTCAGCAGTTTAACGGTTCCGGCACCGACCGTACCCAGGCCTGCCACACCGATTTTGACGACGTCTTTCACGATAACTCCTTGTCGCGTGGTTACATCTTTGGCTTCGTCCATGATCGAATTTGATCACTGCGCCCTGATAACAGAACGCCCGGGATATGTCCCGGGCGAAACACAGAATGCTTTATGAGATATCAGACGGATTTCTTCAACAGTTCACGTGCAGATTCTGCATCAGGACATTTGGCAAAGAACTGTTTGATGTTGCGGTTGGCCTGCCGGATACGGTGTTTATTTTCCACCAAGGCAATACGCACATGTCGATCCCCATATTCGCCAAAGCCCAGTCCCGGTGCCACGGCAACGCCTGCTTCTTGCAAAAGAAGCTTGGAGAAATCAAGCGATCCAAGTTCTACAAAAGCATCAGGGATCGGCGCCCAGGCAAACATGGTTGCCGCCGGGCTTGGAATTTCCCAACCGGCACTTTGCGCACCTTCGATAAAGATATCGCGGCGTTCGCGGTACAGGTTGCGGAATTCCTCGACGCAATCCTGTGGACCGTTGAGCGCCGCGGTTGCCGCGACCTGAACCGGGGTAAAGGCCCCGTAATCAAGGTATGACTTGATCCGGGTAAGTGCATTGATCAGCTTTTTGTTGCCCGTCGCAAACCCGATACGCCACCCCGCCATCGAATAGGTTTTCGACAGCGAATAGAATTCAACAGCAATATCCTTTGCGCCCTTGCATTGCAGGATCGAGGGCGGCGGATTGCCGTCAAAATAGATCTCGGAATAGGCAATATCAGACAGCACATAGATTTCATGCTTGCGGCAGAAATCGACAACTTCCTGATAAAATGCCAGATCCACCACAAGCGAGGTCGGGTTGGCCGGGAAGTTCAGCACCACCGCACTGGGTTTCGGCACCGAATGTTTCACCGCACGATGGAGCTGCTCCATAAAGCTTTCGGTGTTGAATGTACCCTGGTCATCATGGCCAATCGGAATATGGCGCAAAGCCGCCCCGGCAATGATAAAGCCGAATGCATGAATCGGATAGGACGGATTGGGCACCAGAAAAATATCGCCCGGGCTTGTGATCGCCGCCGCAAGGTTGGCCAACCCTTCCTTGGATCCCAATGTCACCACCGTTTCGGTTTCGGGATCGATATCCACACCAAAGCGACGGTCATAATAAGCAGCCAAGGCCTTGCGCAGCCCCGGAATGCCGCGTGACATCGAATAGCCATGCGTGCGCGGGTTCTGGACGGTTTCAACCAGCTTGTCGACGATATGTTGTGGTGTGGCCGGGTCCGGGTTGCCCATGCCAAAATCGATAATGTCTTCTCCCGCTCGCCGTGCTGCCGCCTTCATCGCATTTACTTCTGCGAATACATAAGGTGGAAGACGTTTTATGCGATGGAAGTCCTGAGACATTATCCTGTTTCCTCGTCAAATCGATGAAATTCGAATTTTATGCGAAAAGCATATCCTCGATTTCTGAAAAATTGCGTATAAGCACGATATTTCGGCTATTAATCGTGCACAATTCGAAGGATGTACCGTTTCTTGAAATCGGACACAATGAATTAATGCGCGGAAAATACGCATAAATGCGATTTGCGGCAGGGCAACGGCACAGTGATGGCACAAATCCGACCCTTTGCGCGCACATAGTGCCCAAAAGCAAAAACGCGGAAGGATTTCTCCCTCCGCGTTTTGATGTTTTGTCCAGAACGGGTCAGATTGACCGGATCAGTAATCCAGATAAATCTCGACACGGCGGTTGCCGGCTTCGCCCGCAGGAACGCCTTCGTAATAGCGCGGATCGGCAGAACCATCCGCACCGACAAAGATCGCATTCGGGCTGACCCCCAGCTCCAGCAGGCGCGACACCACGGCTGCTGCGCGGCCTTCGGATACACGACGGTTCACCGCCAGATGCTGTTCAAGCGACATATTCCCCGTCCGCATCGATGCGTGACCGATTACGCGGATAAAGCCACTGGTCTGCTTCCAGGTCGAGGCAACCTGTTCAAGCACGGCATAATCATTTCCACCCAGACTGGTCGAACCATGGGCAAACTGGATTTGCGCAATCTGAATTTCATTGATCGTCGGACCAACCTGTTCGATGGGCAGCACCCCGAGACGCGCGGCCAGCGCATCATTGGTAACGGTCATGTCATAGGATGCGGAGTCGCCATAGACCGCCCCTGCACCACCCAACTGGCTTTCATCAACAATGACAGCACCGTTATCGGAATACATGGAATAATCAAATTCCTGCGATGCCATCGCTGCCGGTTCATCGGCAAATACGCCCTGACCTTCGGCAAGGCGACGCTGATATTGATCCATGACCGGATCGCCAGATGATGTTGCCGTCGCACTTTGCGCTGCTTCATAAGCAGCAAGCTGCTGGGCGCGGGCATCGCCTTGGGTCACAGCTGGTGCCGCTGGCGGTGCTTCCGGGGTCGGAACAGGGCCACTGATCGGGGATTTTGCATTCCATTCATCGGCAATCGATGACCCTGTCGGTGCAGAAGTCACCGCACTTTTGGTTGCGGTCGCAGCAGTAGCGGTTGCCGCCGCAGCACTACCAGCATCGGCCATCGGGCTGCTGCTGACCGGGGTTGTCGGTGCCGGGTTGATGACCGGCTGCGTAACCGGGACTTCGGGTGCTGCCTGAAGCGCATTCACAGGCGGGCTGCTTTGACGGCGACCACTTTGGGTATATTGCGCGTTCTGGCGGTCTGCTGCCAGGCCTGCAACCAGTGCATCGCGTTCTGCGTCGCCGGTCACAACAGGCTTGGGCGGCGTATCGGACAGGCTCGGATACTCTCCGTCTTCACCGGGAATCGCTTCATCGGATTTGACGGCGACTTCTTCGTCTTCACCATCGAACATGTCACCGACCGACTTACCCCATTCGATCGGGTTAATCGCATCCGGAACAGAAGAACAGGCGCCAAGTGTCAGCACCACAGCCAAAGCAGAGCCAGTCTGCAGCAATGCCCGCAGCTTTCCCCTTGCAGTCTCCTGCCACGACCCCTGCCCGGTCGTTGATTTCAGAACGCCCATTTGTTTTCGCTGCTCCAAATTCAGTTGGACGACATTTGTCGCGGAAAGTTCCGCGAAAACGTCACCTTATAATTCTTGTACTACCCCTAAACGACGCGCTAGGCTAAGGCCATGATAAGCTTGGGATCAAGCAAAGTTTCAACCCGGAACGTCAATCAGATACCCGGACATAGAACGTCAAAAGTCTTGCGATATCGCAAAGATACATAAAACGTTCTCCTGTTACCCAGTATCTGCGGCGGTATCATAAGGGAATGCCCCATGAGCGATCAACAGGCCATCGAAACTGAAAACAAACATCCGGATCCCGAAAAACTTTCTGCAGCAATGGCAGAAATTGCCGAGAAAAGTCAACGACTTGTCTCTGACTTCCTTGCAAAACAGGCAGAAGACCCGGAAATTTCGGACCCGGATCCCTTGAATATCGGCTCTGCTTTTGCCGAACTGACCACGCATATGATGCAAAACCCGGCCAAACTGGTCGAAGCCCAGATGGACCTCTGGCAGCAATATTACACGCTATGGCACAATACGACACTTCGTATGCTGGGCGAAGAAGCAGAACCGGTGGTATCCCCGCAAAAAGGTGATCGCCGATTCCGTGATGAGGCATGGGAAAACAACGAACTGTTCGATTTCATCAAGCAGTCATATTTGCTGTCCTCGCAATGGATGCAAAACGTTGTCCATGACGTCGACGGACTCGATGAAAAAACCGCTCAGAAGGTCGAATTTTATACCCGTCAGTTCGCGGATGCGATTTCACCGACCAACTTCCTGATGACCAACCCGGAAGTTTTGCGCACAACCATTGAAAGTGGCGGGGAAAACCTGCTTAAGGGGCTGCAGAATCTTCTTGATGATCTTGAACGCGGCAAGGGAAAGCTGCAAATCCGCATGACGGATCTTGATGCCTTCAAGGTCGGTGAAAATGTTGCCACAACCAAGGGGGCGGTCATCGGCAAGACGCCGCTGATGGAGCTTCTGCAATACGACCCCAGCACAGACAAGGTCGCCAAACGCCCGCTTGTGATCGTTCCGCCATGGATCAACAAATACTATATTCTGGATCTGCGCCCGGAAAATTCCTTTATCAAATGGGCAGTTGATCAGGGCCACACCGTTTTTGTCCTGTCCTGGGTCAACCCCGATAGCGAACTGGCCGAAAAATCGTTCGAAGACTATGCCAAGGAAGGCATTCTTGCCGCGCTTGACATGATCGAACAGGCCACCGGCGAAAAGGATGTCAATGCGATTGGTTATTGCCTTGGCGGCACGCTGCTAAGCTCGACGCTTGCCTATATGGCAAAAGTTGGCGACGATCGGATCAAGTCCGCTACCTTCCTGACGACGCTGACCGATTTTGAACAACCCGGCGAGTTATCTGTATTTGTCGATGACGAACAGATCGAAAGCTTGGAACGCAGCATGTCCAAGGAAGGCTATCTTGACGGCCGGGACATGGCGATGTCATTTAACATGCTGCGCGCCAATGATCTGATCTGGTCGTTTGTGGTTTCCAACTACATGCTGGGCAAAGACCCGTTCCCGTTTGATCTGCTGTACTGGAATTCCGACTCCACGCGCATGCCCAAGGCCATGCACAGCTTCTATCTGCGCAATATGTATAACAAGAACCTGTTGCGTGAACCCGGCGGCATCAAGATGTTCGGCGAACCGATTGACCTCCGAGACATCAAGATCCCGGTTTATTTCCTGTCCACGCGCGAAGATCATATCGCCCCTTGGCAGGCCACCTATGCCGGGACACAATTGATGTCAGGACAAGTTAAATTTGTTCTGTCGGCTTCTGGTCATATTGCAGGGGTGGTCAACCCGCCTGCAGCCAACAAATATTGCTATTGGACCTATAATCGCAACCCGGCCAGCCCGGATGACTGGATGGCCAAAGCCGCCCAGCATGAAGGATCCTGGTGGACGGACTGGCAAAACTGGGTCAGTCGCAGAACCGGCGGAAAAGTTGATGCCCGCAAGCCGGGCGATGGCAAGCTTAAGGTTCTTGGCCCGGCACCTGGCGAATATGTCAAAGTGAAGCTTTCCTGATCTGATCGCCGACCACTTTCAATATCGAACGGCCTGCTGATGTGGCAGGCCGTTTTATTGCGCCCCCTATCAAAAACACATAGCCCCACGGAACATAGTCATGACGTACAAAATCGGATTTCTTGGTGCAGGCCGCATGGCATCTGCGATGATCAAACGCCTTTTGTCACAAGGATTTGACATAAAAGTCTGGAACCGAAGTCAGGGAAAACTTGCCCCGCTTGTCGCACTTGGTGCGCATGCCTGTAAAAGCCCGGCCGATGCCGCCAACGATGTCGACGCCGTGATTTCATTTATGGCAAGTGACGATGCCGCACGCGATGTCTGGCTTGACAACAAAAGCGGCGCGCTTTCGACCATGCGCCCCGGAACCATCGCGATTGAATGTTCCACCCTTTCGCACGGTTTTGTAAAGGATCTGGCCCAGACCATCATTGATGCAGGATGCCTTTATCTGGATGCGCCAGTCACCGCTGTCCCCGAACAGGTCGAAGCCGGCAAGACGACCTTTCTGATCGGGGCAGACGACGCAGCCCTTGAAAAGGCCCGCCCCATTCTGGAAGCCGCAGGTCAAAAGATCATCAAATTCGGCACGCCGGGTGCCGGGACAGTCTATAAACTGATGAATAATCTTATCGGGGCTGTCCACATTGCAGCCGCAGCTGAAATGCTCGCCCTGGCCCAAAAAGCAGGTCTTGATACAGAACTGGCGGCCCGAACGCTGGCGTCCGGGCCCCTGGCATCAAGCCCGGCGGTCAAAACCTTGTCTGGCATGGTCAGTGGCAATCACAACGAAGGCATTCATTTCACGACCGGATTGCGCAGCAAGGACGCGCGCTATGCCCTGCAACTGGCCGAAGAATACGGCTTATCCCTGCCAGTGGGAAAGGCTGCACACGGCATGTTTGAAACAGCCACAAAGCAAGGCGCGGGCGATCTCGCCCAAAGTGCGGTGATCGAAACGCTGAAAGGCTAAGGCTAGGAGCCTATTCTTTTTGCGCCATTTCCTGTTCGGCAAGCAACGGCTCGTACCGTGCATCTGTCAGGGTCTTGAGGAAAGCAACAATTGCATCGATCCGCTGGGTATCAAGCGCATCGCCTTCTTCAAGCTCTGCAAGTGAAATGGTGTCTTTCACTTCTGGCTCACCCCAAGGCTCGCCCGTTTCCGGGTTCGTCTGATTGATCGCAGCCTTGCTGTTATATTTGTTATAGAACCGCACAACGGTTTCAAGATCAGAAAAGACGCCATTATGCATATAAGGCCCTGTCACAGCGACATTGCGCAGTGACGGGGTTTTATATTTTCCGCGATAGGCCGGGTCATCAATCGCGGTGTTATCAAGCAAACCGTTATCGGTAAAATCGCCATCCTTGCCAAGCGCGATCCGTTTGGCCGTATTGCGTGGTACGCCGATGTTATGGAACTCGTAATTGGTAAAGGTTTCACCCTCTGCCGTCGGGCTGGTTTTGAGCATATGGCACGTATTGCAATTGGTGAATTGCTGCGAGAAGAACAAAACACGCCCCAATTCTTCCTGTGGCGTCATTTTGTATTCGCCGCGCAAGAACCGGTCATATTTGCTGTCGAAAGTCGAAAACTCGTCGGTCTGTTCAAATGCGGCGATGGCCTGTGTCATGGCGTCAAACGCGTTTTTTGTATCTGACCAGATATCATCGCCAAACAGCGCCTTGAACCCTGCGATATAATCTTCATCTTCGCGAAGGCGTTCAACCACGCTGGCTTCGTCGGGCATGCCCATCTCGATCGGGTTTAAGGGCGGGCCACCAGCCTGCTCTGCCAAATCCTTTGCCCGTCCGTCCCAGAATTGCCCGCCAACGGCAACACCATCCTCACGAACATGAAACGGCGGAGAAAACTTGGCATAGGCGGCCATCGGCGCATTACGATCGCCAAGGCTTTTGCCATCATCTCCGAGAGAGAACATCCCCTCTGCCACGTCAATGCGCGGATCGCGAAACGCCGTTGCCGGATCGTGGCAGGTCGCACATGACATGGTCCGATTAGCCGAAAGGTTCGGGTCGAAATAAAGCGCCTCGCCCAGTTCTGCCAGATTTTCAAACGGCGACGGATCTTGCGTTGATGCAGCAATCTCAGCCACATCAACATGTTTCACCTTGGCGAATTGCCCCTGTCCGTCTGCCAGACGATGCAGCAAGCTTGATGCATCATCGGCCAAGGCAGGAACGCTCACAACCGATCCGACAAGAACAGTGAAAACAGCAATATATGAAGAAGATCGGGTCAAATAACGCATTGAAAACACTTTGATCAGGTCAGGCAACGGGCATCGTTTGCAGCAAATATACCGCCGATATTTGCAATTGCGAACGCAATGCATTTACGCCCATTTAATTGCGCCTTGCCTTGATCAAAGTCAATGGCTGCATGTGATAATCTTTGGCAAAGTCAGGCTCGGCACCTATGCCAAATCTTCGGGGATTGATTTGACATATTCCTGTGCCAGATCGGCATAACGATCAGCCGAGACCTTGAAAAATTCGATTTCTTCCTGTGTCAGATCACGCACTTTGCGTGCGGGAACACCGGCCCAGAGCTCTCCTGCTGGAATGCGTTTTCCCGGTGCCAGCAACCCGTTAGCGCCAAGCATCCCGCCCTGCTCGATCACGCAACCATCCATGACGGTTGCCCCCATGCCAACAAAGCTTCGATCTTCAAGCGTGCAGGCATGGATGATTGCCGAATGACCAATGGTGACATCATCACCGATATAGGTCCCGAACTTGCCCTTGGCGACATGCACCATGGTCAGGTCCTGAATATTGGTACGCGACCCGATGCGAATTTCATGAACATCGCCGCGAATAACACAGCCAAACCAGATGCCGGTTTCGGCCCCGATTTCAACATCGCCGATGATGGTCGCATTCGGCGCAATGAAGGCGGTTTCATCAATGGTGGGCTTCACCCCGCGATAAGACAAACGCATGGCTATGGGACCTTTCAGAAAATGGCGCTTAGACAATTGCTGTCAGTTTAAAGTCGATGCCTTTGACATGAAAGCCTGCTGTGACGAAATTCGACCAATGCCCAACGGCAATGACAGCGCACAATAAAAAAAGGCGGAACCATGTGGCTCCGCCCTTGATGCTTTATTGCCGGTCCGGTTACGGGAACAGCGGCTCGATCTCAAGGCCCATGGTTTCGGGCAGGCCCAGCATGACATTCATGTTCTGAACTGCCTGACCCGATGCGCCTTTGACCAGGTTATCTTCCACCGCAACAATGATCACACGCCCCGGCACGCGATCCTTAACAACCCCCATCAGCACATAGTTTGACCCACGCACATGGCGGGTTTGCGGTGTGACGCCAAATGGCAAAACACGAACAAACGGCTCATCAGCAAAACGTTTTGCAAGGGCGGCCTGAATATCCTCGGCCGTGGTGCCATCGGTCATTTTGACATAGATGGACTCAAGGATGCCGCGGCTCATTGGCATCAGATGCGGGGAAAAGTTCACCACAACATCGCTGCCAGATGCCCATGCAAGGCCCTGCTCGATTTCCGGTGCATGGCGATGCCCGCCGGTGCCATAGGCATGAATGCCTTCGGTTACCTCGGCATAAAGCGTCATTTCCTTGGGCGAACGACCAGCCCCCGTCACGCCGGATTTGGCATCAATGATGATGTCATCGGCATGGACAAGCTTGCCTTCCAGAAGCGGCGTCAATGCCAGCTGGACCGGCGTCGGATAACATCCCGGATTGGCAACCACGCGTGCCGCCTTGATCTTTTCGCGATGCAGTTCGGTCAGACCATAGGCCACTTCTTTCTGCAAATCCTGCGCGGCATGTTCTGCGCCATACCACTCCTTGTAGGTCGCCGGATCAAACAGGCGGAAGTCGGCGGATAGATCAACAACCTTCACATGATCGGGCAAACCGGCAATGACTTCCTGCGTCGTGCCATGCGGCAGCGCACAGAAAATCAGATCAACCGCGGACCAGTCTGCATCTTCGATCTTGATCATGGTCGGCAGATCAATATGGGCAAGATGCGGGAAAACTTCCCCGAACGGACGTCCGGCACGTCGGTCTGCGGTCAACAGGGTGATGTCCGCAGCATCATGGTGCGCAAGAATACGAACCAATTCCGCCCCGGTATAGCCACTGGCACCGAGAATTCCGACTTTGACCTTAACGTCACTCATTTCAAATCTTGCTCCTAAAATCTGCCCTGATATGGGCAGGTATCAATAACGCGCGGATGTTGGCAAACAAGCCCACCAGATGCAAGTAATTAGACCGTCAATATCACGCATAATCTGCAACATTCCCGTACGGGCAGAACATCAGCCCCTATTTCCTGCGCGCCCGCCGAACTGTATCGGGGCAGGCACGCACATCCTCGGGCAAAACGGTATAAAATTTCTCGATCGCCTCATACCCGGTCGCCGGTGCAACCGGGTAGCTTGCGACATATCGTTGGTCAGACAGCCCGAAGTCACTGGCTTTTAGTCCGGATCGCTGCAGCCACATGCGCCGATGGGCATCCGACACAACCACATCCGGGTCATCAACCAGAAAAATCGCGTCACGGGCCAGCCGGTCATTGTATTTGTGATGTGTTGGCAACCATGCGGCCAATTGTTTGCGAAGCTCACCCGGGCTTGGCACATTTCGTGTGCGGGTAGCAAACTTTGTCATACGATCCACAAGCTGACTGATGTCGCCCGGCGGAACAGATCCGTGCGTCGCCCGGTCAATGAAAAAAGCCAGGTCAATTTCGGTCGGATCACGTCCAATGACTGGCTTTATGGCGTTATATAGCTTGAAAAATCGCGCTATTTTACCGCCATCGGCATTGGCTGCGTCATAGACCTGACGATAGGCCGCCTGCACTTCCGGTCGCGCACCATAGGCTGCAAAACGCTTTTGGAAATCGTTGCGTTTGCCATCATCCACCCAAATCGCGCACAGCACATCAAAGGCCGCATCATTATTGCCAAGCGCAAGGCGGTGCATGTCTTCGGTGAAAGGCCCAAACACGGCTTTCAACAATCCGGGATTGGCGCGCTCTGCGGCAAACAGGATTTGCTGGATTTCTGCCCCTGCCCCGGCCGTTGCCCCGCGCGGCCCCCATGTCAGATAGGCGCGCGGATCGTTGGTGTGGCAATAGGGATCACCTTCAAGGAAGGTCTTGCCGCTGCGCGGGTTTTTCGACTGACAGAAATTGAACTGGATGACATCATAATCCGTGCCTTCGAGCGCAAAGGTCAGATGATTGGCGCGCGTGATCGCATCGGGCAGCGGCATACTGGCAGGCATTAATAAACGCCACAACCCGACCGTGATTGCGCCGTAACTCTCGCCATCGACTGCTGTGCGCACCGCCCGGTCCAAACATGGCTGCAAATCAATGATCGCCTGTCGCGTCTTTGCGCCAACAATCCCGTCTGCCATACCGTAACTGCTTAAAGGTTTGGATGCACAATTTGCGGCCTGCGCAAACAGCCGTTCCTGAAACACGGCCACGGCGCCAAACCGCCCAAGCGTCAAGGCACGGTTTTCAAATCGATAGAGGACTTGAGACAGATCCTGTGCCTGAGCTTGCACCACCGCCACCAAAGATGACCAAATAAAAGCCCCCACCAGCAAAATGAGTATTGCTGGTGGTACTGGCCGTGGCATCGCATAGGGTAACTGGCGGCGTTTCAGTCTCGACCTCGATCCGTTTAAAGCTGAGCTTCTTCTAACATCGAGGCAAGATTAACCGGCGTTTTCAGAAGCGCCAACCGATAACGCCCGACTTTTTCAAACCCGAGCGCCTCATAGGCTTTGGCCGCGGCTTCATTGTCGGTCGATAATACCGCCCCCTTCACACCCCGCGCACGTGCCGCCAGAAGGGTTTTGGCAACCAGTATACGCGCATAGCCCTTTGAACGTTCCTCTGGCGGGGTCCAAACAGGGCCGACCTGTACCATATCGGGCAAGGCCGCATTAAAGCCCGAAAGAGAAACCGCGTTGCCATCCACAATCAAGCCCCACATGCTGCGCGCATCAAGCGCATTCACAAGACGTGATGCAATTTTGCTATCAAGTGCTGGTGTATCTTCGGCCCCAAGGGCTTCGATTTCATAGGCGCGCAACCAGCGCAACAGCGTGTTGCGTTCGATCTTTTCGGCATCGACCATCTGAAAATCATCGGCACGTGCGTTTTGCGGCACGATCAGTTTGTGAAGATCAAGCTCGTAAAGCACATCCGATGCATTGATTGCATAGGGCGCATCTTCCAGACGCAGCTGGCCAAGAAAACCCTGTGCCACATCCGCACGACCAAACACACCGGCCACCGGTTTAAGCGGATCGGCAAGAAACACCTCGGTCAGACCTTTTGGAACGGATGGCTGATCACCGGTTTCAATAAAGACATTGCCGTTGCCAAACTGTGCGATGATCGCATGAATGCTGCCATCCTTGGCAACCTCACCGAACCAGCTACCAGAAAGCGGATGACGACGTCGTTCGATACCGGCAGTTCGCAGGTTCCCGCGCAGGACCATGCAGGTTGCGGCATGGCTGGCAAGAAATGTGTTCGCGGCATCAAAATCGGCGTCGTGCAGCTTTCTGTACTGCATATCGGTGGTTCCTCTTACTTCAGTTCAATCAATTGCCAAGCTGTCAAATTGGCACAAAAAAAGACCGCTCCATTAGCGGCCCTTCACACATATCAAGGTAATCCAACAGAGGTTCAAACAGTTATGTCTTACAAACTCGTCGCATCGTTCCAGCCATTGGGGCACACCTTGAATTTTGAAATCATCTCTTCGGAAGTTTGTTCTTATCACAAGCTGCGGAAATTCCGAGCCTCTTTTTAAAATTTCTTTCCTAACACCAAACTCCGCCTTTTTCCGGCATATGAAATCAGCTTTTACCTTGCTGATTTTCAATTCGGTTTGCTGTAATGCTTTAAAGTGGTATTACCAATACAAAGCACCTTTATCCGGAGTTGAGCACATGCCAGTGATTACCTGCGTTGAAGACCTGAAACGTATCTATAAACGGCGCACGCCGCGCATGTTTTACGATTACGCAGAATCCGGAAGCTGGACCGAGCAGACATTCCGTGAAAACACCAGCGACTTTCAGGAAATCCATCTGCGTCAACGGGTCGCAATCGACATGGCCGGGCGGTCGACAAAAAGCCAGATGATCGGCCAGGATGTCTCCATGCCGGTCGCCCTTGCCCCTGTCGGCCTGACCGGCATGCAGTGCGCCGATGGTGAAATCAAGGCTGCCCGTGCGGCTGAAAAGTTCGGCGTCCCCTACACATTGTCGACCATGTCGATCTGTTCGATCGAAGATGTTGCCGAACACACATCCAAACCATTCTGGTTGCAGGTCTATACGCTCAAAGACGACGACTTCATGAAGCGCCTGTTTGACCGCGCCAAAGCTGCCAAGTGCTCGGCCGCGGTGATCACCGTGGACCTTCAGATGCTGGGCCAGCGCCATAAGGATTTGAAAAACGGCCTGTCTGCCCCGCCCAAGCTGACTTTCAAATCGGTTGCCGACATGATGACCAAGGTGCAGTGGGGCCTTGGCATGCTTGGCACCAAGCGGCGCTTCTTTGGCAACATTGTTGGCCACGCCAAAGGTGTCGCCGACGCGTCATCACTGACCACCTGGACGGCAGAAGCATTCGACGTATCACTTGATTGGGATCGCATCCGAGAATTCCGCAAAATGTGGGATGGGCCATTGATCATCAAGGGGATCATTGATCCGCGCGATGCTTTGGAAGCATTGAATGTCGGCGCAGATGCCATCATTGTCTCCAACCATGGCGGTCGTCAGCTTGACGGTGCCCTGTCCTCGATCCGGGCCCTGCCCGCCATCATGGACGCCGTTGGTGACAAGATCGAAGTTCATCTCGATAGCGGCATTCGTTCCGGGCAGGATGTGCTAAAGGCATTGGCACTGGGTGCAAAAGGCACCTATATCGGGCGCGCTTATGTTTATGGTCTAGGCGCAATGGGCGAAGCTGGCGTCACCAAGTCGCTGGAGATCATTCAAAAGGAACTCGAAGTTTCCATGGCGCTTTGTGGGCGTACGGACGTGACCAAAGTCGATCGTGATATCCTGATGATCCCGCGCGATTTCTCGGACCGCTGGCAATAAGCAACAGACACATCCTTCGAAAACAAACAAAAAGCGGCGTCTTTCTGAATGAAGACGCCGCTTTTTTATTGGCTTTCGCAAAAAGAAAAAGCGCCACCCGAAGGTGACGCTTTCCCGAACAGTATCGCGAACCTGTTTCTCGAAAACGACTTAACGTTTCGAGAACTGGAAGCTACGACGAGCTTTGGCGCGACCGTATTTTTTACGTTCAACCGCACGCGAGTCACGGGTGAGGAACCCACCAGCTTTGAGTGACGGACGCAATGCCGGCTCGAACATGGTCAGTGCGCGCGAGATACCGTGACGAACGGCACCGGCCTGACCGGAAAGACCACCACCGGAAACGGTGCAGACAACGTCGAACTGATCTTTGCGATCAGTTGCGCCGAACGGCTGGTTGATCACCATGCGCAGAACCGGACGTGCGAAGTAGTCTTCGAACTCGCGGCCATTGACGGTGACTTTACCCGAGCCCGGTTTGATCCAGACGCGTGCAATTGCGTTCTTACGACGGCCGGTTGCATAGGAACGGCCCTGTGCGTCGATCTTCGGCTCCGGCAGGGTGCCTTCTGCAGCAGCAGCGACTTCACCGCCCTGTGCCAGATCCTTGAGATCTTCAAGAGTTTTGGTGTCGGCCATTATTTAGCACTCCGCTTGTTCTTTTCGTTCATAGCCGCTACGTCGAGGACTTCCGGCTTCTGAGCTTCGTGCGGATGCTCGGTACCAGCATAAACGTGCAGTTTGGAAAGAACCTGGCTGCGCAGCGGGCCACGGGTCATCATACGCTCAACAGCTTTGATGATAACGCGTTCCGGGTGCTCACCGTTCAGGAGCTTGTCCATGGTGCGTTCTTTGATGCCGCCCGGATAACCGGTGTGCCAGTAGAACTTCTTGTTCTGAAGTTTACGGCCAGTCAGTTTGACTTTTTCGGCATTGACGATGACGATGTGATCGCCACAATCCATGTGCGGGGTAAACATCGCTTTGTGTTTACCACGAAGACGGTTGGCAACAACGGCTGCAAGGCGGCCAAGGACGACGTCTTCTGCGTCGACCACGAACCATTTGCGCTCGATGTCGCTCGGTGTCGCAGTGAAGGTTTTCATTATTTCTATACTCGAAACTGGGTTCCACGGAGGGAAAGTTCCCTCGTTGAAAGTCGGCGCATTATGCCAGCATTCAACAGGAAAACAACAGGAATATTTCATTAAAAATCAATGACTTAATGCATGGGGTATTATTTTACCACACAAATTCCCCTATTTTTCAGCAGGCGGCATTGCATAGGTTCCGATCACATGCGCACACAAGCTGTCATCAACTGCGGATCGAATATGGCATTCCGCAATCAAAAGCCGCCTGCCCGCCTTAAGGATTTTGGCCTCGGCAATCAAATCTCCCGGCTTTGCCCCGGACAGGAAATGCACGGTGGCCTCTGTCGTGACCGCCAGATCCGCTTTGGGGATCACAAGCCAGGCGACGGCATAAAGCGCGATATCGGCCAACGCAAAGATCGCTGGCCCACAGATGACGTTCCCAGGACGCAGATGGCGTTCGTTAAACGGTAAACGAAGCACCGCCCGATCCCCCGAAAGACTTTCCGTGCGCACATCAAGATCACCGACAAAAGGGACCTTTTCGCGCATGATGCGATCAAAATCTGCCGGCGTCACACCGGTCCGGGGTGCGGAACTGTTCATGGCTTGGCTGATCTCCCTGTGACGCTATTTTGATATAGCGTCTATTGTTTCAGAAAGACAGCCTGACATAACGTTTACGTTAACGTCAACAATTAGGACAAGAAGCACAATCCGGTACATCAGCTAGCGGGTTATGATCCCCGCAACATCGGTATAAATAGCCACCACCACACACAGGATCACAATCACCACAATCGCAGTCGCCCCGATCCCCGGCAGGTTTTGGCGCATCCATTCACCAAACGACAGGTGTGATGTGGTGTTGTTTCTTTGTTTGAGCCGCGCACGGATCGGACCACGCGAAAGATCACGCAGCGGTTTGTCGACTTCGCGGTTGGATGCCCATTGATGGCGGTTTTCAGGCAGATAAACAGGCTGACGGTCTTCCTGACCGGTTTCGTCATTCATCATGGCGATTTCACAGCGTCATTCGCTGGCTCCTGCAACAGGGTGAATGTTGTTTCCACCTTGACCGCGGCATGGAACAGATAACCGCAATCCTGGCGCCCCCGCGTCGGATGTTCTTGCCCGGTCGCCCCCGATTTATGTCATGCTGGATATATGGGTATTAAGGCACGGATTCTGCAAGAAGCGTTATCTGCCGATGATCGCCGAAAACTCGTTCAGCGTCAGCACCAGAATATAGCCAATAGCCACAGCCGTGATCATATAGGCCGCCATACTTGCAATCATCTTGTTCAAGCTTTTGGGCTGTGATTGTTTTTTGCGACCTTTGGTCGATGAACGGCGTTTATTGTCCTGTTGTTGCAAGTGCGCCTTGCGCTTGGCAGCGGCATCATCACGTGCCGCCCAATTTGTCTCGTTATCAGGAAGGTTGACACGCGCGTTGCGTTTTTCCGCCTCTTTCAGATCATCCACCCGCCCGGAGATGTTGTTATCCACATGATCAGCATCACTGCCACTTTCGCCAATGCTATCAAGTAACGTCTTTCCGCCATTCAGGCTTTCGAGATATTCTTCATAGGCACTGCGTTCCTTTGCAATCGCCGCATTTTGCGCCGCTGCGTGGTCTTCGGTCGCCTGTGGCGATAATGCCTGGCCACCAGCAGTCTGTTGGCTCTGTACATATCGGCGGGGTTTGGCCTTTGGGCCGGTGGGGGCATCTGGCGACAGGCCATTGGTAATCTGCGCCCCGCTAAGCGGCGCTGTCGGTTTTGGCCCGGAAATACCAGAGGCACGCAGGTCTTCTGTCGGTTCCGCAACCATATCCTGATCGGGATTCTGGTCTTGGTCCCCTGCCTCGACATCGGGCTTGGGCATCAGAAAAGGCGGAATATCAAATCCGTTTTTCAATAGGCGCGCGCGTGCCTCGGCACGATACTTTTCAAGATCGCGCTCCATTGTATCCTTGCGGTCAAACCGCCGGAGCGGCGTTTCACGCACGGATTTTGTAACCCTGACGGCATTTCGGACAACATGACTCGGAACAAAACGCCCCGGCACCTGACCGCGCCGACGTGAGGAATTCTCATTCATCCCAAACTACTGCCGATTACTTTTCATCAATTAGACTCAGGACAAAGCCCGGCATACTTCAAAGGTTTTATTTTTAACCCGTTACGTGCAATTCTACTATGATATCTTGTTTTTAATAAAACAAAAAAAAATACCCCCAAATACAGTCAACAGGGAGGAACATGATGACGGATTGCGCACCCGATACCCCCCTTGTCATCCGTGCTGATCGCGACGGGGTTGCCACACTGACGATGAACAACCCGCAACGTCGCAACGCCCTTTCCGGCGCGATGATGGCAGCCCTTCAGACCGGCTTTGACCAGATCGCCAAGGAACCCGATATCCGCTGCGTCATTCTTGCCGCAGAAGGACCGGTCTTTTGCGCTGGCCATGACCTCAAGGAAATGGGGGGCATTACCGAATGTGATCAACATGCCGGTCTATTTGGCCAATGCAGTGAACTGATGATGACAATCGTAAGCTTGCCACAACCGGTTATTGCCCGTGTACGCGGCATGGCAACGGCGGCGGGCTGTCAGCTGGTTGCAAGTTGTGATCTTGCGGTTGCCTCAAACAATGCCAAATTTGCCACCCCGGGGGTCAATATCGGCCTGTTCTGTTCGACACCCATGGTCGCCCTAAGCCGCAACATCGCGCGCAAACATGCAATGCGTATGCTTCTGACCGGTGATCCGATCAATGCACAAGACGCCTTTGCCATGGGGTTGGTATCGGACGTGGTCGAAGAAGATCACCTTGAAAACCACACTGATGCCCTGGCCGCCGGTATTGCTGCGCGTTCAGGCATGACAGTACGTTTAGGCAAACAGGCATTTTACAAGCAGGTCGAAATGCCCCTGAAACAAGCCTATTCCTATGCATCTGATGTCATGACAGCAAATATGCAAAAGCACGATGCCCGCGAAGGGATCGGCGCATTTGTCGAGAAACGCCACCCCACCTGGCGCCATGAATAGCAAATTCCCCCCTCAAATCGCCAACTCGGCTCAGGACCTATTCATTGCTTTTGTCGGGGTATTTTCATTTCCCCAAGAATGGGGCAATGTGAAAATTGAACCGTTACGTTGGAGTTTGTCTCATGCCCTTTGAAATCTGGCTTGCTTTTGCATTTGCCTGCGCCGTTGTTCTGGCCATTCCGGGCCCGACCATCATGCTTGTTGTCAGCTATGCACTGGGCAAGGGTAAACAAACCGCATGGGCAACGGTGCCCGGCGTTGCGCTGGGTGATCTGACGGCGATGACCATCTCGCTTGCTGGGGCTGGTGCGTTGCTTGCCGCCTCGGCCGAGGCCTTTACCCTACTGAAACTCGGCGGCGCGGCATATCTGATCTATCTCGGGATCAAGATGTGGCGTGAAAAACCCGAAGCCCTGCATGACAACCCGGACGCAAAGCGCAATCGCCCGTCACGCATGTTCTTGCAGGCCTATATCGTCACGGCACTTAACCCAAAAGGCATTGTCTTTTTCATCGCCTTTGTGCCGCAGTTCGTAACCGCCGATAATCCGCTTTTGCCGCAGTTCGTTATCATGACCACGACCTTTGTGACTCTGGCTGCAATCAATGTTGCAATCTGGGCGATAATGGCCAGTGCGCTCCGTGAACGGTTCCGCCATCCCGATGCCCTGCGTCGTTTAACCCGTATTGGTGGCGGGGTTATGATCGGGGCTGGTTTGCTTACTGCATTTACACGTCGCGCCAGCGCCTAGAACAATTTCCGTTTAGCTCGAAACATCAAATTTACAAAACAGACCCCGAAGTTGTTAGGACTTCGGGGTCTGTTTTCGTATGGGTAAAATGGGTAAAATGGGTAAAAACCGCAAACAACATCCGTTCACGACAGCTTACCCCTTCTCTGATTGTCCCTGGGATCTATCTTGTTGAAGCGCCCGCTGGCACCTTCTGGCCACCGGCAATCCGCTTGATGAATATGTTTGCGGGTTTGTCCTTGCCAAACAGGCTGATCACACAGATCAGGCCCCCAGCCAGCATCACATTCCATGCCGGGCGCAAGGGCCACATCCATTCAAGATTGGCAACAAAAACACGATCCGCAGGAATACCGGTCGCAAGTGCGTACCAGGCATATTCAATTCCGGCTGTCAGGACCCCGCTTAGGACGGCGACACTCAGCAATACCGGTGCAGAACGCAATGACCACCCCCGCCAGTGGGCAAACCGATAAAGCATCAGGCCAACAAAAAATCCTGCCATCAGGGTGGCTTCACTGACGTCGATTTTCGACTGCATGAAGAAATGCACCACACCAAGGATTGCAATCGGATAGACCAGCTTGTGCAAACGTGTCCATTTCGCCCCTAATCGCCGCATCGCAGATTTGGTCGAGGTTGCGGTTAAAACACCAAGCCCGATCACGGCAACAAAACCGATTGTCAGGTAAACCCGCAAGATGATCTCGCTTGCGATACGGATCAGGTCTAAATTCTGACTGATGGCATAAAGACCAAAATGGATCATCACATAGCAAAATGCCGCCACGCCGATTTGACGGCGCACCTGCACAAGCTTGGAGAAACGGGTAATCCGACGCAGCGGTGTTATCAACAGCGTGATCATCAAAATCCTGATCGTCCATTCGCCGCTTTCGAGAATGGCCTCTTTGACGGGAATGGTTGCGCCGCCCTCAAGGATCACCGGCCATAACAAAATGATACCCGGCACCAACAGAGCCGAAAACACCGCCAGTTTGAAAAGCGAAAACCGTCCAACAGGGTCAAGCCATGGATACATATAAACAAACATTCCGTCTGATTTAACCGATCCCGCAGTCAAACAGCATCAAGCTGCCATCGTCACCTAAAATGCTTTCAACTTTCCGCGATTGCCAATCCCCCTGCCCTGATAATCGGCAAGATGACGCATATCAAACTTGCAGGGCGACAAAGACCATATAACATTCATAATCTATCTATTATCGAGAACGGATGAAACCGAATGGCTGAATTTCAAAACCCCACAGACCCGGAAATCAAATCACTTTTGGAAAACACCAAGACAATCGCGCTTGTCGGTGCCAGCCCAAAGCCGGACCGTCCATCCAACCGGGTCATGAAATTCCTGCTTGATCAAGGTTTCCACGTTATTCCGGTCAATCCGGGGCAAGCTGGCAGCACCATTCACGGGCAAACGGTCGTCGCACAATTGTCAGACATTCAAACACCGGTCGATATGGTTGATATTTTCCGCAACAGCAACGATGCGGCTGGCGTGGTCGATGACGCCATCGCCATCGGGGCAAAATCGGTCTGGATGCAGCTTGGCGTGATCAATCCGGATGCCTTCGCCAAGGCAAGGCAAAAGGGGTTGATCGCGGTTATGGACCGCTGTCCCGCCATCGAATTGCCGCGCTTGTCGTAAAAGCCAACGACAGATCGTTATCAAACCAGAAACAAAAAAGGCACCGAATGATACGGTGCCTTTAGAGCAGTGCCAAAAATCTAACCGCGTTGGCATTGCGCCATCAAATCCGGCACAAGGCCTTGATTACCAATAAAGACCGGCTGCACGGCACTGGTAACTGCATAAGCCGTCGTATGCTCGCCAACAAGGGCATCAAAATGCCCGGCTGTTTCAAGCACCAGTGACATCACCCCGTCCGGCTTGATGCGAAGCGCTGCAAATCCGTTGGCATATTCGGTTCGTGCGCATTCCCGGCCCAGAATGGTGTCAAAGCGTTCGACCAAAGCATAACGCGGGTTTTCCACCAGATCATCACGATCATCAACCGCAAGCGGCTTTACACCGGGTCTGGGGATATATTTCGAGAAATTTGTTTGTGACTGAACGATATAGCCATCGGGAAAATACACAGCGACGTCTTCGGCAAGAAGAACACGGTCACCGACAACCTGACCAGAGCGCAGAAGCTCTTTGATGCGTTTGCCCGGAATTTCACCGGAAAACGCATTAAAACGCAGTGTCTTTCCATCGCCACGCAGATCAGCGAAATAACGTTCAAACGGCACGACCGGTGTTTTGTCCGCCGCATGCGCCGTTGGCAGACTGGTCGAAGTTGCAACCGCAAGTGTTGCGACCGCCAATACAACGCCGCCCGTGCGCCGCGAAAAGACCGCCCTGATGGCCTTCAGCATCTGTCCCCGCCTCTCACTCAAATCAGGAATACAAATCAGAGATTATTCACATTAATCCCAATTTCAACACCTGTTTCCGCCCAAAAGAGCAGCACTGTCAAAAGCACATATAAAAACAACGAGGTGGCATGATGCCACCTCGTTGCCAAAGATTTGGTAAATGTCGGCGATTAGTCGACAGAAATCGTCACACGACGGTTACGCGGCTCGCGAACACCATCCGGAGTCGGGATCAGAAGATCGCCTTCACCCACAGCATCGCTTTCGATCATGTCACCTTTGACACCGCGACCGGTCAGTTCGCTAAGAGCGGCTGCCGCACGACGTTCGGACAGACGCAAGTTATAGGCAGCCGAACCAGATGCATCGGCGTGGCCAACAACGGCTACATCACCCATGGATGCTGCCCACTGTTCCGCAGCGGCATCAAGAACGCGCTGGGAAACCGGGGTGATTGCAACACTGTCGAAGTCAAAGAAGATGGTGAACAAACGCGGCTCGGCAGCAGCAACCGGTGCCGGCGCAGCAGGCTCTACCGCACGCAGTTCAGCCATTGCAGCTTCGAAATCTTTCCAGCACTGGCTGATCAGTTCGGTCTGCCAACCTTCTTCGCTTTCTTCAACCCAGCAATCGAATCGTGCCTGGGCAATTGCAGCGGTCTGCGGCTTTTCTTCGCGCTTGCCATCGTCAAGAAGGGCAAGAAGTTCGTCACGAACGGCACGTTTCTGTGCGATTTCTTCATCCGAGAAACGCCAGTTGGCCGGGTCTTCCGGAAGAACAATGGTGTCACCGCTTACGCGACCGGCTTTCTTCGCAAAGAAGTCAGCATCGAAGAAATCGTACCATTCGTCAGCTTCGCGCTGCGCATAGGCGATGTACTCTGCCTTAAGAGCCTTGCCAAAATCGGTGGTCGGCTCCTGTGCTTCAAGTGCGGACGAGACCGAATGGCTGTAAGTAAGCGGGTTACCGCCATACGGCACAGCGGTGCTCGAATTTTCAATGCTGCTACATGCACTTAGAAGCGCAACGCCACCAAGAGCACAAAGAATAGTCGGACGGATCTGCATGTCTTACCCCTGTCTTTAGGTTGTTCTTCAGATAATAACTTAACACCAATGATGGTGGAATTATGGTCTTAACGATCGAAATTCAGGTTTGTTCCCTGTGCGTAAAAAGAAATGGTGATTGCATCTGACTTTTCAAGCACACTTAAACCTGTAATGTTGTTTCTCTCATACCGAAGTATGAATAGCAATCAACACAATTATGACACGAAGCGGACGAGGTTCAAATGATTGAAACCGATGTAGCGACCATCACTGAGATGCTAAAGGGCTTTGCGCTGGGCTTTGGCCTCGACCTTCTTGGCGCGATTTTAATACTTGTCGTGGGGTGGTGGGTTGCCGGTCGCGCGGCAGCTTTGGTCCGTCATTCCCTAAAAAATGCAAAATTTGTTGACGCGACTCTGAAACCACTGGCTGCCAGTATCGTGCGCTATGCCATTCTGGTTTTCGTCATTATCGCTGTCCTGTCGAACTTTGGCGTTGAAACCACCAGCATCATCGCTGTTCTTGGTGCCGCCGGCCTGGCCATTGGCCTGGCTTTGCAGGGAACGCTGTCAAACATCGCGGCTGGCGTCATGATCCTGATCCTGCGCCCGCTTAAGATTGACGAATTCGTCGAAGCCGGTTCCGTATCGGGCACCGTTGTTGAAATCACACTGTTTACCACCCTGTTGAAAACGCCCGATGGTGTGTTCATTTCGGCACCGAATTCGCAAATCTGGAACAGCGCGATCAAAAACTATTCGCGCAACCCGACGCGTCGTCTCGATATCAAGGTCGGTATTTCCTATGATGACGATGTCGATGCGGCACTTGAATTCCTGACAAACCTTGTGGCATCCGACGAACGCGTTCTCAAGGACCCGGAACCGATGAGCTTCGTTGCGAACCTTGGCGAAAGCTCAGTCGATCTGACTGCACGCGGATGGGTGAACACCAGCGACTTCTGGCCGACCTTCTTTGATCTGACCCGCAAATCGAAAACGGAACTAGAAGCAGCCGGCTTCTCGATCCCGTTCCCGCAACGTGATCTGCATATCGTCGAAAGCCCGGAAACCGCAAGTGCTGCAAAAACCGCAGCCAAACCGGCCGCGAAAAAACCGGCACCCCGGTCCCGCTCGACCGCAACGAAAACCGCAACAAAAACCACTGCTGCGAAAAAGACGTCAGAAACCAAAAGCTGATTAATTATCAAGGCATCTCAAAAGGCTCGGAGAAATCCGGGCCTTTTTTATGGCCCACTCATCGAGGCCCCCGGTCAACTGCCACAGATCGGTAAACGTAGTATCCCGCTGTTACCCGCCGGTCTGACAACAGGCGTATAGTTTTGTTCCCTGCATGCCAACAGGCTGCACAACAAAACAAGCGGGAGGATAAAATGTCAGCGAAAAAAATTCTGATGATCACCGGTGATTATGCCGAAGATTATGAAACCATGGTGCCGTTCCAGACATTGCTGGCCGTCGGCCATCATGTCGATGCTGTATGCCCGGATAAAAAAGCCGGAGACACAATCGCCACCGCAATTCACGATTTCGAAGGTGATCAAACTTACAGCGAAAAGCGCGGTCATAACTTTGCGCTCAATGCCGACTTTGCAACGGCACGCGCAGAAAACTATGACGCACTGGTTATTCCGGGCGGACGGGCACCGGAATATCTACGCCTGAACGAAGATGTGATTCGACTGGTCCGTGATTTTCACGCTGCAAACAAACCGATTGCCGCCGTATGCCACGGTGCACAGCTTCTCGCAGCGGCCGACATCATCAAAGATCGCAAAATCTCGGCCTATCCGGCCTGTGCCCCCGAAGTCAAACTCGGTGGTGGCATCTATGCCGATATTGCGATTGATGACGCCTGCACGGACGGCAACCTTGTCACAGCGCCAGCCTGGCCTGCACACCCGAAATGGATGGCGGCCTTCCTCAAGGTTTTGGGCACCGAAATCAATTTATAACCAACAAGCGCCCAATCGTACGTTGCGTTTGGGCGCCAATTGATTGACCATTGAACCAAGCAAACAAGACTGCGGAACAATCCGTTACCGCAGCCCCATGAGGAAAGGCTGTTCAAATGTGTCAAATTTATTCCGGTACCGCCCCCGAACTCTATCAATGCGTCAGTCGCTCTGTGCGGATCAACGGCGTCGTGACAAGCCTGCGCCTTGAATTGCGCTTTTGGCAGATTCTTGATGAAATCGCTGCCGGTGAAGGCTTCAGCACCCCGCAATTTCTGGGCAAAATTCACGATGAAGTTGTCGCCGAGCGCGGCGACATCCCGAACTTTGCATCATTGCTGCGGGTTATTTGCACCGTGTATCTGGAAAATCAGGCTGGCCTGCATGTTCCAACAACGGAAAACACATCCGCGTCGGCAATGCACAACTGACACCGGGGACACCTGGGGGCACCTGTCCCCCACCCGCATTTGATTAGTTAAGCCAGGAAGAAAGTTCGCGCGTGCTAAAGCCGCCGCTGGTCATGATGTTCGGGCTGGCATTCCGTTTAAGAACCGGTTCAGCCGGTTTGATGATGCTATTGCGTCGATGCATGCCTGCGGCCGCACCGAAATCAATCTGTGAACGCCCGACAAGATCGGTAGCCGCAAGGCGCGGACCCGCAGCATTGACCGATGCATTGATCGGTGTCTGGGCTGCGTGCGGCATCTTTTGTTTTTGCTTCGCCTCGTAAATCCAGCGCAATTCCTGCTTCAAGGTCTGATATTCTGGCGTATCCGGGGCGGAATTTACTTCGTTGACAATCTGAAGCTTGACCATCTGCGGGAACCGGTCAAGGCGTTCAAGCAACATGAATTTCACACTGGGCCGCACAGCATCGGAACGCATCAGCTTCATCACCAGACGGCGATAGATATCAATCCGCAGATTGCCATTGGATGCCAGCTCGATGAATTCCTCGACGAATTCGCGGGCTTCCATCTTGCCATCAAGCAATGCACGCAAATTATCGCCCATCGCGCGGCGATACGCTTCGCGGATTTCCACCACGTGATTTGACGCACGCGTGCGCACAAGATGAAATGCTTCGGGGCTGAATGCGTTTTTGGTCAAAAGTTTGGCACAGTCGGCAACCAGTTCATGTTTGGTTGCTTCGGAAACAACTTCGAAAACGCCGGTGATCAGTTCCTTGCATTTTGCATGCGGCCCCATTCGGATCGCCGCTGCCAGCGCCATCGGACTTTCGGGATCTTTGGTTGCAATCACAGCCAATGCCAGCGGATCATCATATTGCATCAAGGCAAGATCATTGCTGAGCAAATGTTCCGGCATCAAAAGACGCTGCTGCTTTGCCGCACCGGTTACGGTAAGCGGCTCGCCTGACCGATAGCTTTCCTTGATGTTCAGGGCGTATTTAAGCCCATCATACGAGATGCCGTGATTGCTGCTCATGGCACTCAGTCCTCTTTGCGACCTTTGGATCGCCGGTCAGAGACAAGCCCTTCAAGACCATCGCTATTGCGGTTTGATAGCGGACGTTGTCCCTGACTACGTGCCGGGTTCCGCGAGGCTGTCTTTGGCGTTTCAGGCGTTGAAAGATCACTTTCATGTTCACCACGCGGGCGCGAAACCGACGGCTTCATATCGCTGAAGAAATCGATATACCAATCCATATCAGCTGCCGCCATCGCAAAACGACCACCTGCTGCCGGGCTTTCGATCGAGGATTCCGGAATACCGTTACTGATCTGCAAAACAACCGCAGCCGGTGCAGTCATGCCTGCCCGCCAAGCAAGGGCCGTAATCGCCCGGGCGCTACCGGAATCAAGAATTTTCGATACCGCGTTGGCGCGAATTTGTGCGTAATGAGCCAGCGCCTGTACCACCAGCGCATCATCATTGCGCGACAAGGCATCAAGCACATACTGGTCAATCGTCATTTTGGCATCTGTTGCCTCGACATCGTCGGTCTCGATCATCTCGTGATCGGCGACATCAACATCCAGATCGCCATCCTGTGACACCATCGGCATCCGGTTTTCAAAGCGGGCTTTTTCAATGCGCTGACGAACCGACTGACGCAAGGCGCGCGCAACTTCGGCACGCATCCGTCCTTGTTCCACCAAAGTATCGAACAACGAAGCCATGATGAAATGGGCAATGCGACGCTGTGCCTGACGCGAAATGCGATTGTGACCGCCAAGGATATCGTTTTCCGGTGCCTGTGACTTGCTGCGGGCCATCTGATCTGCCAAATGAGGCGTCATCGGCACAACATTGCGCGGAGCATCATCAGATGACAGCAACCGGTTGAGCAACCCGCCCTTTTCCTTTTCGGCCTGCTGCTTGACCAGTCGCGCCTTTGCTGCGGCTTCGCGTTCGGCACGTTCGCGGTCGGCTGCGGTCTGAATGAACTCGCCGCGACCACGCATAATATCAAGGAAGTCGGCGTCGCTCAGAAGTTCGATATAATCGGCAATGGAGACCCGGCCAATCGCCTGAATATCATGGCGCAAACGGTTTGCGGCCTGACGTGTCATATAAGGCGTGTGGCCCAGTTCCTGTTCAATCAGGGAAATCACCTGTGGCCGGTAACAATCGCCGATATTGGTGATGGCCCCGACAAATTCATCAACCATTTCCAAACGTTCGGACGGGCTCAAATCGGTCAAATGACGACGCAAGCGGCGCGCCACATCCATGCGCACGTCGCTATCAAAATCAGGCACATCTTCAACATCGTCCAGGGCGTCGATTTCCGAGGAAAGACGCGCGGCATGTTCAAGACCAGCTGTATCAATATTGCTTTCGGAAACGTGTTTACGAGGAATCGCGCGTCCCGGAGTTCGGCCACCATCGGCCCCAAACGTCTCGGGTGCGATTGTCCGGACAGTGTCGGCCAAATCACGCAGCTTTGCCGTGGCTTTATCATCAAGCCCACCATCGCCCGCATTTTTTTGCCGATTGAACATCCAACTCAGCATTATCGCAGCTATTCCCCTGGTCCCGTGCCTGGCGGCATATCTGGCATCAGCTTTGTGATGCCTCATTTTTGTGTTTTGTCAGAACAGCTTACCCGAAACTGACGACGACACACAACCAGACAAGACGTCTAAATTTTTTACCCCAACCTCAATGTCCCGCCTTTTGGACGGAACCTTGATTACGGTAATGACTATCGACGCAAAGACTCAAAAAAACATTAACAATACCGAGCCCTATCAATGACGACATGCCCTGTCACAAATAACCGGCCCCCGCGATCAATTCCGCGGATCAGCAACAGAAAACGGGCGCCCGCAAGGACGCCCGTTTTCAAAAAAATCGCTTTATGCTTTCGTGTCAACCAACCGAAACATTAACGTTTCTGTCAACCGACTGCGGGATCAGCTGTTGCTGACCCATGCGATACGCAGAATATTGGTCGCACCCGGCGTCCCGAACGGCACACCGGCGGTGATCACAAGCGAGTCCCCGGCCTTTGCGAATTCTTCGCGCTGGGCAACCTCACAGGCAATACCGACCATTTCGGCAAAGTTGGTCGCATCACGGGTAAAGACCGGATGCACACCCCAGCACAAAGCCAAACGACGCGCAGTCTGAATCCGTGGCGTCAAACCAAGAACCGGCACTTCCGGACGTTCACGCGCAGCACGGAACGCCGTTGATCCCGACGTTGTATAATTTACCACCGCCTTGGCGCCAATTGTTGCGGCCACCTGACGGGCAGCAGCACTGATCGCATCCGGGGCATTCTTTTCCGGGTCCGGACGGTTGGCATCGCGCATCCGGTAATACAGTTCGTCCTGTTCGACGCGAACCAGAATACGGTCCATGATCGAAACCGTTTCCAGCGGATATTTACCAACAGCACTTTCTGCCGACAACATGACCGCATCAGCACCGTCATAAATCGCGGTGGCAACGTCAGATGCCTCTGCACGGGTCGGTGCCGGGTTGGAAACCATGGAATCGAGCATCTGCGTCGCAACAATCACCGGCTTGCCCGCCGTACGGCACGCTTTGATGATTCGCTTCTGCAGGATCGGCACATCTTCAGGCGGGCATTCCACCCCAAGATCACCACGAGCGACCATGATCATGTCGGACAAATCAACGATCTCGTCGAGATGTTCGATTGCCTGCGGCTTTTCCAGTTTGGAAACGATGGCCGCACGCCCCTGAATGATCTTACGGGCTTCGGCCACGTCTTCGGGACGCTGGACAAATGACAGGGCGACGAAATCGACCCCCATTTCAAGACCATAATCCAGATCGGCACGATCCTTGTCTGTCAGCGGCGACAGCGGCAACATCACATCAGGAAGATTGACGCCCTTGCGGTTTGACAGCGGTCCGCCGGTAATGACAGTACATTCAGCAGATTTATCGTCGCACTTGTCGACCCGCATGCGCAGCTTGCCATCATCAAGCAACAGGTTCGCACCAGATTTAAGTGCGGCATATACTTCCGGGTGCGGCAACGAGACGCGCTTGTTGTCACCTGGTTTCTTGTCCATGTCGAAGGTGAATTTATCACCAGCTTCGAGCTGGATTTGCTCATCTGCAAAGGTACCGACACGAATTTTCGGACCTTGAAGATCCATCAAAATTCCGATCGGACGGCCGAGTTTTTCTTCGACCGCACGGATCGCCTCAAAGCGGGCCAGATGTTCTGAGTGTTCCCCGTGCGAGAAGTTCAGGCGGAATACATCCACACCCGACTGCACGATTTTCTCGAGGATTTCTGGCTTTGAACTTGCCGGCCCCAGGGTCGCGATGATCTTCGCCTTACGTTGACGGCGCATCGGCTACTACCTCTTGTTATTCGGTTTACACGTGGTCCTTTCCGCTTCGGCCTGGATCCGCGGCGAGACGAAAAGGTATCCTGATATGTTTCTGGGGGTATCCCCTTAATAATCAATCAGTCCCTATTTGAACAGGGACTTTTCGATAAATGCCTTTACAAAAATATGATTTTTCGCTGGACAATTCCAAGAAGCCCCTTCTTTAAAGAATGTGGTCAGGCAAAACAGCCCTGACAATTCGACGTCGTATCAAAGACGCTAAATCAACCAGGTCACCCGACCTAACCCCGGCCCCGGACAGGACTTTTTTCATGAGCAAATGGCACCATCGTTTCCTCGGACTTGCATCCCATATCGCCGAATGGTCCAAAGATCGCAGCACACAGGTTGGTGCCGTTGTCATCGGCCCCAAGAAAGAAATCCGAGCCGTTGGTTATAACGGCTTTCCGCGCGGGGTCGATGACGAAGTCGAAAGCCGCCATCAGCGCCCGGGGAAATACGCCTATACCGAACACGCAGAACGCAACGCCATCTATAATGCCAGCTATACCGGCACATCTCTTGATGGCTGCGAGCTTTATGTGACGCATTTTCCGTGTTCGGATTGCGCACGTGCAATCATTCAGGCCGGCATCGCCCAGGTTTTCGTCGACAAGACCAAATTGACCCCTGACTTTCTTGAACGCTGGGAACAGGACATGACCATTTCGACTGAAATGTTCGAAGAGGCCGGCGTGAAAGTTCAGGTGATCGATAATGATGGCACCACCAAGCCTATGGAATAAAAACGATACCGCCCCTTTTTTCTTTCGGAAACTTCCCAATATTGGAGATGTCCGAACCAAATACAGGCATTCACAGCAACAAGCTGTCAGCGTCCATTCATCTGGTTTCACAGCACAAACCGGGTCAGTTTTTGTCAGATTCACAGGCATGTTTCACAGTGGTTTGGCCTTGCTGGAAACCAGACAAAGGTATAATGGTTTATATAAGAAACGCATAAGATTTGCGCTGTACCCCTCTGAATAGCGACGCATTTCGTGATGATGCTCAGGAACCGAGGCCGGATGAACGCGAAAATAGACTTTAGTAAAATTAGTTTTTTGATCGTTGACGGGGACAAGATTTCAGCACAGGTGGTCTATGACACGCTCGCCTATCTTGGCGCCAGTCATATCCAGCGCGTCAAATCACCCAATGATGCCTTTGATGTATTGCGTACCGAAAAGATCGATATCGTAATTTGCGAATGGCGTTTGCGCGGGATGGACGGCCTTGAATTTCTTGATGTTATGCGCAATTCGACCAATTCGCCGAACCGGTTCATCCCGGTCATCATGCTAACGGCTCATTCCGAACATCGTTATGTCACAACGGCCCGCGATCTTGGCATCACGGAATTTCTTGCAAAACCGTTTAATGCAAAGGCACTTTACAGCCGTCTGGTTTCCGTGATCGCCCGACCAAGACGTTTCATTAATACCGGAACGTATTTTGGCCCGGACCGACGCCGCAGACAGGTCCAGTTTGATGGCCCTGATCGCAGGAGCCTGAATGAATGAGCCACTATGACTGGGGAAGCGGGGCAATCGTGACGCCGAACGAACCGAGAAGAAAGAAAAACGTACAGATCATTCCGCCACAGACAGATCTGAAACGTCGGGCTGTAAACTTCGTCAAGGGTTTCGATATCAATCTGTCACCCGAGCAACTCGAAGAACTTGAACAGGTTGTTCAGCGCAGCTCGGAAACCTTTGTGCGCGACATCGGCAAAGATCTGATGGAATGCCGCAAAATTGTCATTGCCTCTATTGGCGATGCCTCTTCGCGCCCGCAGGCCATCACGTCGGCAACCGACCTTGCCTATTCCGTCAAGGCGCTCGGCGGGACTTTCCAGTATCCGCTGATGACCCAAATCGCCAAATCGCTTGAAAACTTTGTGGCCGATCGCACGACAGCCAGCAAAAAGCAATTGATGGTCATCCAAATTCACATCGATTCGCTTTATGTCATCCTGGCTGGGCGGGTTACCGGATTTGGATCCAGCGTAGAGCAGGCAACCGTCGCCGCCCTGACCAAGTTGACAGAGCGATACAGCGAACCTCGCGAGTAACACAGCCAGAAACATGCAGCAGGTTTTGCTTGTTGCATCATAATTCGCACCCAGCCGTCATATCTTTGCCTTTACCTGCCCCCACTTTCGCCTGAACAAAGAACTTCTGCGCACCAAACCAGTATTGATTTTCGCCCCTTTGGGGAATGCGCATAAAAAAACAAAATCCGGGTCAAAAACCGCTTGCGCCACACAGGGTGCGCTGCTAAAAACCGCGCCACGCACCATGCGGGTGTAGCTCAGTTGGTTAGAGCGCCGGCCTGTCACGCCGGAGGCCGCGAGTTCAAGTCTCGTCACTCGCGCCATTCCCTCCCTGATTGGGAATGACGTACAAAAAAAGCGCTGCGGTTTCCGCCAGCGCTTTTTTGTTTTCCAGCCCGCCAGTTTGCATAATCGGCCCCTTACAAAACCTGATGTCCTGCACAAATACCGCAAAAAAGCAGTTATCTCGGCCAAGGCTGAATTGCCTGCAAATCAGGCAAAACCGACAAAAGATTATTTTTGCAGCATTCCGTGCCGACTGGTTATTGATTAATCGTATAAATTATGCTCAGCTTCATGCGTTATTCGCAGAACACCTGCAGGCCGCCCCACTTTTCGGACCTTTAGGCAATGTTGCACCATATTCAACCACCGTGCTGGTTCCACCCCGCCCGGTTGTCGAACGGTCGCCGATCAATCGGTTCCTTGTCTATTTGGTCAGGTTTTCAGGCCTGCGGTCCCACAACAACAAACGGGAGGCGCATCATGCGCAAGTTTATTGCAGGGCTGGTCATGGGGACCGCGCTCGCTACCGCACCTTTGATGGCGCAGGCAGAAACGCCGAAAAATGCGCTGGTCATGGCATTTTCGATTGATGACATCATCACGCTCGATCCGGCACAGATTTTTGAATTTTCCGGTGCTGAATACGCTGGTAACACCTATGATCGTCTGATCGGCTTCGACAATGAAGATGTGTCGAAAATCTATGGCGTTCTTGCTGAAAGCTGGGAAGTCTCCGAAGACGGCAAAACCTTCACCTTCAAAATCCGTGATGGTGTTACATTCGCTTCGGGCAATGAACTTACCGCCGAAGATGCAGCCTTCTCGCTACAGCGTGTAATCCTGCTAGATCAATCTCCGGCCTTTATTCTTGGCCAGTTCGGCTTCACCCCGGACAATGTCAAAGACAAAATCCGTGCGGTTGACGACAGCACGCTGGTTATGGAACTCGACAAAGCTTATGCACCAAGCTTTGTTCTCTATTGCCTGACCGCCGGTGTTGGTGCCGTTGTCGACAAGAAAGAAGTCCTCGCCCATGAAGTCGATGGCGATCTTGGTCACGAATGGCTGAAAACCAACTATGCCGGTTCCGGCCCGTTCAAACTGAACAAATGGACCGCTGGTGAAAGCCTGAGCCTGACGGCAAACGAAGATTACTGGGATGGCGCACCGGAAATGAAGCGCGTCATTATCCGCAGCGTCAAAGAATCAGCAGCACAGCAGCTTCTGCTTGAAAAAGGCGATGTGGATATTGCCCGTAACCTCGAAGCCGACCAGCTGGCCTCGATCGCGGACAATGAAGACATCAAGATCATGTCCAAAGGTAAAGGTGCCCTGTGGTATCTTGGCCTGTCGCAGAAAAACGAATATCTGTCGAACCCGAAAGTCCGCGAAGCTCTGAAATACCTTGTCGACTATAAAGGCATTTCAGAAACCATTCTGGCTGGTCGTTCGCAGATTCATCAGGCCTTCCTGCCCGAAGGTTTCCTGGGGGCTTATAACGAAAACCCCTATTCGCTTGATATCGAAAAAGCCAAGTCCCTTCTGGCCGAGGCCGGTTATCCGGACGGGTTCAGCGTAACCATGGATACGCGTAACACCACCTCGATCATGGCAATGGCACAGTCCATTCAGGCGACCTGGGCACAGGTTGGCATCAATCTGGAAATCATTCCGGGCGATGGCAAGCAGACCCTGACCAAATACCGCGCCCGTCAGCACGATATCTATATCGGTCGCTGGGGCCCGGATTATCAGGATCCGCACACCAATGCATCGACCTTTGCCTGGAACCCGGACAACTCCGACGATGCCGCTGCCAAGCCGCTTGCTTGGCGGAACTCGTGGGATGCCGGTGACCTGACGGCAAAAACCGACGCCGCCACCCTTGAACGCGACGACGCAAAACGTGCTGCAATGTACGTAGATTTGCAGAAGGAAGTTCTGGAAAATGGTCCGTTCGTGATCATGTTCCAGGAAACCGAAATTGCTTCCATGCGCGGCAATGTAAACAACTTCGTCCTCGGTCCATCGTTCGATAACAACTATTATCGTTATGTCACCAAAGACTAACCTCGACGAAGGAGACAACGGTCGTAATGTCCGCTGTTAAACGCAACACACGGGACGGGCGCAACCGCGCCCGTTTCGCTTCCGGCCCGACGGCAAGTGTCATTCGGCTGGTCTTTTCACTTGCCATTACATTTTTTGGCCTGCTGCTTGTTACCTTCCTGATTGGTCGCGTTTTGCCAATTGATCCGGTTCTGGCAGCGGTTGGCGACCGTGCCCCGCAAGAGGTCTATGACCGCGTGCGAGAGGAAATGGGGCTCAACCTCCCGCTCTGGCAACAATTCTTTATCTACATTTCCAACGTGCTTCAGGGCGATTTTGGTCAGTCGGTACTGACGTCAAATTCCGTGCTCGATGATATCAAACGCGTCTTTCCGGCAACCCTTGAACTGGCAACCCTGGCAACCATTATCGGCATTGTTCTTGGCATTCCTGCGGGTGTGTTTGCCGCGATCAACAAGGGAAAATGGCCTGACCACATGGTTCGTGTGATCGGTCTTGCAGGCTATTCCATGCCGATCTTCTGGCTGGGCCTGATGGGGCTTCTGGTATTTTACATGAAACTCGACTGGGTCGCGGGACCGGGGCGCCTTGATTCGTTCTATCTTGATTTCATAGAGCCGACGACGGGCTTGATGCTGGTTGATACCCTGATCGAAGGCGACATGGACCTGTTCTGGAATGCTGTGTCGCACATCATTCTGCCCGCCTCGATCCTTGCTTATTTTTCGCTGGCTTATATCGCGCGCATGACACGTTCCTTCATGCTCGAACAGCTTAGCCAGGAATATATCCTGACCGCGCGGGTCAAAGGCATTTCCGAACACCGTATCATCTGGCGCCACGCCCTTGGCAATGTCATGGTGCCACTTGTCACCGTGATTGCGCTTTCTTATGCCAACCTGCTCGAAGGCTCGGTTCTGACCGAAATCATCTTTGCATGGCCGGGCCTTGGACTGTACATCACCAATTCGTTGCTCAATGCCGATATGAACGCGGTTCTTGGCGGCACGATCGTGGTTGGTGCGGTCTTTATTGGCGTAAACATGCTTTCTGACGTGCTCTATCGCCTGCTAGATCCCAGAGCGCGGAGATAATCATGACAACACAGACAAATATCTCACAGACCGGCCTGAAACAGTGGCTGACATCCGACACGCCCAAATCACGCTGGCAGGCAAAATGCGGCCGTGCGTGGCTGGGCTGGATCAAGTTTACAGAAAACCGTCTGGCGATGATCGGGCTATCGATTGTGATCGGGCTTATCCTTGTCACGATCTTTGCCCCGCTTCTCGCCCCTTATGATCCCTTGGCGGCCGATCTTGCCAACCGTATTCAGCCGCCCAGTGCAGATCACTGGTTTGGCACGGATCAGTTGGGCCGCGATATTCTTTCGCGTCTGATCTATGGCGCGCAATATACCCTTTTGATTGTGGGTCTTGTCGCCATTACCGCCGCGCCGCTTGGTCTTCTGGTGGGTACGGCTGCCGGTTATTTCGGCGGCTGGGTTGATGCGACTTTGATGCGCATCACCGATATCTTTTTGGCATTCCCGAAACTGATCTTGGCGCTGGCCTTTGTCTCGGCCCTCGGACCGGGGCTTGAGAACGCCATTCTGGCAATTGCGATCACCGCATGGCCCCCCTATGCCCGTATCGCACGCGCGGAAACCATCACCGTGCGCAAATCCGACTTCATCGAGGCCGCCCGTTTACAGGGCGCATCGAATATGGGGCTGATTGCCGGTCACATCATGCCGATGTGCATCAGTTCGCTTGTCGTGCGTGTTACCCTTGATATGGCGGGCATGATTTTGATTGCCGCCGGTCTTGGCTTCCTTGGTCTTGGTGCGCAGCCGCCAATGCCGGAATGGGGCGCAATGGTTTCCGATGGTCGTCAGTTCCTGCTTGAACAATGGTGGGTTGCGACCGTGCCGGGCATTGCCATCTTTATCGTCAGCCTCGGCTTCAACCTGCTTGGTGATGGCCTGCGCGACGTTCTTGATCCGCGTGGAGGGGATTGATCATGAGTAACGATACCCTTCTGTCGGTCAAAAATCTTGAAGTGACCTTTAACACGCCCAAGGGCGAAGTCCGTGCCGTGCGCGGGGTTTCGTTTGATCTTGGGCGTGAACGCCTTGGCATCGTGGGCGAATCCGGTTCCGGAAAATCCCAGACTGGCCGTGCCATCCTCGGCCTGACGGCGGCCAACGGCAGGATAACCGCAGACCAACTGCAATTCCATGACGTTGACCTTGCCAACTTGTCGCCACGCCAATGGCGCAAGGTGCGTGGTGCGCGCATTTCCATGATCATGCAGGACCCGAAATATTCGCTAAACCCTGTCATGACCATTGGCGATCAGATCATCGAAGCCTATCGCGAACACCACAAGGTCAACGCCAAAGAAGCCCGCCACCGCGCGATTGACATGCTCGAAGCTGTCAAAATCCGCGACCCGGAACGTGTCTTTAATGCCTATCCGCACGAAGTTTCGGGCGGCATGGGACAACGCGTCATGATCGCCATGATGCTGATCCCAGATCCGGAACTGATCATTGCCGATGAACCGACATCCGCACTTGATGTCACCGTCCAGCTTCAGGTCATGGCTATTCTGGATGATCTGGTGCGTGATCGCGGGATGGCGCTGATTTTCATCAGCCACGACCTGCATCTGGTTTCAAGTTTCTGCGACCGCGTGCTTGTCATGTATCAGGGCCGCGTTGTCGAAGAACTTGCGGCTTCTGCCCTGCACGAAGCAAAGCACCCCTATACCAAGGGACTTCTGAACTGCTTACCGAAAATGGATGGCAATCACGCTGATTTGCCGATCCTTGAACGCGAAGCAAGCTGGGCAGAGGGCTAAGGGGAAAACACATGATTGAAATCAACAAACTCAATGCCTGGTTTGACGACAACCACGTTCTTAAGGATGTCGATATCAAGGTTCCGAAGAACGGTTCTTTCGGACTGGTTGGTGAATCGGGATCGGGCAAATCAACCGTGCTGCGTACCATCACCGGCCTTGTCGATGACTGGGAAGGCGAAATTGTTGTCAATGCCAAGGAACTCGGCCCGACACGCAACAAGGCATTCTACCGCCTTGTGCAGATGGTGTTTCAGGACCCGTTCGGGTCGCTTCATCCGCGTCACACCATTGACCGTATCCTGACCGAGCCGGTCAATATTCACGGGCTTGGTGATTCCGACGCCCGTGTGGTGCAGGCACTTGAACAGGTCGGCTTGGATAACTCGTTCCGTTTTCGCTATCCCCATCAGCTTTCCGGTGGTCAGCGTCAGCGTGTTGCGATTGCCCGTGCGCTGATCCTTGAACCCAAGATCCTGCTGCTTGATGAACCGACCTCGGCGCTTGATGTATCTATTCAGGCCGAAGTCCTTAATCTTCTTAGTCGTTTGCGCCGCGAACTTGGCCTGACCTATATCATGGTCAGTCACGATCTCGCTGTGGTGGCCCATATGTGCGACGATATCGCCATTATGAACCATGGTCGTATTGTCGAACGGGCAACAGCAACCCAGCTTGCAGACGGCACGCTGGAACATCCCTATTCCCAACAGCTTTACAAGGCTGCCGGGGGATATGACCGTGCTGTTGTCGACAGCTTTGTTGACTGGGACTGACCGGAGAAACCATGACTTCTGCCACCACGCTTAGCTTCTCATCACCCTTTGCGCCTGCCGACAGCACCATCACCAACTATCAGCGCAAACATGTGCCATCATTTACCTGGGATGCACATGCCTGCCTGCCGCTTGATCCCAAGACACCGGCAGACCTGCTTGATACCTATGTCGCGGGCCATGTCGATTATGTCTGTGTCAATGTCGGCATGGATATGAACTCTGTTGCCCATATCCTGCGTGTGATTGCGGCCTTCCGGGCCAAAATCGCTGCCCACCCCGACAAATACATGCAGATCGAAAGTTTTGATGATCTGGCCATTGCCAAATCCAAGGGCCTGCTGGGTGTCGGGTTTGACCTTGAAGGTTCGGTCATGCTTCAGGATATGCCTGAAATGGTGCCGGTCTTTGCCAAACTTGGCGTCAAGCAGATCCACTTTGCCTATAACCGCAACAACTCCGTCGCCGGTGGCTGTCATGATGTCGACATCCCGCTGACCGATCTGGGTGTTGAAATGGTCAGGGCCGTCAATAACAGCGGCATGATCATGGATTGTTCGCATACTGGGCGGCAAAGTTCGCTTGATATCATGCGGGTATCGTCCAAACCGGTGGTCTTTAGCCACGCCAACCCCAAGGCCCTGGGCGGCCACGAACGCTGCGTTGATGATGAACAGATCAAGGCCTGTGCCGATACCGGTGGCGTGATCGGTATTTGTGGCTTCCAACGGTTCATCAAATCACCCAACGCGCCAGAAGTCCCCGACATGGTCCGCCACATCAAATATGCAGTTGATCTGGTGGGCGTCGATCATGTCGGCATCGGCCTTGATACCATGCCCGAGGTCGCCGGATGCAACGATTTCCCCGATGGGGTGGACAAGGATTACTACTGGCCTGCAAGCAGCGGATATGGCCCGGCCGCAGGCGGTGCTGCGGTATTTGATCCGCGCAAACTCCCTGCCCTTGCCGATGCACTGATCGCTGAGGGTTATTCGACCGATGATGTCGATAAAATCATGGGCGAGAACTTCAGGCGAATCGCAAAAGAAAGCTGGTAAAACAACAACGGGGACCAACCAATGATGGTCCCCGTTATTTCTTTTCTGACTGCGATAGCCTTACTGCGGGCCTTACTGGCTGACCGATGTCGACTGACCGACATCAACGGGCAAATCAAGCATCAGCTCGGCCCCGCCGAACTCATGCACCAAATCCCCGGCCCGCAAGGTTACAGCGGTGACGCCATCAGGGATATTCACCCCCGAAAGTGACCGGGTAAAGGGTTGCTCATTCACATGCGGGTGGGCCAAAACGCGTTCGCCCAACACAGCACCGTTTGGGCCGATCACCTGCCACACATTGGCATAATGGTCCCATCCGGTATCGTCATGGGCAACCGTAACGTCAAAGCGATAGCTACCCTCGCCGGTCTTGGTTGCCTTTGCGGCCACCACATCAGCTTCGCCAGCCATGGCCAGTGCCGGACTGAACAAAACCCCGCCCGTCAGCACCATTCGGATCATGATACGGCGCCAAAGGCCTGTTTCGGAACGGTCGGACATGGTGGGGCTCCTGTTCTTCGTGGAATTGATGTCAGATGTAGTCTGATCAGACCTTTATGGCATCATTACGGACGGGACGCGGACGACCTTCGGCGTCGATGGCAACAAAGGTAAAGGTGGCTTCGGTGACCTTGATGCGCGGCGGTTGATTACGGCGCAAGACCCATGATTCAAGATGCAGCACAATTGAAGTGTTACCGATGCGTTCGATATCACCATAAACACAGACCGTATCACCGACATAAACCGGGCGATGGAATGTCATGCCATCAACAGCGATGGTCGCCACCCGACCTTCGGCGATCTGACTTGCCAGCACGCCACCGGCGATATCCATCTGCGACATCAGCCAGCCCCCGAAAATATCCCCGCTCGGGTTGGTATCGGCGGGCATCGCAAGGGTTCGGGTGCACAGATCCCCGCGCGGCATGGTACTTTCCGCGAAAAGAGTTTTCTCTTTATCTGCCGTCATCAGGCTCACTCCTGTTTGCGCCATGTCTGTTTTGACATGTCATTTTTTTATTGGACCTCCCGGTCACGGTCTTCTGCATCCATGCTTGCTAAAATATGGTCAGATTTGGCCACCACCACTTGCATTGGATTCAAAAACACATTTTTATGGTCGGTGCGCACCGATCATATGGTACGAACCGATAAAGATATGGTACTCGTTTAGCGCCGAGGCTTCCAAGCCCAGAATATCGAAGAACAGATATACGGTATTGGGCCTTGTTTTAACACAATAAAAGAAGTTGCGTTCCGGGGCATGACCGACCTTTTTGAAGATTCAAACCAGTCTACCGACAAAGCCTATTCCGCCAAGGATATTGAAGTTCTCGAGGGCCTGGAGCCCGTCCGTCGACGTCCCGGTATGTATATCGGCGGCACCGATGATGCTGCCTTGCACCATCTGGTCGCGGAAATTCTCGATAACTCGATGGACGAAGCGGTTGCGGGCCACGCTGACTGGATCGAACTGGAACTGCGCCAGGACAACACCGTGCTGGTGCGCGATAACGGGCGTGGTATTCCGACCGATCCACATCCGAAATTCCCAGACAAATCCGCACTCGAAGTCATCCTGACGACCCTGCACTCGGGCGGTAAATTTTCGGGCAAGGCCTATGAAACATCGGGCGGTTTGCACGGTGTTGGTATGTCGGTCGTGAACGCACTGACCGAGAAATTCCGGGTTGAGGTCTGCCGTGACCGCAAGATGGTGTTTCAGGAATATTCCAAAGGCACGCCACTTGGGCCGCTTCAGGATGGCGGCACGATCAATAACCGTCGCGGCACCACGGTGATTTTCAAACCCGACCCCGAAATTTTCGGCGCCCGCGCCAAGCTTAAAGCAGCGACGATCTTCCGGATGGCGCGCTCCAAGGCGTATCTCTACAAGGGTGTTGAAATCCGCTGGTCTGTCGATCCGGAGCTTCTGACAAGCGACGATCCGACCCCGCAGCAGGAAGTCCTGAAATTCCCCAATGGTATTCTTGACTACCTTGAAATGACGCTTGAAGGCCGCGATCTGGTCACCGACCGTCCATTCGCAGGCGAAGCCAAGTTTTCCGACAGTGCCGGTCGGGTTGAATGGGCTATCGGCTGGCCTGAAAGCGGCGAAGGCTATTTCCATTCCTATTGTAACACCGTCCCGACCCCGCTTGGCGGCACACACGAAGCAGGTTTCCGCTATGCACTGACCAAGGCGATCAAAGCCTATGGCGATATGCTGGGTCAGAAAAAAGCATCATCCATCACTGCCGAGGATGTCTTTGGTGGCGGTTGCATCATGCTGTCAGTGTTCATTCCCGATCCGCAGTTCCAGGGCCAGACCAAGGAAAAGCTGGGCACGCCGGGCGCAACCAAACTGGTTGAAACCGCAGTACGTGACCACTTTGACCATTGGCTGACAGGCGACACCGAAAACGCCAAGCGTCTGCTTGAACGTATCATCCTGCGTGCTGAGGAACGTCAGCGCCGCAAGGAGAAAAAGGAAACCAAGCGTCAGTCGGCCACACGGCGCCTGCGCCTTCCGGGCAAGCTTGCCGACTGTTCGCGTTCGATCGCGGCTGGCACTGAAATCTTCCTGGTCGAAGGTGATTCTGCAGGTGGTTCTGCCAAGCAGGCCCGTGACCGCGAAACCCAGGCTGTCCTGCCGCTGCGTGGCAAGATCCTTAACGTGGCATCTGCCACCCGCGAAAAGATGATGGCCAACCAGGAAATCAAGGACATGATCGAAGCCTTTGGCTGTGGTTCAGGGTCCGATTTCCGCCTCAATGATCTGCGCTATGAACGCATCATCATCATGACCGATGCGGACGTGGATGGTGCGCATATTGCGTCGCTTTTGATGACCTTCTTCTATCAGGAAATGCCCGGCCTGATCGAAAGCGGCCATCTTTATTTGGCTATGCCGCCGCTGTATCGCCTGACACAAGGTGGCAAATCGATCTATGCGATGGATGACGCCGAAAAAGAAGCCATCCTCGAAACCGAGTTTAAAAACCCGAACAAGGTCGAAATCTCCCGCTTTAAGGGTCTGGGTGAAATGCCCCCGGCCCAGCTGCGCGAAACCACCATGGCACACAAAAAGCGTACGCTTTTGCGTGTGACCCTGCCCGATGCAGCCGAACCCGATGCACGCGGTCAGACCAAGGATCTTGTGACCCGTCTGATGGGCAAAAAACCGGAACTGCGTTTCCAGTTCATTCAGGAACATGCCCGCTTCGTCGAAGATATCGACGTCTGATCGGGATACCACACACCGACAAAACCCGGCCTTTGCGCCGGGTTTTTTGTTTGTTCCCTGAAAAAAACCGGCGCAATCGCGTGACTTTGGCAATTTTCCGACAATATCTAAAGCGATGCTTTCAATTCAGATCAAAGCGCCGAAGGATTGCCGTTATGAAGCCCCGCACACCACGCCGTTCTGCCCCCATACGTCCATTGCCGATTGCCGCCGTCGCTGGCAGTCTTTTGTTGCTTGCCGGATGTAACATCGCCGCAATCGAACGTGCGCATTACGAAGTCACCGAAGTACAAAGCTTCAAGACAGCGGGCGCACCAAGCCGGGTAATGATGCTTGAAATCGTTGATGCCAATAACACCTTCAGTGACGATTTCTGGCGTATGGCCATGTCAGATCATGGTTACGTCCCGCGTTTGCGCTTTGTGACCGATCCAACCGACATTGCCGACGGCGAAACCCTCAAACCGGAAAACCGCGTGGTCGCTGTCGTGAATCCGGAACAATCCACCATGCGGGGCAAGCTGTGCACCGATCCCGCGTCACTTCCGATGGATGACAGCTCTGACAAGGTCATCGTACGTTTCGGGTTCTGTGTCGGTGACAAAATCATTTCGGAAACCCGTGCTCATTATAACAAGGCACAATTCGCCAAGCAGGTAGAAAGAAACGCTGACACCATCAATTATCAGCTGTTTCCACGTCATCTGCGCGATAACAACGACCGTCGCTGCAGCCCGTTCTTGCCTGGCTGCTAACGCCCAAGAAGCTCTGCAAGCAAGCCCGCAAAAATCACGGGCTGCTCCAACGGCACATAATGCCCCGCACCGGGAACTTCTAAATAGATCGCATCAGGAATGGCATTTGCCATTTCCCGGTGGCTTTGCGGGCTGATGACCCGATCATGGGTTCCGACAATAACGCTGCATGGCACGGCAATATTGCCAAGATCGGTCATGCTGTCCGGGCGGGTAGCAACCGCGTGGTTCTGGCGTCCAAACACCCCGGCCCCGCACGCGCTGCCCATTTCGGACAACAACGAAACCAGCGTCGGATCATTGCGGTTATCAGGATGGAGCATCTCGTCGAGCATCCCGTCATTGACGGCGACAAACGGCTCCTTGGCCGCAACAATCCGCGACAGCAACAATCGCCTGCGTCGCACCGCCTCGCTGTCTGCGGTTGCGCGGGTATTGACCAGCATAAGATGACTGACCCGATCTGCGGCCTGTCGCATGATTTCAAAGGCGGCATATCCCCCCATCGACATGCCCACCAGCGCAAACCGATCCGGCGCCCTTTTCAGGACCGCACGCGCCATATCTGCGACGGTATCGTGATCAAACAATTCACAAAACACTGGCAACATTGCGGGCTTGGCCGGTTCGTCAAGATCGGCATAAGCGTGTAGTGCGCGATACCACATGCGCTGATCGGCCAGCATTCCCGACAAAAAAACAACGGGCACGCCATCAGATGAAGCGTGCCCGGCATCCTGACCAAAATCAGACATCATTTGATAAGCGCACTCAGTTCCTTGAACTCTGGCGTTCCGGCCACGCGCAACCATTCAAACATCACGCTTTCGCGGGTGACGATCTTTGCCCCGGCATCGCGCATCCGCTCCAGACCAAAAATCTTGTCATGGCCACTGCGCGACGTCACGGCATCCGCAACAACATAGACTTCCCGGCCTCGCTCGATCAGATCCATAACGGTTTGCAACACGCAAACATGGGTTTCCATGCCCGTAACCACGACCTGATCCCGTCCCGGGCTTTCTTCGATTTTTTCAACAAAGCCGTCCGCCGGAATGGCAGAAAACGATACCTTGGAAACAACATTCCCGCCCTTGGACGTATCCCCGGGCTTTTCAAGCAGATCAGAGATGGCCTTGGCCGTATGGCCAAGTCCCTTGGGATATTGTTCTGTAACGATCACAGGCACGCCAAGTCGATTGGCACATGTCACCAGAAAACAGCAATTGCTGATAATCTGATCCGGTGCCTCGCAGGCCGGATACAGTTTTTCCTGAACATCGATTATCAGCAAACTTGAACGAGTGGCGTCCATCAGCACGTGTTTTCTCCCCGAAATTTTCTGTAATGTCAGGTTACGCTGCCAAATTGTTGCAAACAAGCCTCTCAAAGAACTTGTAATGGCTTTTCAAAGGCATTTACGCGGCGTTTTTCTTGACTTAATCAAGGCTTGGCTTTACCACGCAATCAGATTTTTAGCGATCCGCTTAACTTTAACGCATTTCATTGCGGGAAAACGAACCATATGAATTTCGCCGATCTCGGTCTGAGCGAAGATATCCTCAAAGCCGTCACAGACGCCGGCTACGACACCCCTACCCCGATCCAGGCCCAAGCTATCCCGTCGGTGCTGATGGCGCGCGACATTCTGGGCTGTGCGCAAACGGGCACGGGCAAAACGGCAAGCTTCACGCTGCCGATGCTTGATATCCTCCATCACGGTCGCGCCCGCATGCGGATGCCGCGTTCCATTATTCTGGAACCAACCCGCGAGCTGGCCACTCAGGTCGCCGCGAACTTCGACACCTATGGCAAATATATCTCGCTTTCCAAAGCGCTGATCATTGGTGGCGAATCTGCTGCTGAACAAAGCAAGGTTCTTGAAAAAGGTGCCGATGTCATCATCGCGACACCGGGCCGCCTGATTGACACGTTCGAGCGCGGCAAGCTTTTGCTGTCTGATTGCAAACTTCTTGTGATCGACGAAGCCGACCGCATGCTTGATATGGGCTTCATTCCCGACATTGAAAAAATCGTCAACATGCTGCCCAAGCAGCGTCAGACGCTTTTCTTCTCGGCGACGATGCCCAAGGAAATCAAACGTCTTGCCGACAAGTTTTTGTCCAACCCCAAGGAAATCACGGTTTCCCCGCCATCGACCATGGCAACCACGGTTGAACACAAACTCCTTGTCATCGATGACATGGACAAGCGCGAAGCACTTCGCCGCCTGATCCGTGCCGAAGACGTCAAGAATGCCTTTGTATTCTGCAACCGCAAAAAAGACGTCGACATTCTGTTCAAGTCCCTGACCAAGCACGGCTTCAATGCCGGCCGCATGCATGGTGACATGGCACAGAGCGAACGTACCGAAACACTGGCAAAGTTCAAATCCGGCGAGATCACCCTTCTGGTTTGTTCCGACGTGGCCGCGCGTGGCATCGACGTTGCCGATGTATCGCACGTGTTTAACTTTGACGTCCCGTTCAATTCCGAAGATTACGTGCACCGTACCGGTCGTACCGGCCGCGCTGGCCGCGCTGGCAAGGCCTTTACTTTGGCCGTTCCCGAAGACGGCAAACTGGTCGCGGCGATCAACAAGACGATCAACAAGGACATCCCGCTGACCGAGCTTGACGGCATCGAGACCCTTGAGCTCGACTTTAGCGGCAAGAAGCGCCGCAACAAGAAAAGCCGCAAGTCCAGTAGCCGCGACGACAAACCAGCACGTCCCGCACGCACTGACAAAAAAGAAGCTGCTGATAACAGCGCCCCGGCACAGGCCGAAGCCCAGCCGCAAAAAGAGGCCGAGACCCCATCCAGGGCCCCGGTCCGCGAAGAGCGCAATAACGATCGCAACAATGATCGTGGCAATAACCGACATGAACGCAATAACCGGAACAACCGTCGCGACCGAGATGACCGCGACGACAAACCGGTCATTGGTTTTGGCGATCATGTGCCAAGCTTCCTTTTGACGGCTGTTCCGGCCTCAAGCCTTGGCAAAAAGGCGGCTGACGAAGAAGAAGCACCGAAAAAAACCACCCGGCGCAAACCCGCTGAAAAGTCGAAATCGACCACGACCAGAAAACCGCGTCGTTCGACCAGAAAGACTGCAGCGGAAACCCCGGCCGAAGAATCTGCGCCTGCAACAGAAATTGCGGCTCAGACCGAAGCACCGGCAGAAACCCCGGCGGAACCACAAGCAGCCCCGGAGGCCGCCGCAGAGTCCTCTGTGGAAACCACGACCGAGGCATCAGAAGCAGCAACTCCTGCGCCGAAAAAGCGTACCCCACGCCGCCCGCGCAAAAAGGCTGCACCAAAGGCCGAATCCGCAGCAAGCGCCTCTGAAGGCGACGCCAAAGAACCAGAAGTAAAAGCAGTCTCGGATGCAACTGCCGCGGTGGCAGAAACCAGCGAAAGCTAAGCCGCTTCCGTCACCGCTTCTCACCGATCAAAGCAAAAAGGCCGTCAGAACATAATCTGACGGCCTTTATTGTATTGGTACTTGGCTTGAGGCGTTTTGCTCTAATGGTCAAACCGCGCGGAACAATCCGGTTGATGTCGGTTTTTCCGGGCGGCGCTTGCGCATCAGCTTAAGCATCGTCTCAATCGTGATCGACAGCAATGTGGCATGGGTGATCTCTTCGATCTCATCCATGACAAGGGTCAAGGCCGCCCCGGCATTGGTGTCCTGCACGATGCTGTTAGACGGACTGGTGCCGACTTCCTCAAACAGCTGCACAACATCCAGAAGCGTCGTGCGCTTGGCATTGCCACAGAAACGATACCCACCACCGGCACCACGTACCGATTCCACCAGCCCCGCCCGGCCAAGATCGCGCAGAACCTTTGCCAGATGGTTGGTCGAAATGTTGTAACGTTCGGCAATTTCGGATGCCGAAAGTTGCCGGTCATTATCTTCGGCCAGTTCCAGAACGGCATAGAGGGCAAACAGCGTTGCCTTTTGCAAGGACATCATCGGCTTATTCCCCCTCTTCCATATCTGTTTCCAGCTGGATGAACGGGCCCGCCATCATGCCCTGTGCGCGGAAGAATGACATAAGGTCGGTCGCATCGCGCGGGATCATGGTCCGGACCTTGGTCACCCCGGCGTTACGGAAACAGCGGCAGATTTCATTATAAAGGATGGTACCGATACCGCCCATGCGCAGGTCCGGTTCAACACTGACCGTCCCGACCCAGCCGCACGGTACGGAATTGAATTCCCATGAACGTACTTCGCCGAAAATGCAGCCCAGCAACGTGTCGCCTTCTTCTGCGACAAGGAAAAAGCGGGAATCTTTGCGATTGCCATAGCGGGTGAACAAATCGTCCCAATATTCCGGTTTACGCAAACCGGTGGTGCGTTCATCAAGCCCCACCACATTCGGAAGGTCATCAACAACCGCAGGACGAATATTGATTTTATGCTCGCCGATTGTAACCAGGTTGTATCCCGGCGTATTTTGCGCAGCGTCCACTATAAGTGCCTTTCAGTAACGCGCTGACCAAGTCAGCTTCTTCTGAGGTCCGATCAGAAGAATAATCACAATCCAAATAAGTAAATTGGTACGATTATACTACACTGACCAGATAGCACGCGGCAATGATAAGTTCCGCTCCCCTTGAAATCCAGCCATTCCAAGTAATTAATGGACATACTTGTATTGCATGCAACTTGCAAGCGTTTGGCGCATGATTTCACCCTTCATATGCCTGTACCACGCAGGGCACCGGCGATCAAAAAATATGCTCCCGCGTGATGCAAATATTGACAGAAACGCCAAGTCATGGCTTATCGCGCAGCAGGAATTATGTATAGTCGCTTGGGAATTTGGTAAAAAACACCCTTCCCAATTCATAATTCCCCAGGGTGGATATCGACCCGATTTCTTATCGTCCAAAGGAGTGTGGCACGCTATGGCGCGCAACGGTTACGACGCAATTGATCGCAAAATTCTTCGTGAAATCCAGGAAGACGGTCGGATCTCCATGGTCGAGCTGGCTGACAAGGTCGGCCTGTCAGTTTCTCCGTGTTTGCGCCGCCTGCGTAAACTCGAAGAAAGCGGTGTGATCCGCAAATATGTTGCCCTTCTTGACCCGGCCCACCTTCATCTTGGTGTGAATGTTTTTGTCACCGTGTCGCTGACCCAGCATGACGAACCGTCGCTGCGCCGGTTTGAAAGCGCTGTGCAGGAACACCCGGAAATCGTTGATTGCTACGCCATGGTCGGCAATCAGGACTATATGATGCGCATTGTCGTGCCCGATCCGGCGGCCTATCAGCGGTTCCTGTCCGAAGTCATGATGAAACTGCCCGGTGTGGCCAACATGAAATCAAGCTTCACCCTGCACGAAGTCAAAAACAGCACCACCCTGCCCGTCGCCGACGCCGACTGACCTCTGCACGACGGCATTCCGTCGCCAAGACGTCAAGCATCTGGGTCATGGTCGGACAATTGTTTGCTCAACAATTGCTTCAAGTGGAAACGAACCTTCAAAGTTTACCCAATGTTCGTCGTCCTCTGGAAACGAAGGCTCGGAAACATACTCATTCATCCGATATATGATTGCCCCTGCTTCAATTAATTTATCAATCGAAATCGTCACCACTGTCCCGAAGGCATAACCTCCTTCGGGCAAATGCAACGCGTACTTTCTCGCAATAGCAAATTTTGGAGAAGTAGAGAGCCCACAAGTCGGTTGTCCACAACCTCCAAACTCATGCGCATGGAGCAAGTTGTTAATTGAATGACCAGAAGAGAAGTCAGGGTCTCCGCATTGCACTCTGTCACCGAAAGGGTCTTCTTTGCTGGCCGTCCCACATTCAGGAGCCATTTCCATTGGCATGTTGGGCGCTGCGATTTCCATTGCCCGGAGCAATTCCTTCTCGCAATTAAATCCACGGTACAAGTACTTCATTTTTGACCACACCTCCTTTGGGGTCTAGAAAAGTGCATCTATGACTATCAGTTAACTCGCCGGTCGGGAATGATCGTTGGAAACAGCACAGCCAATGTAAGCCCGCGCAACAGAGAGAACCCGTTAAACGCGGCCCACAGCAAATGGTTGCTGTCCATCACAACCGCCCCCCAGGCAAAACCGGCATAAATCGCGACTGACACCAGCATCATGTTGCGCCAGTGCTTGGTCTGCATTGCGCCCAGAAACACACCATCAAACTGAAAACCAAGCACCCCGGTAATGGGCAGGATGACTGCCCACAGCAAATATTCATAAGCCGCCGAACGAACCTCGGGAATACTGGTCAGCGCATCGATGATCCATGGTCCGACCAGGGCAAAAACAATCACCATCGCGAGTGCCGAAACAATTCCCCAAATCGTTGTCTTGCGCACCGCCCACAGGAATTGCTTTCGTTTTTTCGCACCATAGGCCTGCCCGACAAGGGTTTCTGCCGCATGGGCAAACCCATCAAGCGCAAATGACCCGAACATCAGGAAATTTTGCAGAACCGCATTGGCCGCAAGAGTAACCTCGCCAAACCGTGCGGAAAAACTGGTAAACAGTGCAAAGGCCGATGTCAGGGCCATGGTGCGCACAAAGATATCACCATTGATCTTCATAAGCCGTGCCAGTTGCACGCGATCAAGAATACCGATCCCCCGCCAGCTCCCGCCAAGCCGTTTAAGGTGCTTTTGCATCAAAAACCAACCCAGCACCACACCGGAATAATCGGCAATCACCGTGGCCCCGGCCACACCACGCACATCCCAGCCGAACCCCTGCACAAACAGGATATCAAGCACGATGTTGATTGAATTCAAAACGACCTGAAAGATAAACACAGCCCGGCTGTCCCGCATCGCAAGCAGCCAGCCCAGCATGCAATATTGCATCAATGTCGCCGGTGATGCCCAGATACGGACATTGAAATAATCCCGTGCTGCGGCCTCGACCGCCGGTGTTGGCGCAACCAATGTCATGGCCAGTTCAATGATCGGCCATTGCAACACCATAACAGCTACACCCGCCACGATGGCAATCAGCGCCGCACGGGCAAAAACCGCCCGCACCCCGTTGGGATCGCGCCGGCCATAGGCCTGTGCGGCAAGCCCCGTGGTCGCCATGCGCAAAAAGCCAAAGCTCCAGAACACATAGGAAAAAACAAGCGCACCAACCGCCACCGCCCCGATATAGTGCGGACTATCAAGATGGCCGACCACAGCCGTATCCACTGCGCCAAGCAACGGGACTGTTGCATTGGACAAAATAATCGGCAGGGTCAACGCCAGAACACGTTGATCTCCTTTGCCGAACCAGCGGCGCGTTCGGTTCATATCAACCTCGGTCAATGGACAGTGGACAATGCAGTGGGGCGCCCGGCAACACCGGACGAATTCTTGTGACACAGAATGCAGAACGGCAAAAGACGCGTTTTACTGACCAACCGTCCAAAAAATCCACATTGTTAACTTTTCATCAGACACCATGCAGCTTATAGGCGATCTGCAATCAAAAGGGCCTTGCCCAACAGCACGCAAAACATCTCCTGCTTAAACAGCAAAGCACAAACACCATCTGCAACTAACTGTTTTTATTTGTTTATTTTAAATTCCCAACAGCGAAACAATTAAAATCAGAAAAGACGCAAGTTTCATACCCCGGTATAAACCCCCTAGACCAGAACAGATAAAAGGCACCGTCCTGGTCGCGTTTGTTCCGAATGCAGCCATTCCATCCACAAACTTATCCACAGGCTTCCATTTCACTTGGATTGACCGGCGAGAAAATCCTTGCTGGACCTTTGGTTTCACCACAAAAAAAGCTGGTGGTCGCCCCGTTGCATTGCTAAGCAATGGGAAAGGAAAAATCAGGAAAATACGCATGAGCACCGACACATTGTTATCAGGACCAACCGTTCCGGCCGCATCCGGCACCACCAAAAGCGTCGTCATTTTGCTGCATGGCTATGGCGCGGACGGCAATGATCTGATTGGTCTGGCGCCGCATTTGGCCCGTGCCTTGCCCGATACCACCTTCTATTCCCCCAATGCCCCTTTTGCGTGTGAAATGTCACCATTTGGTCGTCAATGGTTCAGTCTCGCGGAATATGATCCGGAATTTTTGCGCCGCGCACCCGAAACAATGTCAAGCGCCCTTGCCGCAATGGCAGAAGGTGCGTGCAAAAGTGCGACCTATGTTGATGCCTTTATCGATCACGTCATCGGCACCCACGGGATCAGTGCAGACAAGGTTGCTTTGGTTGGCTTTTCGCAAGGCACGATGATGTCGCTGCAAACCGCGCCAAGGCGGGATCAGCCAATCGCCGGTGTGGTCGGTTTTTCCGGTGCTTTGCTCGGTGAAAAGGCATTCGGCGCAGAAATCAAATCCCGCCCGCCGATGGTACTGGTACATGGTACCGCCGATCCGGTCGTCCCGATCGAGGCATCCCGCCTTGCCAAAGAAACCCTGGCGGCCAACGACATCGAAGTCAGCCTGCATGAACGCCCCGGCTTGCAGCACGGCATTGATGAAGAAGGCCTTGGTATCGCCCAAGCATTTCTGACCAAACATCTCGCCTGATCAAACATCAATCCCGATCCGTTTATTAGGCACCTGCCGAACTGGCAGGTGCCTTTTTTGGTTTGCACCCTCGTCTCCGCCCATCAGCGCGCATATAAGGCAGTCATGATTTTCAACCTTTGATCGGCAAAAATCGCATAGCAGGTAAACGCAACTATACATACCGCTAGTTGGTTGAGTTAGAATATACAAACGTTTGTTGCCTTCAAGGGCGCATCAGCACAGATGCGCGGCGAATGCTTGGACTACAAACGGGTTAGAACCATATGTTGCAAAATATTAAAATCGGCAAGAAAGTCGCGAGCCTGACTTTACTGTCATTGATCGCCTTCCTTGTCATATCCACGCTTGAGCTTTTTTCACTGCGCGATGCTTTGCTTGAAGACCGCAAAGACAAAGTCAAAGCCACGACGACGATGCTTGTAACAGCTGCACAATCCTATCAGGACCGGATTGATCGCGGCGATCTTGCCCGTGAAGAAGCAATCGCCGAGTTTTACCGGGTTGCTGCCGCGTCCAAATTTGACGATGGCACGGGCTACTTTTTTGCCTATGACAACAAGGGCGTCAATGTGATGCATGCGGCCAACCCGGCCCTTGTTGGCAAAGACCTTAGCCAGCTGCAAGACCCGACGGGTGATTACATCATTCGCAATATGCTTGAGGTCGCGAAAAATCCGGCCGGCGGGTATTTCAGCTACCTTTGGCCGAAACCCGGCCACCCCGAAGAAGATCTTTTTGAAAAGCAATCTTTTGCCGCCACCCTGCCTTGGGGCGATGTTATCGGCACAGGTATCTATATTGATGATGTCGATGCCGCCTTTTGGGAACAGGCAATTTTCGTTCTGACGGTGATTTTCATCGTTGTTGCGATCATGCTGGCTGTATCCTTTGCGATCGGTCGCAATATCACCTCTGGCCTGGGCAAACTGTCTGCGCGTATGACAGAAATTGCCAACGGCAATCTTGATGGCGAGATCGAAGGTCAGGATCGTGGCGATGAAGTGGGCGACATGGCCCGCACCGTTGTTGCTTTCCGTCAGCAGGCTGTTGAAAATTCGGAACTTCAAAGCCGGCAGAAACAACTCGAAGCCCAGGCAGAGCAACAACGTCGCCAAGACATCACCGAAATGGCCGACAGCCTTGAAAACAGGGTCAAAGGCCTTATCGGTGCAATTTCGCACTCGATCTCCGAGATGAAAAAAGCCACCTCGACCATGGAAGAAGCCAGCAGCACCAACAGCGAACTTTCTGCGGCAGTGGCGTCTGCGACAACCCAGACATCAACCAATGTTCAAACCGTGTCTTCTGCGACCGAGGAACTGACGGCCTCCAGTGATGAAATCGCGCAGCAGATTTCTCATTCTGCTGAAATCGCCAATCAGGCCAACGAACAGGCATCGCGCACCAACCAGACCGTGACCGGCCTTGCCGATGCGGCACAAAAGATTGGTGATGTTGCCAAGCTGATCGGGGATATTGCCGAACAAACCAACCTGCTGGCTCTGAACGCCACCATCGAGGCCGCACGTGCCGGTGATGCCGGCAAGGGCTTTGCCGTTGTCGCAAGCGAGGTTAAAAACCTTGCCAACCAGACAGCCAGAGCGACCGAGGAAATCAACCAGCAGATCCTCTCGGTTCAGAATGAAACCGGCGAAGCGGTTGAAGCGATCCGGTTGATTTCTGAAACCATTGCTCAGGTCGCCGACAGCTCGACCGCCATTGCTGCGGCTGTTGAAGAACAACATGCCGCAATTGGCGAAATTTCGCGCAATGTCCAACAGGCGGCAGATGGCACCACCGAGGTTTCCCAGCGGATCGAAACCGTCAATGAAAACGCAAGTCGCGTATCTATGGGCACAAGCCAACTGGCCCATTCGGCTGAAAAACTGGTCGAGGAAGCGCAATCGCTTGATCAGGCTGTTGAAAACTTCCTGGCCGATTTGCGTAAACGCGCAACCGACTAAGCGTAAAGGCTAAAAACATCACCTAGACACAAAGCCGGGGCAGTAATGCCTCGGCTTTTTTCACAACCTACGCGACCCGTACTTTGGTTGTAATCGCCTTTTGCCCTCCCCATAAGTATAAGAACATATCCTTATGCAATAGAAACCACTCGGCGGAGGCTCCAAATGCTCGGCAATCTTAAGATTGGCTACAAGATCTTGGCGCTGTCGGTAATCGCTTTGCTGGGCGTTATCATGATTGGCGGCTTGCAGCTTTCGTCATCACGCGACACCCTTCTTGAAGATCGCAAAGATAAAATCCGTGCCACAACAAACTATATCGCCTCAATTGCCCGCTCTTATCAGGACAAGGTTGATAATGGCCTTCTAAGCCAGGAAGAGGCCATCAGCGCTTTTTATGAGATTGCTGGTGCAGGCAAGTATGATGACGGTACAGGCTATTATTTTGCCTTTGCCACTGATGGCCTGACCGAGATGCATGGTGCCAATGCGGCACTCGTTGGCAAGAACCTTGACCAGGCCAAAGATTCCCAAGGCAATTTCTTCATCCGGGAACTGATCAACACGGGTAAACAACCCGGTGGCGGGTTTTCTTCCTACTACTGGCCAAAACCCGGCGAAGATGAAAGCCTTTCGTTTGAAAAACTCTCCTTTGCCGAGCCGCTTCCATGGGGATCCATCATCGGCACGGGTATTTATATTGATGATGTCGATGCTGTCTTCCGCGAACAGGCGACTTTTGTCGTCATTATCGGTGCAGGAATCCTGTTGGTCATGACCTTGGCCGGATTGGCAATTGGCCGCGATATCACGGGTGGCTTGAAAACTCTTGCAACCCGTATGGAGGTGATCTCCTCTGGCAATCTTGACGGCGAGATCGAAGGTCAGGCGCGCGGTGACGAAGTCGGAAGCATGGCCAGAACTGTGGTCGCATTCCGCGAACAGGCCGTTGAGAACCTTCGCCTTCAGGAAAACCATCGCGCTCTTGAACAGCAAACCGAAGAGAACCAGCGTAAAGCCCTGATGGATATGGCAGTCTCCCTTGATGAAAAGGTCAAGGGCCTGATCAGTTCAATATCGAATTCGATCAAGGACATGCAGTCCGCCACCGAAGAAATGCGCACAGCGACCAATATGAACAGCGAACTTTCCGCCGCAGTTGCCTCTGCAACAACCCAGACATCGGGCAATGTTCAGACCGTATCAGCCGCAACCGAAGAGCTTTCAGCATCCTCTGATGAAATTGCTCAGCAGATCGCCAATTCAGCAACCGTTGCCAGCCGGGCAAACGATGAAGCCATGCGCACCAACGAGACAGTGACCGGTCTTTCCGACGCTGCCCAGCGTATCGGTGATGTAGCAAGCCTGATTGGCGATATTGCCGAACAGACCAACTTGTTGGCGCTTAACGCCACGATCGAGGCGGCCCGTGCCGGTGATGCCGGCAAAGGTTTTGCCGTCGTGGCGCAAGAGGTTAAAAACCTTGCCAATCAGACAGCCAAAGCGACTGAGGAAATCAACCAGCAGATCAGTGCTGTTCAAAATGAAACCGGTGAAGCTGTCGATGCCATCCGCCGCATTTCCGAAACCATCGCCCAGGTCGCCGATAGCTCGACCGCGATTGCGGCGGCCGTCGAAGAACAACACGCTGCTATTGGCGAAATATCTCGCAGCGTTCAGCAGGCAGCTGACGGCACACGCGAAGTGTCCGAACGGATCGAGACGGTCAATGACAATGCCGGCAAAGTGTCCGACGGCACCAATCAACTCGCCAGCACAGCAGAAAAACTCGTATCCGAAGCACTCGCCCTTGATACCGCAGTTGAGACATTCCTTGAGAATCTGCGCAAAAGCGCCGCCAAATAAAAAACATCACGCGATCGCGACAATTGTACGAAAACTGCAACACCTGCAAAAAACCGCCCCTGATTACCCAGGGGCGGTTTTTAAATGCTTTGTCGACATGCTGATTATTAACGATCGGCTGTGATCTCGATCTTGATGGTTACCGGGTCACCGACCTGGGATGTATCGCTCCATTGCCCCTGTCCGACACCAAAATCGGTGCGGTTAATGGTCAGGGCACCCGTCGCATTGGCCGCATTGCCATCAATCTCAAGATCAAACGGCAAGGTTACTTCGCGCGTGATATCCCGGATCGTAAGATCTGCAACCGCTTCATATGTGCCCGGCGCGATTTGGGAAAATGATTTGGTGGCAAATTTTGCAGTGGGCCATTGCGTCGCGTCAAACCAGTCGGGCGAGACAATCTGGCTGTCGCGATCACCGTTTCCGGTATTGACCGAGGCAATATCAATCAGCACCTCGACAGACGAACCGGCAAGATCGTCCGGTGAAAAATAAATATCTGCAGAAAAGGCCTCAAACGCACCATCGAACGCCGCACCAAGCTGGGTTGCGTTAAAGGTAATCGCGCTTTTATCACTGTTTACCACCCATTTATCCGCGCCAAGCGCGCCCCCGGAAAACCCGGCAAGCGTGGTGGCAATTGCCAAAACAGACAGCATTCTGCCATTGATCTGGAACATGTCAGTTTTCCTTGATTGTGCCGGGCAACATACGACGCAACGTCGCATCGCGATCCCGAAAATGATGTTTAAGAGCCGCCAGAAAATGAACCCCGACCAACCCGGCAATCCCCCAGGACAGAAGCCAATGCACAGTGCGCAATGTTTCAAACAGTTCCTGATTGGGCGAAACAAGGTTTGGCAGGGTAAACAGCCCAAAAACACTGACCGGGAAATTCGCCGCTGATGACATGGTCCATCCTGTCAAAGGCATGGCAAACATCAAAAGATACAATCCGAGATGGCCTGCTTTTGCGGCCATCCGTTCGATTTTCAAGGTGCCCAGTTCTTGGGGTGTTGGTTCACCCAGACGCCAAATCACACGCAGGGTTACCAATGCCAGCACCGTCACCCCCAACGACTTGTGGCGTGATATCCATTCCAGTTTTTCCATGCCAAGCGGCAGGAAATCCATATACCAGCCAATCGAAAATACGCTGATCACAAGAAGCGCCATCCCCCAATGGAAGACCTTGGTTACCGTCCCAAAGGCGTGTTTTGTACTACGCAATGTCATAAATGATGCTCCGTGCCGCTGCGGCGTTCTTGCAACTGAAAAATGCCCAATGCGCAATGGCCTGCCGCCAAAGCGCACCGGATATATTCACCAACAGATTACTTCTGTTTTGCAAACTCGGATGAAATCTGAAGGGCCACATCGTCCCCGACACCCGGCACAAGATAGGTCATGCCATATTCAGAACGGGTCATCGTACCGCTTGCCGAAAAACCGACAACCTGATCGCCGGTCATTGGATGCTGACCTTCACCGGTCAGGGTAACATCAAGAACCAAAGGCTTGGTTTCACCAAGAAGGGTCAGATTACCGGTTACCGTTGCGCTCTTGTCGCCCACAAGTTCGACTGACGTGCTTTTGAAGGTCGCCGTCGGAAATTCTTCTACATTAAAGAAATCAGCGGTTTTCAGATGATTATCAAGTGCTTCGACACCGCTGTCGATCTGGTTCAAATCGATGGTGATGGTCGCCGAAGAGGCCGACGGATTTTCGCGATCAAGGGTCAATTCACCCGATGCGCCGCCCAAACGCCCCTGAAAGTTCGAGAAACCAAGGTGGTTCACGATAAAAACAACACTGGTATGGCTGGGGTCCAGTTTATAGGTATCGGCCGCCTGCGCAGAAAACGCAGCACCAGAAAGGCCAGCAACAATTGCCAGCGTAATACCGGCTTTCTTGATCGACTGTATCATTTTAATATCCCTTATATTCACCAGACGCAGAATACGCTGCATCGCAACAACTCATGCGCTGAGGATGACAGGCACCCCGGCCCCCCTCAAGCCGGTGAAACCGCAACAGATATTTTCGATACAGGAAACAATACAGACGCATCTTGCCTTATTCTTAACAATAAGGCGCAAATAAGCCTCGTCCCCTTCACTGTCAAAACACGAACTTCCAGCCTTCTCACAAGGTAAAGCCCCCTTGGCGCAATAAAAAAGCTGACCGTAAAAACGATCAGCTTGTTTCCCATTCCGATATGATCGGTTTAAAGGCTATTCGGGGGCAGATTGCCCTTGCTGCGTGGCGGCATCGTCCCTGCCCTGGGCATCATCCGGTTCGACACATTCTTTAAGCCACACATCATAGACCGGATGTTCAAGGGCGGACAAACCGGGGCTTGATGCAAACATCCACCCCGAAAACAGCTGCGCGCGCGTGGCATTGCCATCATCACGGACATCGGCAATATCCAGGAAAGTCGCACTTTCCGGGCGTTCTTCGGGCGGGGTGCGATAGCATGCATCCACCCGAATTTCGAGAGTCCCGAACCGGGTGACTTGTCCGACCGGAACTTCAAATGTCGAAATACGTGCGGTGATTTTATCAAGCCCCTGCAACTGGGCAATCGGGGCCGGGCGATAGTCAAGTGCCGAGGACGCCGTTCCGATCAGTGCACATGTCGAACAAATCGCGGCAATCGCAAAAGATCGTTTCATTATCGTCTTCAGTCCTGTTTATCGCTTTTGGCATAGGGATTGTGAAGCTCCCCCACCAAATCCTGCATTACATTACGAAACTGCTCTTCGTCACAGCCCATCAAAAGCGCATCTTCAAGCGCATCTTGCATGATCTCGCGCAGTTCGCCGAAATTGTCGTTTAACACTTTGATCTTTTCCACACATGAAAGCGGCGAACCGTCACTGGCCTGCCAGATGGGAAAATGATCTGCATTATCGGTCTTTTTCATCAACCGCTCCGACCTTTATGACAAAAAGACAGGAGCTCTGCATTTCCCTGTCTCTTGCCGTCTCGTATGTATCACGTATCTTTCACAACATGCCGCTCAAACCGGGCAAAAACATGGCCGCCAATCGGCCCGCCCGCGCACCCGCATGGCCAGATCAATTATCGCTGCTGGTCGATGAATAGATAACCTGACCAATCAAATCTTCAAGGTTCACTGCCCCTTGGGTGAATTCTATTTCGCCGCCGGGCGCGATCATGTCGATATCCCCGCCCGGTTCGAGGGAAACAAACTTGCCCCCAAGCAGTCCGTCAGATGCAATTTTGGCCGAACTATCAAGCGGCAATTCCAGATCGGATCGCACCGACATTTTGACAACCGCCATATAGGTATCGGGATCAAGGTCCTGTTCCGTAACAGTACCAACAGTGACCCCGGAAATACGAACATCATTACCAACAACCAACCCGTCAATCCGGTTGAAACTTGCCATGATTTCATAGCCTTCAACCGTATTGATTCCGGCACGTGAATAGGAATAGGCCGCAAATCCGATCGCAACTGCGATCACGGCTGCACCGGCGATGGTTTCAATCAGTCTGTTGCTCATAGACCTTATCCGTTCTGTATCTCTTTGAGACTTAGGGTCAAGACCCTATACTGTATTGCCCCGACCCGAAAAACAACCACCCAAACGATAACGGGTCAAAACGGGCACTGCGAAACGCAAACACATCATCAACACAAACGGGCGCGAGTTGCCCCGCGCCCGCTTGATATTGAAAATTCTGTCTGAAAGATCAGCCTTCCGGTGACCATGCCTGATAGTCGCCGGTCGCTTTCGCGCGTTTGCCACCGCTATATTCGTGGCCTTTCGGACGATAGGCATATTTGGTGCCGGTCAGGTTCGGCTGATGTTCTTTCTGCCAATCGTAACGGTCTTCGGCATTTTCTGACAGCGGCGCATCAACAGTATAATGCAGCCATGCATGCCATTCAGCGGGGACCTTGGATCCTTCGACAACACCTTTGTAAACAACCCAACGCTTGGTACGACGACCTTTTGCCGGAGTCTTTTCGGTGTAATAGGTATTGCCGAAACGGTCTTCGCCAACGCGCTTGCCAAACAGCGCGGTATAGATACGGGTGCCGACGGTGGCCATGTTGAGTCTCTCTCCAGATCTGTTGCATCCGCCCAAATTTCGGGAAGGCGGCACAGGGTACATGGTGAGATACCCTGCCAATCAAGTGACCTATATGTCGTGATGCGCGTGGAAAGTCAATGTTTCAAGCCCTCTGCCTGACAAACAGACGGACAAAACCGATCCGGTCCCCGAACGGGTAAAATCAACCGCCCCCAAGACGGTAACTTTACCACTGAAAATCACCCACAACTGCTTGTGGGGCGACGACTCTTTGATCCATCTACATCTTGGGCACTTGTCCACCTGCTTATCCACAATCTACGATATATGTGTCCGTGGTTTTCGCATGTGTCGCCCCCTGTATTTTGTGCCTTTCCGAAACAAGACTTTAATATAAATATCAAACTGTTATCGTCTGATTTCATGCTAGGAAAAACCTCAAGGCATCTCGTGATGCGCTTCGCACTGGAAATGGGGCGAAAACAACGTTAGCCTGTTTGAACGTGGTGAAGACAACACCGTCACCACACAACATGTAGTCCGAGTCTTCGGACCGATACACAATCTAGCTGCGATCCAAAGCGCAGATTTCCGGGCCTCTTGGCCGGATTCAGAGATTGTTAACGAGAATCCCATCAGCATCGAATCAGCAAGACAGCAACCGACCCACTAGATGTTGTGGTAAAAATTACTGTCAACCACAAAGATTAGTGGACTATGGCGAAATTTTGCCATTATAGTCTTTCCCACGGACCGGATGGTTCCAGGGGGGACCAAACCACCGAATACCCATATCTGCGATGCACTGGAAATGTCGGAAAATATCGGCATCAGGGGCAGCGCAAGAGCATTGAGCAAACTATATAAAGTCAGGCGATGTTGGCGCATCACCCGAAAGCGTCCAGTCACGTCTGATCACAACCGGAGCAGACCATGCGGATCACCAGAAAGTTCACTCAGGAAGGTGTCAGCCCTTACGCCGACATCGAATTTCGTAAGTCATCGTCCGTCATCAAAAACCCGGATGGCTCCGTTGTTTTTGAGATGAATGACATCGACATGCCCGCCTCCTGGTCGCAGGTGGCGAGTGACGTTCTGGCACAGAAATACTTCCGTAAGGCCGGCGTTCCGGTTGCGCTCAAACCGGTCAAGGAAAAGGACGTGCCAAGCTGGCTGTGGCGCAAGACTGCCGACACCGCCAAGCTTAACAAAATGCCGGCTGAAAAACGCTATACCAGCGAAACCAGCTCGACCCAGGTTTTTGACCGCTTGGCCGGCACCTGGACCTATTGGGGCTGGAAAGGCGGCTATTTTGATGCCGAATCCGATGCGCAGGCCTTCTTTGACGAAATGCGTTATCAGCTTTCTCACCAGATGGGTGCGCCGAACTCTCCGCAGTGGTTCAACACCGGTCTGCATTGGGCATACGGCATTGATGGCCCGGCACAGGGCCACTCCTATGTCGATTACAAAACAGGCGAACTGACCAAATCGGCCAGCGCCTATGAACATCCGCAGCCGCATGCCTGCTTCATTCAGTCCGTTGCCGATGACTTGGTCAACGAAGGCGGCATCATGGATCTCTGGACCCGTGAAGCCCGTCTGTTCAAATTCGGTTCGGGTACCGGTTCGAACTTCTCCAACGTGCGTGGCGAAGGCGAAACCCTGTCGGGTGGCGGCCGTTCTTCCGGCCTGATGAGCTTCCTGAAAATCGGTGACCGTGCTGCTGGCGCAATCAAGTCGGGTGGCACCACCCGCCGTGCGGCCAAAATGGTTGTGGTTGATATCGACCATCCGGACATCGAAGAATATGTGAACTGGAAAGTCGTCGAAGAGCAGAAAGTCGCAGCCCTCGTCGCCGGTTCCAAACTGGCCGAAAAACACCTGACTGCTGTTCTCGCAGCCTGCACCAACTGGGATGGCGCAGCGGATTCCGAAGATCGCTTCCTGCCACGCGCCAACCCGCAGCTCAAAGAAGCTGTACTGGCGGCCCGTGCCGTGATGATCCCGGATTCCTATATCAACAAGATCATCGAATTCGCCCGTCAGGGCTTCACCGAAATCAGCTTCAAGACCTATGACACCGATTGGGACTCCGAGGCATACCTGACCGTATCGGGTCAGAACTCGAACAACTCTGTTCGTGTCTCGAACGACTTCCTGCAGGCTGTTCTTGATAACGGTGACTGGGAACTGATCCGTCGTACCGACGGCAAGGTTGCCAAGAAAATTTCCGCTCGTGATCTGTGGGACAAAGTTGGCGAAGCCGCATGGGCCTGCGCTGATCCGGGCATCCAGTACGACACCACGATTAACGAATGGCATACCTGCCCGAATTCGGGTCGCATCAATGCGTCCAACCCGTGCTCGGAATATATGTTCCTTGATGACACGGCTTGTAACCTCGCATCGCTGAACCTGATGAACTTCCGTTCTGATGATGGCGGCGTTGATATCGAGGCCTATGAACATGCTGTCCGTCTGTGGACGGTTGTTCTGGAAATCTCGGTTCTGATGGCACAGTTCCCGTCTGACCGTATTGCAGAACTTTCCTATCGTTACCGCACCCTTGGTCTTGGCTATGCCAACATTGGCGGCCTGTTGATGAGCATGGGCATCCCGTATGACAGCGACGAAGGCCGTGCGATTGGCGCGTCGCTTACCGCGATCATGTGTGGTGTGTCCTATGCCACTTCGGCTGAGATGGCCAGTGAACTGGGCGCCTTCCCGGGTTATGCCGATAACGCCGACGAAATGCTGCGCGTCATGCGCAACCATCGTCGTGCGGCCCATGGCGAACAGGAAGGTTACGAAGGTCTGTCGATCAACCCGGTTCCGCTGGTTGCTGCCGACAGCCCCTATGCCGACCTGCCGGTTGCGGCACGTGCTGCCTGGGACAAGGCTGTCGAACTTGGTGAAAAGCATGGCTATCGCAATGCCCAGACCACCGTTATTGCCCCGACCGGCACCATCGGTCTGGTCATGGATTGCGACACCACCGGGATCGAGCCGGACTTCGCACTTGTGAAGTTCAAAAAGCTTGCGGGCGGCGGTTACTTCAAAATCATCAACCGCACCGTTCCGGTTGCACTTGCAACGCTCGGCTATACCGAAAACCAGATCCGCGACATTGAAAAATACGCAGTTGGTCATGGCACGCTGGTTGGCTCGCCGTCCATCACCCATGATGACCTCAAAGCCAAAGGCTTTGACGACGATGCCATTGCCAAGGTCGAAGGCGCGCTGAAGAACGCATTTGACATCAAATTCGTCTTCAACAAATACACCTTCGGTGATGATTTCTGCGTCAACCAGCTGGGTCTGGATGCCAAGGCGATCAACAGCATGGACTTTGACATGCTTGCCGCCCTTGGCTTCGACAAGAAACAGATCGAAGCCGCCAACACCTATGTTTGCGGTTCGATGACCCTTGAAGGTGCACCGCATCTGCGCGACGAAGATCTGCCGGTCTTTGATTGTGCGAACCCGTGCGGCCGTATTGGCAAACGTTACCTGTCGGCAGAAAGCCACATCCGCATGATGGCCGCGGCACAGCCGTTCATTTCGGGTGCGATTTCCAAAACCATCAACATGCCAAGCAGCGCAAGCATTCAGGATTGCAAAGACGCTTACATGCTGTCCTGGCGTCTTGGCCTCAAAGCCAACGCGCTGTACCGTGATGGTTCGAAACTCAGCCAGCCGCTGAACTCTGCCCTGGTCGAAGAAGACGATTACGCCGATCAGCCGACTGCCGCCAAGGCAGCCCAGGCCTCTGAACAGATCGTTGAAAAAATCATCGAACGTGTCATTCGGGGCGATCGTCGTTCCCTTCCGGGCCGTCGCAAAGGTTACACCCAGAAGGCCACCGTTGGCGGTCACAAGGTTTACCTGCGCACCGGTGAATACGAAGACGGCAAGCTTGGTGAAATCTTCATCGACATGCACAAGGAAGGCGCTGCCTTCCGCTCGCTGATGAACAACTTCGCAATCGCGGTGTCCATCGGCCTGCAATATGGCGTGCCGCTCGAAGAATATGTAGAAGCCTTCACCTTCACCCGTTTCGAGCCGTCCGGCATGGTTTCGGGCAACGATGCGATCAAGATGGCAACTTCCATCCTTGATTACATGTTCCGTGAACTGGCGATTTCCTATCTTGGCCGGAATGACCTTGCCCATGTTCAGCCCTCCGACATTCTTCCGGATGCGGTTGGCGAAGGTGTGGCAGAAGGCGACCTTGGCGAAGCCGCCGATAAAGTCAGCGACCCGGCAATCGAAACCATCCGTAAGGTGGCATCAAGCGGCTTCGTGCGTCGCAACCTTTATGTGGTTGATGGCGGCGTTCAGAGCGAAGAACGCGTTGTCGAAGTCAAATCCACCGGCACCGATGGCCACAGCCACACACCGGAAACCGCAAGTGCTGCGACCACGACGGCAACCCCGTCCGCCCCGCAGAACAACGCGATCCTGTCCACCAGCGAAGAAGTCATTGCCAAGACCGATTCCAAAATGGACCAGATCCGCGAAGCCCGCATGAAAGGCTATGAAGGCGACGGTTGCCCCGATTGCGGCAACTTCACGCTGGTGCGTAACGGCACCTGCCTGAAATGCGACTCTTGCGGCGCGACCACCGGTTGCTCCTAAGGGTTACGGCCCTATCGAACACCTGATCTGATCAGCAAACCGGCCGGGGCTTCCCCGGCCGGTTTTGTTTTTAATCACGCCTTGAGGACCGCGCTTATCCCGGTTTGCCACCTGCACGCACAGATAATAACTTCGGGGTAAAGACCACAAGATAAAGAACAAAGGCCAGAACCCACAAAGCTGATGCCCCGCCAATCATCAGGTCATAGGGGATAAAGCCGATATAACTTCCCCCCACCCGCAACACCGCCGACAAATTAATCAGGACAAGTGCCGCACAAAGCCCGGCCGAAAAGCGCAGTTCCCGTCCACTATGACGCAGCCCGGCAATCCCCATGACCGTCAATATCGCACTGCCCGCCGCACCGATCCCCAAACCATGTAAAAAATCGGTCCCTGGGCCCAATCCCCAAATCGCTGATATTCCGATCCCGGCAAAGCCAACCGCGATCCAGCCATGCCCCATATACAGGCCCAAAACATAAGGCCTTCGCAAAACACGCCCGATGTGAAAGTCACTAAGAACATCAAGTTGGGCGGCAGCAGCGGCAAGCGCGATCCATCCGCCAACAGCATGGCCGGGGAAAATTCCATCGACCGCCAGATACAGCAGTACGACAAAATTTGCCAGATTTCGGCGTGGCGGTGCCGGGCGAAATATCGGGTCACGCCCGTCTTGTTCCAAGGCGAAATTAACCACAACCATCGCAATGCGCGTGGTTGATAACACAATCAACACCATCATTAGCAGAAGGGCCGAACGCAGACCGGTTTCGCCCCATCCGGCATCCCCCCAAAATCCGCCCTTAACAAACCCACCGGCAAAAAACACAACCTGCGCCAGAAACAAACCGCCAATCGCCCAGACAAACCCCGTATGACGGCGCATTCGTGCCGCCATCATTGCGCGCATCACAAGCCCGCAAAGCACAGGCAGAAATGCAAGGTTAACCACCGCCACCAATTCAATTGGCAATAGGGCGGCAAAAATCATCACACCGCGCCCGGCCAGCCACAATCCGACAAGTAAAACCAGCCCCCGCCCGCAAAGCGGCGCGGTTGCCGTCCAGCTTGGCAAGGCGGTCAGGATAAATCCGGCAAGGGCGGCAACCATAAAGCCATAGACCATTTCATGGGCATGCCAAAGTCCGGGCGATGTCCACGGCAACGGATCGATGCCACCAAACAAAACAAATAACCAGATCGGGATAATCGCGATGGCATACCCCGCTGCCAGCAGAAAAAACGGCCGGAACGCATAAGCCCAAAGGGGATGCAGATAAAAACGATCCATCACAGCCTGTCTGTATCCTGTGCCCCGAATGCTCGCGCCACAACTGGTACCGCCAGCAAATCACCGACCGCATTGAAAATATCGCGTTCCATGCGGCAACCGGGCGTCCCGGGCATTTGGTGTTGATAAACAATGCCGTGCGGATGCTGGTCCATCACGACGATAACATCGCTGATCCGGGCAGCTTCGATCAAATCATGTGTAATAAAGACCGCCGTCAATCCGCGCTCTGAAATCTGGCGCACCAGCAAATCCTGCAATTCCTGACGCAGCCCGACATCAAGCGCACTGAACGGTTCGTCAAGCAACAGCAAATCAGGTTCAATCAGCAAAGCCCGGCCAAGGGCCACACGCTGGCGCATCCCGCCGCTCAGCTCATGGGGATATTTATCCAGATCGCGCAGATCAAGGCCAAGCGTCATGGCAAGCGCGCCAATTCTGTGCTGAAAATCATCACGTCTTTGACCCTGTGCCACAAGGCCAAACGCCATATTGTCGCCCGCACGTTTCCACGGCAATAAACGCGGTTCCTGAAACACCATCGCCGGATTGCGAAAATCACACTCAAGTCTGCCGCGATCGGCATCAATCAATCCGGCCGCAATCATCAACAAAGTCGTCTTGCCACAGCCCGATGGCCCAACCAGCGAAACAATCTTGCCCTGTCCGACCTCAAGCGAGATATCGGAAAAAACCTCCTGCCCCATCCGGCTGACCGAAACAGATTTCCACGCCAGCATCACATCCCCCCTATCCGGGCGGAATCCCCCTGCCCGGCAGGGCGCCTGCGCCATGTTTCAGTCCGCCGTTTAAGCGGCTCTAGCACAAGATATTCCACCGCCAGTAACAATCCGACCACCGCAACAATCCAGGCCATGGTCGCCGCTGTATCAAGATTAACCCGCGCGGTCGCCATTTTGGCTCCGATCCCGTCCGAGGACGCCAGAAGTTCGGCCATCACCGCAACCTTCCATCCCATGCCAAGCGCGGTAATCCAGGCCGGAAACAGATAGGACAGGATATGAGGCAGATGAACATCAACAAAAATGCGCCAACGGCTGGCGCGAAAAATACGCGCCATATCCTCAAGCTCGCGGTCAAGGGTGCGCGTACCTTCAACCGCCCCAGCAAAGGTAATTGGAATACTGGTTACAACAACGGTAAACATCGGTGTCATGCCGGTTGGTCCGAACCACAACAATGCCAACACAATCCATGCAATTGGCGGAATACCCAGCAATACCGTTACCACCGGGCGCACGGCACGGGCGGCTGTGATTGATAACCCGGCCATCACCCCAACCAAACTCCCTGCCAGCCCGGAAACCGCAAACCCGCCAATTGCGCGGATCGCGGTGTCCGATGACGCCGATATCGCTGAACCATCACGGATAAAACCCGCAAGCCGTGCAAAGGCATCGGCCGGTGCTGGCAGTATAAAATCGCCATAAACCGCATGCCCGGTTTCCCAAAGCGCAACAAACAGGAAAAGGCCAACCAACGCCCCCCAGACACTCCAGAAATAAACGGCAATGCCTTTGATAACGCCAATCACGCCCTTCCCTGCCTCCGATCAAAGTGAAAGATAGAACTCATCTGCGGGTAATTTTCCGCCAATGATATCGGGGGATTGCCGCGCCAGCGTTTCAAAGAAAAATTCAAGATCCGCCCGCGCATCCGTCGCCGAAACCACCCGTAAATTGGAATACGGAATGGATTTCTCGATCACCGGCCCTGCAATTTCCAGATAATCCTGCGCCAGCCGCCCGGCACTGGCCGGATTGTTATTCACCCAGTCAGTTGACCGCGCTGCCTGTGCGTTAAACGTCGTCACGAAATCAGGCTTGCGCGCCAAAAGACCATCACTGACAACCGCACCTGCCTGCGGGATAAACGGTGCGCGCCCGGTCGCCCGTCCCCATTCATCCTGAAGGCTCAAAACCCGATTAACCGCAATTGATGATCCAAGCCCCTTAAGAATGGATGCTGTTGCAAGCGGTTCTGGCAAAATCGCAGTATCAACCCGCCCCGATAACAAATATTGCACCGCCTCAAGCGGGGTTGCGGTGTAAATGACGTTAACATCCTTGTCCACGGACATCCCGTTGGCACCCAGAATATGGCGAAACACCAGATCGGGCATGTCATTGCGAAATGGCATGACAATCGTTTTCCCGCCAATATCCGAAAGCGATGTCACAGCCTTATCCGTGCTCATCATATAGAGCAGCCCCCAGGTCATCACATTCGCCATTTTTACCGGCAACCTGCGATTAAACAGGTTCGCCCCGGTATAGGTCGGTACGATTGTGACTTCCATTTCACCTGATACGAGCCCGGCACGCATTTGGTCTGGCGTCCGCCAGACCCGGAAAACCGAACCGGGTGCCGCATCCTGTATCGCGCTGCTTTCCGTCAAATGGGCCAGCGCAATCGAGGGGCCGACCGGCGGCCCCCAAATTCCAACCGCATTCGCTGATTTTTCAGCAGCAGCAAAAGCATAGCGCGATGACAGCGTGATCGCACCGCTGGCAACCGCACCCGCCAGAAAAGCCCGGCGGTCAAGTTTCTTGGCATAGAACATCGTCGTCTCCGTTAAACAGTATCCAATACCCGTGCCGGATTAGAAATTACCCGACAAGCGAATCCAAATCGCCCGACCCGGCGCATATATGGTTGATTTTCCGGGATTTTCGACGTGATTGCCCTTGATGTATTCGCGGTAGTCACGGTCAAACAGATTGTCGATCCCTGCGCTCAGGGACAAGCGGTCGTAAACCTGCATCCCGGCGTAAAGATCAAGCACGCCAAAGCCGCCGGTATGTTCGTCAAAGCCGCTGCCCGTGGCGGTGTCATCATCCAGCCGGTTTTGATCGGCGACCAGACGCAAGCGCGAACCGATATTCCATGTTCCAAGGCTGCCGAGACTTTCGTGATAATCGACGAGGATATTGGCTTCCAGCGGGGCCACCTGATAAACAGCCCGATTGTCCGTTGTGTTCTCCGCCCGCTGCCAGACCACATTCATCCGGCCCGACAGATTACGTGTCGCATTCCATTGCAGGTCTGCGGTTGCCGCCATCCAGTTCGCATCCACATTTCGGAAAACATAGGCCCCGTCGCTCAGCAAAACCCCGTTTTGCCCGCGTGCCCGATCCAGCGTAATGAAGTCGTCAATCCGGTCGTAATAAACCGATCCGCTCAAACGTACCGATTGGAACAGCCCGGACCCCGGTTTCTTGCGCTGATAGTCAAGATAGGCGTCGTCTTCAAAAACAGCGCCAAGCTCAAACTTGTGATGTTTTTCGGCCGAAAGCTGCGGGTTACCAATCCAGCGCGATGTCGTAACTCCGGTTACGGCGTGGTATTTTTCGATATTATCGGCCGACCGTACAATCCGCGACGCATCACCATAAACCGTGAGACCTGACGGATGAACAAGCTGCTCATAACGCAAACGCCCGCTCAGATTATGGTCCGTCGCGTCAAGATCTGTGGTCCCGTAATAACTGCTATAAAGGGTTCTTGGACTGATATTGAACAATGCCGGGTTCGGCCCACCATCGGGCACCTCGTCAGCAGCGCCCGGTGCCGTAGTAACTTGCTCAAACCGGATACCCGCCTTTAAGGTCCGATCCTGCTCTGCACCAAAACTTTTTTCCGCATCAAGATTAAGGGCCAGCGTATCACGATCAACATCCGGTATCCGCACGGAATTGACCTTGTCGGCATTCGTCACATTATACCGTCTCGCCACGTGGCTATCGTGTGTTCCGGTAAATGTCAGGGCGTTTTTCCAGCCCGCCATATCAAAGGATGCCTTGCCCTGCCCCTCCCAAATTCGACGATCAATCGCAACCCGCATTTTCTGCCCGCTATTGGTGCGCAGGCTGTAATTATCCGCACGGCGGCTTAAATCGATCAGCTTGAAACCACTCTCGAAATTAACACCCGTGCCAAAAATATCGCGCGTCTCAAGGATCGCCCGACCAACCTTTCGATCCGTCTCAAGCACATCCAAACTATGATGGGGCTGCTTTTCGTCGGTAATATCATCCTGAATTCCGACAAGCTTCAGCGAAGCCAAGGGGGATGGCGTCCATCCGGTCACAAATTGGCGCACCTCCCGGCGATACCCGGCATCGACTTCTTCACCATTGCCGCCTTCGTAACTACCGGAATCTTCAAACCGATAGCCCCCCATGGCAAAACCTTCCGCTCCCTTGATCGCGGCTTGCCCGGCATAGGTTTTTGTATCCCCCGCCCCGTCAAAACGGGTGGTCACCTTTACCGGGCGTTTTGCACCCAGAACACTGTCCTCAACCCCTTCAGATTTTTCCAGCTCACCATGGCGAAACTGATGCATCGGGTCGGCTGTCAACAACGTTTCCGGTGTAATAAGTTTTGGTGGCCCGCCCTTGGCATGGCGTTGCACCACCGTTGGATCAACAAACAGCTCCTGTGCGTCAACCTGCCCAGCCAGCACTACCCAAAAAGCACATCCCAGACCAAAAGCAGTCCCCCCGGACATACGTTTCATCAACCCCATATCAATTCCCCATTCCCGTGATCACATCCAGTTTCACTGGCTCAGACTCGCCCCATCCAATGCGATTGGTTTTGCGAATCATTTTCACAATCAGGAGATACAGGGCTTCACCAAGGGCCCCCTTGATTTTGGTCAAAAATAATATTCAGTCTTAATCTCAAAAAAAAATACAGTTAAATCAATATATTGCTCTTTCTTCCTAATATGGTTCATGTGACTTCTTCTTGTAAAATCAGGTTGAAAATCACAAGCTACGGAATTGGGAAAACCCGCCTCAAAGGTAATAATCGTTATGCCTCTGCTTGACGCCACTTCGGCATTGATCGTCCTTGATGTGCAAAAGGCCATTGATGATCCGCGCTGGAATTCCAAAAACAATCCCGGCTATGCCGATGTGATTGCAAAGCTGTTGTCGGAATTTCGCGCAAGAAACCTGCCGGTCATTCATGTGCGCCACGAAGAAGCCAATCCGGCCTCAAGCTTTTATGTCAATGGCCCCGGCCAGCCGTTCAAGGACGAAGCCCGGCCCCTTGAGGGCGAAACTGTTATCGCCAAACAGCAAAACTGTGCCTTTGTCGGCACATCACTTGAAAAACATCTCCATGACCAAAGCATCAAACGCCTGATCTTTACCGGTGTGGTCATCCATAATTCCATGGATATCACCATCCGCATGGCCCATTGCCTTGGCTTTGAAAACTGGTTGGTTCTTGATGCCACCACCGCAATTGATGTGACGAATGCCAACGGCAAAATATTCCCGGCACAGGATGTGTTTGATCTTTATGCCGCGGTTCTGGCCTCGGAATATTGCCATCTGACCAACAGTACGGACATAATCGCTGCCCTGCCCTAAACCCGTCGGACCATCTGGCACACCTATCGTATCAAACGGCATTCAACGCCCCTTTCGCAAAGCAGCTATCCGTTTTGCGTCGCGAGTATCCGTTTTGCGCCATAATAGATAATAACCTTTCCGTTAGTGATAGCCACCACCATGCGCAACCTCTAAGGATCGTTAGCGAGGCTGATTTGTCCGCTGCGTACAGGAAGGGTTTGCCGTGCAAAAACAAAATAATATCAATCGTGTAATCGAACAGACGCAGTCCGATCATGTCCCCGTCACCAAGTGGAAATTATTTGCAAGAAAATGGCTATATGCGTTGGCTCTGACCGGGTTGTCCCTGCCGTTTGCCAACAGCGCCTTCGCCCTGAGCGCGGGGTGTGATGGTTGGAATTGGACAGGCTCCAACAACGGCACAAGAGCCAGCAACCAAGCGTTTAGCGCTTGGGAGGTCGCCAAGGTTACCTTCACACACACAGGCGGCAATTCGCCAAACGATTATGCCTATACCTTTACGGATAACATAAACGCCGCCAATTCACGCACCATCGCGACGGGTAGCACCTCCACCGGTGATACTGTCACCCTCACCTTTCAGATTCCGGCCGATACAACAAGTGCCACGCTTTTCTTTGATGGCGACGGTGGAGTATACAACATAACGATAAGCTGCGTTGCCGGATCGGCACCAGCCGGGGAATCAGCATCTGCCGCCAGCACCAACTCCGCTGTTGTCGGGGCTGTTTCACGGTCCCAAACCACCGTTATTCAGCAAAATATCCAATCACGCATCTCTTCGGTCAGTGGTTCTGCCAACACACTCCAAACAGGGAATACTTCCGGCGAAACAACATTTTCGGGCATCTCTGGCACGAACAGCACAAGTTTGACTAACAGCCTTGCCGATGAAGACCGCAATACCATCACCGACCGCGACGACGCGCTGCGCCACCTTGCCATGATCGGCAGTTTTGACAGCTCGACCCGGGCAGGATTGGCCGGACTGACCGCCTTGGGACTGGGCCCGACGGATCAGGGTAATGCAGGTGGCGACAGCAATATTGATGACCGCGCGGCCTTTGATAACGCAACGCCCTTTACCCTGTGGGGCCACGGATCGTTCACATCGATTGATAACAGCTATGTCAATGGCACTGAAGACAACCGCTATGATGGTGATGTCTGGGGCTATAATGTCGGGCTGGATTACAGGTTTTCCGATGCACTGACCGCCGGTCTGTCGCTTGGCTATAGCGACACCGATCTGACCACTTCGTTTAACACCGGCAGCTATCGGGAAACCGGCTGGATTGCCGTGCCCTATGCCATTTATCGTCCGGTTGACAATCTGAGCATCGTTGGCGAAGCCGGATACGGCATGGGTGATATTGATGTGACCCGTGACAACGATGCCACGTCGGGAAACACGACTTCGGATATCTGGTATATCGGCCTGACCACCTCCTATCAGGTTCAGCCGGTGGAAACCCTACCCCTGTCACTGACCCCGTCACTTTCCTTGCTGGCGGCTGGAAAAACGGTTGATGGCTATGTCGAAAGCGATGGCACAGACAATCCCGCCAGCCACGCCAACACCCGACAGATCAAACCTTCTCTTCAAGCCGCCTATGATTTCATCGCCTCACAAAGACTGACCCTCACACCGTTCCTTGAAACCGGTCTGGTTTATGATTTCATTGATGAAATCAATAACGACAAGACCGCGCTTACCATTGGCGGCGGCATGCGCCTATCCGATACGGTTACCGGCCTGAATGCCGGGTTTGGGGGCACCTACCTTTCCGGACGTGATCGTTCCGAATACACCCTCAGCGGCATAGTCACCTATGGCTTTGCCCTTGTCGGCGATGACGGACGCGAAATGGGCATTGTCAAACCGTTCTTTGCCACCAATCTGAACGAATATGGCAACCAGCACATCCGCACCGGTTTCGGTTTTGATACCGGCCCACTGACCAGCGAACTGGCCTTAAGCCACATGATGTCGGTTGCCGATGATGATGACGATGCCGATACCAGCAAGATCGAAATCAGCATGTTCTTGCCGTTCTGATCATCACGATCAAACATGCTCAAAACATCCTGTTGCCCTGCGCTTGATATCCGTTTTGCGTTCGAACCATCCATAAAACGCCAAAATCAGCATGCGACATGCCGCCCGCAATAGCATATGAGATCTTTTGCATTTACACGTGTCATCAACGGAGCCAACCGGGTTCACCCCCTCATAAGCTCCAGCCAAAAGGGACACGCGGCGAGATCAACATATTCAGGATATAGGAGCATCCATCATGTTCTTAGTTCAAATTACTGGTATCGTCAGTGTCGCCGTTGGCTCTGTTCTTCTGATCATGGGCTATATCACATCAGAAGCAATGGTTTCTCAGCCGCAGATCGATCACCATTACAACGCAACCATCTGGTATCTGATGACCGGCATAGCGGGGATCATTGCCGGGTCAATATTGATGCTCCTTGAATCCCGCGACTAGTACACGTTCCGCTTGGATTGAAACGTTTTGTGCCCTTGCAATGGCAACAGACTGTTGACGATCCGTATCTGGTCATCAATCCCGATTGCATTCATATTCAATGCAAAGAATGCAATTGACCAAGGTGGCCCATGACCGAACCATCCCCAAAATCTCTGACGCCCAGCTTGGCCCCGATATTTATCTCGCACGGTTCACCCATGCTGGTTGCGCGTCAAAACACGCCGGCCTTTGATTTCTTTGTCGGGGAACTGGCCCGCCAGACCGATGGCGCGCAGGCGATTTTGATGGTTTCAGCCCATTGGCAGACCAACATCGCGACCATATCCACCGCCACAACACCGGAAACCATCCACGATTTCTTTGGCTTTCCACAGGCACTTTACGATCTGCGCTATGATGTCGCAGGTGCGCCTGAACTGGCGGAACAAATCGCCAATCATATTGGCATTGCCACCGATGCCACGCACGGTCTTGATCACGGGGCATGGATGCCGATGATCCTTGCCCGTCCCAATGCCGACATTCCGGTATTTCAGCTTTCCACGCTGGGGCATGGCAGCCCGAAAGATCATTATGAACTGGGGCAAAAGCTGCGGGGTTTACGCGATCTCGGGGTTCTTGTGATTGGCAGCGGGGCGATGACCCATAATCTGCGCGCGCTTGATCGCAATGACGGGCCGATTGATCCTTGGGCCGTGGAATTTACCAACTGGATGGTGGACAAGGTCAAGGCACATGATATCGACGCCCTGCTTGAGTATCGCAACCGCGCCCCGCATGCGATCCTTGCCCATCCCGAAGACGACCATCTGATGCCGTTTTACGTTGCCCTTGGTGCGGCACGTGATGATTTCACAGCGGAACTTCTTCACGACAGTTACGAGTTCGGCAACCTTGCCATGACGGCCCTTCGCTTCTACGATCAGGGTGATTTCAAAATAGCGGCCTGACGGTTATTCCTATCCCCCGTCCGGCCCAAAGCCGGACGGATATGATGCTTTCGCAAGATCAACACACTCTTGAAGTCCCCACCAACGGTCAGGGATTGTACGAAATCACCGAGCCGGTCCAGTCATGGGTGGCCAGGACCGGTCTTGTGCGCGGACAACTGACCGTCTTTGTCCGTCACACATCCGCCAGCCTGACCATTCAGGAAAATGCCGACCCGGATGTGCGCCTTGATCTTGAAAGCTTTTTTAGCCAACTGGTACAGGAAAATCCAAGCCTCTATCGCCATACCTGCGAAGGCCCCGATGACATGCCTGCTCACATCAAGTCCGCGCTGACCGATGTGTCGCTGACCATCCCGGTGTCTGATGGTCGCGCCATGCTCGGCACCTGGCAGGGCATCTATCTGTTTGAACATCGCCACGCGCCCCATCGGCGCAAGATAACCCTGCATCTGATTGGCGAATAAATCGTAAGTCGCCTCGCCCTTATACGGCCTCTCCCGCCCCAGATACCCAAAGACCTTTGGCTTGAGTTTCAAGAAGTTCACGCAAGGTTGCGCACATATCTTCGCAATCGAAATTCTGCGTGCTGAAATGCTCGTGAACAGTGAACAAAAACAGCCCCATCAGGGTTTTCTGAATAAGATGGGGCGGCAAATCAGGGTTAAGTTCCCCCGAAAGCTGCGCTTCCTCGATCAGGGCCTGAATGGCTGCGATCAGCCCGCTGCTTTCCATGATCGCGTTTACCGCCCCCTTCCGGGGCGAAAACACAATTTGCTGCATGATCACCTGCCACAAACCGGGATTTAGCCCGACCTGCGTAAAGCGATAGGATGCGACATGCATCATTTTGTCCACAAATGACCATTCCGGGTCCATTGTATAAAGACCCTTTTCAATCGCCTCGGCCATTTGATCGCCAACGCAACTGATGACCAATTCTTCCTTGGTCGGAAAGTGATTGAATATCGTTCCTTCTGCCACGCCGGCCTTTTTTGCAATCTCGCGCGTGGATACGGAATCAAATGCCCCGACAGCAAAACACGCACGTGCAGCTTCCAGGATTTTACAACGGGTTTCCGCGCGTTGCGCAGCTCGAACAGTCATTAATCGCCCCTTTAATGAGTACGCTCACTGAGCATACTCATTAAGCCACAGCACCCTTTATGTCAATTGTCCTCGATATATCAAGCCGCAGCGCGGGCGCGCTTGCTGGCCCGCAGGCCAAGAATGCTGTGTGCAACAAGGGTCGTGATCACCACGGCACCGCTGATAAATGTCATTTCATCGGGCACTTCATTGACAAACAGCCACACCAGAAACGACCCCAAAATCGCTTCATTCAGCATAATCAAACTGACTTCGGCGGCCGGAATTTTGCGTGATGCATGTGCGATCAAAAGAAATGATACCGGCAACACCAAAAAGCCCAGTATCAAAAGCCAGGCCCAGTCCAGACCAACGGGCGATAGCGGTTCCGCAATCGGGAACAGGAAAAGTGTCGCCATGCATGCGCCAAACAACATGCCCTTGATCGCATTAACTTCCGGCTTTGCGCCAAGCACATTGAAATAACCCGCCATACACATCGACGCCCCGAGCGCCAGCATATCGCCCAGCGCATTCGCCCCGCCAAACCCGGCACTAAACAGGCCGAGCAGCGCGACAAACACCACAACCGATGCAATCCATGTCCGCACCGGCTGAGAACGTTTGAAAACAAACACCCCGATCAAGCCTGCCAAAAGCGGGGTTGCGGCAATAATGATCAGGGTATTGGCCGCATCGGTATTGCGCACCGAAAACATGAAAAGCGTACAGGTGCCACCGTAAAACAGCCCGGTCAGTATTTCATATCGGGCCGGGATGATTGATTGCACAATGCCGTCACCGCGCTTTGCCCCGTTCCAAAGTGCCACGCAAAACAGCGCGACACTCAAAAAGCCCAGCCGCCAGAACGCGGTCGAAAAATCATCGGCATTGATCAAACGCAGCAAAAGCGCATCGGGCGACAGGATCAAAACCCCCAAAAGGGCAATCCAGCCACCATGCACTTTATCCAACCGGTCCCGCAACGTCATCTGATCCACCCTTTTTGTCCGGCCCATGCCGGATGAAACACCCGTAAAAGCAATGCAGCACGTCTGTGGTCGTGCTGCGCATCCGGCCATTGTTGCGGGCCTTCCCCCTTATGACAACTCGATTTTTCTCAACAATCCCCGGGGCTCAGGACCAACCGAATTCATTGCTCCTGCGCCTCATCACGCGACACAGCCATTCCTGCGTGCCAGCAATTGCATGCATACAAAGAAACTGTTTTGTTCTGCGATCAAGGCCGTTAAATTTCTGACATGTAATTGCCACCACAACCTCAAGGATGAAGCTTCATGGCTGGAAAAATCGATACCCGTCTTGCCGATCTTGGCATCTCGCTTCCGACCGCGACCGCACCGGTTGCAAACTATGTGCCCTATGTCATCGCGGGCAATCTGGTCCATATTTCCGGCCAGATCACCATGGAAAATGGCGAGTTGAAATTTGTTGGCAAACTTGGCGCAGACTATGACGTCGAAACAGGTCAGAAAGCCGCCCGCCTGTGTGCGCTGAACCTTGTTGCACAGCTCAAAGCCGCCATTGGCGATCTTGATAAAGTCACCCGCGTTGTCAAACTGAACGCCTTTGTCAATTCCGCCCCGGATTTCACCGATCAGCCCAAAGTCGTCAATGGGGCGTCTGACACCATGGTCGAAATCTTTGGCGATGTGGGCAAACATGCGCGTTCTGCTGTTGGCGTTGCGGCCCTGCCGCTTGGTGTTGCGGTTGAAATTGATGGCATTTTCGAAGTCGCCAACTGATTTCACTGCCATAAAAAATCAAAGCCGGGCCCGATTTGCCCGGCTTTATTTTTGCCCAAAGGGGATATATCGAAAAGTTAACGACGTTAACTTTCTGTGCTGATGGTCTTAAGCCCCACTACCCCGCCAATAATCATCAAAAGGAACACGGCCTTAAGGGCTGTCATCGGTTCTTTCAGGAACAGCCACCCGATCACTGCGACGGTTGCCGTGCCAAGCCCCGACCAAACGGCATAGGCCGTACCGACCGGAATGACACGCAGCGTCATCGACAACACCCAGAAGCTCAGGCCATAAACCGACAGGCTTAAAAGCGTAAAGCGCCAATCGGTAAATCCGTTGGAAAATTTCAGCGATATCGTCCCGATCACTTCAAGACAGATCGCAACAATCAGATACACCCAGGCGAGCATTTTTTGGCGTCCTTAACTAAAAGGGAATGGTGGCAGAAGACTTTGCCAAAATGGCCCAATTTTGTAAGCGGAGCAATCCCCGCGCTTGCGCCCATTCCCGCCCGCCAAAATCTCCTTGCCGTAATCTGGATCAAATCGGATGGCAAAACCGTTGCGTACAGTGATCCAACAGGGCACATTGCCCGACACGATTTGCAGGCAACGGCGCAAAGATGTGCGCGCCGCGTTCGGCCAAAGAACAGGATAAACAGTCATGATCGAAACCGACATTCTGATTGCAGGCGGCGGCATCGCCGGAATGAGTGCTGCGGCACGTTTTGCAGCAGACGGACATCAGATCATGATTGTCGACCCCGCCCCGTCTGATATCGGCGAAGGCACGGATTTACGCACCACCGCCTTTCTGGAGCCAGGCATCGAGACGCTTAAAAAAGCTGGCGTCTGGGATGCCATCAAACCGACCGGGGCCGAACTTCGCGTCATGCGGATTGTCGATGCCGGCGGGTTGGAACGCACCCCGCGCGAAACCGCCGACTTTGATGGTGCTGAAACCAAAAACGGTTTCTTTGGCTGGAATGTTTCGAACAAGGCCGCCCGCGTAACCCTGATGGCGCGTCTGGCGGAACTTGATAATGTCGATTTTCGTTTTTCAACCACCGTCACCGCGTTCAAAGGCACGTCGCGCTTTGGCGAGGTAACCCTTTCGGATGGCCAGACCGTGCGGGCCAAACTCGTCATTGCCGCAGATGGGCGCAACTCGTCGCTCCGCGAAATGGCCGGGATCAAGCATAAACGCTGGGCCTATGATCAAAGTGCTTTGGTGTTTGTCGTCACCCACAATAAACCGCATGACAATATCTCGACCGAAATTCACCGTACCGGCGGGCCGTTGACACTGGTGCCGATGCCCGATCTTGATGGCAAGCCCTGCTCATCCGTGGTCTGGATGTCGCCGGCCGCACGTGCCGATGAACTGAATGCCATGAGCGACGAGGCCCTATCAGCCGAGATCACCAAGGACACCATGAACCTGTTTGGCCCGCTCACCGTCGCAAGCCCGCGTGCGGTCTGGCCCATGATCTCGCAAGTGCCATCGCGCCTGATTGCCGCGCGCCTCGCCTTGATTGCGGAATCCGCCCATGTCGTGCCACCGATTGGCGCACAAGGATTGAATATGAGCCTGCATGACATCGAAACCCTGGCCGACCTGATGGCCAAGGCCAAACTGCACAATGAGGATATCGGCGCGACCCCGCTCCTGAAATCCTATGAACGCCGCCAACTGCCCAAAACCGTCGCCCGTGTCGGCGGCATCGACCTGCTCAATCGCGCATCAATGTTCGAACCCAAAACACTTCGCGACCTGCGCTATGCTGGCCTGACCGCGATCAATCGCATCGGCCCGCTTCGCAAACTCGCCATCAAGGTCGGGGTGGGCAAGTAAGCCCACCACGCTTTTTCAGACAATCAGTTTACCGTTCTCGTCAAAGAACGGATGCGGTCCGTCATATTGTTCGACATGAGCCAGATGGGTCAGAAGACAGTTCTGCTTTTCATCCCAGCGGTGCAAATGCATGGCTGGCGGTTCCATCGCAAAAGCCGATGGTCCGTCTTCGCGTAGATCCAGCGCAACCTGATGGGCAATTGACGGCGCAACAATCAACGGCACGCCTGCCCATCTGGTATGGATCGGACGGTGCAAATGGCCACACATGATCGCCTGAATGCGGTCTTTGTGCGCCAGCACAATCTGGGCAAATGTCTCTGCCCCGCTCAGAAGCCGCTGATCATCCATGTGCTTGATCCCGACCGCGACCGGCGGGTGATGGACAAACAAAACACACGGGCGATCATCATCGTCATGCAGCGTGCGTTCCAGCCAGTCCAACCGGGCGGAGCATAATTTGCCCTCTGGCCGGCCTTCATCAAGGCTATCAAGGGCAATCAGCCGGATCGGTCCGGCATCAATCACATAATTGATGAACTCTACCCCATCCTCGATGGGCATGGCATCCGCAAAGGCCGCACGCAATGGCGCACGTTGATCATGGTTGCCCGGGATCATGAAAAACGGCACCTCAAGCCCGCGCAGGATGTCTTTCACCAGTGCATATTCATCGGCTGTCCCCAGATCACCAATATCACCGGTAAACACAACCATGTCCGGGCGTGGCACCATGGCATTCACCCGAACCACGGCCCGTTCAAGGGCGGTGGCCGTATCTACCTTGCGATAGGCCAGACGCCGCCCGGCACCGATATGCAGATCGGTTAATTGCGCAATAAGCATGTTCTTAAAGTCTCTCGTATCTGGAAATTGTTGTTCTTGTTGAATTGGAAAATGTCAGCTTGCTGCAAACACGGTCAGGCGTTCGGGCACCAATCGGCAATGTACCGTCTCGCCCGGCGACATGGTTGTATCCGGGTCGGTATCAACCAACACTGCCCCCTCGCCGATGCCCGAAACCGTCACACGCAGGCGTTCCCCCAAATAGGAAACAGCCTCGACCGTCGCGGTGAAATGGGCCTCCTCCGCACCGCAAAGTGCAAGGCCATCGGCCCGGAAATAAATTTCCGACAACCCGTCGGTGGCCTGGCTGGCATTCCACGCGGGTGACACATCAACATCAACTTTGCCCAGCAACGCCCGACCCTGATCGATATCGACCTTGATACAATTACTCGCCCCGACGAAGTCGGCCACAAACGGGGTTTTCGGCGCGCGATAGATTTCCTGTGGTGTGCCAATCTGCGCGATTTCGCCCTTTTGCATCACAACGATCCGGTCGCCCAGTGCCATGGCCTCTTCCTGATCGTGGGTCACGTAAATCGCCGTGATGCCAAGCTTGCGCAAAAGTGCGTTGATCTCTGTCCGCAACCGCACACGGAGCTTGGCATCAAGCGCGGTTAACGGCTCGTCGAGCAGCAAAACACGCGGGCGCGGTGCGATGGCACGTGCCAGTGCCACGCGCTGCCGCTGCCCGCCGGAAAGCTGATCCACCCGGCGATCAGCCAGCATGTCGATATGCATCATTTCAAGCATCTCACGCACACGCGGATCGCGTTCGGCCTTGGCAACCTTTTGCACCTTAAGGCCATAGGCCACGTTTTCCGCAACCGTCATATTAGGAAACAGCGCATAGGACTGAAACACCATACCCACCCGGCGTTGCTCAATCGACTGGCGGGTGACGTCATCTTCGCCAAAATGGATGACACCACCCGCATCGGGGAATTCCAGCCCGGCAATCATGCGCAAAATCGTCGTTTTGCCGCAGCCGGACGGCCCCAGCAAAACCAGCGTTTCCCCCGCCGTAATCGACAGATCAAATGGCATCAGGGCGCGAGTGCCATCCGCAAAGGTTTTCGCGCAGTTTTTCAGTGTAATGGCAGTTCCGGCGTCTTGCGCCCGGCCTGTATGGTTCAGGGAAGTGGTCATTATTTATCCTCCGCCGTCGCGGCAGCCCGTGCGGGCTTGCTGCCACGATTGGCCAGTATTTGCATGGCAATCAGCAACGGCATGATCAGTACAAAGAAAATCAGGGTATAGGCACTGCCGATCTCAAGGCGCATGGAGGCATAAGCATCCGCAAGCCCCACCGGCAGCGTCTTGGTCAATGGCGTATGCAACATCCAGGTCAGGTTGAATTCCCCGACCGAAAGTGTCACCACCATCAACGCACCGGCCAGAATGCCCGGCTTGGCATTGGGCACGATGACCGTGAAAAACCGTCGCCAGAACCCGGCACCAAGGCTTGCCGCCCCTTCTTCAAGGGTTTTCATATCCATCGCCGACATCACGGCTGCGACAGATCGCACCATGAATGGCAGGGTAAACAACACATGCCCGGTCAGGATGAAAAGCCAACTGGATCGATACCCACTGACCCCGCCATAGGTGATCAAAAGTGCGAGCGCCAATGCCAGACCCGGGATCGCCACCGGAAGGGTCAGCAATTCTTCAAACAACCGGGTGGCACGACCGGGCTTGCGCACCAGAACATATGCCAACGGCACGCCGGCAACCAGCGTCACCAACAGACAGGCAATCGCCAACCACAATGACAAAAAGATACTTGACGCATAAAGGTCCCAGACCTCGAAAATCCAGCGCAGAGTCAGGCCCGAAGACACCCCCTGAAACACATTGACCGTCACCCCGGCAAGGGCGGACATCACAATCGGCACGACGATAAAAAGACACAGCAAAATGGTCAGACCAAGCTGCGCATAAAAGACACCTGTGCGTCGCATATCATGCCCCTCCACGCACCGGCAGGCTTTTGCCCTCGCCGGTAAAGCTGCGCACCGCAGCCAGACACGCCCAGGTGATCAGGCCCAGAACGATGCTGAGCGCTGCGGCCACCGGGATATTGGCGTTACGGGTAAACTCGGTATAGATCACCATCGGCAACACATCGATATCGGTCGCCAGTGTAAAGGCCGTGCCAAACGCGCCCATCGCGGTCGCAAAGCAAATCGCACCCGATGAAATCAGGCCGGGCATCAGGCCCGGTAAAATCACGTCGCAAATCACACGAAACCGCGATGCACCAAGCGACCGCGCCGCTTCTTCAAGCTGCAGATCAAGCTTTTCGGCGGATGCCATCACCGCCAAGATCACGCGCGGGATCGAAAAATACAGATAGCCGATAAAAAGCCCGGCAATGTCATAGGCAAAGACAAGTTTGGACCCAAAGGCCGCATCGGTCAGCCCGCCAATCACACCTTGGCGTCCGGCCAGCATGATCACCATAAAGCCAACCACCGTGCCCGGAAAGGACAGCGGCAGGGTCAATGTCCCGATCAAAATGCTGCGCCCGGCAAATCTGTTGCGCACCAAAAACAGCCCGACAATCGCGCACAGGATAAGCGCCATCACCGTAACGCCTGCCGACATCGCAAGAGTCTGGATCAGACTTTCCAGATACCGCGCATTGGTCAGGATCAGAAGATACGTCCCCCAGCCCTCCGGCCCGTTGCCGACTTCGACCGCAACACGCGCAAGCGGGATCAAAAAGAACGCCGCAACAATCACAAGCCCCGGGATCAGCAAGACCGTCAGGATCGCCGGGCTTGCGGTCGCTGCGCACGGGGTTAAAAAGGATGAAAGCAAGGAAGGGCGCGAACGCCCCTCCTTCAAATCAAGGTCCATCGACACCTTAACGTACCTCGGCCAGATAACGGTCAGAGAACCCGGTCTGTACGGTTGCCATCTTGGCGTAATCAACCGGCTGGGAACGGGCATAATCTGCTTCCGGCAGGAACTTGGATGCCGCTTCTGGCGACATTGCACTCGGGATCACCGGACGCAGGAAGGCATTTGCCCAATGGGCCTGGCCTTTCTCTGACATCACATAATCCAGAACCTTTTTACCATTCTCGCCATGCGGGTTGTTGGCCACCAGGCTCATGACATACGGCACGGTCACGGTGCCCTCGGACGGGATAACGAATTCAACATTCGCACTGTCTTTGTATTTCGCACGATAGGCATTGAAATCGTAATCAAGCAGGATCGGAATTTCGCCCGACAGAACACGCGCATAGGCGGTCTGTTTCGGAACGATCGGATCGTTTTCCTTCAGCTTCTTGAAGAACTCGATCCCCGGGGTGAAATCATCAAGCGAACCACCCATGGCACGGTTAATCGCAACCGCACCGGCATAGCCGACAAAGGCGCTTGATGGGTCAAGATAACCGACCATGCCCGCATATTCCGGTTTCAAAAGGTCATTCCAGCTTTGCGGGACCGGCGCACCGTCAAGGGCATCAACATTGACAAACAGGCCAATCGTACCGGAATGGATCGCAAACCACGCACCGTTCGGATCTTTCAGGCCGTCAGGGATGGCATCGAAATTGGTCGGCTTGTAGTTCTGAACAACACCGGCTTCATTGGCCTTGATGCCAAACGACACCCCGTAATAGGCGACATCGGCGACCGGGTTTTCTTTTTCCGCCAAAAGCTGGGAAAGGGTCTGGCCGGAGTTTTTGTTATCCTGCGGGACATCAATGCCCAGATCGTTTGCAATATTCTTGAGCTGTCCGCTCCAATCGGCCCATTCAGGCGGGCAGTTATAGCAGATGGCTGCTTCATCAGCGAAGGCAGGCTGTGCTGCCGTGGCGGCAACCGCAAGGCTCACACCCATGACAAGTTGTTTGAAACGCACTTTTGATCTCCCTATAATCGGGGTGATGACTGATGCCGGGCAGGTCCGATCGACTCACCCGTGCTAAGTTGATGGGGCAAAAGCAAACTTTGCGGTTTCGTTTGCCCCCGTATCAGGCCCAGCAGGAATGCAAGCGCCTGCTGGCCCATCTTCTGGGTGGGTTGAACAGCCGAACACAGTTTCGGTGTGATCAGCCCACCCACCGCAATTCCATCAATCCCCCCGACCGACACATCCCCGGGCACCGAAAGCCCGTGGGTGCGGCATGCGCTGATTGCGGCAATCGCCAGCATGTCAGTCGAACAGACAAGACCGGTCACCGCATTTGGCCCGGTCAGAAAACTTTCAAGAATGTCATCAAGGTTGGTCTCGCCAAATCCGACCTGACACAGGCGCGGCGCGGCGATGTCGGCCTTGCCCTCTGACAAAGCGTCACGAAGCGCCTGACAAAAACCGTCATAGCGCTGGCGCGAACGGTCGGAACTTTCAAACCGGCCCGCCACCATCGCCAGATTGCGATGACCCTGTGCGATCATGGATTTTGTGATGTCATAAGCCGACTTGGCGTTATCGACACTGATCGATGCGACGTCCGTTCGGGTCGGCTGGTTAAACAGCAACACAAACGGGATGTTTTCGCTGATCAAAAGATCAATCACCCGGTTATCATCGGCATTGGCCAATGTCAGGATCAACCCGTCCACCCGGTTATTAAGCAATGTCGAAACCGCGCCCAGTTCGCGTTCCGGATCATATTCCGAGGATGTCAAAAGCACGGTCATGCCATCTTCATTGGCGGCCTGCTCGATCCCCTGCACCGATGTCGCAAAAACCGGGTTCGCCATTGTCGGCACCAGAACCCCGACCGACCGCGTTTCCGACATTTTAAGGCGGCGGCCATTCATGTTTGGCCGATATTTCAGATAGGCCATCGCCGCCCGCACGCGCTCTACCGTTTCAAACGGCACCGCGTCGGGGCTATTGATCACCCGTGATACGGTTGCAATTGAAACGCCGGCCTTGGCCGCGACTGTGCGCATGGTAGGTTTGGGTGTCATCTGCAACAAAACTCCTTCGACGGGACAAACCATACCCAACAAAGAAGTCAGTTCGATAACGCTTACGTTTCAGTTTGATGAACATTTGAAACGTTTACAATGGCGGAAAACTGCCATTTATGACGTTTCGATTTCAAAACATAAATCGGTAAGATTTCACCCCGAACGCAAATATTCAACCGCGCGCGTTGCCTGTACACTCTGCCCACCAACGACAGACGCACCATTGCCCAAAGACCATATCCGTGTTGTTGGCAACGTTTTTGCCCAGCTGCAATCGATCTTGTTCTGGATTTATGAAATTGGCTTGGCCGGATTACCCACAACCGTCGCCCCGGCGGGCACATCGCGTGTGACAACCGATCCGGCACCGACAATCGCCTCATCCCCGATGGTAACGCCGGGTAAAATAATCGCCCCCCCACCGATCCAGACATTCTCGCCAATTGTCACCGGCCGTGCGATTTCAAGATGCTGTTTGCGAAGCTCCGGGTCGCGGTGATGGTCGGCACAGTAAATCTGCACATTCGGGCCCAGCATCGAATGCCGCCCGATCTTCACGGGGGCTGTATCCAAAACCACGCAGCCGACATTTAAAAACACATCCTCTGCCAGATGGATATTCACCCCATAGGCACAATGAAACCGTGCCTCGATCCGGGCATCATCGGCGCAAGCAGCAAATAGCACACGCAATTTCGGCCCCATATTTCCCCGCTCCGCCGGGGATAGCGCACTATGTTCATGCACGGCGTCATAGGCGCGTTCGCGCATCGCCGAAAGTTCCGGATCAAGGCAGCAATACCATTCCCCCGCACGCATTTTCTCAAGCTCGGAGCGGGACTTTGGGCTTTGGGCCATGCGGGTGCTTTCAATAAAAGGGGGAAAACCAGATGCGTCAGATATCAGATATAATCAGGCGCGAACTGTTCAAGATCAAGCGTCGGGCGTTCGCCCAGATCACTTCGGTGGCGAGTAAGGAACGTGCTTGCCGCCTCGCGCCCCTTGTCGCGCAGCATGGTCATGAAATCCCATTCCGCGTTCATTTTTGATGTGTGATCAAGTTCCAGCATCACATCACTTGCAATCAGATGCATGCGCATGGTGCCCCAACGGCTTGCTTCACACGCATGATCTGGCATGTCCTTGCGGATGACGGACATCATGCGCAATTCCTTGACCAGACTGCTGTTAAACGAAATCTCGTTAAGTCGACTTGCAATCTCGTGCGATGTTTTCGGAATGCCCGGCCTTTGCACCGGATTGATCTGCACAAGCACCGTGTCATTGGCCGCACATTCCCGCACCAACGGCCCAAGGCTCGGATTACCGGAATATCCCCCGTCCCAATAAGGCACGCCATCAATCTCGACAGTCTTGTAAATATTGGGCAAACAGGCGGACGCCAGCAAAACATCAAGGCTGATATCAGGGTTGCGAAACACCCGTGCCTGTCCGGTTTCAACATTGGTCGCGGTGATGAAAAGCTTGGTCGGGCTTTGATTAAGCAAATCAAAATCAACCACATCTTCCAAAAGCCCCGCCAGCGGATTATCCCCCACCGGGTTCAGATCATAGGGCGAAAACATCTTGGCCGACATATCCAGCCACTGATACATCGGCGAATTGCCAAGCGACCAGTTGCCAAACAAAACATCAATCGGGGATCGTTGCAGCGGGCTAAACCGCGCGGCTTCTGATACCGCCGACCAGAACGCTTCAAGATCCTCACGCGCACTTTCATGACCGCCCTTGCGAAGGCCCGACGTCACCACGGCCGCATTCATCGCCCCGGCGGATGTGCCCGAAATCGCCTCGATCTCGATTTCCTCATCCTCAAGCACCCGATCGAGAACGCCCCAGGTAAAAGCCCCGTGCGATCCCCCGCCCTGAAGCGCCAGATTGATCTTCTTGCGGGATTTCACTGCTTTCGTTGCGTGCACGCTCATACCATCTCCTGCGACAAGGTGATTACGTCAGGCTTGCCCGTCATGATATGTCGCAAATCGGATGCACTGCCAGTCAAGAAATCACATTCAAATGGTTTAATTAACAAACCAATAGGCCATAAAGAAACCTGGCCCCTTGCCTCAAGCCATTCAACCTGGCCTGTCTCCCCCCAAGAAGAACATAGCCCCATATTAACAGTCAAAGACAGCTATCCCTTTGAACAGGAAGACATATCAACAAAAGACGTATTACTTTTATGAGAGCGATTTAATTTTCTTTCGACCAAAAGGGGAACTGTCATGAGAAAACAGATGCTGCGCGGTACGACTGCAATGGCCTTGATGTCTGCACTCGCACTTGGCGGCTGCGACAAAACCACGGGACAAACCGTTGGCTCGATTGTGGGCGTAGTTGGTGGTGCAGTTCTGGGCGCACAGTTCGGCAAAGGTACCGGGCAACTGATCGCAACAGCAATCGGAGCAACTGCCGGATATATGATCGGGGATTGGGTCGGTGAGATGCTCGACCCCGAGGATACCCAAGCGGTCGAAAATACCACGATACAGACACTGAATGCTTCGAACGACGGCGAGAAAGTCACCTGGCAAAACCCCGATACCGGAGCCAGTGCCGAAATCACTCCGACAAACACACGACAGGTCACGGCGGAAGTCGAAGTCAAACGCCCCAAAATCGTTGCCAGCCCAGTCGGCATGACAATTATCGGTGAAGAACAGGTTATTCTTAAGGGGGCCAATGTCCGAGCAGCACCCTCAACGGATTCTGACATCCTTACCGGACTTGCCGCCAATACGCCGATCAATGTCATCGGCAGCGTAAAAAACGCCACTTGGTATCTCGTCGGCAGAGACGGCAAGGCGATTGGATATGTATATCATACACTTGTGGGGGTTCCTGCAACATCTGCAGACATCCAAACCGTCTCCACTGAACCAAAAGTCGAGAATAGTCCAGAGGCCGAAAAAATTGCCCGCGAGGAAATCGCTGCGCAAAATGACGACGTCATTGATCTGGATGCAGAGTTTGAAACCGAAACCCTCATCGCGCAAACTACCTGCCGCGACGTGTCGATGACGATCAGTGACGGCAGCGAGACAGAGCAGAAAAACTATGCTGCCTGCAAATCTCCCGATGGCGTATGGGAGCTTGGTTGATGCTTAAGAACAAAGCTCTCCCGGCAACATATCTACTTTTTTCCGCTACCTTGCTCGTGACGCCGTTTAATCTGCATGCAGCAGACACAAAACAAATTGCAAGATCTTCAAAGCTCGGCATCGAGCTGTTTGGTGTTGGCGGCGACGACTGGTGTACGTCGCGTGCAAAGTTGCAATTGTCACGATCAAAAGACAGCCCTTTGAGTGGCAAGGAAGAAACTCTTTTCCCCAAAATATCCAAGATATTTTCTTCTGAATGCCCGCAAATGGAAACAGCAGAGGTTGCTGTTATTGACAGCGCTGGCACCCTGACACGCAGTTTTGAAATCTCCAAAGAATCCGGTTGGGCAATCTCGACTACGGCACCTGAGGAAACACCGAAGACAAACCAAAACGTCGCCGTGGCAGAGACAGCCCCGAAGCCGCAAAGTCCCCCTTCCCCCTCAAAAGATGAACAGGCCGAAACAAATGTTGCAGCAACGCCCTCCTCGCCCCCTGTAGAACAAGCCCCTGTAGAAAAAGCGGTCCCTCTGTCAGCTCGCAACCTGTTCCTCTTGGCTGCACACTACCACCCGGAAGCGCTCGAAGACGCAAGGGTAATAGACCAGCTTGCAACACTAAAAAGCTGCGACCGCTACAAGGCTGTTCACGAAAATGAATTTGCGCTCAGGGATTGGCGCAACGAGGTAAAACCGGATGTGCTGCGCAGTGTAAATACAGCCCCTAACCTCTTTGAGTTTTCATTCAATTTCCGCGTCGACCGCAGCTACGACTTCGACACTGCAATGCTCGATATCGGAAGCTTCACGCCAAGAACTCAAAAATTCGAGCACCGTTGCCACTGGACAAATGACTTTGATGACAACCTTTATGGTGGGCTTGTTCACCTCACCTTTGAAGATTTGCCCGACACCTTTAATCGCAAAATTTACTTACCAGATCAACTCGGCCGCGCAGCTGTCGACCGACTTGAGGCCGCCGACAACACGGTTCGTGTGACATATACCGCACGTGTCAAAGATGTTGGTATCGTGACAAATTGGCCAAAACATTATGAACTCAAAGCTGAGTTCATCGATGTCAAAATCCATACTGGCAAACAGTTCGATTACCTCCTCGTTCACCATGACGAAGCGAAGTTTTCCGCTGCCCGCAAACAGCACCAAATTGCTCTTCAGAAAGCAGAAGAAAAACAACGCAAGAGCGAAGAACAACGCCTCGCAGCCCAACGCAAACACGAGGAAGAACTTCGCCGTCTTCAGCTTGAGCGTGAAAACACACAAGCCCAAAAGCTTTTCGATAGCCTTGCAGGCAACGATGTGATTCCCGCCAAACTTGCGGCTCTCAACCACGATGGTGACAGTTCTTTTGATAACCCCTATGACTTGGGCGCTCGTGCATTTGCGCAAGATGAAAAACTTCCGGTACGCGCATTTGTGCAAGTCGGTGATCGTGACAGCGTTGGCTATAAGGCGACATGGCCCGAACGGGTTTACCTGACAGGCGCAGAGCTTGAAGAAGACGAATGGTACTTCGTTTCGGGAATGGTAGACGGTCAGAAGATCGACAACACCCTTCACAGCATGATTACGGTTGATCGCTCCACGAAATGCGATGACCGTATCTGCATGGATGAACAGGATGTCATGGACTACGTCCAATCACTATACCCCCAATGGTCAGGGGCGAAGGAGTAAGGTGATGACACAGGAAAAAAATCCAATGCCTGAAACCCCGAAAAAGAAACACGGCAAAATACCGCTCATCGCAGGTGGCATCGCAGCACTTGTTCTTGTAAGCGGATATTTTGTTGTTCAAGACCAGATAGCAGATGGTGCCGAAGATGAAGTTACGCGTTTTCTGCGCGATAATCAGCTTGACCAAGCCATTCGATATCGGGATCTCAGTGCCTCACTCCTTGGGCAAAGCGTCACGCTCCATCACGTTCGCATGGATTTCGGTGACACACATGGCACCATTGAAGCGATTACCATTTCAGACTTCGAACGCGATGAACGCAGCGGCCATCTAAACAGCATTAATCTGAGCATTAAAAATGCTGACTTCCCGGTTCAACCAAGTCGATCAACCTGGATGCGAAGAGCCTCAACACCGCCTCCCTACCTAATCGGAATTGATGCCCTCAAAGGTGATTTTGGCCTGAATTACGAGTATGACAATGTTGACGGGAAACTAGAAACATCCATAGACTTCAAGCTACCAACCTTGATCGAGGGCAACGTAAACGTCAATGTCGGCAACATCAACCTTCCGCCAATAGATCGCATCTCGCCAGAGAATTTTGACAGAATGCGTAAGCTGCTTGTGGATGCTGGAAAGGCTACCCTTCAAGCGACCACCTTGACCGTGACCGATCTTGGCCTCGAAGATAAAATTGCCGAGTATATGAGCGTCAAAAATGGTGCAGCACTTGATGCTCCTGCCTATCGCGATCGTATGTATCAAGAGCTTTCAACGCAGATCGAGCGCAATCCTCCTAGAAATGCTTTTGAGAGCCGCATCGCAGAAATTGCCAAATCAGCCCTTCATTCGTCGGGGGGAACTTTATCCTTGGCCTACGAACCGGAATACCCAACAACATTCGAAGACATCAGCTCGGGAATGTTCAACGTTATGATGGGGGGCTTTGCTGCATTTGGACAAAACGCGACAAGACATAGCGAGGTCTTTGAAGACCTGTTTGATCGCGAAGTCTTACAAATAGAATTTGATAGCTAGCAACACCACAACGCCTCACACCAACGTGTGGGGCGCTGTGCTTTTATGGCCTAATGATAGCTCAATACCACGTCAAACTGGCCGGAAGGTCCTGCTTGGGCGCAATTTCAATCACCTGATCAAGGAACAATCGCGCAATTGGCGACAGGCTTTTGCTTTTGCGCGTGATCACGCCGATATGGCGATGGCGTTCCGGGGTGGTGAGCGGCACGAACACCAGCTTTTCCGGTGCCGCCATATCCGAAACCTTTGCTGCCAGCTCCGGCAAAACCGTAATCCCCACCCCTTCGGCAACCATGGCCGCCAGTGTGATGGTGTTGGATGTTTCAACAATCGGGCGCGGCAGGATCGGGGCACTTGCGCCCAAGGCGATATCACCGTCGTCCCCCGCACCGCTGGCGTTAGGATCAAGTGATTTCAGCACCTTTTCCTCGGCCCGCATCGCCTTTTGCGCGCGGGCCAAAACCGTTTTTGCCGCCGGAATGCCCGCCGCCACCGCATCACGCAAAGCGGGACTTAGAACCGGCATGGTGTCAGATGACAGATCGCTGGTCACACCGGGTTGCGCCATTAATGCCCCGGTCCCGGATTCCGGCCCCAACCCGACAAGCTTTTGCCCGGTCAAATCCGACCAGCGCAAAACAGATTTTCGGGCAAATGCATGATCGGCCCGGCACAGCACGCCAAACCGGTCGGAAAATAGCGGGCGAAAGGCAATATCGGGCAATGCCTGCCACTCCCCGGCAATGCCGAAATCGGCGGCATTATTTGCCACCGCCTCATGCACTTCACCGGCATTGCGTTCATCAAGGCGAATGCGCGCATCGGGATGGGTCGCAACAAATTCGGAAATCACGGCGGGCAAAATACGCGTCAAAACAGACGGTGCCGCCGCAATCGTAATCTTGCCCCCAATCCCCTTTGACAGCGCATCCAGGTCGCCAAGCGCCTCTTCAAAATCGGCCAGCAACCGCCGCGCAATCGGCAAGAACCGCGCGCCGGTCTGCGTCAGCGCCACCTGCCGTGTCGTCCGATCAAAAAGAGCCGCCCCCGTCACATCCTCGAACTGGCGAATGGTGGCGGTAACCGCAGGCACCCCAAGCCCCAGAACCCCGGCCGCAGCCGTAAAACTGCCCTGATCAGCAACTGCGACAAACACGCGCATATGACGGATATTAAGCGATGACAGCATGGTCGTGATGGTCCGTTCCGGTGAATTTCCCTGCCCGGTCAAACCATAACGGCCAATCAGGTACAGGCCAAACCCTATTCAGGTTTTATATCGCCAAACGCTACTTTTAAGGGCATGCTGTCTCTGCAACTCGCTCCAAGGCACCAGGTTACGAATTCAAGACCATGCACGAACCAAATCAGCAGGAACAGCGAAAGACACTTAAGGGTTCAGACGCCCTCAAATTATGGCGCCAAGGCCGAGACGCTTGGAACTGTTGGATCGATACGAATCCAACTCATGACATAAGCTTTTCTGGCGTCGATTTCTCGAATGAATGGACACCAACAAATACTATATCCTTTGAACTCTTTCGTTTTGGCGACGGAAAAGTAGATTTTTCTGGCACCAAATTTGGCGACAGACCTGTGACTTTTAGTAATTCAGAGTTTGGCAAGGGTGACGTATCGTTTACTCATGCTCGTTTTGGAAACGGTCTTACAGATTTCTCTATGGCCATTTTTAGCGAATGCAACGTAAGTTTTCTAAACTCAGACTTTGGTCGCGGTAACACACATTTCGTAGAGACAAATTTCAAAAGTGCCGATTTCGCCGGAGCTTACTTTAGAGATGGTGACGTAAACTTCAGCCAAGCAAGAATCGAAAGCATCGACCTTTCTGGAATAACATGTCTTGCTGGAGACCTTCTTTTTCGCGAAACATCTTTTTTTGGCGAAGGTGAAATCAACCTAAATGAGTCAAAGATTGATAGACTTTTATTCCGACCAGAGACCGTTGGCTCAACAAAAATAGTCGGTTACGGCCTTACAACAGAACACCGGGCTGTATTCGAGTTTCCATCTAGCGCGGGAGAACTGAAATCTCTCATCCTTATGGGAGCCTCAATCAACGGCCCTTTAATCTTGTCAGGTAACTTCAACATAGTACCTGACCTTCTGGCATCTCGTTTGTCTCATCAGGCAGAACTTAGCAGTCTCAAAATAAATCTTAGACGGAAGTGGGAGAAACCTGGGCGAAGCGGTCATAGTCTCAATCCCCACCAAGCTGGTTATATTGCTCGTTTAATCAGGAAAATTGGTCGATCTCGAAACATCAAGTTCACAAAACTCAGAAGTATTTTCAGCATCTGGACTAAATTTTTCTGGCCAATAAAACTTTCCCCTGTAGCACAGGATGCTGAGGATGCTGCGTGTTTGCGGCGCCTAAAAGAGATCGCAGAAACAAACAAAGACCATCAAGCAGCCTTGCGATTTTCAGCCGATGAAAACCGTGCCCGAAGGTGGATCGAAACGTCGTGGTTTGGATCAATTCTGGATATGGCTTTCAGCGGGTGCAGCAATTATGGCCAAAGCATCCTAAGGCCCTTTGTTGCCCTGATCTTATTCTCCTCCATCAGCATGGGACTCTATAAAAAACATGCATTAACGACAGGTAGCGAATGGTGGACTGCACCGGGCTGGGGGCAATCGTTCCTCTTATCTATTAGCAACAGCCTCCCCTTCCTGCCGCAATCCCGTAGCCTGCGAGAAGATGCGATAGAAGTTCTTTACGCAAAAGACCCAAGCCTTTGGGTCGACGCCATCATGATTGGCCAAGGCGTTTTAAGCTTCATCTTCCTGTTCCTGATCGGCCTTGGTTTACGCAACCGTTTCCGTCTCTAACTCATTTCTTGTCCAACATCGGCGGCACGGTTTTGATCGCGGTCACCGTCGGGTGGACCTCGATCAGGCATTCACGAAACACGCGCGCCATGCGTGACATCACCGATTGCGGGAAGTTCGCCACACACATGGCGATCTTGAAGCTAAGCAGATCGGGCCGGAGTGCGCGCATCTCGCCGCGTTCCACCCATTGTTTGGCAAAGTGGGTCGGAAGGAAGCTCACAAACTTGCCGCTTCGGATCAGGTAAGCCAAGCCTTCCATGTCATAGGCCGTGGCACTGGGCGGGTGTTTGAAAAAGGATTGAAACGCCAACGCCACAGAATAGCCGCGCCTTGCATATTTCTGTTCGGTCAGTTCCTCGATCGGCATTTTTTCATGTGCCTGTTCAAAAAGCGGATGATCCTTGCCGCAATACATCGTCTGTTCTTCGTGAAAAAGCTGCTGCATCTGCACGGCGGCATTCATCGGCTGATTGGGCATGACGGCAATTTCCATCTGCCGGCTGAGCAACGCATTTTCAATCTGATTGGGCGAAACGACAACAAAGGTCGGATGCACGCCCGGTGCGCGCTCATGAAACAGCGCAATCGCCCGATCCAGCTTGCAATTGGGGTTTTCAACCATGGCATCGACGACACCGATGCGAAGTTCGCCGACCATATTGCCACGGATCGCGCCGACTTCAGCCCGAAATGAGTCGGCCGCAGCAAAAAGCTTGATGACCTCGCTATAGATCTTTTGCCCATGCTCGGTCAGTGAAAAGCCAGACCGGCCGCGCCGACACAGCTTGACCCCCAACCGGGTTTCAAGGGCAGCCATCTGGGTGCTGATGGTCGATCTGGAAATGCCCAGTTCGTCCTGGGCGGCGGTAAAGCCGTTACTTTCAACGATGGTTCGAAAAATTCGCAACTGGCGGAAATCCACATCACTGAGCGGCGGGACATTGGCAGACATCGGCGGCGGACCTTTGCAAAAGCAATACGTTGATAAAATCAAACGTTTAGTTTGAAAGTTTCATATTATTGAACACGTATGCCCGTGGCAATCTTTGCGCACGCATTAAACCAGTCTGTTGCGCCAGCCGCGCCATCGCATCGAGGACCCCTAAATGAGCAACACCAACACCAAATCCGATACCGGTTCGGAACTTTCCTTTGTGCCGCCCTCGGCCATGACCGTACCGCGCTATGCCGGGGTGGCAAGCTTCATGCGCGCCCCGCATCTGTCGCTTGATAACCCGGCCTTAAGCGAGGTCGATATCGCCATCCTTGGCGTGCCATGGGATGGCGGGACCACCAACCGTCCGGGCGCACGCCACGGACCGCGCCAGTTGCGCGATCTTTCGACCATGATCCGCCCCAAACACCCGGCCACCGGCCAGAACCCGTTCGAAGACCGCAACATTGCCGATCTGGGCGATGCACCGGTCAATCCGGCCGATATCATGGACACACTTGCAAGTGTCACCGGCTTTATTGCCGATCTGAAATCAAAGGGCATCAGCCCCTTAAGTGCCGGTGGCGATCATTTGCTGTCTTATCCGATCCTCAAGGCACTGGCATCCGATGGCCCGCTTGGCATGGTGCATTTCGATGCCCATACCGACCTGTATGACACCTATTTCAACGGCTTCAAATACACCCACGGCACGCCCTTCCGCCGCGCGATCGAGGAAGGCTACCTTGATCCCCACCGCGTGGTTCAGATCGGCATTCGCGGCACGATGTATGACGGCGAAGATGTCGAATGGGGCCTTGCCCAAGGGGTGCGCATCATCCGCATGGAAGAGGTTCTTGACCGTGGCATTGACGATGTCATGGCCGAGGCACGCAAGATTGTCGGTATGGACAAAACCTATGTCAGCTTTGACATCGATGCGCTTGACCCCGCCTTTGCACCGGGGACCGGCACCCCGGAAATCGGCGGCTTTAACAGCCGCGAAGCCCAGAAAATGATCCGTTCTCTGGGTGGACTTAATCTTGTGGGGGCAGACCTTGTTGAAGTTTCCCCACCGTTTGATCCCTCGGGAGGAACAGCCTGGCTTGGCATTTCGCTTATCTATGAATTGCTGTGCGTACTGGCCGGGTCCGAGGCCACGAAAAACCCGAACAGAAAATCGGGCTGAGGCAATCCGAAAAACCAAAAAATCCATCAGAGAGCATTTCACACCGGAGACGAAACACATGAAACGGCTAATTTCCAAAATCTGCCTGTCAGGTGCGGCACTTGCCACCGCCTTCTCGCTGTCAACGGCCGCCTCGGCCGAAACGCTGACCATCGCGCATTCCACCTGGGTCGGCTATGGCCCGCTTTACATCGCACAAGAAGAAGGCTTCTTTGAAGAAGAAGGCCTTGATGTTGATCTTGTCGTCATGGAAGACGTCAAAACCCGTATGCCGGCCTTGGCGGCGGGCCGCATTGATGTGGCCGTCACCACGATTGACACGGTTCTTGGCTTCTATACCGAAGACCATCCGCTAACCTATCTGTTTGCACTTGATGACTCACGCGGCGGCGACGGGATTGTTGCCAATGCCGACATCAAAACCATCGAAGACCTCAAAGGCAAAAACGTCGCCTATACCGAAGGTTCTGTTTCCCAGTTCTTCCTGAGCGTCCTTTTGAAAGAAGCCGGCATGAGCCTTTCGGACGTCAATTCGATGAACATGTCAGCCGGGGATGCCGGTGCGGCCTTTGTCGCCAAGCGGGTTGATGCGGCGGTTACGTGGGAACCGTGGCTGACGCGTGGCAAGGATACCGAACATGGTCATCTTCTGATCGATAGCTCCAAGGCACCGGGCCTGATCACCGATATCGCGGTCACGACCGAGGAAACGCTCAAATCCCGCCGCCCGGAAATGGAAGCCCTTTACCGTGCATGGGCCAAGGCGATTGCCTGGCAGAAAGCCAACGAAGAAGCCGCCGACGTGATCATGGCAAAGGGTGTTGGTGGCTGGCTTGAAGACCCGGCGGTCTTTGCCGAAACCCGTGCGGGCATTGCGTTTTATGATGCCGACATGAACAAATCCTTCATGGACCCGGCCAATGAAGACGGCATTGTTGGCACCATTGCCAATGCCATGACCCTTGGCAAGGAAAGCGGCCTGATCACGCTAGACGCCGATCCCAAAAGCCTGCTGGCTGCGGACATCGTGAAATAACAAACGTCACCACGTTCAAGACTTAAAAAGAGCAAGCATCATGTGGACCAGATCCCTCTTCTCGCCCAAGACCGATATCGATAAGGGAACCTATGTCGCCCTGTCGCTGATTTCGGTTGTTGTCATCCTGGCCCTGTGGTGCTTGCTCACCTATGGCGGGATCACGCCCAAGGATTTCCTTGCCGCCCCGCACGAGGTCGTGGCCGCCGGCATCAAGCGCATCGCCAATATGTCATTGTTTGAACATATGGGGGCAAGCCTTGTTGTCATCCTGTCGGGCTTTATCCTTGCCTCGATCTTTGCCGTGCCGATCGGCATCCTGATGGGCAGTTTCCGCGCGGTGCAGGCGCTGATTGAACCGATCACGGGTTTCATGCGCTATATCCCGGTTTCCGCCCTGATCCCGCTTTTGATCCTGTGGGTCGGCATCGGGGTCGAACAGAAAATCATGGTGATTTTCCTCGGCACCTTTTTCCAGCAGCTTATTCTGATTTCCGATGTTTCGGCCCGGATTTCCAAGGATCTGATTGATTGCGCCTACACCCTTGGCGCGGATCGCAGGCGCGTTGTCACCCGCGTTCTGGTGCCCGCCTGCATGCCCGGTGTGATGGATAACCTGCGCGTCACCATGGGCTGGGCCTGGACCTATCTGGTGGTGGCTGAACTGGTCGCAGCCGACACCGGCCTTGGCTATATGATCCTGAACGCCATGCGCGGGCTGTTTACCGATGTGATTTTGCTTGGTGTCTTTACCATCGGCATCTTGGGCCTGATCACCGATTTCTTCTTTAAATGGGCACGCCAGCGTTTGCTGCCCTGGTCTGCTGATTTTTAAGAGGCAATACAGTCATGAGCAAGCTTTCCCTTCGTGACATCACGGTACGGTTCGAACCCAAGGGCAAACCACCGGTTCTGGCCCTTGATGATGTCTCGCTTGATGTTGCCAACGATACCTTTTCCGTCATTGTCGGCCCGTCGGGCTGTGGTAAATCGACACTTTTGCGCCTTGTTGCCGGGCTTGAAACCCCGACATCCGGGCGGCTTGAACTCGATGGCCAACCGATCAACGGCCCGTCGGCCGATCGCGGCATGGTGTTTCAAAGCTACACCCTGTTTCCCTGGTTGACGGTCCGTGAAAACGTCATGTTTGGCCCGAAACTCAAAGGGTTACCGAAATCAGAATGCGAAGACATCGCCGATGATCTGATCAAGGCGGTTCACCTGGATGGGTTTGAGAAATCCTACCCCAAGGAACTCTCGGGCGGCATGCGCCAACGCGTGGCGCTGGCCCGGGCACTCGCCAACGACCCACGCATTTTGTTGATGGATGAACCGTTTGGCGCGCTTGATAGCCAGACCCGTCAGATGATGCAGGAACTCCTGCTTGATGTCTGGCAGACCCGCCGCAAGACGGTTTTATTCATCACCCATGACATTGACGAGGCCATCTTCCTGGGCGACGAAGTGCATGTCATGTCCGCCCGCCCCGGCCTGATCAAGCAATCGCTTGATATCAACATCCCACGCCCGCGCCATATCGACGCGCTCACCAGCCCGGAATTCATGGACTACAAACGCACTATCCTGTCACTGATGCATGACGAAGCCATCAAAGCCGAAGACGCCGCCAACCACCGCGAAATGGCCTAGGCCGCCAAAACACGCAGCAAAACAAACACCCGCCTGACGTACCACCACCCGACAGGCTCAGGCACAAGGAATGTGCGGCACACAGAAAATCCCGCACATTCCCGACTTTTATGGACATAATAAAGCGAAAAAAGTGAACGCCTTAAAGGCGCCTAAAAATAAACCTATCCGCTTTTTCCTATATGCTAAAGACTTTCATGTCCTTCGCACTATCTGAGACATGTCACGCCACTTTATATCTTTGGGGAACGGTTTAGACTCAAAAAATGCCCTGAAAACCGCCACAACATCTTCAATGAACAACACCTCATCAGGCTCCATAGTCATGTGACCGCCACCAAACATGAGAGTCTGTTGTCCTTTGAATGGGACCTTTGCCACCTCAAGATATGCTCGCCAATGCCTATCGCTTGGCTTTTCACGCATTTCCATTACGCAGCTAACCCCACCGCCTGCAACTTGTAGGTAGGATCCATCCGTTTTCGTCAAGCTAGCATATGATTGTGGCCCATAGCTTTTCAAACCGCGAAGCACTTTTTCGACCTTTGAAAACTCGTGAACTTGTGCAGGCTTTTTCTTTTCAACTTCAAGAAGCATTTTCATGGCAAATATATCGTAATGTTTCCAACTACAGTTTCACCAGCCAATTTTCCGACACCGTCGGCACCGAACTGATTGATGTACATGTCATTGAAGTCTTGCTGAGGCGTTTTAGTTGCCCCACCACTCTTGTATTCTATTCCCCATAATTCACCACTGTCAGTGCGAACGACTGCATCATAGCGCCGATTTCCAACAGCCCCACTGACAGTCAGTTCTTCACCCACTACATCGAATCCGTTGTCGCGCAAATACTGGGTATATTCCTGAGCAGATTTCGAGAAAAGGGGACAGATTTATTTTTCTGTCCCCATGCTACTTTTTGGTGGTCGCCCCGGCCCTCTTTGCTCAACTCTTCTGCCAATGATTTGAGCGATTTCATCGACAAATCTGGAATTTCCGGTCAATTGGTTGCGTTTGATCGCATTGTGAATCTGATCATAACGTTCTTCGGAGATGCCCTCTTTAACAAACCCGGCGTAGCGTTTTTGCCACCTCTTTCCAGTCCCCCATTGCTCTGTGCCCGGTAGAGGGCTCAGCCAATTATCTGACTGTGCATGCGTGCGAAGCGAGTAGCTTGACCAATCATAATTACCAGCTTCTGTTACCATCCCGGCACGCACCGGGTTAAAGTCGATATATCGACAACATTCGAGAAGATATGTGTCCGTTTGAACCGGGCTAGATTTGAACCGTCCTTCCCAAAGGGTGCCAGAGCGCCCTTCTAGCTTGTTGCGGTATCTTGTCATTCGCCCCGCAAGCGTTTTCATGAGAAATGAGAGACGCTCGCTATCCGGGCCGGGATCAAGCAACAGGTGGACATGGTTGGTCATCAGGCAAAAGGCATATACCTTTATTTCCAAAGATCTGCTGAATTCTTGAAGAATATCAAAGTAATAATGATAGTCAGCAGATGAGGCAAAAACAGTCTGACGATTGTGCCCACGCTGCACAATGTGGTGTGGAAGATCAGGCAGAATAAGGCGTCCGGTACGAGGCATGGCCAATCCACTTGTCGTGATCTCTGACTAACATACCACAGCTCTATTAAAATTAAATCTGTCCCCTTTTTCTCTCCAGAGTATCAACCAGCTAGAACAGACAGAATGACTATGCGCGCTCAAGAGCTATATCAACAGCTCGATCAATCATCTCAAGCGTGATCATCGGAGTGAAATTCAATCGCCTACCTTTTTGGAAGGCGGCCTGATAATCCATCAAGGTGTTAAAGTCCCCAACATAGGCGAGAGCAGCTAAGTACTTCAGTTGGGCACCTCCTACATTCGGGATGGAAGCCTGGGCGATATTTTGGATAGTTCGTTTAACATCCACAGCTTGGCCCCAAGCTGTGATTTTACCGATAAGTTTTTCTGCGTCCTCAGCCGAATATTCTTCTTTGTCAGACACAGATACTAATGCTTGCTGCTCCTGAGGAGCTTCAATAAATGCTCTGAGAGGCAACCAGGTCCGCTGTTTGTTCGGAAAAATTTCCTGCCCGATTTCAGAGAGCTCATCCGAGTGCAAAAACCAGTTCGCCGCGAGATTTTGGCTATCTTTCAAAAAGGTTTCATGGAGGTTTAAAACCAGAAATTCATTTCCCATACCCTTCGCAAAACACCGTCCCACGTCAGTCCTATGTTCTTCCCAACCTCCAATTAGTAAAATCTTATAAATCGCAAAGAATTTACTGGTTCTTGTATCTTTTTTCATGAGCCCACACAAAAAAGGGGACAGATTTATTTTTTCAATGAGACAACGACGTTGCTGTCGGTCATGGCAATGTTGCCCCCGGCAGTGATCTCCGAGGTCAGAAGGCCCGTTAAAGGTGACTAAAAAAATAAATCTCTCCCCTTTTCTAATGGTAAGGAATCCCCTCCAAAAGCCCCAAAAAATAAACCCGTCCTTTTATCCCGTTATACAGCGTTTCGACAAATTGGCATCAGCACCCTTTTAAGTATCAATTCTCGCAAACAACCCATTTTATTCATTGGATATATGAACGCGAGAACCGACTGATGGCGAAAGCTCTTTCACCTCAAAAAGTAAATCCAATATTTTTCTTTCAGGCCACCATTTATAACCACTTAGTAGAACAGGAGACATTGAGTCAAAATATATGACTGTTTTGTTTGGGCAGAGTCGATCTGAAAATTGACTGCCCTCCAGTGCCACTATGGTCTTTTCTCCTGCCGAAAAAACAGATTCTACACTTCCTATATCAATCAAGTGATATCCCCATTTCTTTTAGTTGAGAAGAAAACTCCGCCAGACCGGAAAAAGGGGACACGGAAAAAGGGGACAGATTTATTTTTAGGGGCTTTTGAAGGATACTGACCTCGGGGATCACTGCCAGTGGCAACATGGGAACAGAAAAATAACTCTGTCCCCTTTTTTTTTCATTTAAGCCGATGATCGCACGAGTTCGTATAACTGAGAACGGAGCATATCAAATTTAGCACTCCCATTCCTATCAACTGTACCATCGGAGTGAAAAAGGACGATATCATTCAATGACCCCATCCCACCATACAGCCCCTTGACCTGTAACCTAAGGTCTTCAGAACAGAGCGTGTCTTTACTGGCTAACGCTTCAAGTTTACGGCCCCATGTGGAATTAGAATTTCCAGCCATTAGAAGCGAGGAAAGCCGCAAAAGTATTTCCACAATTCGTTGTCTTTGATGGTCAATCATTGTAAGGGCGAACTCCCTACCACTTGGACGCCTTCAATCAAAAAAAATCAAAATGTGCCGTCCTAAAACCGTCAACGTATTTTAGGACGGCACAACGAATTCATTCAAGCATTTAAGGTCTTTGATTTGCTTTAATCTTTCGTAATGCATCTTATATGGTTGGGGAACCTGAAATACCCATTGTTGATTATCGCGAAGAAAACGCATCCAGTCATCTAGCTTGACTAACTCAACTTTTTTTCCATGCATCTCTTCAAACGTTTCGATCAAGGTAAAGACAAAATATTTGGCTCCATCGGGAGCTATTACCCAGCGGTATATGCCGTCATCATACCTTTCAGTGCTAACTTTGATGCACCAGTTTTGCTGATTGGCGAATACAATAGAGTAGTCATCTATCAGTATTTCTTTGAAACCAAGCGGAGTAAAATGCTCTGCCAATGGCCCCTGATATTTCAAGTGTTGGTTTTTCATTATTTCCTCATTGTTGCAAAAAGGGGACGGATTTATTTTAGACGAAGTGACAGCCCCGTTTAATTGTCTTTTTATCACCCAAGTTTCGGCAAGCACAAACGACTGCGTCTCGTGCACGGAAATCGGTCAGGAATTTCGTGTCGGGTGCGCATTGCATGCGGGTTCCAAGGCCTCTGGCTGGCAATTTGATTATTCACTTATTTTGAATAATCTTTCGGAATTTTCGATTTGTCTATTCAATCGCGATCGGGTCAAATGGGCGCATGCCAGATCGGGGCGCCGGCCCGCACCGGGAAATTCCGATAACGCATATATGATATTTTTATCCGAATATTGAGAGAGCCCGATGTCCGTTTCTGCCCCGGCCACCATTCCGGTTACGAATGCTTCAAACAAGAGCGTAATTTCGAAATTGCCGGCGCTGACCCCGGATCGGTCGCTTGACAGTCTGACGCTGGGATTTCTGAAAACGCTGGAAGCCGAGGGGAAATTCGAGGGTGAAATCCATGCCGATTTCCCCACCCGCCTGATCCATGCCACCGATAACAGCGTTTATCAGGTGATGCCAACCGCAGTCCTGCAGCCCAAAACGCGCGCGGACATCAATGTGGTGATGGAACTGGCGGGGCGCGAGAAGTTTTCCGAGGTGAAAATCACCCCGCGTGGCGGCGGCACCGGCACCAACGGCCAGTCACTGAACAACACCATCATTCTTGATACGTCCAAGCATCTCAATAACATCCTTGGCTTTGATGCCGAGCGCGGGCTTGTCCATGTTGAGCCCGGTGTGGTGCTGGATCAGCTGAATGCCTGGCTCAAACCACACGGCTATTTCTTCCCGCCCGCTGTTTCGACCGCAAGCCGCGCCACGGTGGGCGGCATGATCGGATCGGATAGCTCCGGCAAGGGATCGCGGATTTATGGCAAAACCAGCCATTACATCCATGAAATGACCACGGTCCTGATCGATGGCACGGACTTCAACACCCGCGCGATGAGCGCGCTTGAAGCCAAGGAAACCATGGCGCGCGATGACCGAACAGGGGCGCTTTATAAAAAGGTCTTTGATGAAATCGCACCGCGTCGCGATCAGATCAAATCGATCTTCCCGGAAATGAACCGGGGCTTGACCGGCTATAACCTTAAGGAAGCGGTATCTGACTCAGGCGATATGAACCTGTCGTTTCTGATCGCCGGGGCCGAGGGCAGCCTTGGTATGGTCAAGGAAATTACCTTCCGCGTCATTCCGCTACCGAAATTCAAGGCCATCACGGTTGTCCGCTATGACAGCTTTGATTCAGCCCTTCGTCACGTCAAAACGCTGGTGCAGTTTGACCCGGTGGCGATTGAAAGCATCGATGACAAGGTCATGAAACTGGCCGAGCAAGATGAAAGCTGGCACATGCTGGGCAAGCTGCTGGGCACGGAAAACAGCGCGACACCCACACGCGGCTTTAACGTCGTCGAGTTCGTCGGCGAGACGGAGGCCGAAGTCGCCGCCAAGCAGGCGGAACTCAAATCCTACCTCGATGCCAACCCGAATGAAGACTTTGCCCCCATCGGCTTTGTGCAGGCAACCGACCCAAACCAGATCGCCGCCATCTGGTCGATCCGCGCGAAATCGGTGGGCCTGCTTGGCAATCTTGAGGGCAAACGCCGCGCCACGCCCTTTGTCGAAGATACCGCCGTCCCGCCGGAAAATCTGGCCGATTTCATTGCAGAGTTCCGGGCACTGCTGGATGCCGAAGGCCTTGATTACGGCATGTTTGGCCATGTCGATGTCGGGTGTTTGCATGTCCGCCCGCTGCTTGACATGATGGATGAAGAGGACGAGGCCCGCATTCGCCGCGTTTCGGACGCGGTGGCGGAGCTTACCAAACGCTATAACGGCCTGATCTGGGGCGAGCATGGCAAGGGGTTCCGGGGCGAATATAGCCCGATCTATTTCGGGCCGGAGCTTTATGACGTTCTGCGCCGCATCAAGGAGGCGTTCGATCCCGAAGGGCAACTTAACCCCGGCAAGATCGCATCGCCATACAGCAAAAACACAGCCATCACGGCGATTGATGAAGCCCCCATGCGCGGCCAGTTTGACCGCCAGATCGAAGATGCGCTTCGGGGTGAATACCTGAACGCGACGCGGTGTAACGGCAACGGCGCGTGCTTTAACTGGGACCTGATGGATGCGATGTGCCCGTCCTATAAGGTCACGCGATCACGCGTTCATTCGCCCAAGGGCCGGGCCGGGATGATCCGCGAATGGATACGGCAGTTATCCGTCGGCACCGATCCGATGAACAAGGACCTTGCCGTCATCAATGGCCGGGATTTTTCCCATGACGTTTATGAGGCGATGGCAGGTTGCCTGTCGTGCAAGGCATGTGCGGGGCAATGCCCGGTCAAGGTCGATATCCCGGAAATGAAATCCCGGTTTTTGGAGACCTATCACACGCGCTATAAAAGACCCGTAAAGGATTACGTGATTGCGCGGCTGGAATATCTGACACCGCTTCTGGCCACTGCGCCGGGCCTGTTTAACGCGCTGCAATCGATCCCGCCGATGCCATGGATTTTCAAACGCTTCATCGGGCTTACCGATTTGCCGAAACTGCACGGCCAGAGCCTTAAATCGGCCTTGCGTGCACGCGGGATTGGCAAGTTCAAGCAGGCGGAGATTGAGGCCCTAAGTGCCGATGAAAAGGCCAAGTCGGTCATCATTGTGCAGGATTGCTTTACCACCCATTACGACACCAATGTGGTGCTGGCGCATGTCGACCTGTTGCAGCGTCTTGGATACCGCGTTTTCGTGCCGCCCTATCGCCCCAATGGCAAGGCGATGCATGTGAAGGGGTTCCTGAAACGCTTTGATTATCAGGCGAAGCAAAATGACATCGTGCTGGGCAAAATCGCGCAAGTTGGAATCCCAATGATCGGGATCGAGGCCAGCGTGACCCTGACCTATCGCCAGGAATACGCACAGCGCCTTTCAAACCGCCCGGACTATCGCGTGCATCTGTTCCATGAATGGCTGGCAGACGAGATCGAGCATGGCCGCATCACCGCGGAAACCCTTGATGTTAGCGCTAACATCAGGGGCAAGGAAATCCCCCCTGCCCGCCTGTTCCCCCATTGCACGGAAAAAACGTCGCTTCCTGATGTCGGCGTGAAATGGCAGAAAATTTTCGCGGCCTTCGGGCTAAAGCTCGCCACGGAAAAAACCGGCTGCTGCGGCATGGCCGGTGTTTATGGACATGAAACCCGCCATCAGGAAACCTCGCGCGAGCTTTATGACCTGAGTTGGAAAAAGAAGGTCGATGCGACGGGGGCGCAAAACATGCTGGTGACCGGCTATTCCTGCCGCTGTCAGGTGGGGCGTTATGAAGGTGTGAAGCCACAGCATCCGGTGGAGTATCTGGCCAAGCTGGTGGCTTAAGTCGATTTGACCGCGACTTCAACCGTCATCCCCGCGCAGAGCCTGTGCCCGCGAAGGCAGGTACGGGGATCCATAGCCGCCATAACAACAGGTGGATTCCGGGTCGTCGCTGCGCTTGCCCGGAATGACGATCCCGATGATCAAACTGCATTCACATGATAGAGGATTTGGCAGCGTTAGACGCTATAGCCTTGGATCGACTGAAAATTCTATTTCGGTCGCAGTTTCCACGACCCCGGCAAACAAATTATGGGCGGGGTTGAGCAGATAGTTGTTTTCCTGAGGAATGATGACACTGGGCACAGCAAGAGCAAGGCCGGTGCTGGCCCCAAGCCAGACATCACCGATTTCTGCGGTCGACGATGGTGCCGGTTCGGCGCGCCAGTCCGAAGGCAAATGATCTTTTGCCAGTGTTTCGATGCCGTCGCTTGGAAGGCGCACCTCGAACATCGCATAGCTTTGCAGGAGACGATAATCGTTCAAATGCACCATGATTTCGAGCAACGCCAATGATTGCGATGCAGCGAGGTAAATGGCGGGTTTTCCCCGACTGTTCCAGCGCCCGCCATAGCGCCTTGCACCTTCGCCGTCAAAGGCCGAGGCTTTCCATTTCTGTTTGACCAGTCGAAAGCCCGAAAAAGAGCTCATGCAAAGACGCCATGCTCAAGGCGACCAACCAGATCAAGAACGGCTTCGGTCCCGGCAGATGTGGCAACCATTTCGGCCGGACGTGCGCCCCCCAAACCCTGCACAGGGGACAAAAGCCACTTGCGCGCTTGGTGTTGATCGCCTTCAAACAGATCGGTTGCCGCCTTAAGAACCTCGGCAAAGCGATACAGACGATCACTTTCCTCAAGCTTGAACTGGCCCTGCTTGGCCCGCCGCTGCAAGGTTGCGATTGGAATAACGACGTATTTTGCCAGTTCCTTGCGATCCAGCCCGGCAGCAGACGCAAGCTTGCCATAGGTCGCATAAGGAATGCCCTGCTTTAAAACGGCATGCAATTCCGGCCCGCGCTGCGGTATACCGACGGCTTTCCAAAATCCTGATCCAGTCGCAAAATCAGGTTTGGCTTGCGCAATAGCTGAGGACATGAGAGCCTCCACTAAAATCAAATGATACATTTTTTATATATCATCTGATCACCCCGTACAAGTCAGTGACCATATTCCACCACAGAGCGAAGGAAGAGCCCGCTATGATCCGTCACATCGTTCTGACCAAATTCCGCGCCGAGGTCCTCAATCCCGAAATCGACAGCCTGTTTGCCAAGCTGGCAGACCTTCAAAACCACCTCCCCGGCATGCGCGGCTTTGATGGCGGCGTTTCGGTCAGCCCGGAGGGCCTTGAACAAGGCTTCCGGCACGGGTTTTCAATTGATTTTGACGATGCGCACGCACGTGATGCCTATCTTGAACATCCAGAGCATCAGGCGCTGGGTGGGCAGTTGGTTGGGATGCTGGAGGGTGGTGTTGCCGGGTTGGTGGTGTTTGATCTGGTTGTCGGCGCTTCTGCGTAGTCGCGCACTTTCATCCCCGGATGCGTGGTGTCGATGGTCACTAAATCAGCAGTCCGGAGAGCTCGCACGCGCTTTACGCGTTTAGTTGGAAATAGAAAATTAATGCTATAGGCCTGCAAAACATGCTGGTAACCGGCAATTCCTATTGCAGTCAGATTGACCCTCTGAAGGGTTGCTCTCACAGTATCCTCGCAGGGTAAGTAGAGAATCTACTATCCACTACTGTAATATATAGCACAATCTTCTTTCTAAAGCTTAAGTCTCTCTTTGTAGAAAATCTCTAGAGGTGACAGATCTTCTTCCGCCTTGGAATCTATCCCATCCATAGTTTCCTTTACCCTTTCCACAACCTCGGATGAGGCTAACTGGCACGCCGTTTCTACGTCTGAAACCCTCCGCTTCAAAAACTGATAGACAGCCTCGTCTGGCGAACTCATCAGAGGAAGCACAAACATATCCAATGCAGCTTCGGGATCGTGCTCGAATGAGATCTCATTGGAAATACTTGGGAATTCCAGAACGATGCCAACTGCATTCTCAGTTGTGATGTTGTGATCTTTCATGAAAACAAGAAGGTCTTTCGCAATTTTCTTGCGCGAAGCAGATGAGAGACTAAGTGCACAATGAGATACTTGTGTACCTTGTACTCCTGTACGCTCCCCGGAGAGTATCTGTTTGCAATATTCGAACATTGCCGGTCTAAAAGCACCGGGTGGGGGAAGGTTACCTCCCACTTCCAATCGCGCACACAATGCGTCCAACTCCTGGCCGCCACTAGATAGCTTGTCAAACCACTCTTCAGCATCAAGCGAAGCTAAGTACTTGTCTATGCTGTCACACAAAGACGATAGTTCGGAAATCTGAAATTTATGAATGTCTACAATCGCCGCTGGAGCCACTTTTAGAGAGTTTTTCCCAGAGAAGTTTTCACTAAACAGATACTCCCAAGCGGCAAAATGTGCCAAGTACTGTTTAGCTAGTTCATCACCAACTAACTTCTTAGTTTTTTCATATTTTTCAATATAATCACTGACGCTAACTGACAAGTACTTAGCTCTTGAAACGAGCTCTCTGAAGACCTCAACAAACCATCTCCTCTCAGTAAGCGCGTAACCCTGCCACCTCGTAAACCCACTAGTCAGTTCAATGGCACCGCACACAGATACTAGTTCTTCCTTCTTAATATCAGTCTCATCAAATGATTTATTGAAAGATGTAACTGAAGAGGAAATATCTCCAAGTTTTGGATGCGTCGGTATATCAGTTGGAAGCTTTATACCCGCGTCTCGCGCCTCTACAGCAACCCATTTCAACAGACCCGACATCTTCGCATTTGATTTCTTCTCGGACGAGCTCCATTGATGAGCCAGAGCACCGCTATCCAACGCCACAGACATACTGTCCTTAAATGCCGTGGCATCAAGGCAAGAACGCAAATATGGAACCACATCAAGAAGCTTACCAGCCTCCACTTGGTCAATTTGATCATTTAAAACAGTTGCGATCTTATCCAAACATTTGCGGGCATTGTTTTCATTTAACAGTCTACTTCCATTCGCAACTACGCTGCAAAAACAACTAAGTTCCTGTTTCATAATTTCTGGAAGGGCGTTTAGCACTGTAGCCGTGTCAGTTGAAAGTTCGACACTATCATGCGGGAATCCCTTGCACGCTAGGGTTTTACCAAGAATGCCCAAACTAAAGTTAACACCAGTTGGAACTCTTGCAGACTTGATCAAATCAGCCGCAACCACCTCAGTCGCTGAGTTAGATACTATCTGCCATACCGCGATAGCAAATTCCCCCCAAGCCTCTCCTTGAGATACAGTAAGTTTATCTGCACCATCTCCTGCCTGCGTCACACTTCTATTCAACCAGAGCAACAAGCTTCTCGCGACGGCAACAATATCTTGCTCACGAGACTGGTGCCTCAACGTATCGAATAGCCCAGAGTAATCCTCGGTTCGGATTTCAGAGATCTCTGTTCTTTTGAGGTATCTTAGGAACTCTGCCATCTGAGACCAAATATGGCTTGATGTTGAACTTCTTAATTCTTGAGAAGATAGGCAAGATGCTACTTTGGAAAATGTCTGAGCATCTTCTTTAGCCCAATTGATCCCATGTAATTCCAAGACGTCAGGCAAGACTTCAGGGAACCCTCTGATACCACACAACTCCTTGTATTTCTCCTTATTTCCCGCAGAAATAGCAGCAGCTATACTCGAACTTAGAAGAACCTGATTAGCGTCACTAGCACTTACATTGAAGAACAGGCACGCAAGATACTTTCTCCAATCGACTTCTCGAATAGCCCTCAAAAACCTCTCAGAAACTAAATCCGGATCGCGAAGTTTTTCTGGATGGTTTTCTATTGCCTCACGGTGCAGTACATACAAACCAATACATTCAATTGGCACTTCATCTTGCCACTGTGAGAGCAAGACAGATATCTCATTAATAAAGGATATTATGTACCGAGGTGTCGGATATATCTCTTTATTCTGGAGGTGAATATCCAATATCTTGAACAAGCGATATATGTCGTCTTCAGATGCAAGTTTACCAAAAATCTCCTCTGACTTATCCGAGAAGAACTTTCTCCAATCGGCAGCAAGCGGAGGAGAAACGCGGATCACGACATTAAAAGTTTTCTGGATTAAATCGCGTGTGTCTTCACGCAGCGAGCTCTGGCTGTCGCTGTTAGTTTTCACAAATGATTTGGATACGTATTCCTCATCATAGGGGATCACAACGGTTACAGTGCTATTTTCCAACTTGTTCTTTGCAAGATTAAGCGCAAAGACGGAACGAGCTTCTGCCCAGACGTCCCGCGCCCTCTCCACTGGAAGCCGGTCTATATTGTCAATTACAATAACAAGCTTACGCTTGCTATTTTGAACCGCACTGAGAAACTCTCGAAATAGATTCTGAAACTCTACAGAGGTAGGCTCTTCGTCCCTGATATTCTGTGTAATCGTCTCTTTGTCTACATCTCGATTAAATAGAGAAACAGCTTTTGAAAAAGCCTTTGATGGCCCTTCCCCGTCAACCAAGTTTTTCAAAAACAGGAACAAAACCGAAAGGTAAATTCCTGTCGCACCGATAAACGCAGCCCAATGGGGCAACCTAAACCTTTCAAAAAGACCACTTCCGTCACCAGTAACTTCGCCAACGCCTGTAGAGACAAGATTGTCTGTCGCTCCTGGGAAAACAGAATTTCCGAAAGCGAATGGGCTGAGCCATGTGTAAATCAGCGGCAGAAGTGGGAGTATGAGGATTAGGAGACTGCCGAAAAGGTTATAAGTTTTCTTATTTTCATAAGTTATTGTTTTCTTTTTATCTCGGATTCTATCAGTTAAATTATCGGCAGTTTTGGACTTTATTAGTTTTTGACGAGTTGCCCATTGTATAATCTCTTCAAGGAGTGAACGCTTGAAATCGTCAGTCTGATGAGACCAAAGGTCGAATGAGAATATTGAGAATCTGACATCAGTCTTATTCTCTGGCTCCAACATATCTTCAGCGAAATTTATTACAGAAGATTTTCCGGAGCCCCAACCACCTTGAACGCCAATTGCTCCATCCCTATCAGCTAATTCTCTAATTGCGGATGCCAAAGCCATAGCACTTCTCTTGTGCCCTCCGCTCTCGAATTCATCACTCGTCGCAGGAGAATCCTGCAAAATTGAGAGAGTACCTTTGATCTCAACCGACTGTTCCACAAATCCTCACTGCATAAGAACTTACTGATGCAACCATAAGAACATATATCCCCCAGGATAAGAACCCAAAAAAAGACAATCCAAATGCGTTCATCTGCTTGGCCGGTTGAGTTCAGATATGACGACGTTCAGGCTGCATTTTGGCAGGAAAAGTAAAAGGCAGCGCCAATTAAGAGCGCTGCCTTTTGGTTTTGGTGCATGTGACTCAAGATTCCCGTACCGCCTTCGCGGGCACAGGCCCTGTGCGGGAATGACGCAGTGGTGTAGTGGTGCGTTGTACAGCGCGAGATTCCCGCATGCGCGGGAATGACGGTGTGGGGCAATGTGAGAAAATGGGGACTGAGGAATAATGGGACAATGAAGGGACAATGGTGAAGGGACAATGGGGACAGCCCCCTTTTGTTCACTCGTCCCCTTTTGTTCACTCTCTTAAGATTTATCACACTGGATTCCCCTTCTGACTCTGGGGATTTTGGGCACCTGATCCCGGATGTTGCTTTAAAATCAAGGCTATGGTAGCTATTCGGAAGGCCAAGGGTGCATATACTGGAGAAGAATACGCAAGCGGCTGATCTGCGAGATGTATTCGTTCGCCGGCTGAGACAAGAAACCCAAGCTTCAAAGATGACTTCTGGTACGGATCAGCTCCCCTTTCGGGAGCCAGCCAACGCCCGTGGCCTCATCAAAATGGACGTGCGAGAGCGGTTTTACAGCCGGATCTACCGAAACAATCCCCGCCGTATGACGGCTCAATTTTTCACGCGGCCAGATCATTGGTCGGGGAAGGAAAGCATGCAATGAAGACAAGCCGTATCCTCGCAGTCCTGTTTGCGACGATGTTGATCGCATCGCCCGCAGCGGCACATATCAAGTGGTTCGAGCCTTTCGACGTCACGACCCGGCCCAAATCAATCGACGCCGTGCTGAACACCACTTTTGTAACTTTCTTCCTGATCTCGGTCGCGCTCGTCTTCGTGTTCTTCATGGTCGACCGTATCGCGCTGCGTCGCGGCATCCTGGACACGTTCCACAAGCGGCTGGAGGTCTTCGACGGGCTTTCGGTCCTGATCATGCGCGGCGCGGCGGGGCTGTTCTTTGCCGCTGCATGGGCCATGGCCATATTCGGCGATATCCACTTCTACCTTGCGCCGGAGCTGTCCACCCATGAGGTCTGGGTGCCCTGGTTCCAACTGGTGGTGGCGCTCTTGGCGCTGAGCCGGTGGACCACACCGCTGCTCGGTGCGGGGATCATGGTGCTCTATGGCCTGGCACTGTACCATTACGGTATTTTCCATCTGATCGACTACATGATCTTCCCGGCCATCGCCTATTTCTTCATGGCGACTGCCAGCCCCTCTAAGGGTTGGAAAAAATCCGGCTTTGTGACCCTTTACGCTGTTACCGGAATCAATTTCCTCTGGCTTGCGATCGAAAAGTTCGCCTTTCCGGAATGGACCTATCCGCTCTTGATCAAGCATCCGGGGATTCTGATGGGCATCGACCCAGAGGTCTATATGGTGCTGGCCGGGTTCGTGGAGTTCGTGATCATCTTCACCATGCTGGGCGCGGCCTCGGTGGTGACCCGCTTGATCGCCTTCGCTTTCCAGACCTTGCTGGTCCTCGGTATTTTCGAGTTCGGCCTGATCGATGCCGTCGGCCACCTGATGATCAATGCCGTTCTCTTCGTGCTGATCGTTCGCGGCCCGACCGACGCCCGCTACATCCTGGTGCTCCCGTCAAAGTCGCCACAGATGGAGGCCTATTTCATGACTGGCCTCTATTATCTCGCCTTCGTCAACGCCTTCATTCTTTACTACGGCCTGCATTTCCTGATCTATGGCTAAGGCTCGGGACCGTTTAGCTTGACGATGTGAGGGTCTGACCCTTGGCATTACAAAAGGCAGCGCTGATGATCGGCGCTGCCTTTTTGCTGTTGGCACATGCGGATGGAGATTCCCGTACCCGCCTTCGCGGGCACAGGCTGCGCGCGGGAATGACGGTGTGAGGGCGACAGACTTCGCCTGCTTGATCAGACCGGCGTGAGGCCACAGGATACCAGCCAAATAAAGGCACATCAGGTTATCTTGTTATACTTGAATTTTTAAGTACGCCTACAATTTATAGAAATCGGCATCAGTGGACCTCCACGAGGAAAGTCATGGTTCTATCACGCCTTGCGGCCACATTGATTTTGATGTGTTTTGCCTTTGCGATCCGCCCGGCATTTGCCGAGAATTCCCGGTTTGAACGGGGCACCCCGGCCGAGGCGCAAGCATTGGTCAAAAAGGCTGTCGCCCATATTGACAAGGTCGGCATGTCTCAGGCTTTTCGCGATTTTGCCGATCCAGATGGCGGATTTCAGGAAAAGGACCTGTATATTTTCGTGCAGGATTATAATTGCACATTTCTGGCCCATGGCTTGAACCCGGCACTGGTCGGGCGCAATATCTGGGATCTGCAAAACCCGAATGGTCGCTTTGCCTGCAGGGAAATTGTCAAAAAGACAAAAGAACAAGGTGAAGCGTGGACAGATTATGTTTTTCAAGACCCTTTGACCGGACAATTGGCCGACAAAACCGCGTATACCTATGGGATGGAACATTGCATGGTGTCTTCGGGTACCTACAAATAACCGGCATTCTGATGGCAATATCGAGTGGCGCACAGCGTTTGGCATTTATTCTTGCCATCATGCTGGCCTGCCTGACAGGCGGCTTTGGCGTTTTGGGCCCCGGACCAGCCCAAGCTCAGGCTCAGACTCAGGCACAAACCCTGGCAAACGGGCAAAATGCGGATTGCCATCATGAGACCGGCCGGCATCTGCGCATTGCCTTGCCCGAAGTCATCGAACTTGGTCAGGGGCTTGGCCCGGTTTCGCTTTTTGACATTGAAAAAACCGGGCTGGCCCCGATCCTGGCAAAAACCGGATATTGCGCGGATTTTCATCTGTTGCCCTGGCTTCGGGCCGATAGCCAGATCAAGCGCGGCGCGCTGGACGGGTTTGTATCAACGCAAAATATCGGTTGGTACCGGCGCGATTATTACATCAGCGACCGCTTTGCCGAGATCGATATATTTGTCCTGACCCACCCCGAAAGGTTCAAGCCGGACGGCTATGCCTATGACGACCTTGCAAAAATGCATGTGGCGGTGTTGCTGGGCGACAGCCTGGGGTTTGAACTTTCAGGGCGTGGTATTCCCTATGTGACGCTGCCGACAACGGCCAATCTGACGCGCTTTTTACTGGCAGAGCGGGTTGATGCGGTGCTTGGCTATCAAGAGATGTTTGAAAAATCGGCGTCTGATGCCCTGAATAACGGGCTTTTGGCCATGAGCCATATCGGCACGCGTGACCTTTACCTTATGATTTATCGCGACGTCGAAAACGCCAAGGCGATTATTGACGGGCTTAATGCGCAATTGCGATAGAGTATCCGGCCTCGCCCCCGGCACCAGCACACAGCACACAGCACACAGCATCCTGCAAAACCACGCCATTCTTGAATTACACCGATGATAAAAAAGCGCAAAAGTTGCGCAACATCAAAGAATCCTGTTTGTGCCGGCACCAATATCATCCGCAACATCGTTATATTGCACAATTAAGTGAATTCTGGTCAGATATCGGGGTAAGTCCTTGAGATCAAAAAGACGCTTAAGGATGCGGTATTTTATGGGTGCAATCCCGGCACCCCTGCCCCGTTTGCGGAGAATGGCATGAAGAGCTTGCGTATTGTGGTGATCTTGCTTGTGGTGATGATCGCAGCTGCCGGGGGTGGATATGCCTATTGGCAATCGCTGCAATCGGACATTCCCGATTATATCGCATCGGGCAATGGCCGCATCGAAGCCGAGGAAATCCGGGTGGCGACAAAATATGCCGGCCGGGTTGAAGATGTTCTGGTCGAAGAAGGTGATCAGGTCACAAAAGGTCAGGTTCTGGCACGGATGGATACCGCCGAACTTCTGGCCAGCCGGGCACAGGCCCGCGCCGAGGTGGCCAGCGCCGAAGAAGGCATCGCCGAAGCCCAGGCCCTGATCGTGCAGCGCGAAAGCGAACTTTCCTTTGCCGAGCAGCAGCTTGCACGGGCCGAGGAACTGGTCAAAAACAACAATATTTCCCGCGAACAGGTTGATCAACGCCGGGCCGATCGCGATGTTGCCAAGGCCGCGTTAAGTGCCGCAAAGGCCCGGTTGGCAAGTGCGCGGCTCAGTGTTGCTGCGGCTGCGGCCGAACTTGACCGGATTGAAGTGCAGATTGATGATTCTGTCCTGAAAGCACCGCGCGACGGGCGTGTGCAGTATCGTCTTGCCGAACCGGGAGAGGTCCTGGCCGGGGGTGGCCCGGTCATAACCATGATCGATCTGACCGATGTCTATATGAATGTGTTCTTGCCGACCCGGCAGGCGGGGCTTGCCTTTGTCGGCAATGAAGCGCGGATTATTCTTGATGCGGCACCGGATTTTGTCATTCCGGCCAAGGTCTCGTTTGTGGCCGATGACGCACAATTCACCCCGCGCGAGGTCGAAACCCGGTCCGAGCGCGACAAACTGATGTTTCGCGTCAAGGTGCGGATTGATCGGGATTTGCTGGCAGAACATATCAAACGGGTGAAAACCGGCCTTCCGGGCGAGGCCTTTATCATGCTGGCGGACCATCATAACTGGCCCGATGCCTTTGCCCCGAATATCCCCGATGACGCGACCCTGCGTCAAAACACCCAATAGAGCGCGCCAAAATGGCGGAAAGCACCGAAGACACCGTTCGTACGGACCGGATCGCCATACGCCTTGATGCGGTGTCGCACCGCTATGGCAAGGTCATGGCCCTTGACAAGATCAGTCTTGAAATTCCGGTCGGGCAAACTGTCGGCTTTATCGGGCCTGACGGTGTGGGAAAATCAAGCGCCCTTGCCCTGATATCGGGGGCGCGCAAGGTCCAGCACGGGACCGTTGAAACCCTTGGCGGATCCATGAGCTATGCCAAGCACCGCAACGCGATCCTGCCGCGCATTGCCTATATGCCGCAAGGGCTTGGCAAGAACCTTTATATGGACCTGACGGTACGCGAAAATCTGGAATTTTTCGGTCGCCTGTTTGGTCAGGGCAAGCACGAGCGCGATGACCGCATTGCACGACTGGTCGAGGCAACCGGGCTTGATCCCTTTACCGAACGCCCGGCGGGTAAGCTTTCGGGGGGCATGAAGCAGAAACTTGGGCTTTGCTGTGCGCTGATCCATGATCCCGATATCCTGATTTTGGATGAGCCGACCACCGGGGTTGATCCCCTGTCGCGTCAGCAATTCTGGCAACTGATTGATGCGATCCGCCAAACCCAGCGCGATATGACCGTTCTGGTCGCGACGGCCTATATGGATGAGGCCGCGCGCTTTGACCGGTTGATTGCGATGAATGACGGCAAGGTCCTTGCGACCGGCACCGCAGACGAGATTTTGGCCCGCACCGGGACGGATACGCTTGAGGCGGCCTTTATCGCGCTTTTGCCCGAAGAAGAACGCAAAGACCACCATACCCTGAGCATCCCGCCCCGCACGGTTCACGGCGAAACCCCGGCGATTGTCGCCGAACATCTGACCAAGAAGTTTGGCGATTTTACCGCCGTGGATGATGTCAGCTTCCGGATTGAAAAAGGCGAGATTTTCGGGTTTCTCGGCTCCAACGGTTGTGGCAAGACCACGACCATGAAGATGCTGACCGGGCTTTTGGATGCGTCCGAGGGGACAGCCGAGCTGTTTGGCAAGCCGGTCGACGGGCAGGATATCGCGCTTCGCAACCGGGTGGGCTATATGAGCCAGGCCTTTTCGCTTTATTCCGAATTGACCGTGATGCAGAACCTTGAACTGCATGCCCATCTGTTTCATTTGCCCAAGGATCAGATCAAAAACCGCATCAACGAGCTTTCCAAGCGGTTCGGGCTTGGCCCCTATCATGATGATCTGAGCGCGCGTTTGCCGCTTGGCGTGCGCCAGCGCCTGTCGCTTGCGGTGGCGATCATTCATAGCCCGGAAATCCTTATTCTGGATGAACCGACATCCGGGGTTGATCCGGTGGCACGCGACGGGTTCTGGGAATTGCTGGTCGAACTTTCACGCGATCAGGGGGTGACGATTTTCATTTCCACCCACTTCATGAACGAGGCGGAGCGCTGTGATCGCATATCGCTGATGCATGCGGGCAAGGTTCTGATCAGTGATACGCCAGATGCCATCACCAAGGGACGCGGCAGCGACACACTGGAAGAAGCATTTATCAGCTATCTGGAAGAAGCCGATGGCGCGGGTGACGCGGGTGACGCAGGTGGCGCAGATACGCAAACCGCACCGAAACCGGCAACGGCAGTAGCCCCGCAGGACGCGCTTGGCGCGACAAAGGGCAACGCGGCGCACTGGAAACCGGCGCGCGCATCGTTTTTTAGCTTCCGGCGATTATGGGCCTATTCCCTGCGCGAAACGATGGAACTGGTGCGTGATCCGATCCGCTTGATGTTTGCCCTGATCGGGACGGCGATCCTGATGCCGGTTTTCGGCTTTGGCATTACTTTTGATGTCGAAAACCTGACCTATGCGGTGCTTGATCACGACCAGACCCCCGAAAGCCGCACCTATATCGAAAATCTTTCGAGTTCGCGCTATTTCGAGCAACAGGCACCACTGATCAGCAATGCGGATCTTGAGGCGCGGTTGCTTTCGGGGGATGTGACGCTTGCCATTGAAATCCCGCCGGGCTTCGGGCGCGATGTCGGTCGCGGGGCAAACCCGGAAATCGGGGCCTTTATCGATGGCAGTATGCCGTTTCGTGCCGAAACCATTCATGGCTATGTCGAAGGCATCCATCAGCAATATCTGAGCGAAAAGACCAAACGCGATATTGGCAGTTCGGAGCTTAACCAGACCATGCAGATTGAAACGCGCTATCGCTATAATCAGGATTTCAAAAGCATCTATGCCATGGTGCCATCGGTGATTGCCCTGCTTTTGATGTTCATCCCGGCGGTTTTGATGGCGGTTGGCGTGGTCCGCGAAAAGGAATTGGGATCAATCACCAACCTTTATGTCACCCCGGTTTCACGGCTTGAATTCCTGTGGGGCAAGCAACTGCCCTATGTCGGTTTGGGCTTGGTGAATTTTATCCTGATGAGCGCAATGGCGCTGTTCTGGTTTGACGTCCCGATCCGGGGCAATGGCCTGACGCTTTTGATCGGGGCGACCTTGTTTGTCATTGCCACAACCGGGCTTGGGCTTTTGATTTCGTCCTTTACCAACACCCAGATCGCTGCCCTTTTCGGCACGGCAATCGCAACCATGGTTCCGTCGGTGATGTTTTCGGGGATGATGCAGCCGGTTTCAACCCTTGAAGGCGTGCCGGCGGTGCTGTCAAACATCATTCCGACATCACATTTCATGTCGATCAGTCTGGGCACTTTTACCAAGGCGCTGGGCTTTGCCGAGCTTTATCCCGAACTGATCACGCTTTTGGTCTTTTTCCCGGCATTGACGATCCTGTCGATACTGCTTTTGAAAAAGCAGGAGGTATAAGGCCATGGGCATGCGCGAAATCAGCAATATCTATCGCCTTGGCGTCAAGGAACTGTTCAGCCTGCGGCGCGATGTCGTATTAATGGCCCTGATTGTCTGGGCGTTTTCCTTTGCGATCTATAACGCCGCGACCGGTTTTTCCCATGATTTGCGAAACGCCTCGATCGCGATTGCCGATCAGGATGGCTCTGCGCTTTCGTTGCGGATTGCCGATGCGCTGCTTGATCCCTATTTCCAGCCCCCGAAATCCATCGCCGAACGCGATATCGACACCGCGATGGATAGCGGCGCGTTTACCTTTGTACTGGTGATCCCGCCGCGTTTCGAGGCCGATATCGTTGCCGGGCGCAACCCGGAAGTACAGCTTAACATTGATGCCACCGCGATGATGCAGGCCGGGATCGGCGAAGGCTATATCAGCAACATCATCACCCAGGAAGTCACCACCTGGCTGGGCGGCAAGTCGGCCTGGGCCGGACAAAACAGCAATAGTGCGGCCTCCATCGTCACGCGTTATGCCTATAATCCCAATGTCCAAAGCGAATGGTTCACCAGCACGATGGAAATCATCAATGCGGTGACGATGTTGTCGATCATTCTTTCGGGGGCGGCACTTATTCGGGAACGTGAACATGGCACGATCGAGCATCTGCTGGTCATGCCGCTCAGCCCGATCGAGATCATGCTGGCGAAAGTCTGGGCCAACGGGCTTGTCATTCTGATTGCCTGCATGATGTCGCTTGTTTTTGTCGTGCAGCTTGTGCTCGGTGTGCCGATTGCCGGATCAGCGCTTTTATTCATGGGGGGTGTGGTGCTGTATCTGTTCTTTGGCACGGCCCTTGGCATTTTCCTTGCGACCATGACGCGATCAATGCCGCAATTCGGGTTGCTGTTTATTCTGGTGGTGTTGCCGTTGCGCCTGCTTTCGGGGGGCAGCACGCCGCTTGAAAGCATGCCCGAAACGCTTCAGAACATCATGCAGCTCTCGCCCGCGACGCATTTCGTCAAATACGCCCAAGCGATCCTTTTCCGTGGGGCCGGCATTGACGTGGTCTGGCCGGAATTCCTGCTGGTGTTTGTCATTGCCAGCGGGTTCTTTGCCTTTAGCGCCATGCGGTTCAGAAAGAGCATCGCGCAAATGCGATAAGTGGTTCAGCCCGGATACACAAAACCCCGCGCGGGAACCCGGCGGGGTGGGAATGGTGGGCCTAACAAGACTCGAACTTGTGACCTCTCGCATGTCAAGCGAACGCTCTAACCAACTGAGCTATAGGCCCCTATGGGTGGGAAAGATGGTGGGCCTAACAAGACTCGAACTTGTGACCTCTCGCATGTCAAGCGAACGCTCTAACCAACTGAGCTATAGGCCCGCAAATCCATCTTTCAAAAGACCGATGCTTCCAACCGAAAACATTGATCTGTGCCGTTTGCGTCGGCGAGGCGGTATTTAGCCCAAGGCAGGCCAACGCGCAACCCCAGAAATGGTTTTTTGACAAAAAATGTTCATCAATTCCGTGGCAATTCCCATATGGTAAGGGCCAAAGCCCGACACCGTCAGGTGCAGCAAAACAATTTACCTGCCCGGCACAAAATCGCTGCACCCCGAGGGGAAAGGCTTTAAGATGCGAGTGAATCGCAAAAAAGCCGCCTGATACCGCCATAAGGGATGGACGTTACGCAAGACAATGAACCAATTGCCTTCGGAAATTACCACTACCGGCCCTGCCACCGTCATCCTGCCCCCGCGGCAAACCCTTCCTGTGGTGTTTGCATCCCCGCATTCCGGGCGCCATTACCCGCAAGACCTGATCGAGCGTGCACGGATCGGTGCCTTTGAGCTGCGCGCATCCGAGGATGCCTTTGTCGATCAGCTGTTCAATGCCGCCCCGAAACTGGGTGCGCCGTTGTTATGCGCGACGTTCCCGCGTGCCTATGTTGATGTGAACCGGGCGGCGATGGAACTTGATCCGCGGATGTTTGACGGCGATCTTCCCGAAGATGACGACATCAATTCAATGCGTGCCCTTTCGGGGCTTGGCTCCGTCCCGCGTGTGGTCAGCGGCGGGGTCGAGATATACAAAACCCGCCTGCCCGCCCAAGAAGCGCTTTCGCGAATTGAAACCTATTACCGGCCCTATCACAAAGCGTTGCAGAAGCTGATTGACCAAACGCGGGCAATGTTTGGCTATTGCATTCTGATTGATTGCCATTCGATGCCAGGCGATTCGTGCGACAGCATGAAAAACCGCGTTGATCTGGTGCTTGGCGATTGCTATGGAAGTTCCTGCCACCCGTCATTGACGCGGTTTGTGGAAAATTGTTTTCGCGACATGGGCTTTGCGCCTGCGCACAATGATCCATATGCCGGGGGGTATTGCACACGCCATTACGGTCGCCCGCAAGAACATGTGCATAGCCTTCAGATCGAGCTGTCACGTGCGCTTTATATGGATGAAGCCACCATCAGCCCGCATCGCGGATTTGACGTCCTGCGTGACCAGATGACCGATCTGATTGCGCGCTTCCATGATCTCGACGGGAACCCGTTCCAATGACTGATGCCACCACCGCCACGACCCCTGCCACCGGCACCAGTGACGTGCTAAGCAACCTGATCATCCGCGATGCCGAACCCGAAGATTTCGAACGCATCACCGAGATTTACGGCCACCATGTTTTGCATGGTCTGGCGTCCTTTGAAGAACGCGCGCCCGAAATCGCCGAACTGACATCGCGCTGGCAGCATGTGCGCGAACGTGGCCTGCCCTATCTGGTTGCTGATGTTGACGGCCGGGTCGAAGGGTTTGCCTATGCCGGGGCCTATCGCACGCGCCCGGCATACCGCTTTACGGTCGAAGACACGATTTATATCGCACCCGAAGTCGTCGGCAAGGGTGCCGGCAGCGCATTACTTTCGGAATTGATCAAACGGGTAACCGCCCTTGGCTATCGTCAGATGATTGCCGTGATTGGCGATAGCGCCAATGTTGCTTCCATCGGGCTGCATGCGCGCCTCGGGTTCCGGGTTGCCGGGACACTTCAGTCGGCCGGCTTTAAAATGGGCCGCTGGGTCGATAGCGTGATCATGCAGCGCGGTCTGGGCGAAGGCGACAGCGACACCCCCGAAGGCAATCCCACGCGCGAGAAATAAGCATCAGCCCCCGCGCAATGCGATTTTCAAAGGATCGAAGAACGCTGTCACGGTCAAACGGGCAGCGTTTTTTTGGCGCATACACACAAACCCCCACCAAAGGTTGATTTGCGGCGCACAATTTCACCAAAATCAAGAACATCATATACTCAGATACCGAGCATATGTTCCGAATCCGGTGTAATTGGTTGAATCCAGACAAAAAAAAGGCCGCCTGTGACAGCGGCCCAAGTCTAGGGAGGAAACGTCCAAGAAACGAGCGACAAGTCGCTCGCCGGAATGCGCTGCGTCCTACCGCAACGCACAAATGGAGATTACTGACTTGCCGGGGAGGACGCAACAGGTTTTTGACTATTTTTTTGTCAGAAATATTACTGCTACTTTTTTGTGCATTATTTTGCGGCACCCCCCGTCAAACGCCCGAAAAATTCCCAGCATGCGGCTAGTTTTTGATCAGCAAGGAAAATGGAATTTTCGCAAAAGATCAGAGACTCGACAACGAATCCGACCATCCGTTGCACCAATCAGCCATGGCGATCAACCGGCAGCTTGCAGCTTTGAGAGCAGTTTCCGTGTAGATCGAATTGGACTGGCCCTGAATAAGGATCGCACAGGGCCGCATGGCCCGAGCACGCGCCCGAAAACAAGGGGACGAGAAAAACCGCCCCACAGCCCATTGGCAGCAAGATGTTCACGGGACGTAATTTGAGCCCAAGATAGCCAAACAATGGTGACACAAGGGGGAGCACATCGAGAAACGACCCGATACGCAATGTCACGCCACATCACGCATACGCCAAGCCAACGCCACGATAGTCAGGGAAATCTATGGCAGGCCGGTCAATTCACGCTGCGGTCCACGGTCGAGGGGGCATTTGATGGCGACGGGCTTGTCAAGGACTGCACCGTATTGCGCCGCCCGGAATAGCCGCGTGCGACAAGATCATCATGATCACGGCGATGCTTGGCGTCATACATGCGCTGGTCAGCAAGTTCGATCAGATTTTGCGGCAAGGCGATGGCGTCTTCGATCCGCTCGGAAAGACCGACACTGGCTTTTTGCACCAGCCCGTTTTCGAGCATCGCCAAACCGGGTGCCATTACACGGTCAAGCACCTCTGCGGCGCGGGCGCGGTCAAGTTCCGGCAGCAAGACCAGAAATTCTTCCCCGCCCCAGCGCACAACCAGATCGGAGCGGCGAAAACGATGCACAAGATTACAGCCGACCTCGCCCAGGATACGGTCGCCATAGTCATGGCCGTAACGATCATTGATCTGCTTGAAATCATCGAGATCAATAAAGGCCACCGTATAGGGGGCCTTTTTCCGGACAGCTGAATCAAAACTGACCCGGATCATTTCCATGCCGAACGCACGTGTGTAACAGCCGGTCAAAGGATCAATCGCAATTTCATGGGCCGCAATGATCGTGCGATAAAGCTGCACCATGGCAGATACCAGTGCAAGCGGCAGCAAAAAGGCCATTAGCATCCCGAAAGGTACCAAGCCGGTCTGCACAAAACCCTGGGCATCAAGCAGCAGCAAGACGACAAACGGCACCGCAAGGGTCCCTGCTTCGACCAGGGTGACCGGCATGATGGCGATCATCATCACTAACCCGATCAGCAAAAACCCGTGAGAACTGTGCATGCGATCCGATGCCGACGGATCGAAACTGGCAACAACACAAAGCAAACTTGCCGCAACAATCAGCATCAACATCGGCAAATAGGGCAAACGCCGCCGCCACCGGGCATTGACCGCACGATTCGTTACAACCGCAACCGCAACCCCGGCGACCAGAATGCGCAAGATAAATGTCTGGGACGACCATATGTCAGAGGACAGAATCCCGTCCCATAGCGGCACAAGCAACAGCAGAACGAGAACGAACAAAGCAGCAAAACGTGCACAGAGCTGAATGGATTCCTTGCGGCGCAGATGCATAAGCTCTGCCTGCCGTGGCGTATACAGAAAATCCCGGTAACAGCATCTGAGTTTCCGCGTGGATCCACTGCCGTTGCCGCCGCCAATATCCAAGGGGTCTGAATTCACGCGAACCGCTCCAACCTGATTCTACAGGGCTGTTTTTTCTGATATTTTTACGGTGCTATCGTTTCCCGAATTGGCTTAAGACACAACTATACATTAGGGGAGAATGATGTGACATTTGGGGTAGTTATTGACAGAGAAAACTTGAAATTCAACCGCAAGATATTGAATCGTAAACAAAAAATTAACAATCAACCCACAACATCTGGCGTTAAAAATTTTTCACGATATTTTTCCACCACAGGTCACAAAGACGCGCGCCGCTTTGCAGTGGCGAAAATAAAACGGCGCACCGGTTTTCCGATGCGCCGCAGAATGTTTCTTTTGAGATCTGAATGCATATACCTATGTACAGGACGCTGCATCAAGACGGGCTTGTTAGCCCCATAGCTCCCGATCCGGGAGGCCCATCACACCGTTTTTGAATGTCAGACCATGATCGCGATCCTTGGCCATCCAGATCGGACCATCCAGATCAACAATGCGCGACATCGCCCCGATGATCATGGCAGGTGCCATGGCAAGAGATGTTCCGACCATACAGCCGGTCATCAATTGCATACCGGCCTTTGATGCGGCCTCGGCCAGTTCGAGCGCGCCGGTCAGGCCACCGGTTTTATCAAGCTTGATGTTGATCATGTCATACAGATTGGCCAAGCGCGGAATATCGGCAACCGTGTGAACAGACTCGTCCGCACACAGAAGCACCGGACAATCAATATCGATCAGACCATCATCCTGCCCGGCAGGCAGAGGCTGTTCGATCATTTCAACACCCAGACCATCGAGTTCTGCGCCGATATCATCAAGCAGATCAAGCGACCAGGCTTCGTTGGCATCAACAATAATGCGCGCAGTCGGCGACCCTTCGCGCACTGCCCGGACCGACTCAAGGACGTTATCGCCATTGAGTTTGACCTTAAGCAACGGGGCATGGGCGATTTTGCGGGCAGCTTCGCGCATATTGTCCGGGGTATCAATCGACAGCGTTTCGGCTGTGATCAATCCTTCGGGGGCTTTGTGCCCGATCATTTCCCAGACGCGACGTCCCATACGCTTGGCTTCGAGATCCCAATAGGCGCAGTCAACTGCATTGCGCGCAGCGCCGGCCTTCATGGCGTCCTGAAGTTCCTTGCGGGTCATGCCACGATCAAGGGCATCTGCCTGTGCTTCGATGTCGGCAATGACGCCTTCGACCGTTTCATTATACCGGGCATAGGGAACGCATTCCCCATACCCGGTATGTGTCCCGTCGCTAAGCGTCACCTTGACCACATGTGCCTCTGTCCGGGCCCCGCGCGAGATTTTGAAAACCTGCGCCAAAGGGAAGACTTCGGAAATCACAGTGAGTTTTGGCAACTTAGATCTCCTGCAGCTTGTCAACCAGTGGCGCAACGCCGGTGCGAACCGGATCAACCGCCGGCAGACCGAATTCGGCTTCGATGTCGGCCAGAAGTTTTTTGGCCGCCGCATCATCAAGCGCCTTGGTGTTAACCGCAAAACCGACAACCTTGCAATTCGGGTTGGTCAGCTTGGCATGCTGCAGATTAACTTCAAGGCAGGTTTTCAGATCCGGCAGCTTGTAGCCCGGCAGACCACGCATGTGTTCGCGGGTCGGCTCGTGGCAGACAACAAGGGCGTCGGGCTGGGAACCGTGAATAAGGCCCATGGAAACACCGGCAAAGGATGCGTGGAACAGGCTGCCCTGCCCTTCCATGACATCCCAGTGATCGGGGTCATTGGCAGGCGCAATGGTTTCAACAGCACCCGAGATAAAGTCGGAAATCACGGCATCAACCGAAATGCCTTCGCCGGCGATGAAGATACCGGTCTGACCGGTTGCGCGGAAATCGGATTTGATGCCGCGCTTTTTGAATTCAGCATCAATGGCAAGGGCGGTGTACATTTTACCGACCGAACAGTCGGTACCGACTGCCAGGACGCGCTTGCCGGAACGTTTTTCACCGTTCCCAATCGGAACTTTGCCGTCAAAATGACGCACGTCAAACAGGTTCACGCCCTTGGCTTTGGCGGCATCGACAAGTTCGGGAATGGTAGAAAGACGGGTATGCAGGCCGTTGGCGATATCCATGCCGGCATCAATGGCAGCCAACAGGGTTTCCATCCAGGCCGGGCCAATGATCCCGCCACGGTTGGCAACACCCAGCACCAGGGTTTTTACGCCTGCTGCCTTTGCATCGGCAATCGACATTTCCGGCAAACCGAGATCGGCTTTGCAGCCCGGCAGGCTGAGCTGACCGACGCACCATTCCGGGCGCCATTGCTTGATACCGATTGCTGTTTTTGCCGCCAGTTCGTCCGGCGCGTCACCAAGAAACATAAGATACGGATGTGCGATTTTCATAATACCTCCTTGACCAGCATCCAAACGGTGCCCTTAATATTGTGGCGAGACTATAGCGCAATATGGTAGGATCGTTCCAGAGATATGAAACGATATCTTCGACGATCCAACCGATATTTCGTCCATAATTCTAAAAAACACAACGATAACAAAATAAAATACAATACTCTTCGAAGACCAACATCCTTTCTTGTGATTTTGTTCGGGAATGGCCCGAAAAACGCAAGAAAATGCAATTTTGAAGGACTGGCGTGAAAGCGCCCGACGACCCATGAGCATCGATCTCAAGACGTGGCTATCCGAGCGAAAAATCGAAGAAGTCGAATGTATTGTCCCTGACATGTCCGGCGTTGCCCGGGGCAAGGTTCTTCCGACACAAAAATTCCTGAAAGGGCTTGAGGCCAAGAGCCTTGCCATCCCCGAAGCAATTTTTTGTCTGACGGTAACCGGCGGTTACCCCGAAGAAACCGATGCATTCCTTGATCCGGCCGAAAAGGACGTGGCCATGGTTCCCGATCCGGCAACCGTGCGTGTTGTCCCCTGGTACGAAGAACCAACGGCCCAGATCATCTGCGACTGTTTCCATTTTTCCGGCGAAGAAGTTTCGACGTCCCCGCGCGGCGTTCTCAAGCGTGTTCTCAAGGCATTTGAAGAACGTGGCATGAAGCCTGTCATTGCGCCGGAGCTTGAATTCTATCTGGTGGCCAAAAACACAGATCCGGACAACCCGCTTGAACCGCCGATTGGCCGTTCCGGACGACCGGAACGCGCATCAAACGCCTTTGGTATTGATGCAATCAACGAGTTCGACCCGCTGATTGAAGACCTTTATGACTATTGCGAGGCCATGAATATCGATGCCGATACCATGAGCCACGAGTCGGGTCCGGCCCAGCTTGAAATGAACTTCAATCATGGTGATCCGCTTGAACTGGCCGATCAGGCCTTTTTGTTCAAACGCACGCTCCGTGAAACGGCGCTTAAACATGGTGTCTATGGCACATTCATGGCCAAGCCGATGGGCAACCTGCCGGGCAGCTCGATGCATATTCACCAGAGTCTTCTTGATATCAAGACCGGCAAGAACCTGTTTGCCGATGATGACGGGGAAAACTCCAAACTGTTCCTGAACTATATCGGTGGTCTACAGCGTTATCTGCCGGCGGCCATGCCGCTTTTGGCCCCGAACATGAACAGTTATCGCCGTTTGCAGCCTTGGTCGGATGCACCGATCAACATGCATTGGTCGCTTGATAACCGTACGGTCGGCCTGCGCCAGCCAAATGGCCCGCCCGCCGCACGCCGTATTGAAAACCGTCTTCCGGGGGCCGATGCCAACCCGTATCTGGCGGTTGCCGCGTCCCTTGCATGTGGTCTGTTGGGCATCATCGAAGAAGTCGATGCGACCGCCCCGATCGAGGGCTCGGGCTATGACCGGGCACATTCTTTGCCGCGCCATATCCACGAAGCACTGGCGAAATTCCATCGTTGCAAACCGCTTAAGGAACTTTTGGGCGAAGAATTTGCCGCCGCTGTCATTGCCGTCAAAGAGGCCGAATGGGATGCCTATCAGACCGTGATCAGCGCCTGGGAGCGTGAGCACTTGTTGCTTAACGTCTAGATCATAGATGCGTTTTTTGCGCCGGAACCTGTCATCCGGCGCAAAAATATTGCATGTTAAATGCACAAATTTCGACTTGATGCGAAAAATGCACATTTTTCCATCTTCTATTTGACAATATCGCGAAGCGCTCGAAGGATATTGCCATCATCCCCGGGTTCTGGGGGCGTAAACAACAGAACCGTAAACTTTCAAACGCTGCCACATGGGAGGCTCAGCGAAATGAAATCTCTTCTTAAAACATCAAGCCTTGTTGTGCTTGCAACAGCCGTAGCCGGCTTTGCAGCAGGTGCATCGGCACAGGAAGTTCTCAACGTTTACAACTGGTCGGATTATATCGGCGAGGAAACCGTTGCGAATTTCGAAAAGGAATATGGCGTCAAGGTCAACTATGACGTCTATGACAGCAACCAGCTTGTCGAAGCCAAGCTTCTGGCGGGCAATTCCGGCTATGACATTGTGGTTCCGACCCTTGCCGATGCCGAACGGCTGATCAAAGCCAAGCTGTTCCAGCCGATCGACAAATCGAAGCTGTCAAACTATGGCAACCTTGATCCGGTCATCCTCGAACAGCAGGCAAAATACGATCCGGACAACACCTTTGCTGTTCCGTATTTCTGGGGCACCAACGGATTTGGCTATAACGTTGCCAAGGTGAAGGAAATTCTGGGTGATGACGCACCGCTTGATAGCTGGGCGATGGTCTTTGATCCGAAATATGCCGAACCACTGTCGAAATGCGGTCTGTCACTTCTGGATGATCCAGGCGAGATCGTACCGCTTGTGAATTTCTATCTTGGCAATTCGCCAGAAGGCGAACCGACCCAGGAAACCATCGAAAGCGCCTTTGAGCAGCTTGAAAAAATCCGGCCTTATGTGACCTATTTCCATAGCTCGCAATACATCAATGACCTTGCAAACGGAAACACCTGTATTTCTGTTGGCTGGTCTGGCGATGTCGGCATGGCGGCCCTTCGTGCCGAAGAAGCCGGCAATGGTAACGAGATCAAGTATGTCATCCCCAAGGAAGGCACCCTGATCTGGTTTGATGCGATGATGATCCCGGAAGATGCTCCGAACCCGGATCTGGCGCATAAATTCATCGACTATGTGCTGCGTGCGGATGTCGAAGCGGAAATCGCCAACTATGTTGCCTATGCCACCCCGAACCTGGCGGCAATGGAACTGATTGACGAAGAACTGCTGGCCGATCCGGGCATCTATCCGCCACAGGAAGTCAAAGAACGCCTGCGTTCAAAGGTCGAACCGGGGGCACGCCTGCTGCGGACCCGTACCCGCATGTGGACCAAGCTTAAAACCGGTCAGTAAGCAATCCATATTGATTGAGACCTCTGATCTTTGCCAAGGGCGCGACAGGTTTCGCGCCCTTTTGCTTTTGCCGTGTTTTTTGCGTGACGCAGGGTCGATGCGACCGCGGAAAAGTGACTCGCACCACAGCACAACAAAATCCGGAAATCACACCGAACCAGCATCTGCCGCGCGGCCAGGAAATGCACATTTTCTGAACACCACATGCCGATTTTCTGCCATTTTAAGTATCAAATCGCGATTGTTGTTCAAAATATCGCACACCCCTCTTTACAGATTGAAGATTTGCTTCATGCTGTTATCAGAAATAAACGACCTAAGGGGCCAAACTCATTCACATGACCGACCCGGCAACCGATATAAGAGAAAAAAGCCAGGAAAACCCGTAGAGCGGGGGATTATGTGAATGAGTTTGGCCCCTGGGCAGTGCAGCAACATCACAAGATTGCGCATGAAAGCCTGGGAGTGGCGTCTGATTTTTTCGGTTCGTCTTGACATTGAACAAGGGGAGAATGCTGGTGGCTGAGGCGGCTTTGGAACGCGTGCACGAGGATGTGCACAAGACGCAACCTTGGAACAATCCGGATGCGGTACCCTATATCCGCTTTGAGAATGTGACCAAGAAATTCGGCGATTTTTATGCCGTCGATGATGTTTCCCTTGATATTTACCGGCACGAGCTTTTCGCCCTTTTAGGGGGATCGGGCTGTGGCAAGACAACGCTTTTGCGCATGCTGGCCGGGTTCGAAGAACCGACATCGGGCAAGATCTTTATTGATGGTGTCGATATGGCCGGCGTTCCGGCCTATGAGCGCCCGACCAACATGATGTTCCAGTCCTATGCCCTGTTCCCACATATGAGTGTGGAACAAAATGTTGCCTTTGGCCTTGTTCAGGATGGCGTCGCACGTAGCGAGATCAAGGAACTGGTGGCCGAGATGCTCGGCCTTGTACAGATGAGCAAATTTGCCAAGCGCAAACCCCATCAGCTTTCGGGTGGTCAGCGCCAGCGTGTTGCCCTTGCAAGGTCGCTTATCAAGCGGCCCAAGGTGCTGTTGCTGGACGAACCGCTAGGCGCGCTGGACAAAAAATTGCGCGAACAGACCCAGTTCGAACTGGTCAATATTCAGGAAAAGGTCGGCACCACCTTTGTCATGGTCACCCATGACCAGGAGGAAGCCATGACCATGGCATCGCGCATTGCGGTGATGAATGAAGGGGTGATCAATCAGATCGGCACCCCGTTTGAACTGTATGAATATCCCAACAGCCGCTATACCGCGAACTTCCTTGGTCAGGTCAACCTTATCGAAGGTGTCCTGGTTGATGACGATGAAAAATATGCTGTCATCAAATCCGAAGAAGCCGGGTGCGATATCTATATCGATCACGCCGTTCAGGGCCATGAAGGCATGACTTTCTGGGTCGCCCTGCGTCCGGAACGCCTGACCATCACCAAGGAAACCCCGGCCGAGACCAAATATAACTGCGTAGCAGGCAAGGTTGAAGAGATCGGCTATCTTGGCGGTATTTCCACCTATCACGTGCGCCTTGAAAGCGGCAAACGCATCAAGGTCACAGAACCGAATTCCACCCGCCAGATCGAGCCGCGCTATACGTGGGAAGACACTGTCTGGGTATCGTGGGAGGCCGGGGCTGCTTCGGTTCTGAACAAATGAGCAGTGACAAGCTAACCATAAAACAACGTTTCGATCGCTGGATGATCAAACATGGCCGGGTGCTGGTGATCGGCATTCCGTATCTTTGGCTGTTTTTGTTCTTCCTTGTGCCGTTTCTGATCGTTCTCAAGATCAGCTTTTCCATGGCGGAATATGCACAGCCGCCCTATACGTCGCTGTTTGAATGGATCGAAGAAGGCATCACCATCACGGTGAATTTCGGCAACTATCTGTTCCTTTTATCTGACAGCCTTTATGCAACTGCATATCTGAACTCCATCCGGATTGCCGCGATATCAACTGTCATTACGCTTCTGATCGGCTATCCGATGGCGTACGGCATTGCACGCGCACGCGGATCAATGCGCAGCATCCTGTTGATGATGGTGATCTTGCCGTTCTGGACCAGTTTTCTGATCCGTGTTTATGCCTGGATCGGCATTCTTGATCGTGAAGGGCTGATCAATGCATTTTTGCTGTGGACCGGGATTATTTCCGAGCCGCTAATCATGCGTCAGACCGAATTCGCGGTTTATGTCGGGATTGTTTACACCTACCTGCCTTTCATGATCCTGCCGCTTTATTCCACACTCGAAAAAATGGATGTCAGCCTGGTCGAAGCAGCCCTTGATCTGGGCTGCAAGCCCTGGCAGGCCTTTGCAAAGATCACGTTGCCACTTTCGATGCCGGGCATTCTGGCAGGCTCCCTTCTGGTATTTATTCCTGCTGTTGGCGAATTCGTCATTCCGGAACTTCTGGGCGGTCCGAATACGTTGATGATCGGTCGAACGCTTTGGAACGAATTCTTTGCCAATCGTGACTGGCCGATTGCCTCAAGCGTTGCGATTGCGATGCTTCTGTTCCTTGTCGTGCCAATCATGTGGTTCCAGCACATCCAGACCAAGCAGGAGGAAGGCCAGCAATGAGCAACAAACGTTCAACCTTCCTGATTTCGGCCTTGGTGTTCGGCTTTGCGTTTTTGTATGTGCCGATCCTGCTTGTCATCATCTATTCGTTTAACGAGGGCAAGCTGGTAACCGTTTGGGCGGGCTTTTCGACCAAATGGTATGTGTCGCTGTTTTCCAATGACGGCATGATTGATGCCGCCTGGAACAGCCTGCGCATCGGGGTGATGTCAGCAACGCTTGCACTGGCCCTTGGAACACCTGCGGGGCTTGTGATGTCACGCTTTGGCCGGTTCAAGGGACGCACCCTGTTTTCGGGCATGATTGCCGCCCCGCTGGTGATGCCCGAAGTCATCACCGGTCTGTCCTTGCTGTTATTGTTTGTGACACTGGAACAAATGATCGGCTGGCCTGCGGGACGCGGGCTTTCGACGATCACGATTGCGCATACGACTTTCTGTGCGGCCTATGTCGCGGTTGTGGTGCAGTCGCGCCTGTCGGGGATGGATATTTCGGTCGAAGAAGCGGCAATGGATCTGGGTGCAAAACCGGCAAAGATTTTCTTTGTCATCACGCTTCCGATGATCTTGCCCGCCCTTCTGGCCGGGTGGCTGCTGTCTTTTACCCTGTCACTTGATGATCTTGTGATTGCAAGCTTTGTTGCGGGTCCGGGGTCGACCACCCTTCCGATGAAGGTGTTTTCGTCCGTGCGTCTTGGCGTCTCGCCAGAGATCAATGCATTGGCGACCCTGATCATCCTTGCGGTATCGGTGATGATCATCATCGCCAGCCTGATGATCTTGCGATCCGAGCGGATGCGCAGCCGGGCAACAGCCGGCACAGAGCTTTAGGCGACCCACCCAAACTCAAGTCGCACCCGAACAAACCAAAACAGCGCCAGACAAATGTCAGGCGCTGTTTTGGTGTTTTCATCATTTCTTCTGGAAAGCCTAGCACCCGCCATCGGCAAGGCGGCGCATCATTTCACGGCACTTCATGCCCGGCGCAGCAACCTGCCAATAAGACACCACGGCCTCTTCGGCGGCGACGGCAAAATCAATGATCAGATTGTTAAGCGCGTTCTGTTCCATGAGTTTTTTAACCCGGTCAGGCAGCTGTGACATCTGCCACATCCCTAGCACGAGCGCATAGGATGAACGCATCAGCTTGCTGGCCTCATCCGGTGTGATTTCATAAAGCTCGGCCAGGGCATCGGCGGTTCGTTTGACCATAGATGCCAGAAAGCGGCGCTGGTTAACGACCACTTCATCGTCTGACCCGGATTCCAGAACACCTTGCGACAGCGAGGCCAGATACAGGAACTTCTCGTTCTTGACCAGATATTGCACGAACTGTCGGGCGACACGTGTTGAATCACGATCTTCTGGCCGGCGCAGGGCTTCCTGATCAATCACATCAAGATTGTTCTCAAACCACTCTTTCTGAAACTGACGAAGCACCTCAAGAAACAATGCTTCCTTGCTTGAAAAATAAAGGTAAAGCGTCCCTTTTGCCAGATTGGCCTTGCGTGCGACTTCGGCGGCGGATGGCAAGGTGCCATCGCCTTCCATATAAAGTGCGCGGGCTGCATCCAGAATATCCGCACGACGTTTGAGTTTCTGCTCGTGACTACGAGCACGAACAAGATTGTCTTGTTCCATGTCAGTTGTTTCCCCCAACGTATTTTCCCCGCACACATTATTGCATATTTATTCACCTAAAAGTCAAACTGCAGGATTGTAATAAGTGGATAAATCCCACGAACCTTTGAAAATCACTGCATTTTCATGGCTTAGCCTCGACCAACATAAATGAATATTGGTCACATAAAACGTGTGCGGAAAACCCGGTCTGAACGAAAACACCGACGCAGGAAAGCGCCCTGCCCGATTCGCACGAAAACACGCGCCATGGGGAGAATCACCAAGCGTCCGTCAAAAATGTTCAAACGATCAAAACCAGAACAACAAAGCGCGGGCACCCCGGCGTTTGTCAAAGAAACGCCTTTAAACCGGCAGTTCGGTTGTGCGTTTGACTTCACGTAGCGTGATAACAGTCTGGACCCGCTCGACACCGGGCAGTTGGGTCAGAACCTCGCTGTGGATGCGTTCGTAATCTGCGGTATCGCTATAGACGACATGCACAAGATAGTCGCTTTGCCCTGCCAGCAAATAACATTCAACCACTTCGGGTACCTTTTGAACTTCGCGTTCGAATGTTTCAAGAGCCTCGCGGGTCTGGCGCGTAATGGCGATATTGACGAATGCATTGCCGGGTTTGCCGATCCGGGCCGGGTTCAGCAACATGGTGTAATGATCAATGAAACCGGCTTCTTCGAGAAGCCGCACACGCCGCAAGCAGGCCGAAGCCGAAAGGTTCACCTTTTCAGCAAGTTCTGCATTGCTGATGCGGCCATCTTTCTGCAGCAAACGCAGAATCATGCGATCCCGTTCATCCATCTCCACTAGAATAATCCTCCGACTACATAGTCATTCTGCTGAATTATCTAGCATGATATCACCAATCACCTCTTGAATTGAAGATTATTTGCCCAAATTGTAGGATATCATTCAACAAAAAATCAGAAGAAACTCCATCTGCCCGGGAATCCCCGAAAGATCCGAGGAATTTCCCCGATTTTCACCATTATATCGGGAGAGAGCGATATGCTGATAGGCGTACCCAAAGAAATCAAAAACCACGAATATCGCGTCGGCTTGACGCCAAGCTCTGTGCGCGAACTCGTTGCACATGGCCACAAGGTACAGGTCGAAACCATGGCTGGTGCCGGCATTGGCTTTGCCGATGAAGATTATGTCGCGGCAGGGGCGACCATCGCAGGCACCGCATCAGAAATCTTTGCCCGTGCTGAAATGATCATCAAGGTCAAGGAACCGCAGAAAGTCGAATATGAACAACTGCGTGAAGGCCAGCTATTGTTTACCTATCTTCATTTGGCACCAGACCCGGATCAAACAGCAGGCCTGATCAAATCCGGTGTCACGGCGATTGCCTATGAAACCGTCACGGATCCGTCTGGCGGATTGCCGTTGCTGGCACCGATGTCGGAAGTGGCTGGCCGCATGGCCCCGCAAGTCGGCGCAAGCGCGCTTCAAAAAGCCAATGGCGGACGGGGGATGTTGCTTGGCGGTGTGCCGGGTGTCGCACCGGCGAAGGTCGTTGTCATTGGCGGCGGCGTGGTGGGCACAAATGCCGCACGTATTGCAGCGGGCATGGGCGCAGATGTGACCATTCTGGATAAAAACGTCAAACGCCTGACCTATCTTGATGATCTCTATGGTCCGCGCATCAAGACGCAATACGCCACGATTGATGATACCGAAGCACTTGTGCTTGAGGCTGATCTGGTGGTGGGGGCGGTCCTGGTTCCGGGGGCCGCGGCCCCGAAACTGATCAAGAAAGAGCAACTATCACGCATGAAGTCGGGATCGGTGATTGTCGATGTCGCGATTGATCAGGGCGGATGTTTTGAAACATCCAGGGCAACAACCCATGCCGACCCGACCTATATCGTCGATGATGTCGTGCATTATTGCGTTGCCAATATGCCCGGTGCAGTCGCGCGCACATCGACCTTTGCCCTGAACAACGCCACCCTGCCCTTTGCCTTGGCACTAGCCGACAAAGGCTGGAAAAAGGCCTGTCAGGACAACTCGCATCTGGCTGCGGGACTTAATATCCATGCTGGCAAGATTACCTATAAGGCGGTCTCGGATGCGCTGGGATATGATCACGTACCGCTCGACAAGGTTCTGCAGTAAGGTAACCGCAAACCATATACGACGCAGCCCCCGGCCGTTAGCCGGCGGGCTGCGCAAGACATTTCCCAAAGCCGTTCCCCGCCGCTGCTAGAGCATTTTCCGTTTAGATCCCGGCTGCGAATTCGCGCGCGCAATTGACGAAATCGGCAATGACCGGAGACTTGCTATCAAGCGGCCAGGCCAGTGCCATGTTTACCGCGTCCCCGGGGAGCTCTGGCATCGGAATATAGGATACATCAGGATGCGGCATCTTGGTGACCCAGCTTGGCGCAACGCCAACACCGATCCCGGCAGCAACCAAAGCAACAATCCCCAGGGTATGACCAACTTCCTCGACAATATTGATGGCAACATCAATATCGCGCGCATGTTGCATGACAACGTTCTGATAACTGATCCCCAAGATGGGGGCATAGGCGATATATGGAAGGCCTGCGAAATCTCTTAGCGACAACTCACGCTTTGTCGCAAGCGCATGTTCCTTGGGAACCAAACCGACAAACGCCTCGCTGAAAAGATGTTCAATGTTCATGTTGGCCTTTGAGCGCGGCGGACGAATGAAAGCGATATCGACACGTCCATCATTCATTGCATCAAGCAGTTCGTCCGTCGTCAGAATTTTGATATCAATCCGCGTATCGGGACATTTATCCCGAAACAGGCGCAAAATACCCGGAAGGCAGGTGAAAACGACGGGCGAAACACAGCCGATTGTCAGCTTTCGCGTGGCTTCGCCCATAACAAACCGTGCAGCTTCGATGCCATTTTCAACACTTTCAAGCGCCAGAAATGCTTTTTCACGAAAAACTTCCCCCGCCTTTGTCAGACGAACCGAACGTGTCGTGCGTTCGAACAACTGCACGCCAACGCGTTCTTCAAGCTGCTTGATCTGTTGACTCAAGGGTGCCTGCGCGATGCCGAGACGTTCGGCCGCGCGACCAAAATGCATTTCATCTGCAACACAAATGAAGTAGCGCAGATGACGTAATTCAACACGATGATTTATATTCATTGGATATAAATACAACTAATTTATATATTTGACAAGATTAATGATCGCCTGATCTTATACCGATACAAACGGTACGAGTTTCAAAAACACAAAAATACTATCGACCGTTCCTTACGATGGAGAAACAGGGAATGCAACCAATCAACAAAGCGCCCGAAAGGCGTTCGTTCGACATTGCGCTGCCTCTCAAAATTGCTGTCGGGTTCGCCTTGGCACTGATTTTGGTACTGACGCTGGCGCAGGTCGTATTGCGCTACTTCTTTGACAGCCCGCTTCTTTGGAGCGAGGAACTCAGCCGGCTGCTGGTGGTCTGGATGACGTTTATCGGAGCAGCTGCTGTCTGCTGGCAGGGTCGCCATCTGTCGGTAGATGTCTTTGTGGTCCTTCTGCCCGAACGCGTGCGCAAATTCGTCCGACTGATCAACCAGTTCCTTGCTCTTGGGTTCCTGACAATCCTGACATGGAAAAGCTTCAGGATCGTCAAGCTTGAGAACTTTCAAGAGATGAGCATCCTGCCGCTGCCTGCCGGAACTGTCCGCCTGGCAGCCACAGTCGGTGCCATCCTTATGATCATCGCGATTGTTTCGCGCATTTTCCTGGCGCGCCGGCTTCATTCCAAACAGCCAGACAACAACAACAGTTCAATGCTGTAAGGACACGCAATGACCGTCACCATTATTCTCGCCCTGCTTATTGTTCTGTTGATGACCGGCATGCCTTTGGCCTTTGCCATGGGCGTCAGCACAACGGTCTACCTTTATCTTACCGGCATTGATGCCGGCATGCTTGCGCAGCGCATGACATCATCTGTCGATAGTTTCCTGATCCTTGCCATTCCGTTCTTCTATCTTGCCGGAGAACTGATGAATGCATGCCGTCTCACAGACCGGATCATCAACATGTCGCGCGCCGTTGTTGGCCATATTCACGGGGGCCTTGCGCAGGTAAATATCTTTGCCAGCATGATCTTTTCGGGCATGTCCGGTTCAGCAACTGCGGATACCACCGCCCTGGGCTCGGTCCTGATTCCGGCGATGAAGAAGGAAGGCTACCCCGCGCCATTTTCCGCAGCTGTAACCGTCGCATCAGCACTGGTTGGCCCGATGATTCCCCCCAGTGTTGCACTGGTGATTTATGGAACACTTGCGAATGTCTCGATTGGTCGTTTGCTTGTCGCCGGGATTATCCCGGGTGTTGTGATCATCCTGTCTCAGATGATTTTCACTTATTTCGTTGCCCGGAAGAACAACTATCCCCGATACGAACGCGCAAGCCTTGCCGAAATTGGCGCATCCATCAAACAAGGCGGCCCGGCAATCCTGTTTCCGGTCATTATCGTTGGCGGGATCCTGCTTGGCATGTTTTCACCGACCGAAGCCGCCGCCGTTGCCGTTCTGTATGGCTTGGTCCTTGGCCTGCTTTACCGCAAGATGACATTCCGCGAGTTTGGCAAGGTTTTGGTCAATGTCGGTCTTGGCAGCAGCCGGATCATGCTGATCATCGCTGCATCTGCCGCCTTTAGCTGGGTCATGGTCCGTGAAAACGTTCCCCAAAGCATTGGCATGGGCATTTCGACGATCTCTCATGAACCATTGATCGTTCTTTTGATCGTGCTTGCCGTTCTTGTTTTGGTCGGTTTGTTTATGGTCGCATCTTCGGCCGAGATTGTTCTGACCCCGATCCTTGTACCCGTCGTTATGCAATTCGGTATTGATCCGGTGCATTTCGGTGTTCTGATGGTCTTTACCCTGATCATCGGCGGCGCCACCCCGCCGGTCGGCATTCTGATGTTTATTGCCCAGGACATTGCCAAGATTTCGCACGCACAAATGGTGCGCGCGATGATCCCTTTCTACATCCCGCTTTTTGCAGCCGTTCTACTGCTTGCTGCTTTTCCTCAAATCACGCTGTTTCTGCCGAACCTCGTATTCGGCAACTAATAAGCTTTTCTGTCCACCTGTAACCAAATACCGGAGCCCCACATGACAGCTGTGAATGCTGCACAAAAACACCTGCTTAAAGACATGACGTTTGTTGAATTCAGCGAACGCATGAAAGATGACCCGGTAATTATCATCTCGCTGGGTTCCCAAGAAGAACAGGGCCCAACCTGCCCGATGGGCGATTATATGCTGACGGATGTTCTCGCAGGACGCATTGCGCAAAAGGCCGATGCCATTGCAGCACCGATCATGCCATTCGGATATGCGGATTACTTTCGCTCTGTCCCGGGTGGAATGCAACTTCGCCCGGAAACCTTTACCGCGATTTTGACGGATATGATTGAAAACTTCACCGATCATGACGTCAACAAGATCGTGATCCTGAATGGTCACAGCGGGAATTATCCGTTGATCGATCAGGTTATTCGCAAGATGAAGCGCGAAAAGGGCCTTTTGATCCCTTGTCTTAATCTATGGCGGCTGTTGCCTGCCTCCATGTGGCAGGAATTACACCCTGAACTGGGGATGAAAGCATTTGGCCATGGCGGCGATCCGCTGACTTCGGTCTATATGCATCTGTTCCCGGACCTGATGCGCCCTGATCTTGCGTCGCGCGAAGATACAAAAGGCGAGATGCTTGGCCTGCCAACCGCAGGACTGGCCGGCATCCGGTTCCGTGACAGCGAAGTCGCACTTGCTGTTGATGTAACCGACAGATGTGGCAACGGCGTTGCCGGGGGCGACCCCGCACAGTCGAGTGCCGAAAAAGGCGAGAAGATCGCAGATTACCTCGTTGGCTATTGCGCCGACTTTATTACCCACTTCTCCAAACAAAACTCAAAAACCACCGCATAACACAGGGAGTTTTACTATGCGTAAGACGATTATGGCTGCGGTCATTGCAGCAGGCTTTGCGACTGTCGGGATTAGCCAGGCAATGGCACAAATCGACATTCGGTATTCGACCTGGGCTAATCCGGGTGAAGCTCAGTATGAGGGCGCGCTTGAATTCAAACGCGTTGTTGAAGAAGAATCAAACGGTCGGTATTCGGTTTCCGTTTACGGCGCACAGCAATTGGGCACCCCGCGTGAACTGTTCACCCAGCTTGCGCTTGGCGTCACCCAGATTTCTGCCAGTGGCGATCCGGGCATCCAGGAAATCGAATATCTTGCCCTGCCCTATCTGATGAAGGGCATGAAAAACTATGCCGAGGTTCTGGACACCGATTTCGGTGCTGAATGGAACGAAAAACTCATCAATGAGCGCGAAATCCGTCTGCTGGGCTTCATGCCGCGCAACCCGCGCCAGATCAGCGCAAATGTCGAGCTAAACAGCATTGAAGACTTCAAAGGGCTGAAATTGCGTGCGCCCGAGCGTGACTATTACGTCAAGTCACTCAGTGCGCTTGGTGCCAACCCGACACCAATGGCATTTGGTGAAGTATATACCGGCCTTCAGGCAGGCGTAGTTGATGGTCAGGAAAACCCGATCGAAACCATCTATGCGGCGAAGTTCTATGAAGTTCAAAGCTCTATCGCGATGGTCAACTACATCACCAAACCGGCCTATGTGATGATCAGCAATTCCTTCTGGGAAGGTCTTAGCCCCGAAGACCAGGCTTTGATGAAAAAAGCCAATGACGCCTCAACAGCCGTTATCGAGGAAATGCTGCCGGCTCAAACCGAACAGATGATCGCTGACATGAAAGCTGCTGGCGTCACCTTTACCTATCCGGACACCAAACCGTTCATCGAAGCGACCCAGTCGGTTCGCGACGAGCTTGGTACAGATATGTGGGGTGAAGAAACCTATCGGAAGATTGCAGAAATCGGTCAGAAAGACCTCGACTGAGTTCTGTAATCCCAACGAACAGACGCCCCGCCCCTATCAACCAGGATGAATATGATTATGCCTCCACGCGTCACCAACGAGACATCAACAAAGATCGACACCATTGTCGACGAAATCAGCAGTGAATTGATCGAAATTCGCCGCGACTTGCACCAAAATCCGGAACTGGGTTTTAACGAGATCCGGACGTCGGCAAAAATATGTGACTATCTTGACCGTCTCGGCGTGAGCTATCGCAGCGGTATTGCAAAAACCGGTGTGGCAGCTCTTATCAATCCTGAAGGCGCGGGGCGTCTGGTCGGTGTCCGGGGGGACATCGACGCTCTTCCAATTACAGAAGAATCCGGCCTTGCATTTGCATCGCAGAACAAAGGCGTCATGCATGCCTGTGGCCACGACGCACACACGGCAATTGCACTTGGCGTTGCGACGGTTCTAAACAAGCTTGGCGCAGATTTCACTGGCCGGGCGATGGTCGTTTTCCAGCCGGCGGAGGAAGGTCTCGGCGGGGCACGTGCGATGTTGTCCGACGGCGTTTTTGAGACACAAACACCTGACGTTATGTTGGGCTATCATAACTGGCCGCTACTTCCCGGCGGCGTAATCGGCTGGCATCCCGAGGTATCTTTTGCTTCTTCTGATCCGTTCGACATCACGGTTAGCGGGCTATCGGGGCATGGTGCACACCCGCACCTGTCCATTGATCCGATTGTTGCCGCCAGTCAGCTTGTCGCGCAAATTCAATCCATCGTTTCACGTGAAGTCGCACCATTGAACTCAGCTGTTGTGACAATCGGCAAGATTGAAGGTGGCACTGCCCGCAACCAGATCCCCGACACGGTCAAACTGCAAGGGGCAATCCGCACCCATTCAGAAGATGTCCGCGCCGCGACCAAAGACGCCATTGAGCGCATTGCACAAGGTGTTGCCATTGCAAGCCGCACAAAGATTAATGTAGAATTTCTTCAAGGTGTCGGCGTTGTAAAAAGCCAACCTGAAATACTTGAAACCGTTGTGGATTGCGCCCGAAATGTTTTGGGTGAAGACAAGGTTGTCTGCCTACCGCAAGGATCGATGGGCAGCGAGGATTTTGCTGAATTTTCGTCCCGCATTCCAAGTGCACATTTGCGTATCGGCTCAAAAGCCAAAGATCGGGACACAATGCTGCACAGAAGCAATTTCGATCTTGACGAAGAATGCATTGCAACTGCGGTGCGGGTGATTGCACATGCGGCAGTCGCATTGGCGTGACGCAATGAAGGGGTCCTGATCCGGACCCTGCCCTATCAAATTGATAGGTCTGCAAACGAAAAAAGACCGGGTTTGGGGCCCGGTCTTTTTTTTGTCAGAAATTTTTACGTGATCACGCTTAGAATTCGACCAGCGAGACATCGCGGACCGCGCCCTGATCCGCGCTGGTTGCCATGGCGGCATAAGCGCGAAGGGCTTTTGAGACCTTGCGTTTGCGTGGCTTGGCCGGGCGCCATGCTTCTGGTCCCTTGGCTTCCATCGCCTGACGGCGGGCTGCAAGGGTCGCGTCATCGATTGCAATCCGGATCGAGCGGTTCGGAATATCGATTTCGATCATATCGCCCGGTTCGACCAGCGCGATGTCACCACCGGCGGCTGCTTCGGGGGATACGTGACCGATCGACAGGCCCGAAGACCCACCAGAGAAGCGACCATCCGTCACAAGAGCACAGACCTTGCCCAGCCCCATCGATTTCAGATAGCTGGTCGGATAAAGCATTTCCTGCATACCCGGACCACCTTTTGGCCCTTCGTAGCGAACAATAACAACGTCGCCTTCCTTGACCTCGCCACCGAGAACCTTGGCAACGGCTTCGTCCTGGCTTTCGCAAATCACAGCCGGGCCGGTGAATTTCAGGATGCTTTCATCGACACCGCCGGTTTTAACCACGCAACCATTGGCCGCAAGGTTGCCAAACAGAACGGCAAGACCGCCATCCTGACTATAGGCATGGGCAACATCACGGATGCAGCCTTCTTTTTCGTCGAGATCAAGATCATCCCAATAGCGTTCCTGACTGAATGCAGTTTGGGTCGGCACCCCGCCGGGCATGGCGCGGAAGAACTTGTGCACAGCCTCATTCGTGGTGCGTTTGATATCCCATTTTTCAAGCGCTTCGGCCATGGTTTTGGAATGCACGGTCGCAACATTGGTATGAAGCAGACCACCCCGATCCAGTTCGCCCAGAATACGCATGATGCCCCCCGCACGGTGGACGTCTTCCATGTGGAACATCGGATGGTTTGGTGCGACCTTGGACAGATACGGGATCTTGCGCGACAGGCGATCCATATCAGACATGGTGAAGTCGACTTCGGCTTCCTTGGCAATTGCCAAAAGATGCAGAACCGTGTTGGTCGATCCGCCCATGGCGATATCAAGTGCCATGGCGTTTTCAAACGCATCAAAGGTCGCAATGCCACGCGGGGTGGCGGTGATGTCTTCTTCTTCGTAATAGCGGCGCGCCAGCTTGACCGACGTGCGGGCCGCTTCAAGGAAGAGTTCCTTACGCGCGGCATGCGTCGCCAGCACAGAGCCATTGCCCGGCAATGCAAGGCCAAGGGCCTCGGCCAGGCAGTTCATCGAGTTGGCGGTAAACATGCCAGAACACGATCCGCAGGTCGGGCAAGCCGAACGTTCGACTTCCTTGACCTGTTCGTCGGAAACGTTCGGGTCTGCGGCCTGAACCATGGCATCGACCAGATCAAGGTGATGTTCCTTGCCTTCGATGGTGACTTTACCGGCTTCCATCGGGCCGCCGGAAACAAACACGCACGGGATATTGAGGCGCATGGCCGCCATCAGCATACCGGGCGTAATTTTATCGCAGTTGGAAATGCAGACCATCGCATCGGCACAGTGGGCATTGACCATGTATTCGACGGAATCGGCAATGATTTCACGTGATGGCAGGCTATAGAGCATGCCGTCATGCCCCATCGCAATGCCATCATCAACGGCAATGGTGTTGAATTCCTTGGCAACGCCACCGGATGCCTCGATCTCGCGGGCGACCAGCTGACCAAGGTCTTTCAGGTGCACGTGACCGGGGACGAACTGGGTAAAGCTGTTGACAACCGCAATGATCGGCTTGTCGAAATCTTCGTCTTTCATGCCCGTGGCGCGCCAAAGGCCGCGCGCGCCTGCCATGTTGCGGCCATGTGTTGTTGTGCGGGACCGATATTCCGGCATGGAAGGAACCTCTCTTTATATCGCTAGTGGCGTTTCTTGCGGACACTAGAACCTACGCCCAGCACCCTCTGTATATGACTGCGTTCTAGCACAGTATTCGCGTGGTTTGACAGTTTTTTGCCTGAAAATTTCGCCAATTTCCGTCATATGGTACGAATACTACGCACGGGCAAACTGACCAAGCCATCTATCATGACCAACAGTCATAGAGTTTGCATCGAAATGAATGTCAGCAAGTGGCTGCGCGATGATTTTCTGACTGAGATCCCCGATTTTACGATATCTGTGGGAGAAACCTATCCCGAATACCCAGGAATCCACCCCATTGAATAGGCGATCTTTAGCTGATCAACGAATATCGTGAGGGAGATTATCGCCGCCAGGCGATTCTCCCACTCCCATTCTCACCCCGAACTGTCTTCTTGGTTCGGGGTTCTTTTTTGCCCGGATTTCGGGCCGGAAACCACCATATTGTAACTGCGCGCTTTAAAGGATGCTCTGAACACTTTAATGTCGGGGCAAGAACTGCTTGGGTTCAATCCCTTATACAGACCATCAGGTGGAGATCCGCACATCCATGTCCGACCAACTCAAGACACTGTTGCGTCGCGGACTGACTGCGCATGAGGGCAATCGCCCCGAAGAAGCCGAGAAAATTTATCGCGCGGCACTCGCCATGTCGCCGGGTAATGCCGAGGCAGAGCATCTTCTTGCCACCCTTTTGACGGGGCTTGGCCGCCATAGCGAAGCGCTTGATCTTTTTGAAAACTGCCTGTCGAGTTTTGCAGCCAACCCGGCTGTGCGATGCAACTATGCCATTGCCCTTGAGAGTTCAGGCCAGATTGACAAGGCAATTGATCAGTTCAAACAGGCTTTGAGCTATCACGGGGATTTCCCCACCGCACTTTACCATCTGGCACGTCTTGAAATTCCGCGCGGGCATCTGGGCCAAGCGATGGATCTTCTGGGGCGGTTACTTGGCCTTAAACCCAATCACTATGAAGGATTGCTGCTATTTGGGCAGACCTTGCATGATCTGGGACAGGAAGAAGCCGCACTTAAATCGCTTGAACATGCCGCAGAGGCCGCAGGCATTTCCCCGGAACTGATTTGCCGGGTTGGTGCTGCGTTATTACGCCTTGGATATCCCGAACCGGCACAAAACCTTTATCAGCGGGCACTCAGCATTGATGCGAAATATGTTCCCGGCTTGCGCGGACTGGGGCAGTCACTGGCCCATCAGGGGCAATATGCCAAGGCAATCGCCCTGCTGAAAACCGCCAAGAAATTAACCAAAGACACCGCCGAGATTGATTTGGTTCTTGCCGACATCACCCTTCGTTGCGGTGATGTCGATAGCACCATTGAAACGCTTGAGGCGCTGATTGCCAGATTTCCCGACAATGCCACGGCAGACGCCCTTTTGATCCGCACCAAGGCCAAGCTGGTCAGCACCGATGGCATCAAACATGCCAAAGCAGCCAAAGCCTGGGCCAAGCACCATATGCCTATTGCGGCCAAACCGGCCTTTGCCAATAGTCGCCAACCTGACAAGCGTCTTCGGATCGGATGGATATCACCGTTTTTCTGTGAACATCCGTCTTGCGGGCTTTTGAGCGCACTGGCGCGACATCTTAATCGCCACGAGATCGAACTGTTTTTATATTCCGCAACCCCGCGCCCCGACGAGGTCACCCGTTCATGGCAGGTCATGGCGGATGGCTGGCGCGAGATTTGCGGACAGGACCCGATGCAAATTGCCGATCGCATCCGCAAAGACAAAGTCGATATTCTGATTGACCTATGCGGTATTCATCCAAGCCAACCGATCGAGGTCTTTGCCCTTAAGGCCGCCCCGGTGCAGGCAAGCCTGTCTGCGGTTACCACCGGCATGGCCGAAATGGATTATCTGATCGGGCATAAGGACACGTTTAGCGGCAGTCTTGCTGATAACAAGATGTTTTCCGAGCGCCCCTATCCGCTTGCAGTCGGCCCTTATCTTCCGGGTGAACTTGATGATGCCTTGCCGGTTGCCCCGTTGCCGGCTGCCGTGGGCGAAGAGATCATCCGGTTTGGCTGCATTGACCGGGTGGCAAATATCAGCAACGAGACGCTTAACTGTTTTGCGCGAATCTTAAACAAGATCAGCAACAGCCGTATCGTTGTTCAGGACGATGTGCTTGAGGATCCCTATGCTGCCAAAACGTTTCTTGATCGCACACGCCAAGCCGGGATCAAGCGCGACCGGCTTGACCTTTCAGGCAAGGTCAATCCAGAAGATCGCCCGGCCTTTTATGCCCAGATTGATATCGGGTTGGCCCCGTTTCCGGCGATCAGCCTTGAAAACTATTACGAGATGCTTTGGTTTGGCATTCCGTTTGTATCGCTGGCAGATGATCGGGCCGGATCGCGGCTTGGCCTTGCGGTGCTTGGCGATATCGGGTTGGGCGCGCTATGTGCCGAAACCGAAAAGGGTTATGTCGATAAATGCATCATGCTGGCATCCGACCTTAAGGCGCTGGCCAGTATTCGAGAAAACATGCGCGAGCGCATCCGGGGCAGTCGCGCCTTCCACGGCCCGGCCATTGCAGCCGAGTTTGAGGAAGCTTGTCGCGACATGTGGCAAAACTGGTGCCTTGGCAATCAGTGACCCTTGGGCCAGCTTGCCAAGACACGTCAGGTTCTTATCGCAAGTTGGTCAGGTCAGGATATGATCAACGGCAGCGGCCAGATCATTGGCGATAAAACCGGCTTCCCGGGCTTCGGGCAGAAGTGTTTCCTTCGCACCATGCCCCGTTCTGACCATGATCGTGCGCGTCCCGGCAGCATGCCCGGCACGGATATCATTGATGCGATCACCGACCAGAATGCTTTCTGAAAGGCTGATGGCAAAATCATCGGCAGCAGCGCGAAGCATGCCGGGTTCGGGCTTGCGACACGTGCTTTCGCGGCGATACTCGCCCTGCCCGTCGGGATGATAAGGGGAATAATAGATGCCCTGCACCGATGCCTTGTGATCGGCCAGTTGCGCAACCAGTTCCTTATGAATTTCAAGAAGCTGATCTTCGGTAATATAGCCACGTGCCACACCGGACTGGTTTGTCACGACAATCACCGGCAGGCCTGCGTCATTCAGGCGTTTTATGGCATCAGCCGCCCCTTTAATCAGCTTAAGGTCGGCGACATCGGAAAGATAGTGAACTTCTTCGTTGATCACGCCATCCCGATCCAGAAAGACAGCAGGAACCGGGTTGCGTTGATCGCGGAAACGTGGTGCCGGGTCAATCAGGTGACGTTTGACATCGGCATGGGTCGTGCTGTTCATAACGTGCCTTTTTTCGTTGCGCGGCGTTGCACCGGATCGCGCAATTCCGGACGGCAGAATGGCGTAACCACCGCCCTGTTTGCAAGTATTTCAAAGCGTTTTCAATCGTGAAATTCCCGATCAAAGAAGACTTTCCGAACGGCCAGATCCGGGCAAAACAAAGTGGTAATACCATTATTCACTTGCAGTCGACAGCCGTGCCATGACAATTTCTGTCCGGGCGCACTTGACGCTTCAAGAAAAACATTCAGGGAATTCCGTCTTATGTTTGCCGATATTTTTGCGATTCTGGCCCCGGTTTTTATCACCACAGGACTGGGTTATTTCTGGGCCCGTGCCGGCAAACATTTCGACACCAACCTTGTCACATCAATTGTGACCTATTTCGCGACACCCTGTTTGACCTTTGCCGCCCTTGCAACGGTTGAACTTGGCGGGGATACGCTTATTCTGATGGGAACGGCAGCACTGGCGGCGAATGTTTTGTTCGTGCTGATCGGGTGGCCGGTCCTTAAGGTTTTCAACCTCGCACCGCGGACTTATCTGCAGTCGCTGACCTGGCCCAATGTCGGCAATGTCGGCTTGCCGCTTTGTATGCTGGCATATGGCCAGGAAGGGCTTGCGCTGTCGGTGGCATTCTTTGCCGCTTATGTCGTCATCCAGTTGACCATTGGCGTTGCGTTTGTGTCGGGAAGTTTTTCGGCCAAATCATTGATCAAGATGCCCATTATTCCCGCAACCCTGATCGCAACAGGCTTTCTTGCAACAGAAACCCCGGTGCCGGAATGGCTTTACAACACCACCAACCTGATCGGGCAACTGACCATTCCGTTAATGCTGTTTACATTGGGGGTGTCGCTGGCCAAGCTGCGCCCGGTCAGCCTCGCACGCAGTACGGCACTAAGTGTTCTGCGTCTTGGTATGGGGTTTGCAGTTGGTTTGGGCCTGTCAGAAGTCATGGGCCTGACCGGGATCGAACGCGGCGTTGTGATCTTGCAATGTTCGATGCCGGTTGCGGTGTTCTGTTACCTGTTTGCCCAGCTTTATAACCGCGAACCCGAAGAAGTCGCAGGGGTCGTGATCAGTTCAAGCTTCCTTGCCGCCATCGCCCTGCCCGCATTGCTTTGGTATGTGCTGTAAACAGCAGAATACCAAAACGGCTGGTTATTTGACGATCAGGCGATATTTGCCGCCGCTGCCATCATCCTTGTCGGCATAGAACCCGATTGCGCATTCAAACCGGCCTTTTTCAAGGTCCGGGTCACCATTTTCCGCAGCCATTTCGAAAACATGTTCACGGCAAGCGGCAAGGTTGTCATAAGCTGCTTCGGAAACTTCGATCCGGGTGGGACGGGTGATATCGGGCACATAGACCGCCGTGACCTTTTCCCAGGGTGCGGCATCATCCGGCCAAAGGATATTGGCGATATGCCGATGCGGATTGCCAAGACTGATGCCCGCCAAAACCGCGATCCCGCCCGCCAGAATTGCACGGCGCAGCATTCTTTTATTCATATCGGTCTTTCTTACGGCTTGTTGATCATACAGGCTTGAGACAGCGCGCCGTTCCATTCATCCCGTGACAGGATGGGCGTGGTTAAGCGGCCCGTTTCCTTTGCCATAATCCGGTGCGGTGCGGATGGCTTCGCGAACATAGGCCCGCGCACGGGCAACAGCATCACTTAGCCCCATGCCCTGTGCCAGACCGGTGGCAATCGCACTGGCAAGCGAACATCCCGTGCCATGATTGTTTTCCGACGGAATGCGCGTACCTTCAAAGCCTTCGATATCACCGTCACAGCGCCACAGGATATCGACGATTTTATCGCCTTCGGCATGGCCGCCCTTGATCAGAACAGCCTTTGCCCCCAATTCACCAATCTTTTGCGCGGCGACAATCATGTCTGCCTCGCTGGTGATTGTCATGCCTGACAGGACTTCTGCCTCGGGAATGTTGGGGGTCAGAATGGTCGCAAGCGGGATCATTTGTTTGATCAAGGCATCTGCGGCGTCTTCTTCCAACAGGCGCGATCCGCTTTGGGAAACCATCACAGGATCAACAACAACCGGGATACCCGCAGCTTTTGATTTGATGAATTCCGCCACAGCCGTGATCACGGGGACCGAATGCAGCATACCCGTTTTCAGGGCGTCGGCCCCGATATCGTCGATTGTCACGGTTGCCTGCTGAACGATAAATTCCGGATCAATGCCCAGAACATCAAAAACACCCGTGGTGTTTTGCACCGTCAATGCTGTGATCGCAGTTGCACCGTAACCACCAAGTGCGGTTACCGATTTGATATCGGCCTGAATACCAGCCCCGCCGGAACAATCCGACCCGGCAATGATCAAGACGCGACCTTTCATGCGAACCTTCCTTATCCTGAAAATTCAGGTTGTAACTTGCGACCTTGGTTAACCGGCAACAGCCGTGATTTCGGCAACGATGCCATCAACGATCTGTTCGACCTTAAGCGCATCATCGCCTTCGGCCATGACACGGATCAGTGGCTCTGTCCCGGATTTACGGATCAGAATGCGGCCATCACCGTTAAAGGCCTGCTCTGCCCGCGAAATGGCTTCGATCACGCTGCTTTCTGACAAGGGATCACTGCCGGCACCATAGCGCACATTTTTAAGGATCTGGGGCAGCGGTTCGAACACGCGGCTCAGTTCGGAGACCGGGCCTTCGCGGCTGGCAAGGACGGCCAGGACCTGCAAACCTGCGAGCAAGCCATCGCCGGTCGATGCAAAATCCGAAAGCACGATATGGCCGGACTGTTCGCCACCGACATTGCAATCAAGGGCGCGCATCTGTTCAACAACATAGCGATCACCGACCTTGGTGCGGATCAGACGGACATCGTTGCTTTCAAGATAGCGTTCAAGACCAAGGTTTGACATCACGGTCGCCACCAGCGCATTGCCGCGCAACTGCCCGGTGCGTTTCCAGTGGGTCGCAACAAGCCCCATCAATTGATCGCCGTCGATCAGCTGGCCTTTTTCATCACACATCTGGACACGATCGGCATCGCCATCAAGGGCAATCCCGACATCGGCCTTTTCGGCCAGCACACGGTCACACATGGTTTTGGTATGGGTCGAACCGCATTTGTCATTGATGTTCAGACCATTCGGGCTGGTGCCGATTTCAATCACATCCGCGCCAAGTTCACGCAGAACCTTGGGCGCGACGGAGTATCCCGCACCATGAGCGCAATCAAGCACGATGCGCAACCCTTCGAGCGTTACTGTCCCCGGCAACGAGGATTTGACAGCCTCGATATACCGGCCCGGTGCGTCATCAATGCGTTTGGCGCGACCAAGGGAATTGGCCGGAACCAGCTTGCCCGACAGATCACTTTCCATCAGAGCTTCGAGTTCGAGTTCAACCTCGTCAGACAGCTTGAAACCATCGGGGCCAAACAGCTTGATGCCGTTATCCTGAAACGGATTATGGGATGCAGAGATCATCACACCGATATCGGCACGCATCGATTTGGTCAGCATGGCAACTGCGGGGGTCGGCATCGGCCCGACCAGCATGACATCCATGCCCATCGAGGTAAAACCGGCAACAAGGGCGGGTTCAATCATATAGCCGGAAAGTCGGGTATCCTTGCCGATCACGACCTTGTGGCGATGATCGCCACGGGTGAAATAATGCCCAGCAGCCATTCCGACTTTCAGGGCGACCTCGGCCGTCATCGGGGACGTATTGGCCGTTCCACGAATGCCATCGGTGCCAAAATATTTGCGGCTCATATTCTGTGTCTCTGCTTACTGTGCGGGCATCCCTGCCCTGTCGATCCATTCCGACTGCCGGTTATATCAAAGTGGCGTAGCAATACCACCGGCAATCAGCATATTTCGTTCCCCCCTTATGAGGCGGGATAAAAACCATGACCTGATAATAAAAAAACGTTATCAAAGACAAACATACTCCAAGGGACTGAAATCGGGGAAATTTTGCGTAACATCCGCTTGAATATGGCTCTGTTGGCGGTGTTGATCGTGATCGCATTCGGCCTCCTTGGGGTTTATTGGCCAAAGATCCATGCCCCGGAATCGACGGAGGCACTTGTTATCCCGGCGAATGGCGTCGCCGAGATTACCGATCTGAACCGCCATCTGTCGCGGCTTATCACAGCGCGCACAATTCAGAACCCCAGAGAAATCGCAACAATCAGCGAAACCGAGTTTGCATCCATCCTCAAAACACCCGGCCCCGGTTACACAGACCAAACAGTATGGTACCGCGCCGCGATAAACGTTATCGACACCCCGACAACTAAGCCAAGCCGCGCCTTTATCGAATTGGGCATGGTTTATCTTAATGATATCCGCCTGAGCATCTTGTCACGCGAGAGCAAAAAGATCATTTGGCAAAATCGCGTTGGTGACCGGGTTGAGACATCCCAAGGCGATATTCGCGGTCTTTCGCATATTTCAGAATGGCCCGTGCTTGATGCCGGGGAATATTGGCTGATTGTCGGCGTTCGAACCAATAGCGCCCATGTGCTTCATGCCAAACTGGTGCCCGAGCCAATCCTGATTGAGAAATCAGGCAGAGACAGTTTTATCAAAGGTGCCTGCCTTGGCATCCTGATCGTCGCCTTTGGATTGTATTTCACATTCGGCACTTTGTCGCGTGACCGGTCTGTAATTTGGTATGCCGGATATATCTTTTCCCTGCTGCTGGTTTATTTCGGCATCACAGGATACGCGCAGGTTATATTCAAGCCTTTATGGCCGCTGGCATCAGATTTTATAACAGGTAGCGGGACGGCATTTGCACTCGGGTCAAGCATCATGATGTGGAGCTACATCATCCGCCTTGACCAATCCAACCCGATCCTGTTTCGGATCATGTATATCTATTCTGCCCTGGCAATTGCCGGGTTCCTGACGGGCACGTCGAATTGGTATATCCTGTATGCAAAGGTTTTCTTCGGGCCACAAATCGTTTTGCTCGGGGTCCTTTTTGTCAACCTGATCTATGGCGGTTATCGCCAGCAACACCCATTTCAAACCAGCTTTTTTGTCGTAGCACTTGGCATCCCTACTCTTGGGGCCATGGCACATTTGATGTTGCTGATGGGCGTACTGCCTCTGAACGGGTTCACGATGAATATTCTGGCCGCAAGTTCGCTCATTCAGCTCTTCATGGTGGCCATTGCAATGGCCATGCGCACCCATGGTCTGATCAGCCAACGTATAGCTGCATTGGCATCAAGCCAACGTGCCACCCAGCTTGCCAGCGAGCAACGCACATTCATCACCATGCTATCGCATGAATTTCGCACACCACTTGCGATTATTCAGAGATCGGCAGAAATTCTTGGCCTCCACCTTAAGGCCGAGCCAGAGGCCGTCTTGAACCGCCTTGCCACGATCCAGTCCAATGCCGGGCAGCTGTCCGGTCTTGTCGATGCGTTCCTGACCAAAGAAACACTCGATAATGCGACCTTTACCACATCGCGTGAATCCGTTGCCATTGATGCCTTTTTGGGGGACCTGATCACCCGCCGGCATCGAGAAATGCCGGGCCAGAATATCAGTCTGATCAGGTGCGATGTCGCCATTGTCGATATTGACCGCATCCTGATGGAACGCGCGTTTCTTAATCTGATTGAAAATGCCCGAAAACACGCCCCCGGTGCCGCCGTCTGGATTTCAGCGGAGCGCTCGTCCAATGGTTATGTTTATATCCGGGTTGTTGATGAAGGCCCCGGTATTGCAGCAGATGATTTGCAAAATGTGCTCAATGCCTTTTACCGAGGCCGGGAAGCAACGAAGACGCAAGGTGTCGGACTGGGTCTGCATTTGACCCACAAGATCATTGAATCTCATGACGGTTCATTATCTGTCAGTGTCGGCGAAGATGGTGGCACAACCGTCCTGATCAAACTGCCCTATGATCGCGACAAGACCGTTCTTAAAAGCAATGAAGACCGGATCGGTTTCCCAGCCGGTTTCATCCGGCATGCCAAAGACGGGGGCCGCTAAATTGATCACATTGCAGGCAAACCATTCCCCCGATCACCCGCCGTCATCTTGGATAATACCCGTTATGAGGCGGGCCTTTGTCGTCTTTGTCGTGATGATGTTGCTCCCATTTCAAATGGCCAATGCAGAGCAACAATCGGGGGCGCATGTTGATCATAACCGCCTTGTTCTGAGCGGGGATGTGACTGCTCAGATTGATGTTGCCGAATTTGTATCATCCTATGTTGATAAAACCCGCAATCTTGACCTTGCCGATATTCAGGCACTGCCCGATAGCGATTTTCAGCACACATGTGCAATCCCGTCATTTGGCTATACCCGGGATGTCATCTGGCATCGGGTCGATATCACCGTCGAAAATGCCCTTGACGAACAACCGTTGCTTGAGGTCGAACCAAGCTATCTGAATGTCATTGACGTGTTTCTTGTCGGTAACGACCTTTCTCGTCCGTTGTGGCGCGCACATCTTGGCGACCATGTTGCTGCCAGCGAACGCCGTTTTGGTGGCTCGGCCCAAGTCGCGGCCTTGCCGGCCCTGGCACCGGGTGACTATCGCATTTATGTGCGCGTACAAAGCAACAGTGCCAACATGTTCTGGCTAACACTATGGCCTGCCAATGATCTGATTTCGTCGCTGTTTCTTCGCAATATGGCGGTCAGCATTTTCTTTTGGGTTGTTACCGGATTGAGTTTGACATATCTGGCACTTGGTTTGTTTGCCCGCGACGGGATCGTTGTTCTTTATAGTGTCTGGGTTGGCGCAGCCGGGGCGGTTACGGTCTTTGCAAATGGCATGGCCCTTAGCGAGCTTCGCCCGGAAATCCCGTGGCTCAATGACCTGTTGGTGGGGGGATTCAACATTATTGCCTATGGTGTCACGGTATTTTTATGGCTTTACATCATTGATGCCAAAAAGAACTACCCTGTTTTCTACAGGATATGTTGTGCCTATGGCCTGCTGATCCTGACACTGACCACCGGCACGACAACGGATCTTTATACGATCTTTGGCACCTATATCATCCCAAGCCATTCAATATTCATGGCAACGATGTGCATGATCTTATTCAAGCAGGCCCTTGGGGATATTCGCAATCCGCGCCACTGGTCGTTCCTTGTGGTACTGGTCATTCCGACATGTGCAGCGATTGTGTTCCAGCTTGCTCTTTCGGGGATCATCGAAGCAAACGCGCTGCGCCTCACCGTGCATCAGTTTACCTTGGTATTGCATCTGGTGGGCATGGGAATCCTGATGATCATTCGGCTGGCCAAAATGGATCGAGAACGTATCCTGGTTTCGCGCAAGGCAGAACAAACAACCAGCCTGGTTGAAGAACAGCGTAAACTTATATCCATGCTGTCACATGAATTCCGCACACCTCTTGCGGTCATTCAGCGATCATCTGAAATGCTGATGCTGCGTCTTGGCAATCACAAACAGGATGTTGTCGAACGTTTGCAGCGCATCCCGCTTCAGGCGCGGAAGCTTGCACGTCTGGTTGACATTTTTCTGAGCAAGGAAGGGATCGATGCCCAAGAATTGTCGCTTGCGCGTGAAGATGTCCTGATAGAGCCGTATATCGAAAATTTTGTCCGGCAAATCACGCGCGAATGCGCCGAAGTCACCGTCAGTTGCCAAGATATGTCTGGTGTTACGGTATTTATTGACGAAACTCTGATGGGGTTGGCGGTTACCAACCTTGTCGAGACATCACGGCGCTTTGCGCACGGGGCGCCTATTCATGTCAGGCTGTACAAGCCGTCTGAACGCTTGATTGAAATCAACATTCCATGCCAGGGCGACGAGCTTGACCTCAATGAGATCAACCTGATCGCCGATGCCCTGTTTCGAAGCAATATAGATAGCCCTTCACCACACAGGGCGCTGGGCCTGCATATTTCCCAACGCATTGTTGAAGCGCATGGCGGGGCGATCACGCTGCGGCAAAACCTCGAAGACGGGATTGAACTTTGTCTTTGCTTGCCATGTGAATAGAATTTGCATTCTGGTCACATATCAGGCGTGACATTCACCACGGTCACGGCGCTTCGACATCACCGGAAACAACCGCGGGTGATGTAAATGCATATCCCCGCCCATAAGCGGTACGGACTGGCAATTCTTCGCCCAGTTCAGAGATGATTTTCTGACGAACGCGCCGGATCGCTGTATCAAGGTTTCGGCAATTCTCGGCCGTATCGGCCTTGCCCAGTGCCTCGACGATTTCCGGCCGGGTCAGCCAGGCACCATTAGCCTCTATCAAAAGCTTGATGATGGTGCGTTCGGTTGCAGTCAGGCTCGCCTGAACGCCTTTGGGATTGCGCAGCGTCCAGTTAAGCAAATCAAGAACCCAACTATCTTCGGGAATTGATTTTTCGGCAACGACGTCGCCATCGGTGCGTACTGCACGGCGTAAAAGCGGTTTCAAAGCCGCCTCGATCACCGAAAGCGGACTGTCTTTGGTCAGATAGACATCTGCCCCCGACTTATATCCGGTCAGGTGATTATCCATGCCCGAAAGAGACGTCAGCATCATGATCCCGCAATCAATGGTCTTGCGCACATGTCGCGCAAGTTCATATCCATCCGCATCAGGCAGCATGATATCCAGAATGACGGCATCGGGTGTCCGATCTTCGAGTGCACGGTAAAAAGCAGCGCCGGTTGCACAACCGACCACTTCAAAACCGCAGATCTCAAGATACTCACACAGATCCTTGTTCAGATCGGTGTTGTCTTCCACGACGTAAACACATTGTGTCATAGCATTCCAGCCAGACGCAACTTCATCAGGCAACGGCTGCGCCAAGCCGCCAATCTCATTCATTTACAGGCCTTCAAGATTGCTAGTGAGCCAACCATTGGTAATGACTTTAGTGTCATTTTCATTTCTGACTCACAGGTATGTGCCCCGAAAACCAATTCTGCAAGTAACAACCCGAAAAGGTCAGAAAATGCCAGAATCAGAACGGTCTAAAATGAAAAGTTCGTCAGCAGAGAAACCCACTGACGAACTTTCTTTTTAAACGAGCGCAGCCAAATAACAAGCTATACGTGTATCCGGATAAACTAATTTATCGCTATACAATCGAGGTAGAACTTGCGACTGAAATCGCCTGGACCGTTTCATGTACATCATGCACGCGGATCATTTGAACACCATGGCGCCATCCATTGATGGCCGACGCAATGGAACCACCAAGACGTTGTTTCGGTTCAGCCCTGGGATCGATCTTTCCGATAAAGGATTTGCGGGATGTTCCGAGCAGAACCGGGCACCCCAGCCCGTGGAAAATGGCCAGACGTGACAGCAATTCAAGATTATGCGTCAGGGTCTTGCCGAAACCGATGCCCGGATCGATGCAAATACGGTCTCGTGAAATCCCGGCCCGTTCACAACTTTCAATGCGATCCAGAAGATAATCGTAAATATCGAGCACCGCACAATCATATTGCGGGTTGGCCTGCATGGTGCCCGGTTCCCCCTGCATATGCATCAGTATCACCGGCTTGCCGGATGCAGCGGCAACTTCCATTGAACGTTCATCGCCTTCAAGGCCGGTGACATCATTGATGATGGCGGCACCAGCCTCAAGGGCGGCTTCCATCACGCGGGCATGGCGGGTATCAATCGATACGACATGGCCCTTGGCGGCCAGTTCGCGAATAACCGGAACGACACGGTTGATTTCCTCGTCCTCGGAAACGTCATCAGCCCCCGGACGGGTAGATTCCCCCCCGACATCAATAATTGATGCGCCCTGTTCGGCCATTGCCATGGCACGGGCAACGGATTGTTCGGTCGTGTTGTAGTCCCCGCCATCAGAAAAGCTGTCCGGGGTGACATTAACGATGCCCATCACATGGCAGGATGCCATATCCAGCCCGGCAAAATCCGGGCGTTTGGCCATCAGGCGATCCAGCACAGCGTTGATTTCATCCACACGGCCACTGTTTTGCACCCAGCCTTCAAGGGCAAGCAACGGCAAGATCATGCTTTCGGCACCGCCACCTTCGCGGCGACGAATGATTTCCAAAGCAGAGAACCCCCGCCGTGATCCGGCCAAAGGCAATGTATTGGGATCATCGGCATGGTCGATGAAACCGGTCGGTACGTAGTAAAGCGGTCCTTCAAAATCGGCAAAGCCCCGCACATCGGCGGGGCTTCGCAGGACCGATCTTTTGATCTCGTCCATCAGTCTCTTTCAATCAGCTTCCCGGTTGCGGTTCCGGGGAAAGATCCCCGCCACCTTCACCGGGGTTATCCTTGCGGGCACCACCGGTGCTTGGCACCGTAGAGCGACGTCCGCCACCTGCATCCTTGCCGCCACCGGAAGAATGGCCCGGACGGCTGATTTCCTCGCCGCGCAGCAGCGCGTCGATTTCCTTGCCCGACAGGGTTTCATATTCCAGAAGAGCTTTGGCAAGCTTGTGCAGGTCATCGATATGTTCGGTCAGAACGCGCTTGGCGAATTCATAAGCCTCGTCGGAATAACGACGGACTTCTTCGTCAATGAGTTGCGCGGTTTTTTCCGAAACGTTTTTGTGCTGGGCAACGCTGTGACCAAGGAACACTTCTTCCTGGTTATCAACGTATTTGACATTGCCAAGCTTGTCGGAAAAGCCCCATTCGGTCACCATCTTGCGCGCATATTGCGTCACCATGTTGATGTCCGAAGACGCGCCCGTCGTGACCTTGTCCTTACCAAAGATGATTTCTTCGGCAACGCGACCGCCCATGGCAACCGCCAGATCGGAAATCAGCTGTTCATAGGATTTCGACACCTGATCACGTTCCGGCAGACGCATCACCATACCCAGTGCGCGACCGCGCGGGATGATGGTGGCCTTGTGGATCGGATCGGATGCAGGCGTATGCAAAGCAACCAGCGCGTGACCACCTTCGTGATAGGCGGTCAGCTTTTTCTCGTCATCGGTCATAATCATGGAACGACGTTCCGCCCCCATCATGACCTTGTCCTTGGCATTTTCGAAATCGGCCATGGTGACAACACGCTTGCCAAGACGGGCAGCCAGCAAGGCGGCCTCGTTGACAAGGTTGGCCAGATCCGCACCCGAGAAGCCCGGCGTACCACGTGCAACCGTGCGCAGATCAACATCCGGTCCCAGCGGGACTTTGCGTGCGTGAACACCAAGAATATGTTCACGGCCTTCAAGATCAGGGTTCGGAACAACGACCTGGCGATCAAAACGCCCCGGACGCAGCAATGCAGGGTCCAGAACGTCCGGACGGTTGGTCGCGGCAACAAGGATCACGCCTTCGTTGGCTTCGAAACCATCCATCTCGACCAGAAGCTGGTTCAGCGTCTGTTCGCGTTCATCGTTACCGCCGCCAAGACCGGCACCACGATGGCGACCAACAGCGTCGATTTCATCGATGAAGATGATGCAAGGTGCGTTTTTCTTGCCCTGTTCGAACATGTCACGCACACGCGATGCGCCGACACCAACGAACATTTCAACAAAGTCGGAACCCGAAATTGTGAAGAACGGTACATTTGCTTCGCCTGCAATCGCCCGGGCCAGAAGCGTTTTACCCGTCCCCGGAGGGCCCACAAGCAGCATGCCTTTGGGGATTTTACCGCCCAGGCGCTGGAATTTCTGCGGGTCACGCAGGAAGTCGACGACTTCTTCAAGCTCGCCCTTGGCTTCCTCGATACCGGCAACATCTTCGAAGGTCACACGACCGGATTTCTCCGTCAGCATCTTGGCCTTGGATTTGCCAAAGCCCATGGCTTTGCCACCGCCGCCTTGCATCTGGCGCATGAAGAAAATCCATACACCGATGATCAAAAGCATCGGGAACCAGCTGATCAAAGCGCTCATCAACGGAGAGAGGCTTTCTTCCGGCTGTGCGATAATGCGCACGCCCTTGTCATTCAGCTTTTCAACAAGGTTTGGATAATCCGGGGTGTAAACATTAACAGAGCGACCGTCGCGCGTTTCTGCAGTCAGAGTGTTGCCCTGGATCGTGACTTCGGAAACCTGTCCCGAATCCACTTCGGCCAAGAAGTCCGAGAATGCCAGCGACGACTGACCGGACTGTCCGGAGGGCGACTGAAACAGGTTAAACAGCGCCACCAAAAGGATGGCGATAATAACCCACAGTGCGAGATTTTTTCCCATATTCATTCCAAGCTACTGGTCGCAATTTATGTGTACCGTGACGCAAAACTTCCTGCGCAGGGTCTGACAAACAAATAGTCATAACCCCTGCTTACGCAAGTAGGTTGTCGGGTTTCGGTGACAATTTGAAACCACTTTCCCACAAAGGTACTTGCGGCGTAAACTGCCATCTTCCGCCAGATACGTTCAAGCCCCTGCCCAGAGGCCGTTCGCAACCGGCGGCGGATAGTACGTCGGAAAGCTCCGAAACCTCAAGCCCGCCAACGGATAACAAGCCTTCTTTATCGTAGAGTGCAGGCATGGATGCAAGGGCTGCGCGCGGTAAATTGCCAATAAATGGGACAATTTCGCGCAAAGCACGGCGAAAGGACTTCGTGTGAAACACATCACAAAGGCCAAGCGGCCCCATCCAAAGCCCGGCTTTCGCGGCAAGCTCCTTATCATCGGCCAACCAGTCAAAGCGGTTATCAAACCCTATGACATCAGATTTCGGGAACAGTTCCGGCCTTAATGCAACCGGATCTTGTGCCATGCGGCCCAATTCCCGATAGACGTAAATATGGCTTGTGCGCCCGTGCAAGACACAGCCGCCCAAACTGATCCTGCCGGTTTTGTTTGCCCGCAGGAGATCAAGGGCAGCCCGTAGTTTATCCATAGCGGGCGGATAAGCCGCCCCGCCAACTGTGCGCACAACCCGCCCCAAGGCATGAATTGCCGCATCGAGATCATCTTGTGCCCCCGAAAGCACATCCGATATGATCATGGCAACCCCGTTGGGATGAAGCGTTACCGACGCGGCCAGCAGGCGCCCGATGCGCTGTTCAAGGATCTTTCGGGTCCGGGCATCCTTTGCCCCGTCAGCTGTTCCCGAAGAGTTGGCTGCAAGAGCTTTGCGCACGCGGACACGTTCGAATTTTTCATCCTGATTGGATGGGTCTTCGATCCATTCTTGCCCGCGGGACTTCAAGGTCGCCACCAGATCGGCCTTCGGGATCCCTAAAAGAGGACGCAGCAACCGTCCATGGCGCAAATAACGCCGCGCGGACATTCCGGCAAGCCCGATCGGGGACGTATCGCGGCTACGACGCATGGCAATGGTTTCACTCTGATCACCTGCGTGGTGGGCAACGACAAGATGATAGATGCCCATTTCAGCCATCAGGTCATCAAGAATCTGATATCGGGCGTGTCGTGCCTTTTGCTGTACGGCACTGGCGGGTTTTGCACCACGCCAGCTTTTAATAATGTGTTCGATACCATAGCGCGCGAGTTCATCGGCAACCCAACGGGCTTCGGTTGCCGCAGCTGGTCGAAGGCCATGATCAACCGTGACAGCGATTGCCCGCCCCCCACGTGCCCGACACCATTCATCGGCCAGCAGGGCAAGGGCCATGCTATCTGCACCACCCGATACCGCGACAAGGATCTTGGGCGCCGTTTCAAACGGGGCAAATACCCGCATCAAGTCATCAAAGATAACGGCGTCCAGCGGAGAGCCACTGGACGCCGTATTCTGATCAAATGTTGGTTCAAAAGTGCCGGTCATCGGTATGAATTACTGAGGACATCCGCGGTTTTTGCGTTCCTGACGGGCGCGATCCAGAACAACATTCGAAGCATTCGGGAAGTTGTCGATCAGGTGATTGAACGCCGTGCAGGCATCTTCGTTCTTGCCAAGATTGGCAAGCGACATCCCGAGTTTCAGAAGGTTGTCCGGTGCTTTGGTACTGTCGGGATAGGTCTGGAACCCTTCGGTAAAGGCCACAGCGGCATTTTCGTATTGGCCACGCACATAATAGGTTTCCCCCAGCCAATATTGCGCATTGCCCGCCAGTGGATCATCGGGATGCTCTTTGACGAAATTGCCCAAGGCCTGTTCGGCGGCCACAAAATCCTGTTTGCGCAGAAGACCGAAAGCTTCGCGGTATTGTTCTTCCGGGGTGCCGGTCGGTACTGCTGCTGTTTGGGTCTGCGGTGCGGAACCGTTGGTTGCTGCTGCGCCGGTTGGAATTTGCGGCGGTTGTCCTTCGCCTTCGATCACACCAAACAGTTTGGTCCCGCGATCATTTAGCGTCTCACCAGCCCCATTGGATGCCCCGGCCCCCGAGGCCCCGTTACCATTTTCAAGCTGGCTCAGACGAAAATCGATATCGGCAACCAGACGTTCGAGACGATCTTCCATTTTGCGGATGCGGAAATCGAATTCTTCGAGTTGGCCAGTCAATTGGGTGGTTGCCCGTTCAAGCTCGGCAATTTGAACCTGCTGGCGGGCAGCAGCCGGTGTCGTAGCAGCCCCGCCCCCGACAGCACCGGACGAAGCAGCAGCTTGCGCGCCATCACCGGGACCTTCGCGATATACATAGCGTTGCAACAGATCAAGGTCCTTGCGCAGCTGTTCAACCTGGCGCGAGACATTGGCGTCTTGTGCGGAAACCGGCTGAGACCCAAGAGATGTCATGCCAAACACGGTACCGATGGCCAGTGCCATCAGGAAAGTCCGGTTTTTCGCCGAGATGGCGGATCGAGCGCGAATCATTTTCGGGTCCTTTGTCGTCAAATCAGTCTTGGAAAGGTCACTATGAAAATATGCAAAGAAACTTTCAAACATTTTCAGGCGGCAAAAATAAGGCGCCTGCCCCAAAACGGGACAGGCGCCTTGATCGTCAAGTCAGGCTTTCACCTGCACGCTCTTAGCGGATAACCGATACAGAGCGACGGTTTTTAGCCCAGCTTTCTTCGTCATGGCCCAGAGCAACCGGGCGCTCTTTGCCATAAGAGATCGTTTCGATGCGCGACGGGTCGATGCCCAAAGCGATCAGATAGTCTTTGACCGAGTTTGCACGGCGTTCGCCCAAAGCAAGGTTGTATTCACGGGTGCCGCGTTCGTCGGCATGACCTTCAACAACAACTTTGTACTGCGGGTATTTCTTCAGCCAAGCGGCCTGCAGTTCCAGAGTGCGACGTGCTTCACCAGCAAGGTCATACTTGTCGAAACCAAAGAAGACGCGGTCACCAACATTAACAGCGAACCACTCCGGGCTGTTTTCAGCCAGAGAAGTCGTGGTCGACGCGCTAGAAGAAGTGCTTGCACCGTCGCCACCAGTGGTCGCCGTGCTATCAGGTGCAGTTTCACATGCAGCCAGAAGGGCGGCAGCAGCAAAAACGCTGAGAATACGAAGTTTCATTTAAGTTTTCCCCTTAACACCGGACGCATTCGCCCGAGGTTGGTGTTTTCCATGTCTCGCGACACCGAAAATGCCCGCGATTAAAGCGAATCGCATTCAGTGCTTCGCGATGACTATACTCTTGAGATATCAGGATCAAGGGCGACCATGCGGGATCGACCCATCCGCCGGTGTAACGATCTCTCGCTCGTTATAACCGGTAAGATCAATCGAATACAAACGATAGCGATCCTTGGTCCCGTCCTGGACGGGTGCTGGCGGTATACATCAAACTCGACCGTTCGGTGCCCAGTTGGTCCCTCAACGAGGTAACCCTCGGCCAGCAGCCTTTCTCCACTGCCGTCTGGCCGCATGACGCCGATATAAAACGACCTCCTTGGATTTGGTGAATGCGATCAGGTCTCCGCGGCGACCAGACCGGTGTGGCATAACGTCCACCACCGAAGCTGATGCGCAGTACGCCCCACCATCGGCATTCATCACATAAAGTTGTTGTGCCCCACTGCGGTCGAGTTGAACGCAATGCGAGACCCGTCCGGAGAATAGGAAGGCGAGGTATCCACGGCCGGATGCGCGTCAGTTGACGCTTTTCACGCGTGCGCAGGTCCAGTCATAGATTTCACTGTTCCCGTCAAGCGCTTGTGACATCACACCGAGTTCCCGTCTGGCGCAGATCGGGGGCAAAGGTCATCCCGGAAAATCACCCAGCAATTCAACTCGCCGGTATCAATATCCAAAACATAAACGCGCGGCTTGTCGTTAAAGTACGACATATAAACCACTTCCTGGCCGTCGGCGAGAAGCGCGGGTTCAGCACGGGAACCGCCATCCGACGGAACCGGTGGTTTGCACCGTCTGATCCATGATGGCCAGTCGCTTGTCGGTTATCGGCCGGACCGATTGAGACGTAGACAACGCGTATCGAAATAGCGGTTTCCCCGGTGATACGTTGTAATCTCGTCCGCAATCTTGTGAGCAATCCGACGCCAGTTGTTTGGCTGTACGATACGCAACGCCAGACATCTGGGTTTCAGCCAAACATCCCAAGGCGGAATTCGACACGCAGAAGACCATTTGGTTCCGGTCACAACGCCGTTCACCAGTGCCTGCATTGATGGCCGCCATTCGGCAAAGTTCGGGTTCACCGCCAACGATGCGGCACTCTGAATGAATGCCTTTTCATCAATCGGTGAAAACAGGCCCGAACGTTCGAGATCTGCAGATCACCTGGGTCATGTTCTGACCGATTCGGTTTCGCAACGCCTTCGCCCGGGAAGCGGGTGTACGGCATTGGCATCGGTTTCAATTCGCCCGGGTAATATCAATCGGAGTTCCGCCTTTGCCGGCGACATGAACCCGACATTCAGGCCAGCGACAACGGCAGGGCGCACAGTCCGCGAGACTGCGCTGGCAAAATCGTTTTATTGCGTTGGTCTTGATCGTCATCCTGCCTCGCTATTTTCCCGCGTGTTCAAGAACTTGGTCTGTTAAAGGCCCAGCATTTCACGCATGTCAAAATTGAACGTGAATGTGCGCCACATTTCGTATTTATCCAGCGGCAGTTTTAGAGGACTGCATTGCGGATTTAGCACTGCTCGAAGGGCACTTTCCGCAATTGTACGGCGCGAAGGATCGCCCTGTATTTCGTTCAGGTTGCTAATCCGCGCCTGTCGAACCGTGCCATCCGGGTTCGCGCTGACATGAATTTCAACAGAAAAACTGCCTGCTTCCTTGGCACCTGCCGGGGGGCTCCAGCATCTTTCGATCTGACGTTTGACAGCATCAAGCTCGCTCATGGTCAGATTGGTATCAAGCCGGGTTGCCACAACCTCGCTGGCGTTTTCCTGTGGGGCATCTTCCGGCTGCGGTTCGGGTGTTGCCTGCGACGTTTCCTTAAGCTTGCTGACATCCTTAAGAACGCTCAGAAGGTCGCGCTTCTTTGGTTCTTCCTTTTTCGGCTCCGGCTTTTTGACCGGCTCCGGTTTCGGAGGTGTCGGCTTGGCAATCGGCTTTACGGCGGCAAGCTCCGTCGGCTGAGGCTCAGGCTCTTTTTTGACTTCCGGGGTCGGAACAGGTTCCGGCTTTGGTGCGGGTTCCGGTTTTGGCTGCGGCACAGGTTCCGGTTTTGGTTCGGGTTTCGGCTCTGGCTTTGGTTCCTGCTTGGGTTCGGGCTTCGGTTCCGGTTTTGGTTCCGGTTTTGGTTCCGGCTTGGGTTCAGGTTTCGGCGTCGGTTTCGGTTTGGGTTCTTCTTTTGGTTCCGGCTTTGGCAAAGCCTTGGTCGGAGCCGCAGAAAATTCATCCACTGTCACGACTTCCACCGAAATGGACTGCAAATCCAGCGGTGTTTCATCAAACAGATCCGGCAAGCCAAGCCACGCGATCAAAAACAGCGCGATGTGCAGGCCAAACGATATGAGAGCATAACGCAGCATAATTCGATTACGAATCCCGTGCAGGCAATTCGGCGATCAGGGCCACCTTGGTAAAGCCGGCATCCTTGATCAGGCCCATGACTTCCATCACACGCCCGTAATCAATTGCCTTGTCACCACGCACAAAGATGCGGGTATCGGCCTTGTTTTCGGTAATGGCAGCAAGTTTTTCTGTCAGAGTATCCTGGGCGATCTCGCTATCCATAATGTAGATCGTGCCTTCGGCTGAAACCGATACTACAAGCGGTTCGTCCTGCCCTGTCATCGGGGCGGCACTGGTTTCAGGCAGGTCGACCTCGACACCGACGGTCATCAAAGGTGCGGCAACCATAAAGATCACCAGCAACACCAGCATGACATCAACCATCGGGGTGACGTTGATGTCGCTCATGGCGGCGCGCCGGTTACCGCGACGCCCGCGGCGGCGTCCTCCGCCGGATTTGGCAAGCTGTGCGCCCATGATCAGTCTCTCGTGTCGTCAAGTTGGCGCGAAAGGATCGAGGAAAACTCGTCCACGAAAGCTTCAAGACGGTTGCTGTAACGGTTGAGGTCACTGGAAATCTTGTTATAGGCGACCACAGCCGGGATAGCAGCAACAAGGCCCATCGCCGTAGCAAACAGGGCCTCGGCAATCCCCGGCGCAACAACAGCAAGCGAGGTGTTCTTGGATGCGGCAATCGACTGGAATGACACCATGATGCCCCAGACGGTTCCGAACAAGCCGACAAATGGCGCGGTCGAACCGACCGATGCCAGAAAAGTCATGTACCGTTCCACCCGGTCCATTTCACGACCAAGGGTGATTTCCATGGACTTTTCAATGCGCTGCTGAAGGCGTGCACGCATGGTATCCCCATGCACGCCCTTGGCGTTCGAGCGACGCCATTCACGCATTGCCGACACAAAGATCGCAGACATCGGGTCGCGCGGCTGATCGGCGATGCGGTCATACAGGTCTTCAAGTGATCCACCAGACCAAAAGGCTTCTTCGAAGGTGTTGGCTTGGGCGCGCAATTTGCGCAGCCGCAGGATTTTCTCGATGACAATCGCCCACACCCAGACAGAAGCCAGCAAAAGCCCGATCATCACTGTTTTGACGACCAGCCCAGCCTGCATGAACAGCCCCCACAGAGACATGTCATGCGCCATGACCGACTGCCCCAGCGTTACCGCGTCGACCACTTGATTTTCCATATTCCCGTCAGTCCTTATTCACATCGAGATATTGATTAAATACCGTTCTCAACTCTTCGGGCAGACGTTGCGCCCGAAGTTCATTCAGCGACATGCAGGCGAGATAAATCTCGATCACCACCAGCTCTTCGCCGTCGCGTATAATTTTTTGTTCAAAACCAAGCGACGCGCCCCCAAGCTTAATCACCCGGCTTTCGACCGTCAGCCGGTCTTCCAATCTGGCAGCCCGACGAAAATCGAGCGTACAGTGTCGAACGGCTATGGCAACTTTGTGGCGTTCTGCAACATTTCGATTGGTAAAGCCCAACAGGTTAAGCATCGCTGAACGCGCGCGTTCGGCAAAGGCCAGATAATTGGCGTGATAGACGATCCCGCCTGCATCGGTATCTTCGTAATAAACAATAAGCGGATAGATATGCTTCTTGCCTTCGAGCCGCCCCATAAGGGTGTCATGATCATTTTGTGACATCAGGAATCGCCCCCGTTCTGGTCATCAAACAGATCAGAAAGCGGCATACCGCCTGCTTCGCGTGGTGGCGTCAAACCAAGATGCTTAAACCCCTTAACGCCCAGCATACGCCCGCGCGGGGTGCGCTGGATCAGGCCCTGTTGCAGCAAGTATGGCTCGATCACGTCTTCGATGGTGTCGCGTTCTTCGGAAAGGGCTGCGGCAAGTGTATCAACCCCGACCGGCCCGCCACCATAATTACGTGCGATACAATTCAGATACCGACGGTCCTGGCTATCAAGCCCGAGATTATCGACTTCAAGGCGGGTCAGCGCCGCATCCGCAATGAATTTATCGACTGGCGATTTTTCTGCCACAGCGGCAAAATCGCGCACGCGCCGCAACAGACGACCGGCAATTCGCGGTGTTCCGCGTGAACGTCGTGCAATTTCCATCGCGCCTTCTTCTGTCATGTCGAAATTCAAAAGCCGCGCCCCGCGGGCAACGATACTGACCAGTTCTTCGGGTTCATAGAATCGCAACCGCAGCGGAATACCAAAACGATCGCGCAGCGGTGTGGTCAACAGACCCGAGCGGGTCGTCGCCCCGACCAGGGTAAAAGGCGGCAAATCAATGCGCACAGAACGGGCAGCTGGCCCCTCGCCGATGATGAGATCAAGCTGGAAGTCTTCCATCGCCGGATAGAGGATTTCCTCAACCGCCGGGTTCAAACGGTGAATTTCGTCAATAAACAGAACGTCGCGTGGTTGCAGGTTGGTCAACAGCGCCGCAAGATCACCCGCCTTGGCAATCACCGGCCCGGATGTCGCACGGAAACCGACACCGAGTTCACTGGCAACAATTTGCGAGAGCGTGGTCTTGCCCAATCCCGGCGGACCAAAAAACAGGACATGGTCCATCGCCTCTTCGCGGGCGCTGGCGGCCTTGATGAATACATCAAGATTTTCGCGCACTTCTTTCTGGCCGGTAAAATCGTCAAGCCGGCGTGGACGCAGCGATCCATCCTGATGATCTTCTTCGCGGCGCTCCCCACTAAGCAGGCGGTCTTCTTCTTCGCTCACGCGCTAAGCTCCTTTAGTCCCAGACGAATCAGGGTATCAATCGACTTGTCCTCACCGGCCTGCTGGGCGGCCTTGCCAACTGCGCCAAAGGCCTCGGAGCGGCCATAGCCAAGATTGACCAAGGCAGACACTGCATCGGCCAAGACGACGCTATCATCCACAACCGGTTCTTCCGGGGGCGTGTCGGTCGTGTCCTTTGAGGCGGGTTTGGTTGATTTCTTTGATTTCGCGGCTGTTTTTGCCGGTTCTTCGGTGGGACTTGCCGGGGCGGCGACCGGGCCAAGGTTGAGTTTCGCGGCCTTGTCTTTGAGTTCGCCAACAATACGGGTTGCGACCTTGGGGCCGATTCCCGGCGCACGGCACAAGGCCGTGGTATCCTGGGCTGCCAGCGCACGCAAAAGGTCGGTCGGCGTCAATACTGATAACAATGCAAGCGCAACCTTTGCGCCCACCCCCTGTACGGTGGTCAGCAAGGAGAACCATTGTTTTTCGGCATTGTCGGCAAAGCCATAAAGATGAATGTGGTCTTCGCGCACATGGGTTTCGATCATCAAACCGGCATCTCCGCCCTTGGCTGGCAACATCGAAAGCGTGCGTCGAGATGCAAAGACCAGATAGCCAACACCGTTAACATCAAGGATGACACTGTCTTCACCGATGAAATCCACAATTCCGCGCAGTTTGGCGATCACCTGTATTTTCTCCCGTTTCGTGTTGGCTGTGTTGCCATCGAATTGGCAAGCGACCGGTTCCCCGCATGTTGCGCATGGCAAATGGCAACCGCAAGAGCATCGGCAGCATCCGGTCCGGCAATGTCGCATCCCGGAAGCAAGGTCGAAACCATCATTTCGACCTGTTGCTTGGCGGCATGACCGGCACCGACCACAGTCTTTTTGACGGCATTGGGTGTATATTCCGTTACCGGAATACCGTTGCGTGCGGGTGCCAGCAACGCAACACCACGTGCCTGCCCCAATTTCAGGGTCGAAACCGGGTTTTTGTTTACAAAGGTTTCTTCGACGGCGGCCTCGTCCGGGGTCCAGATCCTGATCACTTCGATCAGACCGGTATGGAGCTGATCGAGCCGTTCAGCAAGTGTAAGGGATTGGGTGGATGTCACCACACCGTTGGCGACATGACGCATGCGGTTGTTTTCAAGGTCAATGACCCCCCAACCGGTTCGTTGCAGACCGGGATCAATCCCGAGCACTCTGACCACTATACCCCCTAAAGAAAAGCGGATTTTAGATACAAAACACCCGCCATTCAAAAGCGAAAGGCGGGTGTTGGCAAATATTAATTAGTTGTCGAGGCCGGCAACGATTTCATCAGTCCAGTTAACGTTGGTCCAAACATTCTGGACGTCATCGTTATCTTCAAGCACATCAACAAGCTTCATGATGCTTTGCGCCTGATCGACCGTAATGTCAGCTTCGGTGGTGGCACGGAATACAAGCTTTGCGCTTTCCGGGTCGCCGAATTTCTCGGTCAGGGCTTCACGCACGTTGTTCAGATCTTCGATCTCGGTGTCGATGATGTGGTTTTCTTCATCTGACTCTACATTGGCAGCACCGGCTTCAAGCGCAGCCTCGAAGATTTCATCGGCATCCGCTTTGTCGAGCGGATAAACAATTTCACCCAGGCGGTTGAACATGAAACCAACCGAACCGGTTTCACCAAGGTTTCCGCCATGTTTGGTAAAGGCCGCACGTACTTCGGATGCGGTACGGTTGCGGTTATCGGTCAGCGCTTCGACGATGACTGCGACACCGGCGGTACCGTAACCCTCGTAGCGGACTTCTTCATAATTGTCGCCCTCGCCGGCACCGGTCGCCTTTTTGATGGCACGATCGATGTTGTCCTTGGGCATGTTCTGTGCGCGGGCTGCCGCGATGGCGGCACGCAAACGCGGGTTGCTGTCGACATCGTCGCTGATTTTCGCTGCAACAGTGATCTCACGCGCGAGCTTGGTGAAAATCTTGGCGCGTTTTTTGTCCTGGGCACCTTTGCGGTGCATAATGTTCTTAAATTGGGAATGGCCGGCCATAACCTAAAACCTGTCGTCATTGAACTCATATCTGGAACGGTATCGGTTGATACCATGCCGGTCATACGGGCGTCATACGGGCGTCCCCTGGCAGACCAGCCCGTCCGGGCATGTGCAGGATGCCTCATTTACATCTGCGACACACGCGAACGAAAATTTCGTTCGCTCCTATATCCTGTTTGCCCTGCGAGGTCCAGCCATGCTTGGTATCACCCCGAATAACAGGCCACATTTGACAATTGTATTACCCGGAAATCATTTCGGAAAATCGCCCTATACGCGGATAGATGTTGCAGATGTGCAGATATTCTTTCAATAATAAGTAACGTACTAGAGAGTAAACTAATAATAATAATACTTTCAGGGTCCAAGCTGACGCACGCTAGAAGGGATTGGATTGCCACCCGGCCGCGTCAGGGAACAGCCGGCGTGAACAGAGAAGTCACGTTGGTGCACCTAGGGAACAAAGGTTAGATAGAATGGGAACTAAATTCGGGGTCCAAAGCAAACTACTGATATCGTTTGCTGTGGTAGGATTGATGGCGGTGATTTCTGCCATCGTCGGTGCAGTATCCTTCAATCAGTTCGGCAACGCGCTTAGTACGATTACCGAAGAAAAGCTTCCGCCGATTGCCGCAGCCCAGGCGCTGGCAACAGGAAGTGCCGAAATTGTCGCAATCGCGCCGCGTATTGTTGCTTCTACTAATCTGGAAGAAGAAGAAGCCATCAATGCTGAACTTGCTGTTCGACTTGAACAGCTTGGCGCCCTGATCAGCGAAATCGAAGCCACCGGCTTTATGCCAGAGGTGATTTCCAGCATCAATGATAACCGCGCATTGCTTGAAGACAACCTGCGTCAGCTTCATGAAGCGACCCAGCAACGTTTCCAGATTGGTAACGAAAAGGCCTCCAAGCTCGAAGAGTTCCAGAACCTTGCCAAGCGCTATAGCGATACGCTTAAGCCGGTCTTGTCCTACACCCAGAATGACATCAACCAAGGCGGCGAATTTATCGCATCCTTTGGCGAAGATAGCGCAAAGAAATTTGCGACCGACAAGGATGAAATCCTTGCAACCTTCCAGAAATATGCATCCGCAATTGAAACGCGCACCCCGATCCTTGAGCTTGAACGCCTTGGTTCGTCGGCATCAAACATGATCATTTCCAGCACGACCGAAGACCAGGCCGTGCGCCTTTCGATCATTCCGGTGCGTATTCGCGGCACCTATTCCGACGCCCTAAGCAAGCTTGAGCTGCTTGAAAACGAACGCCTTAAAACGTTCTATGTCGATCTGATTGACAAGATGCAGAAGCTTTCGGTTGGTGATGGCAGCCTGCCGGATCTGCGCAAGCGTGAACTTGAAGTCACGGAAATGAGCCAGTCGCTTGTTGTACAGAGTGGCGAATATGCCAATGCGGTGCGCAACAGCGTTGCCGAACTGGTGGCTGGCCTGAATGACGAAGTCAACGAAGCCGCAGCACAGGCCGCAGTTGTCGAAAAACAGAGCTTGACCGCATTGACGGTTGTTGCCGCCATCGGCGTTGTGATTTCGCTTCTGATTTATGTGCTTTATGTCCGTGGTAACGTTCTGCGCCGCCTTGGCCTGTTGCAGAAAACCATGGTTCAACTTGCCGATGGCAATCTTGAGGTCGCAGTACCCGCCAAAGGCAATGACGAGATTTCCGCCATGGGCCGTGCCGTCGAAGTCTTTAAGGACAATGCCCTTAAGGTTCGTGA
>JBLXDD010000006.1:0-160942 GCA_048264285.1 Thalassospira sp.
TCCTGACGGAAGTGAATCACATAAATGCACAAAGGGGAATCCCTTCAATGATTCGCATAAAAAGCAAAACGCTTTAGCCAAACGAAAGGCCCGGTGCGGGGTGGCACCGGGCCTTGGAATTGCCGATCAGCCAGTTTGGGGGGCGCTGACCAGCAGGGGGGAGCTTGTATGGGTTATGCAATCACGGACGAAACATCGACATTGCCGCGCGTTGCATTGGAATAGGGGCAGATCTTGTGGGCTTCTTCGACAAGCTTTTCTGCCTCGGCCTTATCAAGACCCGGAAGCGAGATATTCAGCGTTACAGCAAGGCCAAAGCCCCCGGCATCGCGCGGGCCGATCCCGACTTCGGCAGTGACCGAAACGTCGTCGGGTACCTTTGGGCCGCCTTGCGATGAGACGAATTTCATCGCACCGATAAAGCAGGCTGAATAGCCCATGGCGAACAGCTGTTCGGGGTTGTTGCCCTCGCCACCTGCGCCACCAAGTTCCTTGGGCGTGGTCAGCTTGACATCAAGCGAGCCATCATCGGTCTTCGCACGGCCATCACGGCCGCCAGTGGCAGAAGCGCTTGCAGTATATTTTACATCAACAGTCATGGTTTCATCCTTTGTTTGAACGTTGGTTCGGTTGGTGAGAACCCGGCTGTGGTCTTTTCATATGTCGCCGGGGGATGGTCGGTGCAACCGCACCGACCGGGAATTTTTGTGACGTTTTTGTGATTACTTGCCGTGCAGGGCGTCATGCAGGTACTGACCGGCTTGGGCAATGGCGCCTTTGGTGGCCGGAGTATCGGCAAGGGCATTGAGCATGACGAAATCATGGATCGTGCCGTTGTAGCGGGTGGTAGTAACTTCTACGCCAGCCGATGAAAGCTTGCGGGCATATGCTTCGCCCTCATCGCGCAGTACGTCATTCTCTGCCGTGATCACAAGGGCAGGTGCCTGTCCGGCAAGCTGATCGTCACTTGCATGGATCGGGGTGATTTTCGGGTCTGTGCGGTCAACCCCTTCGGGCAGGTACTGGTTCCAGAACCATTCCATCGCAGGCTTGGTCAACCATGGCCCGTTGGCAAATTCATTGTAGGAACCATTGTCAAAGTCGGCATCGGTCACCGGATAGAACAGGACCTGTGTGGTGATGTCCGGGCCACCTCGTTCTTCGGCCAGAAGCGAGACCACTGCAGTCATGTTGCCCCCGACACTATCACCGGCAATTGCCAGTCGGGTCGGGTCGATATTGAGCTGTTCGCTATGGTCCGCAACATATTTGGTAACGGCGTAATCCTGTTCAATCGCGACCGGATAGCGGTATTCCGGTGACCGTTCATAATCCACAAACACCAGTGCCGCATTGGCCCGAACGGCCAGTTCACGTATCAGGCGGTCATGGGTGCCGGTATCGCCCATGACCCAGCCAGCACCATGGAAATAGACGATGACCGGAAGACGGTCTGTGTTGCCCCTCGGCCGGATGATGCGGACCTTGGTCGTGCCGGTCGGGCCAACGCCAAACACGGTGTCGGTGATGTCGACTGCCGGTTTGGCGACTTCGCCAGACTGCGCACCGGCCAGAACGTTACGGGCTTCTGCCGGGGTCAGGGTATAGATCGCCGGTCCGCCGGATGCTTCGAGAACATTGATGAAGTTCCGGGTTGCAGGTTCAAGAACCGGTTCTGCGTTGGCTGTGCTGCTTGCCAGGGTCGAGGTCAAAGCAGTGGAAAGTGTCAATGCCAGAATGGCAATTTTTGATTTCAATGGGCGCATGGGTCTGATCCTTTGCTGGGCCACTTAAAAGAGGCGGCGTTGTGTTTCGATGAATTATGTATCGCACAATAATTAATCGTGCGCGATATAAAAACAGGAATGACAGGTATGCGATAAAGTTGCTTGATATTAAATCGCGTGCGATATAATTTAATCGGCTTTGAAATTTTGCAATCAGGTTGTGTGGCTTTGCGTCACAAATTATGGTCTGGCGCAAAAGTGGCGATTATGACTGATCACGGTTCAATCGTGCCCAAGGAACAAGGATCAAGGACCAAGCCCATGGCGACCGCATCAAATGACGACCTGCTTCAGCTTGAGAATTTTTTGTGCTTTTCGGTTTATTCGGCAAGCCATGCCTTTAACCGGATCTATAAGCCGCTTCTTGACGAGCTTGGTCTGACATATCCGCAATATCTTGTGATGGTCTCTTTGTGGCAGGAAGACAATCAATCGGTGCGCAGCATCGGTGAAAAGATGTTTCTGGAATCCAGTACGCTGACACCGCTTCTTAAGCGGTTGGAGGCCGCCGGGCTGGTAACGCGCAAACGCGACCCCAAGGATGAACGGTCGGTCAGGATCAGTCTGACCGATACGGGGGCCGCACTTCGTGCCAAAGCAGAAAGCATCCCGGCCTGCATTCTTGAGGCAACGGGGCTTGATATCGAGACCGCAAAACGTTTGCATGATGATTTGCGTGTGATGCGCAATCACCTTGATGCCAGTGTTGCCAAACCCTGATCAGGTCCGATGGCATTAGCTGCTGCTCGCAACGAGATTGCCAAAGGTCTGGATCAACAGCCAGACGCCGCAAATGCCAAGTGTCAGATGCTGCATGACCATGGCCGGGGCCACGACCCGTTTGGCCCGTTTGAGGGTGCCAATGGCATGCAGAATTCGGCTTGCGATCAGAATGGCTGCGACAATCCAGATAATATCAGACGTTGCAAGGATTGCCTCGATGGCAAGGATCAGCAGAACGCAAAGCGGTGCATTTTCAACGAAATTGCCGTGGGCGCGAATGCGCCGGCGCAGAGTGATGTCATCGCCATCCCCGCTTGGAACATTAAGCTGCGCCCGGCGCACGGAAACCGTCAGGCTCAGTATCGTGAGCATCAGAACGAATATTGCGGTTATGCAGATGGTCACAGGAAGAGGCAGCATGGCGGGTGTCCCGGTTTGTTGATGCAAGATGCTCAAGCAACTGTAATTCAATCACCGAATGATGCGGGGATCAAACAAAAGGACGGCACCGGAATGGATGCCGTCCTTTTGCAAAGTGGTTCAAGGCACAGACAGTGGCTTAGATATTGCGCAGGCGATCAAGGAAGTTTCTGACCTGCTGATCAAGGTTGCGGGCCTCTGCGGCAAGCTGGGTTGCCCCGGCCTGCACATTGGATGCGGCTTCGCCGGTTTCTTGCGACGTGTTGCGCACAATCCCGATTGATGATGAAACCTCGTTGGTGCCAGCCGCAGCCTGTTGGACATTGCCGGAAATTTCGGCGGTGGCAGCACCTTGTTCCTCAACCGCAGAGGCAATGGCCGTTGCGATTTCATTGATGCTGGAAATCGTATCCGTCACCCGCCCGATAGCGCCGACAGTGTTTTGCGTTTCGGACTGGATAGAGCCGATTTGCTGGGCAATTTCATCGGTTGCCTTGGCAGTCTGGTTGGCAAGGTTTTTGACTTCCTGGGCAACCACGGCAAAGCCTTTGCCTGCTTCGCCTGCGCGCGCGGCCTCGATCGTGGCATTAAGCGCGAGAAGGTTGGTCTGGGCGGCAATGTCGTTGATCAGGTTCACGACTTCGCCAATCCGGTCGGCGGCTTCGGCAAGGCCTGTCACCATCGCGTTGGCGCGCGATGCTTCGTCAACGGCGGTGTTTGAAATATCGGATGATTTTGCCACCTGCGAGCTGATTTCCTGAATCGAGGCAGAAAGTTCTTCGGTTGCCGAAGCAACGGTCTGAACGTTGGCGCTTGCCTGATCGGCGGCGGCGGCGACAACCACAGCCTGTTCGGAACTTTGATCCGCCGCATGGCGCATCTGAAGGGAAACACTTTCCATGTTTTCCGCACTGTCCGAGACATTGACGACGATAGAGCCGATCGACTTTTCGAACTCGTTGGCCATCTGCAAACGGGTGCGATTGCGTTCTTCGCTGGCATGTTTTTCGGCTTCGAGCTTTTCTCGTTCGGCCTGCTGCATGCCGGCAGATGCCTTTTTGAAGGCTTCGAGTGCCTTGGCAATGGCGCCGATTTCGTCATTGCGATCAAGATAGGGGATTTTGATCGCAAAGTTGCCGCTTTGCAGGTGATCAATCACCCCGGCGACACTGGTCATCGGGCGCGAAACCAGCGAACGGGTCGACAGCAATATAACGGCGATCACGATCACCAACAGGATCACACCGCCAATCAGGGTTGCATTGCGCAATGTGTGTGCCGGGGCATAAACGGTTGCCAGCGGAACATTGACAACAACACCCCATTTATTGGGGTAGCCTGCGATTTCGACCGGCACGATCATATGCATTGTCGTGTCGTCATCGATCCGGCGCGGGGTGCCGCTTTTCATGGCGTCAATGATTGCGGCATCGATTTCGTCGCTGGCATTCAGGCTCGTTCCGCGAATTTCGGGATCTTCATGGGCAACCCATGTGCCCTGTGCGGAAACAAGGTTAACAGTGCCCGTGCCAAATGGTGTCAGTTCGGCAAACCGCTCTGAAAGGGCATTGAGTTCAAGATCAACCCCCAGAACACCGAGGAACTTACCCGACGGATCCTGTACCGGATAGACAAAGGATGTCAGGACAACGTCGCGTCCCTGAATGTCATAGGTGATGGCATCGGTGACATAGGGTTTGTTGGTGTCACGCGGGGCTGTGTAATATTCATTGACCGAAGGATCATCCAGCCCGGTCAGGTGATAGGGCGTAATGCCGTCACCGAAATTATAGTAATAGGTCACATATCGGCCGCTACCATCGCCAAAGGGTTCCCCTTCGTTCTTGTAGTCGGCATCCTTGTTGTCGAGCGCGTTGGCCTCAAACCCGGACCAGGCACCGGCCAGGGTCGGGTTGTCGATCAGGGTGCGGTTGAGAATTTCGTTATAGATTTTGCGGTCAACGCCGCCCTGATCGCGGATGGCACGAAACGCCCCGGCGAGATTTTTCACAACCAGCATCCCGCCATTAAGCACGCTTCCGGCTTGCTCTGCATGGTGGTCTGCAACCGCGCGGGCCTGACCAACGGTTAATTCTTCGGTGGTGGAGTTTGTCTGCATGGTCTGCAGGGAAATGCCGGCAATCAGGCAGATGGCAATTGCCATGGCGCTTACAAAGGTAAGCTTTGCACCCAGCGACAAGGAGGAGAAATTCATTCAACTGTCCTTCCGACCTATACTTTTGTCGTGCTACTTGCACTTTATTAGAATGGCTGCAAATTCAACGGATATAAATGGAAAAGTGAGAAGGTAGTGTGAAATTATTATTCCAACGTACAATGCCCGCTAGGGCAGGTTGCCGGATTTTCCGGGGCGGTTTTAACGCGGCATCAGGTGATTGATCGCCCGTCGTGGCTTTAAACACGCAGGGCAATAATTGCGCCCAGCAACCGGGCCAAAAGCCGTTTGGGGGCCGTAATTCCGCGATTATTTGGCAGCCATGCGCAACAGGTGCTTGATCTTGGCCCGGTGTGGGGTATAGCTTCGCGCACACATGCGATCGAAGTGATCGCCCAAGACGGATATTTCCCGAGAATTCAACGATCCAACTGACAAACAAGGTTTCAAAAATGACAACCGATCTTCGAGATGCCGCACTTAACAGCAACGTCTGGGCTTTTCAGGAAGCCAGCAAGCTGGTCAAGCGGTATAAACAGAAGGCGCCTGAAAAGGGCTATGTCCTTTTTGAAACCGGTTATGGTCCGTCGGGCTTGCCGCATATCGGCACCTTTGGCGAAGTTGCGCGCACGACCTATGTGCGCCGCGCCTTTGAAACGATGTGTGATCTCCCGACCAAGCTGTTTTGCTTCTCCGATGATATGGACGGGCTTCGCAAGGTTCCTGACAATATCCCGAACAAGGATATGGTCGCCGAACATCTTGGCAAGGCGCTGACAAGCGTTCCCGATCCGTTTGGGACCCATGAAAGCTTTGCCCATCACAATAACGCCAAGCTGCGTGAATTCCTCGATGGTTTCGGCTTTGAATATGAATTCAAATCATCGACCGATTGCTATAAGTCGGGCATGTTTGATGCGGCATTGCTGCGTCTTCTGGAACGCTATGACGCGATCCAGAAAATCATGCTGCCGACCCTTGGCGAAGAACGTCGTGCGACCTATAGCCCGTTCATGCCTGTTGAACCGGAAACCAACAAGGTTCTGATGGCGAAAGTCACCGAGCTTAATGTCGAAGCCGGTACCATCGTTTATGAACATCCCGAAACCGGCAAGCTGGTTGAAACCCCGGTGACGGGCGGTAATTGCAAACTGCAATGGAAGCCCGACTGGGCGATGCGCTGGTATGCGCTTGGTGTGGATTATGAAATGGCCGGCAAGGACCTTATTCCATCCACCGAACTTGGCGGCAAGATCGTCAGGGCGCTTGGCGGTACTCCGCCGGAAGGCTTCAACTACGAGCTGTTTCTCGATGAAAACGCCCAGAAGATTTCCAAATCCAAGGGTAATGGTCTTTCGATGGAAGACTGGCTGAAATATGCGCCGGAAGACAGCCTGTCGCTGTTCATGTTCCAAAAGCCGAAAACCGCAAAGCGTCTGTATTTCGATGTCATCCCGAAAACCGTGGATGAATATCTGACCTTTGCCGAAAAGTTGAAAACCGAAACCGATCCGGCCAAGATTTTGCAAAACCCGGCCTGGCACATTCATGCCGGTACCGCGCCGGATCGTGACATTCCGTTGTCATTCGGGATTTTGCTGAACCTGGTTTCGGTCTGCAATACCGATGATCGCGATCTGCTGTGGAAGTTCATTTCGCGTTATGCCACCGGTGCGACGCCGCAAAGCGCGCCCTATCTTGATAAGCTGGTCGGCTATGCGATCAACTATTACAGCGACTTCGTCAAGCCGGCGAAAAAATACCGCGCGCCCACCGAGGCAGAGCAGGCCGCATTGAAAGACCTGCGTGATGCGCTTTCGAAAATCGAACCGGGCACTGACCCGGCCGATATCCAGACCGAGGTTTTCACCGTGGGCAAAAACCACAATTATGAAAACCTGCGTGACTGGTTCAAAACGCTTTACGAGGTGCTTTTGGGGCAGGAACAAGGCCCGCGCATGGGATCGTTCATCGCACTCTATGGTCTTGATGAAAGCGTTGCCCTGATCGACCGCGCGCTGGCGGGTGAAGACCTGAGCGCTTGATGATGCCAGATCGGCGATGATCCAAAAGCCCCGCAATGCTTGTTGCGGGGCTTTTCTTTGTGGCGGTATCAGTCTTTGCTTTTGGTTTTTTCCAGATCTTCGATGGCCTTGAGTACCTCATCAATACTGTTTTGCAGGGCTTGCGGGTCAATAGGGGTAAAGCCCTTGTTGATCTCGGCTTGAAGCAGGTCTTTTGCCGCATCCATGAGTGCTGTGTTTGCTGCGGCATATTGTTCTGCGGTCAGTGCACCATTCATATGGGCAAAGCAGTTATATGACCGGGCATCCCGGTAAAACTGCACAGCAGACGTCCTGCGTAAAAGCGGTGTGATGCTCTCTGCTACGGCACGCGATAGTTCGGCCGTTCCTTCGGCATCAAGGCTTTTGCTTTCCGCACTCAGACTTGCCGTAAGTGCCGTGGTGACGGCAACCGCAATATCGGGCGGTGGTTCCGGGCAGACAACGGCATGAGAATTGAACTTGGCGATCACGGTTCGATAGGACGCGGTGGTGGAAAGTGCGCCGACTTGTGGTTCACCCAGCAAGGCACTGCCACCAACAACCTGATCATTGATACCATTGCTGCAAGCACCGATTAGTAGAACTGATGACCCCGCAATGACCTGTGCTGCACGGCGTGGAACTGTAAGCAATTCACCCTCCTGTTTTGGTGGACCCCAAAATGCACTCAATGAGTTTCAGTTCGAATTTTCGACCTCTTTTGAAGATCTCGTCAACCAAAAGTTGATTGATGTGCATTGTTATGTTCGTTTTTGGGGGTGATGCGATCAGGTCCGGATTTCAGGGGCGGAGCTTTGCGAATTGTTTCGGAGACAGGAATAAGGCCCGCACGGTGATGCGGGCCTTTGTTTATTGCGAAGTGACTGGCGTTTGGGACCGTTAGCTTGGCGGCAGATAACGCCGCAGTGGGTGATGTTCAAACGGCGCCAGCAAGATATGCCGCGCACGTTGCCAGCCCACACCAAACGCCATCACCAGACCGCCGACAATGAAGCAGACCAGAACAATCGTCATGGATGGATCAATCGCCGCCCCTTCAAAGCCTGATTGCAGCAAATAGCCGACATAGATCAGGCCGCTGATGATCGGTGATCTGCGATCAAGGATCAGGGAGAGCAACATGGCAATGATGATCACCGGGATCATGGCAAGGGCGGCTGCCCCGGACGAGGCCGCGATCGAGTGGATGGTCAGCGGGGCACCAAAAACATAAAGCCAGAAGGCACATTCCGCCCAGCCATTGACCCGCTTGGGATCGCGGCTGTCGATAAAGATGGCAAGGGCAAGTAACAGGATGCCGGTTGCTGTAATCAGATAGGGGATAAACGGTTCTGCTGCCGGGCCGAATGTTGCCATAAGGGCTGACCAGAAAACGCCAACGATGCCGGCCGCAATCAGCGCAAACGATACCGGCAGGCGATAACGCAGGAAAAAGCCCAGCTGAAAGACAAAGCCGATCACGGTGACCAGAACCAGCACATTCATTGACCGCTGGCCAAAATCAAGCACCGCATCAAGATCGGACAATTCACCAGCTGGTCCGATCAGCGTCATATAAATCGCGATCACATAAATCATCAATGTCGCGCCAAGCGCGCCCATAATGGCGATCGAGGGCAGGGATGCCTTGAGCTTGCCGGCGATATATTCCGCCAATGCAACATAACCAATCATTGCCAAGGGTGGTGCGATCCAGAAGGCCGGGCCATTGGCAAGCAACCCCCACAAAACAAACCAGCCAATGGTGAGGGCTGCGATGCCCAGCGCAATGAAGATGTCATTCATGCCGCGAAACAGGGTGAATTTTTCCGTTTCGGGGGACTGTGGTGACTGTGGTGACTGCGCTGTCAGGTAACCTTCCAGCCGTGCAAAGGCTTCTTCGCTCAGCACGCCGGCCGATACCGCATTTCGGATATCGGCAAGGGTGAATTGATTGTTTTTCACGGTTTCTCCGGATTGTGTTGTTGGTTTTGTGCCGTTTTGGCGCGTGTCCTGATCGTAGTGATACACGCATATGCGGGGCTTTTAAACATCGGTGCATCCGTAACGCGCGAATAAGACGGTGAAAAGGCGATTGACACATCGTTGGAAAGGATATTAAGTAAGTTAACTTACTCATTTAATGATTGCGGTCATGGCCGAAAAACTCAAACCCGAAGAAAAACGCCAAAAGCTTGCCCGTGCGGCAATGAATGTCATCTGGCGCGATGGTTATCATGCTGCCACCATTCAGGCCGTGGCCAAAGAGGCCGGATTGCCGGCCGGCGGGGTGTTTTACCGATTTCCCAAAAAGCACGATCTTGCCCAGGCCGCGCTTGAAACCATGGAAGGCGAGTTTATCCCGCTTTTGGACAGCATCGCGACCAAGGGGGCGGTCGGGGACCGGTTGTCGGTTTTCTTTGATTATCTTGATGCCATGACGCCAAGGCGCGTCAGTCATGGCTGCCCGTTGGCGCGTTTGATGCTTGATATGCCAGATGATCCGGATTTTGATCCGGCACGCCGAACCGGCCAGTCGGTGTTTACGGTCCTGATCAACTGGGTGACCAATCAGCTTGGCGAGGCCGGGCTTGATGCCGCACGTGCCGCGATTGAAGGGCGGCGCATTGTCTTGCGCTGGCAAGGGGCGATTATTCTGGCCCATTCGATGAATGACCGCACCATTCTTGATGATGAAATCAATGATCTGCGCCAGACGGCGGATGCCTTGATCCGCCGCGCAGAGTGATTTGCACTACCACATTTCATTTCGTTTAACGCCTGCGCACGCGAAAGCATTCCCATGCCCCGTACCCTGACCACCACGCTTGGCCGCGATTCAAAAGCGGCCCTGATGTTTAATTTTGCCCGGCTTGGTATTCGTGACAAATTTTATGCCATGCGCCAGTCCATAGGTTTCGGGCGGCCCGACAGGGCCGTGATGGATCATCTTGGCGTACCCGATAGTGCCATGGCGCAAAAGGCCACAGAGTGGGCGGCCAGCCTGCAGCCCGACTTTGTGCAATATCACGGATTGCGCAGTTTTGCCTTTGGCGTGGCGCTGGCCGATTATCACAATGTACGGTTCGACGCGGAGATGCTTTATATCGCAAGCATCCTGCATGATATCTCGCTGGCGTCGGGCGAATGTGACGGGCCGGGCTCGTTTGAGGTCGAGGCAGCACGGTGTGCCCATCGCTGGCTTGGCCAGCAGGGCTATGACGCAGATAAAGCCGATATCATCCACGAAGCCATGGCCTTGCATTCCGCCGTTTGCCATACCGGCCCGCGTGACCCCGAAGGATTGTTGCTTCATCTCGGGGCCGGGGTCGATGTGGTCGGGATGCAGGTGATGAATATTCATCCCGATGTCCGGGGTAAAATCCTGCGTGATTATCCGCGCACCGGATTTGTGCGTGATTTCGGGAAACTGGTGGCTGATCAGGCAGATCGCAAACCGCACTGCCATATTGCCGGGCTGGTCGGGGTCGGTTTTGCCAAGGCGCTGGCGGGCAACCCGCTGGATCGGGTTTGATCGCAAAAATCTGCGGTTTTTGATTGATTTGCCATGATCAGTTCATTTTCTGATGATGAAATCAATGCCATGAAACGTCATACTATTATCAGAGCAGCGGCGTCACAGGCCGCGCCAAACGATAAAGGACACGGGCAATGATCGGGCTTGGAACAGTAAAATTTGCGCTGATCGGGGCGATGGCAATGGTGCTGACGGCCTGTGCCAGCGGCCCGCGCATCTATACCGATGTGGATCCGGCAGCGGATTTCGGGCAGTTCAGGACTTTTGCCTTTGTCGAAAGTGCCGGCAAGGATGCAGAGGCAACCTACAAAACCCTGTCAGGGCAGCGGATCGAGGATGCGATCAATCAGGCAATGGTATCGCGCGGTTATCAGCTTGATATCCATCACCCTGATATTCTGATCAATTTCCATCTTAAAACGGTTGAGAAAACCCGTTCAAGCCCGCCGGTTTATTATGGTGGTTATTACGGTTATCGCAGTGGCATGTATGTCGGCTGGCCGGGTTATGTCGAACCGGGCTATGTTGATAGTTACACCGAAGGCACGCTCAGCATCGATCTGGTTGATCGTCGCACCCGCCAGATGGTGTGGGAAGGTACAGCCGTTGCCCGTGTCAGCAGTGCCATACGCGAAAATCCCGACGCAGCTGTGCGCAATGCGCTGGCATCAATCTTTGCGCACTATCCCTATCGTGCAGGGATAAGCACCCCATACGAACTCATGACACAGCCCTGATTTAACCCGTCAGGGTTAACCGGCAAGGTCTGCCAGTGTGGCGTCGATCTGTTGCAGGATTGCTCGGGATTTTGCCCCGTCCTGGATCGAGGCATGCGGTGGGGCAAACCTGCCTGCATCATTGTCAAAATATTTGCCCGATGCGGTTGCAAAGGCCGGGTCGGTTGCCGCCGTGCATAGAATATCAGACCCGATATTCAGATCATTACCGGCAACGCCGAACCCTTCCTTGACCATCTTGGATGCCAGCAACGAACCCGGATTGACCGCGACAAAGACCGGACCGTTCGGGTACTCGCGCGCAAGGGCTTGCGTCCAGACAATCAAGGCCAGTTTGCTTTGCGCATAGGCCTCAAAATCGCCAACCGTACGGGTCCCGGCGATTGCCGCCGGGTCGATTTCAGCCTGTGCCGCCGAGGACAGGTTGATCACCCGCCCGCCTTCGGGAATGATCGGCAATAACAACCGGGTCAGCAACAACGGGGCCAGCGTGTTGACCAGAAACCGCACATCATGGCCGTTCGCCATCGGATTTGGGGTTTTGTAAATACCGGCATTATTGATCACGACATCAAGGTTTTGATGGTCTGCCAGAATGGATTGGGCCAGTGTCCGGACATCTTTCATGTCAGACAGATCTGCCAGATAGGTTTGCCCATCCCCGCCCAGTTCGGCTGCGGCAGCTTCAAGTTTGGTTTGGCTGCGCCCATGCAGCAATACGGTATGACCGGCTGCTTTTAACGTTTTTGCCGTCAGCAATCCGATGCCGTCGGTTGATCCGGTGATCAGAATTGTTTTGCTCATAAGGGCCTCGATCGTCTGGGTGAAAAGGGAGCAGTGACATTTTTGATAGGCCGCCTGTTACGGGGGCATATGGGGACGGCTCTAATAACGCACCAGCATTCTGGTTTCGATGCTTTGACGCACCGTGTTCTGGCTGGCGTTTTCTGTGCGGTCAATTGCGCTATGGGCAACCGGGGGCAGGCCGGCATTGTCATAGATGTTGAAAAAGACAATTTCGTCTGGCGTCATTTTTGATCGGTAAATCCAGTCATGGGCCGGATTTGCCACAAGACCAAGAATCTGGCCACGGCGATCGGGATAGATCAGCGCGATATCGACCCAGTCCTGTGGCGCGACGCTGCCGGGGCGAATAAAGCCCAGCGGGGAACTGTTGATCGGGTTTTCCACCGGCCGCCAGACATTGACAAAGGCAAAGTGCCCGGTGCGCCATTCCGCTGCTTTTTCCGGTCCAAGCAGATCGGTCAGGCGTTTCTCCGCACCTTGGGCGCTGTAATCGCTGTGAACATTCCGGGCGGGTTTGCGAACCGCATCCGGGCTGTCGATGCGGTGGGTGTGATCGAAAATAATGATTTCGCGCGCGCCAAGCCGCTTGGTGAAAAAGGCCCGGATTTCGGCGTCATATGCGTCCTGCCACTGGTCGCTTGCATCTGGCTGCGTGGCGTTCGGCCATGGGGCGAATTCTATGCCATCGGCTTCAAACACCGGTTCCGCCTCAGCACTTGTTCGAAGATCGGTCAGTGCGATTTCGGTTTTGACCAGTTCCGGGGCCTTGATCGCGCCCGTGACCCCGTCTGCATCAATATGATAGGCTTGCGGTTGCGGGCTTTGGGTGTGGTAATTGACATATCCGCTTGCGTGCATCGGGGCCTCCTGCGAGCTTTTTTCAACAGCGCAAGCTTGCAGGACCGAACGGCCAGAGAATAGAGCAAATATCAGAAATCAAAATTCCGGTTTTCTAAATAGTTGAACGGCGATCTGACCGCTGCCCGGGCGCAAAAGCACAACAGCCGCCCGATCAGGCGGCTGTTGGTTAGAACAGTTCAGGTCACGGTCCGGGGCGGGAACTTAATCCGCGCTTGCGGCTGTGAATGCCATGTAAAGGTCCTGTGCGCGCCGGGTGATCGGGCCGGGTTGCAGGGTGCGGTCGTCCAGTTTGACGCAGGGTGCGACCTTGTAATAATTGCCGGTGCCAAAGATTTCGTCGGCGGCTTCGAGTTCTTCGTATTTGCAGGTCTTTTCAACCACGTCTACGCCGTCTTCACGCAAAAGTTTGATCACGCGCTGGCGGGTCAGACCGTTCAGGAACGTGCCATTGATCGCCGGGGTGTAAACCGTGCCATCCTTGGCAAAGAACAGGTTGGCATAGGAAAACTCGGCCACATTGCCAATCGGGTCCAGCATCACACCGGTATCAAAGCCCGACGAGGTCGCCTCGGTCACGGCACGGCCGACATTGGGATAAAGGCAGGATGCCTTGGCCTCGGTCGGTGCGCTTTCGGGCGACGGGCGGCGGAAACTTGATTTACGCGCCGTAAAGCCGGTCTGAACGGCTTCGGGCATTTCCGTGACCGAAATGCACAGAACAAATTGCGCGCTTTCCGGGGTCGGGGCGATGAAACCTTCGCCGCCATAGACGATCGGCTTGATATAAAGGGCGAGTTCCGGATCGAACTTCTGCACGCCTTCCTTGACCAGTGCGACGATTTCATCGGTTGTGATGGCCGGTTTCAGGCCCATCAATTCAGCCGAGCGGATCACGCGCGCACAATGCGGATAAAGATCGGGCATCTTGCCATTCATGCGGCGCGCGCCGTCAAACACGGTCGATGCCATCCACACGCCATGAGTTTGCGGGCCCATGATGGTGGGATTGCCTGCATGCCATTGGCCTTGGTACCAGGTCCAGGTGGTCGGGGTGCTATCATCAGTGGTGGCGTGAGCCATTCTTGTGCTCCTGATTGTTATTGTTGGTCGGGTGTGCTGCCTGTGGGGCGGACTGTAAAACGGTGCATAGGATAGGGTTTTTGCCCGATGATGGTCAAAGAAAACATCACGCGCCGGTTTGTCTTTGAAATGTCATGAAAGCTTGCAACAACTTCTGCGATAGGTTTTTCTATAGATGATTGATTTTGAGACTTTTTCTGCCGGGCCAGAAATGTGAAAGGAACACAAAATGGGTGAAGACATTAATACCGTGTTTGGTGTGTTCACAGCCGGCCTGATTGTTGCCAGTGTAATGTGGTGGATTGTCAGTCGTCGGACCGAACAGCGCAATGAGATGGAATATAAGCTGAAAGAAATGCGCGAGGAGTTGAACAGCATTAGCTCAATGATTCATTCGCGCATCGACAAGAAAGCCGAACAGTCTAGCTTCGAGCACGACAAGTTATGGGCTCAAATTGACATATTGCGCAACAATACAGCGTGCAAGGCTGAGATCGAGAACCTCAACCGGAAGATGGAAAAGTATATGGATGGGCTTGGCGGGAAAATGGACACGGTTGTTGATCTTTGCGGACGTATCTCGGATCTGAATGCCCGTGTCAGAGTACCAGAAGACGTTACGAAACCGGAGTAGGTATATGGACCAGAAACAGCCGCGCAGCAAACTTGATCTCGACTCACGGTTTGAACATGCCCGCGATGTGATCCGCCATGCTGGTAAACGGGCGATGGCATATTTTGATGGCTCTGCTGGCGATCTTGAGGTTGAGGCCAAGGAAAACCCGCTTGATATGGTCAGCATTGCCGACAAAAATGTCGAAGCAATCATCCGTGACCAGATCGGTGACGCTTTCCCCGAAGATGGCTTTCTTGGCGAAGAAATGGGCATCGAAAAGGGGGATAATGAGTGCCTGTGGGTGATTGATCCGATTGATGGCACGGCTTGTTTTGTCAATCAGATGCCCAGCTGGTGTATCTCGCTTGCCCTTGTTGTAAAGGGCCAGATCGAGCTTGCCCTGATTTATCAGCCCTGCGGCAATGAGCTGTTCACAGCCAAGCGTGGCGAGGGAGCCTTTGTCAATGGTGAGCCGATCAAGGCCAGCGATGCCAAAACCGTTGGTGATGGCGTGATGGGACTTGGGATGTCCCATCGCACGACAAGTGACGCGATTATCCCCTTTATCAAGGACCTGCTGGATCGCGAAGGTATCTTTATGCGCAACGGGTCCGGCGCGCTTTCGATGGCTTATGCCGCGGCCGGGCGCCTGATTGGCTATTTCGAACCCCATATCAATCCATGGGATTGCATGGCAGGCATCCTTCTGATGACAGAGGCCGGCGGTTGGGCCAATGATTATCTTGGCGTACCCGATGCCCTTGAAAAAGGTGCCCCCATCCTGACAGCGGGGCCGAATGTGGCCGCAGAATTGCGATCCATGACCGGCATCGTGAAATAGACACGACGCTGAATTCAGATCAACCCGGCTTGGCTATTGGTCCGATCTGTGGCCTCTGTGCAACCTGTTCGATATCTGTTGTTTAAGCGTCAGATGTCTGAGGCGGTTTATTGCGGAATTCGAATTTGCGATGAACCAGTCGGGACAGTTCGGTTTCGATTGCCTCGATATCGAGCGGTTTGGTGCAATAGGCGTCAAAGCCGCTCTCGCGGAATTTCTCGATATTGTCGTTGGAAATATCCGCCGTCAGCGCCAGAATCGGGATCGAGGCCTTGACCGGATCTTCGGACATACGGATTTTGCGGGTGGCTTCCATGCCATCAAGAACGGGCATGTGCAGATCCATCAGAACGGCATCGAAATCCAGGCTTGCCACAAGATCAAGCGCCATCTGACCGTCCGAGGCGGTGGTAATGGTGTGGCCTTGCTGTTCAAGCAATTTCTGGGCAAGGATACGGTTGATTTTGATGTCTTCGACCAACAACAGGTTCCAGTGGGTGCGATCAGCCGGGGGGTGTGCTTCTTCTTGTTGGCTTAGCGTCGCGTTCTTGTTGTCATGTTTTGCCAGTGCGTCGGGATTGCTGCGTGGCAGGGTGACTTCAAACCAGAAATGGCTGCCGACATCCTGTTTGCTTTCGACCTTGATGGTGCCGCCCATGGCTTGAATCATGCGCTGACAGATGGCAAGACCAAGCCCCGTACCGCCATATTGGCGCGAGGTGGTGGTATCTACCTGGGTAAAGGCGCTAAAGATCGATTCAAGTTTTTCCGGCGGAATGCCGATCCCCTGATCACGTACCGAAACGCGGATGGATACGGTGTCGTTTGTGGTGGCAATCGGCTGCACGGAAAGTTCCACCGTGCCATGTTTGGTGAATTTAATGGCATTCGAGACAAGGTTGGTCAGAACCTGTTTGAACCGGACCGGATCGCCGATGACTTCGCGGGGCAATTGCGGGCTGAGATCAAGGATAAGCGTATTATCCTGATCGCTGGCCGGAACCGCCATCATGGATTCAACTTCCCGACACAGACGATGCAGATCAAGCGGAACTTCTTCGAGCACAAGTTTGCCGGCTTCGATCTTGGAAATATCAAGGATATCGCCGATCAGCGACAGAACATGGCGCCCCGCCCCGCGAATGATATCAAGATAGTGGCGCAGGGTTTCGGGGGATGCGCCTTTATCAAGGCTGTCATTTGCAAGCTGCGTATAGCCGAGAATGGATGTCATCGGGGACCGGAATTCGTGGCTCATATGGGCGATGAATTCCGATTTGGCGCGGTCGGCCTGTTGCGCCTGATTCATTGCAGTTTCAGCAGCCTGTCTGGCATCTTCAAGTTCACGGGTCCGCCGATGGACCAGTTCGACAATGTGCTTTTCGGTGCGGTTAAGCGAGCGCAAATAAACCAGCAACAGCACACTTAGCGTACAGCCAAACACAAAGATCGCCCAAGGTTGCCAGTATAACAGGCCAAATGACTTGTTTTCGGAACGATGCAGCACAATCGTCCAGTCGCGATAGCCAAACGTAAAGTTCGAGACATTCGGGTTAAACGGCTTTTCGATTTCTTCCTGAATATGGTTCAACGCATAATCTATCGGGCGGTTGGTATAGATCAGTTTGTGTTCACCCTGGGTCCGCAGATCGGCAAGGTGAATTTCGAAATCAATCGGAATACGGGCAACCCTTGCGGCCCGGCTGATCATGTCTGTCAGATGCAAGACGCCAACCGCAATGCCAAGTGGTGGGCCAAGTCTGTCACGCTGTCTGTGGACAGATAAAAAAGCAAGCGATGTGGCGATTGGCGAATTTGACTGAAACAGGTCGAGCGGCTCTGTCAGGGTGATGTTGCCAGTTTGAAGAGCTGTTTCAGCAGCCCGACGGCGGGAATTTTCGCTAAGCAGGTCATACCCGATTTCTTTTTCGTTCCCCGATCGCGGAAAGATATAGAAAACCGGGAAATAACTGTCGCGTTCGGCAGATGCTTGAAGCTTGCCGTCGACCTCTTCGCGAATGACAAAGCCGGTTACGCCACGCAGTTCTGCGGTTTCTTCGATTAAATTCCGTTCGCGTTTTTCTACATGGGGCGCCCATTCGAGGGCCGCAACGCCGGGGCGGCGGCTGACCCAGGGGGAAATCATGGCATCAAACGTGCTGGATGAGACGTCGCCATGGACCTCGAACAGTGTGCGAACGGCGATCAGGGAGTCTGTTGCAACCCCGAGTTCTTCACGAAGCGATGCCTCAAAGGCAAGGCGGTATTGCTCGATCGAGGCCCGGTCTGCGGCGACCAGCTGATTATAGGTATAGACTGCTGCAAATGTTGAAATGCCAAAACCCGCAACCGAAACAATGATCGCAAGTGTCAGGCGCAGCCGTTGCGTATCGCGTGAAACGCGCCCGTCTTCGGCGTGTTTGGCAATACGGCCGAATTTTTCGGCCCCGAAGCCCAGAAAAAGCGTAATCAGCGACACAACAAACACATAGCTGTGAATGTCGCGGACACCGGCACTGCTATTGAGCTGCATGAAACTTCCGCTTCCGGTCGCGGAAAAGACAACAATGGTGACCGTGATCAGGGCATTGATCAGTGTCGCGCCCAGCATGCCAAAACGCGCAGCCGACCAGATCAGAAATGGCAAAGACGCAAAGATAAACAGGTATTCCGGGCGCGAGGTAATGGCCGATGAATTGATCGTGAAACTGACGATGATGGCCGCTGTGGCAATGAAGGCAAGTTCAAGATAATAGCCGACCGTCCTGCTTTTCCAGTAATGTTTGAAAGCCTGGAAGATCAGCGGGACTGTAACCAGAATGCCGACCATGCCCGAAAGGGCCCAGCTTAGCCAAAGCTCGGTGAAATCTGTTGCTTCGGGCAGGCCGTTGATTGCGGCCATTGTTGTGCCCAAAAGCGCAGAAAAGCCGGGCAGGGCCACAACGCCAATCACCAGAAAACAGATCAATCCCCGGAAACTTGAAAGCAGATCATCGCGGAAAAAACGGCGCAAAATGATTGCGGGAATGGTGATCGAAAAGGATGAGGTCGCACCGATCAGAAGCGCGGCCAATACAGGAATGCCCGCTGGAATGGTCGTCAGGATCGAGCCGAGAAACAAGGCCGGAAAATACCGCCATCCCCAAAGTATCAACAGCGCAAGCCCGATGCCCGGGGGGAACCAGACCATCGATTGGCTGGTGCCGTGATATTGCAGCTGAAGCCCGACAAACCCGGTTACGAAATAGGCAGCTAAAATCACCAGGAAACGGCGTATATGATAACGTTCTAGCTGCAAGCAGGTCTCCCGAACCGTCGTCGCGTTGGCGTATAACTGTCTTATATAACAGTTACTAATTCCATATAGGAATATTGCGCCACGGTTTCGATATGTTTTTCAGTTTGGTGCGATTTTTCGTGTTTTTTGGTGTCTTTGTTCACAGCAGGACGTGTTGTAAGCCAAAACCCGATGCCGATAACCGCCAGCGGTTATTGGCTGCACCATAAAATACGGGCAACCCAGTCAATCTGATCAGCGGGAATAAACCGGTCTTCGAATTCGGGGTTAAAGGATTTGAGTTCCACCCCAAGTGCACCGCGCCGAACCAGTTCCTTGGCCATGACTTCGCCCTCAACGGTTTTGACAACTACACGGTCCTTGGGCCGGATGTTCGAGGCCGGGCTGACAATGATCAGGTCCCCGTCGCGAAACACCGGGGCCATGGAATCCCCTGAAATACGCAATCCATAGGCCGTCGGATCGTGCAGGGCCGGAAAGGTGATGTCTTCCCATGAACCGCCAACCGGATAACCGGCATCATCAAAAAAACCGCGATTGCCCGCCTGGGCAAATCCGATCACCGGAATGCGCCCGGCACCGTTGCCATCAACCAGTTCGGAAAATTCGCGAAAACTGACATCGGTAACCGACAGTACCTTGGAAATGCTTTCAGTCGACGGCCATCGCGCCTTGCCCTGGGCCGTGGTGCGTTTGGACCGGTTGAATGTGGTCGGGTCAAGCTGTGCGAGCCGCGCCAGGCCTGACGGTGTCAAACCGTGGTCTTTGGCGATCTGGTCAAGGGCGGCCCATATTTGCTGATGTCGGATCATGGCGCATCCTAGCAGGACAAATGCCGGTTGCAAAAGAAGGAATTAATTCCTGATTTGAAAAGGTCCGAAAAAACCGATCTGCAAAGATATCACACGATGAGCAGCCGAAGAGCATGGGGCTGGCCGCAACTTTGCCGGATTGAAATCGGGTAATAGGAAATTAATCCTTTACAATGAGAACAAAAAGGGATTATAGCTTGCATATCAACACCGGAATTGCATCTTGAAGTAAGCCGGGACTTATCAAGATCGGCTGTTAAGGCGGCGACAAAAGTCGTTTGATTGCGCGGGCGGAAAACCGCCCTTGGGGACATCACAAACCATTCACCGCACCGGCGTGCATTGCGAAATGCGCGGGCAGGATAACTGTATCCTTTTTAAGGGTTTGGGGCGGTCAGGGGCGGGTGCAGATGCAAAAGCGGTGGCATGAACAGGCATTATTCAGCAGGAGGGCGACGTGACCGAACAACGACTTTTTCCCAAACCACTTTCTGCGCGCGACATTACCCCTTTTTCCAGTGCGCGGCAGGCATGGTTCTGGTTTGTGCGCTGTCAAACAGCCCGGATCGAGGGGGCGCGTGTGGTGGCCGATGCGGGCGAGGTGGTCCGCCCGTGCGATCCCGATGATGTTTATAACGCGGTGATGCGCCTTAAAAAAAGCGGCATTTTGGGGGATCGGCATCTTCAGGTTCTGGAATATTTCGGGCTGGTTGAACGCGAACCCGATCCCCGCGATCCGCGTGAAAAGGGCAAGGGGGATTTATGGCGGCACGCCATGGAATCCCTTGAAAACGTTCTGATTACGCGTGGCATTGTCAAACGTGGTCAGGATGAAAGTTTTCATCATGATGATGCGGTTGTCGAACTGGGTGGAGATTTGTCGCCATGCAGGATGTGATAATGCCGGGCAGATCGGTCGAGACCATGCAGAACAACACCCAAGAGGCCGCTGGTCCGTGGATGGACCACTGGGCAAATCAGTCTTCAACCGGTCGTGAGGTTTCGGTTCTGGTGGTCTTTGCCGATGCCCCGGAAAAGAGATTGTTGCGTGTGCTGAAACCGGGTTTTCGTCATTGCTTTGTGCTGGTCTCGGGGGTGCGGGCCGGGGAATGGATTTGCCTTGATCCGCAAAGCCATCGGGTGCGCTGCGAAAGCTGGTGCTATTCACCTCTCTTTGATCCGGCGGCCTATTATCGCGGTCTTGGGTGTCATTGTATCTGGGCGCGCTATCCGGCCTCCGTCGCATGCAAAGTGCGCTTTGGCCCCATGAGCTGTGTTGAACTGGTCAAACGGTTGCTGGGCATTTCCGCCTTCTGGATCATCACGCCCTGGCAGCTTTATCGCCATCTGCAAAACGGGGCAAAGGCCGATAAAATCGGGGATGTGTTTTTTTCTGAAAAATGTTCTTGATTTGTTCTTTTTAATGTGACATAAGAGACAAATCAACGCCACAAATGCGCCCGCAGGGTTCTGACCCTTGCGGGCGTTTTTGCGTTTGGGCGGAGCATGCAGCGCGAGGTCCCCGCCTTCGCGGGGATGACGGTGCCAAAACCGCAGCATGGAACGAACGTCATTCCCGCGCAGGCGGGAAACCCGAACCACAAGCTCAAAGCACATATTGATCGTCACAAACCGGAGGCCCCGATGGGAAGTTTGTTTTCCACACCAAAACCGGCGTCTGTTGCACCTGCGGTTTCTTCGCAGACTGCAGGTAACAGCGACGATAGCACCAGTGCCGAAGATGCCGCCCGGGTGGCCAGGACCGAGGCACTTGAACGCCGCCGCTATGGGCGGGCCAGTCTGATCGGAACAAGTTATCGCGGGCTTTTAAATGACCGCATCGCCCAGGCCGGCGGTGGCAAAAACCTGTTGGGGGAATAGGCATGGCAAAATCGCAAAAGCGCGGCGCAACGCCTGATGTGAAGGGCGACATTGATGGCAAACCATCGGTGGGCGTGGATATCGCACAATTGCGGATGCGTTTTCAAAAGGCGATGGAACGCCGGCGTAACTGGCTTTCGCATTGGCAGGATTGCTATGAATTTGCCCTGCCACAGCGCAATGCGGTTGCCAGCAATCAGATAAACGGCGGCAAGCGCCTTGACCGGGTGTTTGATGCAACGGCCCCGGATGCGGTCGAACAGCTTGCCGCCAGCCTGATGGCCGAAATCACGCCGCCCGGTGGGGGATGGTTTGAGTTGGAGCCGGGCGGCAATGTTGCCAATGCGGATCGCCAAGCTTTGACCGAACAGCTTGGTCGGGCTGTGCGGATTTTGCAGGGGCATTTTGATCGTTCCAATTTTGCGGTCGAGATGCATCAGGCCTTTCTGGATCTGGTGACGGCCGGAACGGCCTGCTTGCGTCTGGAAAAGGCCGACCTGCACAGCCCGTCGGCCTTACGCTTTACCGCCGTTCCCTTGCGGGATCTGACGTTTGAAGAACGATCTGATGGCAAGATGGATGCGGTCTTTCGCAAACTTTCGCTGACCCGCGAAGAAATCCTCTCGACCTGGCCGGGGGCCACGGGCGTTGCCGGGGATGATGGCGATGACACGGAAACACCTAAACGCATTGCGGTGATAGAGGCTGTCCTGCCTGCAACCGATCAGAAAACCGGGTATGAGCTTTGTGTCTTTCGCGAGGACGGCGCTGCCAAAACGGGGGAGATGTTCTATCGCGCGGCGTTTGATGTTTCGCCCTATATTGCCTTTCGCTGGATGAAGGCCCCGGGCGAGATTTATGGCCGATCGCCGGTGATGAAAGCGCTGCCCGATATCAAAACCGCCAACAAGGTGGTTGAACTGGTGCTTAAAAACGCATCCATCGCCGTCACCGGCATCTGGCAGGCCGATGATGACGGGGTGTTGAACCCGGCCACCATCCGGCTGGTTCCGGGCAGCATCATTCCCAAGGCGGTCGGGTCGGCGGGGCTTAAACCGCTTGAGGCCCCCGGTCGGTTTGATGTGTCTGATCTTGTGCTGTCTGATCTGCGCGATCGCATCCGGCGCTGCTTGTTGGCTGATCGGTTGGGCCAAACCGATCAACCGGGCATGACCGCGACCGAGGTGCTGGAACGCGCATCGGAAAATGCCCGGCTTTTGGGCGCAACCTATGGCCGGTTGCAGGCGGAATTGCTTTATCCGTTGATCCGGCGCGCGCTTTATATCCTGACCCAAACCGGCGAGCTTCCCGACATCCCGCTTGATGGTGATGTTGTGGTGCTGCGCCACGCCGCCCCCTTGGCGCAACTGCCCAAACGCGTGCAGGCAGGACAGGCGCTTGACTGGTTGTCGCGCATTGCGGCCCTCGGCCCCGAAGCACTGGCCGAGGTTGATTTACCGGTCATGGTTCGCTGGCTTGCCGATCAGTTTGGCGTGCCCGATCATTTGTTGCGGCCAATCCTGCCGCCCGAAATCGCGGAGGCCATGTGATGGGGGATAACGGATGGGACTGGTTCGAGGCCGAGGACGAGACACTTTCGGAAAACGGCAGCGACCATTGGCAGGCCTGTTTTGACAGCGACGCCGGGGCAAAGGTGCTGGCCGATCTTGAACGCCATTTTCTGCATAGCGCGCTTGGCCCGGATGCCAGCAATGCGGCGATCTGGATGCGCGAAGGGAAGCGGGCACTGGTGCTTCAGATCAAGCGGTTGGTGCAGGACTTAAAGGAGGTGTGAGCTTGCTGCTCGGGATCCCCGCCTTCGCGGGGATGACGTTCGTTCCTTGCACCTGTTCTGTCTACCGTCATCCCCGCGAAGGCGGGGATCCCGAGCCGCATCTACCAAACCAAAGTTTGACCCATTTAGCGGAGTGTTCGCATGACAACCGAACCCGATCTTCTCTTACCAGAAACAGAGACGCCGGAAGCACCGGAAGCACCGGAACTCCCAGAAGCAGCAGAAACACCCGAGCGGCCTGATATCGAAACGCCGGTGCCCGAACCCGACCTTGACGCCGCCGCCATCGCCGATCTGGTGCCCGAAACACCGGACGCCTATGCAATTACGCTTGCCGAGGGCATGGAAGATATCGATGCGGATTTGAACCAGCGCCTCCATGAAGCGGGGTTCAGCAATGCCCAGGCGCAGCTGGTTTATGATCTGGCGGGTGAAATTCTGTCGCCGCTTCTGGGCGATCTCGATCAGGCCGCACAACGTGCGACGGATCGTGCGGCCTTGGCGGCGGAGTTTGGCGGGGCAGAAAGCTGGAAAAAACTAGCACCGAAAATCGAAAGCTGGGGCAAGGCCAATCTGCCGGAGGCTGCTTTTGATGCGCTTTGTCAAAGTGCCGATGGCGTGCGTGCCATGCATCGCATGATGACGCAAAGCAAAGAAGCCGCGCTGGGCAAGGTCGATGGCGGGGCGGGCGTGACCAGTCTTCGCTCCGAGATCCGGCGCAAGATGAATGATCCGCGCTATTGGCGCGATCGTGATCCGGCTTTGGTCGCCGAAATACAGGCCGATTTCGCCCGCCTGTCACACAGTCAATGACGGGGACTGACCCTAAAACAGTTTGTCGGCACGTTCCATGACGGCGTGGACATAATCGGGGATCGGGGTAAGCGGTAAAAGAAAATAGCCCGCAACCCCCAGCCCGATCAGACTGAATACAAGCAAAACCGACTTCTTCACGACAGTTACTCTTTTTCTTTTTGGGAAACCGGACCGCGCAGAAAAGCCCGTCAGGTGCAACAGGTCAGGGCAAATCCGGCGCGTGACTCAACATGAGACGCCCTTCTTAAAACATCAAACCATGACCGGAAAATGACCGGGTTTTGGGGCAATTGTGGCACTGGCCTTAATCGGCGCTGCAATTGGATCCCGGTGGCTGTCTGCAATCACGACAAAATCATATCTGAAACAAGGGGATCGAAATCGATGACAACCACGATTGATCAAAGCTTCATCGACCATTTTCAGGCCGATGTGCATCAGGCCTATCAACGGATGGGATCAAAACTGCGCAACACAGTAAGGGTGAAAAACGCCATCAAGGGCGCAACCACCGTGTTCCAGAAAGTCGGCAAGGGCACGGCCACCACCAAGGCGCGGCACGGCAAGGTGCCGGTGATGAATGTCGATCACGAGGCGGTGCGCTGTGATCTGCGTGATTACTATGCCGGTGACTGGGTTGATGCGCTTGATGAACTTAAAATCAACCATGATGAAAAGATGGTTCTGGCCAATGCCGGGGCCTATGCGCTCGGCCGCAAGACCGACGAGCTGATCATCAATGCGCTGGTCGGAACCGATGATGTTGTGCCCGACAATACCGAGGGCATGACCCTTGATAAGGTCATGATGGCCTTTGAAGGCCTTGGGGATCGTGACGTGCCCGATGACGGGCAGCGTTATGCGATTGTCGGCTGGAAACAGTGGTCGGAGCTTTTGCAGATCGATGAATTTGCCCGTTCCGATTACATCGGCGATGAAGATTTGCCATGGAAGGGAACCCAGGCCAAACGCTGGCTCGGTACCCTCTGGATGCCCCATTCGGGCCTGCCGGTGGCAAGCGGCATTCGATCCTGTTTCTGGTATCACCGTACCGCCATCGGCCATGCCATCGGGTCCGAGGTCCAGTCAGACATCACCTGGCATGGCGATCACGCGGCGCACTTTGTCAATAACTCCATGAGCCAGGGCGCAACGCTGATTGATGGCGATGGTGTGGTGTGCCTGAAAGCCAAGGAATAGCGCTAAACCCCTGTTTCGCGTGCCGTTCGAGGTTCCCGCCTGCGCGGGAATGACGTTCGTTCCATGCACCTGATTCAGCACCGTCATCCCCGCGCAGGCGGGGATCTCGTGCCAACCGCTCAGCCCAACATTTCCTAACAATAGGAGCCCAAAATGGCAGAAGGTTTCAAAGCCAGAAACCTCAGCGTTCTGGCCTATGCCAACGGCTTTACGCTGTGGCACTACATCACCCCGGATGTCGCCGCCGACGTCGATACCGCGAACTATTTTCTTGAGGCGCGAGACATGCTGCGCGTCGGCGATTTCATCATCGCCAACACCAATCGCGATGCCACCCTGTCTGGCGGACTGTTCGTTGTCGCCAGTTCGGGTGCCAATGGTGTCGATGTCCGCGATATGACGGCGATTGGTACGTCAAATACCGACTGATCCGATCCGTTTCATCCTCCCTCAACCTCGCCCCGGTGACACCCGTTGCCGGGGTTTCTTTTTATCAATCAAGGAGACTGCCCATGCAGGGTTCAACCCCAGTGGAATGTGAAGTTCTGAACGTTATTCAAGGTGCGGGCATCTGGCCCGATTGCGATGACAAAACCCAACTGCTTCAGGCCATCGAAACGTTGATTGCAGACGGTGGAACGGCTGGTGGTGGTGTCATTATTGGCAGCGAAATCGGCACGGTTTCAGCCTTTGCCATGCCCGCCCCGCCGACCGGCTGGCTGGTGTGTGATGGTTCGGCCGTTTCACGTACCGACTATGCCGATCTGTTTGCCACCATCGGCACGGTCTGGGGCGTTGGTGATGAAATTTCCACGTTCAATTTGCCAGACCTGCGCGGCGAGTTTATTCGTGGTTTTGATAATGGTCGAGGTGTTGATGACGGGCGGGTGTTTGGAACTTCCCAGCTTGATCAGATGCAACGTATCACAGGTCAGATTAAGGGTAGTGGTACGTTGATGGAGGGCGAAGGGGCCTTTTCGGAGGGAGTGGATGCTGCGGATGAACGGGCTCGACATACCCACTCCGGGCAAGGATTAAACTTTGATAGTGGAAATTCTCCAGGTGCCCGCGTGGGCGACGAAACCCGCCCTCGCAATATCGCGATGACCTATGCGATCAAGGCGTTTTATCCGTCGGCGTCGTAACGCTGGCTGTTGACTTTGTGGCGGGGCCCGGTTTTCCGGGCCCCGTTTTTGTTGGGGGGATGTGATGGCGTTAAGTGATGTGGCACTGTGTGCGCGGGCTTTGGTGATGATCGGGGCGGCGCCGATTTCATCGTTTGAGGAAGACATCGCCGAGGCCGAGATTGCCCGCATGCTCTATCCCGCTGTGCGCGATGGCATGCTGGCGGGCTATCCGTGGCGGTTTGCCGGGCGGGGCTGCTGGCTTTCGCGCTTGGCGGACGGGGACGGGGCCACTTCGCCCAAGGACGGCAGTAAGCTGTTTGCCTTGCCGCGTGACTTTATCCGTTTGCTGTCGCTTGAAAATGAGGGGGGCAAGATTGCCGCGTTCGAGTTGCGCGATCAGGCGGTTCTGGTGGCGGGGGACAGTGCGTATCTTTCCTATGTCGCGCGCTTGCCAGAGGGCAGCTTTCCGGCCTGGTTTGACATGGCCTTGATGGCGCGGTTGGCCGCCGAGTTTTGCCTGCCGCTGACCGAAAGCAGTACGCGCGCGGAATACCTTTTTAAACGCGCCGAAGACCAGTTGCGCGAAGCAAGGCTTGCCGATGCGCAGCAATCCACCCCGCATGCAATTGATGATTTTTCCCTGATTGCGGCGCGGGGGTAGGTGGCAGTCGGTTTGGAGGCTGCGGTGCGAGGTTCTTGCCTTCGCGGGAATGACGATGGTTCGAAGCATCCGTTGTGGCTCCGTCATTCCCGCGAAGGCGGGAACCCCGACCCACAGGCGCACCATCAAATTTTTCGACAAAAAAGGAGCACCCATGGCACGCCGTGTTCTGGAGAAAAACACGTTTTCGACTGGTGAATTGGCGCCGGAATTGTGGGGGCGATCGGATTTAAGTGCCTATGCCAACGGGGCCGCGCGCCTGCGCAATGTGTTTATCGAACCATCGGGCGGGGTGCGTCGGCGGCCCGGTATTCGGTTGATTGATGAATTGCCGGGGCGTGCGCGTTTGATCCAGTTCGAGTTCAATACCGATCAAACCTATCTGCTGGCCTTTGGCGATAACCGCGCGCTGGTGTTTGAAGACGGGGTCGAGACGATCTGGTTTGAAACCACATTCGGGCATGAGCACCATGATCTTTTGAACTGGACGCAAAGTGCGGATACGCTGTTGGTCGTCCATCCCGAAGTGCGGCCAGTACGCATCACGCGGACCGGGGATGGCAACTGGCAAACAAGCCTTTGGGCCTGGCGCGAAACCAATTTCCAGACCAGCCAGCCCTATTACAAATTCGGTGATCCGGCAGCAAGCCTGACCCCGTCTGGCATCAGTGGCACGGTGATGCTCAGTGCCAGCATGGATGTGTTTGTGCCAGACCATGTCGGAACGCTGTGGCGCATTCAGGGGATCGAGGGCGAAATCACAAGTGTTAGCGATGCGCGCACCGCCCAGATTGCCCTAAAACAGGCATTGCCAAATGCCGATGCCACGGTTGATTTTGCCGAACAGGCCTTTTCCGATGTGCGCGGCTGGCCGCGCAGCGTGACCTTTCATCAGGACCGGCTGATCATTGGCGGATCGCGCGATCTGCCCAACCGGTTGTGGATGTCGAAATCGGGTGATCTGTTTAATTTCGAGTTGGGCGAAGGGCTGGATGACGAGGCGATTGAATTTGCGCTTCTGGCCGATCAGGTCAATGCCATCACCGGCATTTTCGCCGGGCGGCATTTGCAGGTCTTTACCAGCGGATCGGAATGGATGGTCACAGGCGATCCGTTAACACCAGCCAATGTGCAGATCACGCGCCAGACCAGGATCGGCAGCCCCAGTGATCGCACCGTGCCACTGGTCAATGTTGATGGGGCAACGCTTTTTGCCGGGCGGAGTGGCAAAGAAATTCGCGAATTTCTGTTTACCGATGTCGAGCAGGCCTATGGATCAGCTGATCTGGCCTTGCTGTCACGCCATCTGATCCATCATCCGATCGATCAGGCCTTTGATCCGGATCGGCGGTTGTTGCATGTGGTGATGCGCGATGGTTCCCTTGCGACCCTGACACTGTATCGCAGCGAGGCGATTACCGCCTGGTCGGCGCAATCGGTTGCGGGGTTTCATTTTGCATCGGTTTCGGTGTCAGGCGGGGATGTCTATGTCGTGCTTGAACGCGACGGGCGTTATTTCCTGGGCGTGTTTGATCCGGAATGCGGGTTTGATCTTTATCGTCGCCAAACTGTCGCGGATGGTGAAGTGCCGCGCAGGCATTGGGGCAATCTTGATGCGCTTGACGGGCTTGCGGTCAGCGTTTGGCATGACGGGGTTCTGGCCGATGATATTCCGGTTGTCGGCGGTACGATCACCCTGCCTGAAAGCATCGGCGCGGTTTCAGAGATCGAGGCCGGATTGCCCTTTAACCATGAAATCTATGCCCTGCCGCCGGCCGCATCGGATGGCAGTCGCCCGCATGGCGGCAATGCCGTGCGGCTGGTTTCGGTGACCTTGCGTTTGCAGGAAACCGGCCAGTTGCGCGTTGATACCGGTCGGGGGCTGCGTGATGTTGCATTGCCGGTTTCCGCCGATGACAAAAATGCGCTCTATAGCGGGGATATCACGCTGCGCGCGCTGGGCTGGCGACGGGGCAGCGGGGGAACAGTCACAAGTGGATTATGGCGCATCGCCGGGGCATTGCCCCGGCCTTTTTTGTTGCTTGGTGCGGCCAGTGAAATGGGGGTGAATGACTGATGGGTGGATTTACATCAATCGTGCCGATGGCGGCATCGGTGCTGCAAACCGGGCAGCGGATTGCGGCCAGCCAAAGTGATGCCCAAAGCCGGATTGATCAAAGCGAAGCATCACGCCAAGCCCAACTGGCCGAGATCGAAGCGCGTGAACGCGAAGACGCCATCAAGCGCGAAGAAGACCTTAAGCGTCGCCAAGCAACTGCGCGCGCCCGCCAGGGGGCATCGGGCCTGATTGCCGGTGGATCGGGATCGGCCAGTGCGGTTCTGGCCGGATATGAAAAAGCAGCAACGCAGGATGCCGAGTTTAGTGCGCAGGCCGCCGCACGGGATCGCAGCCGGATCAATCAGCAAGCCGCCTGGCGGGAAAAATCGCTTTTGCGATCCACGCAGGATGACACGGTTGCGCGGTTGAATGCCTGGTTTTCCAAACGTGATGGCTGGGGGTGATGGTCGGGCCGGGTTTTGGGCCGGGTTTTGAGTTGGGGTTATAGGGGAAGTACGCTATGGGCGCTGTTTTTGCCAATCAGATCCGTGCATCCATCGCCTTTGTCGGCGATGGTGTGCGCGAAACGTTTCCGTTCGATTTTGATGTGTTTGATACCGGTGATGTGCGCATCAGCATTGATGGAGCGGAAACCGACACCGGGTTTCACATCGCACTCACGCCCACCGATCAGGGCGGTGGCGGGGCGGTTCGGTTTGAAACCCCGCCGGCAAACGGCACCACGATCACCATCGCCCGGCAATTGCATTTGCGCCGTCTAAGCAGCTTTGACGCCATGTCGATCCCGCGTGGCGATGCGCTTGAGCGTGATCTTGATTTCATGACAGCTGCCCTTGGCGATGTGGATCGTGCATTGACCGGGACGCTGCGCTTTGGCGCGGATCAGACGGGGCAGGTTAATCCGGCATCCGCCGAGCTGCCCGCCATCGAACCCGGTCGGGCGTTGATCTGGAACGTGGCGGGGGATGGGCTTGCCAATGGCCCCGACGCGGCGGAGATCGCAACGGCCAGCCTAAAGGCCAGTCAGGCCCGGGATGCCGCCAGCCGGGCAGAGGCCGCCGAAACCCGATCGGAAATTGCCGCCGCGTCGTTTGAACGATCACATGCCTCGGCACTGCTTGATCTTGATTTTCGTAGTGGCGATGTTTTGGCGTGGGAGGATGAACGCCGCATGCCGGTGATTGATGCACCGGTTTCGCGCATCATGGATATCCGCGAAACCGGATCACTGGTTCGGCTTTCCAGCGGGGCGCAATTGACTTTGCCGGTGGCGTCCCTTGCGCGCAATGGCGTGCGCTATCGCGTTTTGAACGGTGATGGCACGATGGTTGATATTGTGACTGCTGCGGGGGATGTGATCCGCCCGGTCCATGGCGGGCTTGATCTTGGTGTTTATGCGCTTCCGACACGGGGCGACATGGTTGATCTGATCTGTGATGGTGTGCGCTGGTTTGCAGCCCCCATCCATGAAAGCGGACCCGTGGTAAAGCTTTTGCGCACAGCATCGCAATCCATTCCCGCAGGTGGGGCGTTCCTGATCGAATGGGATCAGGTGATTGAGGACAGCCACGGGCTTTATGACAGTGCGGTGCATGGCGTCACCGGGCTTTTGCCGGGCTTTTATCATGTTGATATCGGGGTTCGTTTCCCGATTGCCGACCAGTCGGTCTTTACCACATTGTCGCTCGAACGCTTTAACGGTACGGATTGGTCAAGTCATTTGCAGGCCAATGATATTACCGCCATGGGCAGTGGGGCCGCGCACAGTTTGCGCCTTAACGGTATTGCGCGGATCGGCACCACGCCGGGGACGGGCTTGCGCTTGCGCCTTTGGCATAGCGATACGCAAACGCGCGAAATTGGCGCAAGCGATCTTTTGACCTGGTGCCACATTCATCGCATTGGCGGTTAACCCCCCAATCCGCGCCAATCTATCCAAACACACAGATCGGAGATGCATCCAATGGGATTGCGTTATCAGCCGCTTGCGGCCTGCATGAACGTCTCGCGCGCCAGCACCAAGATCATCCGTGGCCCGAATGGCATTCTGGAACCCTGTGCGATTGATGAACCGGCCTATGATCATGATGTGCTTGGGCGGCGCTTGGGCCTTTTGATCGAGGGGGCGGCAACCAATCTGCTGCGCTATTCATTGGCCTTTGACAATGCGCTTTGGGAAAAGAATAGCGGGGTTGTGGTAAGCCCCAGCACGATTGCCGCCCCGGATGGCAGCCAAACCGCCATGCAGCTTGACCTGCCCGGTACGGCGAGCGGCGCAGATGGCCTTTATCAGAATGTCGGCGGGCTTGTTACGGGTGAAACCTATTGCTTTGCGGTCTGGATGCGCGCGGTTTCGGGCACGGCGGATATTACGCTTGGCGGGATTGACGGGGCATCTGCGCATGGCTTTAGCCTTGATGAAAACTGGCAGCGGGTGTGGATTACCGAACCGGCGTCAGGCACCACGCGCTATCCGAAAATCAGCACTGCGATCAGCGCCCTTCCGGCCTCTGTCCTGATCTGGAATGCGCAGCTTGAAGCCGGGCCGGTGCCGACCAGTGACATCATCAGCAACGGCATCCCGGCGGCGCGCGCGTGTGATGATGTGCGGCTTGATCCGGGGGACTGGTTTGCCCAAGGGCAGGGCACATTTGTCTTTGATCTTCATACCGCCCCAGCGTGGGCTGGCATCTGGCGGATTGTGCAGCTTTATTCCAGCAGCCTGAATGATGACCACCTTGATCTTGGCTATGACGGCGATGCCGATCAGCTGCGCATTTCGCTGCGCAAGGATGGCGTGCCGGTGGTAACGCAATCGCTTTATGGCACCCTTGCCAAGGATGCCCGCCATCGCATTGCGCTTGCGTGGGATGATGATGTGGTTTCGGTGGGGGTGGGTGGCGTGGTGCTGTCATCGCCGGGTGGCTTTGCCATGCCGCGCAATTTCACCAATATCGTGCTGGGGGCATTTGGCGGGACGGACAAGGCCCTGAACGGGCATTTGCGCAATCTGGCCTATTGGCCGGAAAAGCTTTCCGATGCGCGGTTGTCTGAACTTTCGGCAAATTAACCCCATGGAAAGCCAAAAAACAGTCGATCCGATCAGCGCCCTGCAAACCCGTCTTCTTGGTGAGTTGCCCGATGACATCGCCATGGCGCGCGATGCGTATCACCGGCTGGCTGCGGAGGCCGCCGGCATCATGGATGCCAAGGAATTTTCCGCCCATCAGGCGGCGTGTAAGGCAGCGCTTGGCCATCTTGAAAGCCTGATCAAACTTTTGCGGTGGGCGTGTGAGGGGGCAGGGGAAGCCGAGCAGGATGCCAATCGGTCGGAGGCAAGCTCTGTGGAAGAGCTTATCTCCGAGGCGCGGCGGTCATTGGTTGGGCCGTGAAAGTCACAAAGCACTTGTTTCCGCTGGTTTTGGGATACGGTTTGCTCAAGATATGTTTTTGTATTAAATATTGGTACAGCAGCATTGCAAGCGGGAATCTTGGTCATGGCACGCAACACATCAGTCTCTTTGGGAGATCATTTCACCGGGTTTATTGACGGACAGGTCAAGTCGGGGCGTTATGGTTCGGCGAGCGATGTTGTCCGTGCGGGATTGCGGCTTTTGGAAGAGCATGAGGCGAAGGTCAGAGCTTTGCAGGATGCGTTGACAGAGGGCGAACAATCGGGGCCAGCGAAACCGTTTGACGGTGAAGCCTTTCTGGCCCGGATGAAGGCCGAACATGGCGGTTAGTTCGGGCTATCGGCTTACACCGAAAGCAGCGATCGATCTTGAAGATATCTGGCGCTATACGCAACGGCGCTGGTCTGTAATGCAGGCAGAGAAATATATCCGCGAAATTTTGCAGGTCTTTGCCGAACTGGCGGGTGCAACGCGCCAAGGGCAGAAATGTGATGTCCGAGACGGATATTTCAAAATCCCGGTCGGGGCGCATGTGATTTATTACCGGCAGGCCCCGGATGCCATCGAGGTCGTCCGTATCCTGCATGGCCGGATGGATGTCGCCCGACATCTTTGATCAATTGATTGCCGAGGCACGAAGTACCTTGAACCGCGCGTGATGTGGTTCGAGGTTCCCACCGTTGTGGGAACGACGGGGTATCCTTCGTCATCCCCGCGTAGGCGGGGATCCATAATGCAGTTGATTCAGTGTCGAGAGATGGGCTCCCGCCGTTGCGGGAGCGACGGTTTTGGTGCCGTTTATCCGTATCCCCGCGAAGAAGGGGATGCAGCCGGGATTCCGACTGCTCAGCTATTCAGTTGATCAAACAAATCAAGCCAATCCGGGTTGTGTTCTTCGATCAGGCGAATTTTCCAGGCACGGCGCCATTTCTTGATGCGTTTTTCGCGCTGGATGGCATCGGGCATGGTGTTATGCGGTTCGAAGTGAACGAGACGTTTGATGTCGTAACGTTTGGTGAAACCGGGAACCTCGCCCATTCGATGTTGGTAAACACGCTGGCGCAAGTCGCTGGTGACGTCGACATAGAGCGTGCCGTTCGGGCGACTTGCAAGGATGTAAACGAAGGGCTGTTTCATCGGGGCAGTTTAGTACATCTTTTGGTTGTGTTTCCCGGGTTTTATGGAACTTGTTGATCGGGGTCCCCGCCTTCGCGGGGATGACGGGCATCATTCTTGTCCTGCCCGCGCAGGCGGGTATTCACGGGGCCGCTTGGTGATGCCGTGAGATGGATCCCCGCTTTCGCGGGGATGACGGTTGGTTGATGTATTTCGTCCTGCCCGCGCAGGCGGGTATTCACGGGGCCGCTTGGCGATACCGCGAGATGGATCCCCGCTTTCGCGGGGATGACGGTTGGTTGACATGTTTCGTCATCCCCGCGCAGGCGGGGATCTATGGTGCAGTTGGTGTGGTGTTTAAGGTGGGTTCCCGCTTTCTCGGGAACGACGTGATTTATTTTTGGGAGGGCTAAATCTTGGCAGTTCAGCCTTATTTGGCCCGCTTCGCCGAATTCGTCTGGATCTGGGATCGGATGTTGGGGCTTGGCCTGCCGACCCATCACCGCAAGATGGCCGATTGGCTGGAGGATTGCTGGAAGTCGGGCAGGCGGGAAATGCTTTTGATGGCGTTTCGCAATTCCGGCAAATCGACGCTGGTCGGGTTGTTTTGTGCATGGTTGCTTTATCGTGATGCCGATTTGCGCATTCTCGTGCTTGCGGCCGATCTGGATCTGGCGAAAAAGATGGTGCGCAATGTCAAGCGCGTGATTGAACGCCATCCGTTGATGGCAGAACTGTTGCCCGAAAAACGGATCGATTGGGGGAGCGAGCGGTTTACCGTGGCGCGAACGGCTGTGTTGCGTGATCCGTCGATGCAGGCGGTGGGTATTGGGGGCAATATCACCGGATCGCGTGCCGATATGGTCATTTGTGATGATGTCGAGGTGCCCAAAAACAGTGATACCGCCCATAAGCGTGCTGAGCTGCGCGAAAAGCTGTCGGAAATTGCCTATGTGCTGGGGCCAAAGGGCGCGCAGCTTTATGTCGGCACCCCGCACAGCTATTATTCGATCTATGCCCGTGACGCGCGCAGCGAAGTTGGCGAAAGCGCGCCGTTCCTTGCGGGTTTTTCACGCTTTGAGTTGCCCATCGTCAATAAGGACGGGGCATCAAACTGGCCGGAACGGTTTGATGTTGCTGCGATTGAAGCCATGCGCGCCCGCACACCGGAACGGAAATTTCAAAGCCAGATGATGCTTGAAATGGTCGCCCCGGTTGCCGGGATGCTTGACCCCGCGAAATTGCGATTTTACGACGCGGATGCCGAGATCACCCAGGGCAATGGCCGCATGACGCTTCGTATTGACGGGCGGACCATGGTCGCAAGTGCCTGTCATTTTGATCCGAGCTTTGGTTCCATGCGCGGTGACGGGGCGGTGGTGGCGTGCGTTTATATCTGTGATCAGGGTGAATACTGGCTGCATGATATGGCCTGGCTGCGGGCATCTGATCCGAGTGGCCTGGTGGATCAGCCGGCACATGGCGACAGGCCATGGCGCGATGAAGCCAGCCAGCTTTGTGCGCAGGTGGCAAGCTTCATGGCGCGCCATCACTTGCCGTCACTGCGGGTCGAGACCAATGGTATTGGCCGGTTCCTGCCCAATATTTTGCGTCGGGAGCTTAAAGCGATCGGATGGGCGTCAAGCGTCGTAGAGCATTATGAGAGCGTCAACAAGGCCACCCGGATCGAGGATGCTTTTGGCGCGGTAATGGGGGCAGGGTTGCTGCATGTGCATCGCGATATCTGCCAGACGCCGTTTATCCGCCAGATGCGCGATTGGCATCCGGATGGCAATGGTCCGGATGACGGGCTTGATGCGGTGGCGGGCTGTATTTTGCATGATCCGGTGCGTTTGCCACGGGTCGATATGCCGATCAGACGGGCTGACTGGCGGGGGATGAACGGGGTTTTCCGGGCCGATAGCCTTTTTAACCCCTGAGATCGGAGCGGCCTGTGATGTCTTCAAAAAAGATCCAGTGATTTCAGTTTGTTGAAGTCTTCTGCGTATCACATTTGTGAGAGTTTCATGGAAAATCCGGCTTTGGTTCCTACGTTTATTATATGAGCGAACACACATAAAATTTTCGAGCTAAACGGAACAGACTCTCGCGACCGGCAAAGGGAAACGGCCAAAGATCATTTATTGATCCATTTTGCAGTGCAGGAAAACAAGACGTCCATGTGGGCGCACCTGACTGTCAGGAGGCCTGACCATGTTGAAAACACTAAGCTTGATTGCTGTGGTGGCAGGTGCCGTTGCAGTTACCATTCCCCAAGCCTTCGCATCGCCGGTTTGCGGGGATCGATCCAAGGTGATTGATAGCCTGAGCGCGAAATATTCCGAAGAACCGGTCGCGGTTGGCGTGACGTCCAATGGTGGCGTGATCGAGGTGCTTAAAGCGCCTGATGGCCAGACATGGACCATATTGTTTACCTATCCGTCCGGCCCAAGCTGCCTTGTTGCTTCTGGCGAGGCCTGGCAGGACCTTGAAGCAAAGCTTAAGGGCCCGGCGGCTTAAAACGTCATGCCGCCTGCCTTCTGAAGGTTTTGAGTGTTGATCCAGTCCGTGGGCTGTTGCCCCGGATCGAAGGGGCAGTGATCTGACCCGCAAGCCATCGGTTTGCGGGTTTTTCTTTGTCCATGATGCCGCTTGCTGATGCCGCAAGATGGATCCCCGCCTGCGCGGGAACGACGGTAACGGCTCATTTTCTGTTCAAAACTTCTATCAAATCGAGGCCTCCATGACCTTGCCTGTGACCCAGTCTGTTGATGTGATCTGGTGGATCACGGCTGTTGAAATTCCTGTTGTGGCCAGCCTGTTCTGGCTGCATTGGCGCATGCGTTCCGAACTGCTTGGCCGGGCAGAGGATCAGCGTGCGCGCCATGAAAAGGATGTGGCGGACCTGCGTGATGGCTTGGCGGCCTTCAAGCTTGATGTCGCGCGCAACTATGTCTCCATCCCCTATCTCAAGGATGTCGAAAAACGCCTGACGGGGCATTTGCTCCGGATCGAGGCCAAGCTCGACATGCCCCCAATCCCCGGCAAAAAGGATCTGAGCTTATGACCGAACCCCAAACCCTGACGGCACAGCCGGTTACCGACCCCGATGTACTGTCTGACGTCGAAGTGCTGGCCCGAACGCTTTATGGCGAGGCGCGCGGCGAAGAACTCGCCGGGATCGAGGCGGTGGCAGCCGTCATCCTCAACCGGGTGGCGTTTGCCAAGCAACGCGGGCGTTATTGGTGGGGCAATGACATCAAATCGGTGTGCCTGAAACCGGCACAGTTTTCCTGCTGGAACAAAGCGGACCCCAACCGCAAGAAGCTACTGGCACTCAGCCCGCGCGATCCGGCCTACCGTTTGTGTAAACGCATCGCCAAGCGTGCACTGGCGGGCGAACTTCCCGACCCAACCGATGGTGCCACCCATTATCACACCCATGCGGTCGATCCGTTCTGGGCGCGTGGGCATGTGCCGTGCGCCGAGATCGGCGGGCACCTTTTTTATAAAAACATCAGTTAGGGAGGTATCCCATGATCCCGGCATTGCTTGCCCAGATCGGCCTGCCGCTTTTGATGAAGGCGGTGGGTGCGGGGCTTGATCATATCGACAACCCGATTGCCAAGACGGCGGCCGAGGGCCTTAAACAGGTGGAGGCCGCCGTGACCAAAGGCGACGTCACGCCCGAACAAATCCATGCTGCCAACCTTCATGCCGAACGCATGGCCGAAATCGAACTGGCGCGCGATACCGAAACCCTCAAATCCGTCAACCGTACCATCCGGGCCGAGGTTGCCAGCGAAGACGCGTTTGTCCGCCGCTGGCGCCCCAGTTTCGGCTACGCGGTAGCCCTCACCTGGATCATGACCATGGGCGCGATTGCCTATGCTATCATCTTAACGCCGCTTCAGGCCCCGGCGATCATCGCAGCGCTGGTCAATACCAGCCCGATCTGGGGGATTGCACTGGGGGTTTTGGGCGTGAGTGTTGTGAAGCGGAGTGCGGATAAGAAGATCTCGTGATTTCGAATATTTCGTTTGTTTCGAATATTGCGTTTGCTGCAGGGGTGGCATATGATGTAGCTGCATCTGAGGGTGTCACAGTCCGACGATGTGGGAACAGGGAATGGAGATAAGAGATGTCGGCAATTCGCAAAGACGATTTTGGTGGTCGATTGCCAACGCAAATTGAAAGCGCGACAGCAGATCAGCTTCGCCAGATCATCGCATCACAGAGCAAAGAAGGTGAAGATACCAAGCTGACCGTCACGCCCGGTGACGGGGAACCGAAAACGATTACGCTCAGCCCGGCTTTGACCGAAAGCCTGATGTCTTTGTTGCGTCTGGTGTCCAGCCGTCAGGGGTTTCAGATGATCCCGCTTTCGGCGGAGCTGACGACGCAACAAGCGGCAGATTTGCTCAATGTGTCGCGGCCCTACCTGATCAAGTTGCTGGAAGCCGATGAAATCCCATACGCCACCGTCGGACGGCATCGCCGGATCAAGGCCGAGGATTTGTTTGCCTATAAAGAAGTCCGGGATGCCCGTCGCGCCGCTGCTCTGTCCGAGATGGCGGAGAGGGACGCGGATTTGATCCTCAAGGGATATTAATTCGCCATGACATACCGGTCAGACCATTTTACAGCGCTATTGGATGCTTGTGTTCTGGCTGGTGTGTTCAAGCGAAACTTGTTGCTGAGTCTTGCGGAAGCAGAGCTTTTTCGACCGCGTTGGAGTCCTGTGATCCTTGATGAGATGGAACGGGCGATCACGAAAATTACAAATGGCGAAGTTGATGCTGCGCAAGAACGAGAGAGCGTGGAAACTGCCTTCGAGGAAGCTTGCGTCACTGACTTTGAGCAGTTCATTCCGGCGATAAACCTGCCAGACCCGGATGACCGTCATGTTCTGGCGGCTGCGGTCGCCACACATGCTCAAGTTCTGGTGACAGATAATCTAAAAGACTTCCCGGCAGAAGAGCTTGGCAGGTTTTCAATCGAGCCGAAATCACTTGATGATTTCCTTGCAGATACGATTACTCTGCATGAGCATACAGCTTTCTCAGCGCTTAAGAAAATGCGGCAGCGTTTCAAAAGACCAGCCTTGTCAACCAGCGTGATTATTCAAACAGCGGAAAGTCAGGGTTTGTTGAAAACTGCGCTCTTGCTTAAAGAATACGAGCAGTATTGGTGAAGGCAACTGGCCTCAGAGTACCAACGCTTCTGATGGATGAGATAAAAAGTAGACTTTCGTAAAGCCTTGCAGATCAAAAGACCTTCTGGTCGTAGGTGAGAGCGTGATTTTCCCACTGTTATTCAGGTGATTGGCGACCAAAAGTAAGCGTATATCCGATCCAACATTCTTACGATAAGTATCCAGCTTTCCACCTTTTGTATTGATCGCTGTTTGAATTAGTTCAAAGGGATCTTGGCTTACCCATCCGACTCTATCGTTTACAACGTACCAGCGAGAATGAAATTCTTTGGTAACCCAAACCTTGGTTCCGCAACGGAGCAAAAATCGAGTTTGGTAGCCTGTTTCTCTGCTTCCAAGGTTTTCTGCCATTAAGGCTTGATGCAGTTCTTTCAACTCGCATTCAGAGATATTTCCAGCATCTGGCTTCCTAAGGAGCCGAACATGCAATGCCAAATCAGATTTTTCCTCAAAACTATGAGCAAATTTTTCTAATTTTCTGCTTCGATGTTGTTCTGTCTGTTTTGCTGATGATCCCCCTTTGTTCTTGTTTTCATTAAGAAAAAGTTCCCTTACCTCTAGTCCAAAAGTAAGGGTGCCCTCTTTGATGATGAAATCTGGTTTCTCGCGCTGTTCTAAAATTTCCCACGAGTTATTCAGTAACTGAGATGCTTTGAGCACAAAGTTACGCTCATCACGCTTTTGAGAATCTGAGGTCATTCTTGACTTCTGCCTCCTTGGAGGTGCTCAAGGAACGCCGTGATATTCTGTGAAGAATAACCCAATAACACCCCCATCCGTACACAATCCGCCTTATGGTCTTTGACCGTCCCGGCGCATAAATTGCGACACATCACCAACGCTTCTTCGATCCGCCATTCTTCGCCGGGCAGGGCGAAGAACAGGTAGCGCATCTCATAGGGTGGTCGGGGGATGATTTCCTCAATGCGGATGATCCGGCCTGCTTTGACATGCGGGGCGAAATCGGCATCGGGGAAATAGTCGCTGACATGGGCGGCGTCCGAAAACATCGCCATCGGCTTTGTTCTGGCGAGCATCAATTCGAGTTCGCGGTCATTGTGCGGGCCGATGCCCGGCGGGAGTTCGAAATCATCATCCATGTTTCAAGTTTGCCATGAAAGGCGCATGAAGCACAGGGGTAGGTTTCAGCAGGCGAGGGGATAAATTGCCCGCTGAAACTTTGGTGTGGAGCACCGGTTACAGCGCAACCTCAAGGTTTTTCATCACCTTGCCTTTGCCGCCGGCCATGAGGCCGGTAATGCGACCGTCTTTAAGATCCAGCGTGACCTTGATCTGGCTCGGGGATGGTTCCGCCATGAATTCGCCCTGGGCGATCAGGAAGCTGTCCTTTTTAATGCCGAGCAGATCATGAAGCACGCAGGCCAGCGGGCCGGCGGCCATGCCGGTGGCGGCTTCCTCGGAAATGCCGTAGCGCGGGGCGAACATGCGGGTGGTGGCGTCAATGCCTGCGTCATCAGCGTCACCGGTGTCGGTGGTGAAGATGTAATAGCCGATCAGATCCAGCTTCTCGCTAATCGCGTTGATGGCGTCCTGATCGGGTGTGATATTGGCCAGCGTCTTCTGATCTTTCACCGCGATGACGATGAAGTTGTTGCCGGTATTGACCAGAACCGGACGGGCGCGGTTATCAAGATTATCGGCGGTGAGCGAAAGCGATTTCAGCACGTCACACAGCGTGACGCCGTGGCCGGTCCAGCTGCTGGCCGGGGTGTAGGTCGGGGCCAGTTGCTCCATATAGGCCATGCCGTGATCAAGGATGATCTTGCGCGGGCCATCGATGGTTTCCTTTGATGTCTCACCATCGCCAAAGCGCCCGAGTTCGGCGAGGTAGGAGAAGGTTGCGATGGTTGCATGGCCGCAATGGGCGATGCGTTTGGTGGGGGTAAAGAAATCAAGTTTGATGCCGCAGGTCTCGGATTTCGAGACAAAGGCGGTTTCGGAAAGTCCGACTTTTTGGGCGATCAAAAGTTTCTCGGCGTCGTTATAGCGATCGGCATCGAGCACGACACCGGCCGGGTTGCCGCCCTGACCATTCTTCACAAACGCATTGACGATCTGGACCGGGACGGTTTGGGTATTTTGTTGAGATGTACTCATGAGATTATTCCTGCTAAAATCTGTATTGAAGCTGTTTTAATCGTTTTGGCAGGGATTCTGGACTCATATATAGATGAAGAAAGCTCATGAATTGACTCGTGGTGAGTTGATTGCACGGATAAGCCCGTTGGCCCCGGTGCTGGCCGCGATTGCGCGTGAAAACAGCTTTAGCAAGGCCGCCGAAAAGCTTGGCGTGCATCAATCAGCGGTCAGCCACCGCGTCACCCAGCTTGAAGAAGCACTTGGCTTTGGATTATTTGCGCGCACCACGCGCCAGATCACGCCAACCGAATATGGCCGGGTGCTGTGTGCGGCGGCGATTGAGGCGGTTGATGTCTGGGACGGGGCATTTGACCGGCTGGAAAAATTCAGAACTGCGGGGGCGGTGCGCCTGTCGGTCGCGTCCGCCCTTGCAATGAAATGGGTGTTGCCCAATCTGGCAAACGCGCAAGAGGCCGGGCTTGAGATCGCCTTGGATGTCAATGACCGGCCGGTGGATTTCACCAGTGGCACGGCTGATGCGGCCATCCGCTTTGGCGTCGGGCCTTATCCGGGTTTGCATTCCGGCTTGCTTAAAAAGGCCGAGATCATGCCGGTGGCAAGCCCGGGTTATGTTTCCGGGGGCCGGACGTTTGAAGATGTGATCAGGGCATCTGAAATCACGTTGCTTAAGGATGCGGTGGGGGAGCGCGATGGCACGGATTTCAGTTGGGGCTATTACGCAGCACAGGTGGGCCTGGAGCTTACGCGCGCGATTGATGATCCCAAGGCGGTTGTTTTTGATCGTGCCGATCTGGTGTTGCAGGCCGCGATTAATGGCATGGGCATCGGGCTTGGCCGGACGCTTTTGATCGAGGGCGATATCGCGCAAGGGTTCCTGAAACCGGTTGGCAAGGCGGTTGCGATGAAATCGGCCTATTGGCTGGTGTGCAGCCCGGAATTTGCCAAAACCGAACGCTATGCGAAGCTTTTGGGGTGGTTGAAATCTGCGATGAAGTAGGCTTGCCGTTTGGCGCGGCTCTGCCTAAATTCCCGTCATGACACATACAGATGAAATCATTTACCGCGTATTGGGTTCGGATGAATGGGCCGAAGCGCTCAGTGCCGGGCAATATGCCGGTGCACCCCATGATATTGCCGATGGCTTTATCCATTTTTCGACGCAAGATACGCTGGCAGCGACCCTTGCCCTGCATTATGCCGGGCGGGATCATTTGAAATTGCTTCATGTCCCGCTTGCGCCGATTGCGGCTAAAATCAAATGGGAACCGGCGCGCGGTGGCACGCTTTTCCCGCATCTTTATGATGTTCTGGCGGTTGAGCATGTAACACGGGTTGATGATATCCGCATTGACGAAAACGGTGTGCATATCCTGCCCGAAGATCTTCGGTAATGATCCATATTTGAAAAAAAAACGGGCAGTACCGGAATGGTGCTGCCCGTAAGTTAGGCTCAGGACCAATTAATTTGATTTGAATGGCAGATGTTATATTTGTGAAATGCAAGGAAAAGCCCGCCGGGCGGGGTGCTATCCCGGCCAAGGGATTTGACGCCGGAGTTTGCAAATATAACGTCTGTCCTTCGGATTAAGCTGATTTGCACGGGCTACTTTGTCGTAAAACCTTGAAAGATATTTATCTTCCTGCGGTTTTGCTCCGCGTATCCGCACAAATCAGCTTAACCATTCGAACCAAATTAATAAGTCCTGAGCCTGGTTGGGACCTGTTTGTTGCCGGTTTGAACCAGACCGGCAGGCATCAGGATAAAGAAAGACAGGCCATGCGTGAGGGTATGCGCATGGGGACGCCTGTCTTTCCGTTATTTGAGGATCGATGACATTTCCAAAATGAAATACAACAGTCCGATCACCAGCACGGCACCCGTAAGGGTATAAGCCAGGATGGTGGGCAGGTATCTTTTCTGCGTCTGTTTGCTCGATGCAGCGGGATCTTCGACCAGATAATTCGGGCCACGCAAGACGACGGTCGGTTTTGCGACTTCATCGTTTGATGCCCATTTCTGATGGTTTTCCGGCAGATCGACCTTGCTGCGTTTATTGTTGTCGATGGTAACTTCGGTTTCGAGTGTCATGCGTTGATTGCGTTGAGGGGACGTCGTGCGATACTGACCCATGACATCTCTCCTTTCGTGGTGCGGTCTTTTGTTCTTATCCCGCTAGCCTATTCGATTTAGAATAAAATACTATACATTGGTATGTTATTTTAGTGTTGCGCGATTGTATCGCCGTGCATTGGTCCCATCACCTTGGCTGGCCTCGTTTCATGCAATAAAGCAGCACCCGGTGTTGTCGTGGAGTGTTGGCAATGATGGGAAATGTTGCAGGATTGTTGTTGGTCGTGATGGCGGCGGGGTGGTGCTTGGGTGCGGGGAGTGATCGATATGGATGCGGCAGGTGCCTGAAATACAGCCGGACGGCACCGATGATGCCGCCCGGCTTGTTTGCCAGGCGCAGGACCAATCAAATTAATTGGTCCTGCGCCTGGAGGTGCGTCGACATGCGCCGAATATGGTCGGTTAAACCAGTTCGGCGAGTGCTGCGGGGTTGAAGTCGGCAAGCTGATCAAAGGCGCTGTTTTTGACCTTGTCGGGCCATTGGGCGTCGGTGATCAATGCGCGGCCAACCGCGATCAGGTCAAATTCGTCACGTTCCATGCGCTCGATCAAATCATCGAGGCTGGATTTTTGGGATGCTTCGCCCGAAAACGCACCGATAAAGTCCGATGACAGGCCGACAGAGCCCACCGAAATGGTCGGTGCCCCGGTCAGCTTTTTTGCCCAACCGGCAAAGTTAAGGCCCTTTTCACCATCAATTTCAGGGAATTCCGGTTCCCAGAAACGGCGTTGCGATGCATGGATGATATCCACACCGGCCTCGACCAGCGGGGCCAGCCAGGAAGTCATTTCATCGGGCGTGGTGGCAAGTCGTGCGGTAAAGTCCTGCTGTTTCCATTGGCTGACGCGCAGGATGATCGGGAAATCGGGGCCAACAGCGGCCCGCATGGCGGTCACCACCTCGCGGGCAAAGGTTGCGCGTTCGGCAATGGTTTTGCCGCCAAAGCGATCAGTGCGCAGATTGGTGCCCGGCCAGAAGAATTGATCGATCAGATAGCCGTGCGCGCCATGAATTTCAAAGGTATCAAACCCGGCATTCTTGGCATCAAGGGCGGCCTTGGCAAAGGCGGCAATCGTATCGGCAATGTCGGCATCAGACATGGCTTTGCCACGCGCATCATCCGGTCCGACCAGCCCCGACGGGCTTTCAACCGGTGCACCCGGTTCCCAACCATCCTGGGTTCGGGTGGAGCCGGTATGCCAGATTTGCGGGCCCATTTTACCACCAGCCGCATGTACGGCATCGGCAACCGCCTTCCAGCCCTTCATGGCGGCCTCGCCATGGAAAAGCGGAATGTGGGGAAGATTGCGCGAGGCCGGGCGATCGACCACGGTGCCTTCGGACAGGATCAGGCCAACACCGCCTTCGGCGCGCTTGCGGTAATATTCGGCATTGGCCGGGCCCGGAATGCCGTCCGGCGCTTTGTTGCGCGTCATCGGCGCCATTACGATACGGTTAGGCAGTTCAAGGGTTTTCAGCCGGAAAGGCTGAAACAGAATGTTGGTATTGCTCATCACGGAATGCTCCGGGTTATGAAAGTCTATGATGGCAACTAGATATATGTTATATACTTGGTGTCAATCAGGCACCAGGAAGAAACCAGGTATACTTCAGGAAACTGCATATCACCGGTTGTGGGGAGATTGACGGAAAACTGACAGAAAACCGATAATGGATTGACGGTGAAAAATCAGGGAAACCGGCCATGGAAATGAAGGAATGCTCGGTAGAATTTCATGCAAACTGCCCGTCGCGATTGCTGCTTGATCAAATCGCCGATAAATGGTCGATGATGATCCTTGCGGTGCTGGCGGATGGCCCGTTGCGCTTTAATGCGATCAAGCGCGGCCTTGAAGGCATCACGCAAAAGGCCCTGACCCAGTCGCTGCGAAAGCTTGAACGCAACGGCATTATCGCGCGTCATGTGATTGCGACATCACCAGTGGCGGTTGAATATGAAATCACCCCGCTGGGTCGAACGCTGATCGAACCGTTCAGGGCACTTTACATGTGGACTAAGGAAAAAATGCCCGAAGTCGAAGCAGCCCGTGAAGCGTTTGATAAACGAATGGAAGAAGCGGGGTGAGGCGGAAGACAGCCGCTTGAGTATCATCAGGATAATGCGACGTCATTCCCGGTCTTGTCGCTGTTAAGTCTGGGTATGTTGAAAATTGTTGCGTGTTTATGTGCAAAGCTTTAGATGTTTTTGCGAATGATCCGCATTTGAAATATTGGTGCGCGGCTGTGGTTGCTTCTTGCACGATAACCGCAGGATCTGTGTGCAGGGATGATCACTATTGGGTAAGCAGCCAAACAGTCTTGATATCTTTGTTACGCACCGTCGGGCGTTGCTGAACTATGCCAGCAGCATCACGGGTAACCGTGCGCATGCCGAAGATGTCGTGCAAGAGGCGTGGCTTCGTTTTGATGAAGCATCCAGCGGAAAATTCCTTGAGGATTCGACAAGCTACCTGTTTCGGATTGTGCGCAATCTTGCTTTTGACGGGCAGAGACGTCTCAAGCGCGAGGGGCAAGTCATTACGGACGATGATTTCGAAGCTGCTGCAAATATGCCAGCCAATAGCGCGCCATCACCGGAAACTGTTGCGCTCTATAAGGACGAATACGCGCTGGTCATGGCGGCGTTGGCTGAGCTGCCCGAACGCACCCGGATCGCTTTTGAAATGCACCGTTTCGGTGGGGCAAAACTGCGTGAAATTGCGGTGGCGCTTGACATTTCGTTGCCGCTGGCGCACCGGCTGGTTGCCGATGCTTTGCAGCATTGCAAGGAAAGGCTCGGGTGGCCTTGATCTTGTTCAGTTTTCGAAAGTTATATAAAAACGCCTGCGCCAAGCGTTTCTTCGTTAGAGGGATTGTTCTGAAACGGTTTCGGAATGATGCCTGCGAATCACCGGCGCTGTGCCAGACGAGGCAGCGTTGAAGGAAGCATATGACAGCAGACGCGCAACAGATTGAAAAAATCGCATCTCGCGAAGCGACCGACTGGTTCCTTTTGCTGTCCGAGGAACCGGGCGACGCTGCGCTGCGCCGTGATTTTGAAAAATGGCTGTCACTTAGCCCTGTCAATGAAACGGCATGGTATGCCATGCAGCAGGCGGCCGAGGCGATGGACAAGTCCAAGCCGGTGCTTGCCGAAAAATGGCAACCGCGTCTGGCGGAGATTCGTCGTCAGGAAACTGCATCTGCAAGAACAGCACAGACCAAGAAGCGCTTTGGCGAGATGTGGCGTTGGAGGGTGATTGGTGCCAGCACCGTTGCGCTGGCAGCATGCCTGATGATTGCGATTATCGGTCCATCTGTTGTTCGGGGTCTACAATCGGATTATTCCACCGGCACCGCAGAAACCCGGGCTGTGGCGTTGGAAGATGGTAGTGTCATAACGCTGGCTCCGGAAAGTGCCGTAACCGTTTCTTTCAGTGCGGATCAGCGGACAGTCGAACTTCTGGAGGGGGAGGCATTCTTTGATGTCAATGCGAACCCCGAACGGCCATTCATCGTTGAGGCAGGCGAAGTCGAAACAACGGTGCTTGGTACCGGGTTCGACGTGCTGCGTGCGCTGAACGGGGTTGATGTTTCGGTTGAGCACGGTCAGGTTCGTGTCGATTACAGCAAAGATGGACAATCAGCGGTGATGGCCACTCTGGCTGCGGGACAATCGGTGCATGTGGGCTGGTCCGGTGAGGCACGCGTCGCCGAGAAGCCACTTAGCCAAATTGCGACCTGGCGGGCACAACAGCTGATTGCGCGCGATCAACCGCTTGGGGTGGTTGTCGATCAACTGCGCAGTTATTACAACGGCAAAATTATCGTGCTTGACGATGACCTGTCTGCCGAACCGATAACCGGTGTTTATAATTTAGCAGATCCGCTTGAGGCGCTATACGGCATTGCCAGAGCGCAGAATGCTGAACTTTGGCAAGTCTCCCCATGGGCTGTAATTGTTTATCGCTAATTTAATTGCATTAAAACAATCACTTACAAAGAATTCTCAGAAATTTAGAGAAAAAACGAAACAGACGACGTTCCATCTATAGAAGCGCCATTGCGATGCAATCTCATTCGCAGGGGCGAGGTTTGAACATGCCAAAAGAAGGTGGAATTAATCGTGACTATGGGGGTTATTGCCTGTTTCGGGGGGGCGAAGCGCAAGCTTGCTTTTGCTGGCGTATTGGCGGTTACGACTGCGCTGACATCGGTATGTGGCGCGGTGCCTGTTTGGGCACAGGAAGCATCGGCATCATCCGGATTTTCCGAAAAATTTCAGACGGTTCAGAGTTTTGATATTGCAGCCCAGCCATTGACGGATGCCCTTGTGGCATTTGGTCAGCAGTCGGGCATTCAGGTGACCGTCAATGGTGATGTCGCACGCGATGTTTCTGCTTCTGCGGTGTCTGGTGATATGTCGAGTGAAGCCGCATTAAGGCAGTTATTGGCCGGTAGCGGCCTTTATTTCAGCGTATCAAGGTCAACTGTCGAAATTCAGCCGATTATCGAGGGCCAAGGAGATGGCAGCCTGCTTTCCCCGGTCGTTGTCGAGGCCACTACCCGCCGGGATGCTTCGACGGATGTGGTTGACGGTTATATTGCAACCACAAGCGTCAGCGGGACCAAAACCAACACGGCGCTGATCGAAACACCACAATCCATTTCGGTTGTCACGCGCGATCAGGTCGAGATTCAGCAGGCGCAAAGCATTACGCAATCGTTACGTTATACATCCGGTGTTGCTGCCGAGGTGCGTGGTTCGGCGTCGCGTTATGACATCCCCTATATTCGTGGGTTCGGGTCGCCAAGTGATCCGGTCCAGTATCAGGATGGACTTAATATGGTGCGCGGTCCGGGCTATGCCTTTCCGCAAACCGAGGCATATGGCGTCGAACGGGTTGAGGTGTTGAAAGGGCCAGCTTCAACGACATATGGCTCTGCCATGCCTGGGGGGCTGGTTAATGTTGTGACCAAACGCCCAACCGAAGAAGAGCGCGGCGAGGTGGAAGTCCTGGTCGGCAGTCATGATCGTTATCAGTTGGCAACCGATGTTTCGGGGCCGGTAACCGAAGACAATTCACTGCTATATCGTTTTGTTGCACTGGGGCGCGATAGTGAAACACAGGTGGTCAATACCAAGGAACAGCGCGTTTATGTTGCGCCGGCATTGACCTGGAAGCCGGCTGACGACACCACGCTTACCATGCTGACCCATTATCAACGCGATCCTGAAGGCGGGTATTACGGTGTTCTTCCTACGGTCGGGACGGTCTGGAGCAGCTCTGCCGGTTCAATCCCGCGCAGTTTCAATGATGGCGACCCGGCTTTTTCCGATTTTGATCGTGAACAGTTTTCTGTTGGGTATGAATTCGAGCATATCCTGAATAATATCTGGGCGTTTCGTCATAATCTGCGTTATCTGGATATTGATGTATCGACCAAGGATGTCTTGACCAGCAGTCTTGCCGCCGATGGGCACACGATTAATCGTTATGCTCTGACCACCGATGAGCAAACCCGCGGTATCAGTTCGGATTTGCAGGCACAGGCCGATTTTGCCACCGGTGAAATCGATCATACGGCGCTGTTCGGGTTTGATTATAAATACTCGGATTCTTCACAATATCGACTGTATGGGGCGACTGCCCCGAGCATTGATTATCTCGATCCGGTTTACGGTGTTGCGACTTCCATATCCTTGTCGCCGTTTATCGATCAGGACCAGACCATGAGCCAGTCGGGGCTTTATGTTCAGGATCAGCTTGACATCGGGAACTGGAATTTCCTGCTTGGTGGGCGCTATGACAATGTTCAGACTGTGACGGACAATCACCGGACAAGTGTGCGTCAAACCCAGAACGATGACGCGTTCAGTTGGAAATCCGGTGCTGTCTATAACTTTGAAAATGGTATTGCGCCCTATGTCAGTTATGCGACGTCTTATCTTCCGGTCAGCGGGACAGACGTTAACGGCGATGCGATGGATCCGACGACGGCCAAGCAATATGAAGTTGGTTTGAAATATGAACCGACAAGCTTCGATGCCCTGTTCACTTTAGCCTATTTCGACATTACCCAAGAAGATGTCGTAAGCCAGATCAACCCGAACCAGCGCTATCAGACGGGAGAAGTAAAATCCAAAGGTGTGGAGTTTGAAGCCAAGGTCGCCCTGACCGAACAGACAAACGCAATTGCCAACTTCACCTTCACGGATGCAGAAATCACCAAAAGTGTTGTCAATGATCTTGGGGATGCGCCGGTTGCAATTCCCGATATAACGGCGTCCCTGTGGTTGGATCACAAATTTGATCGTGGCTTTATGGATGGCCTGACAATTGGTGGTGGCGTGCGTTATGTCGGTGAAACCGTTGGCGGTTACAGCCCGAATGCGGCAAGCACCAGTGCAGTTCGCATTGACGTGCCGGACTACACCCTGTTTGACGCCATGCTGGGGTATGATCTTGGTGCAATTGACAGCAGTCTCGAACATTTGTCTGCCCAGATGAATATCACCAACCTGGCTGATGAAACCTACGTCACCTGTCTTGCCAATAATTTCTGTAACTATGGCAATGGCCGCACGGTTTATGTCTCGCTGAAATACGCATGGTGAGGCACGGATGTCTTCGATGATGAATGCAGGTGCGGAGGGGAAATTCCCCTCCGCCTTTCGCCGTCATGCCCTGTTCCTGTTCGGATTGAATGCACTTTATGTTGGTTTTGGCATGATCATTGGTGTGGTCAATGGTGGCCTGCCGACGGTGATGCGCGCACAGGGGATCGATATTTCAACAGCCGGCTGGCTGTATCTTTTATATCTGCCCTTTGGTCTGACTTTTCTCTGGGCGCCGGTGATTGACCGGTTGCGCGTGCCGTTTTTATCTAAACGGGTTGGCTGGATTGTCTCCATGCAGGCGCTTGCGGTTTTGGGGCTTGTCGTTGTTGCCTTCAACGAAGGGCTTGCACCACTCGCACTTTTTGTTATGGGCTTTGGCATCGTCCTTGCCATTGCGACCATGGACATTGCGCTTGATGCCTTGGCGGTAAAACTTGTTGAAGCTGACTGGCGGCCAGCCGCGTCGGCGACCAAACTTGCCGCTCTGTCTGCTGGCAGCATGATCGGGGGTGGGGCATTTGTTGCCCTTGCCGGTGACCTTGGCTGGCAGCAGACGTTTCTTATTCTGGCCGCTGTGCTGGTGGTTCTTCTGCTCCCGGTTTTATCGCTGCGCAAATTTGACGGGCAGGAAAGTGCGGCACCAGAACAGGGCGAGCCGGTCAGCGGTGGCGCCAGCCTTCTGCGTTTGTTGTGTGACCGGGCTTCGCGCAACAGGCTGATCATCTTGTGCATTGCCTGCGGCATCATGTTTCCACTGGTTGGGTTGAACCGATTGATGCTGGTCGATATGGGTGTGCCGGTATCTGAAATCGGCTGGATCGTCGGGACGCTGGGGCCGGTGGCAATGCTTGCAACCTCGGCGGTGTCTATCCCGTTGATGCGCTATCTTGGTCTCGTGCGAACGATGCTGATCTTTGCCGTCATAGCTTTGGGTTCTCTTGTTGCAATGCTTTTGGGTTACTCCATGGAGCGCCAATTGGTCGCGATTATTGGTGCAGTGGTCATCGGGGCCGGGGTCGGCGGCGTTTACGTCACGATTGCAGCCAAAATCCTTGGCTGGTCAGTCGGATCACAACCAGCGACAGATTACGCGGCCTATTACGGGATCAGCCGTTTCGTCAGTACCCTGTTGACAGTTGGTGCTGCGCAGATCGTATCGCTTATGACCTGGGGGCTGTTTTACGGGGTCGGTGCAGTCGGGTTCGTTGTGATGGTGTTTCTGTTGCTTGTGCTTTTTGGAAGAAATGATTGATGGTTAATAATATTTCCGTTCCCGCCGAATTCGTCGGGCCCATGCCACGTGCCGACTTTTTTGATCTTGAGTATTGGCCGGTGGCGTTTGTCAGATTTCCCGAACTTCATGAAGAAGACCGCGTTCATGGTGTTCTTGAAGGGCTGGCAGGTTTGCTTGATCAAAAGAAACCGTTTGTTGTGGTCTGGATTCCAGCCAGCCATGCTCATGATGATGAACCGCACGAGGATGAAAAGACATCCAATATCTGGATCAAGAAGCATCGCGAAGCACTGAACACGTATTGCAAGGGCTATGTCTATGTGACGACCGATGCAGAACTCGCAGCATTTCTGACCAAACGGATCGATACCGTTTCGGGCCGGTTGTTCAATTTCCCGATGAAGGTGGTCGATAATCGTGATGCGGCACTGTTGATCGCCCGTAACATGATTGATCAGGCGTAAAACGGACGGCATTCCGACAAGGCAGGGCACGATTGATCCTTGCCCTGTCGGGCGACCACGCGTAAGAACAGGGCATGTCTTTACAAGCACGGAGTGTCTCGCGTGGGGTGGTATAAGTCACTGGTTTTGCCGATTGTCCGTTGGATCGATGCCGAGACCGCCCATGGTCTGGCGATCTGGGCGTTGAAAAACAATCTGGTGCCGCGGGCGGATGATGCGACGGACGCAACGCCAAGCCTTGAAACCGAGGTTTTCGGGCGCAAATTTGCCAATCCGGTCGGTCTTGCGGCGGGCTTTGATAAAAATGCCGAAGTCCCCAACCAGATGCTCTCGCACGGTTTTGGTTTTGTTGAAATCGGCTCGGTGACGCCTTTGCCGCAACCGGGCAACCCGAAACCCCGTCTTTTCCGGCTTTATTCAGACCGGGCGGTGATCAACCGCATGGGGTTCAATAATGACGGGGCCGAGGTGGTCGCCAATCGCCTGCGCAAACGTGCGCGGCGCGGTATCCTTGGGGCCAATCTTGGCAAAAACAAATATTCCGACGATGCAGCCGATGATTACGCCAAAGGGGTCGAGGTGCTTGGCCCCTATGCCGATTATCTGGTGGTCAATGTGTCCTCGCCCAATACGCCGGGCTTGCGCGCCCTTCAGGGTCGCGCACCGCTTGAAAAGCTGCTTAAGGCCGTGATCAAGGCGCGCAATGCCTTTGCCAAGGGTGTGCCGGTGTTGTTGAAAGTCGCCCCCGATCTGACCGAAGAAGACAAATCCGACATTGCGGCTGTGGTGCTTAAGGTCAAGCTGGATGGCATGATCGTATCGAACACGACGATTGATCGGCCCGTCGGGCTTAATTCCTATGATCAGGATGAAAAGGGTGGTCTTTCGGGCCCGCCTTTGATGGAACCTTCGACCAAGGTGCTGGCAGATTTTTACCGCCTGACCGAGGGCAAGGTGCCCCTGATCGGGGTTGGCGGCATTGCATCGGGCAAGGATGCCTATGAGAAAATCCTCAATGGTGCGTCGCTCGTACAGCTTTATTCGTCGCTGGTTTATCACGGTGTGGAACTTGTCACCGAGATCAAGGAAGACCTTGCGCGGCGGCTCCGCAAGGATGGCTTTGCCAATGTGTCGGACGCGGTCGGGGCGGCTTTCCCGGAAATTTCGGGCAAGGGCGTTCCGGTTGATGAGGCCCTTGCTGCGCGCGAGGCTGAGGCCGCCAAGAAGGATTGAGCTTGAGGATCGAGGTTCCCGCCTTCGCGGGAATGACGGAGCCATATCAAACCATGTTGCCATTTTTGCCGTCATCCCCGCGCAGGCGGGGACCTGGTGCGGCAGGTCGCAATAATTAAAACGGATACCCCGATGAAAACCACCCCCTATGACATGATCAATGGCCTGTCGGACGTGATCGAAAAATATGATGCCGTGATCCTTGATCTTTGGGGCGTGGTGCATGACGGGGTGACGCCCTATCCGAATTCGATCAAAGCGATGACCGCCCTGAAAGACGCCGGTATTCCGGTTGCGCTTTTGTCCAATGCGCCCAGGCGGTCCTCGGTTGTGATCAACCGGATGGAAGATATGGGCATTTCGCGCGGTCTTTATGGTCCGGCCGTTGCCTCAGGCGAGGTTGCCTATGCCCAGTTGGTTGCGCGCTCTGATCCCTGGTACGCCAAGCTTGGGCGCAAGGTCCTGATGGTGGGGCCGGTACGCGATATGTCGATGTTTGAAAATCAGGATGTCGAAATCGTCACCGAAGTCGATGATGCCGACTGGGTTCTGATCACCGGCCCGAACGAGGATCATCACCCGGTTTCAAAATACGAAGATTTTCTCCATGCCCTTCTGGCGCGTGATTTGCCGGTGCTGTGCCCGAACCCGGACCGCGAAGTGATCCGGGGCGGCAAGCGCATCATATGTGCGGGTGCGATTGCCGGGCGCTATGAAGAACTTGGCGGCAATGTCCGCTGGGAAGGCAAGCCGCTGGCAAGTGCGTATGATTTTTGCCTGCAGGCCTTTGATAAAGGCCCGGATGCCAAGCTTCTGGTCGTCGGCGACAGTATCTCGACCGATGTCGCCGGATCAAACAACGCCGGTCTCGACGTTGTGCTCGTGACCGGTGGCATCCACGCCGATGAACTGGGCGCGCCGCGTGGCACCTTGCCCGACAAGACCAAGCTGGATGCGCTTTTGGCCACCACGGGGCGCCACATCACCTATGCGATGGGGGATTTCTGCTGGTGAGTTATGTCCTACCGTGATGATTTCGTTAGTGTCCTGAAGGTGTTATCGCTTGCCTTTGATCTAGTTGAAGGCGAGGGGCATTCGCGTCCGATTATTGTCGGCGGTGCAGCGGTAGAGCTTTACACCCAAGGTGCAATTGTCTCGGGCGACATTGATGTCGTTACACCGTGGCAGGAGGCGCTTGAAACTGCCTTGGAGCGCGTCGGGTTTGAACGCAGTGTTGGTTTTGGTGCCTTTGCCCGTGGCTTCCAGCATAGGGACCTTGGCTTTGGTGTCGAAGTCGTTGGTCGTAAATTGATGGACGGTAGTGCTGATCTGGACAGAGTTCTAATTGTTGACCTTGCTGAGCACAGCAATGTGGGATTCATTGCCGTTGAAGATCTGATTGCGGATAGGATGGGGCAATATGATGCGCCACCAAACATGCGTGAAGATATGTTGCAACAGGCTGCAGAGTTACTCAAACTTGCAGAAAACGTCGATAAGGCTTATCTTGACAGACGCATTGTTGAAGAGACAGCCGGTGATTTCGGGCTTAAATTTTTGGAAGAATATATTCGTGCGCAGAATAACGCTTAAAGAACTCGGAGAATCCATTGAACGGAAAAAGGCCGAACTTGGCTATTCCGGGCAGGATTATGTTGTGCGCAATTCCGGAAAATTTCGCACCGAAAGCAAGCGTGCTTTGCTTCGAAATATTGAGGCCGCTGCCAAGGCGCGCGGCAAGGAGCCGACGTTCAAGGCGAATTACTAGGCTGCTTTTGCTGTTATTGACATCGATGTTGAGTGTGCCCGCTTTTCGTTTGGAAAGCGGGTTTTGTGTTTTCAACGTATTGTCGCGCCCGGATAGAGATCCCCGCCTGCGCGGGGATGACGAGGCCTATAAATTTCGTCATGCCCGCGAAGGCGGGCAACCCTATCGGTGCAGGGTCAGTTTTCCGCCGCAACCTTGCTTTCGCGGAAGATGACGAAAAGTCCGCTGGCGGTAATGATGGCTGCGCCGACAAAGGTCAGAACGTCCGGGGTTTCGCCCCAGAACAGCCAGCCAAGGGCGGTTGCCCAGATGAGTGCTGTGTAGTCGAACGGGGCCACCGTCGGGGCCTCGGCAATGCGGAAGGCCTGGGTGATCATGGCCATGCCGAGTGAGCCACAGAGTGCAATTGCGACAAACAGCCAGATGTCCTCGGCCCGGATCGGGGTCCAGACGAATATCACCGGAATGCTGGTCAGGATCGCACTGGTCAGGCTGAGATAAAGCAACAATGTCCACATGCTTTCGCGGGTATCGACGAAGCGCGCGCTCAGCATCAGGATCGCATAGGTAAAAGCAGTCGCAATCGGCAGCAGCGATATCAGCTCAAACGTGGCCGCACCGGGGCGGACGATCACCAGCACGCCGACAAAGCCGACACTGACCGCAAGCCAGCGCCGCCACCCCACACGGGCAATGAAAATGGCCGAAAGGGCGGTGATAAATAGCGGGGCGACAAAGGCGAGTGCTGTGGCCTCGGCCAATCCCAAGTGATGGATGCTGGTAAAGAACATCACCGTTGCGGCAATCCAGACCACACCGCGCATGAAATGCACGTGAACCCGGCTTGAACGCAAACCGTGATAGCCGCCCATTTTGAAAGCCAGCAAAAAGGCAAAGGGAAGGGCGATGATGTTGCGCAGGAAGATGATCTGGATCGGGGAATAATGATCCATCAGGCTTTTGGCCAGCGCGTCATTGATGCAAAGGGCCGCTACCCCGCCACACATCGTCATGATGCCGGCAAGGTTGTTCTGGCGTGAGGGCGTTTGCGTGGTCAACGGGGCGTCCTGATTGGTGGTGGCGGTACCTTCCAGCTTTACGGTAATTATCGATATGAGGCCAGTAGATAAGCAAAAACGCCGCCCGATAAAGGACGGCGTTTCGCAGTGTGATCGGCCTTGAGGAGACGATCATACGGATAGCTTCGAAAGATCAGAGCGCCATTTTGCGATTGGCTTCGATATAAATCTCGCGCAGGCGCTTGGCGACCGGGCCGGGAACACCATCGCCGATCGGTTTATCGTCAATTTCGACAACCGGGCAGACAAAGGCCGAGGCCGAGGTCGAGAAGGCTTCGGCTGCGTTCTGGGCCTCTTCGACTGTAAAGTGGCGTTCTTCGACTTTGAGCTGCAGTTCCTCGGCGCATTTCAGAACCGATGCGCGGGTGATGCCATGCAGGATGTCGGTCGACAGTTCGCGGGTGACGATGGTGCCGTCCTTGGTGACGATATAGGCGTTGTTGCTGGATCCTTCGGTGACGAAACCATCCAGCACCATCCAGGCATCATCCTTGCCCTTGGCCGCAACATCGGTTTTCAGAAGCGACGCATAAAGAAGCTGCACGGTTTTGATGTCGGACCGGCGCCAGCGGATGTCGGGGAAGGTCATGATCTTCTGGCCGCGCTCGGCAAGGGCCGATTTGATCAGCGATTTGCTTTGGGTGAACATCACGATGGTCGGCGGTGTTTCCGGGTTGATTGCGAAATCACGATCCCCCGCCGACCCCCGTGAAACCTGAAGATAAATCAGGCCTTCGGTAATGTTATTGAGCTTTACCAGTTCGCGATGTGCTTCGAGAAGCTGGTCGATATCGGGTTTGAATTCGAACTTCAGTTCAGAAAGAGAGCGTTCGAGACGCTTCATATGACCCGTGAAATCAATCAGCTTGCCATCCAGCACCGAGGTCACTTCATACACGCCGTCGGCGAACAGGAAGGAGCGGTCAAAAATCGAAATCTTTGCTTCGGTTTCCGGCAAAAACTCGCCGTTCACATAAACAGTACGCATGGCAACTTTCCTGATAGCAAAAGGATCTTTCACGATCCGTCATTGATCTATGTAGCGACGTTTCCATTGGTCTGTCCGGCGTCGGAGACCCGGGCGGCGACTTCCTGTTCCTGCGCTATTTGTTCTTTCAAATATCACAGAGCAAGGGGGCGTGTCGTGCAAAAGCTTTATATCGTGCGTGTAAAAGGTGAAATGTTGCTTCTACGGGGTGCTATTCTGCGGTGTATTGAATTATATAGTCGATGAAATCGAAAAATATTCGCAGATTATTCGATTATCGGATTGCGGCAAAATTCCTTTTGACCCTAACATAAGTTGAGGTTCTATCGTCCTGTTCCAAGAAATGAAAAGCGTTGTCAGATATTGGAGCCTTGTGATGAACTGTCCCCTGCCAAATTCCCCTACCAAGCCTGTCCTTACCGATGAAAAAGCCTTGCACAGCCATATAGAGGCCATCCGGACGCAACCGCTTCGGTGCCCCGGGCAGGAGGTTGATCTGGATGCCTATTTCGCCCGGGTCGGTTATGACGGGCCGCGTGAAGCAACGCTGGAGGTATTGCAAAGTTTGCATGCCCTGCATCCGGCGACAATTCCGTTCGAAGCGATTGACGTATTTAACGACAAGCCGATCAGCATCACCCCCGAAGACATTGACCGGAAACTGATCCATGACGGACGCGGTGGATATTGTTTTGAACAAAATTCGCTGTTTCGTCGGGTGTTGCGTAGGCTTGGTTTTGCCGTTGAAGGGTTGGCCGGGCGGGTTTTGTGGGGGACTGAGCCGGGCGATAGGCCGCGCCCGCGCTGCCATATGGCCAATCGGGTGACGATTGATGGCGAGGCGTGGCTTGCCGATGTTGGTCTGGGCGGATGTGTGCCGACGGCACCGCTTATGCTTGATATGGCGGCCCCGCAGGTGACAGCCCATGACACATATCGCGTGATCAGGGGGGAATACAGCTTTCGCACGGAACTTGAACGCAACGGGGTATGGAAACCGGTCCATGAAATTGAGTACGCCCCGGTGGCTGATGTCGATTACGAGGTCATGAACTGGTATGCATCCGATCATCCCGATAGCGGTTTTTGCAAGGTTCTGATGGTAGCGCGCACCGCACCCTTTGCGCGCTTTACGCTGTTGAACAATCGTCTGACCATCCGGCTTGTCACCGGCGAAGAAGAGCAACACCGACTTTCGGTCGGGGATATTTCGCAGACGCTTGAAGATATTTTCGGCATCACACCAAATGCCAGTTGGAAAATCGCATTTTCACGACTGGTATAGCTCAAGACAATCGCGGCGATTGGCAGTGCTTGGCTCTGAGCCCGAGGTTTCGGTATTGCCGACCATAGCAGCGTAGTCCCTTGCCATGGTCTCTTTTCCGAGTGAAGGCAACTCGCATTACCTTATTTTGCAATTGATAATGACTATCGTTATTTATATAACCCGGATTATACGCCATCGATATCGCTCAGGACATGCATGCTGACCCAGGCCGAATTGCTGACAATCTATGATGAGAACAAGGAGGACTTGAAACGGTTTTCCAGTTCTATTGTGGGTGACTGGCCGATTGCAGAGGATGTCTTGCAGGAAGCGTGGATGAAGTTTTTGCGCATAGCAAGCACGCATCACCTTGATGAGCCGGTTGCTTATCTAAGAACGATTGTGCGGACTTTGTCGCTTGATGCGTTGCGCCGTATCAAACGCGATAACCTGATGATGGTCGGAGCCGCTGACGAGGCGTTTGATCCCGAAGATGATAAAACACCAGGGCCAGAGCAAACCGCCATCGCACGGCTTGAATTTGAGCGGTTACAGGCCATCATCGACGAACTTCCGGTCAAAACACGAAAGGCGCTTGTGCTGTATTGGCAGGAAGAAAAGAACCTGCGCGAGATTTCCTTGGCCCTTGATATCTCGTTGGGGCAGGCGCATAGCCTGGTCAAAAACGGTGTCGAGCATTGCAAGCTGCGAATGCGGCCTGCAGGAAAACAAAATTAGTTTGAACATTCATGCGGATTATAGCGTCAGTAAACCAGAGAGAGATTTTGCGCGGCAATGGGACAAGTCGAATCCATGATCGACATTCTTGAAGAGTTCGGTGAGCCAAAAGATGCTTCCGACTGGTTGATCGCCTTGCGCGAACAGCCAGATGATCTTGTGTTGCAGCAAAAGTTTGAGTCCTGGTTGCTGAGCCATCCGGAGAATGTTGCGGCCTGGCAGGAAGTCAACAGGTTGGGCGCGATGCTGGTCAACGCACAGCAAGGCCGTCGTCTGGATCACGACCGGGCTTCTGATCAGAATGCCCCCCAGTATCAAGAAGCGCGTGCACGACAATCGACCCGTCACAAAGGCGTTTTTGGGCAGGCCATCCGGTCACATCGTTATGTTGTCGCCCTGAGTGGTTTGGCGGCCCTGCTGTTGGTGGTGATCATTGGCGGAATGCAAGAAACGGGCGCAGGGAATTTTTATCAGACTGACACGGCGGAAACCCGAACAGTCACGCTTCAGGACGAAACACGTATAGACCTTGCACCCGATAGCCAAATTGAAGTTGCTTATGCCGATGATGTTCGGCAGGTGACTTTGCTTGCGGGACGGGCTTATTTTGATGTCACCCCGAACAAGGACGTACCCTTTATTGTCAATGCCCGGAACCTGTCTGTAAGGGTCTTGGGAACAGCGTTCGAGGTCAGCACGGATGCCAATACTGATGCGGTCTCTGTTGCCGAGGGACGGGTCGAGGTCACGGACCAGGACACCGCACAGCGTGCCAATCTGACAGTTGGGGATCAGGTTGTTTTGACGGCTGCGAATGAATGGAAAAAAGGCACCGTACCGTTAGAGGCGATCTCGGCCTGGCGTCGTGGCATGATCGTCGCGCATAAAGACCGGCTCGGCGATCTTGTCGCACAAATATCGGATTATTATCCCGGGTATGTCTTTGTGCATGGAGATCATCTGGCCGATATGGAGATTTCCGGCGTGTTTGACGTGTCAAAGCCTGAACGTGCTTTGGATATCATCGGGCAATCGCACGGGGTGCAAGTTCGGCACGTCACGCCATGGGTCACGATCCTTAGCGAAAACTGAGCCTTTTCAGGGGTTCAGCATTTTTCTGAAACTTTTTTCAAAAAAGTTTGAACATTCCCGCAATTGGCGGCGTCATTGAAACAGAAGTTAATGCGACTGATTGCTATCCGCAATTAGTTTGCCTGTTTCAAATGGGGGATTATGATGATGACGAATATGACGCGCGTCCGGGGGGAAGCACGTTTTGGCGTTCCTGCGTTCAAGGCATCTGTTGCAGTTGCTGCGTTGATGGTTTTGGCTCAGCCAGCGGATGCACAGCAGGTCGAAGTCGCGCAGGTCCAGTCCGAAAAAAGCTTTGATGTTCCGCCTCAGGCCTTGTCAAACGCGATCAATCTTTTCGGTTTGCAGGCTGGTACGCAGATCTCGGTTAACCCGTCATTGCTTGACGGGCTTCAAACCGAAGGCGTTTCCGGGGCGATGTCAGTGGATGCGGCTCTTGAGATTTTGCTAAGTGGTACCGGACTTTCCTGGACCAAAAGCGAAAATGGCATCGTGATCGTTCGGGCAGCAGGTGACAACGGCACGCCCGTATTGCCGTCCATCGTGATTACCGGTGAGAAGATCCAGCGTAGCTATCTGGAGACACAAGCAAGCGTCGGGGTTGCGACAGGCGAAGATATCCAGACTTATAAGCTTGATGAAGCGGCCGACGTCTATAACACTATGGCCAACGTCCGTTATTTCCACAGCGGTGGGAATAAGGGGATGCAGATCCGAGGCGTGAGTGCTGATGGTGTGTCAGAGCCGGAAAACGCTGCGCCGACTATCGCGGTAATCATTGATGGCGTTGCCCAATCGTCCGAAGCGTTGCGCCGTGGTTCACGCGGAACATGGGATATGCAGCAAATCGAGGTGTTGCGTGGTCCGCAATCAACTGTGCATGGCCCGAACGCGATGGCCGGTGCGATTGTTATGGAAAGCAACGACCCGACTTTCCATTGGGAGGGCGCTGCGCAAGGTGTTTTAGGCACGCAGGATCGTACTGACGGTGCCGCCATGATTTCCGGGCCAATTGGTGATCAGGTTGCTTTTCGATTGGCAGCAGAAGCCCGCGAGCAAGAAAAGGACATTACCCAGGCCAAAGGCGTAGACAATGTGCTGAACGATGACAAATATCGCTCTGTGCGTGGTAAGCTTCTGATTGAGCCAGAAGCAATTGAAGAACTGACCATCACCCTGATGGCGAACGATGTTTACGATCAGCCAGCGGTCTCTGCTGTACTTAATCCGTTCTTTGATCGCACGTTTGATTCCGGTACCCAGTCAACCGAAGAATTGCGTAAAAACAACGTCAATAACTACAGTGCAAAAGTAGATTACGATCTGAGCGATGACCTGACCCTGACATCGGTAACCAGCAAACAGGATACCGATATGACGATCGAAACTGCGCCGGGGAATGGGTATTTCATACGAGATGACAATCGTGAAGACGACAATTTCGAACAGGATTTGCGGCTGGTTCTTGACGGGGACGAAAAACTGAGCGGCGTCTTTGGTCTGTACTATGCTCACAAGGACAATTCATCGCGTTCCAGTATTGAATTGCCGACCTTTGTTACAAATGTTGACGCGAAAGCCCGCAACGAAGTTCAAACCAGTGCGGCTTATGCGAACCTTCGTTACAAGATTGGGAACGGATTTACCTTGATCGGCGGTGCGCGTGTTCAAAAGGACAAAGTCGCGAACTTCATTGACCGGGATGTAACCGGTGCCGTTAACACGAATGGATTTGACATCACCTTTACCAAGGATATGGATGTTGAAAACAGCTATGTCGCGTTCTTGCCGACTGTGGGCGTGGCTTATGATGTGACCGAAAACCAGACAGTCGGGTTGACCCTGTCACGTGGCTATCGTCAGGGCTTCAGCCAGGTGGTCGAGGAAACCAACACCGATGTCCGTGAAGTCAAGCCGGAATATGTCTGGACGACAGAGCTGTCCTGGCGAGACCAGTCGATTGACAATGTCAGTTGGGGCGCAAACCTGTTCTATAACCGGTATCAGAATCAGCAGATCACGATTTCTGATAATAATGTCCTGAATTCCTATAACGCAGATGGTTCTTATTCCTTTGGGGCGGAGCTTGAAGGCCGTGCTGATTTTGGCAACGGGCTGAGCGGGTATGGCGCACTTGGTGTTCTGAAAACGGAGCTTGGTCAGATTGACGCATCATCTTGTGCAAGCAGCAGTTGTGAAGGCAATGACTTCCCCGAAGCACCGGCACTGACCGCATCCGTTGGTGTGACCTATAAACATCAGTCCGGCTTCTTTGTATCTTCTGATGCCAACTATACCGGAAGCTACTATTCCAACTCGTCTCTGACCAATGATGAAGACCAGAATGTTTCTTCGTTCTTCTTGGCGAACGCGAGGGCTGGTTACGCGTTTTCAGGCTTTAGCCTGACTGCTTATGTCGAAAACATGTTCGACAAAGACTATATCACCAGCGTCAATTCGACAGGTACACGTGCGAGTATCGGTGATGGTCGTACCTTTGGCATTCAACTGAATGCAAGTTTCTGATTTCTCAGGTTGTTGATGATATGCCGGGGCAGGTTTCCTGTCCCGGCTTTTTGGGGTTGGGTTCATGCCTGAATGGCTCAAGGGAATTCTGCGTCCGGTTTATTTTCGTGTTCTGCATTGGCGTGGGAATCCGGGGGTCCACATGCACGGATTTACACTTACAGACATCGTCCATGAGTATGACGATGTTTATTCCTTTGTGATGAAGTGCAATGACAAGGCAGGTGGAAGACCGGATTTTGCCGCCGGCCAATATGCCCATGTGATCGCGCCCGGCGCGATCCGCGATCATAACCATGTCCGTCATATGTCTTTTGCCAATGCCCCGCATGAGGATCAGGTGATCTTGAGCATGGATGTTTCATCCGGGTCGCGCTTCAAACGCAAATTTGCCATGGCGTCCGTGGGGGATCGGGTCAAGCTGTTTAAAATCAGGGGTGATTTTGTTCTTGATCCTGCGCACCATCTTGGCGGGGATGCACAGCCGGTGCTGTTTATTGCTGGCGGGGTCGGGATTGCGCCAATTCGTGCGCTGATCAGTGATCTTGAACATCGCGCACGGCATAACTGGTCACTGGTGTATGCCGGACGTGGACATTTGTATCGCGATTTCTGGTCGCAGTTTGAAGACCGGGTGTCGCTGTGCGGGCGCGATGGGTTGTTTGATGAAGTGCGCAAAGCCGTATCGCGCGCGCCAAAAGGTATGCCGGTTTATCTATGCGGTTCGGATGACTTCGTTGCCAATGTTCAGGGCTGGCTTCTGCGGAACGGTGTTTTGGCCGATCAGATCCATGTCGAAAATTTCGATCATTAAGGGCGGCTATGTCAGAAAAATTTGAACGCAAGAACCTGTTCCAGCTTTGTCTGCCGTTGTTTCTGTTCGGGATCATGACCATCGGGGTAAGCTTCATCGATACGATGTTGTTATCCAATTACTCTGACGAACTAGCCGCATCGGTCAGCATGGCCAATCAGATATTGGGTGTGGGATATGACCTTTCAGGGTTGATGTCGGTCGGGGCCCTGATCCTGATATCACAATATCTTGGGCGCAATCAGGTCGAAGATGCTCGCGTGATTGCCCGGATCGGGTTCATTGCCAGTATTGTGTTCGGGATGATCATTGCGGCCATCTTGTCTGGCGGGGCGGTGTTTTATGCCGACTGGATCAATACGCCACCGGAAATTCTGGGTGACGTCCTGATTTACGTCTACAGCATTTCGATAGGCATGATTTTTTATGGGTTCATCAATACCGCCATTGCTGCCCTGCGCGGCTTTGGCCGTACGATGGAAATCCTGTGGTTCGGGGTCGTTGGGAATATTATCTATCTGGCGCTGGAATATGCCCTGATTTACGGTGCCTGGATTTTCCCGGAAATGGGAATTTATGGTGCGGCATTGGCGACGCTTTTGATCAGGACCATCAATGTCGGGATTTTGATCTGGCTGTTGAAATGGAAGCTTGGGCTTTCAGTGTTTCATATTCCGCCCGGCCTGTGGCAGCAGACCAAACGCATTTTCAAGCTGTCCTACCCAAGTGTCAGCGAAGCGCTGGGCTATCAGCTTTATCAGTTGTTTGTTGTTTCCCTGATTGCCGGGCTGGGGGTGACAGCGGTTTTGACACGGTCTTATTCCCTGACACTGACGCAACTGATGGCCATGATCACGCTTGTGATTTCCTATGGCAATGAAGTGCTGATTGGCTATGACAAGGGCGGTGAGGACAATCAGATCGCCTATCGCCGCGGGCTGAAAACAGCCATTGGAACTGCCGGTAGCCTTATGGGAATCGCGGTGCTGATCTGGTTCTTTGCCGAGCCGCTATTGAAGCTGTTCACGCAGGATATGGCGATTATCACGGCGTCACAGGAAATCCTGATGCTGCATGTCCTGCTGGTGCCGTTTCAGGTAATTAACCTTATCCTGTTTAATTCGCTTAAGGCGGTTGGCGATGTCAACCGGCCGGTGATCATCAATCTGTCGATCACCTTTGCGGTGGCGATCCCGTTATCCTGGTTGTTTGCCAGCCATCTGGAATTCGGCGTCAAGGGGTTATGGTATGCTCTGATCCTTGAAGAATTGATCAAGGCGAGTGCTATGTTCTTCCGGTGGCGCTATCGATCATGGCAGCGATTGCATGTGCTCGACAAGGATCACTTGGAATACCCGGAAGAAACGGCAACCTGACACAGGCCATCCGATATGAAGCATGAACGGTGCGGACGCAAATGCGCGCGTCTCAGTTTGCGTTTGCTTCTTGTGTGAGCTTTTCCATATAGCTCAACAGATCAGCAATGCTTTCAGGTGTCAGGGAAAATTCCGGCATGGTGATGTTGTCATGGGAAACCGTGATGCCTTCGGCCAATGCTTCTTCAAGGTTTTCAAGTGGCCAGCGTTGTCCGAAACTTGCCAGTGAAGGCGCGTTTTGTGCTTCGGGGTTGGGGTGCGGGTCATCATCAAATTTGGTATGGCATTGCAGGCAGGTTTGCTCCGCAATTGCTTGGCCGCGTTCGACATCACCATACAGTTCGCCCCTGTGCGACATGTAATCCCCGATCCCCCACATGCCGGCGGCGACAATACCGGTCACAAGAATGACAAGGCTGCTTTTCTGCATGGCGGGCTCCCAAATGGCGATTTTGAATGTGTTCTAATCGCATATATAGCAAGCCAAGGTAAGGAATTTCCTAAGCGGTCTGGCGGTTGTTATGTCGGGTTGATGTCGGGTTATGAGCGGTTTAGGACGATCGCGGTGCAGGCATGAGAGAATAAAGGGATGGTTTTGTATCATCCCTTTATATGCGTGGGATCAGTTTAGCGGAATGTCGAGCCCTACCCGGAAGGTGCTTGCCCGGGTTGAGCTTACATCCTGATTAAATGAAGATTTGAACTTGCTGTTATCTGGCAGGAAACCGAAAGTTACCGGCGTGTCGGCAATGATTTCAAAGCTATGGGATTCATAGTTCGCAAGGCCAATGCCGTCATAGGCATATTTGGCATAGATACTTCCGCCATCTTCAAAGGTGATGTCTCCGCCAAGTTCCGCTCTGGCGCGCAGCTTTTCGGTATCTACTTGGCTTCCGTTACTATGTGCAATCGGTGGTGCGCGGAAATCCCAAATGCCGCGAAGAGCAACGAATGGCCGATATATCGGGCCATCTTCGACTTGCAAAACGCGAACAATTTCCGGGCCAAAGGTCAGGTTGCCGAAGGTTATTGTCTGGGCTTCGATCCGCTCCCCGCCAAAGTTTGTGTATGCTTTTTGTTCTTCACGGAAGTAGTTGATGCCGATCTGCGGATAAAATTCCCAATCATCTGTGCGGATGTCGCCGGTCAGATTGGTTTCCAACTGTGAGCGTTCACCGTCATATTTGTCCCAGCCCAGGCCGAGCGGATTGATCTTGTTTTTTGATTTGCCCCAGGCAACGCGGCCATCCCAAATCAGGTTTTCATCCAGTCGAGACACCACATAGGGCCCGACCATCCAGCCTTTTCCCTTACCTTGGCTGTCTTGGCCAGTGGCAGTCGATTTGTACAGGTCATATTGGCCAAGGATGCCAACCATCGTGTCTTTATTAACGCGATAGTCGATGCCCGTCATAAACAGACCGAAATCGCTGTCTCCTGCTGTGCCGCCCCGACTATCGCTAATGCCTTCCCATCTGCCCTTGACCCACAGGTTCATCGGGCTTTCAAAATTGGAAAGCGCGCTGGGCGGGAGGCCACCTGTGTTTTGCTCTCCGGCAGCGAGTTCTCCCGTCCAGTTCATCACACTATTGAGATTTGCTGCAAAGTTGCCTCTTCCTTCGTTCAACTCCAGTGCAACCGGTAAAGTCAGACCAGTGGCCTCCGTCAAGGCATTCCCGAATGCAGCGCTGTCGCCAAACAAACCGCCAAGGCTGCCGCCGCCACGACCAAATCCGCGTCCGGTAATCAAACCGGAAAGACTAACACTTTGCGACGTCATGTTTCTGATATGCGTAGCAAGTATAGTCTTGATGGCAGACTGGGATTCTTCAAGGTTTCCGGCGGGGGCAAGTGTGTTGTCAAACAGCTTGTGCTGTACCGTTCCCTTAAGCGTGCCGCCTGAATCCCGTAAGGTGAACGTGATGAAAATATCACGTCCGGCAATCTGGGGAAGATTGATCGTTGTGAGTTGTCCACCAATGTTGCTGCCACTGACAATAAGGCCTTCGAGGGCGGCGAATGTCGCTGGGTTCGCTCCTTGTTGTATGGTGAAGGTGATCGAAGATTGACCTTGTGGCGATCCTGAAATGGTTGCCCACGTCAGGTCATTGGTGCCAGACCCGCCCTGTGACGCTTCAAGGGATATATTGGCGTCGGCAAAAGTCGCCCCGCCACTTAGCGAAATTTGCAGCGTATCGCCCGCAGCCAGAGCGGTGGTTGGGCTGCCGCTTCTAAAAAACGTCAACGAGTCGCCGACAACTGTTTTGCTGGCTTCGTTTGTAATCGTCTGTGTCGGGGTCGACGCACTGCCATCCGCGTTTGTTAGGTTGTAGGCATAGGCGCTATTGGGGGCGACAAGCAAAAATAGTGCAACAATACAGAACCACGCGACGTTGGTTTTTATCTGCATTGTAGATTTTGTTTTTCTGTATCGTGTTGTTTCACGTTTTATATTTGTTTTCAGTGCGTTGTTGGTAAACCCAGTTATAAGAAGCAATACCCGCCACAATATCTGCCCAGACTTAAAACAGCTTTCCATAGCTCAATCCTTCACCCAAACAATGCGTTTTACGCACTGTTGTCTTCTGGCTGCTCTCACAGCAAACAGGGTCACCGTGTCCATGCCATAAGGTTTGCCTTATGAACTGCATCGGGGATGAGAAGAGCTCTGAAAGTCTGCTCTGCTTGTGCCTGATCACATCATCGGATTGCAAAACGCCAGGTTTTTACCCGGGTCGATGCTTCAACGGTTATCCGCCAGAAAGGTCTTTGTCTGATGCATGAATTTCCATCACGCAAAGACACCTCAAGATCGGCTAAAAGATCGGCTAAATTTTCAAGTGAACAAGAAACGCCTCAATCCCCGCGCAAAGAATTAAGCTGCATTTCCGATAAAGAAACATGCAATTTGGTGCGGGCATACGTTTGCTGCGCTTTGGGGATGCTCGGGACGCTTTCTGGATATCGCACCCGGTCTAGGCTGGTTCGACATTTACATCCATAGAGTATCTGCGGCGAGAAATACGAAAGACAGAAAATAGCTGGCCTTGCGATCATATCGTGAGGCCAGTCTTCTCCATTGACCGTTAAAACGGGCACAGTGAATCAAGATTGTTCCGCCTTCTGAATCCCATCAATTAAATGTTGATTGGTCCTAGAATATCATCCGAAAGCCGGCAGCAAAGGCATGTTCGGTGCTGTTTTTTGACAGAGAGGGCTGATAATCGGCATAGAGGCTCCAGCCATCAGGATCGGCCAAGGCAAACCCGATATTTCCGGTCAGTGTGTCGCGATCGGTGTCAGTGCCCGTAACGGTAAAGGATGACGTGCCCGAAAAGGCGAGGGTTGTGCTGTTTGTTGTCTGACCAAGATGATGATCCCAGCCAAGCCCGAATTGCGGGATGATGGTCCGGTCATTGTCGGTTTTAAACATGCCCGCAACCCGCAGACCGAGGCGGGTCGTGCCGGTCAGGGCGTGATCAGCACTGCGCGAAAGGTTGGCCGAACCGGCCCCGTTTTCTTCAAAGCTGTCATAGTCGTTCCACTGCAACCCCAATCCCGCATAGGGTTCGTATCGCCAGTTGCCGGGAAGATCAAATCCCTTGGCCAGCTCGATTTCGGCATTGATCGCGGTGTCGGTATAGTCCGCTGTTGCCGTACGGTCGATGCTGCCGAAATCAAGATTGCGGCTGCTGTCAACGGCAATACGGGTCCAGCCCGCCTGACCATAGAGCCGCAAATCATCGCCAAGATCATGTGTGCCATAGATACCGGCCATAAGATTGCCGCTGTCAAGGGTGGCATCGCGGTCGCTTTGGCGGTTTTCGGCATCGGCATAGCCGAAATAGACACCCAAGACGGTGGCATCAGACAGGTGTGTGTCATAGCCGCCAATCATGCCTGTCCATTTGTAATCGGTCGTGTCTGCATTGCTATCGCCGTCTATCTGGCCGGTCGCACCGATTGTCTGAACCCAGATGGCCGAGGGGGCCTGCAGCGCGTTTTCAGTCCCCAAAGACAGCATGGGTGCGTCGCTGCCATAGGTCGTATTGTCGCTTGCCACCGGGCCGGACTGCGTAAAGCCAGCCAACTGTGCAGGGGAAAGCGCATTGGCCGCAACCAGCGTGCCGGTCACATTGCGGTTATGCTGTAAATCGGCAAGACGGGCGCTGATCTGGCTGTTTGCCTGACGAGATATACGGTTGCTGATTTCGGGGGTGGCGGCATATATATCGCCCGACAGTTGATCATAGGCATGTAGAGTCATTTCGGTTGTCAGACCGAGAATGGCGTTTTTGATGGTGGTGCCGTCCGACCCCGACAGATCACGGATTTGGTTTGCCACGGCTTTCTGGTTGCGGGTTTGGGCAATGTCGGTAAAGCTGCTGGCGTTGCGTGTCAGTGTCAGGGATACATCATTACCGTCGCCACCCGCGATTGAGGTGGCTGCTTCGTAGAAGGCGAGGTCATTGTCAATGGTTGCAAAATCGCCTGTGACCGCATCGGCACCGTCATTTTCGATGATGATGTAACTATAGCTGGCCTCTCCGGAGAAATCGTTATCCACGACGCCTTTGATATTCAGTGTCGCACCGGTGATATCAACTGTGCCATTGACGATCACCTTGTCCGAGTTGCCCGCGCTATCGACCTCGATTTCAAGAACAGATCCATTGCCCAGCGTATAATTGCCATTGATTGTCTGGGTACCAATCGAATTGCCCGGTGCGTGGGTGCCGCCTGAGGAAATTGTGGTTTGCCCGACTGTTCCGGTGCCGCCAAGGGTTGCGCCATTCTGGACCGTGACTGCGGATGTGATCGATCCATTGACCGAAAGTCTGCCTGCGGAAACGGTTGTTGCGCCGGAATAGGTGTTGGTACCCGTCAGGATAAGATTGCCAGCCCCGGATTTGGTCAGGGTGCCGGTCCCCGATATAACCCCGGCATAAGTCAGTTCGTCGCTGCGGTTGAAAATCAGGATGGCATTGTTGGTGATATCACCGACAATCGCACCAGTGGTTCCTCCATTGCCGACCTGAAGTGTGCCCGATGAAATGGTCGTGCCACCAGAATAGGAATTGTTCCCGGTGAGGATCAATATGCCTGTCCCCGATTGGGTCAGGCTTCCGGTTCCGGAAATCACATCAGAATAGGTGGTGGTGTCACTTCGGTTGAATTCAATCGATCCGCTGTTGCTGATATCGCCGCTAACAGCCCCTGTTGTGCCGCCGTTGCCGATCTTGAAGGTGCCGCTATTGATAATGGAACCGGTGCTGTTGATGGTTGCGTTGTTTTGGAATGTGCCTGAATTGCTCAGTGTGCCTGTATTATCGATATTACCGTCGTTTGTAATGTCACCATTATAGTTATTCAGGGTTCCGACAATGATAATGGAGCCGTCCCTGCCGGCAGCGGCGCTGTCGTCGTTCCAAAGACTCCCTGTTGTATATACAGTCATCTTGCCATCGATCGTCAGCGTGCCAATGTTTACTATATCGCCGTGGAAGTTATAATCGGCGCTACTGTGGATAGTGCCGCCCTCGTATGTCTCATCCGCATATGATCCACCAATCCCCGAGATGTTCAATGAGGCTGCCTGTATCGATAGCGGCAAGGCGATGGTTGCTATCGCGCCAGAAATGCAAATGGTGAATACACGCCGCAAAATGGGGCGTTTGCGACACAGGCTACTCGTTTGGTGAAGCAACTTATGCAAGCCCGGCATGGAGGGGGGCGGAGATTGCACGTTGAAAAAGGATCTTTGATGAGGTCCGGCTTGCATCGCTTGACTGGTCCCGACATTTTGTTGTTTTGCACGTTATTTGTCAGGTTTTAGAATGGCTTGAAGGGACTGCAATCGGAAATCTGCGAAGCGACGTGTATGTTCTACGAAACGACAAAAATGCCGTTTCGTATGGTTTCCAAATGTGGTGGGAATAGATAATTCAGGCTAAGATCAGACGCCGAGGCGATACCGCAAATCGCGCCGAAAGGGACGTGAAACCGTCCAGGATGTGTTAATTCCACGAATGGTGATTTCCCAACGCTGCTGATTGTCTCCGGCATGGCGGTTCAGATTATGAACATGCATCAGATGAACAATGCAGGACCGGTGAATGCGCATGAAGCGATCGGATGGCAAAAGACCCTCCCACACTGAAAGCGGGCGCAGATCAATGAATTCAGTTCCGTCGTGAAGATAGACGGTTGTATAGTCACGCGCCGCGCGCAACGCAGTGATTTCAAGCAAGGTTACGCCGCGCACTCGCCCATGTGTACGTAAGTAGATTTGCGGTTCGGGAGTCACCGGGTTCTTCTGAAATGCAGCTGCGGCGATTTCCATCGGGCGATGGCCATATCGTGCGATAGCGATAAGATGCGCACAGCAAGCCAGTTGAGCGGAAATTTCGGCACCCCAATGTTTGGGGGCTTCGGTGGCGTCAAAGCCGATGCCGGCGTAAAGTCGACCTTCGAAAAAGACCGGCAAGGTCAGGGTGCTTTTGATGCCTTGGCGTAGAAATTCGGCGCGAAGTTCGCGTCCGACCGGGGGCAATCCGGCAACATCATTAATCATGATCGCTTTGCTATCGACCAGATACGACTGTAACCAGGCGATCATGGAAACCGAGATATATTGCAAATCATTGACATGGGAAGTGACGTTTTCGCGGTTCCATTCATGGGTGTTGCGAAACAAAAGTCCGGTTTCGTCATATTCATACATCCAGCCACGGTCTGCCCCGACAGATCGGGCGGTATGTTCCAGAATGCGGTTAATGGCATCGTCAAGCGGAAGCGTTAAAAGCGCGTGCGCTGCGCAAAATATCCAATCCTGCGTGAATGCAGGTGCGGACATTTGCACGGATGTATAGTCAGACGGTAAAGTAAAAAGTTCGAGGGTCGGTAGAGATGCAGAGGTTCTGTCAGCCGAGCATGGGGCATTCTTTGGCAAGGGATTATCCTGAAACTAAGAAGTCTGTGGTGAGAGCCACGATTTCGAAGATAGCGAAGATAGTGTTCTGAATCTGTGACGACCGGCACAGCATAAATTTCGGTTGAAAGCAGTCCTTTGTTTGGGGTGATCCGGGTAAGGTGTTTTCTGTTTTGGCGTAACTTTTAAAATGGTATGGGCCGCGATTTTTTTTGATCAATTTCAGCCGGAAGCAAAGGCGCGGCTGGAAATCGAAACCGGATTGCCAGACGGATCCCTGAAATTGGCGAACTGATATCCGTCTGCCTGATGCACGGGGCCGATGGCGTGGCCCAGTGCGATCAGTTTTTGCTGAAAAAGGCCGACATCTTTGACGTCAAACACCAGCTTGATCAGGGACTGACCGGCTTTCTGGCCCTTGCTTGCGGGATGGAGCAACAAGATCAGCCCGCCGTTTGGCGGCTGCAATTCTATGATGCGATCACCGTCCTTGGTGATGGCGCGATAGCCAAACAGGTCGGTATAAAACCGTACGGTGTCCTCTGGCTTTTTGGAATAAAGGACAATCCGGTTGCATGATGGCGCGGCGTGATTTGTCACGTTGCTATATGCCCCTGCTTTGTTCTGAATAGGTCCTGATCCTAGCTGCCATCGGCGGTGCGAAATACGGTCAGGCCATTGACCACAACCCGGCCATCGGGCAGCAATTGGCCATCATATTCGGTGGTGCCTTGCGGGCCGGGGCGCCCGGCAGCAAGGCCGTTAACCGCAAAGGGCACAAGCGCGCCCAGAATGGTCGGGCTATCGGGGGTGCCCAGAAGATCAACAAGCTTGTCCTGACCCAGCAGCCGGAAATCAAAATCACCGGTAAAGCCATAACGTGCCGCAGCCTGGGCCATGAATTCGCCAGACCCAAGGGCTTCGAGCCCGCGCGATTCAATATAGAATTCATCGACCTTGACCGGGGCGCCGTTCTGGGCGGCTTTTTTCCACAATGCATCGCCAATCTGGCGGCGGGCAAAGCGTGGTGCTGTACCGGTCAGGATATCGTGAAAGCCTTTTTCGATGATCGGTCGGGCTTCTGTCCATGGCAGTCCGGCGCTGCTGGTTTTCAGGCGCACGGTGCGCGGCTGTAAAAGGCTTGGTAGCCACAGACCATCATGGGAATAATCCAGATGGGTGGTGCCGTCTTTGCCGGGATAAAGCGTGAAATTGGTTGATTTGATTGCGCCGCGTTTTTCGCGGTTCGGGCCGGTCCATTCCGCAGCCTGCCAGGCAATGCGCGCCATTTCCGGCAACCATTGAATAATCAGGCCATTCAGCATCCAGTGTTTGCGCGTAACCGGTTCTTCGCCGACAAGAAAATCGGCAAATCCATCAAAGGTCACTGGAACATTACGCGCCGTATCCCAGCGCAAATAGCCCCCGGCATTGCGCAATCCGATTTCGCGTTGATCACTGGTCGCATCGGCCAGCATATTGGCCTTTTCGGGCAGTTTGACATCCAGATCAAGCTGCCCGGCCGTATCCGTATCGCGCACGGTCACATGCACGTCATCCATCACCAACTGGCGTGGTGTGGCATAGCCGGTCAGATCAAGGGAAATATCGTCAAAGACCATCTCGACCGCATCGCCGTTCATAACACGAGCATCAATCTCGGTTGCGGAAATGCCCGACTGCATCAGGATCGCATCAAGGGCTGTGCGGGCCTCGTCAACAGAGATGGCGTGGGCAGGCGCGCTGATGGCGAGCATCGAAAACGCACAAAATCCCGCATGAATGAAACGACGACGCAAGCCCATAAAGTGTTTCCTCGTAAGTGGTCGGGCGCATATGCCATGCGCAAATCTGGAACACTTCTTATTATTTAGCGCAATTTTGGTGATGATAGGGCAAAACTTATCGTGATCGGGGGCGCAGAAAAACGGTCCTGACAGGATGCTGTCAGGAGGGAGTATCTATAAGTGCCTGATGTTCATCAAAAACAGGGGGAGTCATTGACATCATGTGCCGGAAGCATCGGTTTTTTGGCGGTCTTAAACCGCAAGGCCATGCAAAAAGATATGAACGGCGCGCGATACCCGTTGTTCGATCTGTTTGTCGGTCATGGGCGGGCGTGGATTGTGTTTCATGATGCGTGACTGCCAATCCCCGATCACCATTGCTTCGAAGATTTCGGCAGCATGATCGGGGTCGTCGATTGTGATGCGGCCAAGCTTTTGCTGGCGCGAAAGGTAATCTGCAAGATGTTTGCGTGTGCTATCCGGGCCGATTTCAAAAAACTTTTCGATCAAGGGTAGAAAATGCTGACCTTCGGAATACAGAATTTGGGTGAAGCGTGCGACTTCCTCGGTTACAATCTTTTGCGCCAGTTTGGTACCAAAGTCCGTCAGGGCGTCAGCAGGAGGGAGATCGGTTTCCAGCGAGATATGCAGTTCTGCGGAAAATTCCTTGCACTGTTCTGTCATGACAGCGGCAAGAAGACCATCCTTTCCGCCGAACGCTTCGTACAGGGTTGTGCGAGAGCCGCCTGACCGGGAAATAACGTCATTAAGCGTCACACCAGAAAACCCTTTTTCAAGAAGGAGTGACCAAGCGGCATCCATCATTGCACGGCGTCTTGCCGACCCGCGAGAAGGCTGTGTTTCGTGCTTTTGTGACGTTTGACTCATTTATCTTGATTCAGTTGTTTTTGGCTCTTGATCGTGCAGTGCACAAAGTGTACTGTACCGTACAGTATTTATAAAAGCAATGGCAAAGCGCTTATCATACTGCTTTGCTCGGACTTAGAAGGAATAAGCATTTTGTCGATGCGATCTTGTTTGAAATTCGCTGGTGTGGCGGCGTTTGCCCTGCTTGTAGCTGCTTGCAGTGAGCAGAGTGAAGAGGCCGGCCAGCAGGCCGATGCCGCACAGCAGCAACCCCAGGCCACGCCGGTCGGGACCTTAACTCTGGCGCCGCAAACTGTCAGTCTGGTTGAAGAAATGCCCGGCCGTACGGTCGCATATCGTCAGGCTGATATCCGCCCGCAGGTCGACGGTATTATCAAGGAACGCAACTTTACCGAAGGCGCGTTTGTTGAGGCCGGTCAGCAGCTTTATATGATTGATCAGGAAGTCTATCTGGCGCAGGTCGATGCCGCACAGGCAGAGCTTTCGCGTCAGCGTGCCATACTTGATCAGGCGACCAAGACGCGCAAGCGTTACGACCCGCTGATCAAATCACAAGCGGTCAGCCAGCAGACCTATGATGACGCGGTTGCCACCGAAGCGCAGGCCAAGGCGGCTGTTGCCGCTGCCCGTGCAGAGCTTGAACAGGCGCGCATCAATCTTGCCTATACCACGGTAACCGCGCCGATTTCTGGCCAAATAGGTTCATCCGATTTCACCGAGGGTGCGCTGGTGACAGCCAACCAGTCGAGCAAGCTGGCAACGATCACGCAGCTTGACCCAATTTATGTCGATGTGACGCAATCCGGTGGCCGGCTGCTTAAAATCAAGCAGGCCGTAAAAAACGGGCGGATCAAGGGGATCGAAAATGGTCAGATTGAAGTGACCTTGATCATTGACTCGACCGGCGAAGAATACCCGCATGTCGGGACCTTGCAGTTTTCGGACGTTCAGGTGAACGAAACCACCGGAACCATCCGTTTGCGCGCGGTTTTCCCGAACCCGGACGGCACTTTGTTACCGGGTATGTTCGTGCGCGGCGAGGTCCGCCAGGGTCGCCTTGAAAACGCATATCTTGTCCCGCAAAAAGCGGTCATGCGTCGTCCAGACGGGACGGCTTATGTCTATGTTGCGGTCGATGGCAAGGTTGTTTCCAAGGATGTCACGATCGAACAGTCGCAGGGGCAGGATTGGCTGGTTTCAGCAGGTGTCGAAGAGGGTGATCAACTGATTGTCGATGGCATCCAGCGTATCGGTCCGGGCGCGGCCGTAAGCCCGCAGCCCGTTGAAACCGCCAAAGCCGCCGAATAAGGACTTATTCAATGGCAAAATTCTTTATTGACCGCCCCGTCTTCGCCTGGGTTGTTGCCTTGGTGATCATGTTGGCGGGTGGGCTTTCCTTGTGGCAGCTGCCCGTGGAACAGTACCCGTCCATTGCACCGCCATCGGTGCAAATCGAAGCAACCTATCCGGGGGCATCTGCTCAGACGGTTGAAAACACGGTCACCCAGGTGATCGAACAGGAAATGAACGGTCTGGATTACCTGCGTTACATGTCGTCGACGTCTTCGGCGAACGGGCAGGCATCTATAACGCTGACCTTCGAACCCGAAGCGGATCCCGATATTGCGCAGGTTCAGGTCCAGAACAAATTGCAGGCTGCCCAGTCGTCTCTTCCGGCCGAAGTGCAGGCGCAGGGGGTTACGGTAACCAAATCATCGGGATCGTTCCTGATGGTGGTCGGTTTCGTATCTTCGGATGGTTCGATGGATGCCGAAGATTTGTCGGACTTTGTTGTTTCTTCGGTCGAAGATCCGTTGGCGCGTGTGAACGGTGTCGGTTCTGTTCAGGTGTTCGGTGCCCAGCATGCGATGCGTATCTGGCTCGATCCGAACAAGATGTATTCCTATAACCTGACAGTTGCCGATATCAGTGCCGCTGTAGAAGCGCAGAATACCGAAGTCACGGCCGGCCAGATCGGCGGTGCACCGTCGGTTCCGGGGCAGCAGATCAACGCGACCATTACAGCCCAAAGCAAGCTGCAAACGGTTGATGAATTCGCCAATATTCTGTTGAAGGTCAATACCGACGGATCGCAGGTGCGCCTTGGTGATGTTGCGCGTCTTGAAATCGGTGGCGAGAGCTATGCCGTCGTTGCGCGTTACAATGGGCAATCGGCAACAGGTATCGGGATCAACCTTGCAACCGGTGCGAATGCGCTTGATACCGCCGAGGCGGTCAAATCCCGCCTTGCGGAATTGAAACCCTTCTTCCCGGAGGGTGTCGAGGTTGTTTATCCCTATGATACGACCCCGTTCGTCAAGGTGTCGATCGAGGAAGTGGTCCATACGCTGTTCGAGGCAATCGTCCTTGTTTTCCTTGTGATGTTTGTCTTCTTGCAGAACTGGCGCGCCACCCTGATCCCGACGATTGCGGTGCCGGTTGTTTTGCTGGGGACGTTCGGAATCCTTGCGGCCTTTGGCTATTCGATCAACACGCTGACCATGTTTGCCATGGTTCTGGCCATCGGTCTTCTGGTGGATGATGCGATTGTTGTTGTCGAAAACGTCGAACGTGTGATGCACGAAGACGGTCTGCCGCCGCGTGAAGCCACCCGCAAATCCATGGGCCAGATTACCGGCGCGCTGATCGGTATTGCGCTGGTTCTGTCGGCTGTGTTTGTGCCGATGGCCTTCTTTGCCGGGTCGACGGGCGCAATTTATCGTCAGTTCTCGATCACGATTGTGTCTGCGATGGCGCTTTCGGTGGTTGTGGCGATTGTTCTGACGCCGGCACTGTGTGCAACCATGCTTAAACCCGGACATATCGACCCGTCCAAAAAGAAGGGGCCGTTTGGCTGGTTTAACCGCGGGTTTGATCGAACCAACCGGTTCTATCAAGGCAGTGTCGACCATGTGGTTCACCGCAAATGGCGCTATCTGTTCGTCTATGTGATTCTTGTTGGTGGTTTGGCGACGTTGTTTGTCCGACTGCCAGGATCGTTTCTGCCAGATGAAGATCAGGGCATCATGTTCTCGATGGTTCAGCTTCCGGCGGGGGCATCGCAGGAGCGTACTGTTGAGGTCTTGAAAAAGCTCGAAGAGCATTTCCTTAACAACGAGAAAGAAAACGTCAACGGCCTGTTCACGGTTGCCGGTTTCTCGTTTGCAGGTAGCGGCCAGAATGCCGGTATTGCCTTTGTGAACCTTAAAGACTGGTCAGTGCGCCAACGTCCTGATCAGGCCGTTAGTGCGGTGATTGGCCGGGCTTATGGTGCCTTTGCCCAGATCCGTGATGCGATGGTCTTTGCCTTTGCACCGCCCGCGATTATCGAACTTGGCACGGCCAATGGTTTTGACCTTCAGCTGGTGGATCGTGGCGGCATTGGCCACGACGCCTTGATGGCTGCGCGCAACCAGCTTCTGGGGATGGCAGCACAAGACCCGCGTCTGGTTGGTGTGCGTCCGAACGGCCTGAATGATACACCTCAGTTCAACATCGATATTGATCAGGAAAAGGCCAGTGCACTAAATGTCAATCTGGCGGATGTGAATACCACGCTGGCAGTGGCTTGGGGTTCAAGCTATGTCAACGACTTCATTGAAAATGGCCGGATCAAGAAGGTCTATATGCAGTCGGATGCCAAATATCGCATGATGCCTGAGGACCTTGATTACTGGTATGTCCGTAACGGTCTTGGTGAAATGGTGCCGATTTCGGCATTTGCCACCACGCAGTGGAGCTTCGGTTCCCCGCGTCTGGAACGATTTAACGGTCTGTCTTCCCTGAATATTCAGGGGGCTGCCGCGCCGGGTGTTGCATCGGGTGATGCCATGATCGCGATGGAAGAGCTGGTTGCCAAGCTTCCCGGTGATATCGGGATCGAATGGCAGGGGCTGTCCTATGAGGAACGCGAAGCAGGCGAACAGGGCCCGGCATTGTATGCATTGTCGATGATTGTCGTCTTCCTGTGTCTGGCGGCGTTGTATGAAAGCTGGGCGATCCCGATTTCGGTGATGATGGTTGTGCCTTTGGGGGTCCTTGGTGCGGTGATTGCAGCCTTGCTGCGCGGCCTGCCTGATGACGTCTATTTCCAGGTCGCCATCCTGACCACGATTGGTTTGTCAGCCAAGAACGCCATCCTGATTGTCGAGTTCGCCCGCGAACTTTACGATGAAGGCATGGGGCTTTTGGAAGCAACCATCGAAGCCGCCCGTCAACGTCTGCGTCCGATCATCATGACGTCGATGGCCTTTACCCTGGGTGTTGTGCCGTTGGCGATTTCAACGGGTGCCGGTGCAGGTGCACGTGTGGCTGTCGGTACCGGTGTGATGGGCGGGATGATTGCCGCGACCATTCTGGCAATCTTCTTTGTTCCGCTGTTCTTTGTTCTGATTGTTGGCACCTTTGCCAAGAACCGGAAGAAGAAAGGAGAAGTCCAGGCTGCCCACGAACACCCGGCAGAATAAAATTTAAGGCCAGCCTTAATCAAAAGGCTGGCCTTAAACGGCATCGCGCCGTGACGGTGCAGAATTGAAAATTCTGCATGATCCCCCGACCCCGCCGTTGCGCGTGCGAAAGAAAGGGCCGATGCTTTTGCATCGGCCCTTTTGTTTTGACCCTATCCAAAAGTGACGTCAAGCGCCTTTTGGTCAGGAGCCCCCGCCGTGAGGGGGATCGGAAAGCGCTATTTGGGCGGAAAATCAGGTTTTGCTCATGATATCAAGAGCCTGACGATGGGCATGCATCTGGTGGAAGATCGCATAGCGTCGATCATGATCCGGCTTGGCTGACAGGTCCGGGGCATGGCTGGTTTCCCGGCCTGCCATCCGGCGTGCTGCCTTTGCAAGGCCGCCATCGCCATCAAAAGCACTGGCCGCCAGCATTGCAGCACCGAGTAAAACAGGTTCTTCACAGTCTGACATCACAACGGTGCAGCCGGTGATATCGGCATAAAGCTTGATCAAAACGTTTGATGCGGTATGGCCGCCGCTAAGGTGAATGTGGGTGATGTCATATCCGGTTTCATTCAGGGCATCGATGATATGGCGCGTGCCATAGGCAATCGCACAGGCCGTTGCCCAATAGAGTTTCAGAAAGCTTTCTTCGCTTTGATCAAGTGTCAGTCCCGAAATCACGCCAAGGGTATGGGGATCGGCAAGGGGGGACCGGTTGCCGTGAAAATCGGGCAACACATGCAAACGCGGCGCAAGATCGGCTTTTGCCGCCATCCTCGGCATCAGTTTTTCGCCGGCAAGTTTGTGCGCATCACGCCCCAAAGCATGTGAAAACGGGTGCATGGCAACGATGTGATCAAGCAAGGCACCAGTTGCGGATTGCCCCCCTTCATTCAGCCACAGGCCCGGCGCAATTGCCCCGCAATACGGACCCCATATGCCCTTGATAAAGCGCGGTTCTTTTGACAAGGCCATATGGCAGGTCGAGGTGCCCGCGATCATGGCAAAATGCTGATCCAGATTGCCGTCAAGATATTCGCCAAGGGTGCCAAGCGCCCCGGCATGGGCATCAATCAGCCCCGCACCAACGACACAATCGGTGGTCAACCCCAAATCCATTGCTCCTTGTTCAGACAAAGGGCCGATCAGGTCACCAACGGCCAAGGCTTTGTCTGGCATATTGATCTTGTCGACAAGATCATCCATGCCGATTGCGGCAAGAAAACCGCGATCCCACGGTTCATCCTGATGGGGAAGGTAGGTCCATTTGCAGGTCATTGTGCAGCACGATCGCGCCGTGCGGCCGGTTGCGCGCAAGGACAGGAAATCGGCCAGATCATAGGCCGCCCCCATCTTGTTCCACGCGGTTGCGTGGTGGCGTTTCAGCCACATCAGTTTCGGGATTTCCATTTCGGGCGACATGGTGCCACCGATATAGTCCAGAACCTTGGCGCCTGTGGCTGTGCATTCCTCAGCTTCGTGCACGGCACGATGATCCATCCAGACAATCACATCCCAATTATCCGCCCCATCGGGTGTGACACCGAGCGGATGGTCGTTTTTATCGCGGATAACCAGCGAACATGTCGCGTCAAAACCGATGGCCGCGACCTGCTGTGCCGTGACGCCCGCCTTGCCAAGCGCATCGCGCACAGACTGACACACCGATTGCCAGATATTTTGTGAATCCTGTTCAACGAAACCCGGCTTGGGACGGTTCATCGCAATGGCATGTGCCGCACTGCCCAGCAGTGTTCCATTGGCATCAAACACGCCTGCGCGCGCACTTCCGGTGCCGACATCCACACCAATAAAACAAGGGTCACTTGGATTCATGACTGGGGTTCCTCCGCATATGATCCGGCTTGTCGGGGATGCCCGGTGCCGGGTGATTTTTGGTTTGAAAGAAGCTTGTTTCACCAGAGTTGATCAAAAGTTCATTGTTCGGTCAAATACTCATTTTCATTGCCAGGTTACACCACCTTTCGTTAGAATAAGGTGGTAACACACATAAAAAGCCAGGTTCACAATGGCCCGAGGAAACGAAACCACCCCCCTGACTGATGCTGTTGGCACCGGGATTGCCACATCGGTATCAAAGATCCGGCGTCTGTTTGATGGCTGTCAGGTTGTCCTGTTTGATTGCGATGGCGTTCTGGTCGACAGCGAGCCGATCTCGCTTGCGACATTGACGGATGTTCTGGCGCATTTTGACGCGCCGCTTGGTTTGCGCGATGTGGCTGACCGATTTACCGGCCGGTCAAGCAATGCGCCGATTGACTATATCAAAACCCGAACGGGTCGGGATGTCAGTGCGGATTTCAAGCCGTTTTATTATGACATGCTTTTTGCCCGTTATGACCGTGATCTGACCAAGATCGATCAGATCGAGCTGGTTCTGGATGCCTTGAAGGCCCGTGAAATTGGTTTTTGCATTTCATCAAGCAGTTCGGTCGAGCGTCTTGAGAAAACCATGCAGGTGACGGGGCTTGGGCCTTGGTTTGCGGGGCGCATTTACAGTGCCGATTTCGTAAAGAACGGCAAACCGGCCCCGGATCTTTTTTTGCATGCTGTTGAGGGGATGGGCCATATTCCCGCGCATGCGGTTGTGATCGAAGATTCGGTTGCCGGGGTAACAGCCGCGCGGGCGGCAGGCATGAAATGCGTCGGTTTTGTTGGTGGCGGGCACTATGCCCAAGACCGTAAAACCGCCAGCAAGCGTCTTTACGATGCCGGTGCCGATATCGTTATTGAGGATATGGCAACTTTGGCCGGGGCAGTTGCGGTTTAACGCCTAACCCTTAACCCTTAGCCCTTAGCGCTGTGTCAGCAGCTTTTGATAGCGGGTCTGGCTTTGGCTGAGATGGGCGCGCATTGCATTGCGGGCCGTATCTTCGTCGCGTGCGGCAATCGCATCATAAATTCGGCGATGTTCGCCGATGATCATTTCCATATAGGCTTTTTGATCCTTGGCTTCGGGCGGGCGGCGGCGCAATTGCGCGCGCGGGATGGTTTTATCCCCCAGATGTTCAAGAAATTCGGCAAAACGCCGGTTGTTGGTCGCGTCTGCTATGGCGCTATGAAATTCGAAATCAGCCTGTTCTGTCGGATCGCCTTTTTCAAGGGCGCGTTCCATATTTGCCATGGCTTCGAAAATCTTGGTTTGCTGGGCAACCGAACTGCGAACGCAGGCAAGGCCGGCGGCCTCGATCTCAACCGCCATGCGCAATTCAAGAATTTCGAGCACATCGGATACTTGCGCATAGTCGACAGCAAAGATCGACGTGTCGTTGGTGCGCGCCTGCGGGGACAGAACGAACACACCGGCCCCTTGGCGCGGTTCAAGCAGGCCATCGGCCTTAAGTGCTGCGATGGCTTCGCGGATGACGGTGCGGCTGACGCCGAATTGTGCGGTCAGGACCGGTTCGGTTGGCAGTTTGCTTCCGGGTTCGCGTTGGCCGCTTTCAATTTCCTGACGCAGGCTGGCGATGACTTTTTCAGTCAGTGAAACTTTGCGAGGTGTCGTTAATCCGCGGGGCTTGTTCATTTTGCGCTTCCGATAAATCCGGTATAAAACAACCAGATATAGAAAAAGACAGAGATAAAAAGAAAACACAGCCCGACGTTATTTTTATCTGGTGACGCGGACATGACCATCTTCAAATAGTCCAAGCGGGCTGGTGATGTAAAGTCATCGTATGAGTTTGGTTGAAATTGAGGCAATGACACATGGCCAAAAAAGGTGAACCGGAATACCGCTGGAATAGCGGCCCCTTCCAGATCGGAGTAGTGCCAGATGGCGGGGCGATCTCGCGGATTGACTGGATCCGTCCGGACGGTAAAGGGATGGTCAATCTTTTGCGGCCTGTCACGTCCGAGGCGATTGTATCGGGCAATCCATCAAGCCTTGGCTGTTTTCCGATGGTGCCTTTTGCCAACCGGCTGGCCTTTGCCGAGTTCGAGTTTGATGGCCGTATTGTCAAGGTGCCGGCCAACCGCCCGCCCAGCCCGCATGCCATTCACGGTTTCGGACGGTCATCGGAATGGAAAATCGAACGACCGACCGCCGATACCCTGCGCTTTAATCACAAGCATGACGACCCGCAAAGCGGCTTTGTCTATGTCGCCTGGCAGGAATTTACGGTCACCGAAAGTGATGTGACGATCGAAATCGGTGTCCGTCATCTCGGCCGTATCCCGATGCCCTATGGTATCGGTTTGCATCCATGGTTCCCGGGCGGGGATGACGTATCGGTTGCCTTTACAGCCACAGACAGTTTCGCAACCGATGCCGATATGTTGCCAACGGCGCGCACGGTCATTGATCTGGGGCGTGATTTTTCAGATGGCCGCATGACCCGCCATCATCTTGCACTGGATGCCCATTATGCCGGTTGGCATGGTGAAGCCGACATGATTTGGCAGGATGGCGGATATCGCGTGAAAATGATCGCCAGTGACACATTGTCAAATCTTCAATTCTATATCCCCGAAGACGGCAAGACCTTTTGTGTAGAGCCGGTATCCCATGTGCCAAACGTTCATAACCGACCGGAATTCAAGGAACTTGGTGACGTTGTGGTGCTTGACAAGAACCAGACGCTTAGCGGGACCATGACATTGGTGCCAAGTTTGCTTGATCTGCCGGATCAGGATTTGGGGGATGACACAGAAACGTATGGCGAGCCCGGCAACCGCGATTATTCGCTGGTTGATTGATCGGGAGTTTCACGGGATGGCGGGGCTTTACCGACCCGGTATTTGCCGATAAAACTTACAAGTGATTTTTACAAGTTACCAAGCTATCAAGCTATCAAGTCCCGGGGGACGGATGTCCGAGCTGCTGCTTAGAGTTCAGAAACGCGAAAAACTGGCCGACCAGCTTTATGGTCAGATCCTTGAACAGATTATTTCGGGGAACTTGGCCGAAGGTGCCAAACTGCCGTCGGAAAACGAAATCTGTGCGTCTTTTGGGGTGTCACGCCCGGTTGTGCGCGAAGCCTTGCGCAAATTGCAGTCTGACGGGCTGGTCTATGCCCGCCAAGGGGTTGGGTCATTTGTCAAAAAACGTCCGCCACAGGGGCTTATTGAATTTGGCGGGGTTAACGATGTCGCCGGGCTGTTGCGCTGCTTTGAAGTGCGCATTGCAATCGAAGGAGCCACAGCGCGCATGGCCGCCGAACGGGCCGGTTCGCGCCATCATCGCGAAATTGAAAATGCGCTTAGGATGCTTGAAGACGGCGTGGCGGCAGGCGATATTGCCGATAAAGCAGATTATGCATTCCACATGGCGATTGCCCGTGCCAGCGGGAACGAATTTTTCATTACCATCCTGAATTCACTTGATGAAGTCATGTCGAAATCAATGCGTGTGGCATTAAATATCACGCGTGGCGGATCTGCGGAGCGCGCCAAAAAGGTCCTTGCGGAGCACCGCCAGATCTATGATGCGATCCTTGGCCATGATGGTGACAGTGCCGAACTTCTGATGCGCTATCACCTGCATCAGGCCCGACAACGTGTCACGGATCATGCCCGCGACCGGTGATGACAGTCTTGCCCGTTTTAACACCATGCCGCACCCGTGTGCCGGGAAAACCGGTTGACAAGTGGGGGCGGGACACTGCACATCTGTGATTGTAAATTGATCATATGAATTTATCAGGGATGTGATGATGGGTGATGTGCTGTATCAGCCGGAAATTTTGTTGGACGAGACATTCTCCTTGGCGGAATGCCCCAACTGGGATGGCGACAATAACCGGCTTTACTGGACCGATATCATCAATGGCAAGCTGCATGCGCTTGATATCGAGACAGGTCAGCGTCAGACATGGGATTTTGACAGCGAGCTTGGTTGTTTCGGTTTGACCGATCAGGGACGCATTATCGTGGCGCTGCGCAAGGATGTTGTTTTCCTTGATCCCGCAACGAATGAGCGCACGCCGCTGTGCCGGATCGAAGATGGCATCCATAGCCGCACAAATGACGGCAAGATCGGCCCGGATGGGGCGTTCTGGGTCGGCACCATGGATGATAATCCCGACAAACAGCCGATTGCCTCGCTTTATCGTATCACCGGGGACGGCCGGATCGATGAAAAGATAACCGGGTTCAAGATTTCCAACGGCCTTGCCTGGTCGGGGGACGGGACCAAGATGTATCATTCGGATTCCCGCGGGCCCTGGGTCAATCGTTGGGATTTTGATGTCCAAGCGGGCAATATTTCCAACTGCACGCGGTATCTTGACCTTGATGATCGTTTGGGGCGCCCCGATGGCGCGGCGGTGGATGCCCAAGGGTGCTATTGGTCGGCTGGCGTATCAGCAGGCAAACTTAATCGTTTTGCCCCGGATGGGACGCTTTTGACATCCATCGACATGCCGATGCCCAATCCGACCATGCCGTGCTTTGGCGGGCCGGACATGAAGACCCTTTATGTCACCAGTCATCAGGAAGGTTACAGTCCTGAAAAATGCACCGAATTTCCGCATGCCGGAAAGCTTGTGAAATTGCGGGTCGAGGTGCCCGGTGTGCCTGTGCGCAAGTTCCGTGAGAACGGATAAGGCAGGCTGTGATCTGCTTTAGAACAGTTTCCGTTTCGATCTAAACGGAGCAGACGCTGGGGGAAAAGCCATACGGAAACTTTCCGTGTGGCTTTTGTTTTGAGCGGAGAAAGGCGTGTTAAAGTTTTTTCCTTTCATAACGCCGTCAATGGAAGCATTCCGTCATCCGCGTGAGTGATGGTTCTTTGTGGTGCGTAAAAATCGACGTATATCGTTATCTATGAATTATTTTCGACAGGTCTGATGCGTTTTCGACGGTCGTGGTTGGTGTTTTTCGACATAGCATGCTAGTTTTGAGTGAAAATCGATTGGGTTGAATGGTTTTCGATCTATGAAGCTTGTCTTTGGCGACGCTGGTTATGTTCAAAATGAAATGATACCCGCAGGGTGCCGTCTTGCGGGATGGGCGGCGCTTGTCGATGCGTTTTCGCTTCAAGCTCCGTTACGCCGTTTTTCGTGTGTTTCCACAAAGCATGTTCGCGGCACGCGCCGACAGGAAGGGCTTTGGGTCGTTTTTGATAAAAGATTCTCGCTGGAAGATACCCTGGCCGATCATCTGGGGTTTGCTTTGCGTCATGAAACAATCGATCTTTTGCTTCTTAAATGTCTGTTTGAGGTTGTTCCGAAAGAGGAAATCGAGGCGTTTGTTCGTGCAACCCCGACCGGAACGGCTGCGCGGCGTATTTGGTTCTTTTACGAATTCCTGACAGGGCGCAGGCTTGATCTCGACGATGCGCCTGTCGTCAAGGCCGTCGAGGCCCTTGATCCGAAAAGATATGTGACCACCAAAGGGGTGCTTTCACGGCGGCATCGGGTGTTGGATAATCTTTTGGGCACTGCGGCCTTTTGCCCCGTCATTCGTCGGACAGCGCAACTTGATGCACTTATCGCGCAGGGGCTTTCTGATAAGGCAATGCAGACAGTTGGACGGACAAGCAAAAGTCTGGTGTCACGGGCGTCGAGTTTTATGCTCCTTGCTGATAGCCGCGCGAGTTTTGCGATCGAAGGAGAACGCCCGCGCCTGGACAGATTGCAGCGGTGGGGCAAAGCCGTCCTCGAAGCAGGGAAACGTCCGCTTAATCAAACAGAAATCTATCGTTTGCACCGGATTCTGGTCGGGGATGATCGTTTTACCAAAATCGGCTATCGCGATGAAGCCGTCTTTCTTGGAGACAGGGGGCCTGATTATGATCCGGTTCCGGAATTTATTGGCGCCAGGCACGATGACGTTCCCGCATTGATGAGCGCGCTTAACCAGTGCAATGATCGTCTGCGGTCATCAGGTGTTGATCCGGTTTTGCAGGCGGCAATAATTGCGTTTGGGTTTGTCTATATCCATCCAATGGCAGATGGGAATGGCAGGCTGCATCGCTGTTTGATCCATCATGTTCTTGCAGAGCGCAAATTTGCACCAACGGGTATGGTTTTCCCGGTTTCATCGGTGATGCTCGACCGGATTAACGAATATCGCGGCGTGTTGCAGTCACAGACTGCAGTGCTTATGGATTATATTGATTGGCGGGTGCTCCCGAACCACAATGTCGAAGTTCTCAATTATACAGCCGACTTGTATCGGTTCTTCGATCTTACCGATGAGGCGGAATTCCTTTATCGCTGTGTTGCGCGGACTGTCACATACGACTTGCCCAAAGAAATTCTGTATCTGGAGGCAAATGACACCGCGTTGAGCGCCATCATGAATCACATTGAAATGCCGGATCGTCTGGCGCAGGATTTGATTATGCATATCCGCCAGAATAAAGGCGTGCTGAGCAACAAACGGCGTCAGGGCATTTTTAAAAAACTAACCGATGACGAGGTGAAATTTGCCGAGGCAAGTGTCGCCGACGCGTTTGAGCGTTATGACGCATATTTGAAAGATACCGCCATCGCGTAAAAGCCATGCGATGAGATGTCGCATGGCTTTTTTCAGGGGTGTTTTCTGGTTGCGGTTTTCTGTGATCAGGCTTGTTTGATTTCGGCTGTCACGGTGCCCAGCCCGTCAAAAATAGCTTCGATCTTGCCGTGGGGGGTAATGGTTGGCGTTGCGCAGGCGCCGGTGGTGATCACATCACCGGGTTTAAGGTTTTTGCCGCGCTTGGCAAGAAAGCCGACCAGATATTCAAGCCCGCCAAAGATTTCCGGCCAGGCATCAGGGTCATCGTTGGTCGCAAGGATTGCACCATCGCTTTTTGTGGTGACAGTCCCGCCGATAAAGCCAAGATCACGCCAGCCTTCTATTTCGTCGCCCAGAATGAAATGACTGGTCGAGTTCATATCGGCAAGTGTTTGCAGCGGGTTCTGTTTTTCATGAAAACGCCGATCGGCGATTTCAATGGCGATATGCATGCTTTTGATATGATCCAGAATATCGCTGGATGTTGCATCCGGGGCCGGGGTGCTTGCCATGACAACTGCAATTTCGGCCTCGATATTGGGAAAATGAATGTCGTTGGTGGTCAGGGTGGCACCATCATCAAGAATGCGCCCCTTTAGCAGCGGGCCAACAAGCGGGCCATCCGCGCCGATTTTTTCCTGTGCCGCACGGGTTGCAACGGCAAGCTTCCATCCCGCTTGCGCTATTCCGACCTGTGCCAGTGTGGCATCCTGAATGGCATAGGCATCATCAAAGGTAACGGGGGCGATTTCCGCCGGCAGCGGATCAATCAGGCTGTGAGATACAAACGCATCGGCAAGGATGCGGCTGGCGGCAGTAATATCAGTCATTCCCGGTCTTCTTGGTTGTGTTGATCAAGCATATGGGGCCCGAGCCTAACGGGCTTTATGCGGAAAGTCATCATACCAATCGCCACGATTCGACAAAATCATCAGAATTTCACCGGCCTTTAGCGAGCATGCCGGTCGCTTGAATATGCGATAAATCCCAGTTTTTCTGGGTTTCGGGTGATTTTTATGATCGTGGAGTATTATGTTTGACAAAGTGATATGATGAATTTATAGAATCGTCATAGTTATTTGACGCATTCAAAAACATTAGGGACGCTTGATGCACTATCTAGAGATGAAAAAGGCGATTGGCGCCGGTTTGCTTTCTTTCCCGGTGACGCCTTTTGATGGCGAAGGCGCGCTTGATCTTGCGACCTATCGCACACATGTCGGTTGGTTGTCGCAATATCCCGCTGCCGCCCTGTTTGCCGCAGGTGGCACGGGGGAATTCTTTTCGCTGACCCCCGAAGAGGTCGTCGAGACCGTGCTTGCCGCCAAGGAAGTCGCGGGTGATACCCCGATCATTGCCGGTTGCGGTTATGGCACGGCCATGGCGGTTGATCTTGCCAAGGCCTGCGAGGCCGCCGGGGCAGACGGATTGTTGTTGTTGCCGCAATATCTGGTCGGGGCAGAGCAGGAAGGTCTGTTTGAACGGGTGAAGGCGGTTTGTGATGCCGTTCGTATCGGTGTGATCGTCTATAACCGTGATAATTCCATCATCACGGCCGAAACGCTGGCGAAGCTGTGTGACGTCTGCCCGAACCTGGTCGGGTTCAAGGACGGGCACGGCAATATCGAAATGGTGACCAAGGTCTGCACGCTGCTTGGTGATCGTCTGTCCTATATTGGGGGCATGCCCACAGCCGAGGTCTTTGCCAAGGCCTATAAGGCCGCCGGGGTGACAACCTATTCATCGGCGATTTTCAATTTCCTGCCACAGCAGGCGCTTGATTTCTATGACGCGCTGACCCGCGATGATGATGAAACCATGAACCGCGTATTGAAGGAATTCTTCTATCCCTATCTTGATATCCGCAACCGCGGAAAGGGATACGCCGTTTCCATCGTCAAGGCCGGCATGCGCGTTATCGGGCGCGATACCGGGCCGGTGCGCAGCCCGCTGATCGATTTGACAGACGAAGAACATGACATGCTGGCCGAGGTCATTCGCAAGGCCTATGGCGAAGATGCCTTGCGCGCGGCCTAAGGGGCGCTTGGCAAATACGCATGATACCGAACTTTCCCCCGGCAAGATGACTTGTCGGGGGATGGGCTGCGACGCAAAACGACAACTTGCGCGCAGAAAAAACAGATAGCTATCAGATCAGTTGTTATTTATTTTTACAAATTAGTTTACATGTAAGCGGTTGTAGGTTTACATGGAAATAACGACCCCAAAAGGGGCGCAAGACTTCAATGCAAGTACCAAAACGTCTCGGGAGGACTCCAATGAATACTTTTTTCAAGACCACGACACTAACAATTGCCGCCGCCGCCGTTTCGGTGGCGCTGGCATCCGGTGCGCAGGCAAAGGAATGGCGCGGCTGGAACATTCACCCGCCTGAATATCCGGTTTCGACCGGCATGGAAGAGTTCGCCAGGCTGATTAATGAAAATTCCGGTGGCGAGCTTGAAGCCAAGGTTTATCACGGCGGCGTTCTGGGTGATCAGCCCGACGCCATCCAGCAGGTCCGTCTTGGCGGGCTGGACTGGGCAGTGTTCAACCTTGGCCCGCTTGGCGAAGTTGCCCCCGAAGCCAATGTTGTTTCATTGCCGTTTATTTTTAAAAGCGTCGATGCGATGCATGACGTCATGGATGGCCCGGCCGGTCAGCAGATTGCCGATGGTTTGATTGCCGCCGGCCTGCAGCCGTTGGGCTGGTATGATTCCGGTGCGCGTTCGTTTTATAACAGCAAGCATCCGATCAACAGCCCGGCCGATCTCAAGGGCCTTAAATTCCGCGTAATGAGCAACGATCTTTATGTGCAGATGGTTGACTCGCTTGGTGGTAACGCGACGCCGATGGCCTATAGTTCGGTCTATCAGTCGTTGAAAACCGGTGTGATTGACGGGGCGGAAAACAACTATCCGTCTTATGACAGCTCTGGCCATTTCGAAGCCGCCAAATATTATTCCGTGACCCAGCATTTGATCCTGCCGGAATGCCTGTGCATGAACAAAGCGCTTTATGACAGCCTGTCGGAAGATCAGAAAAAGATCGTCCATGACGCAGCCGATGCGTCCGTCACCTTGCAGCGTGCAGCCTGGGCTGAACGTGCTGATCAGTCCAAGGAAAAAGTCATTGCGGCGGGCATCGAGGTCAATGAAATCGCTGACAAACAGCCGTTCCAGGATGCCATGCAGCCGGTCTATGACAACTTCCTGAAAGCCAATCCCGATCTGGCAGGTCTGGTCAAGGCCATTCAGGATGCGCAGAAATAAGGCATGATATTGAACGGGCGGCACTTATTCGCCGCCCGTCTTTTTGTCTTTGGTTGTTCTTATTCCGATTGAAACATGATCTGGCAGCGTAATTGATGTTTTCTCGTCTGACCAATTTGATAGACGATCTTGGTGGCGGTATCGCGGGTCTGCTGAATTTGATTGGCGGCCTGGCGCTTGTTGCGCTGATCCCGAGTTTTTCCTGGCTGGTGTTCGGGCGATATGTTCTGAACGAAACACCGACCTGGGTTGAACAGGTATCGCTTATTCTGATCGTTCTGATCACTTTTCCTGTTGCCGCCGCGGGTATGCGCGACAACAGCCATTTGTCTGTTTCATTTTTCCGTGACGCCCTGCCACCGAAAATCGCCGCGATGCTGGCTGCGCTCAGTTATGCCGGTATGGCGTGGTTCGGGTACTGGATGCTGATCGGGGGGCTGGATCTGGCGGCCTTTAACTGGGCCAAAATGATGCCGATCATTCATATTTCCGATGGGTGGCGTTCCGTGCCGATGGCAGTCTGCGGGGCCGGGATCATGTTTTACAGCGTGGTGCATATTTTCAAGATCATTGCCGGTTGGCAGAAGATCGCACGTGCCAGCATCTATCACGACGACTTGCTTAACAAGGACGCAGAATAAATGGGCATGACCATTCTTCTGGGCGTGTTTGCCATCGGTATTCTGATTGGTATGCCCGTTGCCATCGCTCTGGGAATAGCCGCCCTTGGTGCATTCTTTTTTGAAGGCCTGCCGACATTGATTGCGTTTCAACGCATCGGGTCGGGTGTCAGTACGTTTTCATTGCTTGCCATACCGTTCTTTATCTTTGCCGGGGAATTGATGCTTCATGGCGGGATTGCCGGCAGGCTTGTGCAATTTGCCACCGCCCTTGTCGGGAGCAGACGTGGCGGGCTTGGCATCGTCAATGTGTTTTCGTCAATGCTGTTTGGCGGCATTTCCGGTTCTGCTGTGGCCGATACATCTGCCCTTGGGTCGATCCTGATCCCGGTGATGAAAAAAGAAGGTTACCGCGCGGACTATGCCGTGAATGTCACCGTGACATCATCGATTGCCGGGATCATGATCCCACCCAGCCACAACATGATTTTATATGCGGTTGCGGCCGGCGGGGGGATTTCGATTTCCAAGCTGTTTATGGCCGGTGTCGTTCCGGGGGTTATGATGTGTCTGTTGCTCGGACTTGCGACCTGGCTGGTTGCGATCCGTCATGGATATGCGGCCGAACCTTTCCCGGGGTGGGCAGTGGTTTGGCGGACGGCGGTGCGTGCTGTTCCTGGGTTCTTTACTGCGGTGATTATTGTTGGCGGCGTTCTAAGCGGTGTGTTTACGGTAACGGAATCAGGGGCGATCGGGGTGGCTTATGCGCTGATCATTACCGGGTTTGTGTATCGTGAACTCAGTTGGGCGGGCTTTGTCGCCGCCGTCAAGCAATCAGCCAAGACAACAGCACTGGTGATGCTGTTGGTTGGTTGTGCGTCGGCATATGGCTATATGCTGGCATTTTATCAGGTGCCCGATGCGTTGGCCGAGGCAATCACGGGCATTACCGACAATCCGATCATGGTGTTGCTGCTGATCAATATCATGCTGCTGATTGCCGGGATGATCATGGATATGGCAGCGCTGATCCTGATCTGTACACCGATCTTTCTGCCGCTTGCCATGCAGTTCGGAATGGATCCGATCCAGTTTGGCATGGTACTGATGATGAATTTGGGCCTTGGCCTTTGTACGCCGCCTGTCGGGGCGTGCCTGTTTGTCGGGTGCGCGATTGGCGGGGTGAAAATCGAAAAAGCCGTACAGTCAATCTGGCCATTTTATCTGGCGATTCTGGCGGCACTTTTGCTGACAACCTATATCCCCGCGATTTCAATGACTTTGCCTAATCTTGTGTTTGGTGCAAACTGATCGCGGGACAACCCGGACTTGAAAAGAGGAAAATGATGAAACGTTTGCTGATTACCGGAGCCGCAGGTGGACTGGGAAAAATTTGTCGCGAGGGGATGAAGGGGTATGCCGACGTCATTCGCCTTTCGGACATTGCGCCAATGGACCCGGCAGGCCCGAATGAGGAAGTCGTGCAATGCGATCTTTCGGACCGTGCAGCAGTGATTGAACTGACCAAGGATGTTGATGGCATCATCCACCTTGGCGGCATTTCGATCGAGGCGGCCTTTGATGATCTGCTTCAGGCAAACCTTGCGGGCACCTATAACCTGTATGAAGGCGCACGCCAGAACGGTGTGAAACGCGTGATGTTTGCCAGTTCCAATCATGCGATCGGTTTTCACAAGCGCACCGAACGGCTTGACGAAACCGCACTCCTGCGCCCAGACAGCCTGTATGGCGTGACCAAATGTTACGGCGAAGCGGTGGCAAGCTATTATTATGACAAGTTCGATGTCGAAACCGTTTCTGTGCGGATCGGGTCATGCTTTGAAAAGCCGCGTGATCGCCGCATGCTGTCGACCTGGATGAGCCCGCGTGACTTCATTTCGCTGATGAAGGCGATCTTTGATGCGCCGATGACCGGCAATCTGGTGATGTACGGGGTTTCGGACAATAAATCGACGTGGTGGAGCAACGAACATGCCAAATTCCTTGGCTGGCATCCGCAAGATAATACCGAGCAGTTCCGCGATGAAATCGAAGCCGCATTCCCGGAAGAAGATCGCCATGATCCGGCTGTGATTTATCAAGGTGGTATGTATGCCGCCCGAGGCCATTTTGAAGATTGATTAACCGGCGTATTTCATAACGGAATGCGACATCAAGGGCCCCGATAACAGGGGCCCTTTTTGCATTTGGAATTGACGCAGGCTTTGTATGACGTATAAACATCCTTGAAAATGATAACGGTTATCATTATCGAAAACTGGATGTGCAGCTATGGCGGTCTGCGACCGTTCCTGGGACAGTCTTTATCAGCAATATCATGGTCGTTTGCTGCGACAGGTGCAGAAATACCTGCCGGCACGCGATGAAAGCCATGACGTGTTGCAGGATTTGTATGTTCAGTTGCGCCAGCGAAATGTCGATCCGGCGAAAATTGATAACCCGCCCGCTTTTCTGATGCGTATGGCGACCAATCTGGCCATAGATGCCCTGCGTCGCAATAATCGTAATCCGGTCGAATTCACCGATCCGGCCGACATCCGTGACACCGGCGCGGGTGCAAGCCAGTCAGTCACCCCCGAGCAAATCAGTTCTGATCGCCAGCGTCTTGATATCATTCGCCAGGCTATTGATGATTTGCCGCCGCGCTGCCGCGAGGTCTTTTTGCTGTGCAAGCGTGATCATCTGAGCACGACCGAAGTGGCCGAGCAACTTGGCATCAGCCGCAATATGGTGGAAAAGCATTTGCGTCAGGCGCTCGGACATTGCAAACAGGTATTGGCGCGCCATGAAAATTGATTGTCCTCTTTTGGGGCGCTTGTTCGTCAAACAAACAGATGCATCCTCTGCCAGAAGCCGGGTAACGACACGACCATGACCGAATTCCGCTATCCCGACGACTGTCAAAGCAATGATGACATTGCCGATTACTGGGCGGTACGCCTTGATCAGGCCGATCTGAACACGGCTGAGAAGGCGGCCCTTGAATGTTGGCAGCAGGCAGATACAGGTAATCCAGACCGTCTGATCCGGGCGCAACAGACATGGCAGGCCATGGAAATTTCCGCAGCGGAACTTACCGATGATGACGTGGTTTCGTCCCGCTCACAAACAGATGGTCATCCCACAGGATTTGATAGCGAAGCGGTGCGTCGTGATCTCGAACGGCTTGGCGCGCTTGAGGGGGGCAATGGTCGTTTGCCCGGCATGCGATCGGCCAAGCGGCGGGCGCGCCCGATGCTGGCACTTTTTACCATTCTGTTGCTGGTGGGGCTTTGGGGATATTCGGCGTTTCAGCCCGATGCCGATCTGATCGCGGCACATGATCCGGGCGTTGTCAGCGAAGTTCATGAACTTTCGGACGGCTCGCGGATCTGGATGGAGCCGGGGACACGTGTTGCCTTGGCCTATAACGATAACAACCGCGATCTGACCGTACTGGAAGGCGGCGTCTTTATCGAGGTTGCCAAGGATAGTACAAGGCCGCTTCGCATTCATCTGAATAAACTGACGGCGACCGCGGTCGGTACGGCGTTCAGCGCATCGAAATGGGGCGGCCATGTCCGGGTTGAGGTTGCCGAAGGCACTGTCGATCTTGAAAACCGCACAGCACGTCTGGCACGCCTGACAGCGGGGCGGGCATCGTGGCAGGATGCGGATGGCGATATGCATTACGGTATGGTGGCGCTTGATCGGGTTGGCGCATGGCGCGATGGTCGCTGGGTGGTCAATGACATGCCGATTGACGAATTGTTTGCCCGCCTTTCACCACTTCTGGACGGAGTGCATTTTGTTCGTGATCCGCGCATGGATGAAATCACGGTTTCCGGCAGTTTCGATCTGCATAAACCCGATGGGGCCTATCAGGCCGTTCTGGCGGCTTATGGCCTTACGGAACAGGCCATTCCCGGCGGGTTCAAAATAATTTCAAAAAAATAGAAAATTTTTCCTCCTCTTTTGCAAAGCGCATTCGTCATGAGGGTAATAGTGATTTGCATTATTATATCATGCGAAGGGGGAAGGTTTTGAAATTCGTGCATTCGCGAAAGTGTCGCTTGTTGGGGACCACGGCATTGTTTGCCAGCTTGATGGTCGTATCGATCCCGCAGGCGCAGGCCCAGACTGAGACAACAACACAAGGTTCTGCAGATTCTGTGCAAAAATCCGTTACGGTGGCGGCGGGGGACCTGCGTACTGCCCTTGATCAGCTTGCCGATCAGTTTGATCTGCAACTGGTGGTGCAAGGTGATCTTTCCGGTCTTCAAAGCAGTGCGCTGGCGGCTGATATGTCGGCACGTGACGCGTTGGAAAACCTGCTGGCGGGGAGCGGTTACGGATTTGAATTTGTTTCCGAAGACAGTGTTGTTATCCATCCGGTTGCAAACCAGACCAGTGGTGCAGAGGAAAAGCTGATCCTGCCCGAACTTGTCGTGACGGCCACCCGGTCGCAGCGATCAATTGCCACCATGTCGCCATCGGTTGTGGTGATCGGTTCCGACCAGATCGAGGCGCAGATGGGCAAAAGCAGCGACATCACCAATGTCATTCGCAATAACGTTCCGGGCTTTATGTTTGATGATCAAAGCCTGATCGCCAGCACGGAAACCTTCCGCGGGCGTGATGTGCAGGTGCTTGTGGACGGGATTGCGCGCAACACGCCGCTGCGAGATAGCAGTCGTATCCTTTCGATGATTGATATCGCACAGGTCGACAGCATCGAAGTCATCCCGGGATCAAACGCGATGAATGGTGACGGTGCAACCGGGGCGACGATCAACATCATCACCAAAACCGGTGAAGTCGGTAAAAACGTGTTTGTCGTGGATACCCACGTCAAAAGCTATACCGACGATATCGGTGACAGTTTTTCGCCGTCGCTGACCCTGTCGGGCAGCGGTGGCTTTGGCGCGGTGGATCTGGCGGCCAGTGTCACGGCAGCGCAAACCGGCAATGCCTATGACGGTTATGGCAATCAGGTGCCTTCGGATGCGATGCTGGGGCAGGGCGGTTTTGATAATGCCGAAAACCTTAATGTGTTTGGCAAGGCCGGGGTGACGGTTGCAGATGGGCATCGCCTGTTTTTGTCATCGGAAGTCGTGCGGTTCCGTCAGGATATCGAATATTATTCCGATCTGACGACTGACCCGGTTTCCGTTGATTATGACAGCCCCTATCTGGCCCAGCCGTTGGAAGATGAAAGCCAGTATTTCACCGCCGGATATGAATATGATTTTGGCAAGATTGGCACCGGTGATCTCAAGCTGTTTTACAATGACAGTTATAAACAGGCTGCACGTGCCGAATATCATTCGACATACAATTTTGCACTGGTGGCATTGGCCGACAGTCCTGCGCAAGAAGATCCGTTGGGGCAATCGGTCATTGATACGGTGAAGTATGGCGTAAAGCTTTCGACCGATACCGATCTTGATGTGGTCTATGACGGGCTGACATTGACATGGGGCGGGGATCTGACATTTGACGATGTCAAATACCGTACAGTAAGCGGCCGCGATATCGGGGCGCCGATGGAACAGGACGGCAAGGCGGTTTTTGCCCAGCTTTCGGCACCGGTTAGCGAATATGTCGATCTGTCCGGCGGGGTGCGCTATGAAAAATTTGATCTGACGGTCAAGGATTTCACGCGGCCGAACTATATGCGCTATGTCGGTGGTGTGGCTCAGGCCTTTTTTGGTTCTGCGGCCTTTACCGGTGGCAACACAACCTATGATGCCGTGACCTATAATGCATCGGCGGTGGTCCATTGGACCAAACGGTTTGATACATCCCTAAGCTATAGCGAAGGTTTTTCGGTTCCGGATGTGGGTGCCCATACGCGCCGCGCGGGCGTGCAGGGCGTTCCATTGAGCTTTGATGATATTGATGTTGATGCATCGAAGGTCAAAACCTATGAGCTGGCAGCCCGTTATAACGGGGGGAATTTCCGCTCTACCGGTGCGATCTATATGAGCACCAATGACCGGGGCAATAATTTTGACAATGACACCAACCAGCTCAGCCAGGAAAAGGAACGCATCATCGGGGCGGAGCTGACTGGCGAGTATGACATCTCGGATAATACCTATATCGGGGCGTTGGCGTCTTATGTCGAAGGTCGATATGACACCAACGAAGACGGTGATCTTGACAGTTGGTTGCCCAATAACCGCATCCCGTCACCATTCCGCTTTACCGGCTATGTTGACAGCTATGTCTGGGGGGATCTGAATATGCGCTTTGACGGCACCTATACGGCGGGCCGTTACAAGATCGAGGATGAAAAGATCAAGCCAAGCCTGGTCTTCAATCTTTCGGGCAACTACCCGCTTTTGGGCGGAACGGCCCGGTTCGGGATCGAGAATATCCTCGATACCAGCTATGAAAACCCGGCGGCGACGGCCCTTCGTGGCTATTCGGTTGCCGGACATGGCCGGACGATCACGCTGGGCTATCGCCGGGAATTCTGAGTGTCGCCAATCGGTGTGAAATACTGTTACTGCCTATGGCCCGGCGCGTGTTGCCGGGCCATTTGCGCAACGGAGAATATGAGATGTTCCGAGCAACAAACCCTCGGCCCGATATCGTTTTGTTTGAAATGATCGATCAGCAAAGCGAGGCGGACGGCAAGGCCTATATCGCGGCCCTTGATGCATTGGCCGAACGCCGCGCACCGGCCATTCTGATTTTTCGCGTGTCAGGTTTGATCAATCAGGATCATGAAATCCGCAAACAGGCCGCCGCATGGTTCAAGCGCAACCGTGACCGGCTGGATGTGTTTGCCAAGGGCCTGATCCGCGTTGATGAAGGCCATCATCACGACGATAAGGACCGTGATCACAGTCACGATCATGAGGGTGCCGGGGACAGCAATTTTGTCCGCATGTTGCCCTTTGCTGTCAAGCGTGCCGACAGCCTTGATCAGGCCTTTGATCTGGCGCGTAACTGGCCTTCGGATTCAAGCTTTTAGGGTGGCGTTTTATCCGGCCTATCGTTTGCGGGCCGCCAGGATCAGGAAATATCCCGTGCCGATCAACGCGGCAATCAAACCGGTCGGGAGTTGGGCCGGATAGATCATGTTACGTGCCAGCCATTCGGCCACCATCATCACATTGACCCCGATCAGAACCGCGCCCAGCAAATGCCCGCCGGCAAGGCGATACCCCGCCACACGCGCCAGATGGGGTGCCATCAGTCCAACGAAACTCAGCGGTCCGACCAGAAGTGTTGCACTGGCGGCCAGAATGGCGGCCAGCAACATCATAGCAAACTGAAAACCCGAAATACCAAGGCCGAGCGAAATCGATTGATCGGTGCCAAGGGATGCCAGTTCAAGCGGACGCCGCAGGGCAATCGCGACCACCAGCAACACACCGGTGACGCCCGCAACAATCATCACCTCGTTCATATTGGTGAAATAGGTTGTCCCGGCCAGCCATGACATCAGCATCGATGTTTGTGTGCCGCTTCGGGTCAGAACAATGCGGACAAGCGCACCCAGAATGGCCGTCATGGCCAGACCATTAAGCAACATGTAATGCGGCGCATGGGTGAATTTACGACACAGAGCCAGAAGAACCAAAAGCGATATGATCCCGCCCGCAGCACCGATTGCCATCAGTTCTGCGCGTTGTGCAAAGCCGAATATGGCCAAGGCAATGATCATCGCAAGTGCCGTGGCGGAACTGACCCCGGTGATTTCGGGACTGGCAAGGGGATTGCGCCCGACGCGCTGAATAAGCGTTCCCGAAACCGCCAGAGCCGCGCCGCAAATCATCGCGGCAAAGGTCCGTTCTGCGCGGCCTGTGATAATATCAAGACTGCTTTCTTGCCAGTTCAGAACCACAAAACCATTGCCATCAAGCGAGATGAACAACGAAAACACCACACCGATGACAAGGCTGACGGCAAGGGCAATCGACAGGCGGGTTTTGGAAATGATCTGTTGATCGCTGTGCTGATCATCATTCTGGTTGCCGGGCATGATGCGGGCCTTGCGCAACATCAATATGATGAAAGGCGCGCCAAACAGGGCGGTGGCCGCCCCGGTCGGCAGGGTATCGCCGCCAATGCCGTTAAACTGGCGAACCAGAAAATCAATCAGGACAAGGGCAAAGCCACCGGTAAAGACCGAATAGATCATCAGATCGCGCGATCGCGACAGACCGGCAATGCGAAGAGCCGCCGGGATGGCAAGCCCGACAAAACCGATCATGCCGGCTGCTGAAATGACCGAGGCAGTGATGAAAACGGCCAGACCAAGGATCAGGAGCCGCAGAAATGTGACCTTTGCCCCCAGCGAACCGGCGGTATCATCACCAAGTGCCAGAAGATCAAGCGGTCGCGACAGGGCAAGAATGGCCACCATGCCAATCACGACACGCGGCAAGACAAATGCCGTGTCTTCCCAGCCATTCTGGGCCAGATCACCGGCCCCCCACATAAAGATCGATTGCAGATATTGTTCGTTAAACAGCAAGACAATCTGTGACCCTGACTGCAACAGCAGGTTCACGATCATCCCGGCCAGAATAAGCCACAGCGTCGCATTGCCGCGATTGGCCGCAATGATATAAACAGCGCCCAGCGCAATCAGACCACCGGCAAGGGCGAAGGCCTCTTGAAACAGGGCAAGTGATGTCGGTGCCAGCAAGACAAAAAGGGTCAGGGCAAATTCAACACCCGCCCCGACGCCAAGGGTCGTAGGGGATGCCAGCGGGTTGCGCAATACTGTCTGGATTGCGGCCCCGGCAAGGGCCAGCCCGGCCCCGCAAAGAAACGCCATCGCAAGGCGGGGCAGGGTGCTGAAATGAAACAGGATCTGGTTGAAATCGGTTTCATCGGGACGAAACATGACGTTTACGGCCTGGCCGGTATCAAGATATGGCCAGAAATCAATCAGCAGTACGCCCAGCGTCAAGATCCCCAGAACCCCTGACATAATGGCCGGGCTTTGCGGCGTTGGACTTTGCGGCATTGGGCTGTGCGGTATCGCTTTGTTCATTTTACCGGACCGTTTTCAATGCTTTCGGCCAGCAGTTGCGCAAAACGCAGACCCGAAGGAACCCCGCCATAGGCCCAGACGACCGGCAATTCATACACCCGTTTGTTGCGCACGAAATCCATCACATTCCAAATCGGGGAATGCCAGAGTTTGTCCAGAACAACCTTGGGGACAGGGTTGGTATAGACCACGCTTTCGCGGGCATAAGGGGCAAGAAGTTCAAGCCCGCCACGTGCAAACCCCCATTTGTTGACGTCGCCCTTATAGGCAACCGGAAGCCCCATCGCCCCAAGAACCGACCCCGGCAACGAGGTGTCGCCAAAGATGCCGATATTGCTTTCATCAAAGAAGTAAACAACGTTAATTTTCTGCCCCGTGCCAAGGGCATTTTTGATGCGCGTACCATAGTCGATCAGTTTCCGGTCGACTTCGGCAAGGTATGTTTGTGCCGCATCCTCGCGACCGGTGGCCTTGGCGATTTTGCCAAAAACGTCACGGGCGGTTTCAAAAGCCGGACGGTTTTCATCAAACAGGCTCAGTTCAAGAACCGGGGCGATTTCGGCCAGTTTTTCATAGGCCAATCCGATATCGGGAATGGTGATGATCAGATCCGGCTTGGCTTTGCGAAGGACTTCAAGATTGGGCGAAGACCGTTGCCCAAGATTAAGAAAATCTGCGGGCAGTTCCGGTTTGGCCACCCATTTGGCATAATCTTCGGGGTCGGCAATTGCGACCGGATCAAGGCCAAGGGCAATCACGCTTTCGGTAAAGGACCAGTTGATGGTTGCCACACGTTTTGCCGGGGCATCAAGGCGCAACGTGCCGCGTTCATGTTCGATTTCAATCGGGCCTGCCTGTGCCAGTGCCAGTGCGGGGGTCGGGCGCATCCCGATCAGGGCCGCTAACAGCAAAAGGATGCCACAAAACGCGCGATGGGTGGTCATGCGGGCTGTTCCTTATGAACCGTTTGCAGTTGTTGCGCCATCGGTGACGGCATCGGCAAGCAATTCGGCAAACCGGGCCGCAGACAAAACCCCGCCAAAGGTCCAGCTTGAGGCGATGGTGTGGACCTGATCGTTGCGCACAAAGGGCATGGCTTTCCAGATCGCGGTATCAAACAGCTTTGCCTGAATGGTTGGCGCGATCGGTTCGATATAGGTGAATTGCACATCGCCCATCTTGGCCAGGTCGGATACATCCCCGTTATGGAAGGCCCAGCTATTGACATCCCCCTCCCAGGCATTGGCAAAACCCATCCGTTCCAGGGTCGAGCCAAACAGTGATGTTTTGCCATGAATGCGGAAATGTGCTTCGTCAAGAATGCGCACAACGGCAAATTTGGCATCGGCGCCGACCGCATTGCGAATGCGCGCGCCAGCGGCATCAATCCGGGCGCGGGTTGACGATATGACCTCTTCGGCCTTTTCAGGGATGCCAGCGATGTTGGCGATATTGCGCAGCATGGTTTCAGCGCGGTCAATCGCGGGTTCGTTACTTTCGGTATTATAGATCGAATAGACAAAGGTCGGGGCAAAGGCCGACAGTTTTTCATGCGCCATTGCAACATCGGCGCTGATCAGGATGGCATCGGGTTTGGCGTCGCGCAGGGCTTCAAAGTTTGGTTCGCGGCGATTGCCAAGATCGGCAAAACTGTCAGGCAGTGGCGGTTCGACGACCCAGGCACGGTATCCGTCAGCCTCGGGAATGGCGACCGGGTCAATGCCAAGGGCAAGCAGACTTTCGATCATGGCCCAATTGGCCGCAGCAAACCGGGTCGGGTGGGTTTCAAGGGTGATTTCACCCAGTTCATGCTGATAGGTTTCCGCCACGGCCGGAAGGGCCGAAAATACACCAGCAGCGGTTGCGATGATTGCGGCAAGGCCTGCTGTTGTACGTGCCATCCAAGGCTTTAACATTGGTATTCCCCTGATTTCGATGATTGGGTGTGACGGACCATCAGCCTGGGTCCCGAACCTAGGCGACATAGCTTACAAAGCGGTCGGGCTCTGTCAGGTGGATGACATTGATGTCGGTCTGGAAAATGTCGCGCAACGTGTCGGCATTCATGAAATCACGCGGGGGCCCCTGCCAACAGGTGCGCCCGCCACGCAGGGCCAGAATGTGATCGGCAAAGCGCCCGACCATGTCGATGTCATGCAAAACGGCAATCACGGTCAGATTGTTCTGATCCTTAAGGTTGGCGACCAGTTGCAAAATGTCGCGCTGATGACCAACGTCAAGGGCCGAGGTCGGTTCGTCAAGCAAAAGGACCGGCGCATCCTGCGCCAGCAACATGGCAAGCCAGACGCGTTGGCGTTCACCGCCCGAAAGGCTTGCGACCAGCCGGTCGGCAAACCCGGTAACATGGGTCAGTTCCATGGCCCGATCGATTTTTGCATGGTCTTCGTCGCGATACCGCCCAAAGGCGCCGCGCCACGGATACCGGCCAAAGGCAACCAGTTCGCGCACGCTTAAATGTGGCGGGACCACCGGATTTTGCGGCAGATAGGCAACCTTGCGGGCAAAATCGCGGGTGCCGTGATGGGAAAGTTCCTGCCCATCAAGCTTGATGGCACCAGATGCCGGTTTATTTTTGCGCGCCAGAAGCTTGATCAGCGTGCTTTTGCCCGATCCGTTATGGCCAACAATTGCGCTGAATGCACCCGTCGGAAAAGTGACAGAGATGTCGTTCAGCAATGTTTTCGGGTTTTTGCCATCACTTTTAAAAGCAATGTCTTTGAGATCGAACATGCAAAGAAAACCATGTGCCGGGAAAAGGATGCCATAAATTCTGAGAATGCTTATCAATTACCCCATATAAATGCAACCGAGTAGCGATTGCATAAGCGGAAAAAGGCGCATGGAGTTTGGCATAATTGCTGAAAATTGTTGTCTCAAGGACGCTTTAACGGCGAGCTTTGCCCGATTTGCCCATTTTTGGCCTTGGTTTTCAGTATGTTTGGCGTCACCATCAAAAAAACACGTCACCAAAAATACGAGCAAACCGGGGTTAAAATGAAACCTGTTTCCGCCGCAACCATGTGGGCAAGGGCGCTGATTGTCTTTGGCATGGTCGTGATCATATCTGGCTGTGCCGCGCTGCAACCGCCAAGCAACAGAGTTACCGGGTCAGTCAGTTACCGGGAAAAAATCGCACTGTCGCCAGACACGACATTCCTTGTTGTGCGCTTGCTGGATGTGTCGCGTGCGGATGTACCATCGGTCGAAATCGCATCCCTGCGCCAGCCGGTGACCAGTCCGCCGATGGTTTTCATCCTGCCTTATGATCTTGATGATATTGATCCCGCGCACAGTTATGCGGTGGAAGCACAGATTGTTAATGCCAATGGCGATCTTCTGTTTCGCAATGATCAAAGCTATCGGGTGCTGACCGGTGGCGCGCCGCACGATATCGATATCACAGTGACAAAAATCCCGCGTGTGCAGGGCGACGGGGCGCGCAATGGCGATGGATCCGATATTGCCAAGGATATCGCTGCCATCGAAGCAAAGCTTGGCGATATGCGCGTCATCCCCGGTCAGTATTCCGCATCGGATCATACCGTGACCTATAAAGCCTATGTCACCGCGCATGGCGAACCGGTTCTGGTTGACGAGCATCGCGACCTTGGTGATTACGGATCAAGCGAGGTCAAATTCTATTACCGCAACGGGCAGTTGTTGCGGTTTTCCGAGGATGCGACACGTATCAATTACGGCGGCGCGAACGACGATACGCCGCTGAAATACACACTTGCGCTTGATTTCGCCCAAGGGCGGTTTTCAAGTGGCACCAAAACGTTGAACGGTACGCAAAGCCAACCTGATGAACATGAAATCAGCGGCGCCTTGGCGCAAAGCAAGGTGGCACTCAGCCGAATTGACGCAATGCTGAGCCAGTTTGACAACAGTCCGGAACCCCTGCGCGGGCCGCAATTGTTTGTGTGTGATGATCAAAGCCGGTTTGCTGTTACGTTCGATGCGCAGCTTGAACGTGCAATTGTCGAATTCCCCGGGCGGGAACCGATCAGCCTTGCCCAGTCGCCAACGGCGTCCGGTTACGGCTATGCCAGCGAAATGTATGCTTTGCGCGGCAAGGGGGCGGATGCCATCTGGACCACCCCGTCGGGTGATTTCCATTGCGCGGTTTCTGCGATTTCTGCGGATACGGCTCGTCTTGCGCTTGCGCCGGGGGATTTCCCGGTGATTTCGGTCAAGGCCCTAAAGGCGCAGAATGGCGATATCTGGACCCGTCATTTTGATGACATGTTGCCCGCGATTACCACCTGTCTTGCCAAAAATCCCGGTGATTATGTTTCGGTTCTCAAGGCCTGGCCGATGAACCATGGCATGATCGGCGTGCGCACGATCAATGGCAATGGCGGGCGTTATGATTGTCTGGTACCCGCCGACGGTCTGGGCACGGCCCACACCGAAATGGTTGAAACCACAACCAACATTTTACCGGGCGAGGATGTTGTGCGGTTTACCCCGGCAAGTGCCGCCTATCCCGAGGGCGACTGTTTTAAACATCAGCGTCTGGAAAAAGAAGGTGTGTTTATCGGCTGGTTGTCGCGCAATACCTGCCAGTAAACCAAACCATCGATGACACCAACGCAAAAGCCCTGCATTTGAGTGCAGGGCTTTTGGTGTTTGTGCTTCAAGGGACGCTGATGTGGAAGTGCCGTTATTTCCCGTCTGCAATAACAGCCAGGGTTTGTTCCAGAACCTGATCAAAATCCCCGATCAGGCGATCAACTGTATCAAAATCCCCGGCCATACTGGATTGTTCGAGCACAGACGATAGCGCGGCGATTTTTGTGGCCGCGACCTGTGCGGATGAGCCTTTCATGATGTGGAACTGCTCGCCAAGAGTTTTGCTGTCGCGCAGTTTCAGGGCATCGTTAATCAGTCTTTGACAGTCGCGCGCCTGTGCGCCGTAAAGACCGCAAAGGCGGTTATAGAGATCCATGTTGCCTGCTGTCAGGCTTGGGATCTGGGCATCGTCGCGCAGCGGGGCTTGTGTCCAGTCATCTTTTTTGGGGCTCGTGGCTGTTTGCGCCATTTGTGCCATCTGCGTATCTGTGATGGTGGTATGTGCGCGGGGCTCCGGTGCGTGTTTGACGATTTTTCCGACAATCAGTTCAAAATCAAACGGTTTGCCGACAAAATCATTCATGCCAGCTTCCCGGCATTTCTTCTGTTCGTTTTCAAGTACACCTGCGGTCAAGGCAATGATCGGCAGGTCCTTGGTGTTGTGGGATGCGCGGATACGCTGGGTCGCCTCGACACCAGTCATTTCCGGCATTTGCACATCCATCAGAACGATATCAAATGCGGTTTGTTCGGTTGCGGCCACTGCCTCTACACCGTTTTCGGCGATTTGCACCTGCGCACCAAGAGATTCAAGAAGCTGTTTGGCAATCTGTTGGTTGATCACGTTATCTTCGGCCACCAGAATATGGTAGCCGTTCAGCGCATCTGGCGAGATGACCTTGGCCGGAGCACATCCCGGACGCATTGCCGAGCGTGCATCGGTCACCTTGGTGATGGCATCAAAGAATGCAGACCCGGTCACGGGTTTGGTCAGCATTTCATATGATGTTGCTTTTGGTGCCTGTTCCAGAAGTTCGCGTTGATAGGCGGTAACCATAATGATCGACGGCATCTTCTTTATCTTGGTTTCGGAAAGCCGTTCTATGGTTTCAAGGCCATCAAGGTCGGGCATCCGCCAGTCAATCATCAGGATGTCATAGGGTTTTTGGGCATTCATCAGGATATCGATGGCGGCCTGTCCGCTTGGGGCGGTGTCGGCATCGATATACAAGGATTGCGCGATATGAGCCAGTGCTTCGCGGGTTTGTTCCTGATCATCGACGATTAATACGCGCAGGTTTTGCTGGTGGGCTTCAAGTGTCAGTTCCGGTGCAATATCAGCCGGGCCCGCCTTTAACGGAAGCGTCAGGTGAAAGCTTGATCCCTTGCCGGGCTGGCTTGTCATGGTAATGGAGCCGCCCATGGCTTTCGCCAGTCGATCGGAAATGGCCAGGCCAAGGCCCGTGCCGCCAAACTTCCGGGTTGTTGATGCGTCTGCCTGGGTGAAGGGATCAAAGATGGATCTTTGTTGTGCTTCGGTGATGCCGATGCCGCTATCGATGACCGAAAAACTGATGGCGTCCGGTTGATCCGGATCCCCCTTGTAGCAAACTTTAAGATGGACAAAGCCTTCTTCTGTGAATTTGATGGCGTTGCTGATCAGGTTGACCAGAATTTGTTGCAAACGGTGGGCATCGCCAACGACCGACCGCGGGATATCGGGGGCAACATCAATGACGGTTTCAATCGATTTTTCACCGATCGACATCGCCATGATCGAGCCGACATTATCGATGACATCAGACAGAACAAACGGTTCGTGATCAACGACAAGTTCATTTGCCTCGATCTTTGAAAAGGTCAGAATTTCGTCAATCACACCAAGCAGGAATTTCCCCGAAAGATTAAGCTGACGGACATATTCCCGTTGCTGTTTTTCAAGCGGCGTGCGCTGTAGCAACTGTGTCAGCCCGAAAATGGCGTTCATCGGGGTACGGATTTCGTGGCTCATATTGGCCAGAAAATCCTCTTTGATATTGGCCAGCCTTTCGGCATCACTTTTGGCGATTTCAAGCTCGCTATTGATGGATTGGAGCTTTTCGTTATAGCGCTGTGTGGCAACACTGCGCAGGTTGATTACCCATAGGGTGCCAACGACAAATATCATCACCAGCAAAGACGCAATCGTCATGCCTGATGAAAAGGCCTGCCAATATTGCATCGCATAGTCATAGGGGCGTGATGTTGCAACAACCAGGTTGTTGGAAAATACACGCTTTGCAACGCCAAACCGGGATTCTCCGGTGAAGATATTGTTATAAATGTCGCTAACCACACCATCGGCAGAATTGACAAGGTCGACAAACAGTTCTGCATCGGCCATGGACTTGCCGATCATGTCTTCGCGGGCGGGCTGGCGGGCAATAAGATTGAAATTGCTATCTAAAAGCGTGATGTAATCGACACCATTGGCCGACTTTGCGATGCGATCAATCATCGTGCCGGGATCAATCACGGTCGAAATAACGCCAACCAGTTCGCCGGTTGATGTCTTGATCGCGCGTGACATCGAAATCTGCCAGTGCCCATCAACGACGTTTTTGACCGGGCCAGACAAGAAGCTCGGATTTTCGCCGCCATTGACGAAATACTGAACATAGTCGCGATGTGACAGATCAAGTGCAGGTGCGGGGAATGTGCGCGATGAATGGATCAATTGGCCGTTCACATCCATGATGCCAAACACCCGAACGATATCCAGTGCCTCGGCTGCCTGTTTCAGCAAAAGATGCTTTTCACGATCGGAATAACGTTCATCAACCGCGATCGTCCCCAATGCAGCGAGTGTTGATTCCACCCCGATCATCTGTTCTTCGACTTGACGGGTATATCCGTCAAACAGCGTGGTCAGGCCTTCAAGTTCGCGTTCTTCTGCGAAATCTTCCAGCGGGAAATGGAGGTAATAGTTAAACCCCAGAACCATAAGAGCAATGGCAAGGGCAGCAAAGGAGACGGGCAGGCTTTGGCGCCGAAAAGAGGTCTGCGTTATTGCTCTGAGCATGAACAAAATCCGGTTTGGAGCTTATATTAGTGAATCCAAAAGATCTATTTGAGATCAATAGATTACAAATTGTGAAGGCGGCGATTGGTTACAATGGAGTGCAAGGAATAATTACGCAAGCATCCATCTGTGTTTACCAACCTGTTGTTTGCGAGGCGGGCAACCTCGAATTATTCCCGGGTTAGGACCGTGGTTGATTGTTATAAAACAAAAATCCCGACAGGTGGGTGCCCTGCCGGGATTTCAATGTGGTGTTTTGGTGATCTGGGCCCTGAGCCTAGTGTGCCATGGTGCCGGTTGCACGCAGCATCCCGCTTGAACCGCTTAGAACATCGTCATTTCCAAGGTTGATCGCCTGAAACCGGTGACGATCAAAAGGGCCGGGCATCAAAAGCCCGCTTGCCGGACGGGCGTCGAAGCCAAAGCGTGCGTAGTAGTCCGGATCCCCCACCAGAAGAACCGACCGGTGCCCGGCTGATTGCGCCGCGTTGAGTGCAGCATAAACCAGACCGGCACCCACACCCGACCCGCTATAGATCTTGTCAACGGCAAGCGGGCCAAGCAGCAATGCATCGCCCGCATCACCAGCATCGACATTCCACAACCGGACGGTGCCGATCATGTGTGTGCCTTCAAAGGCGACAAACGCAAGACCATCCGCCGGAAGCCGATTGCGGCGCAGGATTTCGGACGATTTTCCAAACCGCGCCGGACCCATGACGCGATCAAGCAGCTTTTCGCGTTCGATATGCGCATATGCGCCTTCGCGATCAATTGTGATCATTGGCCGATCTTTCCCGAACGGGCTCAGATGACATAGGCGGCAAGCGGCGAAAAGCCGTTAAACGCCACGGATGCATAAGTGGTGGTATAGGCACCGGTTGCTTCGATCAGAACCTCGTCCCCGATGGTCAAAGAAACCGGCAGGTCATAGGGTTTCTTTTCATACAGCACGTCGGCCGAATCACAGGTCGGACCCGCCAGAACACACGGGGCAACTTCGCCGCCATCATGAATGGTGGTGATCGGATAACGGATGGCTTCGTCCATGGTTTCGGCAAGGCCACCGAATTTACCGATATCAAGGTAAACCCAGCGCACCGGATCATCTTCGTGTTTGCGCGAAATCAGAACGACTTCGGCTTTGATCACGCCGGCATCACCGACCATGCCGCGGCCCGGCTCGATAATGGTTTCGGGCATGTGATTGCCAAAATGGTTGTGAAGCGCATCAACAATTGCCGCACCATAGGCTTCGGTTGCCGGGATATCGCGCAGATAACGGGTCGGGAAACCCCCGCCCATATTGACCATGCGCAGGTTGATGCCCTTGTCTGCCAAGGTACGGAAGATCATCGAGGCTTCGCCAAGGGCGCTATCCCATGCATCAAGATTGCATTGCTGTGATCCAACATGGAATGACACGCCATAGGCATCCAGGCCCATGTGATGGGCATGCTCAAGAACTTCGAGCGCCATGGAGGGTGCGCAACCGAATTTGCGCGACAGCGGCCATTCCGCGCCAACGCCATCGGTCAGAATGCGGCAGAAAACCTGTGCACCCGGTGCAACACGGGCAATTTTTTCGACTTCTTCGACGCAATCAACCGCATAGAGGCGCACGCCAAGTTCAAAGGCACGTGCAATGTCGCGTTCCTTTTTGATGGTGTTGCCAAAGGAAATGCGGTCAGGGCTGGCGCCAGCGGCCATCGCCATTTCGATTTCCGGGACCGATGCGGTGTCAAAATTGCTGCCAAGATCGGCAAGCAGGCTTAGAATTTCCGGGGCCGGGTTTGCCTTGACGGCATAAAAAATGCGCGAGCTCGGCAGGGCACGGGTAAAGGTCTCGTAGTTGCGTTGAACAACGTCGAGGTCCACAACAAGGCACGGGCCTTCCGGTCGGTTCTGTGCCAGAAAATCAATAATACGCTGAGTTGCCATTGGGGCGTTCTCCCATTCCACGATATGGCAGCTGCGGGTACCTGATGCGTATGGGCGCGGTGGAGGCGCGTAACGCGGACTACCTGCGAACTGAATAGCCCCGGGGCCAACCGGAACTGCGAAGTTAAGTCTGCCTCGCTATGGAATGGGGAGTTCCCGTTCCGCACGTGGGCAATGATGGTGTGCCTCTTTAGTGTCGGTGGATTTGGACGCCACCTGAGACCAAAAAAGCCCTACACCGTCGTTGCTTTAAGCGATCCCGAGGGTTCCAAGTTGGGACCACCACAGGCACGTGCGACTTTGGGCAAGGCGGGATTTACGCCCATTGTTTTTTGTACGCAAGTGAAATTTTCGCGCGTTTTATCCTGTCCCGTTCGCAGGATCATCGAAGAACCCCTGTTGCGGCGCAAAATATGGCTTGAATGGCCGCGTTCGGGATTTGCAATAGGGCCAGTTGGCAGCTTTTGGTATGGGGCATTGCAATTTGTGCATGGTTCAGAAGGCGATTGACCAGCCTTTGACGACGCGATAGCCCTTGGTTACAGCACTAAAATGACGCTGCCATAGTAGCGTCGCGCCATCTTCTGGGATCACATCATGACAAAAATCAAAATCACCGCCGGCCCGTTTACCTTTGACGGGGTGCTGGAAACGCAAAAGGCACCAGAAACCTGCAAGGCGTTTGTTGACCGCATGCCGTTCGAAAGCAAAGCCGTGCATGTGCGTTGGAGCGGCGAAGGCGTGTGGATGCCGCTGGGGGATTATCAGTTTGGTGTCGGCTATGAAAACCACACCAGTTTTCCGGCACCGGGCCAGATCATCCTTTATCCCGGCGGCATCAGCGAAACCGAAATCCTGCTGGCCTATGGCGGGGTGCATTTCGCCTCCAAGGTCGGCCAGCTTGCCGGCAACCATTTCATCACCATTACCAGCAATCTCGAAGACCTTGAAAAGTTGGGTAAAATGACGCTGCGGGAAGGCGCGCAGGCGATCAAGTTTGAGCTGGCGTAGTATGTTTACGATATTCGTCTGTGATCGTGCGCACTTTCACCACAGGCGGGCGTAGCTTACAAGACGAACGACCATACAACAGTGCAGGCGGGCATTATCGTGTTTGAGACCATCAATCTCTGGATTCAGGATCATCAGGATCTGGTCTATATCCTGATCTTCACCTATTGCGTCAGCAAATCCAGCATCCTGCCCGTCTTTGCCGGGATGTTGGTGGCGGCCGAAAGCCTGATGATCGTGCCGGCTGTTTCATCGATGATTGCGGGCGGGATTGTTGGCGATGTGCTGCGCTTTGGCCTTGCGCGCCGATATGGCGATGCGATTGTTCGCAAGCTTCCGACGTCACTGGGCGAATGGATGGGCAAGACCCTGCGATTGTTCGAACACTACGGCGTTGCCTATATTCTGCTGTGTCGCTATCCGCACGGGGTGCGATCTTTTGGTGTCTTTCCGGTTGGCATGAGTTCCATGTCGTTCATTCGCTTCCTGCCGCTTAGCATCGCATCGGTTTTGCTCTGGGTCGGCCTTTATTATGGTCTGGGCCATAGCCTGGGGGCCGGGATGTCCGAACTGGTCGAGCAAAATCTTGCGATGCTCAGCCCCGCCTTGCTGATTGCGTTTCTTGTGCTGGGTTGGTTTGCCATGCGCCGGATTGACCGGCTGGAGCAACAGGCCGAACGCGCGATGAAGTAACCCCATTTAAAAAACGGCAGCATCGAAACCGAATGCTGCCGTTTTTTTATTATACTTGTCATTCCGGGCAGAGCGAAGCGCAGACCCGGAATCTATGGCCGATGGATCGCATTATAGATTCCCGCCTTCGCGGGAATGATGATTTCACGGAAACCGGTTATTCCGCCGCAATCGTCTTGCCGTCTTTTTCAAGCATCTCGCCCTGTTTGCGTTTGGCAAGGATTTCGCGCGCCTTGGCATAAGTCGGGTCGTGCCAGAAGATCAGGCAGCCATTGCACCCACGGCCACAGCAGCCCTTGGTGCCAACACGCGGGGTGCGGAAGGAACGTTCTTTCTGGCGATCATCAAGGGCGGTCTGAAGCGCTTCGCGTTTGGCGTCATAGCGTTCTTCGTTACCCTTGCCCATTTCGATCTTGTGGCCTTCCTGATCAAGTTTCAGGCGCTGCCATTCATCTTCCGAAAGCGCCTTTTCCTTGCGCACGATGGTCATGGGCAGGACTTCACGACGCAGGAATTCTGGGTCTTCCTGTTCAAAGAGCGAGAACGGCAGGCGGATCAGCGGATGGGTGTTGGCGTGCACGGCCTCACCGACCTTGCCGGTTTTGGCGTCGATGAATTCATACATGCGGATGAAAATCGTCTGACGCGAACGCGGGGGGACGATTTCGATCACGTCACCGGGCAGCATGCGGTTTTTGACCGTCATGATAAAGGCATCGTCTTCGACCTCGACGATCTGACCAGCAAATTCCCAATCGGATACATTGGTGTTGCTGTCATAGCCATGCGCGTAATTGGTCAGGCGCCCGTCATGGAAGGCAAGGGTATAACCCCGGTTCGGAATGGTCGAAAGTTCCTTCATATATTCTTCGGCCGACCAGTTTTCCGGGTCCTTGTACCAGTCATCAATCGCCATGCGATATGCGCGCGCCACCAACCCTGCGTAATAGGGGCTTTTGCCGCGGCCTTCGACCTTGAGGCTATCAACCCCGATTTTGAGGTAATCTTCAAGTTTCGGCATGATGCACAGATCGCGCGAGTTCAGAATGTATGAGCCACGCTCGTCTTCCTGAATTTCCATCAGCTCACCCGGGCGCATGTCTTCTTCAAGGAAGAAGTCAAACATCTCGAGGTTTTCCTCGGTCAGTTTGAGTTCCTTGACCGTGCCGTCCTTAAGCTTCATGTGGACTTTGTATTTCCAGCGGCACGAGTTGGCACACGCCCCCTGGTTGGCACCGCGTTCGGCCATGAAGTTTGACAACAAACAACGCCCGGAATAGGTCATGCACATCGAGCCATGCACAAACGCCTCGATCTTGATATCGGGGCATTTTGCGCGGATTTCGGTGAGTTCCTCATAGGAAACTTCACGGCCCAGCACGACAAGCTTGGCCCCGATGCTTTGCCAGAATTTGACACTTTGCCAAGAGCATACATTGGCCTGTGTCGAGACATGCAAATCAAGTTCCGGCGCATGTTCGCGCACAAACATGAAAACACCCGGATCGGCAACAATCAGACCATCGGGGTTCACCTTGCGCACGGTATCGACATATTCCGGAAGCTTGTCGATATCCTTGTTATGCGAAAACAGGTTGAGCGTCAGGTAAACGCGGACACCATGGCTGTGGGCAAAGTCGATGCCCTCGACCACATCATCCAGCGACATCTGGCTTTTGACCCGAAGTGATAAGTCCGGCGTGCCCATATAAACGGCGTCCGCGCCATACAGCACGGCAACTTTCAGCTTTTCGAGCGAGCCTGCGGGCATCAGCAATTCGGAGCGGCGCGATTGATTACTCATCACTTGCGGGTCTTCTTTGTTTGGGTGCGGGAATTCAATTAGGCGCGGCTTCTATCACAGCCTGCTGCCTGTGCCGATTAAAATCGCATATTTCGCCGGTTTTGCATAGCTGCCTCGCAGGAAGGGCCGCGTTGATGCGGGCATGTTACGCGATCGTAATGCTGGTGCCGGACTTTTTGAATGAATCGCGAATGTGTGCCGGTGGGCGTGCGTCGGTTACGAAGTCTTTGAAATCAGTGGCTTCGGCGATCCGCATGAAGGGATGTTTGTGAAATTTTGATTGGTCAGCGACCAGAATGTTGTGACGAGACGAGCGAATAGCAGCATTTTTGATGGCGACTTTTTGCCTGTCATGGTCAAGCGGTGTGCCATCATTATCAAACCCCGAACAGCCGATAATACAATAATCAAGGGCAAAGCGGCGGATGGCCGCCGGGGCATCGTTACTGACCATCGATCCGTCACTGCCGTAAATGATGCCGCCGATGACATGGATTTCCTGATGTGTCTGGGCCGAGATGATGGCCGCGCAGAGCATGCTGTTTGTCACCAGTCGTAAGTTGTGATGGTTGCCAAGTGCTCTTGCGACCGCCTCGACCGTGGTTCCGACATCCAGGAACACCGACGCGCCATTCGGGATCATCGCGGCGGCACGTTCGCCGATGCGTTGTTTGGCTTCGGGGGATATGCGGTTTTTTTGTTCGTGGCCCAAGCGCACCATGTTGTTGGGGAGGCCGGCACCGCCGTGGAAGCGTTGCAAGAAGCCCTGTTTGCTTAGGTCAATGACATCGCGACGGATGGTTTGCGTTGACACATTAAATATATCAGCCAGGGCTTCGAGTGTCGCAAATCCCTGATCGCGGATGATCTGAAGGATCTCGTTCTGCCGGGTGCTCAGATCGGCTGGGATATCTTGTGTCATTGGCGATGTCATAATTATGCCTTGTAATCTTCGCTGGTATCGGAATGTAAATTAGTTTACACAGCGGGCCATTCGATGGCGATAGGAAAAGGATACTGCAACATGCAATTGCATATTGATATGGAAAATTCTGTGCTGCGTTGTGCCGGGCAGGTATTTGATCCCTGGGCACTTTGCTGGAAAACGCAGGATGATGCGGTATCCGAGGGCCGGTTGCGCGCGGTCAGTGCGCAAGACGCCGTGAAGTGGCTGTTTCGAACCCAAAAAGTGCGTCAGGTTCCGGTTGCCGTGATCGGGGCAAAGGTCGCAAGTGATGCAGACTGCAAGAATGCCGAGGATCTGGGAAAGGCGTTGGCAGAAGTGGGCTATACCCTGATCACAGGTGGGCGCACAGGAGTGATGGAGGCGGCCTCACGTGGGGCTTACAATGCAGGGGGGCTGGTCCTTGGTTTGTTGCCCGGTGACGAATTTGATACAGCAAATCCCTATGTGACTGTTCCGTTGGCCAGCGGAATCGGCCCGACGCGAAATTCGGTTATTGCGCGCTCGGCGCGGTTGTTGATCGCTGTGGGTGGCGGGTACGGCACTATTACAGAAATGGCATATGGTCTGCATTATGATCGTCCGGTTTTTGCTCTTCCCAGTGCGCCGGTCGTCCCCGATGTCGTGCGTTGCGATGATATCGAGGCATTGTTGCCAAAGGTCGCAGCCGCATTTTTGGGGCTTTCGCCTGCCGCATAGGTTTGATGACAATTCATGCCCTAAAATGTCATTAAACTTACATTTGTGTAAGTTTGTAGACTCGCATAGCTTGGCCCGCGAACGATGTTCGTCGGGCCATTCGTGTTTTTGGATGGCGCCGTTTCAATTTAAGTTTCGCTGTTTTGGAAGCATTCATGGGCTTGGTGACCTTTTTATATTGTCTGTATCTGGTGACGCCGATCCTGTTGTTGGTGGTGGGGTCATTCGGAACCAGTTGGACCAACAGTCTGCTTCCAAGCGGCATGACTTTCGACTGGTACCTTGAGGTTGCCGGGGATTCCAGTTTTCAGCGTGCCTTCATGACCAGTTTGCAGGTCGTCGTTGCGACATGCGTGATTAACGTCCTGCTTGGGGTGCCTTTTGCTTATGCTGTGTTTTCGGCAGCCAATCGCGGAGTTCGTCTGGCGGCACGCATTTTCACTTTGTTGCCGGTGGCCGTCCCCGAACTGGTTCTTGGCTTTGGGTTTATCATCGTCTTTTCAAGCAACTATACCCCATGGCTTGGCACGACCTGGCTTTTGATCTGTGCACATGTGGTTTTAACGCTGCCTTATCTTGTGGGGACGCTGCTTGGTGATATGGACCGCCTGGGCATTGCCGGGATGGAACGGGTTGCTGAAACGCTTGGCGCCGGATTCTGGCAGCGCTTTCGCGATATCGTTTTGCCCTCTTTGCGTTACAGCCTGTTGTCGGGCCTGATGATGGTGACCGCAATTTCCATTGGTGAATTCCAGATTTCAAACCTTGTGGCCGGTTTCTTGTCGCGCACTTACCCGGTTGTTTTGTTGCAGGCCTTTTACGGTGCGACAGGGCTGGCCTGTGCGGCCACGGTTGTTCTGATCGTTCTTGCGTTGATGGCGGCGTGTGCCAGTGCCGCAGGGGCGCATTTCTCTCACTTTCGTCAAAAGGCACGTCCATGACCATCCGTTTTGAAAATGTCACCTATCGTTATGCGGACGGTAAAGGCGGCCTGACCAATATTAGTTTTGATGTCAAAACCGGCGAGTTGCTTGCTGTGATCGGGCCATCGGGTTCGGGGAAAAGCACATTGTTGAAGCTTCTGGCCGGTTTTATGGATCCGCAGGACGGGCGCATTGAAATCACCGGACAGGACATGAAAGGCGTTGCAGCGCGTCATCGCGATCTTGGCATCGTGTTTCAATCCTATGCGCTGTTTCCTCACATGACTGTGCTGCAAAACATTGCCTATCCGCTTCAACTGCGTGGTGTTGCCCGGGACGAACGGATTGAACGAGCCCGCAAAGCCCTTGGCGAAGTGGGCCTTGCACACGCGGGGGATCGTCAACCTGCAACGCTTTCGGGCGGGCAGCAGCAAAGGGTGGCCTTGGCACGGGCTCTTGTCTATCAGCCAAAGGCGCTTTTGCTTGATGAACCGTTATCGGCACTTGATGCGTCCCTGCGCGGAGAGATGCGTGATTTGATCTCCCATATTCAGCGCACGGCCAATATCGCGACAATCCTTGTGACCCATGATCAGGAAGAAGCCCTGTCGATGGCAGATCGCGTGGCGGTTATTCATGAAGGCAGCTTGTTACAGCTTGCCGCTCCGCGCGCGCTTTATGACCATCCGGTCGACAAAACGGTGGCTGCTTTTGTCGGCAAGGCCAATCTATGGCCGGGCAAGGTTTTGTCTCCTGACCGGGTGTCGACGGGGCTTGGTGATATCATTTGCAACACAGAACGCTGGCAGGCCGGGGACGCTGTGACGCTTCTTGTCCGCCCCGAAGCCGTCGAGCCGATCTTTGATGATACGGCGACCGCAAAAATATCACCCAACTATTTTCACGGTGATCTTGTTCAGGACCGATTCCTTGGGGCCGTGCGTCGCTATGACATCGCCGTCGGCGACCAGATCATCACAGGTGAAACAGGATATCGCGGCACTGTTTTTGGTGTCTCGATTGATCCGGAGCAGGTCCGGATTCTTCGTGCATAGCTTTTCATTACGCTTCTCCATCTTTCTTCCTCCCAAAGGAGCCTTCCAATGAACTTAACAATCAAGGCGGCCCTGGTTGCTGCTTTATCCCTTGCGCCGCTGACCGCCAGTGCCTTCGAAGGGCCAGAACTTTATGACGGTGAGCAGGCCCTTTACGAAGAAGCCCAGAAAGAGGGTCTTGTCGTGTCGTTTGACACCGGACCGACCTGGGCAAACTGGTCATCGCAGTTCAAGAATTTCAAAACCCGTTATCCGGGTGTCGAGATGGTCTATAACGATCTTGGTTCGGCTGCGACTGTTGTTGCCCTTGATAAGTCACGCAACCGTCCGCAGGCCGATACCGCATATTACTTCGCCGGTTCGGCGCTTGATGCTGTTGCCAAGGATGTCGTCGCACCTTTCGAGCCGGTCAACTTTGACAAACTGCCGGCCGAACTTCACGACAAGGACGGGAAGTGGTTTACGGTACACAAGCTCAATATCGCGTTCCTTGTGAATAAAAAGCTGGTCAAGGAAACGCCGAAAAGCTGGGCGGACCTTTTGAAAGCCGAATACAAGAATTCGATTGTCTATCTTGATCCACGGTCAACCGGTCAGGGCCAGGTTGTTGTTTTCGGATCGGCATTTGGCAATGGCGGCGACATGGATAATATCCAGCCCGGTATTGATTACCTTGCACACCTGCATGAGACCGGCAATGTCCTTCGTACGGTTGGCACGACCCCGTATGCGCAGTTCCTCAAGGGCGAAATTCCGATCTGGATCGGTTATGAAAATGACGGCTTGAAAGCGAAATACAAGGACGGCATGGGTGACGATATCGATGTTGTCATCCCCCAGGAAGCATCGGCTGCAGCCCCCTATGCGATCAGCATGGTTAAAAATGGTCCGAACCCGTCTGCTGCGAAGCTTTGGCTGAACTACATCATGACTGATCAAGGTCAGGCCACCTTTGCCGAGGGTTATGTTCGTCCCTCTGTTCCGGGTGTAAAGCTTTCGCCGGAAGTTGCTGAGAAAATGCCAGAAGCTCCGCAGATCCGCCCGATTGATATCGTGAAAGCAACCGCGCTTAAGGCCGATATCGATGCCGGTTGGTCCAAGGCTGTTCTTGGTAACTGATTGACCTTTTAACGCAATAAAAAGACCTCGAAGGCGAAGGAATTTAACAATGGTCGGACGTCACAAGGGCACTTTGCTTTGGCTTGCTTTACCGGCAACGGTATTCCTTGGGGCGTTTTTTGTTCTGCCGCTGGTCTTTGTTGTTGCGGACTCTCTTTCGGACGGTGGCTCTGCCTATGGCAGGGTCACCTCCGATCCGGTCTTTTGGGCCGGTTTGCGCGGCAGTCTGGTGATTGGTTTGGCCGCACCGATGTTTTCATTGGTAATTGGCTATTTCGTTTCGTTGCATCTGTCGCAAAAGTCTGAACGTTTCCGGTCTGGCATGATGTTTCTGATATCGTTGCCGCTTACCTTTTCCGGGCTGATCATTGCGTATGGATTTATCCTGACCTTTGGTCGGGCGGGATTTGTGACCATGCTTCTCGCTGGCGTCGGCGCAGATCCGGCAGTTGTCGGTGGCTTTATCTTTTCACCGATCGGATTGGGATTTGCCTATTCGTATTATCTGATCCCGCGTGTGGTGATGATCTTGTTGCCGCCCCTGATCAATTTTGATCGAAGTCAGATCGATGCTGCGAAAACCATGGGGGCTTCGGGGTTTCGGGCGCATTTCGATATTCTGTTGCCCCAGCTTGTTCCGGGGTTCGTTTCGGCATTCTGCCTGACCTCGGCGGTGGCCTTTGGGGCCTATGGCACGGCATTGGCACTGGTGGGGACACAGGTCAATATTCTGCCGCTCGTGCTTTATTCCAAAATTGCTGAAACCGGCAGTGATTTACCAGCCGCATCTGCCATTTCGGTTGTTTTGATGTCTATTTGTGTGTTGGTCATCGCCGTGGCCGAAACCATGACCGTGCGCAAGGCGGGTTCACGGCACCAATCCGCATAACCCGTATCGGTTCAAACAGGGCGATATCGTCCTGGATGGCAGGCTTTGTTGCGCAACCTGTACGGTCAGGCGTTATCGAGTGTTTCGGGATCAAGCGGGCGGGGGCGGCCGTTTTCGTCAAGGGCGACAAAGGTAAACACGCCTTCGGTGACTTTATCAGACGTTTCTTCAAAGCGGGTCTGGCGCCATGCTTGTACGTGAATACGAAGCGACGTGCGCCCGACATGAATGATGTCGGTGAAAAACGAGACCTCGTCTCCGACATGAACCGGGCGCAGGAACGACATGCTGTCGACAAAAACGGTCGCGGTGCGCCCCTTGGCCCGCCGTGCTGCGGCTGTTCCGGCTGCAAGGTCCATTTGTGACATCAACCAGCCGCCAAAAATATCCCCTGTCGGGTTGGTATCTGAGGGCATCGCAACGGCGCGAACCGAGGGTTGGCGATCAGGCAAGGTATCCGTTGCGGCTTGTTTTGATGTCATTACATGCGTTCCAAAAAGAAATAATCGCGTCACGTTACTTTAGTTTATCAAACGAAAGCCAGCGCAAAATACCGCCGGATCAGCGACATGATCGATGCCCGATATCACGAAATGCGATGCATCGAAGATGGCGAAAGATGGCAGTTTTCAAGGGAAAAAGAGCGGTTTTCAGCGTCAAACAAGAATTCGGATTTTTAATCTTGACCAAATGATCAGGATTGGACATGCTGTAACCGTCAGAGAGAGGCATCTGCACGTGTAATCAACCGGGGATAACCCCGAAACTATAAACGCACGGCAGATTAGATACTGGGAACCGGCAAAAGCCGGACGGATACGCCAAGAATGTCAGTACATGAGACCCATAGTTGGTCGGGCCCGCCCGGCCGCGTGACGCCATAATTGCATTCTGATCGCATGGTTCGTGCGATCCATCTGGCCACGGGTCGATTGTATTTTCATTCTTGTTTTGTCTCTCGATGACGTCAGGAGAGGACGCCTTTTTGGCAGGGAGACAAAACAATGACCACCTTGCAGGCCAAGCAAGTTTCCAAATCCGGTGCCGTTCATGGCGGTGTCGGTCATAATGACGCAGATGACGGGTTTTCCGATCTGCATCCCGCCTATTCCGAACTGCAGGCGATGGCGGAAAGCAATCGCTGCCTGTATTGCTACGATGCCCCTTGCGTCACTGCATGTCCGACATCGATCGATATTCCAAGCTTTATCCGCAAAATCAGCACCGGCAACCCGGACGGGGCGGCAAAGACCATTTTGTCGGCCAATATCATGGGGGGCACCTGTGCGCGTGCCTGCCCGACCGAAGTGCTGTGTGAAGAGGCCTGCGTTCGCAATGTCGCCGAAGACACCGCCGTTGAAATCGGCAGCCTGCAACGATATGCGGTTGACCATCTGATGGCGCGTGATCTGCCCCATCCGTTCAAACGTGCGCCGAAAACCGGCAAGACCATCGCCGTTGTCGGTGCGGGGCCAGCAGGGCTTTCATGTGCGCATCGTGCGGCGATGCTGGGTCATGATGTTGTCGTGTTCGAAGCCAAGCCAAAGCCGGGCGGGCTTAATGAATATGGTCTGGCCGCCTATAAGATGACCAATGATTTTGCCCAGCGCGAAGTCGAGTTCCTGATGGGCATTGGCGGGATTGAAATCGAATATAACAAGGCGCTTGGCAAGGACATCAACCTTGCCGACCTCAAAGCAAAATACGATGCCGTCTTTGTCGGTGTCGGCCTTGGTTCGACCAATAATCTGGGCCTTAGAGGCGAAGATTTCCCCGGGGTTGATGATGCCATCACCTTCATCGAAAAACTGCGCCAGACCGAACCGAAATCCGACATGCCGGTCGGCGAAAAGGTGATCGTCATTGGCGGTGGCAATACTGCCATCGATGCCGCAGTTCAGGCCAAGCGTCTGGGGGCAGAGGAAGTCACCCTTGTATATCGCCGCGGCCCTGAAAACATGTCTGCGACCGAGTTCGAACAGGACCTTGCCAAAACCAACGGCGTTGTTGTGCGCTATTGGGCAAAGCCGGTTGCGATCAAGGCCAATGGCAAACTGATGGGCATGGAGTTTGAAAAAACCGAACTGGATGCCAGCGGCAAGCTTGTAGGCACTGGCGAAACCTTTGTCGTGCAGGCAGACCAGATTTTGAAGGCCATCGGACAAAAAATCAAAACCGATGACCTTGCCGGAATGGAGATCGCCGGCGGCAAGATCGTGGTCGATGAAAATTATCAGACAACCGCCCCGGGCGTGTTCGCCGGTGGGGACTGCATCAAAAGCGGCGAAGATTTGACCGTTCAGTCGGTCGAAGACGGCAAACAGGCCGCGATTGCCATTGATGCATTCCTGAAAACCGCCTGAACCGCTAGCCAAAGGGAGAGAGAAAATGGCTGATCTAAGCTGCAAAATCGCCGGTATTGAGTCGCTTAATCCGTTCTGGCTGGCATCCGCACCGCCAACAGACAAAAAATACAACGTCGTTCGGGCCTTTGAGGCAGGCTGGGGCGGGGTGGTCTGGAAGACGCTTGGTATTGATCCGCCCGTGGTTAATGTCTCGTCACGTTATGGGGCGCATCATGACCAGAACCGTCGACTTCTCGGGATCAATAATATTGAGCTGATCTCCGACCGTCCGCTTGCCACCAACCTTCAGGAAATCCGCGAATGCCGCGTTGAATATCCCGATCATGTCATCATCGGGTCGATGATGGCCCCGATCGAGGAACGCGCCTGGAAGGACCTGGCCCAGCAGATCGCCGAAAGCGGAGTGCATGGTCTGGAACTTAACCTTGGTTGCCCGCACGGTATGTGCGAACGCGGCATGGGATCGGCCATCGGTCAGGTGCCGGAAATGGTCGAACAGGTCACCCGCTGGGTCAAGGATGCGGTCGATATTCCGGTCTTTACCAAACTGACCCCGAACATCACCAATATTCTGTGGTCGGCCGAAGCAGCGCTTAAGGGTGGGGCGGATGCCGTATCGCTGATTAACACTGTTAACTCGATCGTATCGGTCGATATCGACAACATGATCCCGGAGCCGGTTGTTGACGGCAAAGGCACGCATGGCGGTTATTGCGGGTCGGCGGTAAAGCCGATTGCGCTGAATATGGTGGCCGAAATTGCCAGAACGCCAGAAACCCGCGATCTTGAAATTTCCGGTATCGGTGGCATCACCACCTGGAAAGATGCGGTTGAATTCATGGCCCTTGGATCGAATGCGGTTCAGGTCTGCACGGCGGCGATGATCTATGGCTTCCGCGTGGTTGATGATCTGATTGACGGTATGAGCCAGTGGATGGATGACAAGGGCTATACCAGTGTCGAAGAGTTTACCCGTGCCGCCGTTCCCAAGGTTTCTGACTGGAACGAGCTGAACATGAACTTCGACACCAAGGCGGTCATCAATCCGGATAACTGTATCGAATGTGGTCGTTGTCATATCGCATGTGAGGATACCTCACATCAGGCGATTACCATGACCAGCAAACCCGAAGGCGGTCGTCTGTTTGAGGTCGTTGATGAGGAATGTGTTGGTTGTAACCTTTGCTATCACATCTGCCCCGTCCCCGATTGCATCACCATGGAACCGGTCAAGACCGACAAGCCGCCGATGACATGGCCTGAACATCCGCTTAACCCGATGCGCCTGGCTGCCGAATAACCGAGACCTGCGCCACCCGCGCCACCAAAACCAAAAAGGACTGACGAATGACTGCTCAACCCAGTGTACGTAACCTCTCGATTAATGGTGATCGCCTTTGGGACAGCCTGATGGAAATGGCCAAGATCGGCAAAACCGAAAAGGACGGCGTTTGCCGTCTGGCGTTGACCGATCTTGATCGTGAAAGCCGTGATCTGTTTATCAAATGGTGTGAGGCAGAAGGGTGTTCGATCCGGATCGACAAAATGGGCAACATCTTTGCCCGTCGCGAAGGCCGCAACCCGGACCTGCCCCCGGTCGTAATGGGAAGCCACCTTGATAGCCAGCCAACGGGGGGCAAGTATGATGGCGTTTATGGTGTGCTGACCGGCCTTGAGGTGATCCGCACATTGAACGAAGCCAAATACGAAACCGAAGCTCCGCTTGAAGTCGTTTGCTGGACAAATGAGGAAGGCTCACGTTTTGCCCCGGCAATGGTTTCGTCCGGTGTCTTTGCCAAGGTGTTTGATCTTGAATACGGCCATTCGCGTGCCGACATTGATGGCAAAACCATGGGCGAGGAGCTTAAGCGTATCGGTTATTTGGGCCCGGACGAACCCACCATTGATGCCCATCCGATGGGGGCCTATTTCGAAGCCCATATCGAACAGGGCCCGATCCTTGAAGACGAAGGCAAGGATGTCGGTATTGTCACCGATGCCCAGGGGCAGCGCTGGTATGAAATCAAATTCACCGGGATTGAAGCTCATGCCGGCCCGACCCCGATGAAAACGCGCAAGGATGCGTTGCTTGGCGCGGCACGCGTGATTGAACTGGTCAACAAGATCGGTCTGGATCGTTCGCCCTTGGCATGTGCCACGGTTGGCATGATGCAAATCCATCCGAATTCGCGCAATGTCATTCCGGGCGAAGTGTTCTTTACCGTCGATTTCCGCCATCCTGATGATGCGGTTCTGGCCGATATGGACAAGGCACTGCGCGAAGGCGTTGAAAAGATCGCCAAGGATATCGGGCTTGAGACCGAGTTCGATCAGATCTTTTATTACGCACCGGTGCCGTTCGATAAATCCTGTGTTGATGCGGTGCGCAAGGGGGCGGAGCTTGGTGGTTTCTCTGCGCGTGAAATCGTATCGGGGGCGGGGCATGATGCCTGTTATCTGGCGCAAGTCTGCCCGACGGCGATGATCTTTATCCCGTGTGTCGATGGTATTTCGCACAACGAAATCGAAAAAATCCACAAACCATGGTCCGATGCCGGCGGGCAAGTTTTGCTGCACGCTGTTCTGGCCAAGGCCGATGAAACGGTGATGAAAGAATAACGTCATTCCAGACCGGTCGGTGGCAAATCGCCCGGGGAAGTATGAAAAGACGAGAAAGGCAGGGCATTTTGTGGGCCCTGCCTTTTTTTGTCCTAAACGGAAAATGCTCTAACTTCCGGTTTCGGGTCCGAAAACGGTCTGGCCAAGATGATAGTTGGTCCGTTCACGCAGGGTGTCGTTGTTGCTTAGTTCCGCAATTAACATATTGATCCGTTCAAGATGTTGAAGGCATGGGCTGTTGCGTGAAAATAGAAGATGGACAGGGGTCCTGGCAGCGGCGGGTTCAACCGGGATGATGGTGTCTTCCACGCCAAGTTTCTGCAATGTTGCCATGCCGTCATAACGGCCAAGCAAGACGTAATCGACACGCCCCGCAGTCAACAGATCGAAAATGAGATCATCGGTTGGCGAATAGACAAGGTCAAGATCCTGTTTTGAATAACGGTCGATCTTGTCGCCCAGACTCCCGCCATGCGGACGTGCACCGCGATAGTTTCGCAGATCGTCAATCCCGCCAAAGTCAAAGCGCCGGTCAACATGCTGAAAGACCATGATGTCGTCATGGTAATAGGGATCGCTATATTGATAGCGCCATTGGCGCTCTGTCTTGAAATATGCCCCGGCAGAGACATCGATCTTGCCCTGAAACAGCAGATCAAGTGTTCTGGCCCACGGCAAATCAATGTCGATTTTGACCGCGATGTTTTCACGCCTGGCATATTCTTCGATGATATCGATGCCAAGGCCGGTTTGGCGTCCGTCTGATGCGATATATGAAATTGGCTGCCAGCTTGACGGACCACCGACTGTGATGGTCTTGCAAGTTGTTTGGCGAGGTTCGGACAGGGTAAGTTGTTGTCCCGATTGCTGAGCCTGAACCGGCTTTGCAAGTGCAGAGCCCGAAGTGATTATCGCATAGAATGCGCATATTATGGTGAAATTAGAAAAAGGTTGCTTTTGCCGCATTTTGCCCGGCCCGTTCGTTTCCTGGTTACTCCCAGACATGCAGATGTGAACGGTGGCTGAAATATTCAACTGTGGCGGTATTTCCCCGTACAGAGAGCCTTCCATCAAGGGGGAATGGTAAGGGGTCCTGGCGATGCCGAAATCAGGCCAGCCCGACACCCTTCAATATGATGCGCACGACATTTTCCTTGGCCTCGGCAAATTGTTCGTCGGTCAGTGGCTTGTCGTTGTTGAAGATTTCGATCTGGCGGCCAAAGTCGGCATAGTGCTGGGTGGTGGCAAAGATCATGTACATCAGGGTATAGGGTTCGACATCATCCATTTTACCATCCGCGATCCAGTCGCGGATCACCACGACGCGGCTATCGAGCCAGTCCTTGACCGTGGTCGAGATATAGCTGGACGAGAATTTGGCACCACGGATGATTTCATGGGCCCAAAGGCGCGACCCATAAGGCCGTGCGCGCGACAGATCCATTTTGGCTTCGATATAGCCACGCAGAATTTCAGCCGGGTCGACACTGTTGTCAAATGTTCTGGCAGCTTCGAGCCAGTGATCACAGACATCTTCCATGATGCGGCGATAAAGCGCCTCTTTTGTGTTGAAATAGTAGTGCACATTCGACTTGGGAACATTTGCGGTTTCCGCAATCAGGGCGGTGGTTGCCCCCTTAAACCCGAAATCGGCAAAGACCCGTTCGGCAGCGGCGAGAATCTGTTCTTCGTTTTCCTGGCGGATCGCTGCCTTGTGCGCCCCGTTTTCGGCGGGTTTTTTGCTCATTTTAGTGTCCCGTTTCGCGTCGGTTCTGGTCGATGACAAACATGCTGTCCAATGTTTGTCATTTATCTTGACCGTTTGGTCAGGTTAAAATAACCTCTACTGCAAATATCAAAAAGAAACTTTTTATGCGCGTCTGGCTAAGCCATGGTCAAGAGTCGGTTTTGTCCGAAATATCGAACAGTACCGATGAAAGATAAACACAAAATAGACGCCGTAAATAAAAATCAGGGTCGCCGAAATGGTGTTTGACGGTCGAATATTCGAAACAGTTCCGCGGTGTTGTTAAAGCGCTAGTGCGTTTGCATGTCTCGTGCTAACGATTTTTGCGTGTCCGGTATTACGGACCTTCCCGGAACGTGAATGTGCGACATTTTGGTCAGCAGGCCAAATGCCTTTCGCGGAAACGGGATGAAAATATCAGATGCCGGTATGGTGCCCGCACCGAACCGGCCAGGAGAAGCTCTTAAAGGGTACGGGAGACCTTTTGATGACAGCCACCACGAAAATCAGCCGCCCGAACGATCTTTCGGCGTTCTGGATGCCCTTCACGGCGAACCGCCAGTTCAAACAGACCCCGCGTATGTTGGTGTCTGCCGATGGCATGTATTACAAAACCGATGACAATCGCGACATTCTTGATGGTACAGCGGGCCTTTGGTGCTGCAATGCTGGTCACAAGCGTCCGAAAATTGTCGAAGCGGTCAAGGCGCAGATGGACGAGCTCGACTATGCGCCGGCCTTCCAGATGGGCCATCCCAAGGCGTTTGAGCTTGCCAGCCGTCTGGCGCAACTCATGCCGGGCAACCTCAATCACATTTTCTATACGAACTCGGGTTCTGAGTCGGTTGAAACCGCGCTTAAGATCGCGCTGGCCTATCACCGGGCACGCGGCGATGGTCAGCGGACCCGTCTGATCGGGCGCGAGCGTGGCTATCACGGTGTTAACTTTGGTGGTATTTCGGTTGGTGGTATTTCGGGCAACCGCAAAACTTTCGGCCAGATGCTGGGCGGTGTTGACCATATGCGTCATACCTATCTGCCCGAGGAAAACGGTGTTACCCGCGGGATGCCCGAACACGGCGCATTCCTTGCCGAAGATTTGGAACGCATCTGTGCATTGCATGATCCGTCAACCATCGCAGCGGTGATTGTTGAACCGGTTGCGGGTTCGACCGGTGTTCTGATCCCGCCAAAGGGCTATCTTGAACGCCTGCGCGAGATTTGCACCAAGCACGGCATTCTTCTGATTTTTGATGAAGTCATCACCGGTTTCGGCCGTCTGGGGGCACCGTTTGCTGTTGATTACTTTGGTGTGCAGCCGGATCTGGTTACGACCGCCAAGGGCCTTACCAACGGGACCATCCCGATGGGGGCTGTGTTTGCCACCGACGCCATTCATGATGCCTTCATGACCGGCCCGGAAAACATGATCGAGCTGTTCCACGGTTATACCTATTCCGGAAGCCCGGTTGCCTGTGCTGCTGCCCTTGCGACCCTTGAGACCTATGAAGAGGAAGGCCTTTATACCAAGGGGCAGGATCTTGGTCAGTATTGGGAAGACGCGGTTCACAGCCTGATTGATTTGCCGCTGGTCAAGGATGTCCGCAACCTTGGCCTGATTGGCGCGATTGAACTTGAGCCGATTGAAGGTTTCCCGACCAAGCGTGCCTTCAACGCCTTCCTCAAGGCGTTTGAAAAAGGCATTCTGATCCGTACCACGGGTGATATTATTGCGCTGTCGCCGCCGCTGATTATTGAAAAATCACATATTGATCAGTTGTTTGGCACGCTGCGCGAAGTGCTTAAAGAGATCGATTAAGATCAAGGATATCTGCCCCTTGTCCGTTGTGAACGGGCAGGGGGCAACGGCTTGCAAGACCGATAAAAAACAAATGGTTTTGCAACGCTACGGAGGAAACATCTGTTTCGCGATTTTTCCGATCGCGTCCCGTCTGGGAATGAACCCGCATAAAACAAAACAGGGTTCTTGGGGCGCGCTAGGAAAGGGTTCCGATCATATTCATGAGTCTGAACCCTAAGTCCAAAGATCAGCAAAAGCTGGCAAGGACATAAAAATATCAGATCAAGGAGGTATCTCGGATGTCGATGCTGAGAGGTGGCCTGATTCAAATGAGCCTGAAAGGTTCAACAGATCAGACGCCAGAAGAAATCCGCCAGGCCATGATCGAGGCACACCTGCCCTATATTGAAGAGGCGGGCAAAAAAGGTGTGCAGGTTCTGTGTTTTCAGGAAGTGTTCACCCAACCGTATTTTTGTCCGAGCCAGGACAAGAAATGGTACGCGGCTGCGGAAAAAATCCCTGATGGCCCGACCACGCAACTGATGTGCGAACTGGCGGCCAAATACAAAATGGTGATCGTTGTTCCGATCTATGAAGAAGACATCACCGGGGTGTATTACAACACTGCTGCGGTGATCGACGCTGACGGGACCTATCTTGGGAAATACCGTAAAACCCACATCCCGCATGTTGCCGGTTTCTGGGAGAAGTTCTTCTTCAAGCCCGGCGCGTCGAACTGGCCGGTTTTTGATACCCAGTATTGCAAGCTGGGCGTTTACATCTGCTATGACCGGCATTTCCCGGAAGGCTGGCGCGCGCTTGCGCTGAACGGGGCGGAATATATCGTCAATCCGTCGGCAACCGTTGCCGGGGTTTCGGAATATATCTGGAAACTTGAACAGCCCGCATCGGCAGTTGCCAATGGTTGCTTTATCGGTGCGATCAACCGTGTGGGCACAGAAGCCCCGTGGGATATTGGCGAGTTTTATGGTCAGAGCTATTTCGTCAATCCGCGTGGCGAGATCGAGGCACAGGCATCACGCGACAAAGACGAATTGTTGGTCCATGACATGGATATGTCGATGGTGCGCGAAATTCGCGATAACTGGCAGTTTTTCCGCGACCGTCGTCCGTCGACCTATACACGCCTGACGGACGGAAACTGATTTGATGATACCGGCGAGCGGCTTTTGCCGGCTCGCCGTTTTGCTTTGACTGACATCGGCGGTTTATGATCACGCATTCCCGGCAATGACCGGGCAGGGCCCAAAGGCACCTGATTGAATGTCGGCAAAGTCCAGGGCAACGACCCTGAGGGAGGCTTCCACATAGTGCGACCAGAAAATGTTTTCTGGTCCAGAGAGAGACATACGATCAGGGGACACCCCATGACGCTAAAACAAGTGGTCAATAACGTGTCTGCGATGCCCGCATCCAAACACGCCGTTGTTGATATCGAAAAGCTATCACTGACCTTTCAGACCGCAGATGGTCCGGTTTATGCGCTTTCTGATGTTGATCTGACGATCAACGAGGGCGAGTTCGTTTCCTTTATCGGCCCGTCGGGCTGCGGGAAAACTACGCTTTTGCGGGTGATTGCCGATCTGGAGCGCGCCACCGGGGGGGATATTTCCATCAATGGCGTGTCACCACAGCAGGCACGTGAACAGCGTGCATATGGTTATGTGTTTCAGGCACCCGCGCTTTTGCCGTGGCGTTCGATTGAACGGAACGTGACATTGCCGCTGGAGATTATGGATATCTCCAAGGAAGAGCGGATCAAACGTGCGCACGATGCCTTGAAGCTTGTGGAACTCAATGGTTTTGAAAAGAAATTCCCCTGGCAGCTTTCCGGTGGGATGCAGCAACGTGCATCCATTGCGCGTGCGTTGTCGTTTGATGCCGATCTGTTGTTGATGGATGAACCGTTCGGCGCGCTTGATGAAATTGTCCGTGATCATCTGAACGAGCAGCTTCTCAAGCTTTGGGCGCGCACCAACAAGACGGTTGCTTTTGTTACTCACTCGATCCCCGAAGCGGTTTATCTGTCGACGAAAATTGTTGTCATGTCCCCGCGGCCGGGGCGGATCATTGATGTGATCGAAACCGATTTCCCGAAAGACCGCAGTCTTGATATCCGCGAGACCCCGGAATTTCTTGAAATTGCGCATCGTGTTCGTGAAGGGCTACGTGCGGGGCATGGCAATGACGAGTAATTCTGCGACCATCAATGGCTCGTTTGCCGGGCCATCAATTTTCACCCGCATGATGTCGGGGCAGACAGGGCCGGTCTGCGTTGTTCTGATCGCTTTGTTTGTGATCTGGTATGTCGGCGCTGTTTTCATGAATGCCCCAACCCAGATTGATAAATATAACCGCGCCGATCAGACCTGGACCACAGCCCAGTTGATCGAAGATACGCTGGCACAGGATCGGCCGATCCTGCCGGCCCCCCATCAGGTCGCGGTCGAGATGTATAAAACCATCTTTGCCATCAAGATCACGTCGAAACGATCGTTGGTGTATCACAGCTGGGTGACGCTTTCCTCGACCTTGCTTGGTTTCGGGATCGGGACGTTGCTTGGTGTTTTGCTGGCGGTGGGCATCGTGCATGTCATGACGCTTGAAAAAAGCCTGATGCCGTGGGTGATTTCTTCGCAAACCATTCCGATCCTTGCCATCGCACCGATGATTATCGTTGTTCTGGGCGCGATCGGGATCAAGGGGCTGGTGCCAAAGGCGATCATTTCGACCTATCTGTGCTTTTTCCCGGTTGCGATCAGTATGGTCAAGGGCCTGCGTTCACCCCAGGTGATCCAGCTTGATCTGATGCGGACTTATAATGCATCGAAATGGCAGACCTTCTGGCAGCTGCGCCTGCCGTCTGCCTTGCCATATCTGTTTGCCAGCCTGAAAGTCGCGATTGCGATCAGTCTGGTCGGTGCCATCGTCGGTGAATTGCCGACCGGTGCGCAGGCGGGCCTTGGTGCACGTTTGCTGGCCGGGTCGTATTATGGACAAACCATTCAGATCTGGTCGGCTCTTCTGACAGCGGCCATTGTTGCGGCCATCCTTGTGATGATCGTGGGCTGGTGTGAACGCAAGATTCTTGCGCGGATGGGGGTTAAACCATGACCCGGATGAAACTTGATAAATTCTGTCTGGTTGCCGCAATTGCAGCGTTGCTGGCCCTGATTTTCCCGCTGTCGGGCATTGATGGTGACACCGGTAAACAGGTTGCCTTTGTCGGCGATGTTCCGGGCCTTGCGATTGCGATGGCGCTTTGTGTCATTGCCGGGGCGGCATTTACCTGGCTTGGTGTGCATTCGGTCAAAGCCGGGATCATCATTCTGGCCGTTGCCGTGTTTGGCTGCTGGCAGGCGGTCAATGTTCTGTATGACCATGGTGTTGTCGGACATGCCGGCCTTGGTTTCTGGTTGTTCATTTTGTCGCTTTGGGCTTTTGTCTGGCGCGGAATTGATGTGATCGCCAATTTTCACAGCCTGGATCGCAGCAAACAACATGCGGCCAACCTGATTGTGCCGGTGGCTTTTGGTGTGTGGCTTTTGTTCGTATGGGAAGTCGTCGTTTCGGGCTTTGGTGTGCCGCAGGTTTTGTTGCCACCGCCGAGCATGATTGGCGAACGATTTATCAATTCCACCGACATTCTGGCAGCCGATTTCCATCAGACTTTTGTCAAGGCGGTGCTTAGTGGCTATGTCATGGGCTGTGGTTCGGCCTTTATCATAGCGATTGCGGTTGACCGTGTGCCGTTCCTCAAACGCGGTCTTTTGCCGCTGGGCAATATGGTTTCGGCCCTGCCGATCATCGGGGTCGCGCCGATCATGGTGATGTGGTTTGGCTTTGACTGGCAATCGAAGGCCGCTGTGATCGTGATCATGACGTTCTTCCCGATGCTGGTGAATACTGTCACCGGGTTGAATGCGGCAGGCAGCCTTGAAAAGGATCTGATGTCGACATACGCGTCGGGCTATTGGTCAACGCTGTTTCGTTTGCGGCTGCCAGCAGCGATGCCGTTTGTTTTCAACGCACTTAAAATCAATTCCACGCTTGCGCTGATTGGCGCAATCGTTGCCGAATTTTTCGGCACCCCGATTGTTGGTATGGGCTTTCGCATCTCGACCGAGGTGGGGCGCATGAATATCGACATGGTTTGGGCGGAAATCGCATTGGCGGCCCTTGCGGGGACCGCCTTCTACGGAGCTGTGGCTTATATCGAGAGAAAAGCAACGTCATGGCATCCGTCATTCCGGGTACGTCGCCATTAAAGGCACAAAACAAGACGACCCGTCGGGAGGACTTGACTACAACCTGAGGAGACATCGACGAATGAATAAGTTTATCGCGACTGCAATGGGGTTGAGTTTCGGGTTGGCATCGTTTTCCGCGATGGCAGCAGATGAAGTAACCCTGCAGCTTAAATGGGTCACACAGGCCCAGTTTGCGGGTTACTATGTGGCGCTTGATAAAGGTTTCTACGAAGAAGCCGATCTTGATGTGACCATCAATCCGGGTGGTCCGGACGTTGCCCCGCCGCAGGTGATTGCCGGTGGTGGTGCCGATGTGATCATTGACTGGATGCCAGCCGCGCTGGCATCGCGCGAAAAGGGTGTGCCGCTGGTGAATATCGCACAGCCGTTCGCCAAATCGGGCATGATGCTGACTTGCCTTAAGGAAACCGGCATTGAAAGCCCGGATGACTTCCCGGGTCGTACGCTTGGCGTGTGGTTCTTTGGCAACGAATATCCGTTCCTTAGCTGGATGTCGAAACTCGGCATTCCGACCGAAGGCGGCGATGATGGCGTGACGGTCCTTAAACAGGGCTTCAACGTTGATCCACTGATCCAGAAGCAGGCCGACTGTGTGTCGACCATGACCTATAACGAATACTGGCAGGTGATTGATGCCGGTATCTCGCCAGATGACCTCAAGGTCTTCAAATACGAAGATCAGGGCGTCGCAACCCTTGAAGACGGTCTTTATGTTCTTGAAGACAACCTGTCGGATCCGGCATTTGTCGACAAAATGGCACGTTTTGTTGATGCCAGCATGAAGGGCTGGATGTGGGCCAAGGAAAACCCGGAAGAGGCCGCCATGATCGTTCTTGATAACGACATGACCGGGGCCCAGACCGAAAAGCATCAGGTTCGCATGATGAAAGAAATCGCCAAGCTGCTTGATGATACCGGTGTGCTTGACGAAGCAGCCTATCAGCGCACCGTCGACAGCCTTCTGTCAGGCGGGTCCGATCCGGTGATCACCAAGGAGCCAGAAGGTGCCTGGACCCATGCGGTGACCGACAAGATGTGATCTGGATTGACCTGATCATCTTGTGAACTTTACCCGTCCGGCAAGGACAGCCTTGCCGGACGGGATGACCTGCCGACCCAGATGGTTGACAGATTTTGTGAATACTCTTTGGCGCGTGCCAACGGGAACGTGAATAAAACGGGCGAAATGCCGGGATGGCCCGCAACTTTTCGCCGTTCAGACAAACAAGGAGCCACCCATGTCCATGGTTATCAAAGGCGGAACCATCGTTACTGCGGACCTGACATACAAATCCGATATCCTGATCGAAGATGGCAAGATTGCCGCGATCGGCGACAACCTGACCGGGGACAAGGTGATTGAAGCCGACGGCTGCTATGTGATGCCGGGCGGGATTGATCCGCACACCCATATGGAAATGCCTTTTATGGGCACCTATTCCGAAGACGATTTCGAAAGCGGCACCAAGGCCGCCGTTGCCGGTGGCACGACCATGGTGGTCGATTTTTGTCTTCCGGCCCCGAACCAGTCTTTGCTTGAAGCGCTTCAGGCCTGGGACAACAAATCATCCAAGGCGGTGTGCGACTATTCCTTCCACATGGCGATCACCTGGTGGAGCGAGCAGGTCTTTGATGAAATGAAGACCGTCGTACAGGAAAAGGGCATCAATACGTTCAAGCATTTCATGGCCTATAAGGGCGCGCTGATGGTTGATGATGATGAAATGTTCGCATCATTTTCGCGTTGCTCGGAACTGGGCGCGATGCCGCTTGTTCATGCTGAAAACGGCGACGTGGTTGCAACCCTTCAGGCCAAATTGCTGGCCGAAGGCAATAACGGGCCAGAGGCACACGCCTATTCCCGGCCCGTGGATGTCGAAGGCGAGGCGTGCAATCGTGCGATCATGATTGCCGATATGGCCAATGTGCCGCTTTATATCGTCCATGTTTCGTGTGAACCGGCGCATGAAGCCATCCGTCGCGCGCGCGCCAATGGCAAACGCGTCTTTGGCGAACCGCTGATCCAGCACCTTATTCTTGATGACAGCGAATATAAAAATGCCGATTGGGATCATGCCGCACGTCGCGTCATGTCCCCGCCGTTCCGCAGCAAGGAACATCAGGACGGGTTGTGGAATGGTCTGGCATCGGGCAGCTTGCAGGTTGTCGCAACCGACCACTGCGCATTCACGACCGAACAGAAACGCATGGGTGTGGGCGATTTCACCAAGATCCCGAACGGTACGGGCGGCCTTGAAGACCGCATGCCGCTTTTGTGGACCTATGGTGTGGGAACCGGGCGTCTGACCCCGAACGAGTTTGTGGCAGCCACCTCGACCAATATTGCCAAGATCCTGAATATCTATCCGCGCAAGGGGGCGATCCTTGTCGGGGCGGATGCGGATCTTGTGGTCTGGGATCCGAAGGCATCGAAAACCATCACTGCCAAACACCAGCAATCAGCCATTGATTACAACGTGTTTGAAGGCATCGAGGTTACCGGACTTCCGCGCTACACCATCAGCCGCGGTCGCATTGCCGCCGAAGAAGGTGTGGTTCTGGCCAAATGCGGCGATGGTGAATTCATTGCCCGCGAACCTTATCCGGCGGTCAACAAGGCGCTTTCCAAATGGAAAGAAATCACCTCTCCGCGCAAGGTGGAACGCAAAGGCATTCCGGCGGGTGTGTAACCCGCACCCTGGATGCAAAAAGCAAAACAGACGGGGTAGCCAATGGCTGCCCCGTTTCGTTTTGGGGGCAAGTGTTATGCCGGGCTGAATATTTTTAACATGATGATCCCGCCAAGGATCATGCAAATCGCGGTCAAACGGCCGATGCTGGCAGCTTCGCCAAGCATGACAATGCCAAAGATAACAGCCCCGACTGCACCAATGCCGGTCCAGATGGCATAGGCGGTACCAAGTGGAATGGTGCGCATGGCAAGGGCCAAAAGCCAGAAGCTTCCGGCCATGGTGACAAGGGTGAAAATGGTCGGGACGGGTTTGGTGAAACCTTCGGAATATTTCAGGCCAGATGCCCAGCAAACTTCCAGAACACCGGCGATAATCAATGCAATCCAGGCCATGGTCGGCCTCCTTTTTAAAGGGGCCGTCCCCGTTGGTCCTATGGCGACTTCCGGTCGTCCGGCAGTCGGGCGGCAAGCCGCAATGTCATATATCTTCTAGGGCAGGTTTTGTCTTGAAACAATGACAAAATGCCCCAAACAAGCCGACAGCACGCACGATCAGGTGGCCCTGTGATGCAAGGCATATGATGCAGGGGGCGACGGACTGGGTTATGATGATCGGCCCTACGTTACAAAGCCTTAGATCCCGTGTTGAAATGTGACCCGATGCCCCAGAAACCCCAACCGCACCAACGATCAGATCAACCCGTTCTTGGCCTTGTTCTTGCGGGCGGAGAAGGAAAGCGCATGGGCGGCGATAAACCGTTTCGCGACCTTGGGGGCAAAAGCCTGATCGGGCGGGTGATCGACATTGCCCGTTCGCAATGTGATCAGGTGATGATTTCATCCAATGCCGGGCAGGATGCGTTTACGCAATATGATGCGCCCGTGGTGGCAGATATCCCCAAACCGGGACAGGGGCCATTGGGCGGCATTCTTGGCGGCCTGAAAGCCTTGCCCGATGGTGTTGACTGGCTGGTGACTTTTCCGGTCGATTGCCCGATTGTGCCGCTTGATATGGTGGAACGCCTGCTGGCCGCAGCCGAGGGGGGCGGCGTAAAGGCGGCCTATGCCAGTCACGCAGGCCGCGATCATTACCTTTCAAGCATCTGGCACCGCGATGCGCATAATGTGATTGCCGGTCTGTTGGCAGAAGGGAACCGCCGTGTGCGCGGTCCCCTGATTGCACTTGATGCGCGGCGGGTGGTGTTTGAAGACAAAGTTACGGGGCCAAATGTCTTTACCAACATCAATACGTCTGACGATTTAAAGGCGTTAGATGCGGTGTTATCAGAACAGCTTTAGACGACCGTCAGAACCATAAATTTATGGGTACGTCATCGGGGACTGGTCATTCTACCGCACAGGCTCGCCACGGCGTCCATGGCTCGTAATTTTTGAAGAACCGGGCCAGAAACTGATCAACGCGTTCGCGGTTTTCGGCCCGATCTTCGGGTGCGAGATCCTTGTCAAACTGACCGCAGTTTTTTTCAACCGCATCGCCAATGGTTTTCCAGTCGACATCTTCGTTATGGCCGGGAAGGCCGGTGGCAATCGCGCACCAGCCGACGGCTTCGACGGTGTCTTCAAGTGCACGGGCTTCGTCGGCAAGGTGGGCGGCGGCGCGCATTTCGCCGCGCGCGGCTGCTTTGCGCAGATATTCGAACCGTGTCACGTCGGTTTTGGCAAAACGGTTGCCAAGAAGGGTTGCCGCACGCGGATCACCCAGTTCCCAGGCTTTTTCCAGCAGTTCTTTGGCCTGCGCAATCTGACCTTGTTCCATGGCATCAAGCGCAAGCCATAGCATTGCCTGTGTCTGGTCTTTGTCAGCCGCCTGTTGATAAAGTGCGCGGATCTGTTCACGCGGGGCCTGATTGGCTTCAAGTTTGCGGGCGATGATGATGCTGGCATCCGGGTGTTGCTGATCTGCTGCCTTTTGCATCAAATCCCAGCCGGCTTCTTCGTTGGCAGGCACACCGACACCATTGATGGTTTGACAGGACAAAAGATACTGCGCGGTGGTGTCGCCGGTTTGCGCAAGCGAGGCAAAGATTTCAGCCGACTTTTCAAACGCACCCTGACGATAGGCATTGACCCCGTCATCAAGGGCCGATGAAGCCCGCGCAACGGATGGATATCCAAGGGCAAGGGTGAGAGCCAGCACAAATGCAGCCGGTGTCACGGCGCGGGTGGGCAGAATTGTCAGGCGGGACTGTCGAGCAAAGCGGATGAGCATGTTTTTCATATCAACAGATCTATCATTTCTGGTGCTGTGCCGGGCAATAATTGCGAAAAAATACCGGGACTGACGGGGTATTTACGGATACCTCATCGGTCCCGGTCAAGGACGCACATATCACGGCGCAGTTGATTGTTGAGCCGGCTCGGTGATTTGACGGGTCGGCTGTTCTGATCGAATGGATCGCAGGAAATCACGGACACGGTTGCCAAGGTCATCGGATTGGCTGCGCAGACGATCGGTGGCTTCGCGCAGGCCATCAACCGCCTGAAGGTTATCATCTGCGGCAGTGCTGACCTGTGAAATCGTTTCATTCATTTCGCCGGCTGCGGTGGCGGATTGTTCCACATTGCTGGCAATTTCCGCGACAAATTCCTGTTGTTCGCTCACCGCGTCGGACATTTCGCCAACGGTTTCATGAATGCCGGTGATGCTGTCGCGAATGTCGGCAATCGCCTGCACGGCGACGCCGGTGGTCGACTGGATTTCATTGATCCGTTCGGCAATCCGGTCGGTTGCCGATCCGGTCTGATTGGCAAGGTTTTTGACTTCTTGCGCGACCACGGCAAAGCCTTTACCCGCTTCGCCTGCGCGTGCGGCTTCGATGGTTGCATTCAGTGCCAGAAGATTGGTCTGGGCGGCGATGTCCTGAATAAGGTTAAGGATCTCGCCGATTTCCTGTGCCCCGGTTTCGAGTTCATGCATGGTGGCGTTGGTGCGTTGGGCTGCTTCAACTGCGTTGGTGGCGGCCCCCACTGATTTTTGCGCCCGATTGCCGGTATCGCGGACACGGTCCGACAGGGATTGGGTCGCGTCGGAAACCGATGCCATATTGATCGAGATTTCCTCGGATGCGCTGGCAACTCCGGTTGCGTTGGTGGATGCGACCTCGGCACGGTCGCGGACCAGATTGGATGTTGCGTGGATATTTTCGGCTTCGTGGGCGACACCCTGTGCGACTTGCATGATTGATGCTTCGAATGCATCGGCCAGTTCAAGCATGTCCTGGCGACGTTTTGCTTCGGACTGTTCGCGTTCGCGGGCAACCTTTTCCTCGGCCTGTTGGGCGGCAAGGCTGGTTTCACGGAACTGGCCGAGGATTTCTGCCATGCGGCCGATTTCATCACGGCCGGTATCCTTGACCTCGGTCGAAAGGTCGCCATTGGCAACGCGGCGCATACCGTCAATAACCCGCAACAGACGTTTGATCAGGTTGCCCCGGACATAGAAAATCAGGATGGCCAGTGACATGATCAATACCGCTGCGCCGATGATGGCGATCAAACGCTGATCCTGAACCACTTGTGACAGGGCGTCGGCGGCGGTGGCATCAACTTCGTCGCGTTTGGTATCCACCATCAAGGAAATGGCGTTTGACAAGGCCTCTGCTGTGGCAAGGGTGTCTTCAAGGGTCTGTTCGGTTTGGTATTGGTTGTCCCATTCGGTTTCGCGCAGATCAAATACGCTGTCTCGCCCTGATCCATATGCAAGCAATTGTTCCGCCAGATCACGGATGCGATTGCCGTCATCATTATCGGGCAGTTTTTCCAGTGCATCACTGATGCGAAGCTCTGCCCAACTCCACTGATTGCGGACTTCGTCCATCGCTTCGCCTTCTGGCACAGCAATCGCCGCCGTCAGCATGCCAAAGGCAAGGTTCACATTGGCGCGGATCTCGGCAATCAGCTGTGAAAAACCGATGGTTTCTTCAAGTTTTGCTGCGGCATCACTATTACCGTTGGCTACACGCGAAACGCCGCGCGCAACATCAATATCAACCACCTCGACCAGCGGATTGAGAAATTCCGACAGATCGGAATAGGCAAAAACCATATCAAGCGTCAGATTACCTCTGCGCTTTTCGATCTCAAGGCGCTGAGTGGTGAGCTCATGAAGGTTTTCACGCCCGGTAACGATATTATCAAGATGCTCTGTCAGAATGACGATGGCATCGACCAGTTCCGGTTCCGGTGCCGCGGTTTCGGCAGCGTTGTCACTAACCTCGGAACTTACGGTCTTTTCTGTAACATCCTCAGCACCAGCAGGGGTATCTGACGCGGTTCCGTCTTCGATGTCCTGGGCGTTGATGTCGATGATAATGGAATCAGGATTGGCTTCGGTAATTTCCTGAAGTCGGGTCCGTGCATCTGCGATAAGCTGATCAAGCCGTGCCTCGGTTGCGGCGAGTTCTTCTGCATTGCGCGACGCCGCCAAAACCGGTGCCTGGGCCGCAAGTCCGACGCCATTGGTGGCCAGTTCCATCTGACGGATGATGGAAGGAAGGCTATTGGTTGTAATGTCGGCGACAAGGGCGCGACTATTACCAAATGATATCCATGACACGGCCGATGAAATGCCGGCCAGCACCAAAATCAGTGCAAAAGCAGCCATAAGTCGGCCTTGAATACCAAGGCCTGCACCACGTTTCTTGATAGACGTATTCACTGTTTCCTCCCGATCTGTCCCGGTTGTTTTTATTGGGGCAGACTTTCCCTGTGTGGGACATGTGCATCCGTTGTTCGGATGGCCTGTTTTTTGGGTGTTTTGTCTTGTTTAATAAGGCCTTGAGCCCTTTAATTTGGTCGAGAGTGTTCGATGGTTCGAGCAAATTAAAAGGTTCGCAAAGCTGCCTGGAAAGATAGCCGGCAACGGGCATGTTGATGTTTGGGGAAAGTTTGCAGGGACGGTCGGGGACGAATAAATCGCCCCCGACACCCCCAGTAGTGTAGCCCGAGTTACTGGGCTGCACGCCATTCCGCGATCAGATCGTCATATTTGACGGTCTCACCCTGCGGTTTTTCGTTGGCAAGCGGCGGTTTCGGAGCGCCGGGCTGGTCGAACCAGTATTGTGCATCACGCTCTTCGTTCAGTTTCGGGGCACATTCGCCACCGATGCCTGCACGTTCAAGACGCTGCATCACACGGTCCATGGAGTTGGCAAGGTTGTCCATCGCTTCCTGCGGGGTACGTTCGCCGGTAACTGCTTCGGCAACGTTCTGCCACCACAGCTGTGCCAGTTTCGGATAATCCGGAACGTTGGTGCCGGTCGGCGACCACTGGACACGCGCCGGGGAACGATAGAATTCAACCAGACCACCCCAGTTCGGTGCGATGTCGGTCATTTCCTGGGTGTCCAGGTCAGACTGACGGATCGGTGTCAGGCCCGTAAGGGTCTTTTTGAGCGACACGGTTTTGGAGGTGGTGAACTGTGCATAGAGCCATGCAGCTTTGCGGCGCTCAAGCGGGGTGGACTTCATCAGAGTCCAGGAACCCACATCCTGATAGCCAAGCTTCATGCCTTCTTCCCAGTACGGGCCGTGCGGCGACGGTGCCATACGCCATTTCGGCGTGCCATCGTCGTTCACAACCGGCGTGCCTTTTTTCGCCATGTCGGCGGTAAAGGCGGTGTACCAGAAGATCTGCTGTGCAATGTGGCCCTGTGCCGGAACCGGACCAGCTTCGCCAAAGGTCATGCCGGCTGCTTCTGGCGGGGCATAAGCCTTGAGCCAGTCGATGTATTTGGTCAGCGCGTAAACCGCTGCCGGGCCGTTTGCGGCACCACCACGGGTCACACTCGAACCAGCCGGTGCGCAACCTTCAACACGGATACCCCATTCGTCGACCGGAAGGCCGTTCGGGATGCCCTTGTCGCCAGCACCTGCCATGGAAAGCCATGCATCGGTGAAGCGCCAACCCAGTGACGGGTCTTTTTTGCCATAATCCATGTGGCCATAAACGCGCTGGCCATCGATTTCCTTCACGTCGTTGGTGAAGAATTCGGCGATGTCTTCATAGGCAGACCAGTTGACCGGAACGCCAAGATCATAGCCGTATTTGTCTTTGAACTGCTTTTGCAGGTCTTCGCGCTGGAACCAGTCATAACGGAACCAGTACAGGTTTGCGAACTGCTGTGTCGGCAGCTGATAAAGTTTGCCATCCGGACCGGTGGTGAAGGACAGACCGATGAAGTCATCCAGATCCAGGGTCGGGGAGGTTACGTCTGCACCTTCGCCGGCCATGAAGTCGGTCAGCGGCACAACCGCGTCATAACGCGAATGCGTACCGATCAGGTCCGAGTCATTGATGTAAGCGTCATAGATGTTACGGTTCGACTGCATCTGGGTTTGCAGTTTCTCGATGACATCGCCTTCGCCGATCAGGTCATGGGTCAGGTTGATCCCGGTGATTTCCGTGAATGCCTTTGCCAGAACTTTGGACTCGTATTCGTGGGTGGTGATGGTCTCGGACACCACGTTGATGTCCATGCCACGGAACGGTTCAGCAGCCTTGATGAACCATTCCAGTTCGGCCATCTGTTCATCTTTGCTGATGCTCGACGGCTGAAATTCGCTGTCGATCCATTTTTTTGCCGCGTCGGTATACTGGTCTGCTGATGCCGGGTTCGCCAGCACAGCAAGGCCCAAAGCAACCGCAACAGCACTGCCTTTAACAATGGCAGAGGTGCCTTTGGCTTTAACGATCATGTCGTTCCTCCCTGGTTGTCTTCCTTTTACGCATCCGGAAGCAAAATCCGGTTCATCTACAGCGGGGGAAGACGGACAACCCGTTGCGATGAATAGTCAAAGCAACGCCAGCGCGGGTAGGACACGATGGCGTTGCTAAACCTTTATCCCCAGCGCATCACGATGATGAGCCAGAAAAGCGCTATGACGGAACCGATCCAAAGGGCCAGATCGGTAAAGGCGATCCACCCCAGATGAATATAGGCCGCGCCAAGCAGGCTGATGAACAGACGGTCACCACGTGTCGTGGTCAGGGGCAAAAAGCCCCGACGCGGTACGGTCGGTGACACCGCCTGCCAAATTCCCATCCCGATTAGCATCAAAATGATGCAGCTGAAAAAGACCGCAGTAATCGGGGTCCAGGCCATCCATGCCATTTTGCTATTCCTCCTGTTATCCGATTACACGCGACCCATCGCGAAACCTTTGGCGATGTAGTTGCGAACGAACCAGATCACCAAGGCGCCCGGGACGATTGTCAAAACGCCTGCTGCGGCCAGAACACCCCAATCAAGCCCCGATGCCGAAACGGTACGGGTCATGGTGGCGGCAATCGGCTTGGCCTCGACCGAGGTCAGTGTACGTGCCAGCAAAAGTTCCACCCAGCTGAACATGAAGCAGAAGAAGGCAGTCACGCCAATGCCCGAACGGATCAGCGGCAGGAAGATCGTCGCAAAGAAGCGCGGGAACGAATAACCGTCAATATAGGCGGTTTCGTCGATTTCCTTGGGAATGCCCGACATGAATCCTTCAAGGATCCAGACCGCAAGCGGCACGTTAAACAGGCAGTGTGCAAGCGCCACAGCAATATGGGTGTCAAACAGGTTCACACTCGAATAAAGCTGGAAAAACGGCAACAGGAACACGGCCGGCGGGGCCATGCGGTTGGTCAGAAGCCAGAAGAACAGATGCTTGTCACCGGTAAAGTTGAACCGCGAAAAGGCATATGCAGCAGGCAGGGCCACCACCAGCGAGATCACCACGTTGATCCCGACATAGATCATCGAGTTGATATACCCCGAATACCATGCCGGATCGGTCAGGATGGTCGCATAGTTGGCCAATGTCGGATTGTCCGGGAACAGGGTCATTGCGCCCAGGATTTCCGTATTGGTCTTGATCGACATGTTGAACAGCCAATAGATAGGCAGCAACAGGAACAGAATATAAAGAAGAAGTCCGATATGACGTTTCTGGAACTGCATTTTATTGTTCCCCCTGCTTTCCGGCGTTCATCACGACGGTATAGAAAACCCAGCAAACCAGCAGAATGATCAGGAAGTAGATCAGCGAGAAGGCCGCAGCCGGACCAAGGTCAAACTGCCCGACGGCCATTCGGGTCAGGAACTGGCTGAGGAAGGTGGTTGCGTTACCCGGACCGCCACCGGTAAGGACGAACGGTTCGGTGTAAATCATGAAACTGTCCATAAAGCGCAGCAAAACACCGATCACGAGAACCGACTGCATTTTCGGCAGTTGAATAAAGCGGAACACGGCCCAGCGCGATGCGCCGTCAATCTTGGCGGCCTGATAATAGGCATCCGGGATTGAACGCAAACCGGCATAGCACAGCAGCACAATCAGGCTGGTCCAGTGCCAGACATCCATGACAAGTACGGTGAGCCACGCATCCATCGGGTTCTGGGCATAGTTGTAATCAATGCCCATCAGGTTGATCAGATACCCGCCCAGACCAATGTCGGCACGGCCAAAGATCTGCCAGATGGTGCCAACAACGTTCCAGGGAATCAAAAGCGGCAAGGCAAGCAGAACCATTGATGCCGAAACACCCCAGCCTTTACGTGGCAAGGTCAGTGCAACCGCGATGCCCAGTGGAATTTCGATAAACAGAACCGAAAGCGTAAAGATGATCTGACGCAGCAATGCGTCATGCAGACGACTGTCGCCCAGAACCTGTTCGAACCATTCGGTGCCAACAAAGAAACGGGTTTGCGGATCAAAAATGTCCTGCACGGAATAGTTCACAACGGTCATCAACGGAATGATCGCGCTGATGGCAACGATAAAGAACACTGGCAGGACGAGGAACCAGGCCTTGTTGTTGGTAATCTTGTTCATTTCCTGATCCCCCCTTACGCGACCAACTGACTGTCGGCGTAAAGCTTGGTCCATTCCGGCGCAAAGCGCAGAATACCGGACTGCCCGACAATCTGTTCGTCTTCGCCGATCTTGACCTTAAGCTCGGCCTCCCCGAAGCGGGTGGTCGCGATCTTGAACTGACCAAGGTCTTCGACCTTGGTGATGTTGACTTCGATCCCGCTCCCGTCTTTTCCTAGGGCCTTGGCAGCATCGCCGGTTTGAAGGGTCAGGAATTCCGGACGAATGCCCAGTTCGATCTTGCCGCTATGCTTGGAGATCGCCGCAAGATGGCGATCCGAAAGAGCAATACGCTGGCCATCAATCCAGGCGGCCCCATCATCGATCTTGCAATCCATGATGTTCATGCCCGGGCTTCCGATGAAATAGCCCACAAAGGTATGGGCCGGGTTTTCAAACAGCTCTTGCGGGGTGCCCAGCTGCACGACCTTGCCGCCATACATGACAACGACCTTATCGGCAAAAGTCAGGGCTTCGACCTGATCATGGGTAACATAAACCATGGTCGGGCTAAGCTTGTTGTGGATTTCCTTGAGCTTGCGGCGCAGAACCCATTTCAGATGCGGGTCAATCACGGTCAGCGGTTCGTCAAACAGAATGGCCGAGACATCGTCGCGCACCAGACCACGCCCCAGCGAGATCGTCTGTTTTTCATCCGCACCAAGACCGCGTGCCTTTTGTTTGAGCTTGCCGGTCAGGTCCAGCATTCCGGCGATTTCGCGGACACGGGCATCGACGCGTTTTTCGTCAACACCGCGGTTACGCAGCGGGAAGGCCAGATTGTCATAGACCGTCATGGTGTCATAGATCACCGGGAACTGGAAAACCTGCGCAATGTTGCGTTCTTCCGGTGCCAGATTGGTGACATCCTTGCCATCAAACAGGACCTGACCATGTGACGGGGTCAACAGGCCGGAAATGATGTTGAGCAGGGTGGTTTTACCGCAGCCGGACGGGCCGAGAAGAGCATATGCGCCGCCGTCTTCCCAAACATGTTCCATCCGACGCAACGCATAATCCTCGTCCGTTTTCGGATCGGGGAAATAGGAATGCGCAAGGCCTTTAAGATCAATACGTGCCATTTTACTTACTCTTCCTCACGCCGCTTTGCCGTTTGTGATTTCGACCGGCGGGGCGGCCACGAGTTGTCCGTTCGCATCAAAGGCAAACAGACGTGTCGGATCGACATAGAACTGGGTGGCTTCGCCCAAGCGCGGGTTGTGAACGCCTTCTTCCTGGATCACCCAGGACACATCGTTGAAATGGACGTGAACAAAGGTTTCCGAACCGGTGATTTCAGCCAGTTCGACCTGTCCTTGCATGGCAATCGTGTCATCGCCGGTCGGATCGACCGACAGATGGTTGGCGCGAATGCCAAGCGTGTAATCGCCATTCGAAAGGTTGGCGAGATGTCCTGCCAGCGGGACCTGATGGCCGCTTTTCATAAAGATCGCACCATCACGAACCTGGGCTTCGACCAGGTTGATCGGCGGATCAGAAAAGATCAGGCCGGTCTCGACAGAGGCCGGGTTGTGGTAAACTTGGGTGGTCGGTCCGAACTGGGTGACCCGGCCTTCATGCATGACGGCACATTTGCCGCCCAGAAGAAGGGCTTCCATCGGTTCGGTCGTGGCATAGACAACAATGGTGTCGCGTTCGGCCAGAATGTTCGGAATTTCTTCACGCAGCTCTTCGCGCAGTTTGTAGTCAAGGTTGACCAGCGGTTCGTCAAGCAAAAGCAATTTGCAATCCTTGACCATGGCGCGTGCCATGGCGGTACGCTGTTGCTGACCACCGGAAAGTTCCTGTGGCAGGCGATCAAGCAGATGTTCGATATGCATGAGCTCTGCTGTTTCACGCACGCGCTTTTCAATCTCTGCCTTATCGACACCCTGCAGCTTGAGCGGCGATGCGATATTGTCAAAAACGTTCATCGACGGATAGTTGATGAACTGTTGATAGACCATGGCGACATTGCGTTTTTGCACGGCCATGCCGGTCACGTCTGTATTATCGACAAGAATACGGCCCTTGGTTGGCGGCTCAAGGCCTGCCATGATCCGCATCAATGTCGTCTTCCCGGCCAGGGTCCGCCCCAAAAGGACGTTGAATGATCCCGGCTCCAGCGTCATCGACACATCGTCGATATGGGTCTCCCCACCTACGGTCTTGGTAATATTTTCAAGCGTAAGGGTCATTTTCCACTGTTTCCTTCGACCGTTTTCACGGTGTTTGATAATGTCGGTTCCGCTTTGAACCATTGGACAATGGCATTACGCGTCTCATCCGAAAGGTGCAGCCCCAATTTGGAGCGGCGCCATAAAATATCATCGGCCTTTCTGGCCCATTCCTGATCTACCAGATAGCGCAATTCGCACTCATATACGTCATCACCGAAATGCTTTCCAAGCCCCGTAAGGTCGTGGGCTTCGCCAATGATCTGATTGGTGAGTGTGCCGTAGTTTTGGACATAACGGTAGAGTTGTGCATCCGGAATCCACGGAAACTTCTGTTGCATCGCGGCAAGGTAACGTTCGAAATCGGCGTCGGGGATGTCTCCCCCCGGAAGCGGCTTTGTTGCTGTCCAGCGGGTGTCATCACAGCCAAGTAACGGGCAAAGCTTGCTCATGGCAGATTCCGCAAGCTTTCGATAGGTGGTGATTTTGCCACCATAGATGTTCAAAAGCGGCGCAGCATTGCCGGGCTGATCGCCTTCGTCAATTTCCAGAACGTAATCACGGGTGACCTGTGATGCGTCTTCGCTGCCGTCGCCATAAAGCGGGCGAACCCCGGAATAGGCCCAGACAACATCATCGGTGGTGATTTTCTTTTCGAAATAGGTGTTGGCCAGTTCGCAAAGATATCTGGTTTCTTCTGCGCTGATGGCGACTTTACCCGGGTCGCCCTTGTAATCGCGATCGGTGGTGCCGATCAGGGTGAAGTCCTTTTCATAAGGAATGGCAAAAACAATGCGCCCGTCCGGGTTCTGGAAGATATAGCAATAGTCATGGTCAAACAGTTTGGGCACGACGATGTGACTGCCCTGCACCATGCGGATGCCTTGTTTTTTCTTTGCTTCGACCCGGTTTTTAAGAAGTTCAGCGCACCAAGGGCCTGCGGCATTGACAACCGATTTGGCGGTGATCGTCTTTTCCGCACCGGTATCGACATTGCGCAGGGTAACGGTCCAAAGGCCACCATTGCGTTTGGCAGATACGCATTCGGTCCGGGTTTCTATTTCAGAACCCCGGTCGCGTGCATCCATGGCATTCAAAACCACCAGACGAGCATCCTGAACCCAGCAATCGGAATAGACAAACGCCTTGTCCATGCCTTTGACCAGCGGTGCGCCAGCCGGATGGTTGTTCAGTTTGATGCCCTCGGACCCCGGAAGTTTTTCCCGGCCACCAAGATGATCATAAAGAAAAAGTCCAAGGCGGATCATCCATGCCGGACGCAGCCCTTTGACATGGGGCAGAACAAAGCGCAACGGCCAGATGATGTGCGGGGCTGCACGCAAAAGAACTTCGCGTTCGATCAGCGCTTCGCGGACAAGGCGGAATTCATAATGCTCAAGATAGCGCAGGCCACCATGGATCAACTTCGTGCTTGCAGACGACGTCGCACTGGCAAGGTCATCTTTTTCACACAGATAGACCTTAAGCCCCCGGCCTGATGCGTCGCGCGCAATGCCGGTGCCATTGATGCCGCCGCCGATAATGGCGATGTCATATGTGTCTGAATTGAGCAACCGAATTCCTCCCTGGTGCTCTTATTTGTGACAGATGTTCTCAACTGCCATTCTATTCTTTCACAAACGTTACGAATGGCTAAAAATAATTGCAAGCGAAAATTATGGCGATTTGAAATTTTCGATTTTGAACTCTGATTGTGAAGCTGTATTGCTTTGTAATTGTTGATGTTTTTCTGAAATAAAAGAAGAATGGTGGCAAAAATCTGTGTTGGTTTCGTTTTTAATCACGTGGATGAGATGTTCAGAATCGGTTGAAAATGAAAAAAGAGTGCTGGTCTGGGTGTTTTGTCGCGGATGTGCCGGGGCATGGATTTATGCGAGCGGGGAATAAATCAAATGGCGCAGATACGACGCAGGTTCTTTCACGCCGGGCGGTAAATTGATGGCTGTTTGCAATCTTCTGGCAAAGCGCGATGTGTTGCGGGTTTGCGATTGCCAAGCAAGAAATAACTGGCAAAGATGTGGCATCTATCCCGGAGCAGACTAGGCTCAGGATCTATCAATTTGATTGGAATGGCAGATGTTATATTTGTGAAATACAAGGAAAACCCCGCCGGGCGGGTTTGCTATCCCGGCCAAGGGATTTGACGCCGGAGTTTGCAAATATAACGTCTGTCCTTCGGATTAAGCTGATTTGCACGGGCTACTTTGTCGTAAAACCTTGAAAGATTCATATCTTCCTGCGGTTTTGCTCCGCGTATCCGCACAAATCAGCTTAACCATTCGAACCAAATTGATAGATCCTGAGCCTAGAAGGCTGTTGATCATGTCGCTCCCCATAAAGAATTCCGGAGGCACCAATATGATTTCGCTTAAAGACCCGTCCTTGTTTACCCAGAAAGCCTATGTTGGCGGGGAATGGATAGACGCCCCTGACGGGAAAACGGCCGAAGTAACCAATCCGGCAACCGGAGAAATCCTTGGCACTGTTCCGGTTCTTGGGCGCGAAGTTGTTGCCCATGCGATTGATGTTGCCGAACATGCCCAGAAATCCTGGAAAAAACGCCCGGCCAAAGAACGTTCTGCCATTTTGATGAAATGGTATGACCTGATGATGGAAAATCAGGATGATCTGGCTGCTCTGATGACGGCCGAACAGGGCAAACCTTTGGCCGAAGCAAAGGGCGAGATTGCCTATGGGTCTTCTTTTCTTCAATGGTTCGCCGAGGAAGGCAAACGTATCTATGGCGATGTAATTCCGACCTTTGCCGAAGGGCGCCGGGTGATGGTGCTTAAAGAGGCGATTGGTGTCTGTGCGGCAATCACGCCATGGAACTTCCCGACGGCGATGATCACCCGCAAGGCGGCCCCGGCATTGGCGGTCGGATGTTCGATGGTGGTCAAACCTGCGATGGAAACCCCTTATTCCGCGCTTGCGATGGCCGTTCTTGCCGAACGCGCAGGATTGCCAAAAGGGCTTCTTTCGATCGTTACCGGCCAGTCGACTGAAATCGGCGCGGAAATGACGGAAAACACCAAGGTGCGCAAACTGACCTTTACCGGGTCGACTGCTGTTGGCCGGTTACTGATGCGTCAATGTGCCGATACGGTTAAAAAGCTGAGCCTTGAGCTGGGCGGCAATGCTCCGTTCATCGTGTGCGAAGATGCTGACATCGATGCCGCCGTCGAGGGGGCGATTGCCTCTAAGTATCGGAATGCCGGCCAGACCTGTGTTTGTGCCAACCGGTTGTTCATCCATGATTCTGTCTATGACGAGTTTGCGGAAAAATATGCAGCCAAGGTGGCCAAAATGACGGTCGGGAACGGCGCAGACGAAGGCGTTGTGATTGGCCCGCTGATTACGGAAAAGGCTGTTGAAAAAGTCGAAAGCCAGATCGCCGATGCTGTTGCCAAAGGCGGTCGTATTCTTACCGGGGGTAAGCGCCACGCAAAAGGCGGGTCCTTCTTTGAGCCGACCGTGATTGCGGATGCGACCCGTGAAATGACGGTGTTCCGCGAAGAAACCTTTGGCCCGATGGCGCCGCTGATCCGGTTTGAAACCGATGATGAAGTGCTGGAAATGGCCAATGATTCAGAATTCGGATTGGCGTCCTATTTCTATTCGCGTGACGTGTCGCGTATCTGGAAGCTGGCCGAAGGCCTTGAAAGCGGGATTGTCGGGGTCAATACCGGCATCATTTCGACCGAGGTGGCACCGTTTGGTGGCGTCAAGCAATCCGGTGTTGGTCGTGAAGGTTCGAAATATGGTGTCGAAGACTATCTTGAAGTCAAATATGTCTGCCTTGGCGGTGTTGACGAATAAGCAAACAGTCTTTCCAATAATCTGAGCTACCAAGGGGTGCTGCAGATGGCAGCACCCCTTGGTGCATTCTGGATGCATTTTGTGATTGCTCTGATATTTAGACGCGATGTGATCGCGATGGTTCAGACAGCAAAGATATCTTCCTTGCGTGCACCAGATGCATCGTTTTCTTCGTCCGGTTTACCGGTGATTGACTGCGACGAGCCACTTGGCAGTTCTGACTGCAATTCGGTAAAGACATCGAACATATTCGGATTAAAGGCAATTTTGGCCTGTAAACGATCACGACGCTCACTAGCTGTTTCATCACCACTGGACGATTTGCCAAGCTCGGCCTCGGCAAGTGTCTGACCGTTCAGGCGTTGTTCAATGGCATCGGAAATTGCTTTTTCGATGGCCTGGCGGTCTTCGGCATCCATTTCAGCAAGAGTTTCTTCGTCAAGTCCCATGCTTCTAAGGATCTTTTCGCGCATCTCTTCGATTTTGCGCTCTTCGATTTCCTTTACATAGGTCGTAAAGCCATGTTCGCGGATATAGGCCAGCTCGGCATTTTCTTCCTTTTTGTCTTCGGGAAGGGGCTGACTGTTTGACGTGATCGTTTGCCCGAAGCTGGCGGCACTTTTGGTGCTATAGGCGGTGTTGGTGACAGCTGCCAACGTTTCATATATTCCCATAAGAAACCTCCAGGGGGAAAAAGATGCCGGTCAAAAATGTTTCTCATGGTAGCTGTGCAAAAGACGTGCCTTGATACACATGGTCATTTTTTTGCGCGTCGGATGATGAAATTCACATCTGTTTTCCTTGTGAAAACAAGTGTCTGATCAAGTGGACGGTAAAAATTTTCGAAAACGAATTGTTTTTTGGCGCGATTTTTTTCTAAATAGAGCGATAAAACGAATGTCCTTAACGATAAGGGCAAGCCGCAACGCATCAAAGCATGCAGGGCCGAACGGCTGTGAAACGGTCGCCCCGGGAGGAAAAACACATGTCAGAAACGCGCTATATCCTTGCTATTGATCAGGGAACCACAAGTTCACGTGCGATCATCTTTGATGAAAACGGTCGATCTGTGTCCGTCGCACAGGAGGAGTTCCCGCAACATTTCCCCAATAGCGGCTGGGTCGAACATGATCCGGAAGATTTGTGGCGCACTGTGGTTTCGGTCTGCAAAGAGGCGTTGGCCAGGGTCGATATCACCAAGGTCGCAGCAATCGGCATTACCAATCAGCGTGAAACCACCGTTGTCTGGGATCGTAAAACCGGCAAAGCCATTTACAATGCCATTGTCTGGCAGGACAGACGCACAGCATCGCTTTGTCATGATCTTAAAAAACGTGATCCCAAGCTGGAGGAAGCGGTCAATGCGAAATCGGGCCTTTTGATTGATCCGTATTTTTCGGCCACCAAAGTCGCGTGGATTCTGGATCATGTCACCGGTGCACGCGCCCGTGCAGAACAGGGGGATCTGGCATTCGGCACCGTGGACAGTTTCCTGTTATGGCGCCTGACTGGTGGAAAATCGCACGCAACCGATGCAACCAATGCCGCGCGGACCAATCTTTTCAATATTCGCGAAAATGCCTGGGATGACGAACTTTGCAGCATCTTCCGCGTGCCGCGCAACATGCTGCCCGAGGTCAAGGACTGTGCCGCAGATTTCGGCGTGACAGAAGCCGAGTTGTTCGGTGCTGAAATTCCGGTTATGGGCATGGCAGGGGATCAGCAGGCAGCGGCCTTTGGTCAGTGCTGCTTTGAGCCGGGCGATATCAAAAGCACCTATGGCACTGGCTGTTTTGTGATCCTCAATACCGGTGAAGAAGCGGTGACATCGCAGCATCGCCTTCTGACCACGGTTGGTTATCGCATTAATGGCAAAACAAGCTATGCCATCGAAGGCGCGATCTTTGTTGCAGGGGCTGCTGTGCAGTGGCTGCGGGATGGGCTTGGCATCATCAAATCTGCGGCTGAAACCGAAGGATTGGCAAAGTCCCTTGATGATAATCACGGGGTTTATCTTGTCCCGGCTTTTACTGGGCTTGGTGCGCCTTATTGGGACCCGGATGCCCGCGGGGCGATTTTCGGCCTGACGCGCGATACCGGCCCGCGCGAGTTCGTGCGTGCTGCGCTTGAAAGCGTTTGTTATCAGACTTTTGACCTGTTTGAAGCCATGGCGGCAGATGGTGTGTCGCCCAAGGCGGTTCGCGTTGATGGGGGCATGGTTGCCAATGACTGGATGTGTCAGATGCTCTCGGATGTTCTCGGCATTTCGGTCGAACGCCCTGAGGTGACCGAAACAACCGCGCTTGGTGCGGCTTATCTTGCGGGGCTTCAGGCCGGTATTTACCGCGATCTCGATCATATTGCGGAAAACTGGCATCTTGATGCCAGCTTCAAGGCACAGATTGAACCAGGCCGTCGCGCAGGTCTGTTGGCCGGTTGGAAAGATGCGGTGAAGCGCGTGCAAACCGAGCCGAATGCCTAGGCGCATAGCAGCCTTGCCTGTGATTGCGTTCACGGGACTGGTAAGGCGACAAATAGATTTGTAGTATTTTAGGACGGTGCCGTTCGGCACTGTCCTTTATTTTTGCACGATAATTCGGGTTTGGGGCCCGTTGCGTGTATCTCGTATCGCAGATTTGTCGGGGGAATTATGCTTGATCTGATCGTCGGAAAAGTTGGACCTGTCTTTTTGACGATCCTGTGTGGTTTCCTTCTGACTTACGTAAAGGTGATCAAGCGCGAAGGTATTCCGTTCCTGGCCAAGATCGCGATGAACGCCTTTATCCCGGCGATGCTGTTTCAGACACTTTCGCAATCCGATATCAGTGCGCATTTCGATTTGCGCCTGTGGGGAAGCTACTATTCAGGGGTGCTTTTGAACTTTGCGCTGGTGTTTGTTGCTGCCCGCGTCTGGCTGAATGCCCAAACAGATGAGGCGGCCGTGACCGCCATGGGCGGGGTGTTTTCCAATATTGTTTTGCTGGGGATCCCGCTTGTGCAGGCGGTATATGGCGAAGAGGGCCTTGTGCCACTTTTGATTGTTCTGTCGATCCATCCGCTGACCTTGATGGGGATGACAATCATGATCGTCGAAGGCAGCCGAGGAGAGGATGGTCATTGGGTGCCCAAGGTGCTGCGCAGTATTTTGCGTGTTGCCAAAAACCCGATCATTGCGGCCATTGTGCTGGGCGTTCTTGCATCGCTGTTTGAAATCCGCATGCCTGAAATGGTCGATGGAACGCTTGAACGGTTCCGTACAGCAGGGCCGACCATTGCGCTTTTGTTGGTCGGTGCGGGACTTTACGGGCAGTCGGTGCGCGGCAATCTCAGTGCCAGCCTTCTTTGCACTTGTGCCAAGATGTTTGTCCAACCAGTTCTGGTCTTCTCGGTGGGGCATTTCATCTTTGATTTGCCGCCGCTTTGGTTGATGATTGTCACCTTGGTTGCAGCATTGCCCAGTGGTGCCAATGTGGCGATCGTGGCTGGCAGCTACAATATATGTATCGACCGATCTTCAACCACGATCTTGCTGACGACCATCATCAGTATGCTGACTTTGCCGTTGCTGATCCTTTATGCAGGTCCTCATTGATCTGACTTTTGGTCGATACCGGTATTGGCAGCGCGCAGAATACGCGCCATCAAGTCGATTTCATCCATAATGCTTGGTATCAGGACAGGGGGCGGGGTGCTTGTGATGGCACGTGCAAATGTATCAATTGCCGCGGCCTGTCCTTTATCCTGGGCGAACCGGTTGCGCATAACGACCCGGCCATTGATTTCAAGCTTTTTCCAGTCAAGCAGGCATGCCGTGAAATTTGGTGCGTCAATCTCTAGCATTTCTTTGGGATCATGCCGGTTGCCTTGCAGATAGCTGACTTCGCCATATGATCCGTCGGCAAAAACCATCTGCCAGATGCTGTCGCCGGCCTTCCGGTCAATCCATTGACAGGTAAGCTTAACCAGTTCGCTGTTGGTCAGGCTTATGATCAGGTCGATGAAATGGCTGATCTCGCCAATCGTACGACCGCCTTGCCCAGATCGTCTAACCCAGTGATCGGAGGGCAAGGGGCGCGTCCTTATGCGATAGCGAAACTGTTTGATGCCGGTCGGGATCTTTTCGCGCAGTGTCTCGCTCATTGCTGCGTATCGGCGATTATGCCCGACCATGAAAGTGCGACCGGGAGCGTCGGTATGTGCATGCTCGCGCAGCAAATTCAAGCAGGCATCGTCAATCGCCAACGGCTTTTCGACCCAGACATGTTTGCCTGCAGCAACGGCTTGGGCGGCCAGTGTCGCGTGGCTGTCATGGCGGGTAGTGATCAGGACGCTGTTGATATCAGGCTGTTCCAGCAGGGATTTCACGCTGGCATGCGCCTTTACTCCACCGAGTTTCTGCAAAAGCGAAACTGCTGCCAAGCCGGTTTGCGAACAGCAGGCGGTTATCTGGATTCTGTCATGTTTGCGCAATATCGGTAAAAGGCTTCCGCCCAGATAATTCCCGGCTCCGATTAATCCAAGCCTGATGTGATTTTCGGTGTTTGCCTTGTGCCGAGGATGGCGTCGTGAATTTTCGGTTCTTGTGGTTTGGAGAGGGGGCTGATCTTCGTCATATCGGACCAAGGTCCCCAACTGGCTTGGATCCGATCCTTTGGCGAAATGATCGGCAATCTCGGAAAAGCCGATTTCTGATGTAATTAACGGGGATGGATCAAGTCGACCATCCGCCATCAGATCAAGGGCCGCTTCCATATTGCGGTTGATCGTCCATCGCACATGGCCGATGGGGTAATCTTCGCCACGGGCTTCATAGTTTGGATCGTAGCGCCCCGGGCCATAAGACCGGGTTTGGCGAATGGTGATTTCCTTCTCGTATAGTTTTTTGCGCGTACCGTTCGGGGGGACATCGCCAACACAAACAATTATGCCTCTATCGCGGCATAAACGCGCCGCGTCATCAATCAGCCGATGGGGCTTTGTGCTTTGTGTGCAGATATAAACGCTGTCAAAGCGGTTTGCCGCAGCATCCTGTACCCGATCGGTGCATTTATACGTGCTGCTTTCTGATGCCAGATGCCGTCGGGTCGGATCGGGTTCGATGATTGTGACCTTTGCGCCCGCCGCGTAAGCGGTTTCGGCCACCAACCTTCCGATTAAGCCGGCACCGATCACGGCAATCTGATGTCCGATCACGGTTTCGCCTTGTCGTAAGGAATGCAAAGCCAAGGCATATAAGGTGGCAAAGGGGGCGGCTTGATCCGAAACAGCATCCGGGATGGGGCAGGCAAGATTGACCGGAACACGGTTCCATTCAGCGTGATTGGCGCTTTCCATTCCGGCAATGGCGACGCGCTGGCCAGGCGTAAAGCGCGATATATTGTCCCCGGTGGCGACAACCCGCCCCATGGCGCAATAACCCATGGGCATGGGGTGCGCCAGGCGGTTTTCAACACGCTGCCGCGTGCAGTTTAATCCTTCTGATTTCAAATGAGAAAAGACAAGGGCAACCAGGTCGGGCCGTTGCCAGGCTTTTCGCAACAAAGACGCGCGGGTTTGGCTGACTTGCTGGAATTCGGTCCCCGGGCTGACAAGGGAATACCCGGTTTTGACAAGCAGACCGTTCGAAACGGGTTCGGGAACAGGGCAATTGGCCACAACAAGTTTGCGTTGTGCGGGAAAACGCAACAAAGCCCGCATCTCTGTCATCGTGACCTCTTTTGCGTCTTCTTGGTTGAAAATAGATGATGGTATTAAATCATATGTGCGACCTTCTGGTCGACGGATTATTGGTGATGATGATTGACGTGCTGGGTGCATCGGTTTGGATGGCTAAATTGAGGTCTATGGATATGGCTGTTTTACATCGGATGCGATCGTATTGTTGCTTGTAAATAAACCCATTGCATCTCGTGTTTTGATTTTGTATACAATATACATAAATTGCACGCAGCCCGCTTATATCGGGGCATTCATGGCTTAAGGCCGCAATTGATTTGCAGGCCATATCAGGAGGTTTTTCCATGCAGGTAAACTGGACAGGCGTTTTTCCCGCCGTTGCAACCCAGATGAATGAAGATGGCTCTATCGATTTCGATATGACCGCAGAACAAATCGAAGCGCTGATCGAAGCTGGTGTCGATGGTTTGGTGATGCTGGGGTCTGTTGGGGAAAACACGGCTCTTGAGGCCGAAGAAAAAATCGCCGTCCTGAAACTGGCCGTCGAAGTTACCAAAGGCCGTATTCCGGTTCTGTCTGGTGTTGCTGAAAACTCTACCCGTGCGGCCATCCGCTATGTGCAGGAATGTGAAAAACTCGGTGCCGATGGTCTGATGCTTTTGCCGGGGATGGTTTACACTGCGGATCCGCGCGAAAATATCGAGCACTTCCGCACTGTCGCGGCTGCAACCAAGCTGCCGATCATGATCTATAACAATCCGGGTGCCTATCGCATCGATATCAAGCCAGATGAGTTTAACCAGCTTGCCGATGTCGAAAATCTGGTGGCGATCAAGGAAAGCTCAGGCGATCCGCGCCGCATTACCGATATCTATAATGCCTGCGGTGATCGCTTCGTTCTGTTCTGCGGCATGGATGACCTTGTCATGGAAACTCAGGTTCTGGGTGCTGTTGGCTGGATTTCGGGTTTCACCGATGCTTTCCCCAAAGAATCGGTTGCACTGTGGAAGCTGCTGTCTGAAGGCAAATACACCGAGGCCCTTGAAATCTATCGCTGGTTCACCCCGGTCCTGCATATGGACGTCCATGCCAAGCTGGTTCAGTATATCAAGCTTGCCCAGGAAATGACCGGTGTTGGCAAGCCGCACGTGCGCGCGCCGCGTCTACCGCTGGTTGGGGACGAACTTGAAACCATCAAGGCCACCATCCAGAAAGCCATCGATACCCGCCCGTCAGTATAATTGGTTGCGTCTTGTGGTCATCTGATCTTCTGGCAAGACGATGATTGCAATGGCGTTGCATTTGATGAAACAGTAAGCTCCTCCGCGATTTTCGTGGGGGAGTTTCCTGCGATCAGCGCACTGGTATAAAAAGCAAAAACAAATATTGCGAACCGATGAGGCCCACATATGACAGAAACCAATGTTAAACCTGCCGCTGGCCATGCAAATTCCCAAAAGGTCGTTGTGATCGGTGCCGGTATTGTCGGTGTCAATGTCGGGCTGGCATTGCTTGGCAAAGGCTATGACGTCACGATTCTGGATCGGGGCGAACCGGGCATGGGGGCATCCTTTGGCAATGCGGGTGGTATTGCGGTTTCCGAATGTGCGCCGGTGGCGATGCCCGGCATGATCCGGAATGTACCGGGGTGGTTGATGGATCCGCTCGGACCGCTTTCGGTCCGCTGGGGGTATTTGCCCAGAATGATGCCTTGGTTGTTGCGGTTTTTGGCCGCGAGCAGAAAAAGCAGGGTGGAGCAAATCGCAAGCAATATGGCGATGCTGCTTAACCGTGCCTGGGATGATTACGATCCGGTACTTAAAAATGCCGGCCTTGCGGATGCCGTTTTCAAAAAACATGGTGCGATGGCGGTCTATCGCAGTACTGAATCTCGTAAGGCAGCGGAATATGCCATTGATTTGCGGCGGCGCAACGGCATTAAATTACGAGATCTGACACGTGATGAAGTGCGTGATATCGAACCGGATCTGGCGCCAATCTTTGCTTGTGGTGTGATGGAAGAAGACTGGGGGCATGTTCTTGATCCCTTCAAGATCGTCACGGGTATTTTCAAGCATTTCCTTGATCGCGGTGGCAAATTCAAAACCGCAAATGTCAGTAATTTCGTCTTCCGTGATGGCAAACCCCGGGCCGCTGTGACCGATGAAGGCGATATGATCACCTTTGATAGCGTGGTGATTGCTTGCGGTGCCTGGTCAAAGACGTTGGCCAAACGGTTGGGGGCGCCGGTTCCGCTTGATACAGAGCGCGGCTATAACACAACTGTGCCCTATCATGATGCCAGGCTGTCGCGCATGGTTGTCTGTGCCGATGACAGCTTTGTTTTAAGCCCGCTTGAAATGGGTATCCGCGTTGGTGGTGCTGTGGAACTGGGCGGTCTTCTGGCTGCTCCGAATTATGAACGTGCCAAGGCCCTGTTTGCCAAGGGCAAAGAAGTCCTGCCCAAGCTCAATGCCGAAGGCGGCACCGAATGGATGGGGTTCCGTCCTTCCATGCCTGATTCAACGCCCGTCATTTCAAAAAGTCCGCGTCATGCCAACACCTATTTTGCTTTCGGGCATGGGCATCTGGGGTTGACGCTGGGGGCTACGACCGGGCGCCTTGTTGCCGATCTGATGGCAACTGGCGAAGTCCCGATCGACATGACCCCTTATCGTATCAATCGTTTCTCTGGTTTTTAGGGCCCCCATCCATGGCGAAAAGCAGTTTCTTTTGTGTTGATGGTCATACATGTGGCAACCCGGTGCGTCTGGTTGCGGGCGGTGGCCCCAAACTTGAAGGTGCGACCATGCTGGAAAAGCGTGCGCATTTTTTGGCGGAATATGACTGGATCAGAACCGGGTTGATGTTCGAGCCGCGTGGCCACGACATCATGTCAGGATCGATCCTTTATGATCCGACCTCGGATGATTATGACGTTGCCGTCCTGTTTATCGAAACATCGGGCTGTCTGCCGATGTGCGGGCATGGGACCATCGGGACCGTCACAATGGCGATCGAAGAAGGGCTGGTAAAACCGAAAACACCCGGGCGTTTGCGTCTTGAAACGCCGGCGGGTCTGGTGATTGCAGAATATGATCAGGTCGGGGATTACGTTGAATCGGTCAAACTCACCAACGTGCCATCCTTCCTCTACAAAACCGATATCGAGGTCGATTGCCCGGATATCGGGCCGATCAAAGTCGATGTTGCCTATGGCGGCAATTTCTATGCGATTGTCGAGCCGCAGGAAAATTACCGCGATATGGCCGATTTTTCGGCAGGTGATTTGCAACGCATCAGTCCGGAACTTCGCCGTCGCCTGAACGAGCAGAACGAATTTGTTCATCCGCTCCATCCCGATATCAAGGGACTTTCACATATCCAATGGACCGGCAAGCCGACCCAACCAGACAGCACGCATCGTAACGCGGTGTTCTATGGTGATAAGGGCATTGATCGATCTCCCTGCGGAACCGGGTCTTCGGCCCGTTTGGCGCAACTGGTCGCCAAAGGGCAGTGGGATCCCAAAGTCAATCTCGTTCATGAAAGCATCATCGGTTCGCAATTCCGCGTTTCGGTTGTTGAGAAAACAAAGGTCGGCGAATTTGATGCTGTGGTGCCTGGTATCGAAGGTTGGGCGCGCAAGCATGGCTATAATACGATCTTCATTGATGATCGAGATCCCTATGCACACGGCTTTATCGTCAAATAGGGCAGGTGATAGACAGGTATCGGGTTTGGCAAAGGTGCCCGTCACGTCATAGGCAAGCGTGGTGTGCATGAATGCGCGAATTATACAGTATGCAATTTTATTGCGACTTGATGGCACCGACGTTATGAATAGCAGATCGGACAAATTGTGTCTGGCAGAGTAACTTGCTCGGCATACTGGCATGCCATGTACCGTCAGGGACACATCATAAAGAGCAGACATGACCGCAAAACCGCGCTTTACGCGCCGCACCATCACAGATCAGGTTACCGAAGACCTGCGTTCCCGCATTCTGACGGGGGATTTCCCGGCAGGGTATCAGTTGCGACAGGATGCCATCGCCGGTGAATACAACGTCTCGCGCATTCCGGTGCGTGAAGCCTTGCAACGTCTTGATGCCGAAGGGCTGGTTTCGTTTCAGCCGCATAAGGGGGCGATTGTCTCGCAGCTCTCGCTTGACGAAATCGAAGAACTGTTTGAAGTCCGCAAATTGCTGGAATGTGAATTGCTGCGATATGCTGTACCGCGTTTGACACCGGCGGACCTGAAGTCGGTTGAAGATATCCTGAAAGTTTATGATGAAGCATTTCGCTCAGGCGATGTCGCGAAGTGGGGGGAGCTTAACCGCGAATTTCACGATCGCCTTTATCGCGCATCGAACCGCCCCAAAACGCTCGAAATCGTCCGTATGATCGGCAACAATACCGTTCGCTTCACACAAGCCCAGCTTGCACTATCCGGGGCAACGGATCGGGCAGAACGTGAACACCATCAGATTTTCGAGGCCTGCAAGGCCGGTAATGTCGATGAGGCTGTCGCGCTTTTGGCCAGCCACATTCAAAGCTCGGCTGACAGCCTGATGGAATGTTTGCGCAAAGCTCGCGAATAGACTCGGGCTGATATGGAATGTAAAAGGGATGTTTTCAGGGCATCCCTTTTTGGTTTCAGTGCGTTTTTTTTGGGGGGTGTTGTAAGCGTTCGGTTTCAACCGACGATGAAGCCACGCCCGACAATATCATCCTCTTCGTGCCAGAAACTGGCCTTGCCACAATAATGTGCTTTGCCCTTGACCGAGGCGATGATTGCGTCATGCGGACCGCAGCGCGATGATGCTTCAACCGCACCTTCAAAGGACGCCCCGATAACGCTTTCAAATTTCCGATGCTGGCCAGGTGCAATCAATCCTTTTGCATGCTGAATGGCAAGGCGGGCGCTGACCCCGGATCCGGTCGGGCTGCGATCAACCTGATTTTGGGCAAACACACATATGTTACGTGTTGCCGCGTCTTCATATGCGTCACGCCCGTCGGTTAAGATTGCTCCATATAAAAAGGCCAGATCGTCGTGATCCGGGTGCGAAAGGGGCACCTTGTTTTTAACGACACGACAAATATCTTTGGCAAGTTGGCTTAGGGCGCTGACATTTTCCGGTGTGATTTCGATATTAAATTGCCCGGCATCAAGAATGGCATAAAACGCCCCGCCATAACCGATATCGGTTTTAAACCGCTGACCGCCCGGCAGGTGCAAGGAAAGATCTGAGGCAAACATAAAGGATGGCACAGATGAAAACCGTACGTTGCCTGTTTTGCCATTATTGACCTCGACCTCTGCTCGTACCAGCCCGCAGGGACATTCGATATTAACCGTGGTCATCGGCTCGACCGCGGTTACCAGGCCGTAATCAATTGCATAGCGGCCAAGGGCGATAATTGCGTGGCCGCACATGGTCGAATAGCCTTCATTATGAATGAACAGAACCGCCAAATCCGCATCTGGCAGGCTGGGCTCCACAAGGATCGCGCCATACATGTCATAATGGCCGCGTGGCTCGAACATCAAAAAGCGGCGCAGATGATCAAGATGCTCTTTGGCGTAACGGCGTTTGGCCAAAATATCTTCTCCCGGAACATCGGGGTAACCGGATGTAATGATACGCAGTGGCTCGCCGCCAGTATGCATGTCGATCACTTCTATCGGCGATGAGGCTTTGGGATACGAGCCAAACGTGTGCAAGTCCGTGGTCCGGGAGCCGGTCGAAATCGGGTGGGGCATGGGGCTGATCCGTTTTGTCGCCTTTATGGCAAAGGCTGATTCTCTGTTTGTCGGGGCGGTGGGTGAATATCTTATCGCGATTATTGCGCAGGGCAATCATGCAGAGCTTCGATTTTCGATTTCAAAGCCCCTTGCAGGTCATAAAAGGGAAGCCTATATATTGGTTCGCGCAAAAATTTTGCGTAACGTCGCATCTGTCATTTTTTTGCAAAAAGGTATTTGACAGTGTGGGGCGAGGGGCCTATAACCCGCCTCCACCGACGGGGCGCGGCGCACATTGATTGGGCGACACGGACTTGTTGGTTTAAGGGTTTCGGCCTTTGAGTTCTTTGACATTGTAGATCAGAAGGAAGGGATGCGCGGGCAGCGTTATGGCGTTTAAGTCTGTGCATCCTGGAGA
>JBLXDD010000007.1:0-144965 GCA_048264285.1 Thalassospira sp.
AACCTGCGTAGACTAAGTCGGCGGATTTACAGTCCGCTGCATTTGACCGCTCTGCCACCCCTCCATCAGGGTCGTAACGCCATCCGGGTTTGACCCCGGCCTCGTTGCGGCGAGGGAGGGAATACGGTGCAGGGCCATGTGTTGTCAACAGCAAAAAAAGCACGAAATCGTATTTCCTTTCCTATATGTTCCCCAAGCTTCGCTTTTCAAACGAACGAAAGTGCTTTCAGTTCCCTACGACCCGGAGGTTTCCGCCATTATGTCGCGCCGCAATAAATCCCGTTCAGGAAATCGTCATCAAGATGAAGGGGCCATCAGCACCCTGTCGCAGGGCGATGAAAACCGTGAAGGCAATTCGCGCCGTGGACGAAAACGCGGCCGCGATGGTGGCAACGCGGGTGGCAATTCGCGCCTGATTCTTTTCGGGCGTCACCCGGTTATGATGGCAATCGCCAATCCGCAACGCACGATTCACAAAATCTGGGCCACCGAAAACACCCGTGACGAGGTCATGGCCGCCCTTGCCGACGCCGAGCGCAGCGATATCGCCGTAGATTCGGCCGGACGTACCGATCTTGATGAAATGCTGCCGCCGGGTACCGTGCATCAGGGCATGGCGATGCATTGCGCCCCCCTGCCCCAGCTATCGGTCGAGGAACTGATTGCCGACCACCGGGATTCGGAGCAATGCACGGTGTTGATTCTTGATCAGGTAACCGACCCGCACAATGTCGGCGCCATCCTGCGCAGTGCAGCGGCATTTGGCGCATCAGCCGTCATCGTGCCCGACCGTCACGCACCGCCCGAAACGGGCGTCCTGGCCAAATCGGCCAGTGGCGCCCTTGAAACCGTGCCCTATATCCATGCCGGGAACCTTAACCAGACGCTTGATAAGCTTAAAGGAGCCCACTTCTGGCTTGCGGGCATGGATGGCTATGCCAAACAGACTCTGGCCGAGGCAAAGCTTGGCGGGCGCGTTGGTATTGTCATGGGTTCCGAGGGGGAAGGTTTGCGGCGTCTGACCCGTGAAAGCTGCGATTTTCTGGTTAAGCTGCCGATGTCTGATCGCATCGAAAGCCTGAATGTTTCCAATGCAGCAGCGGTTGCCCTTTACGAGTTGTACCGCAAGTAGGTTACAGCCCGAAAAGCTTGTGATTCGAAGCATTTTCACGGGATGTAAATTTCCCTGCTTCAAACGCTTGCAATCCCGCGCGGCCCGGATTATGTTCGCGCCGCTCACGCCGGCATAGCTATAATTGGTAGAGCAGCTGATTTGTAATCAGAAGGTTGGGAGTTCGAGTCTCTCTGCCGGCACCATTCAAAAGAAAACCCCGCAAGCCTTGGGCTGCGGGGTTTCCTTTTGGCATCATCTCGGACGGTTATGTGGGCTGACCATCAAGCTTTTCGATTTCATCAAGCCGTTCATCCCAATCTGCCTTGCTACGCAGCATGATATGGGCGTCTGGCCGGATTGAGACCGGGCTGTCGAGACTGCCTGCCGGGACGACCACAAGCTTGCCTGCCATCTGCGTATGCGGCAATGCCGATCCGCATGTCTGGCAAAATGCCTTTGAATGACGGGTGCCGGGCAGGTCAAACAACGTTACCTGTTCCTCACCTTCTAGCCATTTCAGTTGCGCAGTGCCGGAAAACAGATTGGCCGCATGGGCCGAACCCGAGTCCTTTTGACAATACCGGCAATGACAGAGAAAAAATGCGTCAAACTCGCCGGTGATTTCATAACGCACAGCGCCACACAAACAACTTCCGGAATGTTTGCCTGCCATAAACCGGCCCCCTTATCCGTCCCGTCTGGATGAGTCGTAACGTTCGGAAAGTTCGTAATATGCGTCAAAGCCGATGCGTTGGCGCAAGTCCGCCCACCCCATCAGTTTATCATCGCGCGGCTGGCCTGCCTTCATGGTTTGAAGGGTTTCGACCATTGCCTTCATTGCAGCTGCCATCAGCGACAAAGGATAAGCCGCGATCTGATAGCCGATTTCGTGCAATTCCTGCGGCGAAAGATCCGGGGTTTCACCGCCTTCGACAATATTGGCCATTTTGGGCCCGGCAAGTTCGGCACAAACCGTGCGCATTTCATCAACCGATTTCGGCGCTTCGACAAACAGGATGTCTGCCCCGAGTTCCTTGAACTTTGCCGCACGGTCAATCGCCTCGGACAGTCCGTGCTGATGGCGGGCATCGGTGCGGGCCAGGATCAGGATATCTGCCCCGGCCTCGCGGGCATCGACCGCTGCCTTGATACGGTCAAAGGCCTCGTCCCGTCCGACAACTTCCTTGCCCTTGGTATGGCCGCAACGTTTCGGAGCCAGCTGATCTTCAATCATGACAGCCGCACAGCCTGCCTTGGCAAAGCCGGTGACGGTTCGGCGGACATTCATGGCATTGCCATAGCCCGTATCGCCATCGCCGATCAGGGGAATCGAAATGGCATCCGTAATGTTGCGCGCCTGATCAAGCACTTCGCCATAGGACATCAATCCCAAATCAGGTTCGCCAATCCGGGCAGCAGAGGTTGCAAACCCGGACATAAAGGTCAGTGCGAATCCTTCCTGTTCGATCAGTTTGGCGGAAAGCGCATCAAAACAGCACGGCATGGTGATCAAATCGCCGGTGGCAAGCAGCGCACGAAGGGTATCTGCGGGTGATTTTTTGTCAGTCATCAGTCTTTACAGCTTAAACGGGATATAAAGGGCGAGATCGTGCCACACGTACAAAATAGCGGCACACACGAACATCAGGATCAGGAAGGGTGCAACACCACGGGCCACCTCGCCCAATCTGGCCTTGGCAACAGATTGAATGACATAAAGGTTAAGCCCCACCGGCGGCGTGATCAGCGCACATTCAACCATGATCACCATATAGACCCCGAACCAGATCGGATCGAATCCAAGTGCAAGGGCAGCAGGCAACAGCACCGGTGTCATGATCAGCACCATGGATAGCGCTTCGAACACCAGCCCCATCACCAGAAGGACTGCGGTCACAATCAGGATGAAGCCAAGTTCGGTATCGACCCCTTGCGCGATCATCACAGAGATATCCTGCGGGATGCGATAAAGCGTGATTGCCTTGCCAAAGATTTTTGCCCCGGCAATGATCAGAATGATCGCAACCGTCGTCGCCATGGAATCAAACACCGCCTTTTTCAGTGCATCCCATGTCAAAACCCGCATGATGGGCCCGGTAATGATCAAGGCCGCCGCAAAGCCGATGGCCGCTGCCTCTGTCGGGGTAAAGGCCCCGGAGTAAATCCCGGAAATGATCAGAACCGCCAGAATAACCGATGGCAGGGCGCGAATGGTTGCACGTTTGCGTTCAGCCCAGTCCTTTTTCGGTTCCAGTTCCTGTCCCCCCATACGGGCATAGATCATCGAAAAGACGATAAAGAACAGCAACAACGCGATCCCCGGGCCAATCCCGGCCAAAAACAGCGAAATCACCGATTCTTCGGTCACAAAGCCATAAATGATCATCGGGATCGATGGCGGGATCAGAATACCAAGCGTGCCACCGGCGGCGAGCAACCCGTAAACAAACCGCTTGTTATAGCCGCGATTGATCATTTCAGGGATGGCAACCGTGCCAATGGTCGCCGCCGTTGCAACCGATGATCCGGAAATAGCAGCAAACACACCACAAGACAGGATGGTCGCCACCGCAAGCCCCCCCGGCCAATGACCGACCCAGGCACTGACCGCTGCAAACAGGTCATTCCCAACCCCCGCACGCAGCAGGATGTTAGACATTAAAAGGAACAATGGAACCGCCAGCAGGATAAAGCCATCAAGCGTGGACAGAACTGCCTGCGGTGCCATCAGCGGTGAAAAGCCGCCGAGCAACAGCATGGCAAGCCCAAGCCCGCCCAGCGCAAAGGCAACCGGGATACGCATTAAAAGAAGCGCGAACATTGCCGCAAGGGTAAGGACAATCGTCATTCGTGCGCCCCTTTCGGAATCTCTTTGCCGCGCATAAGCCCGATAATTTCAATTACAGCCTGAATGGCAAGCAGCGCAAAGCCGATCGCCACCGGCAATTCAGCAACCCACGCCGGAAGATCAAGCATGGTGCCGCTGGTCCGGCCACGTTCGAAGCTTTCATAGAAAATTTCCCATCCCTTGACTGTCACCATCACCGAGAAAACCAGAATGAAGGCCATGGCGATGATTTCAACAAGGCGCTGGACCTTGGGCGCCAAAAGACGGGTAACGGCATCCACCGAAATATGGCGACGTGCGCAAAGCGCCCAGGGCATCCCCAACAGAGATCCCCAAATCAGACAGAGCTGAGAAAGTTCCGCCGCCCAGATGGTCGGTCGCACAAAGAAATAGCGCGCAAGAACTTCGTAGGTCAGCATGCAGCCGGCCAGCACAAACAAGATGGCGGCGACCCACGCCAGGATAAGCGTTAATCGATCAAACATGATTTAAACAGTGCATGTTGGAAGACGGGGCATCATCACCGCGACGGTATATAAGCCCGATGGCCCCGTGCGGTGATGACAACATATGAGATCAGGTTCAAGTCACGCCCCGGTCGGCGTCCATATGCAGTCATGTCTGGCATGGCATATGGCACCCGACCGGCAAACGTCAAAAAAACCTAGAACTTCTGAGCGGCTTCGAAGACCTGTTTGCCAAGGCCGCCGGCATCTTCGAGGAAGGCGTCATAGACCGGCTGTGCCACCGCACGCCATTTGGCAAGTTCTTCCTCGGTCGGATAATAAACCGTCATGCCGGCTTCTTCTGCCGCAGCATAGGCAGCTGCTTCGATCTCGCTCATACGGTCGCGAACATCTGCCTCGGCATTCTGGGCCGCAGTGCTGATGATGTTGCGTTGCTCGTCGGTCAACCCGTTCCAGAAGTCGGTATTGATCACAACGATAAACTCGACATCGGCATGGTTGGTCACGGTGATATTGTCCATGACTTCCCAAAGCTGACGGGATTTAACGCCCGAAACCCCGGTCATGCCGATATCGACCGTACCACGCTGATAGGCAATATATTGTTCGGAACCGGAAACCAGCGTCGGCGCACCACCGGCAGCAACCGTGAAATCACCCAGCGTCTTGCCAAAGACACGGACTTTTTTGCCTTCCATGTCGGCCGGACCATGCAGCGGTTCATCCTTGGACAGCATGATCGCACCACCATAGGCCTGCCACCACAGAACCGAGGCACCGGTTTCAGCAATAGCAGCATCAAGCGGGCCGCGAACCGGGGAATCCTTGGCGGTCGCCTTGCGGACCTTTTCTTCGGTGTCAAACAGGAACGGCTGATAGAACACGTCAACAGCCGGGATATCCCCGACATAACGGGTCAGCGATGCCACACCCATTTCAATCGCGCCCGAACCGACGGCTGCGGGCACTTCTTTATCCTTGTAAAGTTGGGCTGAGTCGTAAATCTCGACGGCGATGTCGCCGTTCGATTTTTCCTCAACCTCGTTCTTGAACATCAAAAGATTCTGTCCAAGATGGCTTTTCATCGGCAATTGCAGGGAAATGCGCAAGGTCAGATCGGCGGCCTGTACTGCACCGGAAAACCCGACGGCCGCCATCATGGCGGCGGCAAGAGCAAATTTCTTCATGACGAACGTCCTCCGAGAAACTTTTATTTTAATTCTTTGCACAAGACCGCAAAGATGCGCCCATTTCCCTATGGCGTTCAACATGTTTTGGCTACGGCGAAACCCTTAGCAATCCTTTCTAACTGCAGCGCACACAATGACTTATCGGCTTAACACTTGGGATTCTGCGGCAATCGCCATGCTCTTTTACTGCGTCGCGATATTGAAATTTATTTACACGATAAGCAGGCATATCGCCCATCTGGCATGCCAGATGGCAGGTTTTGGATACAGATCCGAGAATCGCACCACGTTTCAGCACATTATCTGACAAGTTGCTTATACATCACTGTGGTTGCACTGAGCTTTTCGCTATTTGGATCAAGGGCGAACCCGGGAATAACACCGGTGATTTGAAAACCAAGATCACTATAAAGCATTTCGGCACGGTCCCCTGCGCGGGTATCAAGCGTCAGCAATGTGCGCCCAAGATCACGTGCGCGGTTTTCCACTGCGGCCATCAACAATCTTGCAATCCCGCGCCTGCGGCAATCGGGGCGGACCATCAGTTTGCTGATATCCCCGCGATGGGCCTGATTGGGCATAGTGTCGCAATCAAGCTGCACCGTGCCCACCACATGATCATCATCAAGGGCGGCAAACAAGATGCGCTTTCCGCCTTTTAGCGCCGGGATGGTTTTATCGCGCCAGAAGGCGGCCGCCTCGCTTACCGGGAAGGGTTCGATAAAACCGATGCTGGCCCCGTCATGCACGCAGGCATGAAGCATTTCGGCAAACTGATCAAGACGCGCCAAAACCTGATCGCCATCAAGAGTAACGATTTCAGGGGCAGGCCTTATATAAGAGCTCGAATGCATGGCAGTTCTTTCGCTTAGTCGATCATAAACAGGTGATATTTCGCCCCCTGCCCCGGCGGCGTTTGGAAAACGTTGCCACCACGCAATTGATAGCGCAGGCAATCCCCCGCACGCAGATGATAGATCTGTCCATCAATCTCCATCGAAAGCGCGCCTTCGAGCATCACCAGATGATGTTCAAGCCCGTCACGCGGCGCACCATCATATTCAATACGTTGATCGGGGCCGATTTCGACTTCAATGACCTCGCCCGATAATTGCTTTGACGTCGGGGAAACCAACCGACGGCGAAACCCCGTATCAGGATCCGTCCAGATTTCCTGATCCGCACGTGTCACAAGCGGGGCAAATCCTTCTTCAACCATTTGCATCAGGCGCGACAAGGTCACGCCAAAGGCAACGCAAAGCTTTCCAAGCACACTGGCGGTCGGGCTGACCTCGCCCTTTTCGATCCGTGACAGACTGGCACGACTGACCCCGCTTTTCTGAGCCAGTTCATCAAGCGACCATCCGCGTTCGGCGCGCAAGCTTGCCAACCGATGGGCCAGACGGGTTTCTATTTCGTCCATAACAAACCCCGCAAATCTCTTATTTGGGATAATTTCCCTTTTACGAGAATTCGTCAAGACAGAAAAACCGGCCCCGCAGTCTGCACAGGCCGGTTCCCCGTTAAATCAAGGCATTAATCCCGAAGCATACCGTCTCAGGCGTTGCCTGCCGGGATGCGGGCAACGACTTTGATCTCGAAATCAAAGCCGGCAAGCCAGTTGACGCCGACGGCTGTCCAGTTAGGGTAAGGCGCTTCGTTAAAGACCGCGCCTTTTACTTCCATAATGTCATCGAACTGGTTTTCCGGATCGGTGTGAAAGGTGGTGACGTCAATGATGTCATCAAAGCTGCAATCGGCAGCCTTCAGAACGGTCTTGAGATTATCAAAGGCACGCTCGACCTGCTTTTTGAAATCCGGTTCGGGGGAGCCATCTTCGCGGCTGCCGACCTGACCTGAGACAAACAGCAGATCGCCGGATCGAATGGCCGGGGAATAGCCATGCGCCTCATAAAGTGCATGGCGGTTGGGCGGGAAAACGGGTTGGTTTGCGAGGGCCATGAAGACCTCCTTGTTTGGGAAAATCGGCGGAGTGGTGTTTTGAGCTCAATTCAGATACGCTGCGTATGTGAAGACAGATATATTCACATACATCACGTATGTCAATTCGCATACGTGATGTATGTTAAGATCGGAGTGCCTGATGGCTGCCAAGACTCGCGCTGAAAAAATGGAAGAAACCCGCCGCAAACTGATCGCGGCAGGTCGCAAAGCCTTTGCCGAGAAGGGATATGCAGATGCCTCGATGGATGAGTTGACCGCCACAGCCGGGCTGACGCGCGGCGCGCTGTACCATAATTTCGGGGACAAGCGCGGCTTGCTGGCGGCTGTGGTGGATGAGGTAGATTCGGCCATGGCGCAAAAGGCCAAGGATGCCGGTGACGCGGCGGGGGGTGGCTGGAATGGCTTGATGGCCGAGGGCCGGACCTATATCGAACTGGCCCTTGATCGCGAAATCCAGCGGATCGTGCTGCGGGATGGCCCGGCCTTTCTGGGAGATCCATCACAATGGCCCAGTCAGAACCGCTGCTTGCAGGCAACGATCGAGACGCTCACGGAACTGGCCGATCAGGGCGCCATCAAACCGGTGGATATCGAGGCACTGGCAAGGTTGTTAAATGGCGTTGCGATGAATGCCGCCCTTTGGGTCGCGGCAAGTGACGATCCACAAGACACGCTTCGCAAGGCGATCGCCGCGTTTGAAGTTCTTGCCGCGGGTGTTTTGGTGACGCCTGAAGACTAATGATGTCTGCTGAACTGTGAACTGAATGCGTAGGTGCCCGGATCACATTCCGGCCCCTGCCCCGTCATCAAAATGGGTCAGGTATCCTTGGCACCTTCTAGGTCAAACCCGGCACGGGTCCAGTTTTGAATGCCTCCTTTAAGGTTGATGACATCGCAATCGACGTGCTGCAGAACAGCGTTGGCCGCACCAAAGGAACGTTGACCAACCGCACAGACAAAGACCAAGTCGGTGTCATTTTCATCGCCAAGGTCAACAAGCGCCGGGATATCGAAGTTCGAGGTCGGCATATTGATCGCGGTTTCGATATGGCCGGTTGCGAATTCTTCGGCCTCGCGGACATCAATGATGGTCACGGCTTCTTCGCCGATCAGACGGTCCAGTTCGTGCGGCTCGATAAATTTTACGGCGTCATCGCTCATGATGGTGTCCTTTGGTGCCTTTTGCGGCCTGATCTTGTCCACCTGTGATAGCGTCCGGCCCGTCCATTACGCAAATGCAAAATATTTTTGCCTGACGCCTGACATCAAAAAGTGGCCGCCACACTGGACCACGGTCACTTAGATGTGAACGCGAACACATAAAATTACGGTCTTCGACATAAGTATCGTCTTGCGAATTCAGTTCGTTATTCCCAAGTTTGAACTATAGGGCAAATTGCCTTGGCGGGCGCGATGGTCTTTTGAAATTGTATTGGACAGACGCCCGCCCCGACAAATTCATGTCGGCATATTGGTCGCCGCAACGGGACCCAAAATCGTCATAAAAACGCCAGGATGGCGCAAAGACGACACTCACAAACTCCGATTTTTACCTTTGGCACAAACCGCCAAACGTTCATCACCGTTACCAACGCATTTTTTAATGCATGACCATTCCGGTTTTTTCTTTCCAGAACCAGATCGTTTGGTCTGGTTTTCAAAACCCGGCATTCGGGCTAACAGGGCAAACGCCCCAAAAAGACAAACCAAAAACGAAACAGGGAACACAAGTTTGACAGTCCGATAACGTTTGAAAGGAGACCGCGCCATGGCTGAAGACAAGGATATCTTCGAGCTATATGCGGAAGGCTATGACGGAAAACAGGAAACCGAACTGACCATCCGCGATTACCTTAATCTGTGTCGCGAGGACCCGAGCGCCTACGCCTCTGCGGCTGAACGCATGATTACGGCAATCGGGGAACCTGAACTGATCGACACATCCACCGATCCCCGACTTGGCCGCATTTTCCTGAACCGGACAATCAAACGGTATCCTGCCTTTGCCGATTTCTTTGGCATGGAAGAAACCATCGAACGCATTGTCGGCTTTTTCAAATACGCAGCCCAGGGGCTTGAGGAACGCAAACAGGTTCTTTACCTGCTTGGCCCTGTTGGCGGGGGTAAAAGTTCACTTGCCGAACGGCTTAAGGAACTGATGGAACGCGAGCCGATCTATGTCCTGAAGGCTGGTGATGACATCAGCCCGGTATTTGAAAGCCCGCTTGGCCTGTTTAACCCGGCCAAAATGGGCGATGCGATCGAGGACAAATACCATATTCCCAAACGCCGTCTTACGGGTTTGATGTCACCATGGGCGGTCAAGCGCCTTGATGAGTTTGGCGGGGATCTGAGCAAGTTTTCCGTGGTCAAACTGGTTCCGTCGCGACTGCGCCAGATCGCGATTGCCAAAACCGAACCGGGTGATGAGAACAATCAGGATATTTCATCCCTTGTCGGTAAGGTCGATATCCGCAAGCTTGAATATTTCAGCCAGAATGATCCGGATGCCTATAGCTATTCCGGTGGCCTGAACCGCGCCAATCAGGGCCTTCTTGAATTTGTCGAGATGTTCAAGGCCCCGATCAAGATGCTCCATCCGTTGCTTACCGCGACACAGGAAAGCAACTATATCGGCACGGAAAACCTTGGCGCCATCCCGTTTCAGGGGTTGATCCTGGCCCACTCGAACGAGGCAGAATGGCAAACATTCAAGGCCAACAAGAATAACGAAGCGTTTATTGACCGTATATCTGTCATCAAAGTGCCCTACTGCCTGCGGGTGACAGAAGAAACCATGATCTATGAAAAGCTGCTGCAAGGATCGGAACTTGAACACGGGTCCTGCGCACCGGGCACACTTAAAATGCTGGCACAGTTTTCGGTGCTGTCACGCTTGCAGGAACACGAAAACTCCAATCTCTATTCCAAGATGCGCGTCTATGACGGTGAAACCTTGAAGGATGTCGACCCCAAGGCGAAATCCATGCAGGAATACCGTGATACCGCCGGTGTTGATGAAGGCATGGATGGCATTTCAACCCGCTTTGCCTTCAAGGTTCTGTCAGAAACCTTCAACCATGACACGCATGAAGTCGCGGCCGACCCGGTGCATCTGATGTATGTGCTCGAACAGGCGATCCGGCGCGAACAATATCCCGAAGAACGCGAAAAGGCCTATATGGACTTTATCAAGTCCGAACTGGCCCCGCGCTATGCCGAATTCATCGGGGCGGAAATCCAGAAAGCCTATCTCGAAAGCTATTCCGATTACGGTCAGAACCTGTTTGATCGCTATGTTGCCTATGCCGATGCATGGATCGAGGATCAGGACTTCAAGGACCCCGATACCGGTCAGCTTCTTGATCGCAAGATCATTGATCAGGAACTTTCAAAAATCGAAAAACCGGCAGGTATCGCCAACCCGAAAGATTTCCGCAACGAGGTCGTCAAATTTGCCCTGCGTGCACGCGCCAATAACAAGGGCAAGAACCCGTCCTGGACATCTTATGAAAAACTGCGCGAAGTGATCGAAAAACGCATGTTCAGTCAGGTCGAGGACCTGCTGCCAGTGATTTCGTTCGGCTCGAAAAAAGACAGCGAGACCGAGAAGAAACACAATGAATTCGTCAAACGCATGATCGATCGCAAATATACCGAACGACAGACCCGCCGTCTGGTCGAATGGTACATGCGTGTGAACAAGGCCGGTTAAGTCCCCCTGTCTTTCCGGCCCTTGCCGGGCGGTTTCCCCTTGTCCGCCCGGCTCTTTTTCCCGGCAGGATGGCCTGCCAAAGGATGTGACTGCCCATGCTTTATATTGTTGATCGTCGAAAAAACCCGACCGGCAAAAGCCTTGGCAACCGGCAACGTTTCATGCGCCGCGCAAAAGCCCAGATCAAAAAAGCGGTTGAAGACACCATCCGGTCGCGCGGCATTACCGATATCAGCAACGGTGATCAGATCACCATTCCCGGCAAAACATTAAAAGAACCTGGCTTCCATCACGAAGGACGTGGCGGAAACCGCAACTATGTTTTGCCCGGCAACAAAAAGTTCGTTCAGGGTGACCGCATTGCCCGCCCGCAAGGTGGCGAGAATGGGGCCGGCGGATCGCAAGCCAGCCCCGACGGCGAAGGCGAAGATGAATTCCAGTTCACGCTTACCCGTGACGAGTTTCTTGACATCTTCTTTGAAGATCTGGAATTGCCCGATCTTTTGAAAAAAAGCCTGAAACAAACCACCGCCTTTCGCACAGCACGCGCGGGCTTTTCGGTCGAAGGGACACCATCGAACCTGAGCCTTGTGCGCACCATGCGCAATTCGCTGGCCCGGCGCATCGGGTTGAAGCGCCCGAAAACCGCCGAGGTCCGCGAACTTGAAGAAAAGATCTTCGCCCTTCAGGCCAAGGCGGGAAAACGCCCCAATGGCAAGCTGACCAAAGCCGATGACGAAACATTGCATCGCCTTTTGGCCGATCTGGAAGAAGCCAAACGGCGCATGAAAGCGATCCCGTTCATTGATCCGATTGATACCCGTTATAACCAGTTCCAAAAATACCCCGATCCCAATACCCAGGCCGTGATGTTCTGTCTGATGGATGTGTCGGGGTCGATGTCCGAGCAGATGAAGGAACTGGCCAAGCGGTTCTTCATGTTGCTGCATCTTTTCCTGCATCGCAAATACGAGCATGTCGACGTGGTGTTTATCCGCCATACATCGCGCGCAGCCGAAGTGGACGAAGAAACCTTTTTCTATTCGCGTGAAACCGGCGGCACGATTGTGTCTACCGCCCTCGAAGAAATGAAAAAGGTGCTGGTGGACCGTTATCCTACAGATCAATGGAACATCTATGCCGCCCAGGCATCAGATGGCGATAACTATTCCAATGACGGGGCGAAATGCACCGCTCTTCTGGCCCAGGATCTTTTGCCCAAATGCCAGTATTACGCCTATATCGAAATCACCGACGAGCGCGAGGCCGAGATATTTTCCACCGCCGAAGGCGAAACTGCTCTTTGGAAAGCCTATGCGCCATTGGCGTCAAGCAACCCGCGCTTTGCATTGAAACGGGTGACGAAGGCTTCTGATATTTTTCCGGTCTTTCGCGAACTGTTTGCCAAAAACCGTGCGGAGGCAAGCCAATGAACAGCAAGACCCAATCCGCCGACAAACTGCTTTTCACCAGTGCCGACTGGGACTTCAAGACGCTGAAAGCCACCTATGACGCGATTGAGGACATTGCACTGAACGAACTGAAACTTGATGTCTATCCCAATCAGGTCGAAGTCATCACATCCGAGCAGATGCTTGATGCCTATTCATCGATTGGCATGCCGCTGATGTATCATCACTGGTCGTTTGGCAAACGGTTTGTCCGTGATGATGTCATGTATCGCAAAGGGTATCAGGGGCTGGCCTATGAGATCGTGATCAATTCCAACCCATGCATTTCCTATGTCATGGAAGAAAACACCATCGTCATGCAGGCGCTGGTCATGGCCCATGCCGCATTCGGGCATAATCATTTTTTCAAAAACAACTACCTGTTCAAACAGTGGACTGACGCAGACGGCATCCTTGATTATCTGCAATTTGCCAAGGGCTATATTGCCAAATGCGAGGATCTATACGGATTTGATGCGGTCGAGCGCATCCTTGATGCCGCGCACGCCCTGATGGATCAAGGTGTAAACCGGTATTCCCACCCGGAAAAACCCAACCTTGCCGCCGAGCTGGAGCGTGAACGCGAACGCGCCAAATATGAAGACGAAACCTATAACGATCTGTGGCGCACCTTGCCCCAGGCCGATCCTGGCGATCAGGACATGGACGAACTTAAACGCAAAATGCGGGTGGAAGAACGTCGCGCGCAGTTCGGGCTCCCCGAAGAAAACCTGCTTTATTTCCTTGAAAAGAACGCGCCGTCGCTTCAGGCGTGGGAGCGCGAGATTCTGCGCATTGTACGCAATATCGGACAGTATTTTTATCCGCAGAAACAAACCAAGATGATGAATGAAGGCTGCGCGTGCTATGTGCATTACGCCATCATGAACAGTCTTTTTGACAAGGGGCTGATTTCCGAAGGTGCTATGCTCGAATTCATCGACTACCATTCGCGTGTTGTGTTTCAGGCTGAATATGACGACCCGCGTTATTCCGGGTTCAACCCCTATGCGCTTGGCTTTGCAATGATGCAGGATATTCATCGCATTTGTGTTGATCCGACCGAAGAAGACCATGACTGGTTCCCCGATATTGCCGGCAACAACAAACCGGTGGAGACACTTAAGGAGGCCTGGGCACATTACCGTGATGAAAGCTTCATCCTGCAATTTCTGTCGCCCAAACTGATGCGCGACATGCGGATGTTCATGATTGAAGACCTTAATGTGTCACCGCATCTCGAAGTCTCGGCAATCCATGACCATAATGGTTATCGCAAGGTGCGCCGTTCGTTGGCCCGCATGCACGACATATCCGTGCGCGAACCCGACATGCAGGTGGTTGATGTCGATATCCGTGGCAATCGACAACTTTATATCCAGCATACCGAACATGATGGCATCCGCCTGGCAAAGGCCGAGGCAGAGATGACTTTGGGCTATATCGGGCAATTGTGGGGTTATGGCGTTACGCTTCAGGCCGTTGATTATGAAAACGGCGAAATCCTGCATGAAATGAACTACAAGCCCGACGACCAAAACTAGGCGCAGGACGCTGACGCCAAAAAGAAACGCTCGCGATTGTGGCAAGTCAGTGCCATCAAAGGCGCCCCTGCCAAAAGACAACATCCATAACACAATTCTCATAGCCCTTTTGAAGACCATTTGAAGACCGTTGCACACGTAATGGCATTCAAAAGGGCGCGGTTTTCGCGAAATTCATTCGCATTTCGCGATTAATAACGAAAATTAGTTGCAAAATACTATTGAGAATAGTTATCACTTTCGACACAGGAGTCTCACCAACCCGCATTCACATGTCATTCATATCAAAGGCCTGTTCATGACATCCCGTCTGACTGCCCGCATGACCCATGCCCTTGTATTGCTGTTCATCGTTTCGGTGATCAGCTTTGCATTGCTGCATTTGATGCCCGGCAATTTTGCCGAGATCCTTTTGATGGCTCAGATGGATGGCACCCTGCCCGATGCAACACAGGTCGCGCATTTTGCCGCCGACAATGGACTGGACGATCCCCTGCCCTATCAATATCTGCGTTGGCTGGTTGCTTTGTTTCAGGGGGACCTTGGCAAGTCCTTTATCACCGACGAACCAATCCTTGGCGATATTTCCCTGCGTCTTGGGCAGTCCTTGTTGCTGGCGGTTTTATCGCTGATCACCGCCCTGATGATTGCCGTACCCCTTGGTATCATTTGCGCACGCTATCCCGGTAGCCGGATTGATCGTATTACCGGGTTGATCAGTGTGATTGGCATGTCGATCCCGAATTTCTGGTACGCGTTGCTTTTGGCTTTGCTGTTTTCACTGGTGCTTGGCTGGTTGCCAACCGGGGGGCATGGCACATGGGCACATGCTGTGTTGCCGACAATGGTCATCGCCACATCGATTGCCGGGGTTCTGTCGCGCTTTGTCCGCGGCAGTCTGCTGGAAGAACTTTCCAAGCCCTATATCCGCACCGCCAAGGCCAAAGGAAACGGACGCCTGCGCACAGTTCTGCGCCACGCCATTCCCAATACGGCACCGGGTCTTTTGACTTTTGCCGGCATGCAGTTTGCCCGCATTTTTGATGGCATGATCATTGTTGAAACCCTGTTTGCCTGGCCGGGGCTGGGGCGGTTTCTGGTCGAATCGCTGCTTAACCGTGATTACCCCGCTATTCAGGCCTGTTTCCTTTTGATTGCAAGCAGTTACATCCTGATCAATCTGGCTGTTGATATCGTCATTGCCATCTATGACCCCCGCGCCCGCGAGGTGGTGTAATGACCGGGGCTTCTGTTAATCGCCTGTCATTTACCGGTGGCAAGATTGTGCATTTTAGCCGTCGGGTGTTTCGCGGATATGCGCTTGTCATGTTGGGGGTCATTTTCGCGGTCCTGCTTTTGCCGTTAATTGCCCCGAATGATCCTTATCAGGCGCAATTTCTCTATCGCCTCAAAGCTCCGAGCTGGGCCTATCCACTCGGGACCGATGCGTTGGGGCGGTGTGTTTTGTCGCGCTTGATATACGGTGCGCAATTGACCACAGCATCAGCACTTCTGGTCGTGATCTGTGCATCGGCACTGGGCAGTCTGATCGGGGCCTTTGCCGGAATGGCTGGCGGCTTGATCGACCGTCTGTTGATGCGTTTTTGCGAAGGCATGTCAGTTTTCCCTGCCCTTGCCATTTGCATGATCATTGCCGGGATTTTGGGGCTTGGCCTCAAAGCAGTGATCATCGCACTGATTGCCGTGCACTGGACCGAATATGCACGTGTGGTCCGCAATGCGGTGATTGTCGAACGCAGCAAACCCTATGTCATGGCTGCCGTTGCCTTGGGCGCACGCCGCCGCCGCATCACACAGCGCCACATCTTTCCCAACATTATCGGCCCGCTTCTGACACTGGCCGCCTATTCGATGTCCTGGGCCATTCTTTCCTTTGCAGGATTGAGCTTTTTGGGACTTGGGGTCGAACCGGGCACCCCGGAATGGGGGCTGATGATTGCAGAATCACGCAATTACCTGCGCGACTATCCTCGTTTGGTTCTCGCGCCGGGCCTGACCATCGCGGCCTTCGTGGTCTCGATAAACCTTCTCGGAGACTTGTTGGGAGACCGTTTCCGACTTCGTCAGATCAACTACCTTCACTAAATGGACAGAGAAAATCGATGATCAAAAAGACACTTCTCGGGGTTGCCATGCTGGCCTTTGCGGCGGGCGCCTTTACCAGCGCACCGACAGACGCCAAGGCATCCGATGACAAAACCCTTGTCGTTGGCACCATGTGGGAGGCCCTTCCCCTTTCCATGAAACCGCGCCGTTCGCGTTTTTTCAATGAAAGCGAAATCCTTGATACGCTGGTCAAGCTTGACTACGACCTGAAACCAGTGCCCGGCCTTGCCACGGCATGGAACCGTATTTCCCCGACTGTATGGCAGTTCAAATTGCGGGAAAATGTCGTTTTCCATGATGGCACCAAACTGGATGCCGAAGCGGTCAAATTCTCGCTCGAACGGGTGATTGATCTTCTGCCTTATGCCGCAGACCTTCTGAACATCAAATCGATCAAAGCGGTTTCGCCACTGACACTCGAAATCGAAAACACCGAACCCTTTGCCGCCCTGCCCAACCAGTTGTCTGATGCGATTACGGTCATTTATGCCAAATCGTCGTTTGATGACGCCGGTGAATTCGTCAAACCGGTCGGTACCGGCCCCTGGAAGTTCGAAGAATATCGCAAACAGGACCGGACAATCGTGAGCCGTTTTGACGACTATTGGGGTGAAAAACCTGCTCTTGAAAAAGTCGTTTACCGCTATATCCCAGATCATAATTCGCGCACGCTTGCCCTTGAAGCTGGCGAAATTGATTTCATCACCAATATGCTGCCCTCGGATGTCAAACGCCTGTCGAAAGACGACGACTTCATCGTCTATTCAGAGCCGACATCGGGCCTTTATTACGGTGCGTTCAACGCAGGCGACAAAAGCCCGCTTTCGGATGTCCGCGTCCGTCAGGCCGTCAACGCACTGGTGGACCGTGACCTGATTGTTGAAGGTGCACTTGACGGGATTGGCAAACCGGCATGGGAATTCTTTGCCCCCGATTTTGATTGGGCACCGCAAGGAGACACCAAATACAAACTCGATCCAGAACTGGCTGCATCGCTTTTGACCGATGCCGGCTATAGCCAGGTTGATGGCAAATGGGTCAAGGATGGCGAACCGCTAACCTTGCGCATTCTGAGCTATTCATCGCGTACCGAAATGCCGTTGATCACCGAAGCCATGGCAGCTTTGCTTAACCAGCACGGTATTGCCACCGATGTACAGATGTACACTTGGGCTGGCATGCTTGATCTGGTCAAGCGTGGCGAATACGACATTTCCGTAGTCTTCTGGACCCCGGAAATGACCGGCCATCCGGACCTGCACCTGAAATCGCAATTCCATTCCAAGGCCGGTCTGAATTATCAGTTCTGGGAAAATGCCGAGTTTGATGCCGCCGTTGACAAAGGCCGCACCCTTGATCCGGGAAGCGAAAAGGATGCGACCTATAAAAAGGCGATGAACATCCTTCAGGAAGACGCCCCGATCATTCCATTGGTACACAAGGTGTTTGTGGTTGCCTCGACCAAGGATGTCAAAGGCTATCGCATTCATCCATCAGGCTTCTTCTTCGACTTCAAGAACGTCTCGAAGTAATCCGCACCGTCCCCCGGCCAAGGTCGGGGGACGGGTCCCGCAACATTGTTATGAGCCAAGCCGATGGGAATTTGTCTTTTCATAAATCCGATCAAGGGCGCGGGCGATGACTTGCCCGATATCGGATCACATGCCGACAATACGGACTTTGTCGATCTCTATGATCTGGGTGAAACCGACCTGTCACAATTCGCATCCCTGATCCTTCCTGCGCATATTGATCAGCGGTTTCTGGGCACCCGGTCCGATCAGATCACTGCATTTCTAAATCAGGGCGGCACACTTGTTTTTAACGGGCATGTTGCCTGGCCGATGCTGCCCGAATTGAAATCTTTTGTGCCTCTTGAACGCCAGTCGCTTGAAAACCTTATGGTCTATCGCGTCAATGAACATCCTGTTTTTGACGGGGTTGATTGCAATGATCTGACCTTCAAGCGCGGTGTCGCCGGATTTTATGCACGCGGCAGCAACCCGCCGCCCGATGGGGCCATTCCGCTTCATGCTCTGGGCAAGGAACAGCTGGTGTGTGACTGGCTTTATGAACGCCCGGAAGGCGGGCGCATCCTGATGCATTCGGGTAATGATCTTTGGATGTATATCGGTTCGCAAAACAGCACGGCACGCCTCGTGCCGCAACTTTGCGCCTGGGCAGGAGGAAATTGATGTCCAAACTGGCAATCATTGATACCGGCACCTATTACCACCACCGGGTCATTCACGAAGATCGTTTCGGTCAATTCTTTGATCAGGTGATCTATATCCGTGAACTGGGTCAAACCGATCTGTCTGACATTACCACACTGATCGTGCCCTGCCGAACCGATCCGGCCAACCTGATCCCCCATCGCAAGCTGTTTTCCGACTTTCTCCAATCGGGCAAAACCATCGTCGCGATGGGATCAACCGGACCTGACAAATGGCTTGATGATGTCAGTTGGCGTTTCACCCCGACCAATTTCTGGTGGTGGAAAGAAGGCGGATCGCTGAACCTTGAAATTGCCGACCCGGAACATAGCCTGTTTGACCATATCGAACTTGCTGATGCGACCTGGCACCACCATGGTTTGCTAACCCCGCCAAACGGGGCAAACTCATTGATCAATGCCAATAATGCCGGGTCGATTTTCTATGATGACCGGGTGACCTCGCCGGGGCGCAAAATCGTCACGACCCTTGATCCCATGTATCATTATGGCAACCATTTCATGCCCGCAACGACCCGTTTCCTCGAAGGGTTCCTGCCTTGGCTTAAAAGCCAGTAAGCCTGCGACAACACTGAAAAATCTACTGATCCGCACCTGACAACTACAGGTGCGGATTTTTCATTTCGATACCGAAATTTCATAGTTAGATCAAATAATAGATTTTATTTGGATCAACCAACCAGGCAATTTCGGAGAATACCGCAGTATGATGGTATTTCCCCTTGACCAATCGTTATAGTATAACATAACAGATCAGATGCATTTATTTGCCCTCCTCAAAACGGTCTGGATATTATGAACCCTCTTCCTTCTGTTCTTCGTCGTTTGCTGTTTTCCTCGTCGCTGATTGCCGCGGCACCTCTAGCACTGGGGATGGCGTCCCCGGCTTTTGCCCACGACCATGATGCACCGAATGTGGTGGCGTCGATCAAACCGGTTCACAGCATCGCCAGCGCCATCATGAAAGATGTCGGTGAACCGGTCCTTCTGATTGACGGCGCCTCAAGCCCGCATACCTATTCACTTCGCCCAAGCGAAGCCCGTGCGCTTAATGAAGCCGATCTGGTGATTTATGTTTCGCATACACTGGAAGGTTTCCTATCAAAACCGCTTGAAAGCCTGTCAGGCGACAGCCACCAGCTTGAACTGATTTCGGCACCGGATCTGACATTGTTTGATTTCCGTGAAGGCGGCGCATGGGATGCCCACATGCATGACCATGGTGGTCATGATGACCATGATGAGCATGCGGATCACGACGATCATGAAGATCACGAGGGACATGATCATGACGACCATGATCACGAAGAACACGCCCATGAAGACCATGATCATGATGAGCACGGTCATGAAGAACATGCCCATGATGAACATGACCACGACGAACATGCACATGATGATCATGACCACGATCACGATCACGCAGAACACGACGGAGCTGACCCGCATATCTGGATGAGCCTGGAGAATGGTGCCGCCATTGCAAAGGCAATCACAGCCGAGCTTTCGGAAATTGATCCGGAGCATGCCGAAAACTATCAGGCAAATCTGCAAACACTGCTTGCAAGCTTCGCCGAGCTTGGCAATGATCTTAAGGCAAAAGTTGCGCCGATACAGGACAAGCCCTATATCGTTTTCCATGATGCCTACCAGTATCTCGAAGCTGGTTTTGGCCTGAATGCGGTCGGTTCGATCACTGTATCGCCTGACCAGAAGCCCGGAGCCAAACGCCTTCATGAAATCGAAGAAAAAATTCACGACACTGGCGCTGTCTGCATCTTTGCCGAACCGCAATTCCAGCCGGCGATTGTCGAGGCGATTGTTTCAGATACCGGCATCCGCGGTGGTACGCTTGACCCGGTTGGTGCCAATATTGCCGCGGGGCCTACTGCCTATCAGGAAATTATTGCAAAAAGTGTCGACGCCCTCGTCGATTGCCTGGGGAAAGACTCCTAAGCTTGCCGCGATGACTTTGGTTGCCAGCATATCCGTGCTGGCAACCAGCCAGACGGCTTTGGCCCATCCACATGTCTGGATTGATGCCAATACCGAACTGGTTTTTGAAAATGACAAGATTACGGCTGTGCGGGTTCATTGGGTCTTTGACGACCTGTTTAGCATGGCCATGATAGATGAATTTGATCAGAACCATGACACACGGTTCTTTGGCGACGAAAACCAGACCGTGCACGATAACGCCTTTATCGCCTTATCCGAATTTTCCTGGATGACCCATCTGCGCAAAAACGAAGAACTGGTGACCTTTTCCGGTGCGACTGATTTTGTCGCTGATATCACCGATGACCGGCGGGTGACCTATGACTTTGTCCTGACACTTGCAGAGCCGATTGATCCGATCAAGGATGCTGTCAGCCTGTCGGTCTATGACGCAGAATATTATATTGATGTCGCCTACACACAGGTTGACCCTGTGGTCTTTACCGGCGCAAAGAACCTGTCTTGCTATTTTGAAATGAGCGAAGATGAAAAGAACCGCATCTATTTTGACCTCGTCGCTCCGGTCCGCGCAGATGTTAATTGCTCAACCAAAGTGGCAAATAGCAACCCTTCTGGCGGTCTTGCTCCTGGCGATTTCGTTCTCGTCGAATAATTTCGCATCCGCTCAGACGTCAAATCTTCTGGGCCGCGGCGCTAGTGACAGCGCCGAAACCGCCCCTTCCCCGGCGGGCAAAAGCCGCACCGATGACAGCCTGATTTCACTGCCGGACTGGTTATCTGACATCATCGGTCAAACGGTTATCTTGCAAACAAAGATGAACCGCGAAATCACTGCCACCCTGCGAGAAGCCAAAAACGGCGACAGCTTCTGGCCGGGGCTTGTGATTATTGCGCTATCATTTGGCTATGGCATTTTTCATGCTGCCGGTCCGGGGCATGGCAAAATGATCACCACCACCTATTTCCTGTCGCGCGATGCAGGCTGGAAACAAGGCGTTGCCATGGGCAGTCTGATTGCTACCGTTCAGGCGGTATCGGCGATTATTCTGGTGGGCGGCCTGACCTTGATCCTTAATCTTGGTCCCGCTGCCGTGACCCAGAACGGCCTGATCATGGAAGCTGTTTCATACGCCCTGATTGCCGGTCTTGGGGCTTTGATGGCCTTGCGCATTATTCAGGGGCGCGATGATTGTTGCGATCACCATGGTCCGGGCCATCATCATCACGCCCACCATGATTGCGAACATCACGCCAATGATCATGCTCATCATGATCATGATCACGGTCACGCCCATAGGCCTGCGGTGCAAACCAGTTGGCAAATGATCTCTACCGGTATTGTTGCAGGCCTGCGACCGTGCACCGGGTCGATCCTTGTTTTGTTGTTTACATTGGCAAACGGCATGTTTCTGATCGGGATCGGGGCCGCCTTTGCGATGGCACTGGGCGTTGCGATTACGGTTAGCCTGATCGGGCTGGCTGCAATCGGTATCCGGACGGGTACCCAGCACCTGTTCAACCTTTCTGAAACGTCATCTGGCATCCTTCGGCGCGTAATCGGCTTTGCCGGTGCCGCGACGATTTCGTTGTTTGGCGTGATGTTGCTTTTGGCATCTGCCCGGCAGCTTGGCTGGCTTTAGTCAAACGCACAGCGCGATGACAATCCAAAAGGGGCGGGTGTTTTCACCGCCCCTTTTACCTTTGAGATATCGGGCTTTCTGACGCGGCAAACAATCCTGACATCGTCGGGGTCTAGACCTGATATTCTTCGGCAATATTATCCGCAGCTTTGACCAAGGCATCCATAACAAGTCGCACCCCCGGGGACCGGCGCATATCAGGATGCACCACCATCCACACACTTTCGCGACTGCGCCCGTCAATATCGGCATGGATCAGTTCAAGTTCATCATCCTGATCCCCAAAATACCGAGGCAAAACCCCGACCCCGTGTCCGGCGGCAATAAATTGCCGGACAGTTTCGGTATCATCGGCCCTAAACCGGCACGGCAATTCACGGTCAAGAACACTGCGCACCCATTCCTTTTTTGAAGCACCATAGGTGGTATCATCATAGCCGCAGAATTCCCAATCCATTTCCGGCACGCGTTCCTGATACCCCACCGCGCCATACAGCCCGACCCCCAACTCGACCAACTTGCGGGTGATTAATCCCGGTTCACGCGGGGTGATCATGCGGACCGCAATATCGGCTTCGCGCCGGGCAAGGTTAACAATATTGGCAGCACCGATGATTTCAAATTCCAGCCCCTTATGCGCCTTAAGCAGTCGCGCCAGTCGCGGAGCAAACAACACCCGCCCGGCAACCGGCGGAACGGAAATGCGGACCACCCCGTGGGCGGCTTCATCCCCCTTGGCTTGGCGTTCAAATGTCAGGGCTTCTTCTTCAACCCGTTCGGCCACAGGGACAAGATTTTGCCCCGCCGTCGTCAGTTGCCAGCCACGTGGCAAGCGATCAAAAAGCTTTGTTCCAAGGTCACGTTCAAGTGCCTCGATGCGACGGGCGACGGTGGTATGTTCCTTCTGCAAACGGCGCGCGGCACCGGAAAGACTATTTTCTTCCGCTAAAACAAGGAAGTAACGCAAATCGTTCCAGTTCATACGTGCGTTCTCGCCGCTTCAATTCATTCACAATCTGTGTATTTTTGCACATTAACTATGCAAAACAAAGGAATTCCCGTTTTATTTCGCATATGACACCTTGGCGTCATCAAAGGAAAATCAACCGTAAATTTAAAGGAGGCCATAATGGCACACACGGTTTCCGCTGCACCGCAGTTCAACGTATCCACCGACCCGTTCGCCAAGCGTATGCCGTTCGGGTCTCTTTTGAGCCAGATCGCACGTAAGCTCACAACGCCCCGCAACAAAACAAAGACCGATTATGGGTGGGATTCGCTTAGCCATGCTGAACTTGCCGATCTTGGCCTGCAGCGTAAATTCAACGGCATCACCTGGTATGTTGATCGTCTCAATCGCTAAAAGCAGCGCCGGACACAACGGCGATATCGCGCCATAGACGACGCCCCGAACAGAAAAAGGGACCCGATGATCCGGGTCCCTTTCTACATCCAGTCTGCCTGCCGCCTGATCGCAACAATCAGCCGCGCAATTCCTTGACCTTGTCGGTTGCTTCCTGGGCAAGTCGGGTAATCTTGCCCCAGTCGCCGGCCTTGACTGCATCCTTGGGCGCAATCCACGAACCACCCACCGTGATGATGTTTGGCAAAGCCAGATAATCCGCCAGATTGGAAAGTGAAACCCCACCGGTCGGGCAGAACTGCACTTGCGGCAGCGGCCCGGAAAGGGCTTTGAGCATCGAAACACCGCCCTGCTGTTCGGCCGGGAAGAATTTCATGACGTCATAACCATGATCAAGCAGGTTCATGATTTCCGACGGTGTGCCCGCCCCCGGAAGCAACGGACATCCGGTTTCGTGTGCCGCCTTTAGCAACCCTTCGCTATGGCCGGGTGAAACGGCAAAGGCACAACCAATTTCAGCCATACGTTCCATCTGCTTGGCATTGATGACTGTTCCCGCACCGGCAATAGCATCAGGGACTTCGGCAATGATCCGCTTGATGGATTCTTCTGCCGCGTCCGAGCGCAGGGTAATTTCAAGCACTGGCAAACCGCCAGCGACCAACGCCTTGGCCAATGGCACAGCGTCATTTGCGTCTTCGATCACCAGAACCGGAACCACCGGTGCCTTGGACAGAATTTCACGCGATGAAAGGCTCATAAACTTTCCTCCTGGTTTCGGTTACGCCGTTAAAATCTTGGCGCAACCGATAAGGGCCGGGTATTTCGCCGTCATCAGGCGCACCGGCACATCATTCATCAAATCACGAAACCGCCCCTTGGCGATCATGCGCTCCTTAAGCGCGCTTTTCTTCATGTAATCGGCAATGCGCGGACCAATCCCGCCACCGATAAACACCCCGTCAAAAGCACCGAGTGTCAGAACCAGATCCCCGGCAACGCCACCAAGGAACATGCAGAACCGATCAAGCACCTTGCAACAAAGCGGCTCATTCGACCCAAGTGCAGCTTCAACCACCTCTGCGGCTGTTTTCGGCGGAACATCAAGCCCGTCAATCGCGGCAAGCGCACGATACAGGTTTTCAATCCCCATCCCCGAAAGCACACGTTCGGCTGACACGCGATCAAGTTCATTCCCCAGAAACTTGACGATCTCGTAATCCAGATCATCAATTGCCGGCAACGAAACATGCCCGCCTTCGCCCTGAATCGGAAGCCATTTTCCTTCATGAGGCAAAAGACCAGATACGCCAAGCCCGGTTCCCGCGCCGACCACCGCCAGGGGCAACCCCGGACGGCCGGGACCATCAAACAGCGTGATCAGGTCTTCTTTGCCAAGATAGGGCACCGACATCGCAAGACCGGTAAAATCATTGACGACAACAAGCCGGTCCAGATTGAACTCGGCCTTAAGCGCGTCTTTGGAAAATACCCACGGATTATTGGTAAACTTGACCATATCGGCCATGGCAGGGCATGCCACCGCCACAGCAAATTCACGCAACTCCGTGCGATCGGTTCTGGCCATGAAATCACGCATGGCATCACCGATGGTGGCATAGTCACGCACCGGCAATGTCATGGGGGTGTATGGATTTCCCGCTTCATCAAGCCAGGCAAAGCGGGCATTGGTCCCGCCAATATCACCAACCAGCTGCATTACGCGACTTCAGCCTCCCCCGGGAACGCCGCAGAGGCACCAAGTTCTGCCAGACCGACATGTTCGCGGAAGACACCAAACATCTCGCGGCCAAAACCATCCTGATGTTCGGCCTTGTGATCAAAGGTCGCAAAGGTGCGTTTGGCCAGCTCTTCTTCGCTGACATTAAGCAGCAATTCGCCTGTTTCCGCATCGAGCCGGATGATATCGCCATCTTTTACCTTGGCAATCGGCCCGTTCATCATGCCTTCTGGTGTGACATGAATGGCGGCAGGAACCTTGCCCGATGCCCCTGACATACGACCATCCGTCACAAGCGCAACCTTGTACCCAAGATCCTGAAGCACACCAAGCGGCGGGGTCAGTTTGTGCAGTTCCGGCATGCCATTGGCTTTCGGCCCCTGGAAGCGGACAACACAGACCACATCACGATGCAGTTTGCCTTCCTTGAAGGCCTCCATCATTTCTTCTTGTGATGTGAACACCGCCGCAGGTGCCTCGATCACCCGGTTTTCCGGTTTAACTGCGGAAACCTTAATGACAGAACGGCCAAGGTTGCCCGCAAGCATCCGAAGGCCACCATCGGCACTGAACGCCTTTTCGGTCGGACGCAAGATGTCCTCGTCATGGCTGTTGGCCGGGGCATCACGCCAGGCCAGTTTGCCATTTTCAAGATACGGCTCGGTGCCATAGGCTGCCATGCCACCGGTATGGATGGTTTCAAGATCCGGGTGCAAAATACCGTTCTTAAGCAGATCAGAAATCACAAACCCCATGCCGCCAGCGGCATGGAAGTGGTTCACATCGGCCTGCCCGTTCGGATAAACACGGCACAGAAGCGGCACCACACGCGACAATTCGTCAAAATCGTCCCAGCGCAGCTCGATCCCGGCGGCACGTGCCATGGCCGGAAGATGCAGCGTATGGTTGGTTGATCCGCCGGTGGCAAGCAACCCGACAATCCCGTTCACAAAGGCCTTTTCATCAAGAATTTTGCCAATCGGACGGTAATCATTGCCAAGCTTGGTGATCTGCATGGCTCGCCGTGCGGCTTCTTCGGTCAGGGCATCGCGCAAATCGGTATTCGGATTGACAAACGCCGCCCCCGGAAGATGCAAGCCCATGACTTCCATCAGCATCTGGTTGGAGTTCGCTGTCCCATAGAAGGTACAAGTCCCCGGGCTGTGATAGGATGCTGTTTCGGCCTCAAGCAACTCTTTGCGGCCAACCTTGCCTTGGGCATAAAGTTGGCGGATGCGGGCCTTTTCATCATTGGGAAGCCCCGATGGCATCGGACCAGCCGGGACAAACACCGCAGGAATATGCCCATAGGAAAGTGCCCCCATGACCAGACCCGGAACGATTTTATCGCAGACGCCCAGATACAGGGCGGCATCAAACACATCATGGGACAGTGATACCGCTGTCGACATGGCAATCACATCGCGTGAAAACAGGCTAAGCTCCATGCCCGGACGGCCTTGCGTCACGCCGTCACACATGGCCGGAACGCCACCGGCAACCTGGGCGGTGCCACCGGCTTCAAACACGGCCTTTTTGATACGATCAGGGTAAACACCCAGCGGCTGATGGGCCGAAAGCATATCGTTATAGGACGTAACGATACCAAGATTGGCACCGTCTTCGCCATTAATCCGGGCCTTTTCCGCCGCCCCGCAACCGGCCGAAGCATGGGCAAGGTTGCCACATGACAGGCTTGAGCGATGCGGGCGATCGGACGCCGCGGCTTCGATCTTGGCAAGATAGGCTTCGCGGGTTGGTTTAGAACGCTCGATAATGCGTTTTGTAATCTGTTCGATTTCACGTTTCATGGGGTTCAGCCTTTCGGGTTCTCGGCGCTCCACCACAGATCGACGGGGACGTCAGTCTGTTGCAAGATTGCGCGAACCGGCATCTCTTCGATATTCGTGCCGTTTTTCGCGGTTTCATAGGTCGACCATTTGGATTGTCCGGTAATATGGATTGCAATGTACCGGGCATTAAGGATGGCGGGCAAAGTCATGCTGATGCGCGGCACCGGTGATACGGTGGGGCGGGCAGCGGCGACCAGTTCGCCATGTTTGGGATAAAGCCCTTTATTCAGGGCCTCGGGGGTTGAGGACGGGAAAAGCGATGCCGTATGCCCATCATCCCCCATCCCCAGAAATGCAATATCAAGCGGCCAGTGCATTTCGGTGCGCAGACGCGCGCTCACGGTTTCAACCGCGTCTTCCGGGCTGCTGTCAGATGTTTTCAACGATACAAACCGGGCATTCTGCGCTTCGTTGATAAACAGGTTATCGCGCACAAGCTTCTCATTGGACTGATCATCATCAAGCCCCACCCAGCGATCATCGCCAAGAGTGACAATCACCTTTGACCAGTCAAGCCGCGCCTTTGAAAGCGTTTGAAACAATGGCTTGGGAAAGCGCCCGCCGGCAACAGCTATGCTGGCATGGCCACGGGTTGCGATGGCAAATTCCAGACGATCAATGGTTTCCTTGACCATTGCCGCAAGCATTTCATCGCCGCTTTTGAATGTGCGTTCGTTTGTCATGTCTTCTTCCCGAAGTTGGGGTCATGGCGATATTGTGCAATCCCCGGCCCCGGCATTTCTGCCGGGTGCGGGGCGACACATTTTTAGAACCCGGCTTCTTCGTTCCAGGTTCGGCCATCACGTTCGATCAGTGCAATGGCCGCAGACGGCCCCCACGTTCCGGCGGTATATCCCTTGGGCGTGATATGGTTATTTTGCCAGGCTTCCTGAATGGCATCGACCCATTGCCAGGCAATATCCTGTTCATCGCGACGGACAAACAGCGTGTTGTTACCATCAATCGCATCCAGCAACAGACGCTCATAAGCATCCGGGCTACGGCCGCCAAAGGCCTCGGCAAAGGAAAGGTTCAATGCCGTCGGGCGCAAACGAACAAGCCCCGGCCCCGGGTTCTTGTTGTTAAGCACAAGATGGATACCGTCATCAGGCTGCAGGCGCAGAACCAGCTTGTTGGCCTGATAGTTGGTCATGGATTTTGCCAGCGGGAAAATCTGGTGCGGAACGTCACGGAACTGAATGACGATTTCCGAATGACGTTTGGGCAAACGTTTGCCCGTGCGCAGATAGAACGGAACGCCTGACCAGCGCCAGTTATCAAGCTCCGCCCGGATCGCAACAAAGGTTTCGGTGGTGCTTTCTGTATTGGCACCTTCTTCCTCAAGGTAGCCCGGCACTTCCTTGCCGCCCACGGCACCTTTGCGATACTGGCCGCGCACAGTGGAACTATCGATATTGGAATCGTTGATCGGTTGCAGGGCTTTGAGCACTTTTACCTTTTCATCGCGAACCGCATCCTGATCAAGGACATAGGGCGGTTCCATCGCGACAAGGCACAAAAGCTGCAACATATGGTTCTGCACCATATCGCGCATGGCACCGGCATCATCGTAATAGGACCAACGCCCTTCGACACCGACTTCCTCGCCCACCGTAATCTGCACGTGATCGATATGCGCACTGTTCCAGAGCGGTTCGAACATCGCATTGGCAAAGCGCAGGATCATCAGGTTCTGCACCGTTTCCTTGCCAAGATAATGGTCAATACGGAAAATCTGGCGTTCTTCGAACACTTCACCGATCTGACCGTTGATTTCGCGGCAACTGTCCAGATCATGGCCCAGCGGCTTTTCAAGCACGACACGGGAATTTGGCGTGACCAGACCGGCCTTTTTCAGATTAAAGGCCATATCGGCAAACAGTGCCGGACTGGTCGAGAAATAATAAACGCGGTCGCGGTCAGGCTGGTCAGACAGCTTTTCATACAAGACCTTGAACCCGGCCTCATCACCGGCAGAAACCTGCACATAGGCAATGCGGCTGGCGAATTTCGCCCAGATTTCGGGTTCGAACTCGCCTTCGGGAATGAATTTCTTCCCGGCTTCTTTCAATTTGGCCCGGAAATCTTCGTCGCTATGCGCGCTGCGCGATGCGCCAAAAATGCGGGTTTCGTCATCGAAACGCCCGGTGCGTTCCATTTCATACAATGCGGGAAAAAGTTTCCGTAACGCCAGATCTCCGGTCCCACCGAAAATCACGATATCCGCGATACGATGCTTAAGCCTTTGCCTTTGTTTCATTATGCCCTTAGCCTTCCAACGTTTCCTTCCCGTCGCCAAGGTGGGACCCCGGACCTTGCGATCCTGGCAGACAATCGGGGCACGGCTTATGCCGTGATACAGAACCGGGTTTTCCGATCCTGCCTGATTTCTTGTCATGACACCGAACCGTGTGCCCGGCCATGCTGTGTCCTGATCAGCATGGTTTATGTCCACGGTTCTGTCCTTAACTGTTACACGATCCAAAAGGGCAAAACCACTGTGATCACGCATGATGAAAGCGGTTTTACCGAAATCCGGTTTAAGCGTAACAATTTGTTGCAAAATTACTGCAATTACAGCCGGGTTTCCTCCATTTTGGGATCGTTTAAACATCCCGCAAGACGGTGCTACTTCAAACTTCACCCACCTGAAACGCCAAACAAGTGCTTTAATTTATCCACAACACAGCAATTGTTTTGATTTTCTGTGTGAAAAATACCGCCCGCCAAGCGGATAAAGCCCATCAGAACCCAAAACAAACAAGCACAACCGCAAAGATAAAATCGGGACTCGTATAGAATCGCTGTTTTCTGCGCGTTTCAGATGTTTTCACCTGCGAATAACCATCACCACCCCGGGTGTGCGCCCCTAAAAAGGGAACACTCAGGAACATAATTTATACGTTTAAAATCAATAACTTAAATTCATATTTCGGATTTTGTTCTAATTTTGTTCTTGATGGAACAAAGAAAGAACAATAATGTTCCCTCAGACAGATTGAGGAGGACAGACCATGTTGAAACTGATTGAGAACCCGACCCGTCTGAACGAGCTTTGCAGCACGGTCGCCGTTGTCGGCAGCACAGGATTTTTCCTGTTCGTGATCGGAATTGGCATGGCCCAAACTCTTCGCGGACTTGTCTGAAAATTCCCAACAGACATTACCAGATCAAATTTCACGAGGCCCGGACCATAAGCCACCAAGCTTTTGTCCATCTCGGGCGTCTGACCGGCAGGCTACCCCGCACCCAAACCCTGTCCCGCCTGTCGGTCAGACCTTCCCTTTGCCCGATCTTCCCCAACCGGCCTCGTTAACCGCAATAATCATCTCCATATACTCCGCATACTGGCGCCGCTATTCCCCGATAGCGGCGTTTTTTTTGTTTTGTCTTTTCCCATGATCAAATGGTGCAAGGAAGCGCAGAACAAAAAGTGAGGATCCCTCATATTCACACATTACCCTCACCATCGGCTGAATATTCAGAGTCTATATCTCCGTCGCCAGACTTAAACAATTGTTGCATCGCAACAGTTTACGCTGCATCGCAAAATTTCACTCGACAAACCTTGGAAATTTCGCTTGAATCAATGGGAAAAATGACAATTTGGACTTTCATCATACTTAATGGCTATTGCATGCAGGCCGAACTAACGTAGGCTTCGAAGCAATAAGCGGATTTCCGAATGCGGATCAGCAGCCATTTTTTTGCTGCGCTTCAGATTGGTGATGCCATCTGACCGCCGCAACGGGAATCCCGAAAAAAGCCAGATCGCACGCCCGCAAAAAATGCGTGCGCAGAGTCAGGATGAAATGCCGTAAATCAGGTCGGTGACCACAAAACATATGTCGGTCACCAGGGAGTGAGAGAGAGTAAATGCTGTATCACCTTTATGAATTACAGCACGCCACAATAAGCCCGCTTCGCATGGCCGCCGATGCCAGCAAGAAGTGGCTGCGCAATCCGGCCAATCCGATGTCCTATACCCATCAGGGTCGGGCCGCCGCCGCAGCATGTGACGTGTTCACCCATCTCACACACCGTTATGGGAAACCGGAATTCGGTCTGGACAGCACAGTGATTGATGGCAAAACCGTGCCGATCACCGAAGAAATTGTCCATAGCGAAGCTTTTTGCAATCTGTTGCATTTCAAACGCGAAACCGACCATCTGAAAACGCAACCTGATGACCCGCGCCTGTTGATTGTTGCCCCGCTTTCGGGACATTTTTCAACCCTGCTGCGGGGCACGGTCGAAGCGCTTCTGCCCGATCATGATGTTTATATCACCGACTGGGTTGATGCACGTCTGGTACCTGTCCATCTTGGTCATTTCGATCTTGATACATATATTGATTATCTGATGCGCTTCCTGCGCAAACTGGGTCCGAACACCCATATGATGGCAGTGTGCCAGCCATCGGTTCCGGTGGTCGCCGCCGCATCCCTGATGGCTGCGGGCAATGAAACCTGCCAACCGGCCTCGATGACATTGATGGGCGGGCCGATCGATACCCGTGAAAACCCGACAGAAGTCAACAAGTTCGCCAAACAGCACAGTCTTGACTGGTTTGAACGGCATGTGATTTCACATGTGCCCCTGCCCCATGCCGGGGTCATGCGCCGTGTTTATCCGGGCTTCATGCAGCTTGCCGGGTTCATGAGCATGAATTGGGACCGCCACGTTTCAGCCCATCACGACATGTTCCTGCATCTGGTCGAAGGCGACGGTGAAAGCGCCGATGCCAAGCGTAATTTCTATCATGAATATCTGGCTGTCATGGATATGACGGCAGAATTTTATCTGCAGACGCTTAAGGTCGTGTTCCATGAACATAACCTGCCCGACGGCACCATGCGCTGGCAGGGTATTCCGGTCGAACCATCCGCCATCACCAAAACCGCCCTGCTAACCGTCGAGGGCGAACGTGATGACATTACCGGCATGGGCCAAACCCGGGCCGCCCACAAACTGACCACCAATCTGCCAGATAACATGCGTATGCATTATATCCAGCAGGGTGTTGGCCATTACGGCGTCTTTAACGGACGGCGCTGGCGTGAACAGATCAGCCCGCGTATCAAAGACTTTATCCGACGCCACGATCAGGAAGGCAAAGGCGCACGCAGCGCCCCTGATATCGCCCGGATCAATGCCGCCGAGTAATCCCGCATCCTGAATTTGAAAGCCGCCTTGTTAAACGGGCGGCTTTTTTCTTGGGATACACGCATTGACAGCCCATTCCCCCGCACCACATACCTGCCTCTTGGAATGATCGTTCTGTCATCACCCGACATCCTCCAACCACTCTTTCCCGGTGCGCTCGACACAGGCACCATCCGCCGCATCAAGCATAATTTACCTGACTTGCCCCTGCCGGAGCCTGACTTATGGAAATACTGTCTTCTGCCTTTGTCTATCTTGTTGCCGCGGTCATTGCCGTACCGATCGCGCAACGCCTTGGACTGGGGTCGGTGCTGGGCTATTTGATTGCCGGTGTTATTATCGGGCCGGCTCTGGGCCTTGTCGGGGCTGAAACCACCGAATTGCAACATTTTGCTGAATTCGGTGTGGTGATGATGCTGTTTCTTGTCGGGCTTGAATTGCGCCCCTCGATGCTGTGGGCAATGCGCGGGCAGCTTATCGGTCTTGGCGGGGCGCAGGTTATTGCCACCACCTTATTGATTGCCGCAGTTGGCTATGGCTTTGGCTTACCCTGGCAGCAGGCGGTCACCATCGGTATGGTTCTGGCCTTGTCATCAACGGCCATTGTCCTGCAAACACTTAATGAAAAAGGCTGGCTTGGCACCGTTGGCGGCAAAAGCATCTTTTCGGTTCTCTTGACCCAGGATGTTGCCGTTATCCCGATGATTACGATCATACCGCTTTTGATCGTGTCCTCTGCGGGCGGTGACGTCGAACAGGCATCAGCACATAGCGGTATTTTGCTTGATATCGTGCCTGACTGGGCAGAACCGTTGGTGACCGTCGGGGCGATTGCCTCGATCATTGTTGGCGGGCGATATCTGATGCGTCCGGTATTTCGCTTTATTGCCGCGTCCCACCTGCGCGAAATCTTTACCGCCAGCGCCTTGTTGCTTGTGATCGGAACCGCATTGCTGATGAATGCCATCGGTCTGAGCCCGGCACTGGGAACATTTCTGGCCGGTGTCGTGCTTTCCGACAGTGAATATCGTCACGAACTCGAAAACGATATCGAACCATTCAAGGGATTGTTGCTTGGCCTGTTTTTCCTGACCGTCGGGGCAAGCATTGACTTCAATCTGCTATTTGATCAACCTGCGTCTTTGCTCGGCCTTGCTGTTGGCATCATGCTGATCAAGGCTGTGGTTCTGTTTGCGATTGCAAGCTGCGTCCGGATGTGTGGCGTTGATCGAATGCTGTTTACGGTCGGCTTGGCACAAGCCGGTGAATTTGCCTTTGTCCTGTTTGGCATTGCTCTTGGCGTTGGTGCTTTGCCGCTTGAGCTGATCCAGAAGCTTACCCTTGCGGTTGCCTTGACGATGGTCCTGACCCCTGCGGCCTTCATTCTGCACGAAAGATTGCTGGCACCGCGCCTGATCAGGGATACCAAGCGCGAAGCCGATGAAATTGATCAAACAGGTTCAATCGTGGTTGCCGGCATCGGCCGTTTTGGCCAGATCGTCACCCGCCTTTTAACCACCAACGGCTATCAGGTGGTGGTTCTTGACCATGATCCCCAGGTGATCGAAAACCTTCGCCGGATCGGGTTCCGAGGGTTTTACGGGGATGCAACACGCCCCGATCTTTTGCACAATACCGGCATTGAAAAGGCAAAACTGTTTGTTGCCGCAATTGACGACCGTGAAAAACTCACATCCCTTGTTGCCCACGTGGCATCACATTATCCCGGTGTGCGCATTCTGGCGCGTGCCATTGACCGCCACCATGTGTACGAACTTGAAAATGCCGGAGCGCATTTCGTCGAACGGGAAACATTTGAAAGTGCGTTGAACCTTGGGCGGGATGCGTTGATTGAACTCGGGCTTTCAAGCGCACGGGCGGAACGCAAAAAGACAGCATTCCGCAAACATGACTTCGACACGCTTGAAAAGCTTCGCGAACAATGGAACGCACACGGGATTGATAAAAGCTATATCGATACCATGCGGGCCCAGAATGAAACGCTGTTTGAAATCATGCGCGATGAACATGAAGAACAAAACGATCCGGGCGTAAAAACCACGATGCCGGATGCAGCCCCCTGACATGAATGCGGCTGCCGGTATTGGCTGTTTTGAACCATGCCCTGATCTTTGCCGTAAGATAATAGAACCCCAAACAAAGGTGCATCTTATGGCAGATTTCCCGACAGCGAACTGGCACAGCACGCCGAATGACAGGATCGCCATCGTGATTGGCGCGACCGGAGGCATCGGCAAAGCTTTTGCCGCCCACCTGAAAGCATCGGGGCATTTTGCGGAAATCTTGCAGTATGCGTGCAAAACCACACCGGGACTTGATTTCACAAAACCTGCAACCGTTGCAGCCTGCGCAGATCATGCAAAACACCAGTCACAACAATCCGGACGTGACATTCGATTGATCATTGATGCCACCGGCTATCTGCATGACGAAACGTTTCAGCCCGAAAAATCCCTGCGCCAGATCGATCCCGACTACATGGCCAAGCAGTTTCAGATCAACGCCATCGGCCCGGCTCTTTTGATGAAGTATTTCTGCCCGCTATTGCCACGGCTTGGCAAATCGGTCTTTGCGACCTTGTCGGCCAAGGTCGGCAGCATTGGGGATAATCGCATGGGCGGGTGGTATGGCTATCGCGCGGCCAAGGCAGCGCTGAACCAGCTTGTGAAATGCACCGCAATTGAAATCGGACGCACCAAACGCGAAGCAGTGTGTGTTGCCCTGCATCCCGGCACGGTAGACACCGGACTTTCCGGGCCCTTTGCCAAAGCAGGACTTCGGGTTCAAAGCCCGGCTGAAGCCACGGCCAATATGCTTTCTGTGCTTGATCAGCTTAGCGCAAAGCATTCCGGCGGGTTTTATAGCTATGATGCTACGTCGCTACCTTGGTAAGGGCTGTTAACTTCGCACCAGTCTTAACGGTTCAGGAATGCAGAAAGCGTAAGCAATACCGCATCGGGCTTTTCGGCATGAACCCAATGGCCCGCCCCCTTGATGCTGGTAAAGGCGGCCTTGGGAAACAGCGACTTGATATGGTCGCGATCCTTGGGATCGACATAATGTGAATTGGCCCCCGATATAAACAGCACGTCGCCATCATACTGATCTGCAAGCCCGTCCTCTGGCCAGCCGGTAATATCGTCAAGATGTTCTGCCATGGCATCAATATTGACCTGCCAGGACATCGCGCCGGTTTCCTTGTCGGTCGTAACGTTCTGGGCCAGGAATTGACGAACACCCTTTTCCGATACCCCTGATGAAAGGGCGTCTTCGACCTCGGCTCGGCGCGATACTTTGTTGAAATCAACCGACCGCATTGCGGCAATATAGCCGCTATAGTCATGGTCATATTTTACAGGGGCAATATCGACCACCACGAGGTCCGCCACCAACCCCGCATCTTTGGAAAGGGTCAGCACCATGGATGCCTTGCCCCCCATGGAATGCCCGACCAGATGGACAGGCCTGTCCGAAACGTCACGGATCAGTTCGGCAAGATCCCCCGCCATCGCGGAATAGGTCATTTCCATATCCCAATCCGACCTGCCGTGATTGCGCAAATCAGCCGTAACCACGTGATATTTTTCGGCAAGGCGGCGGGCGATGGCCGTCCAGTTTCGTGCCTGACCAAACAAACCATGGACAATCACGATGGTACCGTTATCTCGGTTTTCGTCGCCAAAGGCGTAATGGGCAAGTTTCATAAAGACCAACTTCTGCGCAATTGGATGGGGCTTGTCCCCCTTTTAGAGCAGTTTCCGTGCCAGGCATCAAGGTGAAGAGCACAAACAAAAACACCCCTGCATCACAGGGATGCAGGGGGTGTCATTATCTGCGTACCGGTTGACCGGCCGCCAGTATTGCTTGGCAGCAGAATTATGCGCCAGCCGGAACGCCGCCATGTGGCTTGCGGTTCGCACCAAACAGAGCACCGACTTTGCGGAACAGAGCAACAATCATGCTGCGCATCGCTTGTGCACGGAGATATTCGGCTTCACGCTGAAGGGCTACCAGATCATAATCACGATACATTTTCATGTCCGTTTCCTTTTAAAAGCATCCGGCATTGTTCCCGCCGGGGTTTCGCTATGTTGTTTGCTAAACCCCATGTACGCCTGTTCCATGACTTCTACGAGCAGAGTTTTCTCACCCCAAATATGCATTTGACGCATATCTATTCGACCGCTTGTCACATTTTCATCATGCATAATTCACATGTTTGTGCCATGACAAATAAAGCGTTCATTTTCTTTACCTTTTGCACATCAACGCAATGACATCCCCGGCATTCATTTACATTTAAGGGCTTAACCTTTGCCCCTTCCGCCGGGGAACCACCCGACCAGCAGAAGAAAAACCACCGAAAAATATTTGCCGCAGGCGAAGTTTTCGCCAAATACGGCTGAAACTTTGACTTTTTTCGCCGGACTCCGAACACACAATTTCGCATAGCTCGTCCGAAAGCAAAAAACGACAATATCCACACCAGATATTGTCGTTTTACGATCGGACCAGATCATGGTGATCCGGCGATTTCCACTAGCACACGGTCACGGCAGAATACGATGCCCGATTACAATGCGTAATTCAGATATTTCGGCTCAAGATATTCCTCAAAGCCCCAATGTCCGCCTTCACGCCCCTGCCCGCTTTCCTTAACCCCGCCAAACGGGGCGCCTTCGTGGCTGGTGGTGCCATCGTTTATTCCAACCACGCCGGTTTCCAACCGATCCGCCAGCCGCTGAATGCGACCGATATCACGACTATAGATATAGGACGACAGTCCGGCACGCACCTGATTGGCAAGCCCGATGACCTCATCCTCGGTCTTGAAGCGATAAATCGGTGCGACCGGCGCAAACAACTCTTCGTCAAAGCAATCGGCATCAAGGGGAACATCTGTCATCACCAGCGGTCGGGTGAAAAAACCCTCTTTGGGGAGCGGTGCTCCATAGATCAATGTAGCCCCGCGCTTTTGGGCATCGCCAACAAGACGTTCGACCTTGGCAACAGCCTGTTGATTGATCAGCGGCCCCAGTTCCGTTCCCGGGATGAACCCGTTTCCCATGGTCTGGGCATTGCTGGCGGCAACGAATTTTTCGACAAAGGCATCATAAAGACCATCCTGCACGAAAATGCGGTTAGCACAGACGCACGTTTGGCCACTGTTACGGAACTTTGAAATCATCGCACCGGCAACAGCAGCCTGCAGATCGGCATCATCCATGACGATAAAGGGCGCATTGCCGCCAAGCTCCAGCGAGAGTTTTTTCATCGTTGGCGCACATTGTTCCATCAACCGTTTGCCAACGGCGGTCGATCCTGTGAAAGACAGCATACGCACGCGGTGATCCCCTGTCAGCGCCTCGCCAATCGGATGAGGCAGGCCGGTAACAACGTTGAAAACACCCGGCGGAAAACCTGCCTGTTCGGCCAGCTTGGCCGCAGCCAACGCGGAAAGCGGGGTATCTTCGGCCGGTTTGACAATCACTGTACAACCCGCCGCCAGCGCCGGGGCACATTTGCGCACCACCATGGTCAGCGGAAAGTTCCAGGGTGTAATGGCCGCAACCACGCCGACCGGGTGCTTTTGCACAACCACCCGGCGGTTGCCCTGTGTTGCCGGCATGGTTTGCCCATAGGCACGCTTGGCTTCTTCGCCGTACCATTCCGCATAGGCAATCGCACCGACCACCTCGCGCAAGGCCTGATCAAGCGGCTTACCCTGTTCGAGGGTAATCAATGCGGCCAGATCTTCCTGATGGGCTTCAAGCAGGTCACGCCAGCGACGCAAAATGCCGGCCCGTTCACGCGCCAGCATATTTGACCATTTCGGAAAGGCCGAATGCGCAGCATCAATTGCCTGTCGCGCTTCTGATGTGCGCATAAACGGCACAGCGCCGATCACATCCCCTTTGGCCGGATCGATAACATCAAGGGTTTCCCGGCTATCAGCCGCCCGCCATTGGCCATTGATATAGGCCTGTGTGAGATTCCAGTCGCGGATAACCGCGCGTGCGCGCGCCCGACCTTGGCGAATGGCTTCATCATTGGCCCGGAGGCCAGGTGATGTATCTGGGGCGGATTTTGCGTTTGCCGGACTATTAGGGGTGGCAGCTGACATGGGCGAACAGTTCCTTGACGCGCTGCAACAAAAGAATAATCATGTTCACGCGCTTGTGATTACAGTTTCGGGGGCGATATTGGGACACTAAGCTTCGCGGCGGGTCGATGGCAACAACATGCTTACATCGAAATATAATAATTTTTAATTTTCGCTGCATCCCGAATGTCAGGTTAACGCGTTTTAGAGAGAGAACACGATGAAGAAACTATTTACCGCAGGAATCCTTGGCACGATCATGATGGCCGGCACCGCATTCCCGATGATGGCGCAGGCGGATGAAACATCCGACAATGCCATGGTCGAAAACCGCAAGATGCTGATGGCTGGCGTTGGCGGGGCGATGGGAACGCTTGGCTGCTATATGAAGGGCGAATGTTCGTTGCCTGACCCGGTTCTTGCCAATCTGGCGAAGGGTGTTGCATTTGCCGCAGCCGCGGCCCCCGCAGCCTTTGAAACCCAAACCCCGGACGCATCCGTCAAAACCACTGCAAATGCAAATGTCTGGGATAATTGGGATGATTTTTCCGGTGGCTTCCCGGAAATGGAACAAGCAGCACTTGCACTTGCCGAGGCGGTTGGTGACAAGGGTGCGATGGGCGCTGCCATGGGTAACCTTGGCAAAACCTGCAAATCCTGCCACGACGATTTCCGCAGCAAATAAGTATTACCATAGCGCCCCGATCAAAGGGCATTCTGCCATGTAAAAAGGCCAACGTCATCCATACATGACGTTGGCCTTTTTTGTTGGTTGCGGCAACTTATGCACTATCCACGTGCAAACGTAACACCCGCCCATACAAGCAAGCCACACCCGATCAGGATCGCAATACCGAGGATCGGTGACGCAAACCGGATTTGTGCAAACCGGGCAGCAAGGTCGGCAGGCACCTGCCGCGTGCCAATCACCATCGCCCGGATCAGATTTTCACGCTTGACCACAAGATAAAACACCGCGGCAAATACATGCAGCCCGACAGCGGCATAGATAAGGTTGATATTGGTATGGTGAATCCAGTTCATGGTCCTGGCAACATCGGAACTGACATAGCCAACAAGCGGCCCGTCAAAGAATAGAAAGGTATCCTCGCTGGCAAACAGGCCCGACACCGCCTGTAACCCGACCAGAAAAATCAGCACGGCCACCATCCAGCCACCAGCCGGATTGTGCCCGGCATAGGTCAAATCCGACATCGAACCGTTGGGGATCTTGAACAAATAGGCCAATACCCGACGCGGCCCAGTCAAAAAGCTGGCAAAACGTGCATTCGAACTGCCAACAAAGCCCCAGACAATGCGAAACAGCACAAGCGCCAGCACGCAGTATCCGGCAATGGCATGGGTATCAATCATGACTTCCCGGTTGCTCCACCAGGCGGTTACGATGGCAATCACCAGCGCCCAGTGAAACAGGCGCACCGGGAAATCCCAAAGTTTGACTTTTTGATCTGTTGATATCGGGGCGTTCATCGGAATTCTCTCTTTTGCGCAATCAGTTATTTTCTTTTGGCATGCAGCGTGATGTTCACAAAGCCTGAACCAGATCAGATAGCCTTGCGGTCCGGCGTTGCATGCATATCAGGCCCTCAAGCCTAATATGATGAGCGCATTATCACATTGCGAAAACGTAAAATTTTGCAAATTGATGATTCTTTATTTGAAAATCATTATCACAAGCAGTATCAATTAATCGAAGCATAGTGATCAGGGTCACAAGACGGGTGCTAATCGTTTCGGAGCCGCCCGTTTGCTCATCCTGATCATCGGGGATTTTGCCCTTGGCTCACCATTCAGGGATAGATGGGAACTCCTATGAAGATCGCAAAGATTCTGGGTACGGCCGCACTGGTCTCTACCCTTGGCGCGCAGGCTTATGCCGCACCGGCCGCCAAAGACGTCCTGACCACCTATGCAGATATCGCGCATGCCGGTTACGAGGACTCGCTGCTGACCGCCAAAGAACTTCAGGCCGCGATTGATGCGCTGGTCGCAAACCCTTCGGCGGATACCTTTGATGCTGCCAAATCGGCATGGCTGGCATCGCGTGTCCCCTATCAGCAAACCGAAGTTTATCGCTTTGGCAATGCCATCGTTGATGATTGGGAAGGCAAGGTAAATGCCTGGCCGCTTGATGAAGGTCTGATCGACTATGTCGAAACCGGCCTTTATGGCGAGGAAAGCGAAGAAAACCCAGCCTATACCGCCAATGTAATTGCCAACCCGACCCTGACCATTTCGGGCGAAACCATCGATGCCTCGACCATTGATGCCGCTTTGCTTGAAAGCCTGCATGAAATTGACGACGTCGAAGCAAACGTTGCAACCGGCTATCACGCCATTGAATTTCTGCTTTGGGGTCAGGATCTGCACGGGACCGATGCCGGTGCCGGTGAACGTAAATGGACCGACTATGCAACTGGCGATGCCTGCACCAATGGCAATTGCGACCGTCGTGGCCAATACCTTCAGGCGGCGGCTGATCTGATGGTTTCTGATCTTGAATGGATGACCGCGCAGTGGGCCGAAGGTGGTGAGGCACGCGAAACCGTTCTTGAAGGTGATGGCGTTCCGGGGCTTACCGCGATCGTGACCGGCATGGGTTCGCTGTCTTACGGCGAACTGGGCGGCGAGCGCACCAAGCTTGGCCTGCTGCTGCATGATCCGGAAGAAGAGCATGATTGCTTCTCGGACAACACCCATAACAGCCACTATTATGACGCACTGGGCATCCAGAACGTTTACCTTGGTCGTTATACCCGTGTTGACGGTTCGGTGGTTGAAGGCCCGTCGCTTTCTGATCTGGTTGCTGCCAATAACAAGGCACTCGACAATGAACTGCGCGCCAAACTTGCAGCATCGGTTGTTGCCGGCAAAGTCATGGTTACCCGCGCACAGGCTGGCGAAGCGTTTGACCAGCTGATCGGCATGGGCAACGAAGATGGCAACGCCGTCGTTCAGGCCTTTGTTGATGCGCTTGTTGATCAGACCAAATCGATCGAACAGATCATTGCCACAATCGGCATTGACGGTATCGAGTTTGAAGGTTCTGACAGCCTCGACAACCCGTCTGCAGTGAACTAATCATCATCAGGCACCTGCCTGAATGAGTATGAACGGCGGGGGATGATGTCTCCCGCCGTTTTGCTTTGGCCCTGATTTAGAAGACTTCAATGACCGTTCCCGCCCGACTGCCTGCTTCTGTGCCCGCTGCTTTGTTCTGTCTGGTTGCGTTTGGCGTTGCCTGCACCCCGGTTTTGTCCAATCCGGCCCGGGCGCAAAATTTGGGGGATCCTGCCCTGCCCGGCGGTTCAACAACCGTAACCGGTGTTGATGGCCGCAATGTATTCATGCGCCAATCAGCCAATATGAGTTTTGAAAAGCGGCTTGATTTCAAACTGGGAGAAGCCCTTTTTCAAAGGTTATGGGTCACAGCCCCAACCCGCACAAAGGCCGCAGACGGGCTCGGCCCGCTGTTTAATTCCCGCGCATGCAGCGGATGCCATATTCGCAATGGCCGGGGGCATCCGGTGGATGAAAACAATGACGAGGCCGGGGCAACGTCAATGTTGCTGCGTCTTTCAATCCCGCCGCAAACACCCGATCAGCTTCGCGATCATCTTGATGGCAAACTGGCCAATATTCCTGATCCGGTCTATGGCGGGCAATTTCAAGACTTTTCCGTGCCCGGCATTGAGGCCGAAGGCCGCGTCAAGGTGTCCTATCAGACATCCGAAGTCACCTTGAACGGCGGCGAGACCGTCGAACTTCGCAAACCCGCATATGAAATGACCCATCTAGCCTATGGGCCGTTGCACCCCGACGTTATGGTGTCTGCGCGCCTGGCGCCACCGATGATCGGACTTGGGCTTCTTGAAGCGATCCCTGACAGCACGCTGATGGCGGCAAGCGACCCGCAAGATGAAGATGGCGACGGGATATCCGGACGCCTTAACCGGGTCTGGGATATCGCCAAGGGGGAAATCGCAATCGGGCGGTTTGGCTGGAAAGCAGGGATGCCAAGCCTGGATCAGCAGAACCAGAATGCCTTCCAGTTTGATATCGGGCTATCAACACCGCTTTATCCTAATGGCAGTGGCGATTGCACAGAGGCGCAAACAGCGTGCATCAATGCACCGAATGGCAATGACGCCGAATTCGATGGTCTTGAAGTCCATTCGGTAATGACGGAACTGGTTCTTTATTATACCCGCAATATCGCACCACCGGCACGCCGCAACGCACGGGATGCAGATGTTCTGGCCGGCGCGGAAATCTTTGAGGCAATCGGCTGTGCATCTTGTCACACACCACGCTATGAGTTGCCCGAACGCGTCGACATGCCCGAACAATCGGGACAGGTCATTTGGCCTTATAGTGACCTGTTGCTCCATGATATGGGGGATGATCTTGCCGATCACCGCCCCGAGGCCCAAGCATCGGGACGCGAATGGCGCACCCCGCCGCTTTGGGGCATTGGCCGCGCGCAGGAAATTGATCCCCGTGCCCGCTTCTTGCATGATGGACGGGCCAGAACACTTCTTGAAGCGATCCTGTGGCATGGCGGCGAGGCGGAAAACGCCCGCAATGCGGTCACAAAGATGCCACCATCAGAGCGCAGTCAATTGTTGGCGTTTCTAAAGTCACTATGACGTTTTATATCTTGCAATATCATCTGCCAAACCACGCAAAAATCGGGAAAAGCCCTATGTTTTCGAAACCCAGCTGGCGCATTTTGTTGCTGTCAACCTCAACGATCCTTGGCATGGGTCTATCGGCCCCGATGGCGCGCGCCGATATCCCTGACGAGAATTACCGGCCGGTTTTGAGTCATCTGTTGGGCAATGTGATGCCATCCAAACTTGATGCCTTTCACAAAGCCAGCCAAACGCTTGGCGCGGAATTCAGAGATTTCTGCGATGATCCGGACAAAGATGGCCTCGATGACACAAAAACGGCTTATCACTACGCCATGGATATCTGGCAGGAAATCCAGCCATGGCGCATGGGACCGATGGTGGTGAATGGGCGCGATCAGCATATTGAATACTGGCCCGACAAACATGGCACCGCCGGCCGGCAATTTCGTAAGTTGATGTTTGATAAACCGGCAGCCTATACCGACCCCGAAAAGCTTTCCGGTGCCAGTGCGGCCCTTCAAGGTTTCCCAGCCCTTGAAGAAGTTCTGTTTGCCGATGATCACGGCGCGCAAATGATAGAAGCAGACGAAGATGGTGTGTATCTCTGCCAATACGGGACGGCGATTGCGACCAACCTTGTGACCCTGTCGGCCGAATTGCAGGCCGAATGGCCCGAATTTGCCACCGCTATGCAGGATGCCGGACCTGACAGCATGGATTATCCCACTGCAAAGTTTGCCGCGACCGATCTTTATCGGGCCCTGCATGAAGGACTGTTGATCATTTCCACGCAAAAGCTTGCCCGACCGCTCGGCGAAAAAGCCGAAGATGCGCGGGCAAGCCGTGCGGAAAGTCCGCTTGCGGGGCGCTCGCTTCGCAATATCGAACATAACCTGATTGGTCTGTTTGCCATCTATGATGGCAAATGGGGGGATGTCGGCGCGGAAGGCAAAGGGTTGGCCGCATTGATCGACAGCAGCCTGCTTAATCGTTCTTTCAAGCTTAATTGGCAAACGGTCAGCGATACGGTTTCGCAATTGCCCCCTTCGATCGCCGAAGTTCTGGAACAACCCGATGGCTATGAACGACTTTCCGATCTTAAAGGACAGATCGAGTTTCTGACCATGCTTGTCGAGAACGATGTCGGCGGCAACACCCAACTTGGGGGCGGCTTTAATGCCCTTGATGGCGACTGAGTTTGTACTCGGGGTAACAAACATTCCGGACGGAGATTAAAATGGAAAAACAACGCCGTGCGTTTCTGAAACTGATGGGGGTTGGTGGTGCATTCACATTACTGCCGACCGGGCTTGCCCATGCGGCAGCCCCACCCGCCACAGACGACCGTGCGGTTTATATTTCCGCCAGTGCCGGTGACAAGGGCGATTATTATGTCAGCGCCTTTAATGCCGCTGGAAAAATCCTGTTTGAACAGCCTCTACCGGGTCGCGGGCATGACATTGGCCTGCGTCCCAACCATGTCGATGTGGCAGCCGTCGAACGGCGTCCCGGGCTTTATGGCCTGATCCTTGATCGCCATAGCGGGGATGTACGGGCCAAACTGCATTGCCCCGAAGACCGACGGTTTTATGGACATGCCGTTTATTCCAACGATGGCCGATATCTTTACATCACCGAGAATGATTTTGACCATGCACGCGGGGTTGTTTCTGTCTGGGACGCCGTGGACGGGTATCGCCGGGTTGCAGAATTTGACAGCTTTGGCACCGGTCCGCACGAATTGCACCTGATGCCCGACGGTGAACATCTGGTGATTGCCAATGGCGGGCTTCATACCCATCCAGATAAGGACGGACGCACGCCGCTTAATATCAACTCGATGGAACCCAATCTTTCGATCATTGATCGCCGTACCGGCAATCTTGTCCATCAGGCGGCCCTTAAACATGACTGGCACAAACTTTCGATCCGCCATCTTGATGTTGCATCGAATGGTACGATTGCCGCCGGCTTCCAGTATCAGGGCGATTTGACCGATCAGGTGCCACTGGTTGGCATCTGGCAACCCGGGTCGGAAATCCGCCCGATCGAAGCACCGGATAATGTGCAATACCGTATGCGGCAATATTGCGGGTCAGTCCGGTTTGATGCATCAGGTCAGGTCTTTGGCATTTCATGCCCGCGCGGCGGGCTCGTGACATTCTGGGATGCGCAGTCCCATGATTTCCTGACCCATATCGCCGCCCCTGATGGCTGCGGCCTTACGGCCACGAACAAGCCCGGGGAGTTTGTCGGCACCAGTGGATTGGGGAACGGTTGGCGGATGGATGCGATTCGTCGCAAACGGGTCGAATTGCCCGACGATTCGCACAAATCTCTTCATTGGGATAACCATTTGCGGCGCATTCAAGCCTGATCCAGACAATTGGCGAACCATTCAAAACCCGCACAATCCGTGCGGGTTTTATCATATAGCGCGCCCGCAACCCGCAGAAAACCGCCCCTTACCCGACTATTTTAGTCGGGATATTTACATCACAAATTACTCAACCAAAAATTCTTCGCAAATGAGAACGATTTTCACTTGCGCAGCCATTTCGCCTCCCTTATAACGGTTCTCGACACAGCCCGCGAATGCAACCCATTCGCACTTGTCCCCAAAAGGCTTGTCTCTCCTACGGGTCCTCTCTCCCCGTAGGTCTCTCAAGGTGGGAAAAGCGGTGGTTATCGATGCGGGAAACGATAACCGCCGCTTTCTCTTTTCGGACAGAATTATTTTTCCTTTTGAAGCGCAATCAGCAAACGCAGGCTGTTAATCGTCACCAACACCGTTGCCCCCGTATCGGCAAGCACCGCCAGCCACAATCCGGTCAAGCCGGTGATTGATGTCACCAGAAAGACTGCCTTTAGGCCAAGCGCAATCGCGATATTTTCGCGGATCACCCGGCGTGCGCTGCGCGACAGCTTCACCAGATTGACTACATCCCCCAATCGTGCCTTGACGGCAACCGCATCCGCCGCATCCAGGGCAATATCCGTCCCGCCACCAATCGCAATGCCAACATCCGCAGCCTTAAGCGCCGGCGCATCGTTAATCCCGTCACCGACCATTGCCACCGGACCGGAACGCTTTGGATCATCGCGCAGCGCTGCCAGTGCATTCAGCTTGTCCTCGGGCATCAGTTCGGCGCGATACTCCATGCCTAACTCTGCGGCCATACGCTTTGCCACGCGATTTGCATCACCGGTCAACATCACCGGTGTGATGTTAAGCTTGTTAAGTTCGTCAAGTGCGCTCTTTGCGTCACGGCGCGCAACATCGCGCAACGCCAGTGCACCGATTACCTGCCCGTCTTTCAGGATGACAATGGCGGTACTGCCGTCTTCTTCCTGTGCGGTCAGCCACTTGTTCATTTCACCATCGGGCACACCATTCAGACGCTTGGCTGCGCCAACCTGGTACAACACACCACCAATGCGACCTTCTACACCCGCACCCGCAATGGTTCGGGCCTGCTCGACCACAGGAAGCGCAAGGTTTCGCCCCTCTGCCGCAGAGACGACTGCGCGTGCCAGGGGATGGGATGTAACCGCCTCAAGAGCAGCAGCAATGGTCAGAACACCATTTTCGCCATATCCCTTGGCAACCTTGATGGCGGTGAGTTTCGGCTTCCCTTCGGTCAGGGTGCCTGTCTTGTCAAACGCTATGGTGCGCACCGCCCCGATCAGCTCCAGCCCCGCACCGCCTTTGACCAAAAGGCCGATCTTGGTCGCGCGCGCCAGCGCAGATGTCACCGCAGCCGGTGTGGAAATCACCAATGCACACGGACAGCCAATAAGCAGCAAGGCCAGACCACGATAAATCCATTCTTCCCAGCTTTGCCCGAACAGCAGCGGCGGAATGGCGACAGTGGCAAGGGCGATCCCCATAATGATCGGGGTATAAATGCGGGCAAACCTGGCAACAAATCGCTCAACGGGTGCCTTGTGTTTTTCACTTTGTTCAACCAGTTCGATCACACGATCAAGCATGGTATGACCGGCAGCACGCGTAACAGAAATCCGTACCGGACTGTCCGTGACAATAGCCCCTGCAAAGACTTCCATGCCGGCTTCGCTATAGACCGGAACCGATTCACCTGTCAGGTGACTGTTATCGATCTCGGCCGCGCCAGCCTCGACCAAACCATCCGAAGGGACACGTTCGCCGGGGCGCACCTCTATCACATCGCCAATGACAAGCTCACCGGGCGATACCGTCTCGAACCCGCGATCTGTTACCCGTCGGGCCGTTTCAGGGGCAAGTTTCATCAATGCCTTGACCCCGCTTCGCGCCCGACCTGCGGCCACACCTTCAAGGCGTTCGCCAATGGCAAACAGCAACACGACCATACCCGCTTCAAGGCTTTCGCCAATGGCAACAGCACCGATCACGGCAACAGACATCAGAAGTTCGATTGAAAAAATGGCAGCATTCTGTGCCAGACGAACCGCTTTGTTCATCACAGGCAAGGCCGCCAAAAGCGATGCCACTGACATGGCATAGGGCGCCATTGCCGGGAAAATCCAACCGATCACCCCGCCCAACATCAGGCAGATGGCAACAAAGGCAATCTCGTCATTTTCCCGGGACCACGGAACCAGACGGCGCAGCAGATTTTTGGTTAACTGGATCTTGTCCGCTTTAAGCGGCTCACGCGCTGCCGTCCCGCCACAGCAAGATGCTCCGCATGATGTGTTTTCGTCATCATTGCCGGCATCGGAATTTATCAGTTCAGCCCGATAGCCTAACTTACCAAGCCTTGGAGAAACGAGCTGACTTTGCCCGACTTTATCGGCTGCAAAACCTAGCGTGACGTTTTCACGCATCATCGAGACATCAACGCAGGCAACCCCGTCCATGCGCGACAGAGCCGTTTGGATCTTGGTCACACAAGCCCCGCAATCCATGCCCGAAACATGCCATTGATAATGGATGATGCCTGCTTCCTGATCCTTCAGAATCTTCTGCAATGTGGCGTTATCATCGTCGCCCAGCTGATTTGGCGCAGAAATCCCTTGCCCGTCATCCGAAAAGCTCTGATGTGGCATCGCCTGTGCCAGCGCATTGATTACCGCTTCCCGGCAATGCACACAGGAACCGATCGTCGGCAAATCCGCCCATTTCGCGATGAAAGACATCCATCACCTCTAACAATCAAATATTCATTCATATGTTAAGGCAAACGTATTTTGCAGACAGGGTTCTGTCAAGGACATTCAAATCGATATTTGAATGTCCTCTCTGCTAGTCATGCGTGACATGCGCAAAGGTATCGCGCACAACGCGCGAAATATGGTCGTCATCAATCTGATAGAGGATGTGTCTTCCGCGCCGCTCGGATGCCAGAATACGCTGATCTCGCAAATAACGCAGGTGATGACTACAGAGCGATTGCGACATGTTGGTTGCCTCTGCCAGTTCCGAGACGGTCTGGGGTTTTTCCATGCACCGCAGCACCAGCTGCAAACGCCCGGCATCCCCCAACAGGGCAAAAATCTTTGCTGCGGCCTCGATATCCGACAGTGCAATATTCTGCCCGGTGGCACGCGATGCATCACGGGTAACAGCCTCACCCTGGGCATGACTTAACCCAAGGCGCGCTGCGGTATCACACTCGGCACAGGGATCTTCCGTGCCGGTGGTTGGCGGAATATCGGTGTATTTTGGTTTTTGTTCTGACATGGCTCTATTTTCCATGGTCGCCCGGCAATGGCAAGGGTCAGCGTGATATTACAGCTGACATCAGCATGTTCGCGCACCTCAATCCCCACCCCAAGAACGGACTTTAAAACGCTTTTCCCTAACTTTTTCGCCTGCACACCTGACTTGCCGTTAAAATGCTCATTGACTCTTTAAATTAATTTATTCATGTTTTATTTGAATTAAATAATGAAAATCGAAATTTCTGGAGCCCCACATGACCTATTCAGGCAAAGACGATACTTTGAAAAACGTTCGCCGGATCAGCACGCTTTTATACTGGGTCTGCGCATTGGCAATTTTGTTTGAAATCAGCATCATTCCATTGGTGATCTATGCGCCGGGTTGGGTTGAAGCCAGCACAAGCCAGATGACGATCAGTGTGGCAGATGTCCAAGCACTTGGTGGCTGGCAAAAAATTGCAACCTTGGCGGTGATGATGATCCCGTCCTTTGTTATTGCCTATGGGATTTACCGGCTGCGTAAGATGTTTGCCTCATTTGCCCGTAACACCATTTTCAATATTGAGGCGATCGGCCATCTCAAGGCCTTCGGGATTGCGTTGATCATCCAGACCCTGATTTCGCCACTCACCGGGGCAGTTTCCTCTGCACTGGCGACTTTTAACCGCCCGGAAGGGGAACGTTTTATGTCAATCGGGTTAGGCAATTCCGATGTTCACACCTTGTTTCTTGGTGGATTGATCATCGTGATTGCCTGGGTCTTGGGCGAAGCCGTTCGCATTGAAGACGAAAACCGGAGCTTCGTCTGATGCCGATCATTGTCCGCCTTGATGTCATGCTTGCGACCCGAAAGATGAAATCCAAGGAACTTGCCGCCCGGATCGGGCTAAGCGAACAAAACCTGTCACTTTTGAAATCCGGCAAAGTTCGTGGTGTACGCTTTGAAACGCTTGCCGCAATCTGCAGGGAGCTTGACTGTCAACCAGGGGATATTCTGGAATTTGAAGCCGATACCTGATCGGCAAACAATCAACGTGCCGGTGGCGTTATGGCCACCGGCACGCCAGGCTGAAAACCTAATATCAGACCTTCATCAAATCCCCGTTCGGGTCATAAAAAGGCTTTAGCGACGCATCGGCAGCCACCCGCGTTCCGGCAACATCGATGCTATAGCTTGATGCCAGAATGTCGCTGGCACTTTCACCTTCGCAACCGATATAGCCCATACCAACAGCCGCCCCCACATGATGCCCGTATGCGCCCGATGACAGATGGCCAACAATTTCGCCATCCCGCAGGATCGGTTCGTTATGGAACAAAAGAGGCTCTGACTCTCTTAGGCGGAACTGCACCATACGGCTTTTGAGCCCGGATTCCCGCTTGGCCAGAACCGCATCCCTGCCAATGAAATCGGGTTTGTCTGTTTTGACTGCAAAGCCAAGCCCGGCTTCCAGAACATGGTCCTCGCAGGTGATGTCATGTCCGAAATGACGGAAACCCTTTTCAAGACGGCACCCATCCATCATGTGCAATCCGCACAGCTTCAAATCATGCTCTGAACCGGCGGCGAGAAGAGTTTCAAAAACATGAGCCGCCATATCACTGCTGACATAGATTTCCCAGCCAAGTTCCCCGACATAGGAAACCCGGTGTGCCCGCGCGACCGCCATGCCAATTTCAATTTCCCGGGCTGTACCAAACGGATTGGTATCGTTGGAAAAGTCATCGGGCGATACCGCAGATAAAAGATCACGTGATTTTGGCCCCATGACCGCCAACACAGCCTCGCCCGCTGTGACGTCGGTAATGACCACCATATGATCGCCCAGGTGGCGCCGCATCCATGTTTCATCGGCCAACCGTGTTGCCGCCGGGGTTACCACCAGATAAGCCAACTCTGACAGGCGGGTGATCGTGATATCGGCTTCGATCCCGCCACGGGTATTGAGGAACTGTGTATAGACAATCTTGCCAACCGGCACATCCATCTGACCGCCGCAGATATGGTTCAGGAAACGGGTGGCATCCGGGCCTTCGACCCGGATTTTGCCAAAGGATGACATGTCATACATCCCGACCCCGGTACGAATGGCAAGATGTTCGGCCTTGGCATTGTCAAACCAGTTCGGGCGCTTCCAGCTATATTCGTATTCCGGTTTCTGGCCGGTCTTGGCAAACCAGTTGGCGCGCTCCCAACCCGCAAGTTCGCCAAATACTGCGCCGTTTCGTGCCAGATGCTCATGAAGGGGGGAACGGCGAACACCACGCGATGTTGCCTTTTGCCGGAACGGATAATGATCGGCATAAAGCAGGCCAAGCGTTTCAGATACACGCTCTGTCAGATAGGTCTTGTTGCCCTGAAAAGGCTGCATCCGGGCGATATCGACATCGCCAAGGTCAAACGGCTTTTCACCGTCTTCCATCCATTGCGCCAGCGCCATGCCAGCCCCGCCAGCCGATTGAATGCCCACCGAATTGAACCCGGCCGCCACCCAGACATTATCCATCCCCGGCGCCAGACCAAGGTGATAGGCGTCATCGGGCGTAAAGCTTTCGGGGCCATTGAAAAAGGTATGAATGCCCGTCTGCCCCAAAAGCGGCATTCGATTGATCGCCATTTCAAGGATCGGTTCAAAATGCTCGAAATCAGGCGGAAGTTCATCAAATTCGAAACTGTCGGGAATGCCATTCATGCCCCATGGCTTTGCCTTGGGCTCAAACATCCCCAAAAGGATCTTGCCCGCATCTTCCTTGTAATAGGCGCATTCATCGGGCACACGCAGAACCGGAAGGCTGCCCAGATCCGGGACATTATCGGTAACGATATAATAATGCTCGCAAGCATGCAGCGGCACATTGACCCCGGCCATCTTGCCAACCTCACGCCCCCACATGCCAGCACAATTCACCACCATGTCACAGGCAATCTCGCCCTGATCACCATCTTCGGCCTGCCAGGAAACACCGGTAATGCGCGACCCTTGTCTGGTCATGCCGGTGACCTTGATCCTGCTGTATATTTTCGCCCCCCGCTTGGTCGCGCCGCGCGCCAATGACAGGGCGATGTTTCCCGGGTCCCCCTGACCGTCCTTGGGCAGATAGACACCGGCAGCAACCCCTTCGAGATTGACATGCGGATAGCGTTCCCCAACCTCGGCCGGCGAGATTTCTTCAATCTCCACCCCGAAGGCACGCGCCATGGCGGCCTGGCGAAACAGCTCTTCCTTGCGGTCTTCGGTCAATGCCACGGTAATCGCGCCAACACGTTTGAAACCGGTCGCAACCCCGGTTTCGTCTTCAAGCGTGCCGTAAAGTTCCTGGGAATATTTGGCAAGGCGGGTCATGTTGGCGGTTGCCCGCAACTGCGCAATCAACCCCGCCGCATGCCATGTGGTGCCAGATGTCAGCTCCTTGCGTTCAAGCAAGACAACATCTTTCCAACCAAGCTTGGTCAAGTGATAGGCCACAGAGCAGCCGATAACACCGCCACCGATGATGACAACGCGTGCTTTAGCAGGAAGAGACATGGTTGCACCTCAATACACAGGGGGGGAAATGATCCACAGCGCAACCGCCGGGATGTCATAGGGATTGGCCCAGCGAAAGCTTTCACCACGAATGCGAAAACTGTCGCCGGTGTGGATGGTGTACATCTCATCCTTGATCCACAGGTCCAGTGTGCCGGAAATCAGATAGCCCACCTCGGTGGTGGGGCGTTTGATGGTTTCGGTAACCGCTGCCCCGGGTTTGAACGTCGAGTGGATCACTTCAAAGTCGTCAGTCAAGTCGGGCGAAATCAGGGTTTCGACCAAACCATTTTCATATGCCCCGATCTGACGCCTGGCAGCGGCCCGCACAACACGGCCCTGCTCGTTTTCAGGTGCTTCGGCAGTGCCAAAAAATAGCGACAAAGGCACATCAAACAGTGTGGCAATCTCGCGCAGATCATCCATCGTCGGCGTAGAAAGGCCACGCTCAATCTGAGACAACCACCCAACAGATCGCCCCAACTGCTGCGACATCTTATCAAGAGTCATCTTCCGGACGTTTCGCAATGCACGAATGTCCTGACCCAGTTTGACAGCGTTCGACATGACTTTTCCCACAAAGGAGTTTGCAGTTTGATCTCAAGCTTCATGAAAATTTTGTCCTATTTTTCACCACCCGTCTATGAAAATTTTTTCAATTTTTTCACAAGCCGATAATTTTGCCCCTTATTGCGCGAGCAACCGGTATGTCGCGGCCACCACATATCCGGCACAGCCCCAACATCACCGAGCATAGAGTCCTTGCCGCTGGCAATTTGATTTGCCTATATGGAGATCAAGAACAGGCGCGATAACAAATACGCGCAATGTCGGCGGGCACCGCCCGCGACAACAGGGAAAACGCTTCGAGAAAGGAAGTCATTCAATGACGCAGAAAGTCGCATTGGTCACCGGGGCCGCACGCGGTATCGGCCTTGCCACCACCAAATTGTTTATCGATCAAGGCTGGAAAGTCGCCATGATTGATCGCGACGGCCCGGAATTAAGTGCTGCGTCAAAAACCGTGTCGGATGCGGCTTCGGCCTTTGAATATGACGTCTCGATACCCGAACAAGTTGATCAGATGATCGATGCGGTGCTGTCGGCCTTCGGGCGGCTTGATGCGGTGGTGAATAATGCCGGTGTTGCTGATTTTCTGCCGGTCGAAGAAACCAGCTTTGCCACCTGGCGTCGGATCATGGAAACCAATCTGGATGGTGTGTTTCTTGTATCCCAAGCAACCATCCCGGCCTTGAAAGAAACCAAGGGGGCCATTGTCAATATCGGCTCGATCTCGGGTCTTCGGGCATCGACACTCCGCGTGGCATACGGCACATCAAAGGCCGCCGTCATTCACATGACCAAACAACAGGCCGCCGAGCTTGGCGAATATGGCATTCGTGCCAATTGCGTTTGCCCGGGCCCGGTCAAAACCAAACTGGCGATGGCCGTGCATTCGCCTGAAATCATCTCAGCCTATCTCGATGCCATGCCCCTTGGACGTTACGGCACAGAAAACGAAATTGCCGAAGTGATCCACTTCTTGTGCTCGGATAAAGCAAGCTTCGTCACCGGCCAAATTATTGCGTCTGATGGCGGTTTTGAAACAACCGGCGTCGGCCTCCCGGCCCTTCGCGCCAACAAGTAAGGCACAAGCCATGCGCCCCTTTCGCGTGATCATGACGCTTGTCGCAATCCTGTCGCTTACCTCCTGCCTGACCTTCAACTGGCAACGCAGCGTACAACAGGCATTGTCAAACGCGTGCAACAAAACGGGGAATTGCGGGTCTGAGGGACCTTAGGAAAACCAGCCTCAAAACAAAACGGCGCGCCCCTACACTTTCAGCAACATTAAGAGGAACTACGAAATAACGGAATATGACCTTAAATTCCCGCCTGTCATAGGCTATCATGTCCTCCTTTCTACAATGACGGGTAGATAGCCCCATTGTAGAAAGGATGATCTCTAGAAAGAACTTTGAGAACCTCTTCATCGGAGGTTAAATCCACCCCATCGAAAGTGCTCCTGAAAGCCTTAAGAGAAGCCGCTTCATGAGCTAACACATTGCTATCATTGTTACCGGGGACATCGACGCCAAAAACCTCGACTTGCACGCTAGGCGAATAAAATAGCCCGAATATTTCACGTGTGCGATTAACATGATAATCACTGGTCACTACCAACAGCCGTTTAAAATGCATCTTGTCAACAATGTTACGTCTCACGAAATACGCATCGCCAACTGTATCTCTTGAATTCACGTCGCAGAGAACATCGCATGGAGCGAAGCCACACCTGTTAATTAGAAAATCTCTAATCACTTCAGCAATTTTAAGATCGGAGTCTTGACGATAGTCCCACCCAGTGGTGATGATGTGGCTCGCTCCAGCTTCGTGATAAAGCGATATGGACTTCTCAACGCGCCTTTTGGTCTCCTCTCCGAGCTGCCCATTACGTTCCATCAAGTGTGCTAAAACTACAACTGCAGTCGACTGGCTTGAATTATTCTTCATTTTCTAGCATTGCAATCTTGTCGAAGGTAACACGGTCACCGCTTGTAACGTCTTCCATAAGCGTCGCCCCGATAACAGCTTGCAAATACTTGGGTGACAACCCAAAACCAGGACGGATCCTGCGAACATGCTTATCAGTGATCACTTCACCTTTTTTAATATCCTCTACAAAATACAAAGACCTTCTGAAAATCATGTTTTCTGTTTCAGCTTGAGCCCGCTTGAAATCACCGTTTCCCAGCGCTGCGAATGCGTCACTAGTGGCCTTAACCAAAGCCTTCATTTCATATGGCTCAAGAGAAAATGCGCTATCAACGCCACCTCCTGACCGATCTAACGTAAAATGCTTTTCAATTACGGATGCACCGAGTGCAGTAGCAACAATACTGGCAACATTACCCAGCGTATGATCAGACAACCCAACTTCTACACCAAACTCTTTCCGCAAGAATGATATGTTATTAATATTTGCTTGTTCAATAGGTGCAGGGTAACTGCTAATACAGTGAAAAACAGCCAATTGGTTGCAACCGTTTGAACGAGCTGTTTCTATAGCCTCCGCCACTTCTTCAAGACTTGCCATTCCCGTAGACATCAACATCGGCTTCTTCGTTTTTGCGGTGTATTCAATCAAAGGAAGGTCAACGAGCTCGAAAGAGGCAATCTTATATGCAGGAGCGTCGAGTTTCTCGAGAAGATCTACTGCCGTTTCGTCAAATGGCGACGAGAAAAGTGTAACTCCGATCTGGCTAGCGTATTCAAACATTTCAGCATGCCATTCATAAGGAGTATAGGCCTCTCCATAAAGATCATAAAGAGTTCGACCTTTCCACAAACCATCCGTAATCTGAAAATCATCTTTGCAACTGCGGATCGTCATCGTATCAGGTGTGTATGTCTGGATCTTGACAGCGTCAACTCCGGCTTCTTTTGCAGCTTTGATAGTTTTCAATGCACGCTGCAGCGAACCGTTATGGTTTGCTGATACTTCAGCTATCACGTAAGGTCTTGTTGACTGAGAAATTTCCCGGCCATTGATGCTAATGCTTTCTGCAACCATTTCGTTCCTCAACAATTTTCCGCAGCCTTGCAATTTCGGGCTCTATTTCGCTGTTCCAGCCAGCAAACTCTGGTGGTAAATCCTTGACATAATGCTTGGTACCGTCCTCCAGCTGAGGCACGGCCGTCCACCCTCCAGACAGCAACTCATCCAAATTGCAGATGAATAGATCCTCAATCTCCTCAACAAGACGCCTATGCGCGTCTGAAAACGTAATCTCGCCAGCGTCAAACGTTACCTTTCTCTGATAAATGATCGGCCCTGTATCAAGACCATCATCAATTAGATGTATGGTAACGCCTGACGGGGTTCCATCGAAAAAAGACCAGAAACCTGGATGAGCCCCTTTATTGTATGGAAGGTAGGAAATATGCAGGTTCACAATAGGGCAGCTAATACGAGCAAGTTTGCTCCGTCTTATGAGATGGCGATACCCAAAGCTTACAACCAAATCGTAGTCAAATTTATCAATTGGATCGGCAGAGTGGTCGACCTTACATCCTGCGTCAGACAATACATCGATTAAACATGTCTGTTTGCAATCATACCCCAAAAAAAGAACCCGCTTAGGTGGTGACTTCTTATCTGATTTAGAATTAGTCATTTGCACAAGCCATATCCAAAACGCCCAAACACCGCCAATGAGTCCAGCGTTGAAAATACAGGTGATTTTCGGTTGAGTTCCTTTTTTACGTCAGCGTGCGTCAAGCGACAACCAAGTCCTTATAAAAGCCCTGCCTTTAGAAGGCAGAGAATAAAGCAGATCTTATTCCCACTCAATCGTTCCCGGTGGCTTCGAGGTGAAGTCATAGGTGACACGGTTAATGCCGTTGACTTCATTTATGATCCGGTTGGCGATACGGCCAAGCAGTTCTGGTGGGAACGGGAAGAAGTCCGCAGTCATGCCATCGGTCGAGGTCACCGCACGCAGCGCACAGGCATAATCATATGTCCGACCATCGCCCATGACGCCGACGGTGCGCACCGGCAGCAGCACGGCAAATGCCTGCCAGATGGCGTCATAAAGACCGGCATTGCGGATTTCTTCGAGATAGATCGCATCGGCCTTGCGCAGGACATCAAGCTTTTCGCGTGTGATCGGCTGGCCCGGAATACGGATCGCAAGCCCCGGCCCGGGGAACGGATGGCGGCCAACAAAACTGTCAGGCAGGCCCAATTCACGGCCAAGATCACGGACTTCGTCCTTGAACAATTCACGAAGCGGTTCGACCAGCTTCATATTCATGCGTTCCGGAAGGCCGCCGACATTGTGGTGTGACTTGATGGTAACTGACGGGCCACCGGTGAAGGACACACTTTCGATGACGTCGGGATAAAGCGTTCCCTGTGCCAGGAAGTCCGCACCGCCGATTTTCTTGGCTTCTTCTTCGAAGGTTTCGATGAACAACCGGCCAATCGTTTTGCGTTTTACTTCCGGATCGATTTCACCTTCGATGGCACCGATGAAGGTATCAGACGCATCAACATGCACCAGCGGGATATTGTAATGATCCCGGAACAGAGACACGACCTGATCGGCCTCGCCCGCGCGCATGAAGCCATGATCCACAAAGACACAAGTTAGCTGATCGCCAATCGCCTCGTGGATCAGAACCGCTGTGACAGAGCTATCAACACCGCCCGACAGACCGCAGATGACCTTGCCATCGCCGACCTGTTTGCGAATTTTGTCAATGGCATCGTCTTTATAGGCATTCATGGTCCAGTCGCCAGAACAGCCTGCAACACCGTGGGTGAAGTTACGAAGCAACTGCGCGCCATGCGGAGTGTGGACCACTTCGGGGTGGAACTGCACGGCATAGAATTTCTTGTCATCATTGGCGATGGCGGCAAACGGTGCGCCTTCGGATTTGCCAACAACGCGGAAACCATCGGGTAGCGCATCAACACGGTCGCCGTGGCTCATCCAGACCTGTTCGCGAGCACCCGCAGCCCAAACACCAGTAAACAGCGCGCAATCTTCGATCACTTCAACAAAGGCACGGCCGAACTCACGATGATCAGAGGTCGCAACTTTACCGCCCAGCTGATTGACCATGGTCTGCTGACCATAACAGATACCCAGAACCGGTACGCCAAGCTCGAACACTTTGGCCGGGGCGGACGGGGCCTTGTCCCAATGGACAGACGCCGGGCCACCCGACAGGATCACCGCCTTGGGGGCATATTCATCCAGGAACGCGTCCGAGATGTTGTTAAAAGGATGGATCTCGCTATAGACACCGCTTTCGCGCACACGACGCGCAATAAGCTGGGTGACCTGGGATCCGAAATCAATAATCAGCACGCGATCAGTCATCGGGCCGTATCTCCGTCGAAGATGGGGTTGCGCCGTACATACGCCAAACCATCGTGATGGGCAACCCGGCGCAAACGGTCCCCCGACGATGCATTCAAAAAACTTTGCGGTATCTTGTGGGCTGTTGCGGGAAATTGCGGCGAATTTGCGCGCAAAGCTCCTAGAAAATCCCACATTTGGTCCCTTTTTTCTGCGCAATGGCCAGGCAAATTGGCAATCAACGGCGCGCGGGAAACCCCGCGACCAACAACGCCCGACAGGCACAAGATCAAAGCAAGGGACACATTATCATGAGCAGTTCTACAGGTAGCAAAATCGCAATGGCTGTTGCTGGCCTTATTCTGATTGCGGGAACCGCAACCGCCATCGCCATGACGCAGAAAGACGGCGGCACTTCGCTTCCGATTATTGGCAGCGAAGAAACCGCGCCTGCGGAAAATGGCAAAAGCCTGATCCCTGATAACGTCGAGGAAATTGTTCCGGGCATGAAGAACCTTGAAAACAATGACGCGGTTAACAGCGACGACAAAACAGGCAGCGTCTTTGACGAACCTGTGCAACCAACCGAATAACGCACCACCGCATTGACGGTGAAACGAAACGGGCCCTGCAAGCAGTTTGCGCAGGGCCCGTTTTTGTGCAGGCAGATCACGGGCGGGCTTGATCAAAGGCCCATATGCCGCCACCGCCAATATCATTACTTTACCTTGCCTTTTGCGGTTCTTTCGAACACCGCAACAAAGAAGCCGTCCGTGCCATGAACATTGGGCGACAAGCGCAGCCATGGCTTGTCCTTGCCACCGGGTACGGGCACCGATTTGGGCGCATCGGGCCAGATTTCGTTGATCGGTACCGGTTTGAAATCCTTGCGATCGCGCATGAAGGTTTCGATCAAACGTTCGTTTTCTTCGGGCATGATTGAACAGGTAGCGTAAATCAGTCGCCCGCCTTTGGTAACCTTGGCAGCCCCGGCCTTAAGAATCTTGCTTTGCTGAGCCATGAGCGCGCGCAAATCGCGTTGCCCGATACGCCAGCGCAAAGCAGGGTTACGGCGCAAGGTGCCCAGGCCCGAACATGGCACATCCAGCAACACCCGATCAAAGAACCCGGATTTGTTACGCAACCAGCTGTCACGTTCATCGGCAATGATGCGTTGCTGGATGCAATCCCCTGCCCCGGCGCGACGCGCACGTTTGCGGGCATTATCAAGACGGCCACCATGGGTATCACAAGCAAGAATACGGCCCTTGCCGCGCATATCGGCGGCCATACCAAGTGTTTTACCACCGCCACCTGCACACATATCCAAAACCGTCATGCCCGGCTTTGCATCGACGATATTGACGCAAATCTGCGATGCTTCGTCCTGAATTTCGATCAGGCCATCCTTATAGGCCTTGGTCACCAGCATGTTCAGCCCAAGCGGAAGACGCAAACCATTGGGCGCATACGGCGTGCGTTCAATGTCCTTGATTCCATCGGCTTTCAAAGACTTGATCGCATCTTCAACAGAACCGCGCAGGCGGTTCACGCGAAGATCCAACTTGGCCGGTTGGTTATAGGCCGCCATTTCGGCAGGCAGGTTTTCATGATGGAGTTTAAGCAGCTCCGCATAGAGCCATTTCGGCAGTTCGGTTTTCACCGCACCGGGCTGGCCATCATGATCAAGCTTGTTACCTGCAAGCTTGTTGGCAAGATGGCGTTCATTGGGGCGCAGTTCATCCGGACAGAACTGATCACCGTTAAATAGCCCTTCGATCGTATCGCGGTCCATACCATCATGAAGAACAAGTTCGGCGATCATGCGCGCACGACCGTCCTGGAACTGATAGTCACATTCGGCAAGCCACCAGCCCAATCGGGCCTGATGGCGGATCAGGTTATAGAAACGTTCGCTGATTTCGCGACGATCCCCGCCGCCGATATATCGGCGTGATCCGAAATAGCCTGAGACAACGCGATCCGCGTCATCTCGGTTATGGGTCCAGCCATCATATAGTTCGATAACAGCTGCTATGCGGGCACCGGGTTTCAAAACGAACAATCCAAACTGTTTGCGGGTAACGGGCTGCTTCGCATATGGGAAGCGCACCAACACCTTACGATAAAAATATAGGGTCCAATGCTCCTCAATCCGGATGCATTGGTCCTAATGACGGCAGGTCTCCCTGCCGTCATCGAAATTTGAATGCGCCTCATATCATGGCAAACCCCGTTCGCCAACAGCGTCAAACGCAAGGCAGGTCAGCCAATCAGCAGGCGCGCCCGCATCAACTGCCCGGACGATAGTTTGGCGCTTCACGGGTGATGGTCACATCATGGGCGTGGCTTTCGCGCAGGCCCGCATTGGTAATGCGGACAAATTCGGCACGTTCACGGAAATCGGCCAAGGTTGCCGATCCGGTATAGCCCATCGATGCCTTAAGACCGCCAACCAGCTGATGAATGATCTGACCGGCCGGACCTTTGTAAGGGACGCGGCCTTCGATGCCTTCGGGCACCAGTTTGAGGTTGTCCTGAACATCCTGCTGGAAATAACGGTCTGCCGAGCCACGTGCCATCGCACCGACCGAGCCCATCCCGCGATAGGATTTGTACGAACGGCCCTGATACAGGATGACTTCGCCCGGGGCTTCGTCGGTCCCGGCCAGAAGCGATCCGACCATGCAGGTGCTGGCACCGGCCGCCATCGCCTTGGCGATGTCACCGGAAAACTTGATACCACCATCGGCAATGATCGGCACATCAAGCTTGTGGGCCATTTCACCACATTCAAGAACAGCCGTAAGCTGGGGCACGCCGACACCGGCAACGATACGGGTTGTACAGATCGAACCGGGACCGATGCCAACCTTGACGGCATCTGCACCGGCCTCTGCCAGCGCCTTGACCGCATCAGCCGTTGCAACGTTACCGGCAATGATCTGGGTATCGCCGACCTTGGCCTTGATCTGTTCAACAGCCTTGATCACGCCAGCCGAATGGCCGTGTGCGGTATCAATGACCAGAACATCAACGCCGGCCTCGACAAGGGCAGCAGCGCGTTCAAAGCCGGCCTCACCCACACCGGTTGCCGCGGCAACACGCAGGCGACCGCTTTCATCCTTACAAGCATTCGGGTGCAGTTTGGCTTTTTCGATATCCTTGACCGTGATCAGGCCGGTGCAACGATATGCGTCATCTACCACCAGAAGTTTTTCAATGCGGTGTTGATGCAGAAGCTTTTTGGCTTCGATGGTTTCGACATTCTCGGTCACCGTCACCAGACCTTCGTGGGTCATCAGTTCGGAAACCGGCTGCGAACGGTTGGATGCAAAGCGGACGTCACGGTTGGTCAGGATGCCGACCAACTTGTTCGAACCGCGTTCAACAACCGGAATACCGGAAATATGGTTGGCATCCATCAGATCCAGCGCATCCGCCAGCGTCTGATCGGGGTGAATGGTGATCGGGTTAACAACCATCCCCGATTCGAATTTTTTCACGCGGCGAACTTCTTCGGCCTGCTGGGCAATATCGAGGTTCTTGTGAATGACCCCCATGCCACCATGCTGTGCCATGACAATCGCCATAGCGCTTTCGGTCACGGTGTCCATCGCCGAGGAAAGCAGCGGGATTCTGAGGTCAATTTTTTTGGTAATGCGGGTGTTGGTCTGGACCTGAGCAGGCAACACTTCGGATGCTGCGGGTTTGATCAGTACGTCGTCAAACGTCAGGGCTTCGGCAATGCGGGTCATCTGGCCACCTCGTTAATCTGAGTTGGCGCGGAATTTATACACGTTATGCCCCGAATGCCAAGTTTTGCGCACCCATAACAGCCCTGTGATTTTATTGATGCATTATCTGACGCATTCCGTTAGATACTGGTCGATGGGGCTGCCGTCAGGCGAGCCCCTTTTTTATGCGCTGCTTACGGCAAGCTATCACAAGCTAAAGACGAACTCGTCGTAATCCATTCCGGCATCGGCAAGCAGGTCCCCAACCATTTTGATCCCGCGCGCCATCCCTTGTTTACGATTGGCTTCTTTTGCCTCTTCTTCGCAAAGCGCCTTATAGAGCGGAATGACCTTTTCGAGCGCATCGCGGCGTGGTACGCGGCGGTTGGAATGATATCCGATGATCTTGCCATTCTGATCAAAAGACGGCGTCACATTTGCCAGCACCCAATAATGGTCGCCATTCGCACTGCGATTGATCACATAGGCGAAAATCTCGCGACCGGCCTCGATTGTTTGCCATAGCAAGGCAAACACGCATCTTGGCATGTCAGGATGACGGATGATGCTATGCGGTTGGCCGAGAATTTCGTTCTCGCGATATCCGGCGACACGCAAGAACGTGTCATTTGCGTATGTTATTCGCCCCTTAAGATCGGTCTTGGAGACAATGATCTCATGCTCGTCAAAATGACGTTCCACCCCTGTCAGGCGCTGGTTATCCTGTTTCATCGATTAAATCCCACAAGCAATGGCCACCCCAATGGCCAGGTCCACCCTAGAGGCAGGGATGTATCCCTGCCCTTTGATCAATACCGTCAAGAACTTGATCAAAGTTTGATGTAACGCAACGATGCCAGAAGATTTATAACTATTCCAGCGCAGGAACTGCTTCGCAGGACATTAAAGTCAGGACCTATTCGACGGGCGACCATCCGTCATCATCACGGATTTCGGCATTTTTAATGTCATCTTCTGCGTTATTCTGCCCGCGGAATCCGGTTGCAATCAGATAGGCTTCCGGGCTTTCGGGGCGTGATGCCGGCGGTTTGGCATGTTTGGTCACCCGGAAATTCTTCTTTACCCGATCCAGAAGTTCATTTTCGGTTCCGCCCTTGAACACCTTGGCAACAAAAATACCACCCGGCGCAAGAACCTCTTCGGCGAACAGCAAGGCATGTTCGACCAGATCGATAATGCGAATATGATCTGTTGACCGGTGCCCGGTGGTTTCAGGTGACATATCGGAAATCACCGCATCCACCGGCCCCTGCAATTCATGCTTGATCATATCTGGTGCTTTGGGATCAAGGAAATCGGCCTGCAAACAGGTTGCACCTGACAAACCTTCCCATTCCAGAATATCAAGGCCAACAACCTGGCCCTTGCCATGTTTGGAGCCAACCATATCAATCGCCACCTGCGTCCAGCCGCCGGGGGCCGCGCCAAGATCGACAACCCGCATGCCGGGCTTGAGCAGATCAAACTGGTTGTTGATTTCAATCAGCTTGAAGGCCGCACGCGACCGATAACCAAGACGCTTGGCTTCCTGGACGTAGGGATCATTAAGCTGCCGATCGAGCCAACGCGTCGAAGACAGCTTACGCCCCTTGGCACTTTTGACCCGCGTGCGCAGACCACGGCGTGCGCCGGTATCGATGGCTGCAATGGCTGAACCCTTGCGGCGGCGCTGCCCGCCCTTTCCGCTGCGATTGTCGCTCATGATTTATCCTGAACTGAATTCTGTTTTGGCCAAACCTGTCGGGACACGCACGTCAACCGATCAGGACGAAGCCGGAATATGTGACACTGTATGACGGCGCGCGTCGCACGGGTCAATAGCATGGCCATCTGCGCGCATCAAATCGACCAGAATACCTTCACGAAGACCGCGATCAGCCACCTTAAGCGTCGCCAGCGGCCAGATATCGCGAATCGCGGCAAAAATAGCAGCCCCGGCATCCATCAGCTCGGCCCGCTGATTCCCGATACAAGGATGGCCTTTTCGCTTGTCCGATCCCATGCGCAGCAGCAACTCGGTCACCCGTTCGGCATCATCAAACCGCAAGTCAGACCCGTCCACCTTGTGCCGTTCATATCGCTCAAGACCAAGCGCAATGCCGCAGAAGGTCGTGACAGTCCCCGATGTTCCGACCATCTGGACCTTGTCATCATCAAGCATGTCCGAACAGCAATTGCGCCGCGCAAATTCCTCAAGACGTTCGCGGATTTCGGTGCGCATGGCTTCAAACCGTTCGCGCCGCTCCTCGACCGAGGCATAGCGTTCCGTCAGGCATAACACGCCGCACGGCATCGAAAGCGTTTCGATGCACTGGGTTTTGCCGGTTTTATCGACCTTGATCCAGCAAATCTCGGTACTGCCACCACCAATATCAAATACCACCGCATAGGGACGTTCATCAAGCAAGGCCGAGCAAGCCTGAAGCGCAAGACGGCTTTCTTCATCCGGGTTGATGATATCAAGCGAAATCCCGGTTTCATCCAAAACCCGCCGGACAAATTCTTCGCGGTTATTGGCGGTTCGGCAGGCTTCGGTTGCAACCGCACGCAATCGGACACCGGCATGGCGCCGCAATTTTTTGGCGCAGACCCGAAGCGCATCAATCGCCCGATCCATTGCCGCGTCACACAGATAGCCCTTTTCACGCACCCCTTCGCCCAAACGCACCACGCGCGAAAAAGCATCAATGACCTTGAAACCGTCATCACACGGGCGCGCGACAAGAAGCCGGCAATTGGAACTGCCAAGATCAATCGCGGCATAAAGCGGGGCGGTAATGCAATCGACAATGCCGGGTGATTTTTTTGCCAGATCCTTTGGCACATGTACCGCAGTACCGGGATCGGGCATTCCCGGTTTATCGGGTCCGTCAAGCACGGTATGACCGCCCATTGCAGCGCCGCCTGCCGGGCTGTTTGCCCTATGCGAGTTGCTATGGGGGGAAACCTGCTTCACGTATCGAAAACCTGTCTTGTTTACTGGTACACATCTTATGATGTCGGGCGCGTTCGCGACAGATTTGTGACTGTCTGGCGAATCTATTATATGAGTGTAACGACAATCCCCGGCAAGGCAAATCCCGTATGCGGTAATCGCATGATTGATCCCCGCTTTATAAAAAAGGGGTTGCCAAATCCGGGCGGGTTTTATACATAGCGCCCCACACCACGCGACACGTGCGAACGGTGGACCAAGTTTTGTTGGGGAATAGGTTAACGGTAGACCTACGGACTCTGACTCCGTCAGTCCTGGTTCGAATCCAGGTTCCCCAGCCAACCTTTTCCGGATAGTGCAAAGCATCGCGCAGCGCAGTCGATACGTTCCGGGCTACAAATTACGTATGTGAAATTCTGTTGGGGAATAGGTTAACGGTAGACCTACGGACTCTGACTCCGTCAGTCCTGGTTCGAATCCAGGTTCCCCAGCCACCTTCCATGAAACATCATCTGTTCATCACCCCGCCCATGCGTCATGACGCATGGCAATGGCAACTGCGTTTTACGAACAAAGATGACAAGGCGGCGAAGACTGATCGCTTTTGTCTTCATCGGGACGCCTGGCATCGTTAATGAACCGAACGCCTTTTTCAGTGATGATTACATCGGTGGGTACATCATAACGATGGGGCCTGATATCATCGAGCATCGTATCTTCGAAGCCAATCCCAACCACCAAGGGCTTTCTTTTTAGCACGCCAAGCGTTCGATCAAAAAAGCCGCCCCCATATCCCAGACGATAGCCTTTCCTGTCAAAGCCGACCAAGGGCGCAATCATGGCATGAACCGCAACTTCCTTGCTGTTGGCCGGTTCGGGTATTTTGGCAAAGCCCGGCACCATTTCCGTATCAAGGGTCCAGTCATGAAACACCATCGGCATATCCTTGCCCGGGACAACGGGCAATGCGGCACGCCCGCCCAAGGCCAGGTGACTTTCCATCACCGGACGCAGATCAATCTCGTTTTGGATTGGCCAATAAAAACCGACGGTCGCGTTCGCCCGCTGCGCCAGAAACGCTGCCAGATGTGTACGGATCTGATCCGAATATTGTTGATGAAGCGCCCCATCAAGCGCAGAACGCCAATCAAGCAAGGATCGGCGCACAGCGCGCCGCCAAGCAGACAGGCCTGCTTCGTCGTCGGTTTCGGGCGGATTAGGAAATTCAGGCATCATGGGCTGGACGTATGTCTTGAGGTTGACCGGAACTCAACGCTACACCAAAACCCGAAAAACGCATAACGCGCCGGAAATCCGGCGCGTTAACGGTTGTCAGCAAAGAAAGCTGCAAGCCAGATAGAAATTAGAGAATGGCGAGTTCTTCTGCCGACATGCGGCCATTGCGACCTTCAATCAGCTCAAACTGAATTTTCTGCCCTTCATCAAGTCCCTGCAAACCAGCGCGCTGAACAGCGGTGATGTGCACGAATGCATCTTTGCCGCCCTCGTCCGGGGTGATGAAGCCATAACCCTTGGTCGCATTGAACCACTTAACCGTTCCGGTAGCCATATCCGTAGTCGTCCTTAGTTTAGTATGCGCATTTCCAAAGACAGAAATGCTTGAAAACAGTCCCTGCACCACACCGGACAAGAACACAATTACCATCAACCAGAAGGCAACCACGCACTTGAAAGATACACTGCATCGTTTCAATATTTACGCGAATTTGGGACTTAGTGCAATGGATTCATGTATGAAGTTCTTTTTTCACCGGCCGATATTATCAACCCCACGGTATAAATCCGCTTGTCATGCGGCCATGAAGCAAAAACCACCCAAAGGTGAATACCATTAAATAATAAAACCCATCAAGGTTGTACCAGCAGATCAAGCCACGATCGGCCTTATTCATGCGCCCCGAAACCAGATTGCGCGCAGCCCCGACAACACGACACATCGTGAAAGCCCGCCCGCAACCAAGATCTTTCAGGATGGCAGGAGCACCCTAAGTTGTTTATTCTCAGACAGTTAAACCATCGCATAGTTAAAATGTCTGAATTTGTCACTTTCTGCACGGCGGAAACACGTGACAAAACCGCATGGTTTAGACAATGATACAGGAACGCATATAAGAACGTATAAAGTAACATATTCAAATAAAAGAGCCCGGGGAATGCGTCCGCATATCAAAATGCCGGGAACAGGTTGGACACTGCTAACTGGATGACCATGGAATTCGGATCGGATAACAAGCAGTGACAGCGACAACAACAAAGATCGCGAACCCGCGCGACACCGCTCAGAATGTGATGGCGCTTGTAAATGAACTGAACTTGCAGCCTACACCGCAGGTTTATCACGTATTTTACAGCTATCTGACGGACGAGGTCCCGGAACTTACACGGCTGATCAAGGTGCTGATTCGCAACACCCAGGATCTTGACGAAGAAACCGTGTTTCGCATCTACCACAAATATCTTGGCACCCATGCGATGCAGCAGCACCTCAAACAAGGGGTCGAGGGACTCCAGAATGCAGTCGAGCGTGTCGAACTGGCGGTCTCTTCGGTCATGAAAGACACCGATACGTTCTGTGATGAAATTGATGTCGCCTCTCAGCAGTTGCTTGCCGATGATATTTCCTTGCAGGAAGCGCGAAATGTCACCCGCGACCTGTCGGCAAAGTCAAACAAGGCCAGGGATTGCTTTAATTCGTTTGGTGGCAACCTCGAAGAATATCACAAGGAAGTTCTTCGGGTTCGCACCGAACTTGAACTGGTTCGCCGCGATGCCCTGACCGACACCCTGACAGGGATCGCAAACCGCAAGAACTTTGATACGTCATTGCGCGATGCCGTGACCACAACAATGGAATCGGGCGCGCCGCTTTCCCTTTTGATGATCGACATCGATCACTTCAAGGATTTCAATGACAATTTCGGGCATCGTGCAGGTGACGGTGTCTTGAAAGCAGTGGCAAGGGTATTGGTCAGCTCGACGAAAGGGGCCGACACCGTAGCGCGATATGGCGGCGAAGAGTTTGCAATCATTCTGCCCGACACCGAAGTCGAGAATGCGGCCAAGCTTGCCGACAAGTTGCGCCAGAATGTGTCTAATCAGCACATTATAAACAAGAAAACCGGCAAGGATTTCGGCAAGTTAACCGTTTCAATTGGCTTGACCGACTACCAACTTGGAGAGAATATACTGGAGTTTGTAGACCGTGCAGATAAGGCGCTCTATATCGCAAAGCAGGAAGGCAGAAACACCTGTGTTCGGCAATAGGCGTATTTTCGGTTTCGCAAACAACAAAACAGAACAATAGCAACATCTGTGTAAACAGAGAGATCACTACCAAAAACAAGAACGAAACACCCCAAGACACCGAGCTAACAAAAGTGTCCGAATAGGCAAAACAACCGATCCGACGACCTAACAATCGGACCAGTTGCGTACAACATAGAAATATGCTGTCGCGGCCTTGCTGGGCGGAGAATCAGATGAAGACATCGAACAGCGAACGTAAAATCGAACTAGAACACAAGATTTTCAAAACGTTCGAGGAATGCCATTTCCAAAAGTCTGACATTTCGGACGAAGCCCTTTTTGTCTTGAAAATGGCCGAAGGTTCGGTCGTGTCTTTGCCGCTAAAAGCGATTTGCCGTGAATTTGACATCGATCCGGAATCCAAGGACGGCGACCTGATCGGCCTGATTGACAAGGCACTGAGCTTTGTCAACGTTCTGCGCCCTGGCGATAACCTGCCACGCGAAGTGCTGACCGGTGAAGCATCCTGGGATGTTGACGAAGATCACAAGGCGATTGCCTATAACCGTATTACCATGCAGTTGGTCACCTGGATGTCGGGAAGCGAAGAGCTCATTACCGACCCCGATCAGCTGATGCAGATCGCTGAAGACCCCAACACCAAGAAAAAGATCAACCAGGCCTTTGACGAAGTCGCCGAAAAGCTCGGCATGGGCAAGGAAAACCGCGAAGAAGTCGTCAATCTTGTGCATCAGGTTGCCGACGAGCTGTCTTATATCGAAACCCTGCGCGTGCGATATCGTAGCATCCTGATGGTTGATCGCAAGTTGCAGGAATTGCGACGCATCTATGCCCACGAAAAAGGTGTTCTGGAAACCGTCACCCAGGCCATTCGACTTCTTGATGATGCCAAGAAAAAATTCGAATATTCGTTTGATGAGCTTGATGCCAACACTGGCGAAATCATGTCGGTGCTACGCAACTTCACATCCCAGCGTCAGTACATTCGGTCGCAACGTGACGATCTCTACAAGCGTTTGCGTGCCTGGCAGCCATTGATCGATCAATGGGAAGAACTGGAACTGGAACGCGGCCCCAAAGCCGTCCGTCTGGTCAAAGAAACATATCAGTTCCTTGCCCCGCGCTTTATGAAGGTCAAGGAATGGTTGCTGATGACCAAGGTGCAGGACGGCGTTTCCGAACAGCATAAGTTCAAGAACGAAGACGAACGCATGAGCAAACTTAAAGGCAAGATGATGCAGTGGTAAGTCCTGCTGCGATTATTCTGCCAAAGCCCGCCCTTGCGCGTTTTTCTCTGCCGTTACATCGTCAAGGCAATCAGCGTTTCTGATCACCAGACATCGTGATCTTAAGCGCGACATGAGAATCCAGAACTGTAATCGATTTGGCCGCATTGGCCGGAACCGGCACCTTACGATCGATGCAATAAGAGATCATTGCCGCAGCCAGCTCTGCGCCGGACGTCGGCACAACAGACTTTTGCCCTGCATCCGATGTGATTGTCATGCGTGCAATGACTTCGGGGTTGCGTTCCACCTCAAAGCTGCTGATCTGCCCTGTCGGCAATGTCTTACCCGTTTTCTGACCATGCGCCAGAATGGCCTTGATCAGTTCTCCATCTTCAAAAACGATGCAGCGTATTTCACGCATTGCCGATTATCCTCAAACAGTTATTCAATTGGGGCTGCGACCTGTTAATTTTACCGGAGCGGCAGCCGTCATATGTGTAAAATCCTGAAAAAGAGCCATAGCCCCATCAGCGAATATCACGCAGGAATATGAATATAAAGCATCGGCCATCTGGATGAACTATCCAAGCCAAATGAGTAGGCCTTTGCTACATATTGTATCGTAAAATCACAAAACAAACGCCACATGCGGAATTTGTGCCGGTCGCATTGCACCGCGCCATTCAAAAATCGCCAGTATTTTCAGCCGGTCGCCAACCAGACGCCCACACCGATCATCAAGGTACCGGCAACGCGGTTCAGCAATCGGACATTTCCGCTTTTTTCCAGGAAACGCCGCAATGATCGCCCGCCCGTGGCATACAGCGTCATACAAATCAGTTCTGTCACAAGAATGATCGCCACCAGAACGGAAAGTTGCGGCGCAATCGCGTGTTCCAGGCTGATAAAAGGCGGTAACAGGGAAATCATGAACGCCCAGCCTTTGGGGTTGGCAATCGCGGTAACAAACCCCTGCGTGGCCAAGCTTGCGGCTGTGGCAGTTTTGGCACTTTCGACTTCGGTCGAGATTGCCATCCGACCACGAGATCGCCACAACTGAACACCAAGCCACGCGAGATAGGCCCCGCCGATATATTTGAAAACCGCAAAGACCGCAGGATATTGCAACATTACCGCGGCCACCCCCAACGCAGATGCCACAACAACAATCCCGACCCCGACCAGTTCGCCCATCATCATCCAGAGCGTACGTTTCAGACCGATTGTCATGCCAAGGGTCAGTGCAAGCGTCATGCACATGCCCGGCGTAATCGAAACAAAAAAGGCCGTGGGGATAAATGCCCCGATCAAGGACAAACTCAGCATGGTGGCTCCTGTAGCTTGGCGGGTCCCCGCCCCAATGCGGTCCAACCTTGCCCCAATCGATATCAGGGCAGAAATCACTAACCGATTAGTCAAATGCCGACCAGTGTCTTTTTGACAGAGGGCCGGTGAAAACCAGCGCCACCTGAACGGAAAAAAGCACAGACATTTGTCAAAATGCCGACATATCAGCCGCAACAAGTGCCGCCCAATGCCGGGCGCGACACAGATGCCGCTAAATTCCACCCTAAAAAGACAACAAAAGGTACAAAAATTACTTGACCTGAACGGACCTGCCGACGACATTGGGAACGTCGCCAGCAATGACTGGCACCCAAAAGCCAATTGATGAAGACCGATGACCGCAGACATTTGCAACATTGATGCATATGCCGACCGTGCCGAAGCTGCCGCTTCGCGCACCTTCGCGCTGTCTGCCCTCAACCTAATTTCCGGTCTCCTTGGTCTAGCAGAGCTAGGCGCGCTACGACTAACGCGCCCCTGAGCAACTTATGCCGGCCCGGATCACACCTTTAACATGTCGATCCACTTGCCGTAGCTCAGGGGAAAAGTCGCGCCAGATGGCTCGCACTCCTTCCAGACAGAATTTACACATCGGGCAAAGACCCGTTTGATCAGGAAACAAGATAATGGCTAGTGCAAACGACAATCGCGTCATCATTTTCGACACCACCTTGCGTGACGGGGAACAATCCCCGGGTGCTTCGATGACGCTTGATGAAAAACTGCGTGTTGCGCGGGCGCTGGCGGACCTGAAGGTTGATGTCATTGAGGCGGGCTTTGCCATCGCATCAAACGGCGACTTCCAGTCCGTTAATGAAATTGCCAAGCAGATTGAAGGCCCGACCATTTGTTCTCTGGCTCGTGCGGCCAAGGGCGACATTGAACGTGCCGCAGAGGCATTGGAGCCGGCTGAAAACAAACGTATCCACACCTTTATTTCCACAAGCCCGCTGCATATGAAATACAAATTGCAGATGGAACCGGAACGGGTTCTGGAAAAGGTAATCGACAGCGTGACACTGGCGCGTAAATTTACCGATGATGTCGAATGGTCGGCAGAAGACGGTTCACGTACCGAGCATGACTTCCTGTGCCGCTGCGTTGAAGCCGCGATCAACGCAGGTGCCACCACCATCAACATTCCCGATACTGTCGGCTATACCACGCCGACGGAATATGCCGACCTGATGACCATGCTGTTTAATCGTGTGCCGAATATCGACAAGGCCATCTTGTCGGTTCACTGCCACAACGATTTGGGCATGGCGGTTGCCAACTCGATCTCGGCGGTCAATGCCGGTGCCCGTCAGATCGAATGCACCATCAATGGTCTGGGCGAACGTGCCGGCAACGCCGCACTCGAAGAAATCGTTATGGCGATCAATACGCGTAACGACGCCTTCCCCTTCACGACCGGCATTGACAGCACCAAGATCATGAATGCATCGCGTCTGGTTTCGGCTGTTTCGGGCTTTGTTGTTCAGCCGAACAAGGCAATTGTCGGTGCCAACGCATTCGCCCATGAAAGCGGCATCCATCAGGACGGTTTCCTGAAAAATTCCGAGACCTATGAAATCATGAAACCGGAATCCATCGGCCTGAACAAATCAAGTCTGGTGATGGGCAAGCATTCCGGTCGCCATGCATTCAAGGAAAAGCTGAAAGAACTGGGCTTTGCCGAGTTGGGCGATAATACCATCGAAGATGCATTCGCACGCTTCAAAGATCTGGCTGACAAGAAAAAAGAAGTCTATGACGACGATATCGTCGCCTTGGTCGATGACGGCATGCGCGACAATGAATATATCAAATTCGTTGGCCTGACGGTTACCTGTGGCTCCAAAGGTCCGCAGACTGCGGAACTGGAACTGAATGTCGATGGTGAAATCCGCACCGCCAAAACCACCGGCGACGGTCCGATCGATGCAACCTTCAACGCCATCAAGGAAATCTACCCGCATGACTGGCGCCTGAAACTTTATCAGGTGCATGCGGTGACCGAAGGCACCGACGCCCAGGGCACTGTGACAGTCAAGCTCGATGGCGAAGACCGCACCGTTGTTGGCAACGCATCTGATACCGACACAGTTGTCGCATCGTGCATCGCCTATGTTACGGCCGTTAACAAACTGATCGAGAAAAGCAAGAAAACCGCACCGGATGCCATGGCATCCTGATCGACAGCCGATCTTGATTTTGATCCTTATCCATCAGGGGCAGCAGTTTTGCTGCCCCTTTGTAATTTGCAAACCGCCCTGCAACCGCCAATTCAACCACATTCGGACCTGGGGCAACCGTGTATATTGCACGCCATAATACCGCGAAAAGACCGCGACTCGTAAAAGCCTCCGTTGCAAAAGTCATGTGCATCAGCCAAACGACAGATTGGCGACATCAGCAACGAAACGCCTGTCTGGCTTGATTCCTCTTGAACTTATCCGCCAAGGCCATATTCCGGATCAGCTTTTTGCCACCTATTTTCAGGAAATTCAGGCGCCTTAATTATTCCTCAATCCCCTGCGCAGATTATTCGTGCATCGGCTTGAACCTTGCGCTATCAAAGCCGGTAGATTCGCTTTAAAGATTTTACTATTAACCGGGGCATAGGGCAGGAATGTTTTCCAAGCTTCTTGGGGTTTTATCCTCCGACATGGCGGTGGATTTGGGTACCGCCAACACACTGGTTTACGTTAAAGGGCGTGGCATCGTCCTGAACGAACCATCCGTGGTAGCCATCACTGACGAGAAAGGCAAGAAACAGGTACTTGCGGTTGGTGAAGAAGCCAAACAGATGCTTGGTCGTACCCCGGGGTATATTCAGGCGATCCGACCGCTGCGTGACGGCGTTATTGCGGAATTCCACATCGCCGAAGAAATGATCAAGCACTTCATTCGCAAAGTGCACAACCGCCGCAACTTCGCAAGCCCGGAAGTCATCATCTGCGTTCCATCAGGTTCGACCGCCGTTGAGCGCCGCGCCATTCAGGAAAGTGCAGAAAGTGCCGGTGCGCGCAAGGTATGGCTGATTGATGAACCGATGGCTGCGGCAATCGGTGCCGGTCTTCCGGTGACCGAACCGACCGGTTCCATGGTTGTTGATATCGGTGGCGGCACCACCGAGGTCGCCGTTCTGTCGCTGGGCGGTATCGTCTATGCACGCTCGGTCCGCGTTGGTGGTGACAAGATGGACGAAGCAATCATTGCTTATATCCGTCGGACCCATAACCTGCTGGTTGGTGAAAGCACCGCAGAACGCATCAAAAAGGAAATCGGTTCGGCTTGCGCCCCCGATGATGGGGATGGCGCAACCGTTGAAATCCGTGGCCGTGACCTGATGAATGGCGTTCCGAAAGAACTTCTGATTTCCGAGCGTCAGATTGCCGAAAGCCTGGCAGAGCCGGTTTCAGCCATTATCGAGGCTGTCAAAGTCGCGCTCGAACAAACGCCGCCTGAACTGGCAGCCGACATTGTCGACAAGGGCATTGTCCTGACCGGTGGCGGCGCGATGCTGGGCAATCTTGATTATGTTCTGCGTCATGCGACCGGCCTTCCGGTTTCGATCGCAGATGATCCTCTTTCCTGTGTTGCGCTGGGTACCGGTCGCGCACTTGAAGAAAAGAAAATGCTGCGCAACGTTCTGCACACAGCATACTAAAAATGTCTGTCTGATTTATCATCACCGAGTCGTATCCGTACTGGACGCGACTCGGTGATTTCGTTATGGTTGAATATCCCGCACGGGATGAAGATCAACCTTTAGGGAATTCGCGGGGAATACAGTGGCACAGCATGGTGGTCCGCAGCAGCGTATCTTTTCGCCGTTACGCACGGCTCTTCACCGCTTCGCTTTCATATTACTGATCTTTTCAGCTTTTGGCCTGATGCTTTTGGGCAAAGCCGACACCATTCTGATCGAGCGCATTCGCGCCGCATCAGCCGATCTGGTGTCCCCGGTCATGAATATCGTTTCCCGTCCTGCGGCCAGTATCAACGAACTGACCGACAAGATTTACAACCTTGCCCATCTGTACGAAGAAAACGAACGCCTGCGCCGTGAAAACAAGCAACTGCTTGCCTGGCAGCAGGCAGCGCGCAATCTGTCGCATGAAAATGCGCGCCTGCGTGATCTGGCAAGCTACACCTCCCCGCCGACGGTACATCTGGTGACTTCCCGGGTGATTGCCGATATGGGGGGGCCTTATGCCCATAATGTTATGATTTCCGCCGGATCGCGTGATGGTGTCTCCAAGGGGCAGGCTGTCCTTTCCGACGAAGGCCTTGTCGGCAGGATCGCCGAAGCCGGATATCAGGCATCACGGGTTCTTCTGATCACGGATATCAACTCTCGTGTTCCGGTCATGATTGAGAATTCCCGCGACCGTGCATTTCTTTCCGGTGACAACACCAACCGACCTTTGCTGACCTTTTTGACGGCGGATGCATCTGTTGCGCCGGGCGACCGCATTTTGACATCGGGTCATGGCGGAGCCTTCCCGCCGGGCATTCCGATCGGGGTTGTGTCGTCGGTTTCTGAAAATGCGGTCCGGGTTGCTCCGATGTTCCGTCGCCATCAGCTTGAATACCTGCGTGTTGCCGATTATGGATTGAACGGCATCCTGAGCGACGAGCGCATCCGTCATGCGCATCCCCCCGAGGCAGACAACATCGTTGCCCCATCCTCCGATATCCCGGAGGGTGTCGGCATTGTTCCGCCTGCCCCGGCATCAGCAGGGGAAGCCCAGTGAAGCCCGGCTTCTGGCAACGACTGGACATCATTGCACGCGGCCTTTTTCCTGCCTTTAGCGTCTTTGTCCTATTGCTGATCAATCTTTTGCCGATCAGCATTCCGTTGCTATCGACCGCCTCACCGGCGCTGGCATTGATGGCCGTCTTTTACTGGTCGGTAAACCGTCCCGATCTTTTGACCGGGCTTACTGCTTTTTTGCTTGGTTTCTTACAAGACCTTTTGATGGGGTTCCCCCTTGGGGTCAGTTCGCTGGTTTTGTTGCTGGTACAAACCGGGTCGGCAAGCCAGGGGCGTTTTTTCCATAACAAACCCTTTGTCGTGATGTGGTGGGGCTTCGCATTTGTTGCTATCCCGGCCCTTTTGGTTCAGTGGCTGCTGACATCTGCATTGATCGGGGCACTTTTACCAATAAAGGCAACCATGATCAGTTATGTTTTGACAGCGGCGCTGTTCCCGATTGTTGCCTGGGTTCTTGCACGCGCACAGAACAGCCTCTTGCGCTATGTCTAGCGGGCCTTGCGTTGGCAAGAATCTGCGCAATATTGATGTTTTGGCAACGGCTATCGGCTATGCTCGGACAAGGTGGTTTTCATCTCGGCAGATGCGGGATAAAACGGGCCAGATCTTAAATACTCGGCCTTGCGGCCGCTGACGAAACACAGGTATCCATCGCCCATGTGGCATCGCGATTCAGACCGGTTCAGACTTTTCACCCGACGTGCCTTGATGCTCGGTGCGGGCAAAGGTGTTTTGCTGACAGGGTTGGCTGCACGTATGTATTACTTGCAGGTACTTGAAAGCGACCGTTATCAGACATTGGCCGATGAAAACCGGATTTCACATCGCCTGTTGCCGCCGCCACGCGGATTGGTCACAGACCGGTTTGGGGCACCGCTTGCGGTGAACCGCCAGAATTATCACATCATGATCGTGCGCGAACAAACACCCGATGTACGTCGCACGCTCGAAATTCTCGATCAGATCATCGAACTTGGCCCCGATACCATCGAACGTGTCGAACGTGATGTTGCGCGCCGGCGTTCCTTTGTTCCGGTCACCGTGCGCGACAACCTGACATGGGATGAAGTGGCCCGCGTTGGCGTCAACGCCCCCGACCTTCCCGGCCTGATCATTGATGCCGGGCGATCACGCGACTATCCCGAAGGACCGCATCTTGCCCATACGCTCGGCTATGTTGCTGCGGTGTCCGAAAAAGAACTGACCGGCGATCCGCTTTTGGAACTGCCGGGCTTTACCATCGGCAAAAGCGGTGTGGAAAAGGTTTATGACCTCGCACTGCGCGGGACGGCGGGCACAAGCCAGGTTGAAGTCAACGCGCTTGGCCGCGTTATTCGGGAACTCGAACGCGAAGAAGGCGAAAGCGGCAACACTGTCGTCATGACGCTTGATCTTGAATTGCAGCGTTTTGCCAATCAGCGCCTGTCCGCTCAGCAAAGTGCATCTGCTGTTGTCATGGACATTCATAGTGGCGAGGTGCTGGCACTGTCATCGCACCCGACCTACGATCCGAATGCCTTTACCAATGGCATCTCGCACAAGCTTTGGAACAGTCTGGTCAACAATCCCTATGCCCCGCTGTCAAACAAGGCGGTAAACGGCACATATGCACCGGGATCGACCTTTAAGATGTGCGTTGCCCTTGCCGGACTTGAATCCGGGATCATCACCCCCGGCCAGAAATTCTATTGCGGCGGGCATCTTGATCTTGGCAATGCACGTTTTCATTGCTGGAAACGCGGCGGGCATGGCTGGATGAACCTGCATGATTCAATCAAGCATTCCTGCGATGTGTATTACTATGAAATTTCGCAAAAAATCGGGATTGATCGTATCGCGGCCATGGCACACAAGCTTGGCCTCGGGGAAGAAACCGGTATTGATCTTCCCAACGAACGCAGCGGCCTGATCCCGACCAAAGACTGGAAAGAAATCCAGCTTGGCAAACGCTGGCAAGGCGGTGAAACACTGATTGCGTCTATCGGTCAGGGTTATGTTCTGGCGACGCCGCTACAACTATGCACCATGACGGCACGCTTGGCTTCGGGCAAGGCTGTCCGGCCACATCTGACGCGCGATAAAGTCACCCCCGAAGGTGTTACAAGCCGCGAAAGCGAAGAATTCCCCGAACTGCAAGTCAGCCGCGCCAATCTGGCCCGTGTACGAGAAGCCATGAACGGGGTTACGAACGAATTGCGCGGTACCGGCTATCGGGCGCGCATCTCGGCCAAAGGCATGGAAATGGCGGGCAAGAGTGGCACCAGTCAGGTTCGACGCATTACCATGCGCGAACGCCAGACAACAGGTGTTCTCGATAACGACGAATTGCCGTGGAAATATCGTGATCACGCTCTGTTTGTCGCCTTCGCGCCGGTGGATAACCCTCGCTATGCGTGTTCTGTCGTGGTCGAACATGGCGGCGGCGGATCAAGTGTCGCCGGACCGATTGCACGTGATCTTTTGCAAAAGGCGCAAGACCTGCAATCCGCACGGCAGGGAATTTCGGCTGCCAATATGCCCAACAGTGCAAAACTGCGCCGCACCCCGGCCCAAAGCAACCAGGAAGAGGGCTAAGCCATGGCTGCAAGCAGATACCGTATCGGTGAAGATCCGGATTATGTTCCGATCGGGCGACGATTGCTGCTGCTGAACTGGACGCTGGTTGTACTGATTGCGGCCTTGTCGGGGATTGGCTTTGCCATGCTGTATTCTGCGGCCAACGGCTCTTTGCAACCTTGGGCCGAACGCCAGATGATGCGCTTTGCCGTTGGTGCGACCTTGATGATCATCATCGCGGTTACTGACATACGCATATGGCTGAGGCTTGCGTATTTTTCTTATTTTGTTGCGCTTGTTCTGTTGATCGCGGTCGAGATCAAGGGTGATATCGGCATGGGGGCGCAGCGCTGGATCAATCTGGGCTTCTTCCAGCTGCAACCGTCCGAATTGATGAAGATCTCTTTGGTTCTGGCCTTGGCACGTTACTTCCACGGCTTGACCACAGAAGATGTCGGGCGCATTCCGCTTTTGATACCGCCAATATTAATGGTTCTTGCCCCTTCAGCACTGGTTTTGCGCCAGCCCGACCTTGGGACGACCCTGCTTTTGATTGCGGGCGGGGGTGTCATTTTCTGGCTGGCCGGGGTGCGGATCTGGAAATTTGCGCTGGTCTTGGGCAGTGCCCTTGCGGCTATTCCAATTGGCTGGCAGTTCCTGCGTGAATATCAGAAAAACCGCGTCCTGACGTTTCTTAATCCTGAAAATGATCCGCTGGGTGCTGGCTATCACATCACGCAATCGAAAATTGCCCTTGGCTCTGGCGGGCTATTTGGCAAGGGATTTATGCTCGGCTCACAAAGCCATCTGAACTTTCTGCCGGAAAAGCAAACCGACTTTATCTTTACCATGCTGGGTGAAGAATTCGGTCTGGTCGGCGGGTTGGCTTTGCTGGGGCTTTATGCGCTGGTGATTACCTATGGATATGTCATCGCCTTGCGCTGTCACAACCAGTTCGGGCGACTTGTGGCCATTGGCGTGACATCGACATTCTTCCTTTATGTCTTTATCAATATTGCCATGGTCATGGGCCTGATCCCGGTCGTGGGCGTGCCGCTTCCGCTTGTGTCTTACGGGGGCACCGTCATGATGACCATTCTGGTCAGTTTTGGCCTGTTGATGAGCGTCTCGATCCACCGTGATATCCGCATATCCCGCCAAGGAAATGACGACGGCCGGAACTAGCATCTATTCCGTTTAGCGTGAACCGTGTGGCCCGATTAGGACGAAAAGCTATATAGCGTTTTCTGATGCCTGTGTGGTTTGGTCAGGCATTGAACGGAAACATATCCTTGAATTCCGTAACCGTTTTGAAATCGGCCAGTTTACACCTGTTGCGCCCGGTCTCCTTGGCGGTATAAAGCGCCTGATCCGCAAGCGAATACAAGATTCCCGAAATGTCTGCGCGATCAGTACCACGCAGACGTTCGAATTCCTTTGCGATATCCGGATCAAGGTCTTTTAATGCTTCTGCCGATGGCAGCCCCGCAACACCAAAACTTGCCGTAAATGAAAGCTTGGTATCTCCGTATGCGACACTGGCTTTCTCGATGCCCTGACGCAGCCGCTCGGCAAGGATCATCGCCCCTTCAAGCTCTTCGCCGGGCAACAAAACAGCGAACTCTTCCCCGCCAATTCGTGCAGGCAGATCGATGGACCGCAAGGCATCTTTGAGGATGTCGGCAAAAGCAACCAGAACAGCATCCCCCGCCTGATGGCCATACGTGTCGTTCAGCGCTTTGAACCGGTCAATATCAAGAAGAATGATTGAAACCGGCGTTTGTCGACGGCGCCAGACCAAGATGGCATCATCAAGCCGACCAAGATAGGCACGCCGGTTTGGCAATTCAGTCAGCGGATCTGTCGATGCAAGCACTTCAAGCTTTCGCATCGCGATATTCAGTTCCCGGGTGCGCTGTTCGACCCTTTTTTCAAGATTGATGTTCGCATCCTGCAATTCGTCGCGGGTTTTACGCAGTTCAACAAGTTGTCTGCGGATCATCCCGAACAGCCCGACGGTTACGGAACCAAGCAGTTGCACCTCATCATCGTGCCGATGCTCTGGCGGCATCATCAAAGGGCGGCTCTCGTCAGTCGGGTCGGAATTTACAATATAATTGCCAAGCCGGATCACCGGCCGTGAAAAGACAAAATAACTGACCCCGGCAAAACATATCGCCATTACCACGGCCAGAACCATTGTTGCCAGAAAGGACCAAGCCAGACGCGACATATACGCGTTCACATAGACCTGCGGGTTAAAATCGATCACCATTTCACCGATCGTGACAATGGAATTGCCCCGCATATCGTGCACGGCAATTGATACCGTGTGAATCCCGCCAAACATCGTTTCCGCCCAGCGTGATGTCGGGATTTCGCCAGCACGGCGTTTGCGTTCGAAGGTGAAGGTGCCATCAGCGTTCGTCAGATTGACACACGAGATCGAACGATTGTTCAGTATCCCGCGTGCAAGCACGTCAGCCAGTTCCTCATCCCCCCTTAACAACACCTGGCGTGCAATAGGCGTACTGGATGAAATGATGCGTTGTTTGCTCTGCTGAAAAACACTGTTAAGCCAGTTGTAGTCTTGGTAACCGCGTATCGTAAGGATCACAAACCCGAGAAAAAGCGCAAGCAACAAGGCGTATTTTAATTGTCTGGCTGCAATCGTGCTGCCGAGTTGCAAGCCGGCAAGACCTTCAAATTTCTTTTCTTCAAACTGTCTTGCCAAACGTGTCGACCTCGTCGTCCGTAGGAATAGCTGGTAGCGGGTTAATACCTGTGGTGACCGTCCTCGGGGTGCAGAACAAAGCTATACTTGGTGCCAGGCGGTGAATTAGCAATACTAAACGAATGATAATCCAAAGTGCTCCAATCCCTTTCATCAAGAAGATCGGCGAAACAGGATATCAGATCGCTTGTAATCGCCTCCATTCTAAACGAGATTTCGGGATCCTGATAAGGAAACCCGGCACCCTGGATATAATCATGGAGCAATACCATCACCCAGGCACCAGCAAAGAAATGTCCGCCATGTGTCATGGTCATTTGGCCGTCTACGACTTTCTGCAAACCGTCTGTTGACCAATTCAGGCCACTAACGAACACATCTTTACCGGGCACGCGCCCCGCTTTTTCAAGGGCGGCAATCGCCCCGAGCGCAATGTCATCATTCGCGGCCCACACGACATCGACACAACCACCCTCTGAAAGCCAGCTTTCGGTTTGATGATAGGCTTCGTCATACGACCAGTTGGCCACGACGCGACGTTCTTCTTTTAAGACAGGAAACTGACTTAAAGCATGATCAAGCCCCCGGAGACGTTGCAGCGAAGCAGGTGTTTTTCGGTCTCCGGCAAGTGACAGAAGACAAAGCGATTGCGGTTGATGGTTGCGACGCCCGATGCGTGCACCATCAATCAGGGACCTGGCGATGTCGTATCCGGCACGCTCGTTGTCTGGTGTCAGGGTCATGATCCAATGGTCATTGCCCTCGCCCGGGCCACCATATGTTGCTTTTTGCTCGTCGGTCAGATCATTCAGCAACATGATCACCGGTATGCCCCGTTCTTCGGCTTCCAGCACGATACGAACACCTTGCTGGTGCTCGTTAACAGCGATGATGTAATCCGGCGCAGGTTCCAGAGCGAACACTTTTTGCGCGTTTTTGATCATCGTGTTGCTCTCGCGGTTGCTGTCAAACACGATCAATTCGTAGCCAAATTGATCGGCTGCAGCCTGCATGGTATCTCGGACATCTTTCCAGAACCCGCGATCACCGTATCCCGGATTGATAAACGCCACGCGTACGGATTGCCCCGCCGCATTCAGTTCTGCAGTTTTCGCCGATGCCGGGGCTACGATGCAAAACAGCACCCCGAAAAGAAAAGGCAGTATATGAGACTTCAAACCCGGTTCCTGTTCCCGTCATTATCGCGGATTGCAAACGCATTGGTAGCGATTTCGGAATATCCGCTATCGATGCGCTACAAAGCAACACCTATCCTATAGGTGGTATATCTATACTAAAGTATATTTATGTCAAGTGGAAAGGAAAGTACTTTTTACACCCCTAGGGCAATTTCCGTTTAGATCGAAACTGAAATTGCTCTAACAACCCAGATACTGCATTACGCACTGCCTGAGTGTAACTGTTGCAACGCGTCTGCCAGTTCCTGATCGGACATATTCGCCCGATCTTTAATGCCCTTTTGCGCCGCAAGATGGTATAGATCATCACGACGCCATTTGTCATATTTCGGTGCCCTGTACAAAGTACGCGGACTGCTCTTTTGATCAGGGTCTTCTTTGGGGATCTTGTAACTTGCCACTTTTTCCTCCTGTCTGGATGGCCTTAAGCAGTCTTGTTACGTCGTCACCGCTGTCGAATTCTGACTGCTTCTATAATTCATGTAGGGGGCTTTGCGCTGTTTTCTATTGTCCGATGGTATTTTCCATCAATCTGACGGCGCAACGGGCCAGGCAAGGATGCCAAAGAAAAAAGGCAGACCCACAGGATCTGCCTTGAAAATAATCTTTATGACCAGACGCATAATGGGCGGTCAGTTCGCGACAATTTCTTTCATTGCATCAACCGTTTCGGCAACCAGCTGATCAAACAACTTGATCTTTTCTTCAAGCGGGTCACTGAAATCACCTTCGAAGCTTTCGAGTGCCAATGCCTCAGCTTCCAGGGTTGATGCTGCCATATTGCCAGCCATTCCCTTGATCGTGTGCGCGGACCGTCGAACGCCTTCAACATTCTTGTTTTTTACCGCGTCAACCAGACGCGTGCGCTCTTCTTCGTAGGAAACAGGCAGCAATTCCACCAACATCAAGACCTGCTCCTTGCCAAGGGCCTGACATAGTTCGTCAAACCGCCCGCTATCAACCAATCCCATCCGCACCAATCCCCATTTCAAAATGCTAATATTCCATCTGGTATTTCATTTCTCAACTCAGAACAACATCTGAGTTGAACTTGCATCTATCACAGATGGTTCTTTCGCGCACATGCGTCCACAACCTGTTCTGCCCAACGCACCATATTTACATCCAGTGATTGCATATGGCGATATTTTTCAAATTGCCTGGCAATCAATGCCAAGCGCTGCAAGAACAATGGTGGCGTATCGAGTTCAAGCAACTCATCGGCAAGCGGATCAAAGGCTGCGTTCTGAAATTCAAGCGACAAGCTTATGCGGGGCTCGGCTGCGTGGGGGCTTGCACGTCCGCCCCAGTGATAAAGATCCTGTCGCCACCCCATGACGGCACCTGGCCCGGCTGGAAGTGCGCGAATATCTTGTAAAAGCACCTCATGCGGGCCGGAAACAGCGGCGGCATATTCTTTTTCGAAATTGCGGGGCAAAACATGCATACAGCCATTTTCCGGCGTGGCATCACTTAGCGGTACCCAAAGCGACAAACTGATCAGCATGTCATCACCAAGCGCACTTTCCCCCTGATAATCACGATGGGGTGGCCATCCGCATCCATTGCTGCGCGGATCAACATGCCAGGCCCAGAAATGCGGAAGCAATGCCACACGATCGCCAAGGAAATGCGTCAAAAGCGGCCGCAAACGACGAAACACATCCCATGCCTCGTCATAGAGATAAATCAGTGACGGCGACAGGTTGCTGGCAACAAGCGTCTCTATCCCGCCCCGAAGCTTTGCCAATTCATCAACCGGCAAAATATCGCGGATCAGAAAATAGCCCTCATCCCAGAAACGATCAGAAAGCGCACCGCCGTCAAAGCCACCGCAATCGTCCCCAATTTCCGCAAGATCGGCCCTCGGACCTTCACCGTTCGAAATTGAAAGCTGCGGGTTAAGCTTCTGCCATACCCGGATGTCTGTGGCATTTTGGGGTGTGATCATTGGAAAATGTCCGGTATTGAGAATGAGGCGGGACGATACGCAGCACATCGCGCAATGGCAAGCGCGGAAAAGCCGGTTACACCGCAACAGCTTGTTCACGATTATATCCAGTATAAGGCACGGCACGTCATGACAAACAGCCAGCCCCCGTCACAAGAGCGTCCCCCAATCAATCATGGCGGTGCGGTTGATCAGGCAGCACAGCAATATGGTATCCCAGCATGTGACTGGCTGGATTTGTCGACCGGCATCAATCCTGTTGCCTATGCGGTGCCAGATATCGACCCTGTGCATTGGCACCGCCTGCCATTGCAATCGGAACTTGATGGGTTAAAAAGCGCCGCCAAACAGTATTACGGCCTGCCTGCGACCAACTATCTTGTCTGTGCACCGGGCACACAGGCCCTGATCCAGGCAATTCCGTTCTGGCTAAAAGACCAGATGGATGGTCCCGCTGCCGCAAAAGTACATGTCATGGGCCCGACATATGGCGAACATGAACGCTGCTGGCAGCGTGCCCGATATTATTGTCAATCCCATCAGACGACCATAAACGAGCGCCTCGAACGCGCGCGTGAAATTTTGACAACAGCCGAAACAGGATCCGTTGTCATACTTGTAAACCCCAATAACCCGGACGGCGCGATGTTTGACCCGGCGGATATTATCGCGCTGGGTAAACTTGCTCATGATCACAAATGCTGGCTTGTGGTGGATGAGGCTTTCATGGATTGCGATCCGGGGAAGTCGGTATGTTCATATATTGATCAATTGCCAAGCACCATTATCCTGCGATCCTTTGGCAAGTTTTTCGGCCTGGCGGGTGCGCGACTTGGCTGTGCCATCATGGCTGCTGATCTTGCCGCCGACCTTGAAAGGCGCATAGGACCTTGGGCAATTCCCGGCCCGACCCTTATTGTCGGCGCCAAAGCATTCCGCGATCATGACTGGCACGAAAAGACCCGGTTGCGGCTTAATTCCGATGCCGCACGTCTCGACCGGGTGGTAACAGATAACAGCAAGCTGATTTTGACCGGTGGCACAAGCCTGTTTCGGTATTACGAGGGGATGGAATGTGCTGCGTTGGCGGATCATCTGGGAAAACAGGGCATTTTGATCAGGCTGTTTGACCACGACCCGAACAAGGTTCGGTTTGGCATACCCGGTCATGATGCCGACTGGAAACGCCTTGAGAGCGCAATGACCCGTTGGCATCAAGCAGCCTGTTAAACAAACCTAGATGTGGAACCTCAATAGGTTGTCCCGGTTTAGATCGAAGCGTTTAGCTATCTGTTTTTTCCCAGGATTGCTTTTTGCGATAAATGGTCGAAGGGCTCACCCCGAGAGCATCTGCTGCGCGCGGGATAGACCCCCCACAACGTTCAATGGCTTCTTCGATTGCCTGCTTTTCAACCTGCCACAATGGTTTGATCTCACCGAACCCAAGGCCCGAACGTGCCAAATTCGGGGGCACCAACGGGTTGCTGTCATTGTCCCCGACACGCTCACCAACCTTCGCCCCGAGCAAATCACTGTTACGTTCCGAGCGATGATTTTCCACCACTTTGCGCATCTGGCGTGCACCAGCCAGGAACGCGAGTGCCTCGGGATCACCTTCCCACAAACGCCCCGGACTTCCGAACTCGTTGGATACAACCGGATGCGGGGGCGGTGCCTCGATCGTGCCCGACCCGAAATGATCGCTTGCAGTACCGCTATTGACCGGACGCGGCACCATCGAAAGCGTCACCTCTGTCCCGTTATTAAGAACAACAATATTCCGGATGATATTTTGCAGTTGGCGAATATTCCCCGGCCAGGAATACCGTGCGAACAAGGCCGACACATCAGGACTGAAGCGTTCGAAATCCCGCCCTTCTTCACGGGTGAAACGTCGTAGATAGAAATTGGCAATCTGCAAGATATCGTCATCGCGATCACGAAGTGGCGGCATATGCAGCGGAATAACATGCAGACGATAATAAAGATCTTCGCGGAACCGTCCCGAACGCACCTCTTCAAGAGGGTCACGGTTGGTCGCACAGACAAAACGCACATCGACCGTTTCAATCGAACTGCCACCGACTTTTTGAAAAGACCCGGTCTGGATAAAACGCAAAAGCTTGGTCTGCAGATCAAGGTCCATTTCGCAGATTTCATCAAGGAACAGCGTGCCGCCCGCTGCACGATGGGCTGCCCCCTCACGATCGGAAACCGCGCCGGTAAAGGCCCCTTTGACGTGACCGAATATCTCGCTTTCCATAAGGTCTTTGGGAATTGCGCCGCAATTAAGCGGAATAAAGGGTTCCTTTGCTCGTTCCGAACGACGATGGATCGCCTCGGCTGCAAGCTCCTTGCCCGTACCAGACTCGCCGGTGATAAAGACGGTCGCCCGACTAGGCGCCGCGTTTTCAATAATGCGATAGATATCGCGCATGTTCTCCGAACCACCAATGATGTCAAAATAGACGTCATCGGTGTCGACATTCTCAATATCCCTGTCCGGGCTATTTTGATGGGCAGGCCCCCCGGCCACCGCCTTTGCCACAGTTTCGCGCAATTTATCGGCGGTAAACGGCTTTAACAAAAAGTCCCAGGCACCTTCACGCATCGCTTCGACAGCAATATTGATCGAGCCATGCGCCGTAATGACAACAATTTTGCAATCCGGTGCAATCTGAGAAGACGCTTTCAGAACTTCCCGGCCGTCCATATCCGGCAAGATCAAATCCAGAACAAGAACATCGGGCGGATCCTGTCGCAGTCTTTCGATGGCATCTGCCCCACTGACCACATGATCAACAAGATAACCATCAACACGCAGATAGTCCTGATACACGCGCGCGAGCGACAAAGTATCTTCTACGATTATGATGCGTGCCTGCTCTGGCATTTTCTTGTTCGTATCCCGATATAGCAATACGGATCAGCATACTGACTGTGTTGCCGATATCACAACTATTAACATGTGTTGCAGTCGCCGCCCAAACCATACACAATCAGCTTATTGAAAAAAAAGCATAGTCTTGCCTGGGATTTCGTTCCAGTTCACACACTTTAAGGAGACGCCCGACTTGAACTACAAGACAGAATTCGCCAATGGAACAACCACCGTCGAGGTGACTGGTCGTTTCACATTTGGGGATCATTCAAGTTTTCGTAAACTGATCGAAGAAGTCCAGGGGCATGATTCGTCAACCCTTGTTCTGGATGTTGCCGGGGTCAATTTCATTGATTCTGCTGGTCTTGGCATGTTGCTGCTCGCCCGTGATGAAAGCGAAAAAACCAATACCACCGTCGTATTGCGTGGCGCACAAGGTCAGGTCAAACGCATGCTTGAAGTCGCCCGGTTTGACACGTTATTCCGGCTGGAAGAATAAACAATGCCTGCAGGCAGTGTGTCACGTCCTCAGCATGCTATAGCGGTTGCGCATTCGCTTTCGCAGGACGACGTGGATCAACTTGTCTGCAATCCGAATTTCTGGAAACAGCCGAATGAGGCTAGCTTCAATTTCATCTCCGGCCAGACACCAGAAGATTTCCCCAACCAGAAACAATTTTCCTTTTGTCTTTTGCCTTACCGGGTTGGTCGGGACTGGCTTGGTGCCCTGACCCGACTAAACTGCAACACCTTTGTCGAATGCTTTGACGCACTTGACCTTGGCGACCTTGCTCCGCTGTCTGGCGATCCGGCTCGGCCCAAACACGATCTTCAGGTCTGCCTTTCAACAAGCAGCGCGTATCACCTGCCGGTGGCGCGCAAGTTTGTGACCAGCCTGCGCCATCGCGCGCTTATTGGTGACAACATCGCAGCCACTGTTGAAATGGCGGTGCAAGAAGCATTCGCCAACTCGCTGATCCATGGCAATCTTGAGCTTGAGGCCAGCGGCCATCTTTCGATGGACCGTTTCAAAGAACTTGGCCAAGAAACGGAGCGCCGCCTTGCATCGCGCCAGTATGGCGGGCGGGCAATTGTTTTGACTGCGCGGCAGCATAAAAGACAGAAACTTGTGATCACAATTAGTGATCAAGGAGCCGGTTTCACCCCGCCTGACGAAATAGACACCGCAGATATCAGCCGCAATGACAGCACCTTTGGCAGAGGATTACCTCTGATCCGGGGGCTGTGTGAATCTGTCAAATTTTTGCGCGATGGTCGTACGATTGAACTGACATTCGAAAATGACCAGAATTCGCTTTTGTCACGACAGCACATGTTTCCTACTGATCCTGAACAACTTTTGGCAAGCCCCCATGACACAGAACGCCGCATTCCACAAAATGCGACGATCCTGATTGCCGATGACACCATGCTGTCGCGTGAAATCATTGCGTCCTATTTACGGGTGGACGGCTTTACCAATCTGATTTTTGCGCGTGATGGCGAAGAAGCGCTTGCACAGATCAAGGCACACAATCCTGATTTGATCATCCTTGATATCATTATGCCCAAGCTTGACGGGTATGAGGTCTGCAAAGCTGTGCGCGCCGATCCGGCCTATGCCAAAATCCCCATCATTGCCCAAACAGCACTTGAAGAAGACGAAGGCCGGACACGCATTTTCAATGACGGGGCGACGGACCTGATTCTGAAGCCGCTCAATAAGGCAGAACTTATTGCGCGCACAAAGATTCACCTGGAAAACAGGCTTTTGGTTCAACAGCTTCAAGCCTATCAGGAACGCACCCAGTCCGAACTGGAAATTGCGCGCGACATGCAGGAAAACCTCAACCCGGCACCGGAATATTATCGTGGTGTTGGCATGGATTATGGGATGCGCATCAGTGCAACATTCCAAATGTCCTCGGAATTGGGCGGCGACATGTGGGGCCTTGTGCCAATTGATGCCCACCGGCTGGGGGTCTTTATTGTTGACTTCGCCGGCCATGGGCTTGGGGCCGCCCTGAACACATTTCGCCTGCATTCCCTGATCTGGTCAGAGCAGATCGAAAATCTGAGCCCGGATGCCTATTTGCAGATGCTCAACCGCCATCTGAAGGGGCTTCTGCCTGTTGGTCAGTTTGCGACCATGCTTTATGGCATCATCGACCGTCAAAAGAATGTCTTTTCTTATGCCAGTGCCGCATGCACGGCCCCGGTTCTCGGCAACAGCGTAACCGGCCAAGCCCGCTATCTTGACGGCTCTGGCGTACCTCTTGGTGTTATCAAGAACGCCCGTTATGAAACGCGCGAAGTGCCCTTTGACAAAGACAGCTTCCTGCTGCTTTACAGCGATGCATTGATTGAAACAACGCTTGATGACGGACAATTCCTGACAGAGGAACGGTTGCTTTCAATGCTGGAAGAAACTGTCTGCGAAGGGGGATCGGACATTTATCTGGCCGCCCAGATCGCCGACCAGTTCATGGACCGTGCACCGGCAAAACTGGACGACGATTTTACGATTGTTTCGTTGCAATCCGCACGGGTTCCCGCCGCAATGCCCGCCCCTGAAAATCAGGATACGTAGCGCGCCTGCCCGACACATGACTGAACCAGATCGCCAAATGGCTCTGCATCGGCCCACAAAATCGTTTGCGGATCGAGGGCATATTTGGAACCGGCGGGATATCTTGGCCCGACATCATCTGTTGGCATATTACCTGTAGGCGGCTGTATGCGGTTGGCAATTGCCGCGCGGATCAGATTGGCAAGCCCCTTTCGCGCACCGGCATGGTCGGGTTCTGCGGCAAGCACAGCACCGAGTTGATCCAGTGCGCGCAACTTGTCCTGACAGCCAAGCAAATCAGCGGCCAAAACCCTTAATTCGCGCGCATCCGGACGCAAGCTGATGGCGATTTCAAGATGTTCAAGACCAAGATCACGGCGGCCAGTCTGGATATAGAGGCGCGTCAGACCAAGATGGGTGGCACTATCAAGATCATCAATCAACAAAGCCCGGCCAAACGCATTAAGGGCAAGTTCGCCAAGCCCCAGATCAAGCAACACATGCCCTAGCACCCGAAGACGGGCCGGTTGATCGGGAAGACCGTCAATCAGATCCCGCAGACGCGCGCGAATATCCGGGGCAAGGTCAATCTCGCCTGTGATACTCATTCCCGATTTTTGCAAAATCTCTGTCTGCAACGACATGTTTTTGGGCCCCGTTTCCGGCAAATTCGAGACCGATGTCGGCGTCACTGCGCCCATATACCGTTCCCGCTTTTGACAGAGTACCCCTATCTGGTTGCGGGAATATTAACCGAGTCGTTGCGTTTTACTGTGTATGGAGGTCTTCAAGGGTATCAAGTCTGATGGCGCGCCCGGGCCGGGCAAAGAAATAGCCCTGCATCAACTGGCCGCCCAAATCGATCAGAACGTCGCGCTGGTTTGCGTTTTCGATCCCTTCAAGAACGCAATCAATGCCAAGGTTCTGGCACATGTCAATCACGGTCTTTACGATCCGGCGGCTGCGTTCGTTATGGACCAACGGTGCAACAAAACTGCGATCGACCTTAAGAACATCAAATTCCAGTTCGTGAACATATCGCAGGCTGGAATACCCGATGCCAAAATCGTCAAGCGCGATCCGTGCACCATGATCGCGCAAATATCCGATGCTGGCGCGGGCCGCATCAAAGTCCCTCAGAAATGCGGTTTCTGTGACCTCGAATGTCACTCTGCCGGGATCGATCCCGTGCCCCCGGATTTCTTCAATCAGCCATTCCACCGTGTCTGACAACACGATATCGCGCGCCGAGAGATTGAACGAAACCGACAATTCTTCTGGCCAATCAGCCATATCGATCATCAATTTTTCAAACAAAACCCGCGTCAGGAAACCAACCTGCCCGGTTTTCTCTGCCACAGGGAAAAAGGTGCCTGGCGAAATCGGCCCCATCTGAACACTGTCCCAACGTGCAAGGGCTTCAAGCGAGTTGACCTTTCCGGTCCCAAGATCAAAGACAGGCTGATAGTGCAGTTTAAGTTCGGATGACAAATCCGCCTTGCGCAGGGCTTGTTCGATCCTGGAATCATGCCGGATAAGGGTTTCGTGACGGGCTGCGAACAAAACCGCCTCGCCGCGGGCATTATTCTTGGCGTGATACAGGGCAAAATCCGCGCGTTCAAACAAACCGTTCGGCGTACGCGACACAGCCGGATAGGTCGCAAACCCCAAAGATGCCGACACCTGAACCGTTACACCATTCAGCATGAAGGGCCGGTTCAATTCATCACACAGTTTTTTGCCTAACGCCATCAATGCCATGGCACTTTCATAACCACGAAGCAGCACGCCGAACTCGTCCCCGCCCAGGCGGGCCAACAGCGTGTCAGGCCCAAGAATGGTGCGCAACCGTTCCCCGGCCTGCTGCAAAAGTTCGTCCCCGGCTGGATGTCCATGAACATCATTCACCGGCTTGAACCCGTCCAGGTCGATCATTGCGACCGCAAAGGTTTCATGTTCCTGTGCTGCGTCCACCACATCTTCGAGGATCACAAAAAAGGCACGCCGGTTCGACAGACCGGTCAGCGGATCAATCAGGGCCAGCGCCTCGTTCGCGCGCGAAAGCTCCATGATTTCTTGATGCTGAACTTCGAGATCGTCCTGTGTTTCGATCAAGCCGGCGAAATTGGCATAATAGCTTCGGATGATCTGAATGATCATCAGCGATACCAGCGCCATATTCACCGCAATTGCGACATATACTTCATTGTCGCTGGTGCCGAAGAACAACACGAATGAGCCAAGCACAATGCCAACAACCAGCATCGCTGCAGATGGAAAATTTATCAGGCAGAAAATACAGCCGACAACCGTGATTGAAATAAAATAGGCGACATGACCACGCTGATATGCGTCGCCATACTCGAACATGGTAACGGCCCAAAGCGTAAACAGTACAGAAACCAGAACCGCAAGAATCCTGATCCGCCTGAGATGTTTCACACACATCCCGAAATCATCGATATCGACCTTGGCCCGGTTCCATGACACTGCCCGAACGACACAAATCACGCCAAGGACAATCACCCCATAGACCGTCATCCAGTCCGGTGCAGACCCATAATGGGTATAGGCAAGCGCGACCGCATTGGCCAAAAGCAACATGTAAAGAACAGGGATCTGGCGCGACAGCGCACTAACCTGCGCACGCACCAGTTTGGGCTTGTCCGTTCTTATCTTAAGAGTGTCGGCAATACCTTGCCAGAAACCACCGGCTGCCACGTATCAGGGACCTATTACATTCTGTCCACCGGGGAAATCGTACACTTAAAATCCCGATGCAAATATCTTTGAGTGTGCAAAGCACACAATGATTGCCCGGTCGTTGTGCGGGCTTCATCCGGATTACTATACGAAATGCGCACACAACAGCCAAACGGATAACCCTGATAATGCCATTATCCTGAACTTCTTTTAAACCCTTTATTTATCTCCCTATACCATTGAGTATCTCGCCTTCGACACCTTCGGAAATCAGATAGTCGCGCAAGGAACGCCCGGGGGTTGGTCGATAACGCGTTTGCGAAATGTCCATCGTGGAAATGCGGTCTGCACGAAAGACGCGAAAGGCCTCGCGCAATTCGCACCAACTCGCCAAAAGCCATGTACTGCCAAAAAACAACATTCCCAAAGGCCAGACGCGACGACGGGTGTTATCCCCTTTGGCATCCGTGTAATCGATATCAATCAGGTATCTTTCGCGAATGGCGCGCCGAAGATCGGGCATGGAAATAGCAATCGGTTCCTGCGCAATTTCCGCAACCGCAATCGGCACCCCGCCAACAAGACCACGAAGCTTGTCTGGCAGGACCGCCTCGATCTTGGTTAAGGCATCGCCAGCCGCACGCGCCATTTCCGGATCGGTCCAGCTTTGCACCATCCGTGCGGCAACTACCAGTGCCTCGATTTCATCCGCATCAAACATCAAAGGCGGCAAGTCATAACCATCGCGCAGAATATAGCCAACGCCCGCCTCCCCTTCGACGGGCACACCGGATGCGGCAAGATCGCGAATATCGCGATAAATAGTACGTTCGGAAACTTCAAGTTCCTCGGCCAGATCACATGCGCGGCACAGTTTCCGGCGGCGCAAGATTTGTACAAGGCGAAATAGTCGGTCGGCCCGTCTCATATACGCTCCTTATCTCAGCATGGCCGAGACCTTATCATACCCCTCCTGACAGGAGCATGTCAGGAGGGGTATTTCCAGATTTACTTTCGTTCATCTGCCCCGGTTGGTCCGATCAGGATGATCGACGCATGCTGCCCTTTTCGCGCAAAGCAGCATGCCAGGACAGGGCTTCGTCAATCAGATGAGGCGTATGGCCCCCACGCACCACAGCACGCTTATAATAATCGCCTAGTTCATTGCGATAGGTTGGATGCACACAATTGTTGATGATGCTTTGCGCACGTTCACGCGGGGCAAGACCACGCAAGTCGGCCAACCCGATCTCGGTGATCAGGATATCAACATCATGTTCGGTATGATCAACATGACTGACCATCGGCACCACGCTGGAAATCAAACCTTCTTTGGCAATGGATTTGGTCACAAAAATCGACATATGAGCATTCCGGGCAAAATCCCCCGATCCGCCAATACCGTTCATCATGTGGGTCCCGCCGATATGGGTCGAATTGACATTTCCGTAAATATCGAACTCAAGGGCAGTATTGATACAAATAAGCCCAAGGCGACGAATGACCTCGGGATGATTACTGATTTCCTGCGGCCGCAAGGTCAATTGATGCTTGTAGCGCGCAAGATCCCCCATCACCTGCGCGTATTTTTCGGCGGAAAGGGTGATTGACGATCCGGAAGCAAAATCAAGTTTTCCGGCATCGAACAAATCAAATGTCGAATCCTGCAAGACCTCGGAATACATTTTCAGGTTATGGAACGGGGTATTGATAAAACCATGCATCACCGCATTGGCAATCGTGCCGATCCCGGCCTGAAGAGGCTGCAATTCAGTGGTCAAACGGCCCAATTTAACTTCATGCAACAAAAACTCTGACAGATGACCTGCAATCGCGACCGTATCGTCATCGGGCGGCAGAATGGTCGATGAACTATCAAGCTTTTCCGTCACAACAATTGCGGCAATCTTGTCCGGGTCAATCGGAATAAACGGGAATCCGACGCGACTTTCTGGCGACACAACCGGGATCGGCTGACGGGTCGGGCGACGCGACGGGATATAGATATCGTGCAACCCTTCCAGGGTATCGGGTTGCGACAAATTGATTTCGATGATTACCTTTTTGGCAAGGATGGCAAAACTTGCCGAATTACCAACCGACGTCGTCGGAACAATCCCGCCCTGCTCGGTCACCGCCACCGCTTCAATCACGGCTATATCAACAGGCGGAATTTGTTGTGTGCGCAAAAGCTCCACTGTCTCGGACAGGTGCTGATCAACAAACATCACCTCGCCGTTGTTGATTGCCTTGCGCAAGGCAGGATCGGCCTGGAACGGCATGCGGCGCGATAAAACATGTGCTTCTGCCAATGTTTTATCCAGATCATTGCCAAGTGATGCCCCCGTCAGAAGCGTGATTTTCAACGGGTCGGTTTTGGCCCGTTCGGCCAGCGCCATCGGTACTGCCTTGGCCTCGCCCGCACGGGTAAAGCCGCTCATGCCAACGGTCATGCCATCCTGAATAAGGCTTGCGGCAGCCTCGGCACTGGTCACACGCCCTATCAAACCTGTATGTCGAATACGTTCCCGATACATTGGCATTTCCTTTTCATAAGACAGGCAATCAATAGCATTAATTACATCACACAAATGACTTGTGGTCATGATACAAATCAACACATACATTCACACATGATAATTTATTGAAGCAGGTCTGCTTACAAAGGAATGCTCTACCTTGGCCCACTAAATCGGCAGTCGCTGCCAAAGCGCAATCCATGTTGCCTGTCCGTTGTAACGCAACCAAACGGCAAGTTCTCGATTCCTGAACGATTATAGGGTTATAATCGTTCATCCACCTTGTCGATGCTCCACCAATCGGCTCGATAACCAATCGCGCCACCTGCGATGGCCTGCCTTCCATCTTTGCAAAGGCCCAATTGTGTCAACAGATCACCAGAAGAAAGCATCCCCCGCTCCGAAAGAACGGCTTGGCCGCCTGCCCAAAGTGGTTCAATGGCTTTTGCTGATAACGGTATCATTGGCTTTTTCTGTCTTGCTCCATCACTGGAACGTGCCCGCATCCCTTTTGGTCGGCCCGATGATCGTCGGGATTTTAATGGGCACGAACGGTGCGACAATCACTGCCCCCAATGCGCTTTATCTCGGTGCGCAATCGGTTCTGGGCGTGATGATTGGCGGATCAATGACGATCGCAATCCTGACATCCTTTGCCACTGACTGGCCGCTGATTATCGGTGTTACGGGCATTACGCTGCTTGCCAGCAGTTTTCTGGGGTGGATTTTATGCATAAAACAGGTCCTGCCCGGCACGGCAGGCATCTGGGGATCAACGCCGGGTGCTGCATCGGCCATGGTGATCATGGCCGATGCGTTTGGCGCAGATGCCAGGCTTGTCGCCTTTATGCAATATGTCCGCGTGGTGATCGTGGTTGCAGTCGCTTCCAGTGTCGCCAATGTCTGGGTCGATCCGGAACTGCTTGCCGCCATGGGACCACATGACTGGTTCCCGGCATTTGATCCGGGCGGATTTGCAATCACACTTTGTCTTGTCGCTGTGTGTTGTATTGTCGGGCAAAAATCGCGTCTGCCATCCGGCCCGCTTTTGGTGCCGATCATTGTGACCATGATCCTCCATATCAGCGGCGTTTTGAATGTCGTGTTACCGGAATGGTTTTTGGGGCTGACCTATGCGGTTATCGGATGGGTGATCGGTTTGAAATTCACCCCGCCGGTCTTGCGCCATGCGGCGAATGCCCTGCCCAAAATCCTGTTATCAATCTTTGTTCTGATTGGATTTTGTGCCGGGATTTCAGGGCTTCTGGTGGTCTTTCTGGATGTTGATCCATTGACCGCCTATCTGGCGACAAGCCCCGGCGGGCTTGACTCCGTCGCCATCATTGCCGCCAGCACCCATGTCGATCTGTCATTCATTCTCGTACTTCAGGCAACCCGGTTTTTCATGGTTCTGGCCTTTGGGCCGCCATTGGCCCGTCTGATTGCCCGGCGCACCGCCCATTTAACAGGCCAGAACGCCGGACAGTAAAGTATATAGGCCTTAAACCCGAACCCGGCGAAATACGCCCGATGCTGTCATGACACCGAGTATCACCAGCACAACAGCCAGAACCAGCGTCAGATTGCCGGGTTCTGACAGCAACACGACACCACCAAGTGCGGTCAATGCCGGTGTCATCGCCCCAAAGGCCGATGCACCGGTTGATCCGATATGACGCACGGCAAGCCCATAGGTGATCACCGCAACACATCCGGCAAGCAATCCTTGCGCCGTCAGCAACATCATGATGTCGCCTGTCGGCGCATCACCAAGGGTCGTTCCGGTAAACAGCGCAATAATCGCGATCACGACAAATGACCAGAAACCGACAAAGGATGCGGCTTCAAGCGCACCAAGGCCGCTTTGACGCATCGCATGGGTATAGCATGCCCACATAAAGGCACCGGCCGATACAAGACCATACCCCATCAGCATGTCGTCACTGATCACCCCGGCAGGTTTCAGCGCCACCAGCGACGCCACGCCAACGATCACCGCCACATAGCCGGTAATACGCACCTTACCCGGACGTTCTCCGAACAGAAGAACCGCAATCAAAACGGCCCAAACCGCCATCACCCCAGGCAGAAGGATGCCCACGTGACTGGCCGGAACGAACTGTAGCGCGCTTGCAACCATCAGGGTGTAAAACGCACCGGATCCGATGATCATCAAAAGACCATTGGTCAATGAAAGCCCCTTGGGCCAGATGCCTTTTTTAATCCAGATCGGCGATAGCAGGACAAAAGGCACAACAAACCGCATAAGACCGATATCAACGGCAGTGAAGTTTGAAGTCATCGCATAGCGTGTTGCAATCAGCCAACCGGCCCAGATGCAAACCGTCGCAAGTGCCGCGGTCACACCAACCAGTCGGCTTTCCGTCGCAGCGGTGGCAGACAGCGCGGAAGTTTCAGACATGACAATAAATCCGATAAAGGTTTGATTTTCCCTAAATCAGACCATTTATAACGCACCGCAGCAACAACTTTGACTTCGGGTCAGATATGCAAGTGCATATTTGCACCCAAACAGTCGATTTCCTCAATCACGGACAGCGCCCAGGTTGAGAGGTCGGGGTTCGGGTGTTGGGGTTTGGGTGTTGGGTAGTGAGAATCCGTTTTAATCGGTTTTCCCGCAGACAAGAACATCGCAAGGCGCACTTGCCAATACGTGAAGTGTCACACTCCCCAAAAGCCATTCTTCGATCATGCCACGCCCGTGCTTGCCAATCGCAACAAGGTCCACATTTTCTTCGCGTGCAACGTCAACGACGGTTGTTGAAATATCTCCGCCTGTCACCCGCGTGCTTATTTTATCCCGACAGCCTTTGACATCTGCAAGCAAGATTGCCATTTCCGTTTCGGCTTTTTGGCGTTCCTGGGCGCGATATTGATCAATCTCTGCTGATGACACACCCGCATGACGTAACTGCGGCTCATAGCTTAAACACACCACATGCAGCAGAACGATTTCGGCATCAGGGAACAATTCGCAGACCAACCGCAACGCCAAAAGTGACCAAGCGGAGAAATCAACAGGCAGCAGGATCTTTTTATAAGGTTCTTTTACCGGATGATTGACGATCAATGTCGGGATGGCAGCCTGACGCAAAAGGCGCTCTGCGGTTGATCCTGTGGCAAGGTCGTGCAGCGTTCCTGCGCCATGCCCGCCCATCACCTGCAACATCGCATTGATGGAACGCGATGCTGCGATCATTTCTTTGGATGCTGGCCCGGTGCGAATTTCAGTATCTGTTTCGACCTGCCATTTGTCGCGCACCATGGCCGCAAGGCCGCACAAATCAGCCCGAAGCTGGTCATGCAATTGATCGTGCTCTGAACTGGCATTCATTCCCAGTAGTTCTGCAAGATGTGTCCAGATTTCCTGTTCAACAACATGCAAAAGATGAAGTCTCGCACCGTGCGCATTTGCAATTTGTGCGCCGCGCTCAAGCGCAAGTCCTGCATTATCGGAAAAATCGGTCGCGGCCAGAATGGGACAGTTCATGACTAACACTCCTTGTTCGGATCGGGTGCTTGTTTGTTTGCAAATATCCCGGCTGCAAAATCCGCGGCATCTTCAAACAGATTGAAAACCTGATCGCATCCAATATCTGCAAGTGCTTTTGCATGCTCGGCATCACGCACGATTCCTGCAATTTTTCCTGAAAACGCGGTTTCACGAATTGCATGAAGCAAGCCGGCATTTGAATTCACCAACGGAAGCGTGGTGACCACCCAACGCGCATTGGTCAGTTTGACGCCGTCAACAAAAGCCGCATCTTCGCCATCGCCATATTGCACGGGCAGGCCTTGGCGGCTCAAACTGTTGATGGTTTCAGGGTCAAAGTCGATGCCCAGAACCGGCGTCCCATCACGGTGCAATTCCGACAACAAACGCCGCCCATAACGTCCAAGCCCGAAAATAACCACCTCCGGGTCGCTATCGACTGACACTTGTTGTTCCACTGCAATTTCGCGAAATGGTCGTTTGCGTTCAAAAACGGACAGCAGCGGTGCAATGCGACTGTACAGGGGATGAGAATAAAGGATCATGTATGTCGATAATGTGATGGTCACCAAGCCCACCAACGTGGTCAGCCCCAACACTTCGATACCGACATGCCCAAGCGTGATGCCCATTGCGACAAAGACAATTGAAAATTCACTGATCTGCGCAACAGTCAAACCGGCAAGGAACCCGGTTCGTTTGCGGTATCCCATATAGCCCATGATCGCCATGACAATCAGCGGATTGCCAATCAGGACGAAAACCGCCAATACAACCGCAGGCACCACTTCCTCGCCGAGTGTCGAAAAATCAAGCTTCGACCCAAGGTCGATAAAGAAAAATAGCAGCAGGAAATCGCGGATGCCGGTCAGCTTTGCATTGATTGCTTCGCGATATCCGGTTGAGGCCATGGAAAAACCGGCCAGAAAAGCACCAGCTTCGTGACTGAACCCGGCCCATTCCCCGAATGCAGCAAGAGCCGTCCCCCATGCAATCGCGAAAACCAATAACAGTTCACCCGACTGCGCCATCATTGCGATGACCCGCGGCAGGATGTAACGCATGGCAATAAAGAGCAGCATTCCGGCAACTACGATGCGCCCAACCAGAGAACCCACCGTTTCGATCATGCTGGCATCGTCAGCACCGCGCATGGCGCTCATGGCCATCATTGCCACGACAACAGCCACATCCTGAACAATCAGAAACCCGATCGCAATTCGACCATGAAGCGTATCGATCTCGCGCTTGTCTGCCAAAAGCTTGACGACGATGATCGTGCTGGAAAATGTCAGGGCAACCGCAACATAAAGCGCTTCTATCGACGTTTTACCCATGGCAAGCACCAGGCAGAAGCCGATAATGATCGTAAAGGCCAACTGCCCCAACCCTGTCGCCAGGGCCACGGGGCCAATATGGCGGACATGCGAAATATCAAGCTTCAACCCGACCACAAACAGCAGGACGGCGACCCCGACCTTGGCCAAGAGTTCAATTGGTTCATGTGCCGACACCAATCCCAGAAACGCAGGCCCGACCGCGACCCCGACAACGATATATGCAATCAATGCGGGTTGACGCAGTTTTACAAAAACGCCGCCAATAATTGCCGAAATCAATAAAAGGAGTGATATCTCTGCAAAGGAGGTTTCGGGCATGGGGGATCCTGATTTTAGTCAATTCAATCAATCCACTATGACAAACCAGAAACAAAAAAAACAGGCGCAACAACCGCTGCGCCTGTGATCTGGTTTACAACCATCAGTTTTTATTAATTCTCAAACAAACCCTTAGGTAGCTGAGATTCAAAGCTGTTTTTGCATTTCTGCAAAGGCCGAAATCTTTGTAATCAGATACCGAATTCGGCGAAGAAATCATTGCCTTTGTCGTCAATGACAATAAAGGCCGGGAAATCTTCAACTTCGATTTTCCAGACAGCTTCCATGCCCAGTTCCGGATATTCGTGAACCTCGACCTTCTTGATGCAATCCTGCGCCAGACGGGCCGCCGGGCCACCGATGGAACCAAGATAAAAACCGCCATATTTCTGGCAGGCATCCTTGACCGCTTTGGACCGGTTACCTTTGGCCAGCATGACAAACGAACCACCAGCCGCCTGGAACTGTTCGACATAGGCATCCATACGACCAGCCGTGGTCGGACCGAATGATCCGGACGGCATGCCTTCTGGCGTTTTCGCCGGCCCCGCATAATAAACCGGATGATTTTTCAGGTATTCCGGCATTTCTTCGCCAGCATCAAGGCGTTCCTTGATTTTGGCATGCGCGATGTCGCGGGCCACAATCACGGTTCCGGTCAAAGACAGACGGGTTTTCACCGGATATTGCGACAACTGCTTGCGGATTTCATCCATCGGACGGTTCAGGTCAACCTTGACCACTTCGTCATCGAGATGCTCGTCGGTCACCTGCGGCAGATATTTCGCCGGATCATGTTCAAGATCCTCAATGAAAATACCGTCCTTGGTAATCTTGCCAAGGATCTGGCGGTCGGCAGAGCACGACACACCCAAACCGACCGGGCAGCTCGCACCATGTCGTGGCAAACGGATCACACGCACATCGTGGCAGAAATACTTGCCGCCAAATTGTGCGCCGATGCCCATTTCGCGGGTCATCTCAAGGATCTTCTGTTCCCATTCCAGATCGCGATAAGCCTGACCATGGTCACCGCCTTCGGTCGGCAGATTATCGTAATAGCGGGCTGAGGCCATTTTAACGGTTTTCAGGCACGTTTCGGCCGATGTACCGCCAATGACAACCGCCAGATGATATGGCGGGCATGCCGAGGTGCCCAGCGTGCGGATTTTTTCATCCAGAAACTTGCGCAGGCTTTCGGGGTTCAACAGCGCCTTGGTTTGCTGGAACAGGAAGGTCTTGTTGGCAGACCCGCCGCCCTTGGCCATGAACATGAATTTGTATTCATCGCCCTTGGTCGCATAGAGATCAATCTGTGCCGGAAGGTTCGAGCCGGTGTTCTTTTCTTCGAACATGTTTTTCGGCGATACCTGCGAAAAGCGTAGATTGTGTTTCTGATAAGCCTGCCAGACGCCTTTGGACAGGGCTTCTTCATCGGAACCATCGGTGATGACCTTGCCACCGCGTTTCCCCATGATGATGGCCGTGCCGGTATCCTGGCACATCGGCAAAATCCCGCCCGATGCGATGGACGCGTTTTTCAAAAGATCCATCGCCACGAACTTGTCATTGGCTGTGGCTTCTTCGTCATCAAGGATTTTGCGCAGCTGTTCAAGATGGCCCGGACGCAAAAGGTGCGAGCAATCAAAGAAAGCCTGAAGGGTCAGTTTCTCGATCGCTTCCGGTTCAACTTTCAAATAGGTCTCGCCATTGACGTCAACAGTCGAAACGCCTTCGTCCCCGATCTTGCGGTAAGGCGTGGTGTCCTTACCCTGATCAAACATGGGTTTATAGACAAAATCACTCATGGGAAGGTTCTCGTCTCTCTCAAAAACAAGGTGGGTTTGTTCTTTATGGGGCTGGTTTTAGCGCCATTCGCGCCAAATATCCACGATACATTAGGGGTACGGGCCATCTCACCGGCACCGCCCGCGGAAAGGGAGGCACCGGCAAAGAAAAAGGGCGGATCGAACCCGCCCTTTGCATTACTTACTTCTTACGGAACGCATCCAGTGCGATGACCTCGCCGGTTTCATTGGCATCCGGCTTGGGCTTTTTGCGGGACTTGGACGGCTCCGTCACAAGCGTCGGTGCGTTCTCTTCGCCTTCGATCAGATCAGCATCAAGATCATCGTCTTCATCATAACCGAAATCGGCATCATCCATTTCTTCTTCGACACTGAATGTCAGCATGAAGTTGGCGGACGGATCGACAAAAGCCAGCATCGCGTCATAAGGCACGACAACTGTTGTCGGCATCCCGTCAAAACTCATGCCCACCGAAAAATGATCATCTTCGGATTTCAGATCCCAGAACCGGTGTTGCAGGACAACTGTAATGTTGTCGGGATTCGCCTTGCGCTGCCTTTCCGGCAGAGCCACACCGGGATGGTTGGTCTGGAAGGTGATGTAATAGTGATGCTCTCCGAAAAGGCCCTCTTCGGCCACACGCGCGAGGATATCTTTCACCACGCCACGCAGCGCCTGGTCGACCATAAGATCGTAGCGGAATTCTTCCGGTTCTTGCATCAGTCATCCTGTATCTGGCGAAACCACCGGGGACGTCCGGCGCGTTCCGTCATTGTCATATGGCATCTCTGCACGCCAATTCCATCTTGGCGCGTTTGATTATGACTCTATTCATAACGAAGCGGGAAAGAAATACAAGAGTGGGGCGTTCTGTTGCTAGGTGCCCCGTCCCCCACCAAATTACCGCTCCCGGCAATCGGAATTTCGCTTTGGTGCTAGTACCGCTTACGCAGCAACAGCAACCGGAGCATTGTTGTCGTTTGCATTTACAAACATTGGCCCGATGCGGTGGTACCATGCCGAGCGCCCACATTGACTTTTACTGCTCACGTCGATCCTATTTCGGCCCCACGAAGATTGCCTGAGTCGGACAACCGATAAATTTGGTGGAGCCGCCGGGTACCGCCCCCGGGTCCGTAAAGCCTATTCTGTCACGCAGTTTAGCGCCGTAGTCGAGTTGCCCCGACAGCCCCTATATAGGTCAACCGCCCCCCGTTTCACAAGGGGATTCGGGAAAAACTTTTGAAGATCACCGGATTTTTAGCCGCGATTTCAACTGTGGCCTGCTCTTCTTGCCGAGGCGTTCCGACCTGACTATGCTGCGACAAAAGCGATTCCAAAAATGCAGGGAACAGCATGCAGCAATATCTTGATCTGATGCGTCTGGTGCGCGACACCGGCACACGCAAGGAAGACCGGACAGGTACCGGGACTGTCTCGATCTTTGGTCACCAGATGCGGTTTGACCTTTCCAAGGGATTCCCGCTGGTCACCACCAAAAAGCTGCATCTGAAATCGATCATTCATGAATTACTGTGGTTCCTTGATGGAGACACCAACGTCAAGTACCTGCAAGAAAATGGTGTTCGGATCTGGAACGAATGGGCCGATGAAAATGGCGATCTGGGACCGGTTTATGGCGGCCAGTGGCGGTCATGGCGCGGCGCAAATGGCGAAACCATTGATCAGATCAGTGGCCTGATTGACCAGATTAAAAACAATCCGGATTCGCGGCGCCTGATTGTATCGGCCTGGAATGTTGCCGATGTGCCCAACATGGCCTTGCCGCCATGTCATTGCCTGTTCCAGTTCTATGTCGCCGATGGCAAATTATCCTGCCAGCTGTATCAGCGCAGTGCCGATATCTTCCTTGGTGTCCCGTTCAACATTGCATCCTATGCGCTGCTGACCATGATGATTGCACAGGTTTGCGATCTCGATGTGGGTGATTTTGTCCATACACTTGGCGATGCGCATCTTTACACCAACCATCTTGAACAGGTCGAACAACAGCTTTCGCGCGATCCCCGTCCGCTACCGACCATGAAAATCAATCCTGACGTCAAATCGATCTTTGATTTCAAGTTCGACGATTTCGAACTGACCGGCTATGACCCGCATCCGCACATTGCCGGCAAGGTTGCTGTCTGATGACTGATCCCAAGATCGAACGGGTTGCTGTTGTTGCTGCGGCGGCCAATGGCGCGATTGGCAAAGATGGCTGGATGCCGTGGGAACTGCCCGAAGACCTCAAACGGTTCAAGGCCCTTACCCTTGGCAAACCGATGATCATGGGGCGGGTAACGTTCGAGGCGATTGGGCGGCCGCTCCCGAAACGCACAACAATTGTGGTCACCCGCGATACCGAATGGTCCTTTGATCATAAAAATGTGAGGATTACTCACAATATCGAAGAAGCCATTGAACTGGCTGATGAAATTGCCCTGCGCGATGGTGTCAATGAAGTGATTATCGGTGGGGGTGCCCAGATTTATCATCTCGCCCTGCCCTATACGACACGCTATGAACTGACAGAAGTCCATGCCGAGATCGAAGGCGATACCTTCCTTGATCCCCTGCCGGCTGATGTCTGGACCGAAACGGCGCGTCAGGAAATCAAAAATCCCGATGGTCCGGATTACAGCTTTGTCACGCTGGACCGTGTGAAAAACCCCTGATTTTTGGCAATCGACAAGCAGCCAGTTGATTTTTGCGCAACTTCAGCCCATTTTGGCTTAGGTTACAGAACAATCGTTCCAGATACAAAAGCCACTCAAAGGGAACACCCGATGTCGCGACCACGCGCGTTTGACGAAGAAAGCGTTCTTGATAACGCCATGAACATCTTCTGGAGCAAGGGGTTTGAAGCGACCTCTATTCAGGATCTGGTCGATAAAACCGGCCTGAACCGGGCAAGCATGTATGCAAGCTTTGGCGACAAGAAAGCATTGTTCCTGCGTGTTCTCGATCATTACAGCCAGAAAATCAGTGCCGAGCGCTTTGCCGATCTGCGCAATATCGAAGACGGCCGCCGCGCAATTGAAAAGACATTTCGTGACACAGCGCAAACCGGCAGCGCCGAAGGCCGCCACAAAGGGTGCCTGATGGTAAATACCGGCATGGAAATGGCACCGCATGATCCTGAAACTGCGGTTATTGCCCATCAGGCGTTTCGCAGGGCGGAGGAAATTTTTGCAGCAGCACTCAAACGCGCGGTTCAGCAAGGGACGATTTCAAAGGACAAGAATGTCCGTGCACTTGCACGTTTTCTGGCCGGATCATTTCAGGGGCTTCAATTGATGTCGCGCCGCGGTGCCGATCAGGAAACCCTGCAAGATTATACCGATACCATTCTGGCCGCCCTTGATTAAATCCGTCCCCCACCGGACGGCCTCATTGTCATTGTTTCCTGTGCACCGGTCACACAATCAGACGATTTTTGGTTGCGCACATTCCTCCACCCACGGATAGTACCGCATTCATACGCATGCCCGCAGGTCGGGTACAAAACCCGGGTGCATCATGAAACGCAGCGACACGTTCTGGGACTCTGCCGCCGACAAATACGCCCGCAAGCCAATCGGCAATGAAGCGGCCTATGCGCAGACACTTGATCGGACGCGCGCCTATCTTTCCAGTGACCAGCATGTTCTGGAAATCGGGTGCGGCACGGGGACCACAGCCCTGAAGCTGGCGCCGCATGTCAGCCACCTTACCGCAACCGATATTTCCGGGCGCATGATCGAAATCGCCCAAGGCAAAGCCAAAGAACACGCGATCGAAAATGTCACCTTTACCAAGGCAACGATTGATCAGATCGCATCCAAATCCGAGCGCTATCACGCGATACTCGGCTTTAACATCCTGCATTTGCTAGATGCACCTGACGAAGCAGTATCGCTGCTTTATGACCTTTTGCACCCAGGTGGCATGTTGATTACCAAAACCCCATGCCTTGGCCAAAAGATGGCCTATCTCAAACCGCTGATTTGGGTCATGCAAAAACTGGGTAAGGCGCCACGGGTGCATTTTTTGACCTATGCACATCTTGAAAACATGCTGCGTGCTGCCGGGTTTGAGGTGATCGAAACCGGTACCTACCCCGCCAGCACCGGTTCACGCTTTCTCGTCGTCAAACGCCGTTAATAGACATCCGCAACACATGCACGTCATCACAGTTCAGTGATGAGCAAAGTTTGCTGTTGATTTATGGAACGATCATTCCATAATAAGATCCAATTAAACCCGACCCAATTCATGAGGAACAAAATGTCCGCAATTACCCCGCTTATGCCGCGCCAGAAAGTCCCGTCCCTTTCCTTCCCGCTTGTGGGTGGGGGCACTTGGTCGCTTTCTGATCAGAAACCGGAAAACTTCACCATGATTGTGTTTTTCCGTGGCATGCACTGCCCGATGTGCGCCAAGCAGCTTCAGGACCTTGAATCCAAGATCGACGATTTTGCCAAACGCGGCGTTAATGTGGTTGCCGTATCGTCGGACACCGAAGAACGCGCCCTGGAATCCAAAGAAACGTGGAAGCTTCCGAACCTTGATCTTGGCTATGGCCTGAGCCTAGAAAAAGCCCGTGAATGGGGTCTTTATATCTCGACGTCAAAAGGCAAGACCTCGACCGGCCATGAAGAACCGGCATTGTTCTCGGAGCCTGGCCTGTTCATCGTGCGTGCAGATGGCACGCTGTATTACGCATCGGTTCAGACCATGCCGTTTGCCCGCCCGCATTTTGCAGAACTTCTTGGTGCGCTTGATTTCGTCATTGCCAAAGACTATCCGGCACGTGGCGAAGTGGTTGATCATACCAACCCTTGAGCCATCCAATGTCAGGACATCGATAAATACCTGTGATAGAATGACAAAAAGCCCGGCTGTTCGATCAGCCGGGCTTTTTTTTAACGCATTTGTTCAGGCGTCATTTATCGCCGGGATCCGGGGCCTTTGACCGTTTTTTGCCCGGACGCAATACAATCCATGCCCCCACCAGTGTCAGCAACGCCATGCCAAACCATGTCAGGGCGTAAGACAGATGATTGTTGGGGAAACTGATTTTGGTCAGCCCGCCCAATGGCAGTTTAGCCGGGTTTTCGGTACCGTCGCCGTCGATAAAATAGGGGGCGACATTTGCCGCATCAAGCCCGCGCTTGGTTGCCATGGCATACACATCACGCGAATACCAGCGGTCCTCGGCAGGGACATTATCGCGCATGAAAGTACCGATAGGTTCATTGATGCGAAGAAGCCCGGTGACAGTTACTTCGCCGTTGATCATGCCTTGGGGCCGGGTATCGGGCGCGCGTTGATCGATGGGTACAAAGCCGCGATTGACCATAATGACCGTCCCATCATTACGCATCAACGGTGTCATCACCCAATAGCCCGCCCCGTAATCGGTCGCGGTATAGACCTGGGTTTCAAGGTCGTTGCGATAGGTGCCGGTTACCCGGACCTTGCGATATTCATCACGCGCCCGGCTGACATTTTCCCAGTCATCGCGCATGGGTGCGGCCACCGCATCCCCATGAACGCGCGCATCAACCCGTTCGATCAGATCAAGTTTCCAGGCGCGGCGTTCGACCTGCCAGTAACCAAGGGCACAGAACCCGGCAAACAGGAGGGTCGCCAGCAGCACGACGACGGTCCGGGTTGTCATGGAAGGGCCCCTTTTTTGGGTATCAGATGCGGGGCCGGAAAGTTGGTCGTCAGACATGCCGGTTTCTTTCAAAAGGCGATCTCAGGGCGGTTAAACAAAAAGGGCGCGATCCCCAAACAGGTATCGCGCCCCCTTTAAATATCAAGTGGTCCTAGCCGAAGCTCGGGATCATATCATGATCCATCTGCGGCATCATGTTGGTGTTAAGGTGATACATCACCCACAGTGACCCGGCGACGGCAATCGCAACGATCACAATGGTAAAGATCAACGCCAGCATGTTCCAGCCACCTTCGGATTTGGTGTTCATGTGCAGGAAATAGACCATGTGAACCACGATCTGAACCACGCCAAGCCCGACAACCCAAAGAGCGGTTGCGACTTTGCTGTCAAGAACACCGTCCATGACCAGCCAGAACGGGACCGCCGTCAGGATGACCGAAAGAACGAACCCGATCACATAGCTTTTATAAGTGCCATGTGCGGCGCCACCGTCATGATGGGTATCATGTGCGTGTGAATGTGCGCTCATCCCAGAACTCCCAGCAAGTAAACAACGGAGAAGACACCGATCCAGATCACGTCAAGGAAGTGCCAGAACATCGACAGGCACATCAGACGACGCTTGTTCTCGACGATCAGGCCACGCTGTGCCACCTGAACCATCAAGGTCACGAGCCAGATGATACCAAACGTCACGTGCAGACCGTGGGTTGCCACCAGCGTATAGAACGCCGAAAGGAAACCACTGCGCATCGGCGTCGCACCAAGGTGCCAGAGGTGATGGAACTCATAAAGTTCCAGCCCCACAAAGGCGATACCGAATAAGCCGGTAATCGCCAGCCAAAGCTGCGTGCCTGCAACATTGCCCTTTTCCATCGCCAGCATGGCAAAGCCATAGGTAATGGACGAGAACAACAGCATGGACGTGTTGATCGCCACCAGTTCCAGATCGAACAGGTCAACCGGTGCCGGACCGGCTGCATAGTTCTGACCAAGAACGGCATAGGTTGCAAACAGGATCGCAAAGATGAGGCAATCGCTCATCAGATAGATCCAGAAGCCGAGCATCGTACCCGTTTCGGGGTGATGCTCTTCTTTCAGGTAAAAGACCGGCGCTTCGGTCTGAGAGGCATTTGTGTTCGCCATTGTCATTCCCTTACGCCTGCTGTTTTGCCAGAAGGGCGGTACGTTCTTCTTCGGTCTTTACAACTTCGGATGCCGGGATGTGGTAATCGCGGTCATAGTTGAAGGTGTGGGCAATTGCACCACCGACCAGCGCGATGAAGCTTGCAGCAACAAGCCACCAGATGTGCCAGACAAGGGCAAAACCAAGAACCAAAGAGATCGCAGCCAGGATAAAGCCAGCGCCGGTATTTTTCGGCATATGGATATCCATGAAGCCAGAAGTCGGACGGACGAAACCACGTTTCTTCATGTCATCCCAGGCGTCCAGTTCATGGACAACCGGGGTGAAGGCGAAGTTGTAGGCCGGCGGCGGCGAGGACGTCGACCATTCCAGCGTACGACCACCCCACGGATCACCGGTTTCATCACGCAGTTTGTCGCGTTTGATTACCGCAACAACGATCGACAGGATGAACGAACCGATACCACCGGCAATCAGAAGCGCACCAAAGGCCGCAATGATGAACCAGATCTGAAGCGACGGATCGTCAAACTGGCTCATACGGCGGGTAACACCCATCAGGCCGAGAACATAAAGCGGCATGAAGGCGAAATAGAAACCAATGGTCCACAGCCAGAAGGACATCTTGCCCCAGAATTCATCCAGCTTGAAGCCGAATGCTTTCGGGAACCAGTAAACAATCCCGGCAAACATCCCGAAGACCACACCGCCGATAATAACGTTATGGAAGTGCGCGATCAGGAACAGGCTGTTATGCAGGACAAAGTCGGCCGGCGGGACGGCAAGCATCACGCCCGACATGCCACCGATAACAAAGGTCAGCATGAAACCGATGGTCCAGAGCATAGGCACATCGTATTTGATGCGGCCCTTATACATGGTGAACAACCAGTTGAAGACTTTTGCACCGGTCGGGATCGAGATGATCATGGTGGTGATGCCAAAGAAGGCGTTCACACTTGCACCCGACCCCATGGTGAAGAAGTGGTGCAGCCAGACGATATAGGACAGGATGGTAATAACCACGGTGGCATAAACCATCGAGCTTGCCAAACAGACGCTTGCGGCGAAGGTCGACGCTTCGGAAAACACGCCGGCAGGATCAGGATGTACTCCTGCGACCTCAGATCCAGATCGGGCTGATGACACATGGCATTCGCCGATCGCCGCAAGGTTGTGCCCGCATATGTCAAGACCGGCAGAACCAGAACAGCGGTCAGTACCGGGAGAACAATCAGAATGTTGGTGCAAAGCGATGTCAGGTAAAGACCGGCATTTTTATCATGCATGCCCGGTGCGCGTTTGACGATGGTGACAATCAGGTTCACCCGAAAGCAACGTCCCGACACCGGCAATCTGCAAGGCCAGATATAATAATCGCCCCGACCCCCGGACTGTAAACACTGTCAGAAAGCGGCGGATATGCCAGCCAGCCGGTTTGGCAAACTCGCCGATAAACAGCGACACCATGATCAGGCGGCACCACAGGTGGTCATCCAGAAGCTGAAATTGTTCAGGAACGGAAAGCAACGTCGCGCGCACCACCCGCAGCGGCACAACAAAGTTCATCGGCCCGTCACCAGCGGCATTGCCACAAAGAAGATCAGTCACGCCATGGGCGGTAAAGATTCGATCATAATGGTGGGCGGCTGTAACCGGCCACCCGCCAAAGGCAATAGCTTGCTGGGCACGCATCATCAAAGCATCGGCAAAACCACGCAAAGCATGATGATTGCCAGAATGATATACATGATGCCGATTTTTTTGTGGTCAATCGACGTGATCCACTCGTTCCAGAGATATCCCCAGAGGCGGAAATAGGTATGCCGCCAAAACACGAGCCGCCCAGAACCACCCCAGGAACGTCACAAGAAATCGGATCATGGAAAACGGGAAGGAGTCGAGGGACAATGCCAAATATAAAATGTAAAAGGTCCGGATTGGAGAACATCGGATTACTCTTCTTTCAAATGCAGAGCGACACCACGGGAGATGCCAAAACTGCGAAGGGCCGGTCAGTCTTCACCAACCGGCACTGCTTCTAGAACCCTGCCGAAACAGCTGACGGAACAACACTCATGGCGCGCGAAACCGGCACATTGTCAAACAAGGGCAGGTTCGCAATTTCACCAGACAACCCACCTTCCGGTGTGGTGCACAGCGTTGCGACGAAAGATTTGCTATCAGGCAAGGGCTGACTGCCGCGCATCTGCGGGACGTCATAGGTCAAAGACATGACGTTATAAATCCCTGCAAGGCCACCGCCGCCATTCTTGTCGATATGCATCATCTCGTTCATGCACATCTTTGACTGATCGACGCACATGTTAAGAATGGCCTGATACAGTTCCGGGTCTACCGAGCTGTAATACTGGACCGGTTCTTTCACACTGGGTTTTTCCAGTTCAAGATACTGCGGACGCCCAAGGAAGGTCTGGCCGGACTTGACCTTTTCAACCCAGTCGTCAAAGCCGTCCTGGCTCAGGCCATGGAACTTGAAGCGCATGTGAGAGAAGCCCTCGCCGCTATAGTTCCCCGAGAACCCGTCATAGACGCCTTCTTCGTTGATCACGGCATGCAGCTTGGTTTCCATACCCGCCATCGAATAGATCTGCCCTGCCAATGCCGGAATGAAGAACGAGTTCATGATCCCCGAAGAGGTAATCTTGAACTGGATCGGCGTATCTACCGGCGCTGCAAGTTCGTTCACAGTGGCGATACCCTGTTCCGGATAAAGGAACAGCCATTTCCAATCGAGAGAAACGACTTCGATCACCATGTGTTCGGTGCCTTCTGCAAGCGGGCGTTCAGCATCGATACGGTCAAGCGGACGATACGGATCAAGCGTATGGGTGGTGACCCAGGTGATTGCACCCAATGCGATAATAATCGCAAGCGGAGCCGCCCAAATGACGATCTCAAGCTTGGTGGAATGGTGCCATTCGGGATCGTACTCGGCATTCTTGTTACCCTGACGGTATTTCCAGGCAAAGAAAACCGTCAATGCCATCACCGGAACGATGATCAGCAACATCAGAATGGTCGAGATAATAATGAGATCGGACTGCTGTGACGCGATATCACCAGACGGGTCGATCACAACCAGGTTGCAACCGGCTAGGAGCGGCAGTATCGAGGCTACAGCGACGCCACGTACAAGTTTTGAAAGCATGTGCTTCACACTTCCTCAGTCTCTGGAAGATGTTCTCAGAGGCAACCATATGCCAATGAGTTGCATGAGCGATCCAACAAAGACCGCTACGCGTCGTACCCTGCCGCGACCCTATATAGGAATTATAATTCCAGACATCCACGGAAAGAGTACAAATTAAGCAATTTTTTAAAAAAAAATGCCGGATCGGAAAGTTGCGGAGATAGCTATAGCTGCATCGCAACAATGTCAAGCTGCCCGCCACGCAGAGAGCGATCTTAATGACAATTATCATTCCAGTATAAACCACACGTTGTGCGCTGCGGCACGATAATTGACACTGACGTTTGAAATTCACATGTCTATAATTAGATTCGATCTACAATCATTCCATTCACGGGGCATGATTTGTGATCCAATCAAAAGCAGTTAGGACCCAAAACGGTCCGACCAGTGAATTAGGGAGAACGGCGTGAACCAAACGACAGAACATTACGCGACCGCCACCTCTTCAGGTTTGGAACGCGATGCGCGGCATCATAATGCCGACGCGACAACCGATCCGGGTCAGATCGCGCTTGGCGTGATCATTGGCCGCACGTCCGAGTTTTTTGACTTCTTCGTCTATTGCATCGCATCGGTACTGGTTTTTCCACAATTGCTGTTTCCGGGTGAAACCGCGTTGATGGGCACCATGTATTCCTTTGCCATCTTCTCTCTGGCCTTTATCGCCCGCCCGGTGGGTTCGCTTGTTTTCATGACGGTTGACCGCCGTTACGGCCGTGGCGTGAAACTGACAATCGCCATGTTCTTGCTGGGCGGCTCGACGGCGGCAATGGCATTTCTGCCAAGCTTTGCCTCCGCTGGTGTTATCGCAATCTATCTTTTGTGTGCGTTCCGGTTCCTGCAGGGCCTTGCATGGGGTGGGGCCTGGGATGGTCTTGCATCGCTTTTGGCCCTTAATGCGCCCGACAACCGCAAAGGTTGGTATGCGATGATCCCGCAATTGGGCGCGCCGCTTGGCTTTATACTGGCGTCTTCACTGTTTGCTTATCTGATCCTGACTCTTCCGTCAGAAGACTTTCTGACCTTCGGCTGGCGCTATGCATTCTTTGTTGCTTTTGCCATTAACGTGGTCGCGCTGTTTGCCCGCCTGCGTCTGGTGGCAACGTCGGAATTCGGCCATCTTCTTGACAAGAATGAACTTGAAGCCGCACGGGTCATGGACACCCTTAAACATAACGGGCGCACCGTTTTGCTGGGGGCCTTGGTCCCGATGGTCAGCTATGCGCTGTTCCATCTGGTGACTGTCTTTGCGCTAAGCTGGGTTTACCTTTATGCCAATGGCAATCCGGGCCAGTTCCTTTTGACACAGGGTGTTGGCGCGGTGCTTTGCGCGCTCGGGATTGTTGCATCCGGCTTCATTGCCGATCAGCTCGGCCGTCGCCGGTTGCTTGGCTATAGTGCCGGGATCATCCTGTTAGGCGCGGTTCTGACACCGCTTCTTTATACCTATAACATCATCAATGAAGGCATGATTGTTCTGGGTGGCTTTGCGGTTCTTGGCCTGTGCTTCGGGCAAGCGGCCGGTACGCTGGCATCGAACTTCAAACGCGAATACCGTTATACCGGATCGGCCCTGACATCTGACCTTGCATGGTTGCTTGGGGCCGGTTTTGCCCCGCTGATCGCACTTTATCTGTGTGACAAGTTCGGGCTTGCCGGTGTGGGGGCGTATTTGCTGTCCGGCGCGGCAGTCACCCTGCTGGTGCTGCAATTCAACAAGCAGTTCGGCGCACGCAACAGCGACTGACTGTTTGCCACAACTCATTAAAAGCAAAACACCCCGGCCAGAACAGCCGGGGTGTTTTCACTTAAATCCGCCTGAAAGCCTAGACGTAGTTGGACGGGAACATCGCACGTTTGGCGTCTTCGTCCATTTCGGTTTTGAACGTGTGGTCTTTGCCAACATTGCGCGCACTCACGGCGGCCGGCAACGCATTCACTGCATCAAACCAGCGTTTGATGTTGGGATACTTGTCCCAAACGTCCGGGTTCTTATGTACGAATGGTGCCTTGTCGATCCAGCCCCAGGCTGAAATATCAACAATCGTCAACTCGTCACCGACGATAAAGTCGCGACCTTCCATATGGTCTTCAAGCACTTGATAATGGCGGGCTGCTTCGTTGCTATAGCGCCGTTTGCCATAGTCGTTGCCTTCCGGTGCCACATGCTGGAAATGCACAGCCTGCCCTGAATAAGGACCAATCCCGGTTGCAACAAACATCAACCAGGACAGGAACTCGCCACGGTCTTCTGCTTTCCCGAGGAACTTGCCGGTTTTTTCTGCGAGATACAGCAAGATCGCGTTGGAATCAAACACACGTACTTCTTTGCCACCTGGACCGTCCGTATCGACGATTGCCGGCAGTTTCCCATTCGGGTTGATCAAACGGAATTTCGGATCATGCTGTTCGCCTTTACGGCTATCAACAGGCACGACTTCGTAATCAAGGCCTGTGGCCTCAAGCATCATCGAGATTTTTTGCGGGTTCGGGGTCGGGTGAAAATAGAAGCGAATCATGAACAGTCTCCTAGCCTGCCAGCAGCTTTACACAAAACTGTGACTTGGTATTGCATTTTGGAACGATCGTTTTAAATTGACCGATAACACAGCAATTGGCAAGCTTCGATTATCGAAATCGCCATCAGAATGCATTAAGGAGTCCCTGGTCCATGATTGATCTTTATTACTGGCCCACCCCGAATGGTCATAAAATCACGCTGTTTCTCGAAGAAACCGGACTGGATTATAAAATCTTTCCGGTCGACATCAGTGCAGGCGACCAATTCAAACCGGAATTTCTTGCCTTTTCGCCCAACAACCGGATGCCGGCCATCATCGACCACGCCCCGGCAGATGGCGGCGAAGATATCACTGTTTTTGAATCCGGTGCGATCTTGCAATATCTGGCCGAAAAGACTGGAAAATTCCTTCCCGATGATGTCCGGGGACGCAAAACCGTGATGGAATGGCTGTTCTGGCAGATGGGGGGCCTTGGCCCGATGGCTGGTCAGAACCACCATTTCGGCACCTATGCACCAGAAAAAATTCCTTATGCGATCAACCGCTATGTCAATGAGACCAATCGTCTTTACGGTGTATTGAACAAGCGTCTTGAGGGACGCACTTTCATTGCCGGGGATGAATATACCATTGCCGATATGGCGTGCTATCCGTGGGTTGTCTCACATGAAAAACAACAACAGGATTTGAACGAGTTCCCAAATCTGAAACGCTGGTTTGAAACCATCAAAGCCCGTCCGGCAACGATTGCCGCCTATAAGGTCGGTGAACCTTATTCCTCGCGCCCGTCAGTGACCGAAGAAGGCAAAAAAATCCTGTTTGGCCAGACGGCCACAACCACCAAATCGTGAAACCGATCAAACTGCCCTGCGGTGATTTAACCCAGGGCAGTTTTCTTTACAGATACGCAAACCACCCAACAGTGATCTGACGGAATAACGTTTGGCGTATATTTTCTAGGCAGTTCTGCAAAAATGCCACCACGGCACAAGGACGACACGCAACGGGGACCAGATGCGCCGATTGAAAAGCTTCTTGCATCTTGAGAAAGACGGACCAAACGGATTTGCATGTGTTGCCCGCACAATCCTTGTCGTTCTGATCCCGGCCATCACCATCGCATCCTGCGCCTTCCCGCCCGAGAGCGAGCTTTATCAACAATCACCAGATATCCCGCCCTATCAACAAGACAGCTTTGATGAATATGTCGCGCAAACCCGCGACTGGGTGGCCAAGCATCGCGTTTTCATCACCGATGAGCACGAAACAGAACTGGCGCGCAATATTCCGTTTGAACTGGGCAAGGTAACGCCTGACGGCAAAACGCCCCAACGCGGTATCCTGTTTGTTCATGGCTTGGGGGCAAGCCCTTGGTATTTCCATGATATCGCCGAAGAAATGGCCAAGGATGGCTGGCTTGTGCGGTCGATGCTGCTTCCTGGTCACGGGACGCGCCCGGCAGACCTTAACATTCCCGATTATGCAGACTGGACCAAGGCCGTCGCCCATCAGGTCGCCTTGCTTGAACGCGAAGTTGATCACATCTGGCTTGGCGGATTTTCGACCGGCGGCAATTTGGTCACCAGTTACGCGGCGCAACATCCCGAAATTGCCGGACTGCTTTTGTTTTCACCGGGGATTTATCCCGATAACGGTCTTTTGTTCCTTACCCCTGTTATCAAGCACCTTTGGGATTGGATCGACATCGATCCCGAGGACAATGCCATCAACTATCAGTCCCTGTCATCGCATGCATCCGAGCTTTATTACCAAACCGTCGAAGACGTGCAGGATCATCTGGCAGCCAAACCGTTTGACAGACCGGTATTGCTGACAATGAGTGCTGATGACAGTGTGCTGGCCCCGATCAAGACGCTACGCGCCTTTGAGGAACGTTTCACCCACCCGAAATCGCGCTTTGTCTGGTACGATGATGTCAAAGCACCAAGCAATGACAAACGCGTCATAAACCGCAATAGCAAATTACCCGATCAACAGATCAGCACCTTTTCACATCTAAGCGTACTGTTTTCTCCCGATAATCCCTATTATGGCACGAAGGGCAGCTTTGTTTTTGTCGAAAACGGTCAGGAAGACATCGCCCTGCCCGATGACCTGTCAACCATCTGGCGCAGCAGTTGGGGGTATACCGAACCTGGAAAATATCATGGCAGGTTGACCTGGAACCCCTATTTCGATGCACTGATCGACACCATCGGAGAAGTCACCAACTAACTTCAAGGATCGTGGCCCATGATGACCTAGACAACGCAAACACCGCTGAAACCACGCCCCAACCATCGCACCAGGGTCTTTGCCCTGATTGCCTTTATGGTATTGTGCCTGATCGTGTCGGCATTTGGCGGGGCGGTTACGGCCACCAGCGTTAATGACTGGTATGCGACACTGCAAAAGCCGTTTTTCAATCCGCCCAACTGGCTGTTTGCCCCCGTCTGGACCGTGATTTATTTCATGATCGCCTTTAGCGGCTGGCGGGTCTGGCTGACAAACGGCTTTGCCAAAACCAAAATGGCTTTTGGCATTTATGGCGGGCAGCTGGCGCTTAATCTTGCATGGTCATTCCTGTTCTTTGGTGCACAATCACCTTTGCTGGGCCTGATTGACATCATTGCGCTGCTTGTCCTGATCGTGATCAACACGATTGTTTTCTTTCGGCTGGATCGTCTCGCCGGATTGCTGTTGCTGCCCTATGCGGTATGGGTAGGCTTTGCCACCCTTCTGAATGCCGCCATCTGGCACCTGAACGGTTAAGGCCCGCTCACACAACCTTCCTCCGCCGTCGAATTTTTGATTGCGTTCCATTTCGTCAATCGATAAATGTTACGTTATAACATAACATTTATCCCGACATCCAACCGAGGTCGATTGATGAAACGCCTTCCCGTTACTGTTCTGTCCGGCTTTCTTGGCGCAGGCAAAACCACCCTTTTGAACCATATCCTGAACAACCGGCGCGGATTGCGGGTTGCGGTGATCGTCAATGATATGAGCGAGGTCAATATTGACGCGGACCTTGTTCGCAATGGCGGATCGGAGCTTTCCCAAACCGATGAAAAACTGGTCGAAATGACCAATGGCTGCATCTGTTGCACGCTGCGCGATGATCTTCTGGCCGAGGTACGCCGTCTGGCCGAGCAGGACCGTTTTGATTACCTTCTTATTGAATCGACCGGCATTTCCGAACCGCTTCCGGTTGCGGCCACCTTTGATTTTCGGGATGAAAATGGTCAGTCGCTTGGTGATATTGCCAAACTCGACACTATGGTCACGGTGGTGGATGCCGCGCGGATGATTGCTGATTACAGCTCGACCGACATGCTGACAGACCGGGGCGAAAGCCTGGGGGATGCGGATAATCGGAGCATCGTGGATTTGCTTGTCGATCAGATCGAGTTTGCCGATGTCATTGTTATGAACAAACTTGATCTGATTTCTGACGATGAACGCAAATCCGTCCTGGCGATTATCAAGGCGCTTAACACCGACGCCGAAGTGATCGAAACCAGCAACAGTGTTGTTGCCCCCGAACAGATCCTGAATACCGGTCGTTTTGATTTTGAACGCGCGCAAAACCATCCGCTATGGGCCAAAGAGCTTTATGGCTTTGCCGATCATGTGCCAGAGACCGAAGAATACGGCATCAAAAGCTTTACCTTCCGGACCTCATTGCCATTTCATCCGGAACGCTTTCATGCCTTCATCCAAAGTGAATGGCCCGGTGTTTTGCGCGCCAAGGGTCATTTCTGGCTCGCCACCCGTCCGAACTGGGTTGGGGAAATCAGCCAGGCCGGTGCGGCGGTCAAGACCGAGGCGCTTGGCACCTGGTGGTGTGCGGTGCCGCGTGAAAGATGGCCAGATAACCTGGCATGGCGCGACATGGCTCTGTCAAAATGGGATCCGGTCTTTGCCGACCGGCGACAGGAAATCGTTTTCATCGGTCAGGATATGGATGAGGCCGCCCTTCGCGCCCGACTTTCGGACTGCCTGATTGATGATGACGCCGCCGCCCTTGCGGTGCGCTTCGATCCGGACCGTTATGCAGATCTTCCCGATCCGTTCCCGCGATGGGGACAGGCAGCCTGATCAATATCCCCTAAAACCAAAACGCCCCCCTTCTGGGCCGGCGTTTTGGTTTCTTGTTTTTTTCAGCAAAATCGGATCGGCGTGCAATTTCCTCAGCTGCTGGGCTCTGGCGCAGCTTCTACACTTTCGGTTTTGGCGGCGGTATCGTTTTCGGCACCCGCAGCCTTTACCTGTTCAACGCTATCCATGCCCAGTCGCCCGATGGACGGCAGGCGCAAAGCAGGACGGTTGAAATCAATCCCGAAATTCAATCCCAGAAGATTAAGTTCGATCCCTTCTTCGAGGCCAACCGACATGCCCAGAACACCCAAAAGGTTGGCTTGCACGCCCTGCCCGCTTGAAGAAAGCCCGACGGGGTTGGTGATCGGGCGATAATCCTTGCCAATCGCATTGGCCGGCATATCAAGATTTAATCCAGCCACCTCACGGCCAATATGGGCAATGAAGGTATTGCTGTTTGGCCCCGGATAGCTGCGATATTCACGTGGGAACGGATAGGATTTAATGGCGTCCTCGATCTCGGGGATCAGTTTTTCGGCCACCTCCCCACGATGGTCGGCAAGAAGTTTGGGTTCTGCACCAAACCAGAGACCATCGGGGATAGCATAATTCTGGCGCACGACATTCCCGCTACCCCAGCCCACCACGTCATAGCGGGTATAGCGGGTTTCACCGGTACGCTTATAGATGATCCAGGGATGAACAGCAAAATAGCTGCGCCAGCCAAACGTATCGGCCGCCATGACCATAACCACGGCTTGATCGCGATTTTCTACCGGATCGGGTGCCAAGCCGGAAGAATGGCGCGGCGCATTGCGCCAACTATAGCGTTCCTTGCTTTTTTCGCCTGGCGGGTCTTCTGCCAGACTGATGCCAAATGGCAAAACAAGAACTGCCATCAGACCAAGAAACAGGGTTTTGCCTTTGCGCACGATCGATCCAATCCGGTTCTGCATTGCAATATTGTTACGGTTAAAGCAAAGAACTAGGATCAAAAAAAGGCAAAGCAACACGGGTTTGCGATCAACAAGCCGTGAGACATTGATACATTTTCACGACAAACGGCTTCAATCTAAACGGAAACTGCTCTAGGGCCAGGCAGCAAAAGTATCGTCACGCACCCGTTCTGCCGCACGTCGCAAACGCCGATAGGCGCCGGGGGCCTCCCCCATATAGCGTTTGAAAAACCGGCTGAAATAGGCCGGGTCACGAAAGCCAAGTCCATAGGCAATTTGCGCCACACCAAGTGGTGACTGTTCAAGACGCATGCAGGCTTCACGCAAGACCCGTTCATGAATAACCATCAGCGGCGATTTTCCAGTCGCCCGCAAAACCGCAGAGCCCAAACGACGTTCACTGATACCAAGTACGGACGCATAGTCGCTGACTTGCCAGTGTTCGCGAAAGTGCAATTCAAGCACCTGAAGGAAACGCTGAAAGGTGATGGAGCCAGGACCGTGTTTGTCACGCTGAGCCATGACATCTTTGGCAAGACGCAGCACCATGATCAGAATAACCTGAAGCTGCGCCCCCACCACAAGCCCCGCACCGAGCGCGTTTTGCATCAACTCCGAACGGATGGCTTCAAAGCTTCGCCGCAGCAAGATCAAATCATCACTACCTTCCACCGGCGTCAGGTTTTGAACCGTGTCAGCGGCAAAGCGCAAAGGCAAGCCACCACTGCCATCCCCGCAATGGCGTGCGACTAGTTCATCTGCAACCGAAAGCAAATATCCATAACTGCCTGCGCCGGTTTTGATGCGTTGCGTTTCCCCCAATGGCAACCAAACCAACGCTGGTGCCTTGCAGGTGATTGTGCCCTGCCTCAATCCGATTTCCGCCCGACCGCCAAGCAAAAGCAAGGCATAGCAACGATCACGGCGATCAGGATCGTTCATCACCCAGGCTTGTTCGGACAAGGGGTGATCAAATCGATCCATGACCGCTTGTGTCGCAACAGGAAGCACGTCATCGAACTCGCCATTTGTCGTCACAACCATGTCTTGATCTCTTCGGCTTCGGGCTTTCTGGCTGCCGCTTCAACCCGCCCCATGCCCCTGAGCAGCATTAGATTTCGACGGATGATTTGGTCTGCCATGCCTTTTTGTCGCTCATATATTACAAATGGTTATACGTATAAATGTACAATTTTTCGTCTTAAATTGTCAATTTACACCTCTTTACATTGGAACCTTTCCAGCGCTTACTGAAAGAACGGTCAGAGAAACCGGAAAAATAATATTATTAATAAAAAAAATCCCGTTGGATTGCACCTGCACACCAATGGGCGGGAGGATTATCAAGAGATTTACTTTGTATGACAAAGTAAAAAATGAAATCTCTTTGCCTAAACTCCTGAAAAACGCAAACAAGGTAGCGCGCAGTGGGAACATTGCGAACCTTTTGCTGATCAATTTCGCTGTGTCACAGGTCATTGGTGATCTGGCGCGGTCCGATAGCCTGCTACTGCCGTGCTGCAGCAGCCACAAGAAAGTCAGGAGAAACGTCATGAATGATGTAAAGCTGTTAATCGACAATCAGGACGTGAACGCGTCAAACAACCGCACCTTTGAACGCAAGAACCCGGTCACGGGCGAAGTTGCGACCGTGGCGGCAGCTGCCAACGCGGCAGATGCCCGCAAGGCGGCTGATGCAGCCGCTGCTGCTTTTCCGGAATGGTCAAAAATGGGCCCCGGCGCACGGCGCAAGATCCTGCTTAAGGCCGCCGACATCATGGAAGCCAAAGGTGATCAGTTCGGCCAGCTGGTGCTTGATGAAACCGGAAGCACGCGCATGTGGGGCGGCTTCAACGCTCATCTGGCGGCCAATATGCTGCGTGAAGCGGGCGGCATGACAACGCAAATTCAGGGCGACATCATCCCGTCCGACACGCCCGGCCTGATGGCCATGGGCATCCGTCAGCCGGTTGGTGTGGTTTTGGGCATCGCACCGTGGAACGCGCCGGTGATCCTGGGCACACGTGCGATTGCCATGCCGCTTGCCTGTGGTAACACGGTGATCCTCAAGGCGTCTGAACTTTGCCCGGCACTGCATCGCCTGATCGGCGAATGCCTGGTAGAGGCCGGCGCCCCCGAAGGTGTCGTCAATGTCATCACCAACGCCCCGGAAGATGCCCCGGAAATCGTTGAAACCCTGATTGCGCATCCTGCGGTGCGGCGCATCAACTTTACCGGTTCAACCCGTGTTGGCCGCATCATTGCCAAACTGGGTGCTGAGCACCTTAAACCGGTTCTGCTTGAACTGGGCGGCAAGGCACCGTTCCTTGTACTTGACGATGCTGATCTTGACGAAGCAGTCAATGGCGCCGCCTTTGGGGCTTATATGAACCAGGGCCAGATTTGCATGTCGACCGAACGCCTGATCGTTGACAATGCTGTTGCCGACGACTTTGTTGCCAAACTGGCTGCCAAGGCCAAAACACTTACCGCCGGTGATCCGGCCAAGGCTGAACACATTCTTGGTGGCGTTGTCAGCATCGAGGCTGTCAACCGCATCGAAGAACTGGTTGAAGACGCGGTTTCCAAGGGCGCAAAACTGGTTGCCGGTTCCGGCAAGGCAAAGGACGGTGTCTTGATGGATGCCATCTTGCTTGATCATGTCACACCAAGCATGAAGATTTATTCCGAAGAAAGCTTTGGCCCGATCTGCGTTGTCATTCGTGCTGGTGACGAAGACGAGGCTGTTCGCATCGCCAATGACAGTGAATATGGCCTGTCATCTGCGGTCTTCTCGACCAACATCCCGCGGGCGATGGATGTTGCCAAACGCATTGAAAGCGGCATCTGCCACATCAACAGCCCGACCGTACAAGACGAAGCACAGATGCCGTTTGGCGGCGTCAAATCATCCGGTTACGGGCGCTTTGGATCACGTGCATCAATCGATGAATTCACCGAAACCCGGTGGGTCACAATCCAAAGCGGCAAACGTCACTACCCGTTCTAAGCCGAACCTACGCACGGGCCGTCAGATATCTAATCTGGCGGCCTGCTTTTGTTTCAGAAATGGCGTGATCAGCCGCGCAGAACGGCCTGCACCAGAACTTCCAGCGCACTGGAAAATTTCGAGCGATCTTTCTGGGTAAAGGCGGCATTCCGCCCTTGCTCGCCGGTCACTTCGCGCATGTGGGCAGCTATTTCACGCCCCGCCAGTGCATTGCCGATATTGGCTTCGGTAAATTCCTGACCATTGGCCTTGAGCACCCTTGCACCGATTTCAAGCCCGCGCGATGCCAGCGGAATATCATTGGTGATAATGACATCACGCGCACGTGCATTTTCGGCAATCCAGTCATCCGCTGCATCGGGTTCCGGCGGGACAATTACGATGCTGATCAACGGATTACGCGACGGGCGAATACCGCCGTTTGAGACCATGATCATTTCGATCCGGTGGCGTTCCGCCACACGTTCGCATTCTGCCTTGACCGGGCAGGCATCGGCATCAACCAGCAAACGCGGCCGGATATTTTCGGTATTTGCAGTGTTTTTGTTCATGTCGCGATCATCATCGGGACGGTTTCAAAGTCAAGCAATCATGATCCCTGCCTGATCGGATCATGATGCTTCACATCGCGCATCACAGCCAAAACCACAGCCCCGACAAAGGCGAAGCCACAGGCCATCAAAACGGTTGTCTGGAAATCAAAGGCACTGGCGACCACCCCGGTCAAGAGATTACCGATCAGCCCGCCGACAAACAACGTACTGACATAGTAACTGGTGGCGACACCGGGTTGATCGGTGGCAAAATTCTGCACGAACGTCATGCTGATCCCGGCAAAAATGCCGTAATAGATGCCATCAAGAGCAGCCAGTGCAAGCACATCAATCAGCGTGGTCGCGTGATAAATCAGGCCAAAGAACACAGCCCCCAGCACGGCTGCAATCAGCATACCCTTGCGCTCGCCCGTGCGTTTGATCAACGATGCGCAGAAATAGATCACCACCACCTCGACAAAGCATTTCACCGTCAGCGCGAAACCAGCCGAAGATGCCAGCAGGCCAAGCTCCGTCGAAAAATAAAGCGGCATGGCCGAAAGAAACACCACATTTCCCGCCGCGATGAAAAACACCGGCACGCAGGCCAGCAAAAGCCCGACATTAAACGGCACTTTTCCACCAAGGGAAAGACTGTCGGGGTGATGGGTTTTAAAAGCATTTGGCAGGATCAGAAGACAGATCCCAAACCAGATCACCGCCAACCCGGCAATGGTGTAGTAGGTCGCCGAAAATCCGAAAGCAGCGTAAAACGAAAGTGATGCCGCTGGCCCGACCATCCAGCCAAGTGACGTCTGCATGCGCAAAAAGCCATTGAACCTGATCACATCACGACCGGTTTGTTCGGCAAACAAGCGCCCGAAGCTATACATCACCGAAAGTGCACCAGCCCCGACCCCCAGCAGGACCGACACGATCGCAAGATACGCCCAATAAACCTGAAAAGTCGCAAGGGTGAGCATCCCGGCCGTGAAACACAGAATGCTGGTCACCAGCAAAATCTTGATCGGCACCCCGCGATCAATGGCACGGCCGAATGTGCGATTGGCCAGCAACGTGACACTCACTTGCACAATCATCACCATGCTTAGCTTCCATGGCGGCTCCCCAAGGCCTTCGACCACGTAAAGCCCTGCCAACGGCACCGCACCGGATGATGTAAACGCCCCCATCAAAAGCAGGCCCAACACCAGAAACGGATAACGATCAAGAACAGCAAGCACGCCGGTGGTGAGATCTCTCGGAGTGTCTGGTTTTTCATGATGGGCGGCGTGGCTCATAAACCGTTTCTTTCCCAAGGAGTTGATCAAACGGTTCTACAAGCAAGCACCAAAACAGTAAACGTTTCGGTGTATTAAGCTAAAATTTCGGGATCACGCCAAACCGCCAACAAAGCTTGCAAGTTCTGATGTTCTGGGATTGGAAAAGACTTCTTCCGGATCGCCGGTTTCATGAATGCGGCCCTGATGCATAAAGACCAGTTTATCGCAAACTTCGCGCGCAAAGCGCATTTCGTGGGTAACCATGACAAGCGTCATCCCTTCTTCGGCCAGTTGGCGGACAACAGCCAGAACCTCATTGACCAATTCGGGATCAAGTGCGGATGTCACTTCATCACACAAAAGGACCTTTGGCTTCATCGCAAGTGCACGAGCGATTGCCACGCGCTGTTGCTGCCCGCCTGACAATTGATCGGGGTAATGCATCATTTTGTCCGCCAACCCGACCTTGGCCAGCATTTCCTCGGCGATTTGCCTGGACTCCGCCTTGGATTGCTTTTTGACGACCTGCGGAGACAACATGACGTTTTCAAGTGCCGTGTAATGCGGGAACAGATTGAACTGCTGAAACACCATGCCGACCTGAAGCCGAAGACCAAGCAGATCCGCATCTCGGTCACTGATCTTTTTGCCATCAACGATGATCACACCATCATCAATGACCTCAAGCCCGTTGATCGTCCGCAACAGCGTACTTTTGCCCGATCCGCTTTTACCAATCAGGGCAATGACCTGTCCCTCGTCGATAGAAAGATCAATGCCCTTGAGAACTTCAAGCTCGCCAAAGCTTTTGTGGATGGCATGCAATTCAACGAGCGACATGGCGAAACTTTCCTTCGAGGTGACGGGCAAAAAGCGACAGTGGATAACAAATCAGGAAATACATCACCGCCACACAGCCATAGACTGTGAACGGCGCATACGTGGCATTGGTGATCATGGTCCCGGCCTTGGTCAATTCGACAAAACCAATGATCGACGCCACGGCTGTTCCCTTGACCACCTGAACCGAAAAACCCACCGTTGGCGGGATGGCAATGCGAAGCGCCTGCGGCAAAACGATATAACGCATCTGTTGGGTAAAATTCATGCCAAGGCTTGCCGATGCTTCCCATTGACCCTTGCCAATCGATTCAACACAACCGCGCCAGATTTCGGTCAGAAACGCGCTGGTGAACAATGTCAGACCAAGGGTTGCCGCCACCCATGGCGACACATCCACCCCGATCAGTGGCAAGCCGAAGAAGACAATGAATAACTGCATCAAAAGCGGCGTGCCCTGAAACAGCTCGACATAGCCACGCACCAGTCGGATCACCCACGGATTACCCGCCGTGCGTACCATCAAAAGCAACAAGCCAACCAGCCCGCCAAGCACAAAGGCCGTCAGAGACAGCAATACCGTCCATCGCGCAGCAAGCAGCAGGTTATAAACAATATCCCACAGGGTAAACTCAGACATGACGCCGCCGTTCAAACAGGAAGTTACCGACAACCTTCAAGCCCATCCGAAGCAGGATAGACATCACAAGATACAACCCCGTGACCACGAAATAGACTTCAAATGCGCGGAAATTAAGTGCCTGGATATAGTTCGCTGCAAATGTCAGTTCCTCGGCCGCGATCTGCGAACAGACCGATGACCCCAGCATGACAATCACAATCTGACTGGAAAGGGCCGGCCAGATTTTCTGGAGTGCAGGTAAAATCACGACATAGCGGAAAATTTGCACCCGGCTCATTGCAAGACTCTGGGCCGCCTCGATCTGCCCTTGCGGGATAGCCTGAATACCCGCCCGTACAATCTCTGTCGAATAGGCACCAAGATTGACAATCATCGCCAAAACAGCAGCCTGAAATTCCGTCAGCTTTACGCCAAGAGCCGGAAGCCCGAAGAAGATAAAGAACAACTGCACCAGAAACGGTGTATTGCGGATCAATTCCACATACACACCGACAATCTGGCTGATCACCGGGGCGCGCGACGCACGCGCCCACGCCCCCATGATCCCGAGCCCGACGCCAACCACAGCCCCGATGACTGTTAACTCCGTGGTTAGAATGACCCCGTCAAACAGCAGTTGCCAATGCGGCACGATGGCGCCGAAATCGAACTTATATGCCATTGATCTATAACGATCCTGTCAATCAAACCAAAAAGCTTAGAGCTTTTCTGGAAGCGGAATTCCAAGCCACTTTTCGGCAATCGCATTCAAACGACCATCGGCAATCGATGCTGCGATGATCTCATTGACCTTTGCCATCAGTTCAGGCTCATCCTTGTTCAGGCCGACATAGCAGGGAGAGTTTTTGATCAGGAATTTTGGTTCCGGCTTGCGCGGCGGGTCGCGTTCGATGATCGCAGCCGCAGTAACATTACCAGTCGCAATCAGATCAACCTGACCTGACAGGAAGGCCGAAATCGTACCGTTATTGTCTTCGTAGCGCTTGATATCAACGTCAGACGGCGCAATCTTGGTCAGTTCAAGATCTTCGATCGCACCGCGGGTGACACCAACCGACATGCCGGCAAGATCGGCGGCCTTTTCAACCGAAAAATCAGCCGGGCCAAAGACACCGTTATAGAACGGAGCATAGGGATCGCTAAAATCGATCACCTTTTCGCGGTCCGGGTTCTTGCCAAGGCTGGAAATCACCAGATCGACCTTGCCCGTGTTGAGATACGGGATGCGGTTGCTCGACGTAACCGGCACCAATTCGAGCTTTACACCAAGCTCTTCGGCAATCAAAGCCGCCATATCAATATCATAGCCTTTTGGCTGCATGTCAGTTCCGACTGAACCAAAAGGCGGAAAGTCCTGCGGCACAGCAACCTTAAGAACCCCTGCCTCGACGATACTATCAAGTGCACTTGCAGACGCTACACCAAATGATGCAGCAAGCATTGCCGCCCCGGCAATTACTGTTTTGAAGAATTGTTTCATATGCCTCTACCTGCCTATCTGATCGTTTCTGAAATTAAGTGAACGATTTTTGATCAAAAATTAGACTGCCTATTTTTTAATCTAATGTCTATCGATATTTTTTGTTCTCATGTAAGCTCAACATAAAACAACAATTAATCTATTGAAAATTATGATATTTTAGAAATTAGGAGAACCTTAACTGGTCAGACCATTGATGAAAAAACACATATCACGCGGCGAAACCGCGCCGGAACGCGCCGCCCGGAGCATTCGAAATCTGATTACAAGCAAAGGCCTGAAGGCAGGGGATGCGCTTCCGGCGCAACGCAATTTGGCAAGCGAACTTGGCATCAGCCGTACCAGCCTGCGCGAAGCTCTTGCGACACTCGAAGCTCTTGGATTGATCCATATTCACGCCGGCAAAGGCGCCTATATTACCGATCGCCAGAACCTCCCGCCCATCGGACAGGATCGAAATCGGCAAGCTGGCTTGGTCTATCAGTTTCGACTGGCGATTGAACCCTACGTTGCCGGCCTTGCAGCACAAATGCGAACCAAGGATCACCTCCAGGCGCTCGAAGCAAGCATCGCTGAAATGAGAAGCGCACTAGAAGGCGACGACCTGATTGCCGCAGCCACTGCCGATACAGAGTTTCATGAAATCCTTCTCGCAGCGTCAGGCAATCCGATGTTTGCAAAAGCCATGCACCCAGCCGCACAGATCGTTCACGAAAACCAGATGCTGCCCTTTGCCAATCCCAAGGCAATTGCAGCACCGCTCGCCGAGCACGAACAGATTTTGCGCCATGTGCGAGAACACAACCCATCGGGGGCACGAGACGCCATGCATTTTCATGTCCTGAGCGCAGCAACCCGCGCCAAAGTCACATTCTTACGCCCGTAAATGCAGCACGCAGCCAAAACAAAACCCCCACCCGCTTTCGCGGATGGGGGCTTCGTTAATGCGGCGCCCTTCACAAGGAAGGACAAACCGAATTAGGCAGCGGTCAGGTCATCAGCCGAAACGCGACCCGAACGGGAATCGGTGCGCAGTTCGTAGTTGATTTTGTCGCCTTCCTGCGGGTGACCCATGCCAGCGCGTTCAACAGCGCTGATGTGCAGGAATACGTCATTTCCGCCTTCGTCCGGCTGAATGAAACCAAAACCTTTAGTTGCGTTGAACCATTTAACGGTACCTGTTGCCATCTTTAAATCTCCTATCGAGTATTGATTGGCGTTATGACACACCCCGCGTGGGTGCGCCTATAAGGGTTCGGAAAACAATCAGGCGCGTTCACGCCGCAACTGTTTTCCAGAAGAGTTGTTGCGACCTGCACCACCAGGCTGCCCGCCTGATTGTGCGCCGCGTTGATTGCGATTGCGGTTTGCACCGCCGCGTTTGCCTTGCGGTTTGGCAGCCCGGGCGCCATTGCCCCCGTTACCATTCGCGCGGCGTTCTTCGGTGCTTCCCATAAAGGACAAACCGGAAGAAATTGAATTATCACCCTGCGGCCGATCCCGACGATTGCCGTTGGAATCAACCTTTTTTGCCGGGCGTTTACGGCCATCATTGTGGCTGGCGCCAGTGTCGCTGCCATTACCACGACCGTTGCCTGATTTGGATTTCAGTCCGCCTTTGTAACGGCTTTTGGATTTTTCCAAAGCCGGGTTTGACGGTGCCTTATCGGCGGCATCGTTGCTTGCAACTGCGGAACCTTCGCCGTCACGACGCTGGCTTGCCTTGCGGGCATCATCCCGATCACGACGCGGGGCATTGCCACCACGTGCATCATTGCGACCACCGCGGCCATTGTCGCGATTTCCGCCTGCACCGCCACGGCCGGCATTGCCGCGCGCCTGACCACCACCGTTGGGACGACGCCCACGGTTGGCTTCACGCGCTTCGGCAGATTCCGCTTCCTGAGCGGCCGCTGCCTTGGCATCACGGCGGTCAATCACAGGGATCGACTGACGGGTGGTGCGTTCAATATCACGCAGCAAACCACGTTCTTCTTCGTCACAGAACGCAATCGCGGTTCCGCTTGCGCCACCACGGGCCGTACGGCCAATACGGTGGACATAGCTTTCCGGAACGTTGGGAAGTTCGAAATTCACAACATGGCTGACGCTATCAACATCAATACCGCGTGCGGCGATATCGGTCGCGACCAGCACATTGATCTGACCATCCTTGAAGGCATTCAGGGCACGCTCACGCTGATTCTGGCTTTTATTCCCATGAATGGCGGCGGCACTGATTTTGTTGGCCTCAAGATGGCGCGCAACACGATCCGCCCCGCGTTTGGTGCGGGTAAAGACCAGTGTGCGTTTGAAAACGGGATTATCAAGAAGCTCTGCCAGAAGCTGACGCTTGCGGGTACGCTCGATCAAATACACCGACTGTTCTACGCGTTCTTGCGTGGTGGCAACCGGGGTGACCGATACTTTTACCGGGTCTGACAGCATATCCCCTGCCAACTGGCCGATCTGGCCAGGCATGGTGGCAGAGAAGAAAAGGTTTTGGCGGTTGCGCGGCAACATTTTGATGATGCGTTTGATCGGCGGCAAAAAGCCGAGATCAAGCATATGGTCGGCCTCATCAAGGACGACGACATCAACATGTTTCAGGCTGAGCTTGCCACTATCGACATGATCAAGCAAACGACCAGGTGTCGCGACAAGGACCTCGACACCCGGCGCAATGGCCTTGATCTGCGGGCCGGGCGCAACGCCACCAACAACAACCGCAACGCGGGTATTGAGGAAACGGCCATAGGCACGGAAGCTGTCACCGATCTGTGCTGCGAGTTCGCGCGTCGGGGCCAGCACCAGCACACGGCAGGCACCTTTGGGCGTACGGCCTTCGGTTTTGGAAAGACGATCAAGAATCGGCAACGCGAATGCTGCCGTCTTGCCGGTACCGGTCTGAGCGATACCAAGCAGGTCCTTGCCTTCCAGCAGGGACGGGATGGACTGCGCCTGAATTGGGGTCGGCGCGTCATAGCCTTCTTGTGCAAGTGCGCGAAGGACCGGCTCGGCCAGGCCGAGTTCGGAAAACTGGGTCAAATAAGGATAACTCGTGGATTAGAGGCTGCAGACAGCTGGGACATGTCCCGGAAAAATAAAATAATCAGGTCTGCGCCTTGCAGTTCTGGAAGCATCCGCGTAGCTGGATACCTCAATGCGTTCTTAGGTCAATCACTCAACAGTAGGGTCTTTTAATTCCCTCTACGCTTCTGGAGCGATCAAATATCTGAGCTACCATGCGCAGAGTTTTATCCCATTGTCAAACAAGATATTTGTAGCAGCCCCGCGTTTAACGCAAAACGGCACGGCAGTTTTAGACTACCGTGCCGTAATTTTCCCAAACATATTGGCCATCGGAATGGTCAATATGCCCCACAAGGATTCCCAGCGCCACAGGGATTATAGGCTGCGCAAGGGTTGGTTGCCGCACAAGGGTTCGCTGCCGCGCAGGGGTTGCTCGCAGCCGGTGCGCACGGAGATGCGGCACAAGGATTGGTTGCGGCACACGGATTATACGCACCGCATGGATTAGCCGCGCAAGGATTGTAACCCGCACCACATGGATTCGCAGCACATGGGTTATAGCCCGCTGCGCACGGGTTCACGCCGCATGGGTTGGCGGCACAGGGATTTGCAGCACAGGGATTCGCCACACAAGGATTCGCCCCGCACGGGTTGGCTGCACACGGGTTGCTCCCGGCGGCCGGAAGTTTTGCCGGGGCCGGGTTGGCCACCGCCGGAACATTTGCGGTGTGGCTATAATGATCAAGGGCAACAGCACCGGTTGCCGCAAGGAAGACTGCGCCAAACAAAAGAGTGTTTTTTTCGCTCATTTCCGGAAACCATCCATTCCAAAGACAGGACGCAACGCAATGCCGACCCAACTGCCGGCAAAGGCCAGACCAAACCACAGCCAGCCATGCACACTGCCCGAGGCAACACCACTAAAGAACGCACCGATATTGCACCCGAATGCCAGGCGCGCACCATAGCCCATCAAAAGACCGCCAATCGCCGCCGCCAGAAGCGACGCCATCGGTACGGAAACCCTGGGGGCAAATTTGCCTGCCAAAGCCGCAGCAAAAGCCGCACCAATGACAATGCCGAAATTCATGACCGATGTGTTGTCCTGCAAAACCGAATTGCCCAACGCACGCGCCGGTCCGGCCCAGTTCCAGAACTCCCAGGTTTCAACCGGAATACCGGCAACCTGTGCAATTTTCGCCCCCCAAAGGCCAAAACCAAAGGTGATCGACCAGGGATGGCCGGCAATCACAAGCGTCGCAACATTAAGTGCCGCGAGCAAAAGTCCGGTCCAAACCAGCGGCCACGGACCATGAACAAACCGTGTGATCCCTGCGCGCGGGGCACTTGGCGCGACTTCCAGTGTGCCGTGTGCGCGTTTTTCAACAATCACGGTCAGCAAAGCCACCAATGCCAAACCGCCAAACGTTACGGCAAGCCCGCCGCCAACGCCAAATTCGTTGCCAAGGCTGATGGGCGGCAGGGATGGCAGTTCAAGCCACATCGGCAAATGCGCGGTGCCAACAACAGCACCGATGATAAAGAACACAAGTGTCACCAGCATCCGTGAACTGCCACCGCCAACGGTGAACAAGGTGCCAGATCCACAGCCACCACCAAGCTGCATACCAAGACCGAACAAAAACGCCCCGGCAAGCACTGAAACACCCACCGGCGCCACCGCACCTACAACCGATCCACCGAACGGATTACCAAGCGCCAGCATCGGAATAAAGGCCGCCGCGGCAACACCGATCATCAAAAGCTGGGCCCGCATCGCACGCCCGCGCTTTTCAACCGAAAACCGGCGCCAACCACCGGTAAAGCCAAAGGATGCGTGATAAAGGGCCATACCAAGCAATCCACCAAGGCCGTAAAGAACCGCCTGTTTAAGGTCAACGGCTTGGGAAATTGCAATACCGACAATGACAAACAGAATGGCCGTAACCGTGGCCGGCCCCTTGTCAAAGGTAAAACCCGGGGCAACCGGGGATGCTTTTAAGGTCGTTTCAGACATTGTGAGGCTCGATAAACTGAGAACAAAATGCGTAACGGAACCGTTGACACGGTTCCGTTCTGAATGCGCATACTGATAAAAGACAATCAGTGTAACCGGTTATTCCGGGATCACCATTTCGCGGTTCGGATCAGCGGCCCATTCGGTGAGGGAACCATCATACATCGCGGTATTCTTGTTGCCCATCACTTCGGAAAGGCCGAACCATGCGACCGATGCCCAGTGACCGGTATTGCAATAGGTGATTTCCTTGGCATCGGAAGAGACACCGGCATCAGCAACCAGCGTTTCGATCACGTCAGCTGCGACAAATGCACCTTCCTGATCGCTATAGAATTCCGACTGCGGAATGTTTTTCGCACCCGGTACAGCTCCGGCACGGGCGACCACGCCACTTTTTGCTTCGCCCTTGAACTGTGAAACCGGACGGGCATCAATCAGCTCAACACCTTCGGCGCGGGCTTTGGCGACGTCCTCTGCCGTTGCGAGAAGTTCGGGGCGGAAATTGGCGTTAAACGCAACCGCCTTGGGCGCGATGACATCGGTCGATACATCTTTGCCCGCATCAAGCCATGCGCGCTGGCCACCATCAAGGATGGTCACGGCATCATGACCCAGCACCTTGAACGTCCAATACACGCGGGTTGCAGACCCGAAATCCGAGCTATTCTGACCGGCAGGAACCACAACGACCTGTTTGTCATTATCGATACCAAGCGAACCGATACGTTTGGAAATCACATCAACCGGCGGCAACATACCCACCACATTGTCGACTTTTGCCCGCCAGCCAAATTTACCATAAGGCGCATAGACCGCGCCCGGGATGTGCCCGGCTTCATAAGGGCTGCCGTTTTTGGTCAGCGAACGGATATCGACAACAACCAGTGACGGGTTATCAAGATTTTCTTCAACCCAGTTGGCATCCACCAATGGCTGTTCGGTCAGACGCTCTGCCTGCGCCGCAGTACCCGCAAAGGTAAAAGTGACTGCCGCAACGGCAGAAAGGATAAAGGAACGCATGGGACTGTCTCCAATGATCAATTCATCAATGATTTTGTACATTACATCTAATTGAACAAAAATAAATGTCAATAACTCAAATAATACCATTCTTTAGTGTACAAAATGACCTGCTGCAGCTTATTCCGCTTTATGTGCTTGAAAACAAGATATTTCAGGGACGAAGATTATTCAGATAGCGGGCAAACTCGCGGGCGAATGAGTCCTGCGTTTCCAGATTGCGCAAGGCGGGCGGGCGTGTAAGGAAACCGTGCAGGGCGGCAATCACAAACTCGGCCACCGCAGACGGTTCGATATCTGTGCGCACCGTCTTGTTAAACTGGGCCTTGCCGATATGGGATGCCAAGCCGCGCCGCCAATAACGGTAAACCCCGTCGATCCGTTTGCGCAGACTTTCGTCAAGCTCCCCCGCGCCGGAAGCCAGCCGGGCCAAAGGACATCCGCCGGCCAGAAGATCGGGGGCATCATTTCCGCCCAATCGATCGACCTGCCCCATCAAAACCGGCAGGATATCTTCGGCACCTTCAAGATCATCAAGCCAGACTTCATCAACATACCCCGGCAGGCATTCCTCGATCACGGCATTGATCAACTTTGCCTTGCCGGAAAAGTGGTGATAAAGCGCGCCCTTCGTGCAGCCGCTTTGTTCAAGGATATTGTTGATGGATGCACCGCCAAAACCGGATCGGCGTATTTCACCAAAAGCAGCATCAAGAAGCTTTTGACGGGTCGCATCCGGGTCACGAACCCGCTTGGGCACCAGCGCCGTTTCGCCCGAACCATCGACTTCCATGCTGTCACCCATCTCAAGAACTCCATCGTCAGGCGTTTCATCCGAACGAGAAATGCGCGATAGGGCCGCAGAGAAGCTGAAAGGTTCTTTTGTCATCAAGCCATTCTGTACTGGTTTGAACCGGGATCGACCTTGTAGAATTTCAGAGTTCACTGTTTTTCGCGTGACGTCAATAATACTGGCGTTCAATCCAGACCTCTGTATAGGGCATTGGATATGCAGCCCTTGCAATTCGGATCAAAGCGTACTCTATTGTTCGCCCACGCCCTTTTGGGCCAGGCCTTAAACATCCGTTGGATCACCGATGCAGCTTGATTCCATCGCCTTCGTGGCAGCCGACACCAAAATTGCGCAGGATGCGATGTACCGGCTCAAGCACCGATACGGTCACATAGCGCCTGACAAGGCCGATGTGATTGTCGCCCTTGGCGGTGACGGGTTCATGCTTGAAACCCTGCACCGTTACATGGGCCGCAAAGTTCCCATTTATGGAATGAACCGGGGCACTGTCGGTTTCCTGATGAACGAATTCCGCGAAATGGATCTGACCGATCGCATTGCCGAGGCCCAGACCGTGGAACTTCATCCCTTGCAAATGGAAGCCCACACCGTGTCGGGCGAAAGCCTGTGTGCACTTGCAATCAACGAAGTGTCCCTGTTGCGTGAAACCCGTCAGGCCGCCAAGCTTCGCATCAAGATTGACGGCGTGGAACGCCTGGCCGAGCTTGTCTGTGATGGCGCGCTTGTCTGTACGCCCGCAGGCAGTACGGCCTATAACCTGTCTGCACACGGTCCCATCCTGCCGATGGGAAGCGGGTTGTTAGCGCTAACACCGATCAGTCCGTTTCGCCCCAGGCGCTGGCGTGGGGCGCTTTTGCCCCATGGCGCAGAAGTTATTTTCCAGATCGAGAACCCTGAAAAGCGCCCGGTTTCGGCCGTGGCCGACTATACCGAGGTTCGCGATGTTTCCCATGTGAAAATCCGTGAAGATCGCAGCATGAAAATCAAGTTGCTGTTTGATCCCGAACATAATCTTGAAGAACGTATCCTCAAGGAACAATTCGTCGAATGACAGTCTCTGCCCTTGCCCCATCCAAAGACACCATCGAATGGTGCCGAAAACTGATTTCCCATCCGTCTGTCAGCATGACGCCAAATCTGGCGCTGATTGACGAGGCGAAAGCCTATCTTGACGGGCTGGGCTATCAAACATTGATTGTCCGCGATCCGTCCGGGACCAAGGCCAATCTGTATGCCACGACCGGCCCCGCAGTGGATGGCGGCGTCATCCTGTCAGGCCATAGCGATGTGGTCCCGACCGAAGGTCAGAACTGGGCATCTGACCCTTATGAAATTGATATCCGTGACGGCAAACTGTATGGCCGCGGTTCTTGTGACATGAAGGGCTTCCTTGCCTGCCTGCTGGCCAAGGCCGAAACATTCAAGAATGCCGATCTGCGCGTGCCGATCCATCTGGCTTTTACCTATGACGAGGAAGTAGGATGCCTTGGTGTGCCCAGCCTGGTCGAAGCCATCAAGAACCTGCCGCACAAACCGGCCATGTGCATTGTCGGTGAACCGACCGAGATGAAGGTCATCACCCAGCATAAAGGCAAATTTTCAGCGCGCGCACATTTCACCGGCAGGTCCGGCCACTCATCGCTTCCCGATGAAGGCGTCAACGCGGTTGAATTTGCATCTGAATTTGTTGTTTTCCTGCGCCAATTAGGACGCAAGTGCCGTGAACAGGGCCCGCATGACGATGAATTCGTGCCAAACCACACCACCTTCCATACCGGGGTGATCAATGGCGGTACGCAGCTCAACATCATTCCGCAGAACTGCTTTGTCGATTTCGAATTCCGCAATCTTCCCAATGATGACCGAGACGCCCTTAAGGCGCAGATTTACGACTATGTTGAAAACGTACTTGAACCTGAAATGCGTCGGACATTCGATGATGTCGGGATCGAAATCGAAGTGATATCCGACATGCCCGGCCTTGCCACAGGTGATCACGAGGAAGTCACCAAACTCGTCATGGCCCTGACCGGTGCGAACACCACAGGCAAGGTAAGCTTTGGCACCGAAGCGGGCGTTTTCTCGGAACAGGGCGGGATTCCGACCGTGGTATGCGGCCCGGGAAATATCGAGCAGGCCCACAAGCCCGACGAATTTGTCAAACTTGACCAGCTTGGTCGTTGTGAAGTGTTCCTCGACAAACTTCTGGCTGTGCTGGTGAAATAAGCCTTCGCGAAACGCCATGTCAGCATGGCATTTTCCCCTTGCCCGCTTTGGGGTTTGGTCCGAGAACGGGCAAAGCGGATAAATTTCGTGTGTTTCGCGCTTTTCATGGCGCATATGCATGAATACATTCGCCACCTGATTCCTTGCCCGTCATCGAACATGTCCAAATTTGCAGGACGGGCGTTTTATGTGTTTGCAAGATTGAAAGCCAGACGAGATGAAAAGCTACGTTCTGACCGTTTCCTGTGACTCCCGGCGTGGTGTTGTTGCCGCCATTTCTGCCTATCTGGCCAATAACGGTTGCAACATTACAGACAGTTCCCAATTCGACGATCAGGAAACCGGCCTTTTCTTCATGCGGGTTGCATTCGTAAGCGAAGAAGGTGTGGATCAGGAAACACTCGCAAACGGCTTTGCAAAACCCGCCGCCGAACTTGGCATGACTTACGAGTTCCATGACAGCGACCGAAAGATGAAAGTTCTTTTGATGGTGTCGCGGTTTGGCCATTGCCTGAATGACCTGCTCTATCGCTGGAAAATTGGCGCATTGCCAATTGATATTGTCGGCGTGGTGTCAAACCATCTTGATTATCAAAAGGTTGTCGTTAATCACGACATTCCGTTCCATCACATTCCGGTAACCAAGGACAACAAACCCGAAGCTGAACAAAAGCTTTTGGATATTGTTGCGGAATATGATGTCGAACTGATTGTTCTGGCCCGCTATATGCAGGTTCTCTCTGACAGCCTCTGCAAGAAGATGAGCGGCAAGATCATCAATATCCACCATTCCTTCCTGCCAAGCTTCAAGGGTGCCAATCCTTACCGTCAGGCTTATGAACGCGGGGTCAAACTGATCGGGGCAACGGCACATTACGTGACAGCTGATCTTGACGAAGGCCCGATCATTGAACAGGACATTGCGCGCATCACCCATGCCCAGAATTCGGCCGATTACGTATCGATTGGCCGTGATGTTGAAAGTCAGGTGCTCGCACGGGCTGTGCATGCCCATATCCATCACCGTTCCTTCATCAACGGCAATCGCACAATTGTTTTCCCGCCAAGCCCGGGAAGCTATGCGTCCGAACGCATGGGATAAATGATCCCTGCCACGCAAAACGCCCCGCATCGCAAGACCGGGGCGTTTTGTTATGACAAGACGATATTGTCGTGATCAGACTTCGGCTTCACGTAGTTGATATGGCAACCAGATCAGAACACGAAGACCGCCTTCATCCCGGTTTTCGATTTTGATATCTCCGCCATGGGCCCGAATGGCGCGCTGCGCGATTGAAAGCCCCAAACCGAACCCGCCGCCCCATGCATGAGCGGCACCACGAACAAATGGTTCAAACAGGTCTTCAAGTTTTTGATCTTCAATCCCCGGGCCTTGATCCGCAATCGTGACGACAAGCCGCCCCTGTTCAACATCATCGACCGATCGAATGTGAACCACTTGTCCTTCTTCTGAATGTCTGAGCGCATTGCGCAAGATGTTTTCAAAAGCGCGGCGCAGAAGTTCCGGGCTTCCTGAAAGCACCGGTACTTTGCCATATTGGGACGACCGGTCGCCAAATTCGGCTTCGACGACAACACCGGTTGCTTCGGCCTCAAACCGCGCATCACTGACCACGCGTCCAAGAAGATGATCGAAATCGATCCATGTTTGCTGATGGGCAGCACCGCTTTCAACCCGCGACAAAGTCAGAAGTTCACCAACCAGTTCGTCAAGCCGCACGGTTTCCTTTTCGATACGATCAAGCGATGCCTCGCTTTTATCGGGCTTTTGTCGTGCCAACCCGACAGCAAGCTGCATGCGCGCAAGCGGGGAACGAAGTTCATGAGACACATCGTTTAACAACCGGTCGCGCGCGGCGACCAAACGTTGCAACCGATCCGCCATGACATCAAAATCGCGCGCAAGGTCGGTGATTTCGTCACGCCGCTGACCAATCGCATCCCCCAGACGATAATCAAGATTCCCCTGAGAAAGCTGTTCAAAGCCGGCACTGATTTTCAGGATCGGGCGCGTCAAATACCAAGCCAAAGCGGCACTGAATATGATCGCCCCCACAGCTCCAAGAACAAGAAGCGGATTGGGCACGCGAAACCTTGGCCCTGATGGAAGATCGGCAAGAATATCACTGACATCATAGGTCAGGCGGATGGTTTCACCTGACGGCCCGTTCACGACCCGGTCAAGCACCGGATGTTCGATCATACTGGGCAGCCAGTCCGGCGATGTGATTTCGGGATGGCGCACGACAGAAATGCTATCAGCATCACGACCGAGTTCGATCTTAAGACGTTTTTTTTCGGTCTCTGGCCAGTTGGCAATGGTTTGCTGAACACCCGCCACGCCATCTTTTTGGGCAACCTTTGCCGCAGTCTCAAGATATCCGGGCGCGGTATTTTTCAGATAACCGATATTAAACGGTTCAGGTGGACCACCGTAAAACTGCAAGACAAACCACACCCCCATCGTGATGGCGGTGAAAGTCACGACAAATCCGATCAGGATTTTCCAGAAAAGCCTGCTTTTCATACGCCCTGCCTCAGTCGGTAGCCAAATCCGCGCACAGTTTCAATCATGCCGGCATCGCCACTGACGGTTTGCAGTTTCTGACGAAGGTTGCTCATATGCACATCGATCGAACGATCATAGACTTCGCGCGGGCGGCCAAGCACATTGCGTGACAGCTCGTCTTTGGAAAGCGCGCGCTCGCCTGCCCGCATCAGAACTTCCAGCAAGTTAAACTCCGACACCGTCAGATCCAGAGTGGTGTTACCAAAACGTGCAATTCGACTTGCAGGTTTAACCACCAGATCACCGTGGATCAGTTCTTCATCATGAGTATCTGCTTGCTCTGCCTCCGTGGAATTTTCGCGCACAGGTTCGGCACGACGCAAGACCGCCCGAATGCGTGCAACCAGTTCCCGGGGGTAATATGGCTTGGGAATGTAGTCATCTGCGCCAAGCTCCAGGCCAATGACACGGTCAACATCATCCCCCTTGGCCGTCAGCATGATCACCGGCACCCGGCTTTTGGCGCGCAATTCCCGCAAGACATCAATGCCCCCCATCCCGCCAGGCATCATAATATCAAGCAATATGACGGCGTAGTCGCCTTCAAGGGCACGTGCCAATCCCTCTTTTCCACTATAGGCCTGGGATACTTCAAAGCTCTCGCTTTCGAGATACTCGACCAGCATGGCACCAAGTTCCAGGTCATCATCAACAAGCAATATACGGGTCACGTCACATCGATCTTTCGTAGTTCGACAAAATGTCGGGTTTGATGATGCCATTCTATAGATGAAAGAACCCGTTAAAAGAGGCCTGTGGTCATCTTTACACAATCCTTACACATCATTTTCACCCCCCTCACCCAATGAACCAAAAGGGCCTGCTATTTCTGCGTCATCAGGATTGCGCATGTCGCGCGACTGAGTGATGTCAGGAATGAAAGCCCGATGAATAAATCTGGAAAACGCGTTCGCAATATAATCATTGCACTGGTCTTGATTGTTGGTGCGGCATGGGGATTACAGGCCTTCCTGTTTCCCCGCCCTCCCGCTCCGAACTTTGTCACCACAAAACCGTATATCGGCACCATCGAAGACACCGTTCTTGCAACAGGTGCGGTCAGCGCCGCCAAACTGGTCAGTGTAGGTGCGCAGGTTTCCGGGCAGATCAAAGCGCTTCATGTTGAATTGGGCGATCAGATCAAAGAAGGCGACCTGATTGCCGAGATCGACCCATCGACACAGGAAAATGACCTGCTTGAGGCCGAGGCATCACTTGCATATGCCAAGGCGCAACTGGTCGCACAGCAAGCAACCCTGAAACAGGCTGAACTTGATTTCGAGCGACAGAAAAAGATGCGCGCCCTTGATGCATCACCACAGGAAGATTTCGATGCCGCCGAAGCAACCCGTGCCATTGCCAAGGCCGACATTGATGCCCTGAATGCCGAAATCGCACAGGCCGAAGTCGCGGTTGATACCGCACGGATCGATTTGGGCTATACCAAGATCACCGCGCCGATGGATGGCACGGTCGTCGCCCTTCCTGTCAAAGAAGGCCAGACCGTTAACGCAACACAAGAAACACCGACCATCATCAAGCTGGCCAAGCTTGATCAGGTAACAATCAAGGCCGAGGTATCGGAAGCCGATATTATTCGCCTGCACGAAGGCATGCCGGTGTCCTTTAACGTTCTGGGCGACGCGAACACCATCTATCACAGCACCCTTCGCGCCATCGAGCCTGCCCCGACCGAGATCGAGGATGACGACGAAAACACCGATGACGAGGCGGTTTATTACAACGCCCTGTTTGATATCGACAACCCGGATCGTCTGTTGCGCCTTTGGATGACGGCCGAAGTCAGCATCATCGTTGACCGGTCCGAAGACGCCATGATCGTGCCATCAAGCGCACTTGAAGGTCCGGCATCTGATGGTCGGTATTTCGTGGATGTCCTGAATGCTGACGGCACGATTGACCATCGTGCGGTTACCGTTGGCCTTAACACCAATATCAATGCCGAAATCACCAGCGGCCTTGATGTCGATGACGAAATCATTGTCGGCATGGCAAGCAGCGAAGAAGCGCCAAGCGATACGACGGCGCGCCGTGGCCCTCCTGGCGGGATGTTCTGATCATGCGCGATAACAACATTACTTCTCGTACTTCTGCGCCACTGATCGAAATTCGCAATCTGTGGCGGCACTACCCGGCAGGCGATGAACAGATTGCCGTGCTTAAGGGGGTGGACCTGACGATTGAACGCGGTGAAATGGTCGCGATCATCGGCGCATCCGGGTCGGGAAAATCGACGCTGATGAATATCCTTGGCTGTCTGGATCGACCAACAGACGGGGAATACCGCATTAATGGTCATCTGACGGGCGACCTTGAACCCGATGAACTGGCAGCGCTGAGACGCGAACATTTCGGCTTCATTTTTCAACGTTACCACTTGCTGTCTGACCTTACGGCACTTGGCAATGTCGAAGTACCAGCCGTCTATGCCGGTACAGATGCAGACGAGCGCGCAAAAAGAGCCACCGACATCCTTAAACGCGTCGGACTTGGCGAACGTATTCATCACCGCCCAAGCCAGTTGTCCGGCGGGCAGCAACAACGCGTCAGTATCGCACGTGCCCTGATGAATGGTGGCGACGTCATTCTGGCAGATGAACCGACTGGCGCACTTGATACCAACAGCGGCAAGCAAACGCTTGATCTGTTGCGCGGACTTCACCGCGATGGACATACCGTCATTCTGGTGACACATGATCATGATGTTGCTGCGCATGCCGAACGGATCATTGAAATTCGTGACGGCGAAATCATTCGCGACGAACGCACCAAAGCCCCAACAGATATCAAACCCGAGACCATCTCGACCAAAGAAATAGGGGCAAAATCCCCTAGCTGGATGTCTCAGATCAGTCGTTTTGGCGAAGCATTCCGCATGTCACTGATTGCCATGAATGCACATCGGCTGCGCACGTTCCTGACCATGTTGGGCATCATTATCGGTATTGCTTCGGTCGTGTCGGTGGTTGCAATGGGAACAGGGTCTCAGGAACGCATTTTGTCTGACATCAACGAAATCGGCACCAGTACGATTGATATCAATCGTGGCAAGGATTTCGGGGATCGTGATGCCGATCAGATCAGAACCCTTACCGCCAGTGATGCCGAATTTCTGGCAAGCCAGTATTACGTCGACAGCGTCACCCCCCGCGTTTCCAGTACTGAAACACTGCGATATCGCAATATCGAAGTAGACGCCAATGTTACCGGGGTTGGTACTGATTACTACCGTGTTCGCGGTTATGAAATGGCCGATGGTATCTGGTTTGGTGAAACGGCCATTACCGATCGTGCACAGGTTGCCATCATTGACGACAACACGCTGCAAAAGCTGTTTCCGGATGATGAAAACCCGATTGGCGAAGTGATCCTTCTGGGATCAGTTCCTGTCAGAATCATTGGTGTAACCAAGGAAAAAACCAGCACATTCGGCAATCAGGACAGCCTGAATATTTGGGTCCCGCACAGCACTGCCCTGACCCGCATTCTGGGTCAGAGTTATCTGAGCAGCATCACCGTTAGGGTTGCCGAAAGCGTTGATCCGGGTGTTGCCGAAACGGAAATAACCAACCTTTTGACCCAACGTCACGGCACCAAGGATTTCTTTACCATCAACAGCGACAGCATCCGCGAAACAATCGAGAAAACAACAAGCACCATGACGCTTCTGATTTCCTCGATTGCGGTCATCTCACTGGTTGTTGGTGGTATCGGTGTCATGAATATCATGCTGGTATCTGTCACCGAACGTACCGGTGAAATCGGTGTTCGCATGGCTGTTGGTGCACGCCAAAGTGACATCCTGCGTCAATTCCTGATCGAAGCCGTTCTGGTCTGCATTCTGGGGGGTGGAATTGGCGTCCTGACAGCCCTTGCCGTCGGCGAGATTTTCGATCTGATCGGAAGCAGTTTCTCGATGGTTTATTCAAGTACATCAATCATCGGCGCCTTTGCCTGTGCAACCCTGATTGGCATTACGTTTGGCTTTTTGCCGGCGCGCAGTGCCGCCCAGCTTGACCCCGTAGATGCGCTGTCGCGCGACTAACAGAGATTATTGACCATGAAAAACTTGCTTAAAACGGGAACTATTTTGTCGATGCTGGCCCTTGCGGGGTGTTCCAGCCTATCGACGGTGACCTATACCCAGCCGGACATGGCCCTGCCCGATCAATGGGGCATGACAACGGCTTCGTCATCAAAAAATGATGATGCAACAACCAAGTCCGAAATCATTGCCCAGACCGGATGGTGGCAGAATTTCGATGATGCCCAGCTCAATCAACTCATTTCAAGGGCGCTTGAAACGAACAATGATCTGGCTGCGGCCACGATCAAAGTACGTCAGGCGCAACTAGCCGCAGGCTTGGCCGAAGATGCGTTTTATCCCGATGTCTCGGCCGGTAGTGAAACATCCCTGTCCCGTCAGTTCGATAGCGAAGATGGCAGCAGCGACGGTGATATCACGCGCAGCTTCGGTGTCGAAGCAGGTGTCAGCTATGAACTCGATTTGTGGGGCAAGCTTGGCCATGATTATGATGCTGCCAAGTGGGAAACCCTGGCCACACTTGAAGATCGCGAAAGCACAGCTTTGTCACTGATCGGAACAACGGCAACACTGTACTGGCAGGCCGTTTACTATCAGCAGCGCCTTGATATTGCACAGGCCAGCATTGACTATGCCCAGCAGACCCTTGATCTGGTTGATACACAATATACTGCCGGCTCGACCTCTTCGCTTGAGGTCAACGAAGCGCGCAGCAACCTGGAAAGTCAGCGCGCAGCCTATACCGAAATCGAACAAAACCTGATCGAGACGAAAAATGCGTTATCGATCCTGTTTAATCAGCCACCTTCGGATATCGAGATATCACGGCGCACCCTGCCCGCAGGCATTTTGCCCGACATCCCGGCAGGACTGCCTGCCGATTTGCTGGTCCGCCGCCCCGATGTGCATGCCGCCGAATTGCGCCTGCGCGAAAGTGTCGAAGAGCTAAATTCTGTCAAAACCAGTTTGCTGCCGACCATCAGTCTGACCGGCACCATGGGATCAAGCAGTGACCAGCTTCGTAACTTGATCTCCAACCCGATTGGCGCATTAGGTGCCAGCCTGGCCCTGCCTTTCCTTAACTGGAATGAGGGGCAGCTTAATATCAAAGTGTCCGAAGCCGAATACGAACAGGCTATTGCAGAGTTCCGCCAGACGACCTATGCGGCGATGGCTGACGTTGAAAATGCGTTATCTGCACGCGGCAGCTATGACCGACGGGCTGAACAGCTTGAAGCGTCACTGGAAGCATCTCTGAATGCCGAACGGATCTATGAAACACGCTTCCGCTCCGGTGCTGTCGCAATGCAGGACTGGCTCGATGCTCAAGAAAACCGTCGGACGGCCGAGGAAGACGTATTGGAAAACCAGTTTGATCGCATCGCCAACCTTATCACGCTTTATCAGGCGCTTGGTGGTGATGCAAAGGCCCCCGCACCCAAAGACCCGAACCAACCGGAGATCTAATTCCGTGCAAAGCGACAAAGCTGCATACCGGACAGGAAAGATTCTGATGCTTGTTGGCAGCGGGCTATGCCTTGCTGCCATGATCCTGACTGTCCGGGAGACAAATCTTGTTGATCAAACCCAATACATGCTTCGCCAAAGCGAGGATAGCTTTGCACCATACTTTGAATGCGCCTCAGACGAATGCCCTTGGACCATCGCTTCGCAGCGCATTACCGGTCGCATCGAGGGTATATCTCGTATCGGCATGTCATTGCCAAACCACCGGCCGCCACCCCCGCCGATAAATGAATTCGATCCATTCCATGAACCACCATGGCATCCGCATTTCTGAGCGGACATCTGAATTCCGGTGCGCTTTGCCTTCCTCATGCATTCGGCGCATGGGCATGGGGAAGGCCATTTCCAAAAGAAAAAGCCGCCCCGACAGGAGCGACTTTTTCAAAGATTTATACCGGCTTGGTTCAGGCAATATCAGCAGGCAACACCTCCGTCGGGATGTTCTGATAGCAAACCGGGCGCAGGAAACGGCGAATGGCCATCGTCCCGACCGAGGTCGCCCCGAAATTGGTCGATGCCGGGTACGGCCCGCCATGCACCATGGTGTCGGACACTTCCACACCGGTCGGGAAGCCATTGGCCAGAACACGACCCGCCTTATGTTCAAGGATCGGCAGAAGCGA
>JBLXDD010000008.1:0-27554 GCA_048264285.1 Thalassospira sp.
ATCGTAAGGCGATGTTTGCCAACATGGCAGTTTCGCTGCTCACCCACGAGCAGATCAAAACCACTCTTCCGAAGGCCAAGGATCTTCGCCCGTATGTCGAAAAACTGATTACGCTGGGCAAGCGGGGCGACCTGCATGCACGCCGTCAGGCCATTTCGATCCTGCGTGACGACAAAGTCGTAGCCAAGCTGTTCGGCGAAATCGCTGACCGCTACAAAGAGCGTTCCGGTGGTTACACCCGCGTTCTCAAGGCTGGCTTCCGTTACGGCGATGCGGCTCCGGTTGCTGTGATCGAACTTGTCGATCGCAACGTCGAAGCAAAAGGCGCGGAAGACCGTGCTCGCCTCGAAGCAGAGGGCGAAGGCGAAGAAGCTGTTGCTGAATAAGCAACGTTTCGGCCTTTAAGAAACAGAAACGGGCGATGCCATCTGGTGTCGCCCGTTTTCTTTTGGCAACAGTTTGCAAATGCCAAAAAGTTCATATTTCCGCCAAGGTTGCGCAGCAATTCTAATTTCCCTAATTGATGTGAAGTCATGACCGGGCCAGCCCCGGTCAACGCAATATAAAAGAGAGAGTGTGACGTGCAGGCAAAATGGATTTCAAAGATTGTCGCCTTTGCCGTGATCGGGATGGCGACAATGTCTGGCGCAGGCAATCTGGCCCATGCCCAAAGCGACGAAGGCACCCTGGATCGGCGTTTGCCGTCAAGCCAGGCGGAAGTCAAGATGTCGCTTTCGCCATTGGTCAAGCAAACCGCACCGGCGGTTGTCAATATCTACACCAAAAAGGTGGTCGAGCAACGCCAGCGCACGCCGTTCTTCAATGATCCGTTCTTCAAGCAGTTCTTTGGTGACCGTTTCGGCGGTGCTTTCGGGGCCCCGCGTCAGCGTGTCGAACGATCCCTTGGGTCGGGGGTCATTGTTTCGGGGGATGGCACCATCGTGACCAACCATCATGTTATTGATGGTGCGAGCGAAATCCGCGTTGTTTTGCATGATAACCGCGAATTTGATGCCGATCTTGTCGGCTCGGACGAGCGCACGGACCTTGCTGTATTGAAATTGCGCGGGGTTGATAAGGAACTGCCTGCCATTCCGTTTGGCGATTCCGATGCGGTTGAGGTTGGCGACCTTGTGCTTGCGATCGGGAACCCGTTTGGCGTCGGGCAAACCGTGACCAGCGGCATTGTTTCGGCCTTGGCGCGGGCCGGTGTGACCGGGCAGGATTATCAATCCTTTATCCAGACCGATGCTGCGATTAACCCGGGGAATTCCGGCGGGGCACTGGTCGATATTGATGGCAAGCTGATCGGGGTCAACTCGGCGATCTTCACCAAATCCGGCGGATCGAATGGCATCGGTTTTGCCGTTCCGGCCAATATGGTCAAGGTGGTGATGCGCGGCCTGATCAGTGGTGATCTGCGTCGTCCGTGGCTTGGTGCTGCGGGGCAGGGGGTCACCGGGGATTTGGCTGCATCGCTTGAACTTGATCGCCCGCACGGGGTTCTGATCAATGAAGTCCGCAAAGGCAGCCCGGCAGATCGTGGTGGATTATTGCCCGGTGATGTGGTGGTTGCAGTAAACGGTCTTCCGGTCGATAACCCCAATGAACTGAAATTCCGTATCGCGACGCTGGAACTTGATAGCGTGGCCGAGCTTTCCGTGCTTCGACGCGGTGCCGAGGTCACGCTTGAGATGCCGCTTGAAGTTGCGCCGGAATTGCCGGCACGTGATGAAAGCGTGATCAAGGGCCGCAATCCGTTCAGCGGCACCAAAGTCGCCAATATGAATCCGGCACTTGCCGACGAGTTGGGGGTCGATACCCTTGGCGAAGGTGTTGTGGTTTTGGCCGTTGCCCGTGATAGCTTGGCACGGCGCACGCGGCTTAAGGCAGGGGATTACATCGTTGAAGTCAATGGTCAGGCGATCAATTCGGTTGAGCGCCTTAAGGAAGTCTTGCGTGCCGGTGAACGAAGCCGGGATTGGAAAATCTCGGTTCGCCGGGATGGTAACATCCTGACCGGGGAATTCACCCTTTAGAATCTGTTCCGTTTAGCTTGAAGCGGTGTACAGGACAAAAAATATCCCGGCCCGAAGGGTTCGTTTAAATCTAAACGGTACAGACTCTAAAGGCACGCAAGACAGAAACCGCATCAACGGGGAGTAACGTCTGGTTACTTCCCGTTTTTGTTGGCATTTATCGCAATCGCCGACAGATCGGTTTCGACATTGATCGGCGTTTGCGCCGCTTTTCGTTCCGAATAGCGGTTGGTCAAAAAGGTGCTATGGGGACGCGTCAGAATGGTAAAGCGGACCAATTCTTCCATGACATCAACGATGCGGTCATAGAATGAAGATGCTTCCATGCGGCCGTCTTCATCGAATTTTTCGAATGCCTTGGGGACACTGGACTGGTTCGGGATGGTCACCATCCGCATCCAGCGCCCCAGAATGCGCATCGAATTCACAGCATTAAACGATTGTGATCCGCCCGAAACTTGCATGACGGCAAGTGTCCGGCCCTGGGTGGGGCGAATGCCGCCAACCGAAAGTGGCAGATGATCGATCTGGGTTTTCATGATGCCGGAAATTTGCCCGTGGCGCTCGGGGCTGCACCAGACTTGTCCTTCGGACCAGATCGACAATTCGCGCAGTTCATGAACGGCCGGGTGGTCATCATTTTCAACCTGATCCGGCAAGGGCAGATCAGACGGATTAAAGATGCGGGTTTCCGCCCCGAAGTAATTCAGGATGCGGGCGCATTCCTCGACCACAAGGCGGGAATAGGACCGATCACGCAAGGACCCGTACAGCAAGAGTATGCGTGGCGGGTGCCCAAGTGGATCAGGTAATCCTTCGGCCGGATTACGATTGATATAGGCCGGGTCAAGTGCCGGCAGGTGGTCGATGTTTTTAACGGTTAGAAGTCTCATATTTCGGGTCGTTTTCTGTGGTTGTGGGGCGAAGAGGACGCACACGAAGTGCCATAAGGGCAATGAATGTCAAAAAGCCCAAGCCGATCGTCAGAAGCAAGGCATATTCACCATACCCATCGATCAGCAAGCCGAAAAGGAACGGGGCTGCGGCCTGGGCAAATCGTGACGGCGCCATGATATAGCCCTGCCTCGCGCCATACCCCACTGGCCCGAAGGTCGCAAGGGGCAGTGTTCCTTTGGCGATTGTCAAAATGCCATTACCGATCCCGTGCAGGCTGGTAAACAGCATGCCGACCGGCCCGCCAAACACCAAAAGCAAAAAGGCCCCGACGGGATGGGTCAGTGATGACAGCCTTGACGAAATAAGGGGATGCATTTTTTTTAGAAAACCGAACTCAAGCAACCGACCGGCAACCTGGGCGGGTCCCACCAGTGATGCCGCAATCAGGGCCCCGGCGGCATCCATGCCCGAAATCTGCAAAAGGCGGGGCAAATGGGCCGCCATGGCGGTTGCGGTAAACCAGCTTGCAGCAAAGACGATGGCAAGAAGGACCATCTGGGTATTGAAAATATCCTTGCGGGACAATTTGACCCCGGCTGGTTGCGGTTTGGGGGCGTTATCGTGTTCCCCGGTCTCATGATCAGAAAGCGGCGTATCGCCGGCCTTTTGGCGCGGGATCAAAAACAGATTAAGCGGCAATCCGAGCACGATATGCATCACGGCCCAGAAATAGCATGCCGTGCGCCAGTCAAACTCGGCTTCTAACCCGGCGGTAATCGGCCAACAGATTGTGCTGGCAAAACCTGCAATCAATGTGATGCCGGTGATCGGCCCCCGGGCATCAAGACCATAAATCCAGCTCAGGGTCGCAAAGGCCGCTTCATAAAGGCCCATCGACATGCCAACACCAATGACACACCAGGCCACACACATCATGGTCAAGCTGTCTGCGCTGCCAAGCATTGCAAGGCCGACCGCAAAAATCAGGCTCGATACCGCAAGTACGGTGCGCCCGCCAAACTGATCAATCCGTGCCCCGGCCTTGGGGCCGAGAAAGGCCGAAAAAATCAAGGCCAGTGAAAACGCCCCGAATGCCCATCCCGGTGGAATGCCAAGCTCAACAGCCATCGGTTCGGCAAGAATGGCCGGCAGATAAAGGGTTGTCCCGAATGCAAGGGTCTGTCCCGTACCCAGCCCGATAACAATTGGCAACTTGGCCGGGCCCGGTTGTGGCAACGATGTCATGATTTCATACCTCGATGATCGATGTATTTGGCGCTGAAAAAGGTACTAGTCACAAACAGTTGCTCCGTCCTGTGGTGAGGGGGGGCTGGACTGCGGAGGTGCGGTCAGGTCGCGGCTGGCAATAATATGGCGGGTTGCTTCCATCCATGCGTCGGTCGCAATCAGAAAGGCATCGCGCCCCTTGTCGGTCAGGGCATATACCTTGCGTTGGCGGCCTTGCACGGTTTGGGGAACGGATGTCAGATAACCACCGGATTCGAATTCTTTCAAAACCGGATAAACCGTGCCTTCGGATGGGGAACAGCAGCCATTTGTTGTTTTTTCGACCGCCTGCACAACTTCGTAGCCATGCATGGGTTTACGATGCAAAACACACAGGACAAAAAACTTCGAAAGCGACATTTTAATCGTGCCTTGCCAATAGGCGCGATCCGTATAGTCGACGGTATTGGTCATCTGTTATTCCCTTGATGAAGGATCAAAAACTATACCTCGACCATCGAGGTGTCAATGCCAAGGCGACGCTCCAAGATGTTTTCATCTGTCATCCACTGCACCTGCATGTTAGGTTTTGCGCGATCTGCTCGAACTATGTCCGCGCCGTTCCAACCAGACCCGATCCAACCAGAATAGTATTTTCCGATGGTTTCCCTGTTTGAAAGTCAGGTCACGCGCCCTTTGGCCGACAGACTACGCCCCGTCAAGCTTGATGAAGTTGTCGGCCAGGGGCATCTGTTTGGCGATGACGGGCCGATTACCCGCATGATCAAAACCGGCCGCGTGCCGTCGGTTGTGCTATGGGGGCCGCCGGGCTGCGGCAAGACGACGCTTGCGCGTTTGATGGCCGATATCGCCGATATGGCCTTTGAACCGCTTTCGGCGATCTTTTCGGGTGTCGCAGACCTGCGTAAGGTGTTTGAACGTGCCCGTGCGCGCCGATCGACCGGCGGGGCAACATTGTTGTTCATTGATGAAATCCATCGTTTCAACAAGGCACAACAGGACAGTTTCCTGCCCTATGTCGAAGACGGCACCATCACACTTATCGGGGCAACCACTGAAAACCCGTCCTTCGAACTGAATGCGGCCCTTTTGTCTCGCTGTCAGGTGCTGGTTCTCAAGCGTCTTGATGATCAGGGGCTTGAAGAACTTCTGGTGCGTGCCGAACAGGAAATGGGGTTTGACCTGCCCATCACACCGCAAGCGCGCGAAACTTTGCGTGCCATGGCCGATGGGGATGGGCGTTATTGCCTGAACTTGGCCGAAGAACTGTTTTCCTTGCCGCCCAGTGACGATGGCCCGCTTGGTGTGGCGGAACTTGCCCGCACCGTGCAAAAGCGCATGCCGATTTATGACAAGGGCGACGACAGTCATTACAACCTGATAAGTGCGCTGCATAAATCCATTCGCGGCTCGGACCCGGATGCGGCACTTTATTGGTTCAACCGGATGCTGGCTGGTGGTGAAGACCCCAAATTTGTCGCACGGCGTCTGACCCGTATGGCGGTCGAGGATATCGGTCTGGCAGACCCACAGGCCCAGCAATTTTGCATCGGTGCGTGGGAGGCATATGAACGGCTGGGCAGTCCCGAAGGTGAACTTGCTTTGGCGCAAGCGGTGATTTATCTGGCATTGGCGCCGAAATCCAATGCGGGATATTCCGCCTATAAAAAGTCGCTCAAGATCGCGCGCGATACCGGATCGCTGATGCCGCCGGCCCATATTCTGAATGCTCCGACCAAGCTGATGAAAGATATCGGCTATGGGACGGGCTATGCCTATGACCATGATCAGGAAGATGGCTTTTCAGGGCAAAACTATTTCCCCGAAGGCATGCGGCGACAAAATTTCTATGAGCCGGTCGAACGCGGATTTGAGCGTGATCTGAAAAAGCGTGTCGAGTATTTCGACAAATTGCGCGCAGAACGTCAAAAGAAGCGCGACAATAAATAGTCCAAATTTTGGTTTGACGTTAATTTGGAAACAATCTGGTGAAGAGTCTCTGGCTAAACAACTCGGTTTGGCAGGCGTAAGTTCGGGGCAACAAACAAACCCGGACTTGGAGACGACAAATGACCAGTATTTTGCACGTAAGCGCATCTGTAAACGGTGAGAACTCGAACTCCCGTCAGATCGCAACCAAACTGATCGAGCGTATTACCTCAGCCGATCCATCGGCAAAAGTTGTCGAGCGCGATACCAACGCCCCCTTGATCACGGCCCTGACCGGGGAAACCGTCGGCGCCTATTACACCCCCGAAGAAAACCGTTCCGCCGCCCAAAAGGAAATCATTTCCGTTTCCGACAAAATGGTCGCCGAACTTCAGAATGCCGATGTCGTTGTCATTGGTGCCCCGATGTATAACTTCTCGGTTCCGTCAACACTCAAAGCCTGGATCGACCTGATTGCGCGTGTTGGGGTGACCTTCAAATATACGGAAAACGGCCCGGTTGGCCTTCTGAGCGGTAAAAAAGCTTATATCGTGGTCGCCACCGGCGGCGTTCCGGTCAATAGCGCCGCCGATTTCGCCACCCCGTATTTGAAACAGGTGTTGGGCTTTGTCGGTATTTCGGACATTGAAGTGATTGATGCGTCCGGCTTTGCTGCTAATCCGCAAGAAGCCATGGCCCGTGCATTGGCCAATGTCGAGGCCGTCGCACTGCCATCTGCGGCCTGAACAGACACTGTTCCCTCGATACATCCCTGTTGATTGGTGAATTTGTAATTCCCCCCCTGGTTTGCCAACGAATGGGTTTGTATTTCGAAATACCCGACCATTGCTGTGGTCGGGTATTTTGATTCCATCTGGTTTACGGCTATGGTGTTTAGGTGACCATGATGGATGCGTGGCGGGCGAAATCGGTGTTTTGGGGGTGGTGGTGTCATTGAAGCTGTTGGGGATATTGACGATCTGGGCGCTGCTGATATTGGCAGGTATTCTGATCGTCGTGCGATTGACCGGTTTGATCGATCATTTATTGCCGGCTGGCGATCCGCCCAATACCAGGTTTGGCCGTGATGCCGATTTGCCAAAAAATCCCAATTTCTTTCTTGCCTGCCCCGCAGATCAGCTACCCGATACAGACCGCGCTATGGAAAGTCCGGCGTTTAATGCATCGGTGGCGACGGTGACCCAGGTCATGATTGATGCTGCTGCTGATCACGGCATGCAGTTAAAGACAGATATTGCCGGTGGCATGGATGGCAGGATTTATTTTCTGGCCCGCACATCGATCATGCGCTTTCCCGACTGGGTGGAAGTCGAACCGATCCTGTCGGAAACGGGTGAAGACGTGACCTTTTGTTTAATGGCCCGTTCCGTCTATGGGATTGATGATCTGGGGCAGAATGAAAAACGCACGCGGGCCTGGTTACAAGATGTGCAAACCCGGATGGGGCAGCCCCAAGACAATTGATCTGGTCTTTCGCTTGGTGTTTGATGCCCACAGGATATAGGGTTTGGCGCAGGTGGCCGCTATTTCGCAAGGGCCCTGTATTTGCCGTATCCCCATACCGTATTCACACGTGACATTTCTGGATTGAAGGAATAGGTTCCGCGCCATGCATTTTTCACCGTTGTTAATTGCTTCCATTGCCTTGGGCGGTGCCATTGGTGCGGTCGCACGTCACAGTGTGTCGGTCATGATGGGCTCCATGCTCGGCAGTGGTTTTCCCTGGGGAACTCTGACCGTCAATATCGTCGGTTCTTTCCTGATGGGGGTGTTGATCGAAGTCTCGGCCCTGAAATTATCCATGGGGCCTGAGATGCGCGCACTCCTCGTGACCGGTTTTCTCGGGGCGTTTACAACTTTTTCGACGTTCTCGCTGGATGTTGCGACCTTGTATGAACGGGGCAATATGGGGCTTGCGGCCCTTTATGTGATTGTTTCCGTGGTGGTCGGCATTTCGGCATTGTTTGGCGCTATTGCGCTGGTAAGGGGTGTTTTGCAATGAGTGGTGTCACTCTGCGCAAGGTCAAGGCGGACGAGGCTGATATCAGGCTCGATCGCTGGTTCAAGCGCAACTGTCCTGAATTCACATTCGGTCAGGTCCAGAAATTCCTGCGCGGCGGTCAGATCCGCGTCGATGGCAAACGGGCCAAGGCCAATCAGCGGGTTGAACCGGGGCAGGAAATCCGCGTGCCGCCCGTGCCGGTTATGTCTGGTGGGGGCACCGGTCCGTGGGGCGAAGATGGTTCTGGCTATAACCCGGCCGAAGTACAGCAACGCAAACACGCAGGCCCGGCCAAATCGGATGCGACCGAGGCCGAATTACAGGCACTGCGCGATTCCGTCATTTTCTATGACGAACTGGTCTTGGCGATCAACAAGCCCGCCGGTCTTGCCGTACAGGGTGGGACCAACACCAATGTCCATGTTGATGGCATGCTTGATGCGCTGAAACTTGACAGTAAGGAACGCCCGAAGCTTGTCCACCGTCTGGATAAGGACACCAGTGGTGTTTTGCTGCTGGCGCGTTCTGCCAGTGCGGCGCATGCGCTGACCAAGGCGTTCAAGGATAAATCAACCCGTAAACTTTACTGGGCGATTGTCACCGGCGCGCCTGCGGAACGCGAAGGCATGATTGATGCGCCGCTTGCCAAAATCGCCGGCAAGGGTGGTGAGAAAATGGTGATTGATGAAAAACTCGGAAAATCGGCGCAATCCGTTTTCCGCCAGTTGCATCGTGCCGGGCGCAAGGCAGCCTGGCTGGCCCTGTCACCGCTGACCGGTCGTACCCATCAGCTGCGCGTTCATTGCGAGGCGATTGAATGTCCGATCCTTGGCGATGGCAAATATGGTGGGTCAAAGGCCTTTATCGATGGTCTTTCCAATCAGATGCATCTGCATGCGCGCGCAATTGATTTCCCGCATCCAGTCACTGGTCAGCGTGTCGTGATCGAGGCCCCCGTGCCCGAACATTTTGCCGAAACGCTCAAAAAACTTAATTTCGATCCGAAAACACCGACCAAATTCCTGACCCCGGAAATCCACCGTGAAAAGGAAGAAAAGCCCAAACCAAAGGCAAAGCCGTCGCGGTCACGCCGGAAATAGGGTAGGGCAGACAGAACATCCGATACCGAAAAGCCGACGCAATGCGCCGGCTTTTTCGTCCCTGTTAAAGGCTGTTTTTTTTTTATCTGGTTGCCGCGTGATGTTTCTGCTCGGCGAAACGTTTCATGAATGCATCATGCACCCGGTTCAGATGACGGGCATGAACCGTATTTCCCATGCGTTCACACATTTCGGCCTGGCCCTTGATCATTACCGCAAGTTCCTTGCGGCCACGTTTCGTGTGCACCAGAGATTCCCCCTCTTCAAGGGCCGTCACCAGCGGAATATGCTCACACTCGGCAATCGCAAGCACTTCCTCCTCGGTAAGGTCGCTGAAGTCGATACAATCGCGGAGAGTAAGCATGGCCAGTCTCCTGTTGTTTGGCCGCCGCTTTCGGGACGCCCTGTGGGCCAGAAGCCAATTATAGCGCGTCTCACACATATCTGAAAGTTAATACAGAATTTACTTGTAGTTTCTGTTGCTTCCCGCAAAGCACAAAAAATCAAGCGCAATACAACCGCGCGAGACTCGATCTTTGATTTCCTTTCGATTAGTCTCCGCTTTCCAAAATTCGCGATGCCAAACTTCAGGATGAAAGACCCCACATGACCACTGATCCACTCCGACTTGTGATTTTTGATTGCGATGGCACGCTTGTCGACAGCCAGCACGCCATTGCCCATTGCATGGATCATGCCTTTGCGCAGCATGGGCTGGATTGTCCGGGGTTGGAAAAAACACGCACGATTATCGGCCTGAGCCTGCCAGAGGCCATCAGCAAACTGGCAAGTCCAAAACAGGTGGATGAGGACGTGATCGGTGCCGTGACAGCGGCCTATAAATCGGCATTCTTTACCCTGCGCCAGTCACCGGATTTTCATGAACCTCTGTTCCCCGGTGTGCGTGAAGTTCTTGCTGAAATCGATCGTCGCCAATGGCTAAGTGGTGTCGCAACCGGCAAGGCCCGCCGTGGTCTTGATGCTGTTCTGGCGCGTAATGAACTCGAAGACCGGTTTGTCACCCTTCAGACCTGTGACAATCACCCGTCAAAACCCAATCCGGCCATGCTGGTTGCCGCCCTTGAAGAAACCGGGGTTGATGCCCCCAATGCGGTGATTGTCGGCGATACCAGCTATGATATCGAAATGGGGCGTGCTGCGGGCATGATCGCCATTGGTGTTGATTGGGGGTATCATGATGTTGATACCCTGCATAAATCCGGTGCCCATGCCGTCATCAGCCATTTTGACGAGCTGGCGTCCGCCCTTGACGAGATCTGGGAACTTGACCGTGATGCCGCTTAAGAATCCCGAACTTGCCCCAATTCGTTTCGAGTTGACCGTTGCCATAGATCCCGATGACGCCTTTGATGCGTTCACATCGGGCTTTGCTGAATGGTGGCCAACCGACACTCATTCGATCTCGAAAAAGGATTGTATCGCTGTTGAATTCAATGGTGGTGTTGGCGGTGAAATTGTCGAACGGGTCAAGGCAAAGGATGATATTCCCTGGGGCCGTGTCCGAAGCTGGCAGCCTGGTGAACATCTTTCCTTTACCTGGCATCCGGGCTGGAATGCCGGGGACTTTACCCTGGTCGAGGTATCGTTCGAACTAAACGACTTCGGTCGGTGTGTTATTCGCCTGGAACACAAGGCCTGGGACAATGTCGGTCACATCGCCCCGGCGCTGCGCGAAGGCTATCTCAAGGGCTGGGAATTTGCCTTTGGCGAATGCTTTGGCAATTACCTGCGTCAAAAGCGCTGATCAGATCAGCCGGTATTCGATCAATTCACGCTGTAATTTTACCGGATCGCGGAACCAGTGGGTGATAAAGCCCATTTCGCGCGCTTGTTGGATATTGCGTTCATTGTCATCAATAAACAGGGTTTCAGGCGGGTTTAACCGGAAACGTGCGCAAACCAGTTCGAAAATGCGCGGGTCCGGTTTCGCCAGTTTTTCCTGCCCCGATACCAGAATCCCTTCGAAATGGTTCAGGAACTCAAACCGCTCGATCGCATGAGGCCATGTTTCATGTGACCAGTTGGTCAGGGCATATAACCGCACTTTTTGTCGCGCCTTAATGTCTTCAAGAATTTTGACCGTACCGGGAATCGGCCCCTTTAGCATTTCTGGCCAGCGCGTCTGCCATGCGTCAATCTGATCGTGATAGTGCGGGTGGCGATGCTGAAGGTCCGGGATGGACCTGGCAAAGCTCAACGCCCCCTGATCATGCAAGTGATTCCAGTGCGGGTGGCACACCTCGCTTAAGAAACGCTCCATCTCGGCTTCGTCGCTGAATATCTTGCGATACAGATATCGCGGGTCCCAATCGGCAAGAACGCCGCCAAGATCAAGCAGGACGGTTTCGATTGTGCGCATGTGCGATCCTTCTGGAAGAAATGATTAAATCCCGATCCCAGTGTTAAATCAGAGATTTTCACATCCTGACAAGCGGTCAGTTTCATATTTTGATCATTTGAATGAGTCTGGACCCTGACAAAATGGCTAACTTTTGCTTGCTTATGACGCGACCGTGATTTGCAATGCCAGATGGTTTTGCCAATCATTTCAAAACCAGAAAAATTCCAAAGGAGGCTTTAAGATGTGTACGTTAGACGGATGTGGTTCCCATGAACATCTCGGTCCGCCGCCCAAGGCAACCGACGAAGAACGTCGCCTGTTCCTCAAAGGCGCAGTTGCACTGCCTTTGGCGGTAATTCTTGCTGATCCGATGCTGGCGCATGCGGCGGGGAACGGGCTTGATAAGGTGACCATCACCACGCCCGAAGGCGATGAAATGGTTGCTGAAATCGCCATGCCGGCAACGCTTCCGGCACCGACAGTTGTTCTGATCCATGAATGGTGGGGACTGAATGACCATATTCGCGCAGTTGCGGCCGAATATGCAAAACAGGGGTATATTGCCCTTGCGGTGGATCTTTATGGTCAACCGCCTGCCACGACCCCGGATGGTGCACGTGCCCTGATGTCGGGTATGGACCCTGTGGTTGCGACCCGAAAACTGCAATCCTCTGTCGAATTCCTGCGTAACCACAAGGATTCAACGGGCAAGGTCGGTTCGGTCGGTTGGTGCTTTGGTGGTGGCTGGTCGCTTAATACCGCCCTTGCAACCGATGTCGATGCGGCTGTGATCTATTACGGCAATGTCAAAAAGACACCGGAACAGGTCGCGACACTTAATGCGCCGCTGATGGGGCATTTCGGGACTCTTGATAAATCCATCAACAAGGAAATGGTTGACGGTTTCGAAGAATCGCTGCGGATTGCCGGGAAATCGGATTACGAGTTTTTCTGGTATGAGGCCGACCATGCCTTTGCCAACCCGACCGGTGGCCGTTATGACAGCGAAGATGCAATGCTGGCTTGGGAACGGACGATGGCCTTCTTTGACCAACATCTAAGCTGATCATTGCCGACGTGATGACGAAAAAAGGCCGGGCAAAAACGCCCGGCCTTTTGGCTGTCTGGAAGGGGCGGGCGATCAGACGCTCTGATTGCCACGGTTGGCCCATTTGGTTGACCGGCGTTCGATCACGTTAAAGATCTCGTACATCGCAATCCCCATCACCGCGATCACCAGAAGCCCGGCAAAGACCAGCGGCATGTTGAATTTCGATGATGCCGACAGCATCAGATACCCAACCCCCACGTTCGATGCCACGGTCTCGGAAATCACCGAGCCGACAAAGGCCAGGGTGATCGCGACCTTAAGCGATGCAAAGAAATACGGCATCGCGCGCGGGAAGCCGACCTTGATCAGGATGTCACGCCGTGTCGCACCAAGCGATCGCAACACATCGCGCAATTCCGGTTCCAGTGTGGCAAGGCCCGTGGCCACGTTAACCACAATCGGAAAGAAGGAAATCAGGAATGCGGTAATAATCGCAGGCACCGTACCGATGCCAAACCACATCACCAGAACCGGCACAAGCGCGACCTTGGGCACGGAATTAAACCCGACCAGAAGCGGGTTGGCTGCGTCATAAATCGCACGGCTTGACCCAACCAGTGCGCCAAGAATTACCCCGAATACCACCGCAATGGCAAAGCCCGCCAGCGTGGTATAAAGCGTGTGATAGGCATGCATCCAGATCGCTTCGTGGAACTGCCAGCCGACCATGATGCTTTCGGACGGGGTTGGCAGGACATAAGGCGGAATATTGAAAATCCGGACCACCAATTCCCAAAAGATGAAAAGCCCGATGGCGCTAAGCCAGGGTGTTGCTTTGCGAAGGTTCAATTTCTTGTTCATGATTTTTGCCAGCCCCCTTATGATTCTCGCACGTCACGAATGTGACCGCGCAATTCGTGGACAAGATCGGTGAAAGGCTGGGTAAAGGTGGTTTCCTGATCCCTTGGACGGGGCAGGGTGTTTTCACGCTCCACAAGAATCTTACCCGGACGTTTGGACATCACATAGATCGTATCGGCAAGATAGGCCGCCTCACGCAAATCATGGGTGACCAGAATGACCGTAAACGGCTTGATCATCCAAAGGTTCTGCAAAATGTCCCACAGCTCTTCACGGGTGAAGGCATCAAGCGCACCGAACGGCTCGTCCAGCATCAAAAGATCCGGCTCATGGATCAGCGACCGGCAAAGTGATGCACGCTGTTGCATGCCACCGGAAAGCTCCCAGGGGTATTTGTCTTCGTGGCCCTCAAGCCCGACCGTCGCCAGAAGCTTGCGTGCGCGTTCTTCATATTCCGCGCGATGTTTACGCAGGCGGTGGCGATGCGGTTTGACGATTTCCATCGGCAGCAGGACATTATCAAGCGTCGTGCGCCAGGGCAAAAGGGTGGGGTTCTGAAACGCCATGCCGACAATCTTGAGCGGCCCGGAAACTTCCTTGTTATCAACAATGACATTGCCTTCGGATGGCGGCATCAAACCGGAAACCAGTTTCAGCAAGGAAGATTTGCCGCAGCCGGACGGACCGACAACAGCGATAAACTCGCCCTTGTCGATCTTCATGTTGGTGGTTTCAAGCGCCAGTTCATCGCCCTCACTATAGCGAAGTTTGACGTCATTGAGTTCGACGAAGCTTTTGGACACTGCAGTTATTCCCCCTGCTTGGCCGCAGTCCCGACCTGGGGCGGGACCCTGTATCTTTACGGGTTATCCGTTTTTCACGGGCAGTTGAAAACAGGGCCGCCAGAAATTCTGACGGCCCTGCCTTGGCAGATGATTACTTCAACATGCGGTCTTCGGCCGCAGGCATGAAAGCATCGGTATAGATATCATCAACAGACGGCTTGTTCTCGAAACCGAAAGCCAGGGCAACCTGATCGATGGCCTTGGCCATGCGGTCGGCTTTGACAAGACCCATGCCTTCTTCAAGGGTGACCGGGGTGACGACATTTTCGTCAATCGCCATCTGCAGGCGCTGCAATTCAAGGTCCGGGTTGATCAGCGGATCAACTTCCTTCAGCGCTTCGATCGCAGATTCAGGATCGGCAATCGCCGCAGCCCAGCCTTTAACAACCCCGCGCAAGAATCCTTTAAGTTCTTCCGGATGGTTTTCCATCATGTCGGGCGATGCCAGAAGGCCATTGCCATAGAAATCCATGCCGTAATCTTTATACATGAAAACGGTCAGGTCATCTTTGGCAAGGCCCTGCGCCTGCAAGTTCAGGATCGATGTGAAATAGTGACCGGAAATCGCATCCACATCACCACGCACCAACATCGGTTCACGCAGCGGCGGGTCCATGCTTTCCCAGGTCACAGCATCCAGATCAAGGCCGGTGGCCGATGCAAATGCGGGATAAAGTTTGCGCGATGCGTCAAAAACCGGCGCGCCAAGAGTTTTGCCAACCAGATCTTCCGGTTTGGTGATGCCGGAATCCTTTTTCATAAACAGCGCGAATGGCGGGCGATCATAAACCATGAAGATCGATTTCATCGCGCGGTCCGGGTTGGATGCGTTGAATTCCACCAGCGAGTTGATATCTGCAAGCGATACATCATAAGCACCGCTGGCAACGCGCGTGATTGCACCGACGGACCCGTTGCCCGAGTCAATGGTGACATCAAGGCCTTCTTCTTCGAAATAGCCATTTTTCTTTGCCAGAAGATATGGTGCCGCCGGGCCTTCGAATTTCCAGTCGAGCGAGAATTTGATCGCCGTATCTGCCAATGCAGCCTGCGCGCCAAGGGCGACTGCAGCACCGATAGCAGCCCCTAAAAGTCGGTTCGTAAGCGTGGTCATGTCTAAAGAAGCCTCCTGATTGCGGATTGATGAGACAATCCTGCCACCTGATAAAACCCAATGCGCACTTAGCAATGGACATGCCATGTCGCCAAGGCGCCCGCATTGTTGCGGTTTTGTAACTTTCATCGGCTAGAGTAGAGATGTTTATTATTTGGTCAATCGCGAAAAATGATCAAAAATTATACAGAAATTTTTGATAATCGCCCATTTGGCACGCTCGATTTGCCAAAACGCTTGCACGCCACGCCGGTTTTGGGCATATGGCGGTCATGCATACGAAATCAATTAAACGTTTTTATAAAAAGGCCGACGCCGTGTCTGATGACAGCGGTGCGGGCTGGCGTGTCGTTCTGGATGGCCGTGCGGTCAAAACCCCTGCCAAGGCGGATTTTCTGCTGCCTTCCGAGGTTCTGGCAAGGGAAATTGCCTCTGAATGGGATGCGCAAGGCGAAAAGGTCCTGCCGGCGACAATGCCGATCATGCAGCTTGCTGCAACCGCGATTGATCGGGTGCGTCCTAACCGCGATACGGTGATTGCCGAACTGACCGGCTATGGTCGTTCGGATCTGTTGTGCTATCGCGCATCCTTCCCCGAAGATCTGATCGAACGTCAGGCAAAGGCGTGGCAGCCGCTGCTGGATTGGTCAAAAGCCGAACTCGGTGTTTCGCTCAGCGTGACCGAGGGCGTTATGCCGATTTCTCAGGATGACCGTGCGCTTTTGCGTTTGCAGGATCATGTCGAAAGCTTTGATGACTATTATCTTACCGCCTTGCACAGCCTGACAACGGTTTCTGGCTCGGTGATTATCGGGCTGGCGGTGATGAACAGGCATATTGATGCCGTGGCTGCGTTTAAGGCCGCAATGCTTGACGAAGAATATGCAATGGAAAAATGGGGTGAGGACGCCGAAGCCATCGCGCGTCGCGATCGTCACCGGGCAGAGCTTCTGGCTGCCGGGCGTTATCTTGAACTGCTTGGCTGACTATTGGTCGCATAACGCGCTCTGTGGTTGTGCCGGAAAATACGGGCGTAAACCTTCGCGCCCTTGATGAGAAAAGGAGCCACGCGTGGTTCCTTTTTTTGTCTGGTCCGGATGTTCGGGCCGGAACGTGATGTTTCGTATTATGCCTTTGAAAATAGCAATGTTTTGCAAATGGTCGAATTTTCATATTCGAGATGTAAAATATGCTTTCATTCATCTTTTAATACGTATAAAGCTGACCCTATACATTGGTCGGGTATTTTGATGCGGTTTGCCGTGTCCTCTCGTATGTAGAATCCTCGATCAAGCCATAAAGATACTTTCTGGGCCTTCATAGATACAGGCTTGGCAAACCTTTACCCGGTAAAGTCGGCTTCGCACAGGGGGTGCCATCGCGGCGACAACATGAATTTGTCGGTAAACTTGACTGAGCAGACAGGTGAAAACGCGCGAGAAGGTGGGCAGCAACAAACCTTCTACGGGTTTTTCCGCAATGATCCTTCACGAAATTACATTGGGGCCGGTTTTCTGAACCTGATTGGTGCTTCGCCGGCAGATGGTGATATTGACCACTCCAAGGGGTGGTTGCCTTTCATTCATCCCGACGATGCAGATATGTATGCGGCCATCTTTGATGATGCAAAACCCGATGGTATTGAAAAATCCATCACAATGCGTCTGCGTCACGCAGACGGCCACTGGGTAACGGTTGAAAATCGTGCTTTGGTGCAAAGGCTTGCCAATGGCGATGTGCTTGTTTCGGGGTGCCTTCGCCCCTGTGATGAGCGCAGATCACCAGCAACGCACGATGACGACAATGATGCCCTGCGTGAAGGTGAAAACCTCCATAAACGCTTGCTTGATTCACTTGCCGAAGGTGTTGTTGTCTATGATGCCAGCGGGGCGGTGGTCGAATATAACAACACGGCACTAGAAATCCTTGGTCTCAGTGCGGATGAACTGACCGGCAAAGTACCCGTCAGGGACTCCCTGGGCTTCATACACGAAGACGGTACGCCGCTAGCGCCCGGTGAATTGCCGGGCAAAGACGTGCTCGTTACCCGTCACCGAGAACGTGGCGTCGTGCTTGGTGTGAGCCGCCCCAATGGCGAGTTCGCCTGGATACGTGTTAATTCCGAACCGTTGTACCACACCCAAAACGGTGCATTTGATGGCGTAATCGTTTCTTTTGCCGATATCAATGACGTCAAACAAGCCGAGGTCGCCTTTCGGGAACGCGAATTGCTTTATCGTCAGATGTTTCGCAATACAACGGCGGTCAACATTCTGATCGACCCGGCGGATGGGCGGATCGTGGATGCCAGTCAGGCTGCAGAAGCGCTGTATGGCTTTGAAAATGGCGGACTTGTCGGGCGCTTTATCCCGGAAATAGACGTTGATGGTATGGCGTCCGTCCTTAAACACACCACAGCTGTTTTGGAAAAGGGGGCCTTGTCCTTCAATGTCCGGCACCGGCTTGGCGATGGCAATATCCGCAAGATGCAGGTCCATGCCGGCGTGATCGAGCTGCAAGAACACAAATATATCCACACCACGAATATCGATATCACCGAACGCGATCATTACGAACGCATGCTTCGCGACGCCAATCGCAAACTTGGTGAAGAACGTCAGCGTCTGAACGAAATCATTTTGGGCACCAATGCCGGGACTTGGGAATGGGTCATTCCGACCGGTGAAACCCGCTTCAATGAACGCTGGGCAGAAATCATCGGTTACCGGCTTGATGAGTTGATGCCAATCAGCTTCGAAACATGGCGCAAATATTGCCATCCCGAAGACGCCCAAAAAGCCGAAGAAATCCTGCAACGTACTTTCCGGAAACAAACCGACCATTTCGAATGCGAAACCCGAATGCGCCACAAGGATGGCAGGTGGGTTTGGGTTTTGACGCGCGGCAAGGTTTTTGAATGGAATGACGATGGTACGCCGCTTCGCATGTCGGGGACCCATGTCGACGTTACGGCAACCAAAACTGCCGAGGCCGAAATACGGCGCATGGCACAGACCGATCAGCTGACCGGTCTTGCCAACCGCCATCAATTCAATGCCATGCTCGACAAGATCATTCAGATCAACCGGCGTTTCAAAAAGAACATCGTGTTGTTGCTGCTTGATCTGGACCGCTTCAAACCGGTCAATGATACCTTTGGGCACCCGATTGGCGACAAGCTGTTGATCAAGGTCGCCGAGATCATTAAGCGCAATTGCCGCGAAGCTGATGTGGTGGCCCGCCTTGGCGGTGATGAGTTTGCGGTTCTTCTGCCGTTACTTGATGATGTGCGTCACGCGTCGATCCCGGCCCAGCGCATTATCGAGGAAGTCTCCCAAACCCGGATGATTGACGGGCATGACGTCCGTGTGGGGATCAGTATCGGCATATCGACCTGTACGGATCAGAGCGGCGACCCGGAGGCAATCTATCGCGATGCGGACAGGGCGCTTTATCGTGCCAAAAATTGCGGTCGAAATCGCTATTGCTTCTATGTCGAGGGGGCCTGCAATAAATGCAGCTCGATCGACCGGGAGCTTTGCGGCCGCAATGCCATAAGAGACAGGAATTAAAGCCGCATCGGCCCGGCATCAATTTTCATGCTTTTGGGGTTTTGCCGTTGCATCAAACCGGGCCTGATGATCACTGCCAAAGCAACCGGTATCGGTTCGCAGGTCTTAATGCATCCAGCGCGCAATCATTTTGTGCTGAACGCTCGCCTGTGCGGCCACGCGGTAATAGGACAGCAATTCACGCATCGGCGATGACATCCGGTCAAACCCGGAAATGAACGCCACAATGATACCAACCGATGTTTGGCCTTTGATCACCAGATAGCCGCCAAAGAACAGAACGCAAATCGGTGCCAGCGCATTTAGCAGATTGATCAAGGTTTTCATGCCAAATTTCAGGACGAAAAGCTGCATGCGGTTGTCAAACAGCCCGGTAATCCCGCGATTGATCGGGCGAAGCTGTTCGTTATCGGGTTTGTCTGATGAAAGTTCGGCCAACGCATCACTGACGGTTCGCATTTTCTCGACCCGTGCTTCGATCAGGGCGTTAATGCGTTTTTGAATGACAGGCACAAGGGCGACCTGCGGGATCAGGGCGACCACACCAATCAGGCCGATCACGGGTTCGACACTGATCATATAACCAAGGCCAAAGATCAGCATGCCGCTATTGACCACCGGCTGTGACAGGCCATCGCCAACAAATCCGCCCAGCTTTTCAATTTCAGATCCGATGATCGAAACCGCCCGTCCGTTGCCACCATCGCTGTTGCCGTCACCTGTCTGGTTGTGGGCGTGCAGGCGCGTCAGATGCTTGCGGTTATGCTGGATCGCACTTTCGCTAAGCCAGCCTTCATAAATCCGAAGGACAAACTTGATGCCGCCATGCAAGACAATCACGCCGAGATAGATCGCCGCCAGCGTAATCAGAAGATCGTAATTCTTGGGGGTGATGGCATTGTCGACGATCCTGCGTTGCAGTTCGATCGGGGCAATGCCAAGGGCGGCAACAATCACCGCCAGACTGCATACCGCAATCTGATGCCAGCCGCTCATGCGCCAGACATAGCTCCATAACGAACCCGCAGGGCTGTCGTCGCCGGTTTTTTCAAGGTTGCGCGGGCTGAATTTCAACATGGGCTCAACAGGTTGTCGTCATAAACAAAGGGTGGGGCAATACGCATCTTTGTCTTAACGTTTCAGGCGCCCGATTGATCCCGTGATGATCCTGTGGGGGAAATTGCTCTAGACTTTAGTCCAGCCCCTTCACATAAATCGCGATGACGTTAGGGAAATCAGATGTTTACGCGCTATTTTGGTTTGTGCTCGGAACAGTAAAAATAATTGGCATTCCAGTACCGAATAATGCTATTTCATTCTCGGGACGCGCACATTGGGCCGAAACGCGCCAAATGGCCGATCACAGCAAGGAAGACGCAACATGCAGGATATTGTCGCCAAACTCGAAGCGAAGCGCGCCGAAGCTGCCATGGGTGGTGGCCAGCGCCGTATTGATAATCAGCACGCCAAGGGAAAGCTCACCGCACGTGAACGCCTTGATGTGTTGCTTGACGAAGGCTCCTTCGAAGAATGGGACATGTTTGTCGAACATGATTGTGTTGATTTCGGCATGACCGAAAACCGCATTCCCGGTGATGGTGTCGTCACTGGCCATGGCACGATCAACGGCCGTCTGGTGTTCGTGTTCTCGCAAGATTTCACCGTTTTCGGCGGCGCACTTTCAGGCGCACACGCCCGCAAGATCGGCAAAATCATGGATCAGGCCATGAAGGTCGGCGCGCCGGTGATCGGGATCAATGATTCCGGCGGGGCCCGTATTCAGGAAGGTGTCGAAAGTCTTGCCGGTTATGCCGATGTGTTTCAACGCAATGTCGAGGCATCCGGCGTCATTCCGCAGATTTCCCTGATTATGGGGCCTTGTGCCGGCGGGGCGGTCTATAGCCCGGCCATGACCGACTTCATTTTTATGGTCAAGGACAGCTCCTATATGTTCGTGACCGGGCCTGATGTGGTCAAAACCGTGACCCACGAAGAAGTCACCCATGAACAGCTGGGCGGGGCATCGACCCACACCAGCGTGTCGGGGGTGGCTGATCTGGCCTTTGACAATGACGTTGATCTTTTGTTGCAAACGCGCCGCTTCATGGACTTCCTGCCGCTGTGCAACAAGGAAGATCCGCCTGCCCATCTGTGCGAAGATCCGATCAACCGTGATGATTTCTCGCTTGATACCTTGGTGCCGGAAAATCCCAACATGCCCTATGACATGAAGGAATTGATCACCAAGGTTGTCGATGAAGGCGACTTCTTTGAAATTCAGCCCGACTACGCCAAAAACATCATTATCGGCATGGCGCGCATGGATGGCCGCACGGTTGGTATCGTCGCCAACCAGCCGATGGTTCTGGCCGGTTGCCTTGATATTGACAGTTCCAAAAAGGCTGCGCGCTTTGTGCGGTTCTGCGATGCCTATAACATTCCGATTGTCACATTCGTTGATGTTCCGGGCTTTATGCCGGGTACCGCACAGGAATATGGCGGCATCATCAAACACGGGGCCAAACTGCTTTATGCCTATGCCGAGGCCACCGTACCCAAGGTCACTGTCATTACGCGTAAGGCCTATGGCGGGGCCTATGACGTGATGGCTTCCAAACATTTGCGCGGGGATGTCAACTATGCCTGGCCGACCGCCGAAATTGCGGTGATGGGGCCCAAGGGGGCGGTGGAAATCATCTTCCGGGCGGATATGAACGATCCGGCCAAGATCGAAGCCCGCACCGAAGAATACCGCGAAAAATTCGCCAACCCGTTTGTCGCGGGCCGCAAGGGGTTCATTGATGATGTCATCATGCCGCACGGCACGCGCCGCCGTGTCTGCAAGGCGCTTGGTATGCTGCGCAACAAGGACATCAAGAACCCTGAAAAGAAACACGGCAACATTCCGTTGTAAGCCGCCAAGACAAATTGGGAGATACAAAAATGTTTAGCAAAATCCTGATTGCCAACCGCGGTGAAATTGCCTGCCGTGTGATCAAATCAGCCAAGAAAATGGGCATCAAAACCGTTGCGGTTTATTCCGATGCGGATAAAGCCGCCTTGCATGTTCAGATGGCCGACGAGGCCGTCCATATTGGCCCGGCACCATCCAACCAGTCCTATCTGATCATTGAAAACATCATCGAGGCCTGCAAATCCACCGGGGCCGAGGCGGTTCACCCCGGCTATGGCTTCCTGTCGGAAAATCAGGCCTTTGCCAAGGCCCTTGATGCCGCCGGTATTGCCTTTATCGGCCCGCCGAATGGTGCGATTGCCGCCATGGGGGACAAGATCACGTCCAAGAAAATTGCCGCCGATGCCGGTGTTTCGACCGTTCCGGGCTATATGGGCGTGATCAAGGATACCGACGAGGCGATCAAGATCGCCAACGAGATCGGCTATCCGGTGATGCTCAAGGCATCGGCTGGCGGTGGTGGCAAGGGCATGCGTATTGCGCGCAATGACGCCGAATGCCGCGAAGGCTTCGAACGCGCAACGTCCGAGGCCGCAAGCTCCTTTGGTGATGACCGCGTCTTTGTCGAAAAGTTTGTCGAAGAACCGCGCCATATCGAAATTCAGGTGCTGGCTGATAAACACGGCAACGCGATCTATCTCGGCGAACGCGAATGCTCCATTCAGCGTCGCCATCAAAAGGTCGTCGAAGAAGCCCCATCCCCCTTTATCGATCCCGAAACCCGCAAAGCCATGGGCGAACAGGCCGTGGCACTGGCGCGTGCGGTGGATTATTGCTCGGCCGGCACCGTGGAATTCATCGTCGATAAGGACAAGAATTTCTACTTCCTTGAAATGAATACCCGCCTTCAGGTCGAACATCCGGTGACCGAGCTTGTCACTGGTCAGGACCTTGTCGAATGGATGATCAGGATCGCCGATGGCGAAAAGCTGACCCTTAAGCAGGATGACGTCAAACTCACCGGCTGGGCGATGGAAACCCGCATCTATGCCGAGGACCCGTTCCGCGAATTCCTGCCCTCGACCGGGCGCTTGGTGCGTTATCAGCCGCCAGCGGAATCAGACACCGTGCGTGTCGATACCGGTGTCTATGAAGGCGGCGAAATTTCGATGTTCTATGACCCGATGGTCGCCAAACTGATCACCTATGGCGAAAACCGTGATCAGGCGATTGGCGAAATGCGCCGCGCTTTGGATGCCTATTACATTCGCGGCATTTCGCACAATATCCCGTTTTTGGCCGCTGTCATGGCCAATAAACGTTTTCAGGATGGCAACATCACCACCAACTTCATCGCCGAAGAATACCCTGATGGTTTCTCGACCGATGATCTGCCTGATGATGATCCCGCAACCCTGATCGTGGTCGCGGCCTATCTCAATCAGCGTTACGTCGAACGCAATTCCGGCATCACCGGCCAGGTCAGCGACCACCCGCTGGAAATTTCCGAAAGCTGGGTGGCGGTATGCGGGGATGAGCACACCCCGTTTGATATCGAGTTCGATGGTGTTAACGGTGATTACATCGTTGCCATTGGCGATCGCAGCTATGGCGTGGTTTCGGACTGGAAAATCGGCGATCCGATGTTTGTCGGTGAAATCGACGGGGCGCCCGTCTGTGTGCAGATCGATCTCGAAGGGGTCGGTTTCCGTCTGTCGGCCAATGGCATTCAGCGCAGCTTCAAGGTGATGCTGCCGCGCGTTGCCGAATTGCAAAAACTGATGCCGTTCAAGGCCCCGCCAGACATGTCAAACTTCCTGCTGTCGCCGATGCCGGGCTTGCTGGTCAAGGTCTCGGTCACCGAAGGCCAGACCGTCCAGCCGGGCGAGGAACTTTGCATCCTTGAAGCCATGAAAATGGAAAACGTCCTTAAGGCCGAAAGCAAAGGTGTGGTCAAAAAGATCCACGCTGAACAGGGCGCAAACCTTTCTGTCGATGCCATCATCATCGAGTTCGAAAAAGACGAATAAGCCCCCCGATCCCTCTGGGGTGATGCTGTAAAAGGGCGCCGTCCTCAAATGGGATTGCGCCCTTAACTTTGACTAAATCTTGCAGCTACTCTTAGTGGTAGTTTTTCATAACCTCTGGAGGCGATATAGTTTCCTCGCTCAATGGGAGGTTATGGTGGCTCGATTTAGTAGTGTTTTCCAGTTGTCGAATGCTCAAGCAGAGCTCGATTTCGTAGATATTGAACTAAATGGCGATGTTCCGCTTTATTTAGATCCCTATGCCATTCAAATTCGAGAAGATGAGTGGTCAGAGATGTGCGGAGACCACATCCGAAGTTTCTTCGATGAAGTTCTTCAAGGATTGCGGGCTGGAAACAACGAGCGGGTTGTGCATTTACTCTCTCATTTAGGGGAGCCAAATGAGACACATTTAGGCCAATCGAAAGGCCCATCGCGCGGCAGAGGTTTCGGTATTGAAAAGGCTGAGAAGCTTGCTCGCGCTCTTCGCAATAGCAGGGCGTTCGAGACCGGCTTACTTGCCGATGTCGCGGAAGCCGAACTTTTTATTCATGGAGTGGGGCCGGATCTGATTTCAGACCTAACCACTAATGTTCTCAGGCAACCTTTGGCTACGTATACACTGAACCAATGTAATTTGCATGACATTGAAACATTTGAGGTTCGCAGTCTAGAACCGTGTTGGAACCCGGTGGCGCGTCGTTGGGAAAGCCAAACCCTTAATTTGCCTGTGCATGAGGGGGAGCCAATTCTCTTAGTGCCCAAGTTCAGTGTTCGACAACGCTTATGCTTAGATGGGCAAGAGTTCTATAACTTCCACATGATTGAGTATCTCCGGGCAGAGTATCTGGCCGCAGGTGCAGGTATCGTTCACTTCTTTAAGGATGGACGGCCGCATGTTTTTAAGAAGGATGTGAAAGACAGGCATCCGTTCTCTAAGGATAACCTGGCTGATTTCGTTCGAGATAACCCGAACGTTCTTGAATTATATAAGCAGGTAAAAGGTGCCGAAGGTGCCTTGGCGGCTAAAGATTTTGACGAAGCATTTGATGAGAGAGAGTTTGCTGGTGGGTTACCTGAAGTGCTTGCTGGCATTCCATCTGGAAACAACGATGCTGATGCCTACCATAACTGTGTTTTGGGAATTCTGACGTTTCTATTTTATCCGAACCTTATTAACCCAATAAAGGAAATGGCGATACACGAGGGACGCAAGCGTCTCGATATTAAGTACACAAATACGGGTGAGCGAGGGTTTTTCAGCGCAATACTCCAATCTCCGCAAACAAGGGCCCTATCTGTACCAGTGGAATGCAAAAACTACACAGCGGACGTCGATAACCCAGCGCTAGACCAGTTAACTGGAAGGTTTGGTCATGCGCGCGGGTTTTTGGGATTTTTGTTATGTAGGTCTGTGAATGACCGAGCTAGGTTGCTACAGAGATGTAAAGATGCGGCTTTGGACGGTCGTGGGGTAATAATTATCTTGGAAGACGACGATTTGAACGAGATGCTTAGGCTCGTTTCCGTCGGTTCTCGAAGGAACATCAGCGATTTTCTTCAAAGTAAGTTGGATGCGGTCATTCATTGAATTGAGCATCAGCCTGAACGCAAAAAACTCTCCATCCACGCGCCTTTGCACTTTTTCGATCTTTTCACCCTAAGCCCGCCTTAACGGCCACTATCCTGTACAAGGATCTGGGCCAGGCGTTTTGCCCCGGCGGTTGCCTGATCACCGTAAAGCGGCCAGCTTTGCGTCAGGCCATCAAGGATGATCGAAATTTCGACCTCTGCGCCCTCAAGCCCGGTGATTTGGGCGGTTTTGGTCGCGACATCGTTTTTGTTTTTTTCAAGCAATGCGCGCAAGGCCTGATCGTCGGGGGCCGCGGCAACGGCTGAATGAAACAGGCAGCCATGTGATGCTTCGGTCCGCATCCAGACCGCAATCCGGTCGAGAATATCGTTAAACGCAGCAATGCCGCCGGTCGTCAAACCCTCAAACAGCATGGTCATATACCGCTGGTGGCGGTGTTCAAGGGCCGCTTGCATCATCTCGCTACGCGACGGGACGTATTTATAAAGCGTGCGCAGGCTCACCCCGGCGGCATCGCGCAGGTCATCGACGCTGGGACTGGCAAATCCGTCCGTCGCAAAGGCGCGCTCCAGACCGGCAGCAATCTTGTCCATGATGTTTGGTTTGCTTGTCATGCTTGACGAAGTAGAACATTTCCTTTACCTCCGCAAGTAGAACAATCGTTTTACCGATATTTGACCCAAGGAGAGCAAGATGACCGAACTGCCCGAAACGATGCATGGCATGGTCCTGACGGGCCATGGTGGTCCGGAACGCCTTGAATGGCGCGAAGACCTGCCCGTGCCGAAACCGGCCAAGGGCGAGGTGCTTATTCGTGTTGGTGGCGCATCGGTCAATAATACCGATATCAATACCCGCATTGGCTGGTATTCAAAATCCGTGCGGGGAGATACCGGGTCCGGTGCCGGCACCGGCTTTGATGACAAGGCATCCGAAGATGGTAGCTGGAGCGGCGAACCCCTGCAATTCCCGCGCATTCAGGGGGCCGATTGCGCAGGTGAAATTGTTGCCGTCGGCAAAGGTGTGTCCGAAGGCCGCATCGGCGAGCGCGTCATGGTTCGAACCATGCAACCGCGTGAAACCGAAGACGGTGCGTTTTATACCGTGACACTCGGCTCTGAACGCGATGGTGCTTTTGCCCAATATATGGCGACCAATGCCAGCGATGCCATCACCGTGAATTCGCCGCTTTCGGATGTGGAACTGGCGTCTTTCCCCTGTGCCTTTTCCACCGCCGAAGGCATGATCCAGCGTGTTTCGCTGATGGCGGAACGTGTTCTGATTACCGGCGCGTCAGGCGGTGTCGGTTCGGCTGCGATCCAGCTTGCCAAGCGTCGCGGTGCGCATATAACGGCGGTGACCAGCCCGGAAAAATCGGCCGAGGTCAAAGCCCTTGGCGCAGATGAAACTCTGGGCCGTAATGACGATATCCCCGCACAGTCCTTTGATGTCATCATTGATCTGGTCGGTGGTCCGCGCTGGCCCGGCCTGATCGAAGGGCTGCGGGTTGGGGGGCGTTATGTCACCGCAGGTGCGATTGCCGGGCCGATTGTCGAGCTTGATCTGCGCACCCTGTATCTGCGTGATTTGTCGTTCTATGGCTGCTGCTATCAACCGGCAAATGTCTTTACCGATCTTGTGGGCTATATCGAAAAGGGCGAAATAAAGCCGGTGATCGCCGAAACCTATGCCTTGCGTGATCTTCACGCCGCACAGCAAAGCTTCCTTGCCAAATCTTTCATCGGCAAGATCGGCATTCAGGTTGCCTGATCGAATTTTTTGAACTGATGGCAAAATCTTTGGCACCGGTGATGTTTGTTACCGGTGCCGTTTCGCGTTTGGGTGTATCGGGGATGCATTTCAACCCCTTTCGAACCATGATCCCGCATATTAGGGTCCAGACTCATTCAAATGATCGTTCCGGTCTCCCGGATTTGTGCAGATATGCGAAGCAAAACCGCAGGAAGATCAATATCTT
>JBLXDD010000008.1:27564-134229 GCA_048264285.1 Thalassospira sp.
ACTCATTCAAATGCTCGTTCCGGTTTCCCGGATTTGTGCAGATATGCGAAGCAAAACCGCAGGAAGATCAATATCTTTCAAGATTTTGCGACAAAATAGCCTGTGCAAATCCGGGTGATCCAAAGGACACTTGATAGGAGAGAAAGCCTCTGCGTCAAATCCCTTGATTGGGGATCACCCCAATCTGCGGGCTTTTCCTTGCTTTTTCTCTCTTATCAAGTGCCGGATCGACCATTTGAATGAGTCTGGACCCTAAATACAAAAAAACGGAGCTTTACGGCAGGTTTGCGCTGCAATAAGCTCATTGATCGAGGCTGTAATTCCCGGAATGAAGCCATCCAATAACAAGAAACGAGGCGGCTAAATGTACAAACTGATTGCTTTTGATGGCGATGATACCCTGTGGCATAACGAGCCGCTCTTCCGGCAGGCCCATGTCGAACTGCGCGAAATGCTCGGCCATTACGTTGATCCCGAGCAAGTCGATGATCGCCTCTATCAGGCCGAACTCGAAAATCTGTCGATCTATGGCTATGGCGTGACGGGCTTTACGCTGTCGATGATCGAAACCGCGATTGAACTTTCCGACAAAAAAATCAGCGCCGCAGACATTCACAAACTGGCCGAGATCGGCAAATCCATGCTGCGTGCGCCGACCCGGATCATTGACGGGGCCGAGGCCGTCCTGAAACGCTATGCTGCCGATCCGAATTACAAGGTCGTTCTGATCACCAAGGGTGACCTGATCGCCCAGCAGCTTAAAATCGATCGGTCGGGTTTTGAAAACCTGTTTGATGGCATTGAAATCGTGTCGGAAAAAGACCCGCTGACCTATCGCAATATTTTCGGGCGTTATGGTGTGGAACCGGATGAAGCGGTGATGATCGGCAATTCGATGAAATCTGATATTCTGCCGGTCCTTGCATGTGGTGGTGCTGCGATCCACATCCCTTATGAAATTACCTGGGTCCATGAAATGGTCGATCAGACCGAGATCGACAATCAGAATGTCATCACGGCTGAAAGCATCGCCCATGTGCCCGAAATCATCGAGAAACTTGAACAAAACAGCCTGACGGGGAATATGGAACATGTCTGATTGCGCCGGTTCTGAAATGTCGACGGCGGCCGTTCTGGCCAATGGCCCGGCGGCCGACCTTGATCCGCAAACCAAACTCGAACTCGAAGCCGCCGCCTTTCGCGGCCTTGTCGCCCATCTGCAGGATCGCAAGGATGTTCAGAATATCGATCTGATGAATTTGGCCGGGTTCTGCCGCAACTGTCTTGCCAAATGGTATCTGGCGGCAGCCCGCGAAAAGGGTGTTGCCATGGATTATGATGGCGCGCGCGAAGTCATCTATGGCATGACCTATGACGCCTGGAAAGATAACCACCAGCTTCCTGCGACCGAGGAACAGAAACAGAAGTTTCAGGATACCGCCCATCTGCATGCCAAAATTCCCGGTGCGAAATAAGACCCTGATAACCCCGTCACCAACGCAGGAAACCCGGTCATGACCGATACAACACCCGATCCATTAACCGGTACGGGAAATATCGCCATTCGCGCCCGGATCGAAGGCCGGGTGCAAGGTGTCTGGTATCGTGCATGGACTGTGGAACAGGCCCGCAAACGCGATCTGACCGGCTGGGTGCGCAATCGCCGTGATGGCTCGGTCGAGGCCGTCTTTTGCGGGCCGGTGAAGGTCGTGCAATCCATGATTGCCGTGTGTTACCAAGGTCCGACCCATGCACGTGTTGATCGTATCCACGAAGAACCGGCCCTTGAAGACGGGTTCACATCTTTTGAAAAACGCCCGACAGCCTGAAAGGGCCGGCACAAAGCCTTGATCTGTCAAAGGATCGCGGGGCATGTCACAAATATTTCAAGCGCCTTTTTCTCGGGCAACGTGGAAAAAGGCTTTTTCTTTGCCGCGATGCGGTGGCATTCTCTTTTAATCCTGTCTGCACGGTCAGTATCGGTGCAGCCTGGAAATCAACAGGGAGAATGCATATGACTTTTATCGCTAAATCATTTGGCGTTGCTGCCATCGTTGCAACCAGTACGCTTTTTGCCTTCGGGGCACAGGCAGAATCCGAACAGAATGACGGTCTGAATGGCACTTTGTGGCTTCAGACCTCGGTCGAATACAAAACGACCGCCATGTCGGTATATGCCGGTGCGACCCGCTTGCTTGATGCGGCCATTGGCGATCACAGCTGGACCGCAGCCCTTGAGCAGGATGGCAACTATGCCTCCAAGCCGCCGGCAGTCATCCTTGATGTTGATGAAACTGTGCTTGATAACTCTGCCTATCAGGCATGGGTTGTGGCCGAGAAAACCCATTACAGCTCCAAAACCTGGGCGGAGTTTGTTCATGACATGATCTCCACCCCGACGCCGGGCGCTCTGGAATTTACCAAGGCGGCTGCGGCCAAGGGTGTTGAAGTGTTCTATGTTTCGAACCGCAAGGCACCGGAAGAAGCATCGACCATCGAAAACCTGAAAAAATACGGTTTCCCGTTTGCCGATGAAAAGCACGTCATGCTGCGCGGTGAGGTCGAGGAATGGGGTTCAAACAAAACCCCGCGCCGTCAGGCTGTTGCCGATGATTATCGCGTGATCATGCAGGTTGGTGACAATCTGGGTGACTTCACCGATGAAATCGACGGCACGATTTCCGAGCGCCTCGAAGTCATGGAAAAATACGGCAATTTCTGGGGTGAACGCTGGTTCATGCTCCCGAACCCGAGCTACGGTTCATGGGAATCGGCCGCATTCGGTGGCGATTGGGGCAAGTCGGGTGACGAACGTCGTCAGGACAAAATCAACGCCATGACCCCGTGGGAAGGCCCGGCGGAATAAGTTTTCTGCCAATATGTATTCTGGAACGGGTGTCCCATCGGGGCACCCGTTTTCTTATGTCGGCAATCAGATGATCTTGCCGGGATTAAGCCGGTTATCAGGATCAATGGCGGCTTTGACCGCACGCAGAAGTTTCATCTTTTCTGCGCTCGCATAATGGGCCAACTCGTCACGTTTAAGTTGCCCGATGCCGTGCTCTGCACTGATCGATCCGCCAAGATCGGCAACGATGTCGTGAATAACCGCGTTCAGGCTTTCCCATTTTGCCAGGAAATCCTGCTTGTCTGTTGTGGCAGGCTGGCTGAAATTGAAATGGATATTACCATCACCGACATGCCCGAACGGGCAGGGGCGAATACCCGGAACAAGGGCCTCTGCTGCTGCCATGCCGCGCTTAAGAAGATCGGGCACTTTTGATACCGGGACCGATACATCATGCTTGATCGATCCGCCTTCAAAGCCTTGTGCCTCGGGGATGCCTTCACGGATCGCCCACAGGTTTTTACGCTGTGCTTCGGACTGGGCAATGGTCGCATCACTCGCAAGCCCGATCTCGACAGCCTGGCCCAAAAGATCAACCAGAAGCGTATCAAGATCATCATCCGGCCGTGACGAGCTAAGCTCGATCAACACATGCCAGGGCGTTTGGGTGGCAAGCGGCCGTGTCAGGTTCGGAAGATAGGTAACCGAAAGATCATGGGCAAAACTGCTCATTAACTCAAAGGCCGCGATACCATCGCCGGTATGGCGGCGTGCAAGTGCCAGAAGATCAATCGCACATTCCGGCGACGGCACGGCAAGCCAGGCCGTGGCAATGTGTTTTGGCCGGGCAAAAAGCTTTAGCGTTGCCTTGGTGATAATGCCAAGCGTGCCTTCTGCGCCGATAAACAAATCACGCAGGTCGTAACCGGTATTGTCCTTGCGCAGTTTTGAAAGCCCGTTCCACACAGTTCCGTCGGGCAAAACAACCTCAAGCCCAAGGCAAAGATCGCGCGCATTGCCATAGCGAATAACGTTCAATCCCCCGGCATTGGTCGCAAGGTTGCCACCAATCTGGCAGGTGCCCTCCGCCCCGAGTGACAGGGGAAACAGCAAGTCTTGCGCAGCTGCAGCTTCCTGAATGGTCTGAAGGATCGCACCGGCTTCGACGGTTGCGGTAAAATCGCGTGCATCAATCTCGATCACGCGGTTCATCCGCTTGAGGTTGATCAGGATTTGGGTATTGCTGGCAACGGCCCCGCCGCAACGCCCGGTATTGCCGCCTTGTGGCACGACCGCGATGTCATGCGCGGCACAGATCGCAACCGCCTTGGCAACTTCATCCGTGCTGGCCGGAAACAGGATGATTTCCGATGTGCCGCTAAACTTGCGGCGCGCCTCTGTATTGTGAACTGCGAGAACGTCACTTTCGGTGCTAAAACCCTTCGGGCCCAAAAGGGTTTTCAGGGCATCAAGTGCAGATTCCGGCAGGGACGACATGGCGCTGTACCCTTAATTCGGTTCGTGTGGGGGGCGTGGTGCGGCGGCACGTTTCAAGCGATCATTAATCGCAAGGCCCAAACCGTGATCGGGGATCGGCGCAATGGCAATCCCGTCAAAGCGGCTTTGATCGGCTTCGTGCAATTTGGCAAACAGATTGGCTGCGGCCTCGATATCATCGCCCGTTTGCGAAAGCCAAAGCACCGCATCAAATCCCTTGGTGTTACAATCGCCAAAGCCGAGCAAAACCTCATGACCATATTGTGCCGGATCGGCTTTGGTGGCTTCAAGCCGCACCGGCAGACCCGGCGCATAATGACTGCTTAGCATGCCGGGGCTTTTGGGCGCAGTGTCATCGGTCTCTGCCATGACAACATCCGTTCCCAACAATTCCGAAACCTGTTTGGCGGTCACCCCGCCGGGGCGCAACATCACCACCCGATCGGTGGTCAAATCAATCACCGTGCTTTCAAGACCGACCCCGCATGGCCCGCCATCCAGGATCATGCCAATCGCATCGCCAAGCGACCCTGCCACATGGCCCGCCGTGGTCGGGCTGATCTTGCCCGACCGGTTGGCCGATGGTGCGGCCACCGGGCGGCCCACCGCACGCAATAATTCGCGCGCCATAGGGTGGGCTGGCACCCGCACGGCAATGCTGGGCAGGCCGGCTGTGACCAGATCACAAACATCGCTTTCTGCCTTGCGCGGCAAAACCAGTGTAAGCGCACCCGGCCAGAATGCCTCGGCCAGCTTATCGGCGCGTGCATCAAACGCCGCATGTTTGGCGGCGGCATCGCGATCGGGAAAATGGCTGATTAGCGGATTGAAGCTCGGGCGTTTTTTGGCGGCATAAATCCCCGCCACGGCATCGGCATTGGTGGCATCCGCGCCCAGCCCGTAAACCGTTTCGGTCGGAAAGGCCACCAGCTCACCGGCGCGCAGCTTGGCAGCCGCCTGACTAAGGGCACCTTCGGAATAGGGACGAATGGTAAGGGCTGGCGACATGCAACGTTCCGCGAAAAATATAGCGCTATGAGATACCTAGCGATGATGCAGTGCCATGACAAGGAAGATCGCGTTCAAAGCCCGCAATCGAACGTGAAAAGCCAACGAAAGTTATAAGGAAAATATGCCCCAAACAGCGCAGAGCCGCCATAAAGAATGGCGGCTCCATTTTACGCTCTAGCCCGGCTTCGCCCCGCGGTGGTGAAACTGGACCGCGTCGCCGTGATTCCGGCGGCTATTTACGTCACCTACACTCTGTGTGGCGATAAGTATTCAATAGCAAAAATACCGCCAAAAGTCAAGAAAACTGCGGCGTGTAGCAGTTTCAAACAAGGCAAAAAAATAAGCGGCTTGCCCATGTTGCATCGCGCAAAAGACAAGCCGCTGATCGTGCTTTGAAATTCGGTTTTGATCCCGCTTTGCGAAGGATTAATCCTGATAATTGACCGGCACGGACGGGCTGCGTGCGATGAAGAACGGGTTGCGGAAATCGGCCTTGCCATAAACGAATCCGGAACCGTCCATATTTTCTACTACGCCACCGGCGGCTTTCAAAACCGCGTGCCCCGCCCCGATATCCCATTCCATGGTCGGGCCAAGCCGGGGATAAAGATCGGCTTCACCGGCCGCCACCAGACAAAGCTTAAGCGAGCTTCCCGCCGGGCGCAGTTCCTTGACCGCAAGATCACCCAGAAACGCTTTCATCGCTTCGGGATCGCCGTGCGAACGGGATCCGACCACAACAACGCCATCATCGGGCATGTCGCGCACGGTGATTTTGGTGATTTTCGGATCAACGTCGCCTTCGATCAGTTTCGCGCCATCCGGGCCACCGTAATAAAGCTTGTCGATTGCCGGGGCATAAACCACGCCCAGCACGGGGGTGCCCTTGGCAATCAGGGCGACATTGACCGTGAATTCGCCATTGCGCTTAATAAACTCCTTGGTGCCGTCAAGCGGATCGACCAGCCAGAAGAAATCGGTATCCCCATTCACATCGGGCACATCGCCCTTGGCGGCACTTTCCTCGGACACGATTTTGATATCGGGGGTCAGGGCGCGAAGCCCCGGCAAAATAACCGCCTCTGCGGCTTCATCGGCCTCGGTCACCGGGGATGCATCATCCTTGGACCGCACTTCGAAATCGGTCTGATAGATTGCCATCATCGCAGCCCCGGCCTTGCGGGCGATTTCGATCAATCCGTTTTCAAGCGCATGTGCGTCGGCGGGCAGGGCAAGGGTCATGGCTCTCTCGTCTCTCGGGAAAAGTTATCTGTCCCTCGGGAATAGGGAATTTTGACCGCAAGGTCCAGTGCCGCTTTCAGCGTTGCTTGCCAAATCGTTCATCCATGACATGCTTAAGGGCAGCCATCAGATCGTTACTTAGCTGATCAAGGCTGACCACGATGGCCGGTTTGGCCGGGGTCGGGCAGATACCCGCCATGATGTCTTCGGCCCGCCATTGCACCATCAGGCTTTCCATCAATTCGACAAGCGTGATCGCAGACGGGACATGGTTGCTTTGAATACTGGCCTCAAAGCTTTGTGCCTGTTCACGATTGGCAAAAACCGGACAGAATTTCTCGCCGGTTTCGGTGGTGCGCAGCAACCAGCCATTGTGATAAAGCGCCCAGACCCCTTCCCATTTCGCCACGTCATGAATGAAATCGGCATAGCGCGTCTCGCCTTGGGGGATGTCTGTCATGGTCTGTCCTGACTGTGTTGATCCCAGAACCCGCTGGGTCGGACGTCTCTGGATGAAATCCCGCGCGTGATAAACCGCTTTGCCCGCATGTCAGGCGACCAATGGTCGATTGGCAATCCCGCCTTGCGTTTCAGATGCGCCAGAAAATCTTTCGGATCGGGCAACTGATCCCAGACTTGCGGCAAAAACAATCCCCGATGATGGCCATCCGATAAAATGATCCCGTCTTCAAACGGCGTCAGCTTGGCAATCAAATCATCCTCGCTGTCAAACGCAAACGGGGCGGGTGGGGACAGCACCGATATCGAAAGTTCCAGATCATCATTGATCTCATCGCGCCTAAGCCCGGCAAAGCGCGGATCGCGAAACGCTGCCTTGAACGCGTTTTCGCACAGATCGGTGGCAAGTGGCGCATGCGCCATGATTGATCCGATGCACCCGCGCAATTGCCCGGCTTTCTTCAGCGTGACAAAACACGCCCCCGGTGCGGACAACTCCGGGCCAACGTCATTGGGCGAAACCTTTGACGGTGCCCCGGTCTCGATCCCGTGCAGGATCGATTGCCGACACAGGCCGAGCATCTCTGCCCCATGGGCTTTGATCAGGGTCTCGGTCGCTTTGGTGAAATCAGTCTCGCCAGTCTCGCCATCCTTACCCATCCCCACTGCATCCGCCTCATAAATCGCCCAGGCGCCATAGCCGACAACGCGGGATTTATCGCCCGTCACATCGCCGGAATTACGCATGCCAAGGGTCTTGATCTGCATGCCGCGATTGCGCGCCGCGATCAGCATCCCGGCGACGGGCAACGCGCCACAGGCATCGCTGCTATCGATATTCTCGGCATCGAAATTCTCGATCATCGCGCGCGTGCGGTTATCCATGCGTTGTGCGGTGTCATAATCATGGAAATGCGACAGATCGGACGAAATCACGATCAATGTTTCCGGTCCGCCCCAAAGTTTCTCGATCACTTCATGCACCTGACGCGGGCTGCACCGGCTGACCAAAAGCGGCACAATGCCGATGTCAGTATCCTCGCCAAACAGGTGCTGGATAAACGGCAATTCGATCTCAAGCCCGTGCTCAAGCGTGTGCGCCTCATCCAGCATCTGAACATGCGGTAACGCCAACGCAGATTGCAGCGCTGGCAAGTCACAGCGCATCGCCCCAAGTGGCGTCGCAAACCCGTCGGCCCGTGCCAACGCAATCCCCTGAAACGCCATCCGGTGTGCGGGGCCAATAATCACAATCCGTTTGATGGTATCCGCAAGCGCCCGAACGGTCGCAAAGCCAAGGGCGGCCAGACTGCCCGAAAACATCAACCCCGCATGCGGCACAATAATCGCCTTGGGCGTCGCAGGCCCTTGCGCAGCATCCGACTGCAAGGCCGCATCCAACAGCCCGTCAATCTCGCTGCAAAGCAAGTCGGCATCAGCCGGATAAAACGTCCCGGCAACAGCAGGCGGGCGGATGATGGTCATGATTGGGAGATTACCTCTCTGCGATTGGAGGCAGTGTCTGCTAAACTTGTGAGTTGTTCCTTTGAGACGCTATGCACATAACGCAGGATACCATCTATCTGGTGTTCGTTGCTTGCTGCCTCAAGGGTCTTTCTAAACATAGCCATGCGTTCTTCTGTAAGAGACATTTCATTCTTTCTGAATGCAATATTGAACGCTACCAATTCTTCAGATGGTTTTGTGGTCTTGGCTTCATTTAAGCTGTAACTGGATGTTTCAAATAATTTGACTAGTTCGTCAAAGGCTGCATTCAGGATGTCTTGCCTGTCTTTTGCGGCAGAAACGATAATGTCGTCCATATAAACGGTTGCGCATAGGCCGCGGCCTTTCAGTGTGGAAAGCTGTCGAAAAGGAAGAGTGGTATTGGCGCTAAGAGTTGCCAAGATAGGTGATTGTGGAAATCCGTAAGGTAAAGATAGTTTGTTAGAAACTGGATCTCTTACACAGCTATCTGACGCTATCTGAAGGGCTTTTCTTTGATTGTAATTTAAAGACTTCAATCCACGATGCACCATTGAGCGTGTGGTGGATTGATAAAAATTGGCTACATCAATTTTAAAAAAGACATCGTTGCATAGATGCGATTTGACTGACGCAACATGACCACCAGCTCTAAAATGAAAGAAAATTGGAGGGATACTCCATCTGTTGAGTATGTCCTCTACAATTTTGCGTCCTGCTTCTGCAAATTCTTCAGTTGGAGGGAATACCCAAGTTCCATTTGGTAGCTGAAACTTTGTTTCAAATCTGTTCATGGAAATGGTGGGTCGGTTGTGGGTAGTTGGAGACCAAGTCGATCACCGCAACTGCAAGATCAACCAAACGGTTGCAAGCAAAAGCAGTAGCACCGACAAGGCTGATGAAGTCTTTAAATTTAGACATCTTTAGGCACTCCTCTTCTTGTCCTTGGCGGCCCTGCGTATGCGCATTGGTCAGTCCAACCAATCAATGGACAGCTATGTTTTCTATAGCCAGTCCAAAGTTTACTATGTTTTCCGAAGATTACATGGATTACTTCATGTTATCATACGGTCAACGGCGAGGATGCCTATCGCCAAGGAACAGTCATATTAGAACCGATGTAGGTATGTTGTCTACCCTGGATTGTATTCGGATTATGATTGAAGCGGATTAAGATTTATCGGTGAGCCTATGCCGAAAACCCACACTGTCCCGGCCCGCTACTGGCACCATCTCGACGATGGTCGGATTCAGTGCGATGTCTGTCCGCGCTTTTGCAAGCTGAAAGACGGGCAGCGGGGCTTGTGTTTTGTCCGGGCACGCCTTGGCGATCAGATGGTGCTGACGACGTGGGGCCGATCCTCGGGCTTTTGCATTGATCCGATCGAGAAAAAGCCGCTCAATCACTTTCTGCCCGGCACCCCGATCCTGTCGTTCGGCACGGCGGGCTGTAATCTGACCTGCAAGTTCTGCCAGAATTACGAAATCTCCAAAGCGCGCGAGATGGATAAGCTTTCATCGCTCGCAACCCCTGAAATGATCGCCAAAACCGCCAAGGCCTATGGCTGCTCGGCGGTGGCATTCACCTATAACGATCCGGTGATTTTTCTCGAATATGCCGTCGATGTCGCGCAGGCCTGCCGCGAAATGGGCATTCGTACCGTCGCGGTCACGGCGGGCTATATTGGTGAAAAGGCCCGCGAAGAGTTTTTTCGCCACATGGATGCCGCCAATGTCGATCTCAAGGGCTTTACGGATCGCTTTTATCATCAGTTGTGCTCGGCGCATCTGAATGATGTACTGGAAACCCTTAAATATCTCCGCCATGAAACCGGGGTGTGGGTGGAGCTGACCAATCTTGTGATCCCCGGCGAAAATGATGGTGACGCGGAATTCCATGAAATGACGTCATGGGTCCATGATGAACTTGGCCCGGATGTGCCAATGCATTTTTCGGCCTTTCATCCGGACTGGAAAATGATGGATACGCCCCGAACCCCCGCCGAAACACTGGTGCGCGCGCGCAGGATCGCCATGGAAAACGGCATGCGCTATGCCTATGTCGGCAATGTTCATGACAAAACCCACAGCAGCACCTTTTGCCACGGCTGCGGGGAAATCCTGATCGGGCGTGACTGGTATCAGCTGTCTGACTGGAACCTTGATGCCCATGGGGCGTGCAAAAGCTGTGGCACCCATTGTGCCGGTGTGTTTCAGGCCAAACCCGGAACATGGGGCCCGAAACGCCAACCGGTGCGTCTAAAACCCGCATCCTGACGAACCCCGTCACCCGTCATTCCGGGCGAAGAGGAGCGCAGACCCGGAATCCATAGCTCGGTAGAGGCTTATGGATCCCCGCTTCCGCGGGGATGACGATGTGGTAAATGCACGCTCTTCCAATGTCTGACGATTTCACTGGCACTCTCGCGCCATATCGCTAAATTGCCGCCCAGTCTGAAACAGTTGGCAAGAAAGCGGACACAGTGGCCGGATTGAAAATCAGAAAAGCCCGCTTGGGCGATGTCGGGGCCATTTTTGCCATCCGAAGCCGCGTGCGTGAAAACCATCTTTCTGCGTCTGAGCTGGCTGAACGCGGTATTACCAAGGCGGCCTTTGGCTCATGGCTGGATCAGGGCTATGGCATCTGGATTGCCGATCTGGATGGCTCGGCGGCCGGCTTTGCCATTGCCATCCCCAAGGAAGCCACCCTTTGGGCGCTGTTTGTCGATCCGGAATTTGAAGGGCGCGGGGTGGGGGCCGCATTGTTACGCACCGCAGAAAACTGGTTGTTTGCCCAAGGATGTAATGACATCTCGCTCACCACCGGGGCCAACGCGCAAAACCGTGCACACGGCTTTTATGAAAGCCATGGCTGGCATTCGACGGGTGATATCGAAAATGACGAGGTCGAATACATCAAATCCAACCCGTCACTTTCGTTGTTTGATTTTGGCTGATCTGTCTTTGACTACGCGGCCTGCGTGCTGCTGTCAGGCTTGACGATGCGTTTCAAAATCCGCCGTACAATCGGGGCGATTACCAGAACACCGGGGAATGCAATCGCCCAGGACGACACATAAGCCCCCATCCAAAGTTCAAAAAACTTCGACCAGTCCGAAATCGCGATGGATGTCGCGATGCCCGAAATCAGAAAGGACTGGATACCCGAAAGCAAAAAGGCAAAAGCAACAGGTTCAAGACGGCGCGGAACAAAAGGTTGCATGGCAAATTCCATCACAATGAAACAAATAACATTTCATTATAATATAAATAATGCGCCTGTTGTTCGCTGAGAAATGTCAATCTGCAATTGTCATCGTACCGGGATGCCGCGTGTTTTCTTTTGGCTGGGCCCCAAAAGAACCGGGCCATAGCCGATCAGAAACGCCAACCAGCCGCCAATCCACATCAGGGTCGCAGTGGCCAATATTACGATATATTCCGCCTCGGCAAAGCCAACCACAACACGCAAAACGGTCGAAAGCCAGATCAGGGCAAAGGCGCTGTTAAGGGCCACACCGGCGCGCAATTCCCGCCCGGTATGGCCAAGGGCCGCACGCCCGGCAATCGCCAGCACCATGCAGGCCATCGCGCCGCTGGTCAGGGCATGCAACGCATCGCGGCTATTGAGGATTTCGGGCCAAAGAATAGATGCCCCCAACAAGAACAAGCCAACCGGCACCCAGACATACCCAAGGTGAAGCATCGCAACAATCGGTTCGCGCCAACTGTAAATCCCGCGCCAGCGGATCAGGCGGATCAAGTGCAATCCCCCGGCCAGCATAAGCATATATCCCGACATGCTTCCGAACGGATCAAGGATCAAGGCAACAATCCCGGCGACAATGCTGCCAAGACAGATCATGTCAAACCGGTCAAACATGGCGGGCATCGGGGCGGTAATGGCTTCGCGCTGCATCCAGTTGCGCGTAAAGGCCGGGATCACCCGCCCGCCGATCAAACCGATCAGCAAAATAATCGTCAGGATCGCCGTTTGATAAATGATCGCCGGATCAAGCGCGATGCCAGCAAGGCAGGCTGCAATAAACAACCCGTCAAACAACGTGATCATCGCAATAACCGCCAGAACGCGCATGTTGCGATAGTTGCGTGCGGCCACCAGTTCACGCAGGCCAAGGGCCAGCAAAAAGACAAAATATCCAAGCGCCCCGCAAAGCGTTGCCACCAGTGGCAATTGATCACTAAAACCAATGCTCAGGCGCGCGATGATCCAGCTTGCAGTTAATGCCATTAACATCGGGCCGGAAATCGGTGGGCGTCCTGTCCAGTTGGCAATTGCTGTTAACAGAAAACCGCCAATAGCCGCCCCGCCAAACCCGAAAATCATTTCATGCGCATGCCACCATGATCCGGTGCCAAGACCGGGCGCTGCGATCCCGTGGGCAACGCTTGCCACCCACCAGACCACCGCAACAATCGCAAGAAGACCCGCACACAGAAAAAGCGGGCGAAAGGCACCGCTCCAGAACGGGTGCGGGGCGGGGGCGGGTTCGGTAATCGAAATCGGTGTGGCGCGGGCATTCATGACAGATCTCCAAACAACTGGAATGCGTCATAATAGCGTTCAAAACCGATCCCGCCTTGATGTTGGGCAATTTGGCCGGGTCATTTCGGTGAAAGCTGCTGCTTTTTCAATGATAAACCTTTTCAAGCGCGTTTATCGCGCTAGATTAAGGAAAGTATTTTCCCACGCAGCTGCTTTGAATAAGGGCTGCGGCCCCGAAACATGACAGGAGTCCTGTTCACCATGAAGATCACGTTTTCCGATCTCGCCATCCCGTCCAGCGGTGCCGTCATCGCTTTTGCCACCGAGGGGGCCGATCTGATGCCAAGTGCCGTTGCACTGGATGAGGCAACCGGCGGTGCAATTACCAAGGCGATCAAGGCGTCGACCTTCAAAGGCAAATCGGGCCAAAGCCTTCAGGTGCTGGCACCGGCCAATGTGGATCTGTCACGCGTGATCATTTTCGGGATCGGCAAAGAAGCCGAATTTGACGTGATCGCCGCCCAGAAACTCGGCGGTTCTGTGACCGCTCGCGCGCTTTCGACCGGCGAAAAGGAACTTTCCGTTCTGTTTGATATGGAAAGCCTCGCCTGTGATTTTGCAACCGGCGCGATGCTGCGTGATTATCGTTTTGACAAATACCGCACGACCGAAACCAAGGAAGACAAACCGGTTCTGAAATCCCTGAAAATTGCCGCGCGCGATTACAAGGACGCCAAGAAACAGTTCGATTCTGCCAAAAAGGTCGTCGAAGGCGTATTCTTCACCCGCGATCTGGTGTCCGAGCCGGCCAATGTCCTGTACCCGGAAAGCTTCGCCAAGGAAGTCGCTGCCCTTGAAAAACTGGGGGTAGAGATTGAAATCCTTGACGAAAAGGAAATGAAAAAACTCGGCATGGGCGCACTTCTGGGGGTTGCCATGGGGTCGGCCCGCAAACCGGCCATGGTTGTGATGCGCTGGAACGGTGGTAAGAAAAAGGACGCACCCGTCGCCTTCGTTGGTAAGGGGGTCACCTTTGATACCGGTGGTATCTCGCTCAAACCCGCTGCGGGCATGGAAGACATGAAGTGGGATATGGGCGGTGCCGGTGTGGTTTCGGGCCTGATGAAGGCACTGGCCGGGCGTAAGGCGAAATGCAACGTGGTTGCGGTTCTGGGCCTTGTTGAAAATATGCCGTCCTCAAGCGCACAGCGCCCGGGCGATGTTGTGACCTCGATGTCGGGTCAGACAATCGAAGTCATCAATACCGACGCCGAAGGCCGTCTGGTTCTGTGTGATGCCCTGACATACGTTCAGGAAAAATACGATCCGCGCCTGATCGTGGATCTGGCGACCCTGACCGGCGCTGTCATCATCGCCCTTGGTCATGAAAATGCCGGTCTGTTTTCCAACAATGACGATCTCGCCAACCAGATCACCACGGCCGGACTTGCCGTTGATGAAGGTGTCTGGCGTCTGCCGCTGTCGCCTGCCTATGACAAGCAGCTTAAATCCGACATTGCCGATATGAAAAACGTTGGTGGGCGTCCGGCCGGTTCGATCACAGCCGCCCAGTTCCTTCAACGCTTTATCACCAAGGACCGCCCTTGGGCGCATCTTGATATTGCCGCCATGGCCTGGTCGACCTCGGATAAGGAAGTCGTGCCCAAGGGCGGTACCGGCTTTGGCGTGCGTCTGCTCGATCGCTTTGTCGCCGATAACTACGAAAACTAAGCGATCCCTCAAGTACCGGCATCCCCGCGAAGGCGGGGATCCATGATGGTGCCAACAGGAACCAGATTCCGGGCCATCGCTCCGCGCTGCCCGGAATGACGGTATTCGGAATAAGTGCCGGGTTTCGGGTTTGGCCTTGTGATCACCGCCGTCATTCCCGCGCATGCGGGGATCCAGAATGGTGCCAACAGGGACCAGATTCCGGGCCATCGCTCTGCGCTGCCCGGAATGACGGTATTCGAAATAAATGCCGGGTTCCGGGTTTGGCCTTGTGATCACCGCCGTCATTCCCGCGCATGCGGGGATCCAGAATGGTGCCAACAGGAACCAGATTCCGGGCCATCGCTCTGCGCTGCCCGGAATGGCGGTATTCGGAATAAGTGCCGGGTTCCGGGTTTGGCCTTGTGATCATCGCCGTCATTCCCGCGCATGCGGGAATCCATGATGGTGCCAACAGGAACCAGATTCCGGGCCATCGCTCCGCGCTGCCCGGAATGACGGTATTCGGAATAAATGCCGGGTTCCGGGTTTGGCCTTGTGATCACCGCCGTCATTCCCGCACATGCGGGAATCCAGTACGGCGCTTCCGGGGCAGGATCGTATTGAAATATACGGGGCTGGGTGTTGATCACCTTGCCCCGTTTTCATGTTCGGGCTAAAACCGCCTTATGGCTGATATCTGGTTTTACCATCTCACCAGCATGCCGCTGGAACGGGCCTTGCCCACGCTGCTCTCCAAAACGCTGGAGCGCGAAAAGCGTGCCGTGGTGATGACCAGTGTGGAAGAACGGGTTGAAGCCATCAATACCCTGCTCTGGACCTTTGACCCGGCAAGCTGGTTGCCCCATGGCTCCAAGTCCGATGGCGATGCCCAAATACAGCCGGTCTGGCTAACGACCGAGGATGAAAATCCCAATGGCGCGCAATTCCTGTTCCTGACCGACCGCGCCATGAGCGAGAAGGTCGGCGATTATGAACGCGTTATCATGCTGTTTGATGATCGCGATCACGATGCCGTGGCCGAGGCCCGCACCCGCTGGAAAGACTGGAAAGACGCCGGACACAAGCTGTCCTATTGGCAACAATCCCCGCAAGGCGCGTGGGAGAAAAAGGCGGAAAGCTGATTGCCCCGATTTCGTTAGGGATCACGGCGAAGAGGTCTTTCCGATGAACTGTCTGAACAGAATTTCCACTAACGCCTTCGTCACGTCGGCCTGCGACAATTTGCCGGAAGCCAATTCATTGATCGCAGGAAAACTGTCTGCGGACAGTTTATAAAGATCCTTCTGAATGGCTGAGGCGCGCACCGGCCAATCCGGATCGATCTGCGCTAGCCCCAAAAGCATGGCGCGCGCCATTTGATCGGCATTGCCGCTTTTGATCGCGTCCTGAACCTGCGGGATTTTCTTGGCCTCGGATACCGCAACATCAAGTGTTGCCAGCAAATCAGCAAGTTCCTTTGCCTGTTCCTGAATGTCGGTAACCGGATAATTCTGTTCAATCTCACGTAACGGTGCGACGGCGGCCGATGTGCCATAACTTCCCAGATATGATATGGCACCGCCCAACTGCCAGCTTTCCCATTTCTTCCACACCCCGGATTTCAGGTCGTCAATCATCGGGGTGGCGATGGTGCCGCTGTATTTCCGAAAAACCTGGTTAATAGCCTGTGGTGCCGGGCGACCGGTCACGCGTTTTGCTTCCTTTTTGGCAAGGGTCGCGATATCGCTCAGGGCCTGTTGATAGTTGCTTTGTGCATTCATTGGGGCGCTCCCATTTCATATGTCACGATATCACGCATCGACCGCTGTCCACCAGTTGGCATAGCGCGCATTGCCAAAGGCTGCCTGACCGTCATAGGGTGTGCGTAGTTCGTTGGTCCCGCAGTGAATTTCACCGCTATTCATATGGTAAACATCCCAGTCATCAATGAAATCGCAGGTCGGCCCGCCGACAATTGCGGCGATTTTCTGGGTCAGGTCGCGTTCAAACAGATCGTAACCGTGATTGACATTATCTGTTAGATCGACAATCCAAGGGCCATATGGCTTGGGAATCATCAAGCGCGTGTTGCCAACAAACATGTTGGGCATGTCGCCGGTCAATGCGCCGCATTGGAAACCGCCATCAACCCCAGGATAGATGTTGAACCCGTCGTCATCATCCGGTGCTGTGGGATCTAGCATGTCCGAAAACTCATAGGGTGCGTTTATGTATTGTTCTGGATAGAAGATGACCGGGACCTTGATGATATCATCATCGGCCAAGTCGAACGCCATTTTTAATCTATTAATGTTCTGCGCAATAACGGCCTCTACGCCCCGGATGTTCCAGTTGCGCAGTTGCTCATAAGTATAGGGCGCACCGGTTTCCGGATGATCTAACGGCGCATTACCATTGTCAAGAAAGGCATTTATGGTTGCGCCAACTGGCGTGCCGTCAATTTCAAGATCCGTATAATTAAACCGATTATTACCGTCGTCCCAATCCGGACGTTTAAGCATGCTGGCCGCCCCGTGTGCACTTTGGGCGGCTGTTAGTAGACGGTATGCCTCGGCCGGGCTTGCGACGAGTAGCTTCCATTTCTTGAATGGGTCGACCGGGTTCGGATCTGGCACAAAGGTCATCATTTCATCAACATGGCCGACATAAAGCCAATCAGTATTAAGTACGATAGGCTCTTGCATGTTTTGTGCAGCCATGAAGTCGCGGCTGCTTCGATCTACCTGATGCTCCTGATTATGACCGTAATAGAACCGTCCAAACCGATAACTGGTCGTCCCTGCATGTGTGGTCTTTTTAACCGGCGGTGTTACGGCAATATTGCCGCCCGAATTTGCCGAGGCAATGGCATCAGTACTTCCGGCTGCTGGATACCAGATTCCGACCTTCGGATGTGGCGCTTCTCCGGGATTTAAAGGACCTGACAAGTCAAGAAGAACGCGGAAAACCCAGTTTTGCAATTCGCCCCAACGGTGGGCTTTCATGAAAACATCCTTGTTTTCAATGCCTGTCCCATTGCCTGGCCATGAGCTGTTACCAGACACAACAGTATCACGCATCCATTGGTCATACCCTGCCGCCACAGGATGCGTTGACCGATAGGTTGCCCAAGCATTTCCATTGAGATAACGCACGTTTATTTGTGCGGCGGTTTGTGGTGATCCTGTTGTTACGGTAATGGGCGGGTTGTCTGCGGTGGCTGCGCCGTCGAGGTCCGCTATAAATTGCGCATTGTGAACGCCAAAGTCACAAACATAGAGACGCGAAACCGTTTGCAAATGATGATTGCCAATCCAGCGCGCAACGACAACGCGATCTGCATACAAGTAGGTTGGATTGCCAGCACCCGTCACCTCCTGCTGGATAACATACAAGGCAATGCGAACTTGCCCGGACATAAACCCATTACCGGCAAACCGGACGGCCTCGAGCGCATAGGGTTTGGTCGCGCCAATAGTGCCGGTCGCGATCGTTACATTGTCGGTTGTTTCAGGACCGATGATTTCAGCGCTGTTGTTCCGGATACCGTCAAAAATCCGCAGATGTTGTCGCGCCGGGGCCTCACCAAGTGTGCCGATGACTGCTAGTTCCAAGCTCCAGCCTGCCGGAACATGCGGGGCAATTGCATTCGGGCCAAGGGCGTTCCGACGGATTTCAAGGCGGGAGGTGCCAGTGACAAGGTCAGTGTTACCATTGACCCGCTGGTCCTGATTATCTGCGTATCCGGGGCCAGTATTGTCGCCGTCACGATTGCAGTTTACCGGAATGATTGCGCCCATACCTGCGGGGCCATAGGTGATCGTAGCTGGTGTTACCTGATTAATCAGGCCGGCGTCATCAAGAGTGCCGTCGCGGTTGCGATCAGTGTGAAGCGTATACCAGATAACGTCGAGGTCTTTGGCGTTGGTGGCGTTACCATTGACCACGATATTTTGTTCGTCCACCGGAACAAATCCGGCCCCGGTGACCTTTAGCCGCCAAGTGCCATTGGCGATGTCAAATGTATGCGAGACCGCAACATTCGGAGTGAGAACCAATTCCTGTGTCTGCTGTGGTTGGTCATCACAGGTGAGTGAAACGCGCACCAAGTTGAAGGGATAGTTTCCGTCAGGGGCGGTTAGCTGTACGGTATATTGTGCCATAACGTCCTCAGCTGTTGATCGGTGCGGGGAATGTGTCAGTGCCCAAAACACTGGCAAGTGAAAGCCTTGCCTGAAGGGCGTTGTTCAGGATTGCGACACGGTCATCGATGGTGCCCAGGGCCGTGTCCTTCAGGATCGCGCTTGCCCAAGGTTGACTGGTGACGTTTGCACCACCCGTGAATTGCACAGTGGCGTAATCAACGATCCCATCGGGTGTTTTAACGCCAAGCTTGATAGCGGCGTCCCCGGCGGTGTCGCAGGCGACTTTCAGACTATCCGCATCAAAGTCGGAAATAGCTTCCGGATGGTTTACCTGCATATATCCGGGCAAGGATGCAATGACATCCTGTAGGGACATGACGGGATTTGGCGCGGGCCCCGGTTTCGGGGAGGGGTGTGGTCGAGGCTCGGGCTTTGGCTGGGGTTTAGGGTCAGGGGCAGGTTTCGGCTGTTGCGGTTTTTCAAGTTGTCCGACGGCCTGAGATTCCTGCGTCAACAATTTGGAAACCTCATAGGCAAATGTTTTTTCTGCCTGAAGGCGATCTGCGGCATAGCCATCGAACTTCTGCTTGCTGATGATGCTCATCGATTTCAGGCGCTCGGTATCCTGGGCGGCAAAGGCGGTCAGCAGGGATGAAATCTGCGATGTGTTGAATTCCAGCCGCGTGGAAAGCCCCGCCGGGTCGTTGCAGGTGCCGCTTGCAATCGCAGCGTCTCCTTCGGCTGCCAATGCTTCGAGCTTTGTGGTTTCCGTCGAAAGTGTTGCCAATTGCTCTTTGGTGCGCACATCCACTTTTTTGTCCATGACCGTGACAACAGTCGGGTATTGCGCAAGTGTTCTGGCAAGGTCGCTGATCCGGTTGGCAAAGGCCATCTGTCCAATCCCGCTGTGATATTGACAATCGATAGACGGACAGGTTTCGGATTTGTGATTTCATGATGCAGCAGCAGAAGCCCGCACCGGCTAGAAAGGCTGGAAAGACTGGAAAGATTGGAAAGGCTGGAAAAGGGCCGAAAGCTGCGTGCATCCGGCCTTGGCGCTGTGTGTTCGTCAGATTTTCCAGCTGAAATTTGTGTCCTGCTCTGATCGGTCCCACAATTTGACCATGGTGTCTTTGTCATAGGCATAAGGTTCGAGCGTGCCTTTGCCGACCGGGCCGACCCATTCCATCCGGCCCGTCGGGCCATAAAGTGCGCGTTGCTCCAAACCATCCTGTGTTGCGCACATGACTTCCGGGTATGATCCTTTTTCTGCCGACTGCACCAAGGGGGATCGTGACATAAGGCCGAAGATGATCCGGGTGGTAAGGCTGCCACTGGTTTTGATCAGGGATGTCGCCGACGCGCCGGGATGGCACACATGGATTTTGATGTTTTTGCCGGCTTCCCTGACCCGGTCCTGAAGCTCGTATGCAAACATCATCTGTGCCAGTTTGCTTTGGCTATAGGCCGCGTTCGGCTGATAATTCCTGTTCCAGTGCATATCATCAAACCGGATCGTTCTGAGCCCCATTTTATAACCCAGGCTTGCCACAACAACGATCCGCCCTGATGACGCATCCAGATGGTCAAAAAGCCGACCACACAGAACAAAGTGACCGTAATGGTTTGTCGCGAGTTGGCTTTCAAAACCATCCTTGGTCAATATCCGCTTGGGTACCTGCGCAATGGCGGCATTACAGATCAGTGCATCAATCTGCGGGATCGTTTGCAAAATTTCGTCTGCTGCGTCATGCACACTGGCAATCTCTGCCAGGTCCATTTGAATGAAACTGACATCGGTCTGCGGGCCGAATTCGTGTTTCAACTTGTCGATGGCGATGGCGGATTTTTCCGTATTGCGGTTGAGCATCACCACTTTCGCGCCCTTGGATAACAGAATGCGCGATGCTTCAAATCCGGTGCCGCTATTTGCACCGGTGATCACAAAAGTCTTACCCGTAACGGAACCAAGCTGATCTGGTGTCCAGCCCTTCGATCGGGATTGCGGGAAGGTGTGTGGGCTGAATTGGGGATCGGTCATTGTCGTGCTCCTGAATGCGGCGGGGCCGCGCAATATGTTTTTCTCTGTGATATGTAAATATCTATTGCCGTGGTCATTCAGAAGGCGAAATAGTCTCTAAAACTTGCCTGATTGTATCAGTCGTATTGAAAAGTGCATTTACAGGGTGCTATTGGTTTGATTGAAATGGAATGATTAATAGGGTCCGAGCCTGGGGTGCATCTATGAACAAGCAACAGATCAAATCGCTTATTCAAGAGCGACTTCATCAAGACGGCATGATGGAAACCGGCGTAAAGGGGGTGCAGATTTTTCGGGCAACCCAACCGGTCCCCTGTGTTCCGGCCGTGTATGAACCCAGCGTCATCGCGATTGCGAGCGGCACCAAAGAAGCCATCCTTGAGGGTCAAAGATTCGTCTATGACAATAGCCGCTATCTATGTTGCCCGATGGCGATGCCGGTAAAGGCAGGCACGCCCGCCGCATCGCCAGAAAGCCCGCTTTATGGCGTTTACATCGCGCTTGATCCGCGCATCATGAGCGAACTGGCCATGGAAATGGACCGCAATGGCGGCGTTATCGGGTCTGGCGATGGCGGGGTTCGGGCCCAGGGTGTTATTCTTGCCAATTGGGATGATGCATTCTCGGATGCGCTTTTGCGTTTGCTCGAATTGGGAAACAGCCCGTCTGATACCGCCATCCTTGGCGAGGCGCGCCTGCGGGAACTTTATTATGCGATCTTGAAGGGGGATGCCGGGCGTTTTGCACGGCAGGCCTTTAGTATCGGCAATGCAATTGCCCGATCCATTTCGCATGTTTCATCCAATTTGAACCAGCCGGTCTCTATTGATGATATGGCCGCACGCGCGGGTATGAGCCGCGCTGTATTTCATCGCAAATTCAAAGACGTCACCACGATGTCACCGATCCAGTTTGTGAAATCGATGCGTCTGAACAGTGCCGCCATGAAGATTGCCGCGGGTATGACCGTGAACGAAGCGGCCATGGATGTGGGCTATGTCAGTACGTCTCAATTCAGCCGCGAATTCAAACGGATGTACGGGCAGTCGCCCCGCCAATGGCGCAACCTCCATCAGCTTTCGGAAAAGACTGTTTATCAACAACAGGCTTCGCAATCTGCATAGGATGACAGGCCTTGTTCCGGCCTGATTGCAGGGGTTTGCGGGTGTTGGAGGTGGTATAATAAACAGTTAAAACGCTGTAATATATTGTAATTACATGTATGGCATGCGTAAAATGCATGCTTTTCCCCATTGAACAATGACGTCAGGTCAGATAGACAGTGTGGTGTTAAACGCGCCGATTTGCTCCTCAGCTTGCGGGCGCGCTAAAAATGCGGCTAAAGCGAGAGGGCGTATATGCTCCGTATGTACGACCGCCTCGGTAAAGCCGCGGCGGTTTTTTTGTATCTACGGAAAGGTTGGGATCCATGATCCGGCTCTCGAACGTCCAGAAAACATATGCAGCCCGGCGTGGCAGTGACGAACATGTCGCATTGCGCGGTATCAATCTTGATATCGCAGCAGGTGAAATCGTTGGTGTCATCGGCCGTTCCGGTGCGGGTAAATCGACCCTGATCCGTTGCATCAATCTGCTTGAAACCCCGACCTCGGGGACGGTGACGGTGGATGGCACCGATGTCACGGCGCTTTCCAAACGTGATTTGCCGTTGTTCCGTCGTCAGCTCGGCATGGTGTTCCAGCACTTCAACCTTCTGTCGTCGCGCACGGTGTTTGACAATATCGCGCTGCCACTTGAACTGGCGGGCGCGTCGAAGGCCGACATCGCCAAGGCGGTTGATCCGCTCTTGCCGCTGGTCGGCCTCGAAGAAAAACGTGATCGCTATCCGGCCGAGCTTTCCGGCGGGCAGAAACAGCGTGTCGGCATTGCGCGTGCGCTGTCTTCCAACCCCAAGGTTTTGCTGTGTGACGAGGTAACCTCCGCGCTTGATCCCGAAACCACCCGTCAGATCCTGACCCTTCTGAAAGACATCAATAAACGCCTTGGTCTGACCATGGTGGTGATTACGCACGAAATGGCGGTGGTCAAGGCGCTTTGTGATCGTGTGGCGGTGATGGATGGCGGTGTGATTGTCGAAGAGGGGGCTGTTGACGGCATCTTTGCCGATCCGAAACACGCGACCACGCAATCGCTTCTGGCCGATGAATTCATGGATTTCCGCGCCGGATCAGATGCGAACAACACCCCGAAAATCAACACGAATACCAGCGGCACAGCCGCCGGGCAGGAGGGATAAGTCATGTTTTCAACCCTTGCACCCATTCTGCTTCAGGCGACCGGTGAAACCCTTTACATGGTTGCTGTATCGATTTCGATTGCGACGGCCTTTGGCTTGCCGCTTGGTGTGTTGCTGGCAACGTCTGGCCGGGGCGAGCTGTTTGAAGCCCTTTGGTTTCAGCGCGTCTTTGGCCCGCTGGTAAATGCGACCCGTTCCGTGCCGTTTATCATTCTGGCGGTGGCGATCATTCCCTTTACCCGCTTTGTTGTTGGCACATCGATCGGCACGTCTGCTGCCATTGTGCCGCTGACGGTGGCGGCCATTCCGTTTATTGCCCGCATCATCGAAGGCGCGATCCGCGAAGTCGATAGCGGCCTGATCGAGGCGGCCCAGGCCATGGGTGCCCGCCCGGTGCAGGTCGTGACCAAGGTGCTGTTGCCCGAAGCATTGCCGGGCATCATTCACGGTCTGACCCTGACGGCGGTGACCCTGATTGGGTATTCCGCGATGGTTGGGGCGGTTGGCGCCGGCGGGCTTGGTGATCTTGGCATTCGTTACGGTTATCAGCGTTTTCGCCCCGATGTGATGGCGGCTGTTGTTATCACGCTGATTGTCGTGGTGCAGGCGGTGCAAAGCTTTGGCGACTATCTGGCACGCAAGGCAGATAAACGAAACATCTGATCTTTGAAATTCAAATGTGAGGAATGTTCACATTTGTCGAATTCCCGCACAAACCCAAAAGAAAACAAGGAGTTTTACAATGCGGTTTTTGTTTAAAATGACGGCGGCTGCCGTTCTGGCATCTGCACTCACCGGCCCGGCACTGGCCAATGACACGATCAAGATCGGCGTCACACCGGGTGCGCATGAAGAAGTCATGGAAGAAGTCGTCAAAGTTGCCGCTACCAAGGGCCTGGACATCGAACTGGTCAGCTTCTCGGATTATGTTATCCCGAACCAGGCGCTCGATGATGGCGATCTGGATGCCAACAGCTTCCAGCATGTGCCCTATCTTGATAACCAGATCAAGGATCGCGGTTATGATCTTTCGGTCGTGGGCTATAACATCCTGACGCCGATGGGCATTTATTCCAACAAGATCAAAAGCCTTGATGAACTGCCAGAAGGTGCCGAAGTCGGCATTCCGAACGATCCGACCAATGGCGGTCGTGCGCTTCTGGTGTTGCAGTCCCATGGCCTGATCAAGGTTGACCCGGAAGTCGGTCTGGTGGTCAGCCCGCTTGATGTGATTGAAAACCCGAAAAATATCAGCTTTGTCGAGCTGGACGCTGCCCAGCTGCCGCGTTCGCTTGATGATCTTGATGCATCGGCGATCAACACCAACTATGCGCTTGAAGCCGGTCTGAACCCGATCAAGGATTCGATTGCGATCGAAGGCAATGACAGCCCGTATGCCAATGTGATTGTCACCCAGACATCGCGCAAGGACGAACCATGGGTCAAGACGCTGGTTGAATCCTATCACGATGATGCCATTCGCGAATTCATCGAAACCAAGTATGAAGGCTCGGTCCTGCCAGTATTCAAACTTCCTGAATAATCAGGTCGATTATACAAAAAAAACAAACAAAGCCCGCGGATCATCCGGTTCGCGGGTTTTGTTGTATCTGTCTGAATGATTTATGCCGTCATCATGGTGTCTTGGGCTGCTCGGAGCCAAACTCGTAAACCTCTTGCGGGTTGTCGCACAGAATGCGTTTCTGGATGGCGCTATCGGGGGCCCATTCAGACAGCAGTTCAAGCATCCTTTGATCATCCGGGCGCGGCGTGGTCATCAGGTATGGCCAGTTTGACGCCCATAACATCCGTTCCGGCGCGTGTTGCGCAAGTGCACCGGCAAGCACGGAAACATCATCATATCCGGGCGCACCAATGCGCGACACTTCATAAGGGGCGGAAAGCTTGACCCAGACTCGGCCGGTATCAACAAGACGCAGCAAGCATTGAAATGCGCGGTGGTCCGGTGTTACCGGCTCAAGGAATTTGCCGATATGGTCAATCACGATCCGTCCGGGCCAGGACAGGATCTGTTCGGCGCGATCGGGCAGGGTGCGCCCGTCGAGTTGCAGCTGCGCATGCCAGCCAAACCCGTTTACCCGCTCTGCAATCCTGTCGAGCTGATCCCAGCCAATGATTCCACCGGGCAGCATCTGAAAACGCGCACCGCAAAAGCCGCCATCTGTCAGATCGCGCAACAGAGTGTCACTTGCGGAACTGTCAACAATGGCAATGCCGCGTGTGTCCGTTGCCCCCAAGGCCTTGATGCCCTCGGCGGTGACGCGGTTATCCGTGCCATAGGCTGTTGGCTGAACAATAACCGCACGGCTCAGGCCAAGGGCATCGCGCATGGCACGATAGCGGGTGACGTCTTCTTCTTCAGGGGCGGCAACTGCGCCCGCGATGATGGGGGCCCCTTTTTTGAAAACATGAATGTGGCAGTCACAGGCCCCGTTCGGCACAACCATCTTGCCCATCATATGTCCTCTGCCTTGTTTTGTGTCGCAGCGGCAAAGCGCGCCTTAAGACGTGTTGCCGCAGAAATATTGACCGCTTCGTCGGGATAGGTGCGGTTCGCAAGTTTTGTGATCTGCGAAACAACATGCAGTGCCTGGCCTTCGCTTGCCTGCGGGGTTTGTCCGCCGATATGCGGGGTGGCAATGACATCATCGCGGCCCGCAAGACGCTGGGCCGGGCACTGGTCCTGTGCGCTGCCAACATCCATGGCCGCACAGGCGATCTGTTTCGCATCAAGGGCCTGTTCAAGGGCTGCTTCGTTAACAAGCTCGCCGCGGGCAAGATTGATAAACATTGCGCTGGATTTCATTTTGGAGAATGCATCTGCCCCGAACATCCCGGCGGTTTGCGGCGTGGATGGGGCCAGACAAACCACAAAGTCCGCGTCCTTAAGCAGCGTGTCAAACGCAACATTCCTGATGCCGTCGGGCAGGGTGCCGGGGGCCGGATCGGTGATGAGGACCTTCATGCCAAGCGCCTGCGCAAGCGTTGCCAGCTTCTGACCGATAACGCCAAACCCGCAAATGCCAAGGGTCTGCCCCGATATCTGATTGCCCATCGGAAGTTTTGGTTTCTGCCCGTTGCGATAGGTTGCCGCAGCCTTGCTGATGCCGCGTGCGCCATCAATCATGAAACCGATGGCCAGTTCGGAAACGGAGGTTGCAAATGTCGGTATGGACCGGGTTACCAGAACCCCGTTTTTTGAGGCCGCATCAACGTCAATCGTGCTGATATCAACTGCACAGCGCATGACGGCAAGAACATCAGGGGCGTTTTGGAAAAACGCCGCGTCAACAGCTGTTTGTCTGTCTGCAACCACAAGGTCACACCCTTTGGCAGCCTTGGCCAGATCGGCACCTGCCAGAACCTTGTCACCGGGGTTAAATACAATTTCGCACTGCTGTGCCAGTGCCTTTTGAACAGCGGCGGGAAACTGTAACGCCAGTGCGGTCGGGGTGTGTGTCAGAAAAACGCGCAACATCATATTAAATCCGGGAAATTTTCCATCGTCGAGGGGCGGAACAAATGACCCGTGCAGGTCGCGATTGGATCAGAATACGTCAAAGGCTGGATTATCAGGCCAAGCGGCGTTGGTCTTTTAATCCGAGAAGAGGCTTCGTCTGACGCCTTTCATGCATAATGTGCATGATGTAAATAAACATGTAAACAATTGTGACAAGATGTTGTGATGAATTTTCGACATCAAACGGAACCCTCCCCATAAAGCCGTGTTGAAATGCAGCCCCGCAAGGTGGGGATTCATTAAAAGTATAGGTTGTTTAGTTGATTTATTTAAACAATTTTAATGATCAAAATTGCTGTAAATATATGAATTATATCAACTATCAGGGCAATTTCTGCCAGGCGAACTTGTGATAATTTTCAATCGGCGTATGCTTGTTCATACAGTCGCATAGCGTGCTGATTTTTTGGCGATCCGACCGCCGCGACATTTGAATGCGTTCTCTCCACGATCCAGGACACCATTGCCATGACCCGGTTCGGTCATTTGAAATCCTTCCTTGTTTGCTTTGTGCCGCTTTGCGTTGTTTTCTTACTGATTGTCGCTTTGTTGGCGTGGGAAGGTGTCAATGTGCGGGCCAAGAAGATCGCGGATGATCAGGCATTTGCACTTGAAAAGTCCGTTGCCCTCATGCGTGAACGGATCAATGTCGTTGTTGCGGATCTGCTGATTCTGTCGGAAAGCCATCAGCTGGATGCGATGATCGAGGGACGCAGCAGCATTGCCCAGCTTGCCGGCGAGTATGAACTGTTTGCGCTTCGCCGCGGGATCTATGACCAGATCCGCTATCTGGATAATTCCGGTATGGAAGTTGTGCGCGTCAATTATGGCAATGGCATTCCCTTTACCGTGCCAGAGCGCGAATTGCAGAACAAGCAGGACCGATCCTATTTCAAGTTGGCATCCAGGGCACCGCGCGGCACTTTTTATATGTCGGGTATCGATCTTAATCGCGAGTTTGGCGAAATCGAACGCCCGCTGAAACCTGTGATCCGCTTGGCATCGCCGGTGTTTGACCGGTTTGGGGATCGAAGTGGTGTGCTGGTGTTGAACTTGCGGGCAAAGCCGACACTTGATGAAGTAACCGCGCCGCTCGCCCGTGACGGTGCGCGGCCCTTTGTAACAGACACGGATGGCAACTGGATCGTCGGGGGTGAACCCGGCGAAAACTGGGCACGTGATCTGAGCAACGAAGACGCATTATTTGCAGATCGCCATGGCGAAGCCTGGGCGCGGATGCAGGCCGGTGAGACCAGCTTTGCCACCGATCAGGGCTTTTATACCGTCGATCAGGTCGGAGTCTCGGAGCTTTTGATGGCGGGGAGCCATGGTCATCAGGTTTCCGTCATTCTTGATGATGACCTTGCCCAAGCCAGCCGGTTAAACCTGTTTATCGGGACGCACTTACCCGACCATCAATATCAGACATTGTTGACGCCGGGGCTTAATGTTCTGGTGATTGTCAGTGTTGTGGTGGTCATCCTGATTGCCATTGGCAGTGCCGCCTATGCCTGGACCCGACGCCGGCAATTAACGGCAAGCTTTGGGGCGCGATTGTCCGAGCGGGTTCTTGAAGCATCAAAAAACAGCGTCGTCATCACGGACCCGGACGGCATCATTCGCAAGGTCAATCCGGGCTTTACCGCAATGACCGGGTATTTGCCAAATGAAGCGGTGGGCAAACCTTTGGCCTTTGTCCGGGCCGAACGAGACAATGTTGACGAGCTTGAAGATATCCTGACGGCGGCCCGGGTCAGCGGTACCTGGGAAGGCGAGGTGCGCAACCGGCGCAAGGACGGCAAGTTTTTCTATGCGAATGTCGTGATCAGTGCGATTTCCGATCCCGAAGAAGGGTCGGTGCATTATGTCGAGATGGGGCTTGATATTTCGCGTCATATGGAAAATGCGCAGGAGCTCTGGCGTCAGGCCAATCATGATGCGCTGACCGGCTTGCCGAACCGATTGCTGTTTGAAGACCGGTTTGAAGTCGCCTGCGGCCATGCCGAAAGCGAAAAATATGCTGTCGCACTTCTATATATTGATCTGGACGGGTTCAAACCGATCAATGATCGGCATGGTCACGAAGTGGGGGACAAGGTGCTGCGCCTTGTCGGGGAGCGCATCAGGGAAACGGTGCGCAATGGCGATACGGTTGCCCGTCTTGGCGGTGACGAATTTGCCGTCATTGCCGAAGAAGTCGACAATGAAGAAGAAGCCGAATGGATCAGTCAGAAAATACAGGCGGCCATTCAGCGCCCGATGGAAATCGGATCATTGTCGATTTCGGTAGGGGCAAGTATCGGTAAGGCGATCTATCCCAATGACAGTCGCGATACAACCGGCCTGTTGGGGCTGGCAGATGATCAGATGTATCGCCAGAAAAGGTTCCGTAAAGGCAGCGAGAAAATGCAGGCCAACGCGTAACACCGGCTTTGCAGCATTCCAGAACATAAAAGGACAGTCCCCGAACGGGGGTGTCCCCGGATTATTGACAAACCCCGTGATCGATCAACATCGTCATTCCGGGCGCAGCGTAGACCCGGAATCCATACCCCATTGGAAACCTTGATAGATTCCCGCCTGCGCGGGAATGACGGTTCGAACAAAACAGATGAGGTGCCCTTTGTCAGCAGCCTGAGGGCAGTCCCCGACAGTCGCCGAACGGGCTTCCTTTTGCGTTCTGGCAGGCCGGAAAAGGAATTATGCCGCAACCGGAGAAGCAACCGGACGGGCGCGCTCAATTCGTTCGCGACGGTCCGGGATGTTCAGGGCATTCCAAAGGTCGTTTCGCATCTGGGTATTGATCCAGAATTCGGCACTATTGCCAAAGACACGGGCAAGGATAAGGGCCGTGTCGGCGGTTATCCGGCGACGGTTGTTGCACAGTTCGTTCACGTGCTTGCGCGGAACGCCCATGGCTTCGGCCAGGGCGGTCTGGGTCAATTCCATCGGCTCCATGAACTCGGTGACGAGCATTTCGCCGACGCTGACGGGTTTTCTTGCTGTCGTGATCATGGGGGCCTCATCGATACCTGCGGTTTTCAGGATAGAGGTGGGTGTTGAGATTGGCAATCCTTGGTTGAGTTGGCTGGTGTGATTTAGGTGCCGTTTTCGGTTCTTCGTCGCGGCATGGATGGATTTCCGCCTGCGCGGAAATGACGAAGAAGAAGGTATGAAAACGGACTGTTTGGGTACGGCATGGATGGATCCCCGCTTTCGCGGGGATGACGGTTTTTGCAGGAGAGAGGGGCGTGGCGAGTTGAGGCGAGCTACGCCACCATCGCGTCATATTCTTCCTGCTTGTCGAGCCATTGCTGTTCGATCATGGCAAGGTCGTTTTCGATCTGGCCGAGTTCCTTTTGCAGGTCGGTCAGTTTTTGGGCGTTGGCGTCTTCATATAGCGTCGGGTCGCCCATTTTTTCTTCGATGGCGGCTTTGCGTTCGGAAAGCTTTTCCATCTGTTTTTCAAGCTTTTCGACTTCGCGCTTGATGGGGGCGGCAGCCTTGCGCTTTTCTGCGGCCTGTTGGCGTTCGGCCTTGCGGTCGCGTTTGGCGGGTTTGCCATTGCCCTCTTCGCCGCCGTTTTTGGCAGCACGGCGTTCCATGCGGGCACGATCAAGCAAGTACTGGCGATATTCGCTAACATCGCCGTCAAAGGCGGTCACCGTGCCATCGGCAACCAGAATGAGGCGATCGGCACAGGCTTCGATCAGATAGGGATCGTGGCTGATGATGATGACAGCGCCTTCATAGGCATTGAGCGCATGGTTAAGCGCATCGCGGCTGTCGATATCAAGGTGGTTGGTCGGCTCGTCAAGGATGAGCATATGCGGGGCATCAAGGGTCATCAGCGCAAACAGCAAACGTGCCTTTTCACCGCCTGAAAGGTCTTTGACCTTGGTGTCGCCCTTGTCGCCTTCGAAAGCAAAGCGGCCCAATTGCGCGCGGACCTTGCTTTCAATCGCATCGGGCATGAGGGCAGCCATATGCTGATAGGGGGTTTCATCCCCGCGCAGCTCGTCGGTCTGGTGCTGGGCAAAATAGCCAATCCGCAGTTTGCTTGATGCGGCCTTTTCGCCGTCCATCAGATCCAAGCGGTCGGAGAGCAGTTTGGCAAGCGTCGATTTACCATTACCGTTGGCACCGAGAAGGGCAATGCGGTCATCCATATCAATGCGCAGGTTGATATTGCGCAAGACCGGCTTGCCGTCATAGCCGACTTCGCCGTTATGAATATTAATCAGCGGCGGCGGCAGTTCCTTGGGGCTCGGGAAGTCAAAGGTAATGCCGCGATCCTCGACCACCGGAATGGCCGGGCCCATTTTTTCGAGCATCTTGATGCGGCTTTGCGCCTGTTTGGCCTTGCTGGCCTTCGCACGGAAACGGTCGATGAAGGATTGCAGATGCTTTTGCTGGGCGATCTGCTTTTCATAATGCTTGGAGGCCAGTTCCATCTGTTCGCGGCGTGTTTTGGCGAATTTGTCGTAGTTGCCGCCATAAAGGGTCACCGTACCATCATGCAGATGGGCAATGGTTTTTACCGCCCGGTTCAGAAGATCGCGGTCGTGACTGATCAGGATGATCGTGCCGGGATAATTGATCAGATAGTTTTCAAGCCAGATGGTGGCTTCGAGATCAAGGTGGTTGGTCGGCTCGTCGAGCAGCAGCAAATCCGGGCGCAGGAAAAGTGTTGCTGCAAGGGCCACGCGCATGCGCCAGCCACCCGAAAAATCATCGCACGGGCGTTGCTGGGCATCGGCATCAAAACCAAGGCCCGACAGAATGGCGGCAGCGCGTGCCTCGGCGGTGTGGGCGTCGATATCGGCCAGACGTGTGTGGACCTCGGCAATGCGGTTCGGATCGGTGGTGGTTTCGGCCTCTGCCAGCAGGCTTGCCCGTTCGGTATCGGCCGCGAGAACGGTTTCGATCAACGAACGTTCGCCAGCCGGGGCTTCCTGGGCGACAACGCCCATGCGTGCGCGCTTGGACAGGCGGATGTCACCGGCATCGCCGGGCAATTCGCCGGAGATCAGTTTAAGAAGGGTCGATTTCCCCGCGCCATTGCGGCCAATCAGGCCGACCTTGTGCCCGTCCGGGATGGTGAGGTTGACCTGATCAAGAATGACACGGCCGCCAATGCGGTAGGTCAGATCGGTAATTTGCAGCATGATGTCTTTCGCCGGTATCGGGTCGTTATTGGGGCTTTATCGGGGGAATCGCAAGGATTTCTGTGCTTTCAATAGGGCAGGTGGCGCTTTGACGCAAGGATTCTTCAAATTGTCATCATGGGCATGGCTGCATGGATGAAGACGGGGACGATCTGCGCGAAATCGCAGTTTCATGCCTTTCGGCGCGAATTTACATCACTTTTATTGAATGCAATGGTTGCAGGTCTGTGTTGCAGTGGTCGAACTAGGTGTTGCGTTGCGATCCAACCCCGTTTATATAGCGCCAACCTTTGGGTTTGCGGATGACAAGGGCAGCCTGAATGCGCTGTGTTTGTCTTCCGCAGGCCCTCTTGGGGGTAACGAAATTTTACAAAGCTAGGTGAAACCAATGGCTGTCGAACGCACTCTTTCGATCATCAAGCCGGACGCAACGCGCCGCAACCTGACTGGCAAAATCAACGCCGTCATCGAAGAAGCTGGCCTGCGCATTGTCGCACAGAAGCGCGTCGCTCTGACCCGCGCTCAGGCTGAAGGTTTCTATGCAGTTCACAAAGAACGTTCGTTCTTTGGCGAACTGGTAGACTTCATGGTCTCTGGCCCGGTTGTTGTCCAGGTTCTCGAAGGCGAAGATGCCGTCGTTAAGTACCGCGAAGTAATGGGCGCAACCAACCCGGCAAATGCCGAGGAAGGCACCATCCGCAAACAGTTTGCAGAATCCATCGAAGCGAACTCGGTCCACGGTTCGGACTCGCTCGAAAATGCTGCAATCGAAATTGCGTATTTCTTCGCTCAGACCGAAATCGTCGGTTAAGCTTAGAATATATCGAGTTTTCCGGTTTATCCGGATGCAAAAACGCCCCGCAAACTGCGGGGCGTTTTTTGTTGCCAGTTTGATCAATCAGTTGATCAGAAAACCTGCCATCAACAGCAAAAGCACCGCGATTGAAATGACGGACCAAAGCATGAATTTTGTCCAGTGGTGCCAGCCTTCCTCGTGGTGATGTACCAGGCTTTCGTCGTAATCGCTTCCTTGCATGATTGTTTCCTCCCGGTTGTTCGATCCGTTATTCGGATTTGCCAGTATCATTTCAGACACCAAGGCGATGGTAGCGTAAATCAACCCAAGGGTGAATTGCTTTGATGTTGTTGACTGTTTTTGGCCATTCAACCGGATGGACAAGGTGGTGTCGCGTGTGGCAGTATTTGCGCATGGAAAACGTTTTGACCCAGCATTCAGCACGAATTTTTACCGCCATTCATAGGATGGCGGGGTAGGAACGTTGTGACCAATTGAGTTGTACCCGCCGGTGAGGCGGGTTTTTTTATGGCTGTCTCCCGGCCGGACCAGAGCAAAATGGGAGACAGAAATGACCAAGCCCTTATCAGATATAAACCAGACTGACCGATCCCGGATGCTGGCAACAGGCACCAAGGCGGGCATGCTGCATATGCTGTGCGGCAAGATCGCAGCGGGTAAATCCACGCTGGCAGCCGAACTCGCCCGCAAACCCGGTACGGTTCTGATTGCCGAGGATGAATGGCTTTCAACCCTGTTCGGCGACCAGATGCGATCGGTTGCCGATTATGTCCGTTTATCGGAACGGCTTCGCGCTGTGATGGGGCCGCATGTGGCGATGGTGCTGCGCGCGGGTGTTTCGGTGGTTCTTGATTTTCCGGCCAATACGAAGGGCCTAAGGCATTGGATGCGCGGCGTGTTTGAGGATGCCGGGGCGGATCATGTTTTGCATTATCTTGATCTTGATGATGATGTCTGCATCAACCGTCTTCGGGAGCGCAACCGGGCCGGAAGCCATCAGTTCGCCGCCAGTGATGCGCAGTTCCATCAGATCAATGCGGCCTTTGTCCCGCCAAGCGTGGAGGAGGGGTTTAACGTTGTTACCCATCAGACAGACACGCTTTGAAAAACAAAAAAGCTGCCGGAAAACGGCAGCTTTTGCGTGTTAGGGCGAGATCCCGGTATCTTGGGGGATCAATGCCGGTCGGCAGATCACAGAAGGAAGATCGCCATCAGGATCAGCAGGCTGATGATGGAAATGGTGCCCCATTTCACGAAATTGGTGTAGCCGTGATAGATGCTGACATGGGTTTCGGTGAGTTCGTAATCGTTACCCTGCAAACTTGCCTCCTTGGATCGGTTATTTTGGGATTGTTCAAATGTATATCCACGAAGTTGATGCAGTGCAAGATGCAGATTAACCATAGATGTTAGACATTTGACCCATTTCACATCCGTGATGGTTCGCTTTTGATGCCAAGGGCTTATTGGATGCCCGACTTGCAGCCATAGGGCAGGAAGGTGCCCGAGAGGCCGTGGCTCATCATCGCAAATGACATCTTGTTGGCATAGTCGAGTTCGGTCTTGGATTGCGGGCAGGCATAGGCCCGCCCGGCACAGCCATTCTTGATATAGTTTTCTTCGGCCTTGGCAAATTCGGGGCTGAGTGCGCCGCGCGGAATTTCATCAAGCATTTCGGCCCGGGTTTCCTGATAGACAGCGCATTTTTGCGCCCGCCAGGATTTGTCACCGGTTTGCATATCGGCCTTATATTCATCGGAATCGGCCAGCGCAGGACTGCTGAGCGTGGCCACAAGGGCAAAGGGGATGATCAGTCCTAAGAGCTTGCGCATCATGATATCGGTTTCCCGTGACGGTGGTGGGGCGGTGGTGGCGTTTGTTGATGCCACCACACCATCAGAATGCGCAGAGATTATGACAGGCGCCTGAACCGTTCAGTATCGTCATTCTGGTTGTGTGATCGACGTTGCGTCAGGCCCGCGCAGGCGGGCATCCCGATATTCGGCACGTCAGGGGCGAGATTCCCGCCTTCGCGGGAATGACGGACCGATCAAGAGAAATGAAAGGCGGGGCACATGATTATGCCCCGCCTTTTATGCGTTCAGAACCCTGCGCAGCCAGCGCCAAAGGTTCTTTCATCCGGGTTCAAGCGCCGGGTTGATTTCGGCAAAGTCGGCTTGCGGCGCGTCGGCGACTGTGACGATACCCTTGGCATCGACCGAGACGCGGCCTTCGGCGATCCAGCGGATGACCTGCGGGTAAATGCGGTGTTCCTGTTTCAGGATGCGTTGGGCCAGTTTGCCGGCATCATCACCCGGCAGAACCGGGACAACAGCCTGTGCGATGATCGGGCCGCTATCGACTTCGGGCACGACATAATGCACCGTGCAGCCCGCAAATTTCACCCCGGCATCAAGGGCAGCCTGATGAACATGCAGGCCCTTGAAGCTTGGCAAAAGCGACGGGTGGATATTGATCAGGCGATCTTTCCAGCGGGTGGTGAAGCTTTCGCTGACCAGACGCAGATAACCGGCCAGAACGACAAGATCCGCACCGCTTTCCTCGATGAGCGCGCTTACGGCGTTATCATACGCTTCGCGCCCGCCGGGATAGCCTTTGTGCGAGATGGCCTCGGAACGGATACCGGCCTTGCGACCGCGTTCCAGCCCGCCTGCATCAAGCTGATTGGAAAAAACCAGAACGATTTCAGCCGGATAACCGGGCGATTTGCAGGCATCAATGATGGCTTGCAGGTTGGACCCGCCACCAGAAATCAACACCGCAAGTTTAAGCTTTTTACCCTGTCCCATGACCTGCTTACTTGTCCCAGGACCGGGCCATGTTTTTGATCACGACCTGCGGGCCATCGCCGGCACGCGGGCCGATCACGCCGATCTGGCTGACGGTTTCGCCGTTTTCACGCAGGATGGTTTCGGCTTCATCGGCTTTGTCGGCCGGAACAACCACGCACATGCCAATGCCGCAGTTAAAGGTGCGCGCCATCTCCATGGCCGGAATGCCGCCCTGTTGCGACAGCCATTTAAAGACCGGCAGATATTCCCAGCAGCTGGCGTCAAAGACAGCGGTCAGGTTCTCGGGCAGCACGCGCGGAACGTTTTCGGTCAGACCGCCGCCGGTGATGTGGGCAAGTGCCTTGACCAGACCGGCCTTGTGCGCGGCCAGACAGCTTTTGACATAAACCTTGGTCGGTTCCAACAGCGCTTCGCCAACGGTTTTGCCCGGTGCGAAGGGGGCTTCGTCAGCGTAACCAAGGCCCGTTTTTTCAACAACCTTGCGGACCAGTGAATAACCGTTGGAATGTACCCCGCTTGAGGCGAGGCCGAGGATAACGTCGCCCTCGGCAACGTTGGAACCATCAAGCAGTTCGCCGCGTTCGGCCGCACCGACCGCGAAGCCGGCAAGATCATATTCCCCGTCGGCATACATACCGGGCATTTCGGCGGTTTCGCCACCGATCAGCGCACAGCCCGCCTGTTTGCAGCCCTCGGCGATGCCGGCAACAACGCTTGCGGCGTTATCGACCGAAAGTTTGCCGGTGGCGAAGTAATCAAGGAACAAAAGCGGCTCTGCCCCCTGAACGACGAGGTCATTAACACTCATGGCGACAAGATCGATGCCGACGGTATCATGTTTGTCAGCCAGAAAGGCGACCTTAAGCTTGGTGCCGACACCATCGGTGCAGGATACCAGAACCGGGTCGTTATAGCCGGCAGCCTTCAGATCAAAAAGGGCACCGAAACCGCCAAGACCGCCGGCAACACCGGAACGGGTTGTTGCTTTTGCAAGCGGTTTGATTCGTTCGACAAGGTCATTCCCGGCATCGATATCGACACCGGAGTCCTTATAGGTAAGGCCGTTAGAGGCGGTCATGTTGGTGATCCCCGACTTCGCGCATGCATGAATAAAAAGGCGGTATAACCCGCGTTTTTCATCAGTAGGTACCGGTTTCAGGCGTTCTGGGTCGGGCTTTTGCGGTCCGGGTCGCAGGTCGTTTGCTGCTGTTTGACCAATCCGCCTTACTGACGCCTTTAATCAGATGTCGAATCCTGCTGATAAAAAACGCGGGCTTGATAATTTCCGCTGGGCCGAAAATACTCAAACGCAGACAATATGCAATGATCACCTGCGCATGACAGAGTTTTCTTTGCAGAATGCGCTCAACATGCCACAAAGAGCACTTGGCAAGATACGTTTAGGGCAAAGAGGCATACGTGCTTACTTCATTGAAAAACATCAAGATGTGGGCTGGCGCAGTATTAGGTGCTGCGATCATGGCCTTTCCGGCAGCAGCACAGGACATTTATACTGTTACCGGGGTGCATGTGGATGAACGCGCCGAAACAGCGGCCGCCGCACGTGAGCGCGCCCTTGAGATCGGCCAACGTCAGGCCTTCGAGGAAGTGATCGCACGTCTGACCTTGCCCGAAGATCGCGCCGGGCTTTCCATGCCCGCAACATCGGAAATCATCAATATGGTGCGCGATTTCGGGGTGTCGAATGAAAAGACATCCTCGGTGCGCTATATCGCGGATATGACGGTGCGCTTCAAGGATGATGCGTTGCGCCGGTTCCTTCGGTTCCGCGATATTTCCTTTGCTGAATTGCAATCCAAGCCGGTTTTGATTGTTCCGGTCTATCGCACGGCGAATTTTGCCAATTTATGGGATGATCCCAATCCGTGGCGCGATGTCTGGTCGCGCAATATTGCGACATCGGGACTGGTTCCGATCAAGGCCCCGATTGGGGATCTGACCGATATCAGCACGGTTTCGGTCGAACAGGCCGAAAACGGTGCAATGGAACGCCTGGCCCAGCTTGCGCGGCGCTATGGCGCGGATGTTGCGGTGGTTGCCACAGCCGATGTCAGCGGTCCGGAAGGCGGCGAGACGGTTGATGTTTCTGTGACCCGTTATGACGAAAGCGGCGCACCACAGATTTTTGGCGTGCAGGAAAAGACCCTGCCGGGGGAAACGCTTAGCGAGACGCTGGTGCGGTCGGCAAAATCGGTGCAGAACCAGTTGGCTGACAGCTGGAAACGGGCGAATTTGATCAATTACAGCACGGGCGGAAACCTGATGGTGTTTATTCCGATTACCGGTCTTCCTGATTGGGCCGGGATCGAGAAAAAGCTGGTTGGTCTTCCGGTGGTGCGCAATGCGCGGGTGATCGCGATGTCCAAGCGCGAGGTGCAGCTGTCTCTTGATTATGTCGGCTCGACCAATCAGTTGCAGACAGCATTGAACCAGCAGAACCTTAATCTGACCCGGATGGGGGAGCTTTGGTTCATCCAGCCCAGCGGTTCAGATCGCCTGCAGGGATTATCATTTGGCGGGTAAACCGCGCATCACGGGGACCGGGGCATGACATTCCGACAGCAAGCGCGTTTCTGGCTGATCTTCGTCGTTGGATTCTTTTTCCTGATCTGGCTGTTTTCGAGCATCCTTTTGCCATTCGTGGCCGGGATGGCGATTGCCTATTTCCTCGACCCGCTGGCCGACAAACTTGAAGCCCGCGGCACCAGCCGTGTGGTTGCAACCAGCATCATCACGTTTTTGTTCTTCCTGGTATTTCTTTTGGTGATGTTGCTTGTCGTGCCAATGATCGGCAGCCAGTTGGCGGGGTTCCTGGAACGGTTTCCGGGATATGTTGATGCGTTGCGCACCAATATCGCCCCCTATTTGCAAAACATCCTTGACCGGGTCGCACCCGAAACCCTGCAAAGTGTTTCTGATGCCGTTAAGGGACAAAGTGCCAATGCCCTTAAATGGGTGGGGGATGTGCTTGGCAATGTTCTGTCGGGCGGCTTGGCGCTTTTGAATTTCCTGAGTTTGCTGTTCATTACCCCGGTTGTGTCATTTTATCTGTTGCGTGACTGGGACAAGATCGTTGCCAAGGTGGACAGTTACCTGCCAAGGCGCTCTGCCACGGATATCCGCCAATGTGTCAGCGAGATTGACGAAACCCTTGCCGGATTTGTCCGCGGGCAAGCGACGGTTTGTCTGTTGCTCGGTCTGTTTTACGGGCTGGGGCTGACACTTGTCGGATTGGAGTTCGGCTTTGTCATCGGGCTTATGACCGGGCTTGTTTCCTTTGTGCCTTATTTCGGGATGATTGCAGGCTTTGCGGTTGGTATGGGGGTGGCACTGGCGCAGTTCGGCTTTGGCCTTGATCTTGGGCTTGTGGCACTTGTGTTTATTGTTGGCCAGTTGCTTGAGGGCAATTTCCTGACGCCGAAGCTTGTCGGGGACAAGGTCGGCTTGCATGCGGTCTGGGTGATGTTTGCTTTGCTGGCCGGTGGCGCTGTGTTCGGGTTGCTTGGCGTCATGTTGGCGGTTCCGGTGGCCGCTGTGATCGGCGTGCTTGTGCGTTATGGATTAAGGCAGTATCTCAATAGTCGGCTTTATGACCACGGACCGGATGGTGCCAACGCCGATCCCGGTTCTCAAAGCGGGCAATAAATGCCAAAGACCAAGACCAGCAGATTGAGTGCAGTGTGAACCGGGTGACAACATCCTCGCCAGACAAAGATAATGATCCGCAGCAATTGCCGCTGGCTCTGGAATTGCGTCCGGCCCTTGGTCGTGACGATTTCATGGTTGCCGATTGCAATAGCGAAGCGGTGGCCTGGGTTGATCAATGGCCGAAATGGCCGGCACCGGCATTGTGTCTTTATGGTCCCAAGGGATGCGGCAAAAGTCACCTTGCCGAAGTCTGGCGGGCGCGATCAGGCGCCTTGCAGGTCGCAGCCGCCGACCTTGCGGGCATCGATCCCGATATGCTTTTGGGGGATGCGACGGACCTTGTCATTGAAGATGCAGACCTGATTGCAGGAAACGGACTTGATGAAACGGTTTGTTTCCACCTTTACAACATGCTCAAAGAACGGGGCGGGCATTTGCTTTTGACCGCAAGCCAGCCACCGTCGCGCTGGCGGATTGATTTACCGGATTTGAAATCACGGCTGGGGGCGGCACTTGTCTGTGAAATTTCGCCCCCCGATGATGACCTGATTGTCGGTCTTTTGATCAAGCTGTTTGCCGACCGGCAAATCCCGGCAAGCCCGCAAATCATCAGTTATGTCTTGCCAAGGATCGAGCGATCCTTTGCGGCGTTAAGTGAATTGGTGGCCGCAATTGACCGAAGGGCACTGGCGGAAAAGCGCGCGGTAACGTTGCCCTTGGTGCGTAGCGTGATGGAAGAATTGACTTCGTGATTATGGATCAGCCCCGAGGTTGATTGTGTGGTAACGTTTTGCCTTTGAATTTGGCTTCAATTACCGGAATCTGCATGTGAACTCGCTCCGCGCAAAAGCAAAACCGTCGCTTAAGACCCAGACTGAATCTCTGATCGCTGACGGGCATATTCTGGGCTGGCGTGAATGGATCGGGCTTCCCGATCTTGGTGTCCCGGTCATCAAGGCCAAAGTCGATACCGGGGCGCGAACATCATCACTGCATGCGATTAACCCGAAGCGCGTAAGCCGGAACGGCGACGATTTCGTTTCGTTTACCCTGCCGCATTATCGCGGGGACGGGCATGGGCGGATTGAATGTCTCGCACCGCTGATTGAGATGCGCGAGATTCGTTCTTCGAATGGAAATGCCGAAGAACGGTTCGTGATCTCGACCCATATCGTGGTCGGGCATCACAAATTGAAAGTTGAAGTGTCACTGGCAAACCGTTCAATCATGGGCTTTCCCATGCTTTTGGGCCGCACTTCGATGAAGGCCGGAAGATTTTTAGTGCTGCCATCGAAATCTTATCTTGCAGGGAAGCCTGAACAGCGATAGATGCGCAGAAGAACGACCCATGATCGGAACAAGACGTAGACAGGGTCGTTTTACTTTCTGACAATTTCGCATTCGCCCGCAGCCGGTATCATTCCGGACGCGCGCCGTTTATTTGCCGACCATGGGGGACATCTTATGAAAATCGCGATGCTTGCACGCAATCCCAATCTTTACTCCCACAAACGGTTGGTCGAGGCGGCCGAAGCGCGCGGGCATGAGTTTGATATTATCAATACCCTGCGGGTAACGATGAATATTACATCGCTTAGGCCCGAAATCTATTATGGCGGGGCGAAGCTTTCGGGCTATGACGCGGTGATTCCGCGTATTGGTGTTTCAGTGACCCAGTTCGGCCTGGCGGTTCTGCGCCAGTTTGAAATGATGGGGGTTTATCCGCTTAATGAATCGGTTGCGATTGGCCGGTCGCGTGACAAGCTGCGTTCATTGCAGATTTTGGCACGTCGTGGCATTGGCCTGCCGGTGACGGCCTTTGCCCATGACCCGAAAAAGACCGATGAAGTTCTGTCGATCGTGGGCGGCGCGCCGGTAGTGATCAAGCTTCTGGAAGGAACCCAGGGCATCGGCGTGGTTCTGGGCGAAACAGAAAAATCCGCCAAATCCGTGATCGAGGCATTCCGTGGTGCCAATGTGGCAATCATGGTGCAGGAATTCATCAAGGAAGCCGGTAACAGTGATATTCGCTGCTTTGTCATCGGCGGCAAGGTGGTCGCCAGCATGGAACGCAAAGGGGCCGAGGGCGATTTTCGGTCCAACATTCACCGTGGTGGTTCGTCCCGCGCGATCCGCATTACACCGCAGGAACGTGCAACCGCTGTTGAGGCGGCAAAGGCGATGGGACTTAATGTCTGCGGGGTAGATATTCTGCGTTCCAACCATGGGCCGGTGGTGATGGAAGTGAACTCTTCACCGGGGCTTGAAGGTATTGAAAATGCAACAGGCAAGGATATTGCCGGCATGATCATTGAATTCATGGAAAAAGATTTCAAACCCGGCAAGGTGCGGACCAAAGGCAAGGGATAAGAGCATGAGCGATACCGGAACGCCGACGGGGAAAGGCACGGCCCCAAAAGTTGCCAAAACGCCAAAGACCCCTGATTTTGAAATTGGCGGGCAAAAGGTCGCACCGGGGACGCGCCGGATTGTTGATATTCCGATCTCGCTTCTGTCCAACCATACGCCGGTCAATCTGACGGTCAATGTCGTGCATGGCAAACGCCCCGGTCCGGTGATTTTCGTCAGCGGTGCGGTTCATGGCGACGAGATTGTCGGGGTGGAGGTCATTCGTCGCGTTCTGAAATCATCTGCCTTGCGCGGGATGCGCGGGACGTTGCTTGCCGTGCCTGTGGTCAATGCGTTCGGTTTTCTTAATAACACCCGTTATCTACCGGACCGGCGTGATTTGAACCGGTGTTTTCCGGGGCATTCGCGCGGGTCGTTGGCAGCTCAGCTTGCCCACCTGTTTTTAACCGAGATTGTCGAGCGGTCCGATTTTGGCATAGATCTGCATTCGGCTGCGGTTAACCGTGTTAACTTGCCGCAAATCCGGGTCAATGAAGATGATCCCGAAATCATGGAATATGCCGAGGCATTCGGCGCCCCGATTATCCTGACCAGTCCGCTGCGCGATGGATCGTTACGACAGGCTGCGCGCGAAATCGGGGTGCCGATTTTGCTTTATGAAGCGGGGGAGGGGCTCCGTTTTGATGAAATGTCGATCCGTGCCGGGGTGTCGGGTGTTTTGCGCGTCATGCGCAAACTGGGCATGACATCGGAGCGCACCGTACGGACACCGCGTGTAGCGTCGTTCAAATCATCCAATAGCCACTGGTTGCGTGCGCCGGCGGGGGGGATCTTGCGCACATTCAAGCTGGCTGGCGAGTTTGTCCATGCGGGGGATGTGGTCGCGGCGGTATCCGATCCGTTCGGACAGCGTGACGAAGAGGTCGTGGTCCGAGAGGAAGGTTTGATCATCGGGCGCACCAACCACCCGATCGTTAATCAGGGGGATGCGCTGTTTCATATCGCCTCGATCAAGCGTCCGTCCGAAGTTCAGGAACGCATGGACGCCATCGAAACCCATTTGCAATCCGACCCGCTTCTGGATGAGGACGAGATTATCTAGGGTCAGGACCTATTCTCTGGAGAGCCTTTGGGCATATGTTGCCCGAATACGGCGAAGATCAGCCCTGCATCGAAGCCACTGGCGAATTGTGGCAGGCAATGCTATAGCAATCGACATGGAACCAATTACAACTACAGAAGAACTTCGCAGCCTGTGCGAAAGACTGCGCAAGTTTGAATATGTCACGGTCGATACCGAATTCATGCGGGACTCGACCTATTGGCCGCAATTGTGTCTGGTGCAGCTTGCAAGCCCGGAGCCGTCCGATAACGGGGCTGCGGTTGATCCGCTGGCCGAGGGCATTGATCTTTCGCCGCTGTTCGAATTGATGCAGGACGAAAGCGTGATCAAGGTGTTTCACGCTGCGCGTCAGGATATCGAGATTTTCGTCCATCTGTCGGGCAAAGTCCCCCATCCGGTGTTTGATACCCAGGTGGCGGCGATGGTGCTGGGCTATGGCGATCAGGTCGGTTACGAGACGCTGGTCAACAAGGTCGCGCGCAAAAACATCGACAAATCGATGCGCTTTACCGACTGGTCGCGCCGCCCGCTTTCGACCAAGCAGATCAGTTACGCGCTTTCCGATGTGACCCATCTGCGCGTGATCTATGAAGCATTCCACGAGCGCCTTGAGGCCAATGGCCGTGCGGTCTGGCTGTTTGAGGAAATGGAACGCCTGACCGATCCGTCGATTTATTCGATTGATCCGGCGGATGCGTGGAAACGGCTTAAAACCCGGTCAAATAGTCCGAAGTTTCTGGCGGTGGCACGCGCGCTTGGCGAATGGCGCGAAACCGAGGCACAACGCAAGAACCTGCCGCGCAACCGGATTTTGCGCGATGATACCTTGCTTGATATCGCGGCCCGCCAACCGATGACGGACAAGGATCTTGATAAAACGCGCGGTGTGGGGCGGAACTTTGGGTCTTCCAAGCCGGGTCAGGCAATTATCGAGGCGATCAAGGCCGCCCTTGACAGTCCGCAAGATCAGTGGCCCAAACCCAAACAGCGCATTGAGCTGCCTGCGGGGATTGGCCCGACGGTTGAGTTGCTGAAAGTGCTGCTTAAACTCTGTGCCGAAGAAAAGGGGGTTGCCCAGCGTCTGGTGGCATCCAGCGATGATTTGCAAAACATCGCCGCTGATGACAATGCCGACGTTCCGGCCATGCGTGGTTGGCGTCGGGAATTGTTCGGTCAATATGCCCTTCGCCTCAAACATGGCCAGCTTGGGCTGAAGCTTAAAGACGGCGAAGTGGTTTTTGTCGAGCTTGATGGTTAATCAGCACCTTGCTGTGAAGAACAAAAAACGGGGCCGTCGGGTCCCGTTTTTGTTTTTGATAGCCGGACTATCACGCAAGCAATGGATTCCCGCCGTCGCGGGAATGACGTTTCGATGTTGTCAGGCGGGCAGGGCGGCATCAAGCAGGGCGGTTGCCATGGTTTTGGCGGTCCGGGCCGATTCGGGCAGGCCGCGCACCTGGGCTGTGACAATTGCCCCTTCCTTGAGAAGGGCGAGTTGTTCGGCAAGTTGTCTGGGATCGGACGCGCCGGCCTTTGTGCAAAGATCGGTAATATGTTCGAGTACGCAGCGTTTATGTTCCGCGGCAATCTGATGAGCCGGGTGGTCAAGCTTGGCAAACTCGCCCGAGGCGTTGATAAAGGCGCAGCCGGAAAATCCCATGCCCTTGAAGGCGCGGCCATGAAACCATTCTTCGAGCGCATCAAACATTGCAAGCAACTGATCGCGTGGATTGGTGGATGCCTTGGTCATTTCGGACGTCAACCAGTCGCGGAATTGTTCATCGCGGCGCGTGAGGGCGGCCAGAATCAATTCATCCTTGGATTTGAAGTGCTTGTACATCGTCATTTTGGCGACGCCTGACTCGGCCAGAATCTTGTCGATTCCGGTGGCGTTGAAGCCCTGTGTATAGAAAAGGCGCAGGGCTGTATCGACAAGTATGTCGCGTTTCGATTTCAAATTATTTACCTCAGTAGTCAGACCGGTCTGTATTCTTTTGGCGGGAAATCCGCAGAATTGCAAGGGGTTCGACTAAAAGAACGAGCTTTCGAAAGATATATTTGACAAATAGACAGACCTGTCTGTATCGTTGATTCCAACGCTGATTAACCCGAACCCGCAAGGGGGCTTTCGGCACTTTGCCGATGGGTTGCTTCCTTCGCATGTTGTGTAAGTCAACCAAGCCCCTTTAGGCTCAGACCAAAGGACAAGAATGATGTCACGACCGCCGCTTCCGCCCTTTAACGTTGAAACCGCCAAACAGAAGGTCCGTCTGGCCGAGGATGGCTGGAACAGCCGCGATCCAGAGAAGGTATCGCTTGCCTATACGCCAGACAGCCGTTGGCGCAACCGTGCCGAGATGTTTGAAGGCCGCGAAAACATTGTTGAATTCCTTACCCGCAAATGGGCCAAGGAAATTGAATATCGCCTGATCAAGGAGCTTTGGGCGTTTCACGAAAACCGCATCGCTGTGCGTTTTGCCTATGAATATCGCGATGACAGCGGCAACTGGTTCCGGGCCTATGGCAACGAAAACTGGGAATTCGACGGAAATGGTTTGATGGCTCACCGCGTTGCCTCGATCAATGACAAGCCGATTACCGAGCAAGAACGTCTCTTCCATTGGCCGCTTGGCCGGCGTCCGGATGATCATCCGGGATTGTCTGATCTGGGCCTGTGATGCCCTGATTGTAAGCACCGCTATGACCCCAATGCTTTGGTAAATCAGGTAAACCCGCGGTTATTGTTCTCCCTGGCAGGCAAGGTGGTACGTCCCCGGTACTGCTTTGTCTGCCTCCTTGCGAAGGAGCCTGTATATGATTGTGAAATATGTTGTCTTTTCGATTACATCGACCGCCCTGCTTTTCATCTCCTCTTTGCTGACATTTGCACCATAACGTCAGTGCCGAGATGCCTCTCTGAAAGCTTTGCGTACTGGTTCGGGGACGTGTTTGGTGCTGGTCAGCCGATACGAACCCCGCCAACCCAGCGGGTGCCGGTAAAGTTATCAAGGAAGTTGCGGGTGCCGGCCAATGTTTCATCGCCCGCATCGGTAAGCGTGATGATGCGGTCTGGCCAGTTGGTGTTGGGTTCTGGCGGGGGCAGGGTGAAGAGTGGGTCCTTGCAGTCCATCATCCATCGGATTTCTGACCAGAACATCAAATCGCCGAGATAGGGCAGCGGGTCGTAGCTTCGCATCAAATGGCCGAAGACCTTGCCAAGCGGCATTGGGCCGAGGTCGCTGATGATTTGCAGGGTCAGACGTTGCGTCAGGCCAAGGCCGGTTTGCGGATCGGGCAGTTCGGCAAGGTGGCGTTTGAGTGCTGCTGGCATGTGGGGGAGGGGAGCGTTTTCTGTCCCCGCAAGTGCCTTGAGATCGGTCGGATCGTTTTGGCGGAGTGCATTCCAGACCGCACTGCCGAATGTCAGCATATTGCTATTAAGTGGCATCCGATGGGTGTTCCAGCACCAGATCAGGCCATCGGGGGATAGTTGGCCAAGACCGATGAAGCGGTCGATGGTTTCGAAATCCGGCGCATGGTTGACGGAGATCACATCGATCTTTGTTTCGGGCTGGGTGGTGGCGATGGCATCCATCAGGAAGGCCAGAATAAGCTGATCGTAGCTGTCATGTTCGAACCACAGCACCACATGGTCATAGGTGCCAAGCCGGTCGAGAGCGCCATATTCGTTTGTCAGCCGATCAAGGATTTCATCCTTTGGCATGTCATAGGACCGGGCAATGAAGTCAGCGCGGGTTTCGATAAAACTATCACGCGGCAGGTCGGGCACGGGTCCCTGACAGAACGGATCGGAAAATTCCAGAAAATCGCCGATGAAACCGGCTTCTTTCAGTGTATCGCAAATATCAGACCCGCAGCGCAGATGCAGGGTTGTTTTGGTGTCGAGCGGGGTCATTCCACAGTCGTGCCAGTGGTCGCCTTGAGCGCGGTCAGCAGCGCAAGCATGGTGTTTGCAGTGTCGCTTTGGCCAATCCTGGCGTTGGCGGGGGCATCATCCGCATTGGCAAATAGCGGGGCGATATCGCCCAGTTTGCAGTTCTTCAGGGCGATCAACAAATCCAGTCGGGATCTTTCCGTGTCACTGGCCGCAAGAAGGCGTTCTTGCAGGGCATCATCGCGATCAGGAAGGGCCATAATTTCCTGACAAAGCGTTTGAAAGGACATGTTTGCCAATGTGCCCAGCATGTCATGCGGGGCTTGTTCCGGCGATTGTTCTGACTTTGCCATGATGTGGCTCCCTGATCCGTAGCAGAAGCCCTGATGGTGACGGTTTCGGTGTGGGGCGTCAATGCAATGCACGGGAGAATTGCAGCTGTGCCTTATCTTGCCTTGCCTTATATTACCTTACTGTCAGTCTTTGATTTGAACGGTGCTTTCGCGGTTCATGAGCTTGGCAAGCTTGGCCAGGCGTTGTTCGACAACCTCGCCATAAAGGGCGGCGGCCTGATTTTCAAGCAGCAGGGTCAGCTTGTCATCATCAAGCAGCAATTGCGTGCGCGGCAAGATGCCCTCGACCCCGCCAGAAAGGGTATGGCCCAAACGAATGACATGACCAAACAGGCGCCCGGTCAGGCGGTCTTCGTCACTGAGGATACGGTCTGATGCCTCATCGCCTTTGAAGTTTCCGGCATAGCGCGAGCCGATGGTATAGGCCAGAAACACCCGGTCATGATGATTGAGGTCGATATAGGGATGGCGCAAAATTCGGTGATAGCTTTGGATCGCGCGGTAATCGGGGTGTTCGTTCCAGCCGATATCACCAATGATGCAGGCGGCTTGTCGTAACCGTTCGATATTGGCGGGCAATTCGGCAAAGATCGGCGCACACCATTGCGCGACTTCTTCGCCATGCTGATTGAAGCGTTCACCATTTTCCGCAAAGCTGAAGCATGCTTCGAGAACCGGGTCGCGTTGCCGCAGGTCAGCGGGCAAAGCTTCGTACATCCAGCCTTCGCGAAGCCCGTGCCCGGAAAAGACGACTTCATTTGGCAGCATGCGCTTCATCAGCATGTTCATGACGAGGGAGGCATGCGGAAGGCTGTCGATGCGCCGTTTGGAAACCCCGCCGATCTTTTCAAGCGATACGCGGCTTTGCTGGGAAATGATATGGGTTAGTTCATCCATTTCCGAGCGCGGCATCGCCAGATTATGCACAACCGAAATCGGATAGTTTTCCTGGGCGATGAACAGTTTGGCGATTGATCGCCAGGACCCGCCGACGGCATAAAGCGGCTGGCTTTTGCCTTCGGACAGCCAATCAACCGTATCAAGATGCTGATTGATTTCTGCGGTCAGGCGCGCGCGATCCGATCCAAACACGGTATGCAGGCGCATGGCCCCGAGCGGCAGGCTGACACGCTTTTTGATCTTGCCTTTGTTGAGCAAAACCAGTTCCAGCGAACCGCCGCCGATATCACCCATGATGCCGCTTGCCATCGGATCACCCGATATGATGCCAAGGGCAGACAGGCGTGCTTCTTCAAGGCCATCAATGACCTTTACGGTTAATCCGGTTTCGCGTGTGATCCGGTCACAGAATTCCTTACCATCCGTCGCGGCCCGCACAGCTGCAGTTGCCAGAACATCGACATGCGAAACCTTCATGGCACGCAACAGGGTGGCAAAGCGCAGCATGGAAACCACGGCAAGCTCGACCCCTTCGGGGTTAAGCTTGCCGGTGTTTTCAGGGTCCCGACCAAGGCCGCACATGACCTTTTCATTGAAAATCGGCATCGGCGCGCGAGTCATGCCGTCAAAAATGACAAGTCGCACAGAGTTGGAGCCAACATCAATGATTGCGATGCGATTGGAAACCCGTTGGTCAGTCAGCATAAGTTGTTGGCACCTGTTGGTCGTCTGTAGGGTTGGGACCCTAGGGGCAGGACCCTAGTCATCAAGCTGTAGCACAGGAACATTCGGGTCTGCTTGATCCAGCGCACTTCCGCGACCCGAAAGGGACGGGTTGGTCATGAAATATTTGTGCGACGAGAAGGCTTTTTCATCGGCCTCGCAACGTTCATAGGAGCCATCCGGGCGCAGATACCACGCCTGTGCGGTATCCTTCAGGTTGGCGATCATGATCTGTTCAACGATCTGTTGCTGACAGGTCGGGTTTTCAACCGGAACCAGCGTTTCAACGCGCCGGTTAAGATTGCGTGGCATCCAGTCGGCCGATGAAATAAACGCCTTGGCTTTGCGCGATGGCAGTTTTGCGCCATTGGCAAACACAACGATGCGCGAATGTTCAAGGAACCGTCCGACGATTGATTTGACGCGGATATTTTCCGAAAGCCCCGGAACGCCCGGACGCAGACAGCAAATGCCGCGCACGATCAGTTCAATATGGACCCCGGCCTGACTTGCACGATAAAGCGCATCAATCACCACCGGATCGACCAGACTGTTCATCTTGGCCCAGATGCCTGATGGCTTGCCTGCCTTGCAGTTTTCGATTTCCTGATCGATGTGGGTAAGCAGGGTCGGGCGCAAGGTATGCGGGGCAATGGCGATTTTTTCCAGTGACCGCGGCGTGGCGTAACCCGTCATGAAATTAAAGATGCTGGCGGCATCACGCCCCAAAGCCGGATCGCACGAGAAGAACGAAATATCGGTATAGAATTTCGCCGTGATCGGATGATAGTTGCCGGTCCCGAAATGGGTATAGGTTTTCAGGCCATGGGTTTCGCGGCGCACCACCAGCGACACTTTGGCGTGGGTTTTCCAATCCAGGAAGCCGTAAACGACCTGACAACCGGCCCGTTCAAGATCAGCCGCCCAGCGCAGGTTGGCTTCTTCGTCAAAGCGGGCTTTGAGTTCGACCATGGCGGTCACGGATTTTCCGGCCTCGGCCGCGGCAATCAGGGCCTTGACGATCGGGCTGTTTTCCGACGTGCGATAAAGGGTCTGTTTGATCGTGACGACATCCGGGTCACGCGCGGCCTGTAACAGGAACTGCACCACCACGTCGAAATCTTCGAACGGGTGATGAACGACCAGATCCTTTTTGCTGATGGCGGCAAAGCAATCACCGCCAAAGTCCCGAACGCGTTCCGGATAGCGTGCCGCATAGGGCGAAAACAGCAAATCATGATGCAGATCGGAATCAATCAGCTGTTTGACATCGACGACCCCCAGAAGGCCATCAACCTTGACGACCTCTTCAAGGGCAACATCCAGTTCATCAATGACAAAATCAAGCAGGTCTTCGGGCATTGCCGCATTGACCTTAAGCCGGATGATGCTGCCGCGACGGCGACGTTTGAGCGCGGTTTTGAAAACGCGCACCAGATCTTCGGCTTCTTCTTCGATTTCGACATCTGAATCACGAATGACACGGAAAAGGCCGTGTTCGATCATATCGAAGCCCGGGAACAGCTTGTCGAGATACAGCAAGATTGCCTGTTCGACCGGAAGATAGCGTTCGGTACGACCCGGCAGGCGCAAAAAGCGCCCGATCTTTTGCGGAACAGGGATAAGCCCGCGCATATTATGCCCGTCCGCCGGATCAAACAGCTGCATGACGATGGCAAAGCCAAGGTTGGGTATGAACGGGAAGGGGTGCGACGGATCAATGGCAAGCGGTGTCAGCGTCGGGAAGATTTCGCGCATGAAATAGCCATCAAGCCATTTGCGGTCCGTCTGGGTCAGATCGGATGTATCAATAACCGAGATGCCCTGTTTTTCCATTTCGCTGCTCAGCTGGCGCCAGACGCGTTGCTGATCCTGCATCAACTGGTTGGCGTCAAAGGTAATGGCGCGCAGCTGTTCGGACGGGCTCATGCCATCCTGACTGACCTTGGTCATGCCGGCACGGACCTGACCAACGAGGCCGGCGACACGCACCATGTAAAATTCATCAAGGTTGCTGGCTGAAATCGACAGAAAGCGCAGCCGTTCAAGTAGCGGGTGCCCCTTGTTCTGGGCTTCTTCAAGCACGCGATTGTTAAATGCCAGCCACGATAATTCGCGGTTTATAAAGCGGCTTTCCGACTCAATGGTGATCGCGCTTGATTGAACTGCAGCGGCGTGGGTCACGCTATGCCTCCTGCGGATTGGTGGAACGTCTTTGAACTTATACGACAGTTCCCGGTTGCAAATGGAGTATAGGATAACTGCTTGTGTGGGTCCATTTTTCTTAAATTTATATGTCAGTTTTTCTGATGGCATCAAAGGCTTTGATATGGCATGGAAGAACACCGTTTGATCATCTTTCGTGGCTGACAAAGACCGACGACATGAAAACGTTGCTGTTGCTTCGGCATGCAAAATCAAGCTGGGCGGCCCCGGGACGGGCCGACCACGACCGCGAACTGAACCGTCGTGGTGAAAAAGCCGCCCCCTTCATGGGACGGTATTTGCGTCAGCATGATCTTATCCCGGACCTGATATGGTGTTCGACAGCTGCGCGCGCGGTGCAAACCCTTGGTCTTTTGGGGCGGGATTTTGCGACCGATGCAGATGTGATTTACAACGAAGACCTTTATATGGCGAATGACCGGGTATTGCTTGAAAACCTGCATCACACCCATGAAGATGCCCGTCGGGTGCTGGTGATTGGCCATAACCCCGGAATAGAAGCCTTTGCACAATCGTTGTTCGGGGGCGGTAACGAAAACGCCAGAGCCACCATGGCGCGCAAATATCCGACCTGCGGGCTGGCGCATTTCGAATTCGATGTGGATCAATGGCGCGAAATCGCACCGGGAGCCGGGCGGTTGATCAATTTTATCAAGGTCAAGGATCTGCAAGCGGTCAAGATCGGCGGGGACTGATTTTCAGATCTGCGTGCAGGACACTTGACGTAGGCGTTCGGGACGCGTTTTATACCGCTGAAATTTTAGATGCCGCGCCATTAAGACAAGCGATACATCACATATCAACGCGCCAGATAGAACGCGGCGGGTATGTTGTGGTGCGTTTTTTGTTTGACAGCGCGGGTCTGGCATGCACCTTTGCGGCCAAATTTGCGGCCCGAAATATAAAGCAACCTGGAATGACAATGCATCCTTTTCGCTCACATAATTGTAATGCGCTGCGCGCAACTGACGCCGATGCGGAAGTTCGCCTATCTGGCTGGATTCACCGTAAACGCGATCATGGCAACCTTCTGTTTGTTGACCTGCGCGACCATTACGGCATCACCCAGGTCGTCATCGACATTTCAAGCCCGCTGTTCGAGACGCTTGACAAAGCACGCGCCGAAAGCGTGATCACGGTCGATGGCAAGGTTGTCAAACGTACGGCTGAAACCATCAACCCGAACTTGCCAACCGGCGAGATCGAGGTTTATGCATCGAACATCGAAGTGCAGTCTTCGGCCGAAGTTCTGCCGATGCCTGTCTTTGGCGATGTCGAATATGGTGAAGAAGTTCGCCTGCGCCACCGCTATCTCGATCTGCGCCGCGAGAGCGTGCACAAGAACATCGTTCTGCGTTCGCAGGTGATTTCGGCCATGCGTCAGAAAATGACCGCGCAGGGCTTCCTGGAAATCCAGACCCCGATCCTGACGGCAAGTTCGCCGGAAGGTGCGCGTGACTTCCTGGTGCCGTCACGTATGCATCCGGGCAAGTTCTATGCCCTGCCGCAGGCACCGCAGCAGTTCAAGCAGCTGCTGATGGTTTCGGGCTTTGACAAATATTTCCAGATCGCGCCGTGTTTCCGCGATGAAGATGCCCGTGCCGATCGTTCACCGGGCGAGTTCTATCAGCTTGACTTCGAGATGGCCTTTGCCACCCAGGAAGACGTGTTTGCCGCGATCGAGCCGGTTCTGCATGACATCTTTGTCGAGTTCGGCGGTGGTCGTGATGTCACGCCGTATCCGTTCCCGCGCATTCCGTTCGATGAAGCAATGGCGAAATACGGTTCGGACAAGCCGGACCTGCGTAACCCGCTGATCATTTCCGATGTTACCGAGCCGTTCCGCGGGTCGAGCTTTGGCATTTTTGCATCGAACATCGAAAAGGGGTCGGTTGTTCGCGCAATCCCGGCAACCGGGGCTGCTGGCCGTCCGCGCAGCTTCTTTGACAAGCTGAATTCCTGGGCGCGTGATGAAGGTGCGGCTGGTCTTGGCTATATCGTCTTTGCCGAAGGCGGCGAGGCCAAAGGCCCGATTGCCAAGAACCTTGATGCGGATCGTATCGCACAGATCAAGGAAATCACCGGCGTTTCTGATGGTGATGCGGTGTTCTTTGCCTGTGACAAGGAACTGGCCGCTGCCAAGTTCGCCGGCAAGGTGCGTGACAAAGTCTGTGACGAACTGGAACTGCGCGAAGAAGGCATGTTCAAGTTCTGCTGGATCGTTGATTTCCCGATGTATGAGGAAGATGACGACGGCAAGATCGAATTCAGCCATAACCCGTTCTCGATGCCGCAAGGCGGTCTTGATGCGCTTGAAAACATGAACCCGCTGGATATCAAGGCGTGGCAGTATGACATCGTTTGTAACGGTATCGAACTGTCATCGGGTGCCATTCGTAACCATCGCCCGGACATCATGTACAAGGCGTTCGAGATTGCCGGTTACGGCAAGGATGTTGTCGAAGAACAGTTTGGCGGCATGCTCAATGCGTTTAAATTCGGCGCCCCGCCGCACGGTGGTTCGGCCCCGGGTGTTGACCGTATTGTCATGCTTTTGGCTGATGAGCCTAACATTCGCGAAGTCATTGCCTTCCCGCTCAATCAGCAGGCACAGGATTTGATGATGAATGCGCCGGCCGAAGTCGAAGACAAGCAGCTTAAAGAGCTTCATCTGCGTGTGCAGCTTCCGCCGAAGGCCAAGAAAGACTGATCTGTTCTTTGGTGAAAATCAAAACCGCGATTGATCAAACGGCCCGGATTTTTCCGGGCCGTTTTCTTTTGGGGCATTCATGTGCGGATCGTTACCTAATGTTAACGGGCTGTAGGCCACTGTAGGCAGGGAAATAATTGATCCTTCGGGGGATGGACTGTTGAGAAAAATTCTTGTGGTAGCGGCACCCTTGGCGCTTTCGGCGTGCGGTGGCCCGATCGAGCTTACGGTTGCCAAGCTGGCCGGTGATTTGATCAGCTATGTGTCAACGGGCAAAAGCACCACGGATCATGCGGTATCGTTCGTTGCCGAACAGGATTGCGCATTGCATCGTCCATTGCTTGAACAGGATATCTGCAAGGACGAAGAAACAGTTCTTGCCGAAGAGGCCGCCGCCCTGGCTGTCTTGGGCGAGCCGGATATCAAAAAGGAAATCCGCACCGCACGCCCGGAAATCTATGCGGTGAATGCCCCGGCAGAAGATTGGTCACGGCCAAGCACCAGTGCGGCCAAATCCAGCGCGATTGTCACAACTGATTTGCCGCCGCTGAATGCCAAAGCAGCGTCTGATCCGGCGGTTGTCACAACCGAACCCCTGGCAGAACCCCGACAGGTTGCCTCGGCCCGTGATCAGATCGAACCGGAAAATGTTGCGGTTTCCCTTGGTGATCTGGGGCCGATTGATCCGCAGGTCGAAGCAGATGCGGTGGTTGCCGGATATGTCAGGGATACGCCCGAAGAACCGGTCAAGACACCCAAGGAAACCGTGACAGCAGCCCTTTCTTCGCCTGAAACAATGGGGGATGACGGTGATATATTGGCAAAACCGATAGATCCGTCACAAGATGGCAAACTCTTGAGCGGTGATGTTCTTGTCGCGCCGCTTCCGGGGGACTATGTGATATTGGCAAGCTTTGCCAATAAAGACCGGGCGCAGAACGCGCTTGGCATCTATAAGGACTACAAGCCGCGTTTGTTGAATGCCATGGTCGAAGGCAAGTCATATCATCGGGTTGCTGTCGGGCCGCTATCGGCTGAGCATGCACGTGATTTACGCCTTCTTGCTGCCAAAAAGGGGATCGAAAATCCCTGGATTGTCGGAGTTACCGCCACCGGAGAGTGATGTTGTCTGGATTTTGTTCAGAGATGAAGCGACGTCAGCGTTCCTTTAAAGGAGCGCTGATCTTTTGTTTGGGACTGAGTGGCTGTGCTGCGCAGGCGGGGAATGTTTCTGGCATCAATGATGCCATGGTGCCGCATGTTGCAGAATATCATTTCAAAATGACCCATGCCGAACAGGGCAGCTCGATCGTGGATGCGTCCGGTGTTCTTGGCTATCGCTTTGAAAAAATGTGCGATGGCTGGGTGACGGAAATGCAGCAGATCATGATCTTGCAGGGCAGCGAAGGCACGCCGATCAATTCGGCCTATTCCATGACCCAGTGGGAAGATTTTGACGGGACGGAATACCGGTTCCGCATGCGCGATTATCTTGACGGCACCAAGGTTGACGAGATCGTCGGCAAGGCCGTGCGTGAAGATGACGTGGTTCGGGTAAGTTACGAAGTGCCTGTTGAGGTCGAGGAAGAACTTCCCGGTGATACCATGTTCCCGACGCAACATTCGCGGGCATTACTTGAACGGGCAAAGGCCGGTGACAAATTTGCCAATGATTTGGTCTTTGACGGCAGCGGCGATGCCCCGACCAACCGGGTTGCGGTGGTGATTTCCGCCCGTAAAGAGGCGGCGAACACCGCCGAAGATCCCGATGAGATTGCGCGAACGACATTCCATCGTATGAACCTTGCATTCTATCCGTTGGGGGCGGCTGAAAACGGACCGTCAACCGAGATGGCGGTTGATTTTGCCACCAATGGCGTGGCCCAAGCGATGCGGTTTGATTATGGTTCGTTCGAGGTGCTTGGCACGCTTGACAAGATCAATCGCCTGCCATTGCCTGACTGTGGACCGCAAAAACATCCTGAATGATCTTCTTTTCACATGATGCAGATGCAGAAAAGCCTGCCCTTAGAAAGGCAGGCTTTTCTAGTGGGGAGTGCCCGGTTCTTTTTCTACGCAGCAGCAGGGTTACGCGAGGCGTTGCAATAAAGCCCGTAAAGTGTCTCGATCACGCGCAGAGCATCATCCCCGTTGAGGGAATAATAGATGGTCTGTGCTTCGCGACGTGTCTGAACGAGTTTGTCGCGACGCAGGCGTGCAAGATGCTGCGAGAGGGCGGACTGGCTTAGCCCGACAATACGTTCGAGTTCACCAACCGACTTTTCGCCTTCGTTCAGTTGGCAAAGGATAAGCAGTCTGCTCTGATTGCTCATGGCCTTTAACAGGGTGCTCGCCTGTTCGGCCTTTTCTTCTAGATTGTTAAGTTCCATTTGGCTTCCTTATAAGCCTGACCGCGTGCGGCCATTGTCCCATGAAAGTTCGACGCTTTATCAACCGGGGTGTCATTAACTGACTTTATTCCGACTGACACGAAGTCACTTAGGTTTTGAATTTGTCGAGTTGTGACTTCTCGTACCACCGAATTACAGGAATTCGTAGGCAACCTTATTCTCGGGTATATTACAAATCTGTCAAGATAGTGTTTGCCCAGTTTTTCCGTGCAATAGACGGTACTTTCTATCGGAAATCCGGTTTGTCGAACTTTCCTCCACGCATCAGATTTTCTTCTGATGATCTCGATTATATCCCTTTTTGAAGTGCCGCCCGGCAAAGACCTTTGTCCGGGGTTTCCCCAAAAAGGGGTGGTTGTCATTTGATCGCATGAACGGTTGCTCTGCCGTCCAGCAATCGAAGTTATTATATACAAAACCGGGAAAACGGCAAAACTGTGAACGTTATGGTGGCAGGGCAAGGCAACATCGGGGCAGTCTGCAGGCTTGGCGGCGCTGGTGGCGCAGCTGGCGCAGAGGGGGCGCGAAGGTGGCAAGCCAAAGAGTTTGCGTAACAGATCTGCAATATGCTGATTTAGAACAAAGAAAAGACGCCTTTTTTGGGGTAGAAGAATAGGTCAAAAGCAAAAACCAAGCGGCGAAAACGTCGCATAGTCTGGTGCTTCGGGGGCGGCCCCGGAGCGCTGTGATATCGGTACTTTCAGGAAGGCGACCCAGAAAAATGGCGACTTTGTTCGTGTCCCACCACGATTGCATTGATCACGATACAGGACCGGGCCACCCGGAAAGCCCGGATCGGTTGCGCGTCATTCAGCGTGTATTCGAAGCCGAGGAATTCATGTTTCTTCATCGCGAAGAAGCGCCGATGGCCGAGATTGATCTGATCAAGGCGGTACACGACCCGGCCTATGTCGACAAGGTTCTGGCAAGCATTCCCGATCAGGGTGTCGAGTCTCTGGATGGGGATACCTATGTTTCGCCGGGGTCGGGCAAGGCCGCCTTGCGTGCCGCAGGCGGGGCCTGTGTCGCAGTTGATGCGGTGATGGGCGGGCATGAGAAGAATGCCTTTGTCGCCACCAGGCCACCGGGGCATCACGCCGAATATGATCGTGCGATGGGTTTTTGCCTGTTTAACAATGCGGCGATTGCCGCCCACCATGCACGCAAAAAATTCGGCATCAAGCGCGTGGCGGTGATGGATTTCGATGTGCATCACGGCAACGGTACGCAGGACCTGTTTTATAACGACCCCGACCTGTTTTATTGTTCCACCCATCAATGGCCGCTTTATCCCGGCACCGGGGCGGAAACCGAGCGCGGATGTGCGAACAATATCCTGAATGTCGGGCTTGAAGCCGGGGCAGGCACGGTTGAACTGCAACAGGCATTCAATTCCACCGTGTTACCCGGTATTGCCGCCTTCAAACCGGAACTGCTGATCCTTTCTGCCGGATTTGATGCCCATAAAAATGATCCGCTTGCCGGGTTATGCTTTGAAACGGACGATTTCGTCTGGATCACAAGGCAGTTGATGGATCTTGCTGAAACCCATTGCAACGGACACGTGGTTTCACTGCTTGAGGGCGGATATGATTTGCCATCGCTTGCCAGTAGTGCGCTTCAGCATGTCCGGACATTGATGGGGGCGACGTAACCCGAAAGGGGGCGTCAATATGCCGTCGGGCAGGTCCGTTTGGCGGGCCACGGTGGCAAAGCATTTCAGTCTGGCGAAATCGCATTCTGGCTGGTTGCCCTGATCGAGACTTGCGCGTAAACTCCGCGCCAATCAAAGAAATGGAGTTTACATGTCCGAGGCTAGTGCATCTCCCGCTATTCCTGAAGATATCGCGAAACTGAGTTTTGAAGAGGCGCTTGGGCAGCTTGAAACCCTTGTGCGTCAGCTTGAACAGGGGCAGGTCGGGCTTGATGATGCCATTGCATCTTACGAGCGCGGTGCCATGCTTAAACGTCACTGTGCGGACAAGCTGCGCGCTGCCGAAGAGCGCATTGAAAAAATCACCCTGAATGCGGATGGCCGCCCGTCGGCAACCCCGACAGAAATTGAATAACCAGCTTTAGAGTAATCGGAGACCGTCGTGAGTTACGACTTGCTTGCCGGACTAAGTGCGGCGTCTGCTGATCTGGGCGAGACGCTTGACGGGATTCTGCCCCGTGCCAATGGCCAGATCGAGCAGCGCCTGTATCAGGCGATGCGTTATTCCACGCTGGGCGATGGTAAACGTCTGCGTCCGTTTCTGGTGTTAAGCTCTGCTGGCTTGTTCAAGGTATCTCGTCGGTCGGCCCTGCGCGTGGCGGCAGCGGTTGAAATGGTACACAGCTATTCGCTGATCCATGACGATCTGCCGGCGATGGATGATGATGATCTGCGGCGCGGCAAACCCAGCTGTCACAAGCAGTTTGACGAGGCAACCGCGATTCTGGCCGGGGATGCGCTTTTAACGCAAGCGTTCGAAGTTCTGGCCGATGAAGACACCCATCCCGATCCCCGCGTTTGCACCGATCTTGTGCGTGCGCTTGCCCGTGCGGCAGGCCCGTATGGCATGGTCGGGGGCCAGATGATTGATCTGGCAGGTGAAGGGCAAAGTTTCGATCAGGCACAGGTGACGCATCTTCATTTGCTTAAGACCGGGCGGATGTTTGCCTTTGCCTGCGAAGCCGGGGCCATCCTTGGCAAGGCACCGAAAAGCATTCGTTTAGCACTTCGATCCTATGCCCATGACATGGGGCTGGCGTTTCAGATCAAGGATGACATTCTTGATGTCGAGGCAAGTTCCGAAGAACTTGGCAAAACCGCCGGCAAGGATGCCGATCAGGAAAAATCGACCTTCGTGAAATTGCTTGGTCTGGATCAGGCGCGCGAGCAGGCCGGCATGCTGTGCGATCAGGCAATCAATCACCTGAACTGCTTTGATGGCGAGGCCGAACCGCTGCGTGCGGTGGCGCGTTTTGTTGTTGAACGTGGTCGTTGATCGGTTGCACCCACTGATATCGGCATGAGTGATCATCCCCCATATACAGCCGGTTTTCGGGATCGGCTGTTTGACAAGAATCCGTTTCCGCTTGCCATCTGGTATCCGGCGACCGCACCCGAAAGTTCGGTGCGGCATATGGGCGTGGCGTCGAGTGCCGCGCGCGGGGCCGAGTTTGCCGATGAAGGGCCGTTTCCCATGGTGCTGTTTTCGCACGGGTCGGAAGGGCATCGGTTCAATCAGTTCTGGCTGGCGGAATATTTGGCGCGCAGGGGCTATATCGTCGCCGCCCCGCAGCATCACGGGGACAACTACCTTGATGCGTCCGAAGCCCGCCAACTGGCAATTATCGAGCGCCGCCCGCAGGAAATGCGCTTGGCGCTTGATCTGTTACTCGCCCATGACGAGATCGGACCGCAAATAGACCAGGATAAAATCTATGCGCTTGGCCATTCGGCGGGCGGCGCGACGGTTTTGAAACTGGCGGGTTGGGATTTTGATGCCAAGGCCTGGCAGGATTACTGCGAAATCAATGCCGAGAGAGATCGCGTGATTTGCCAGCACGCGCCAAGTGATGATCACATTGACCGGCTGCATAATGTCTATGGCGGGCCGGTGGTTTCTGAACGCGATGACCGGATTGCTGCCATCATTGCCATTGCCCCGGCCTTTGGTGTTGCGGCGACCGACGAGGGGCTTGGCGATATTGATATCCCGATGCTGTTTGTCGAGGCCGACACAGACGAAATTCTGCATGACCATGTTAACGCCGCACACTTTCGCAATCTTTTGCGCGGTCGGGCAAAGTTCGTGAAAATCAAGGGGGCCGGGCACTATTCATTTTTGCCGAAATGCACCCCATATATTGCCGAGAATTTTGGCCATTTATGCCGGGATTTCGGGCAAGACCGCGACACCATCCACCGGACTGTCGAACAGGTGATCCATCGGTTTCTTGAACGTGTAAGATCAGGTGAAATTCAGGGTCGCTAATTCGGTCGAACCCCGCTATTTTACGCAGCTTGCAACATGGCGTGATAACCGTCACCCTGTTGTGGGGGCCTGACCCTGACCAACGCCATATAAAAATTGAAAAACGAGATCGGAATGAGCACGACCTCCAAGACCCCGCTACTGGATACTATCAACACCCCTGACGAGTTGCGCAAATTGCAACCTGCCCAGATGAAGCAGGTTGCAGACGAATTGCGCGCCGAGGTGATTGATGCCGTATCGGTAACAGGCGGGCATCTGGGGGCGGGGCTTGGTGTTGTCGAGCTGACCGTTGCGATCCATTACCTGTTTGATACGCCCAATGACCGGTTGATCTGGGATGTGGGTCATCAGTGCTATCCGCATAAAATCCTGACCGGGCGGCGTGATCGTATTCGCACGATCCGTCAGGGCGGCGGGCTATCTGGTTTCACCAAACGGTCCGAATCCGAATATGATCCGTTCGGGGCGGGGCATAGCTCTACCTCGATCTCGGCCGGGCTTGGTATGGCGGTCGCCAACCAGCTTTCCAATGACAAACGCAAGAATGTCATTGCGGTGATTGGTGACGGGTCGATGAGTGCGGGCATGGCCTATGAGGCGATGAACAATGCCGCCGCCACCGATCAGCGCTTGATTGTGATCCTGAATGATAACGACATGTCGATTGCCCCACCGGTGGGATCGATGTCGGGTTATTTGTCACGCCTGATTTCGGGCAAAGGCTATCAGGGCTTGCGCAATGCCGCCAAGGGCCTGACCAAGCATCTGCCGCGCCAGATCGAAGAGGCTGCGCGCAAGCTTGAAGAATATACCCGTGGCATGGTCACGGGCGGCACCCTGTTTGAAGAAATGGGCTTTTTCTATGTCGGGCCGATTGATGGTCACAACATGGATCATCTGTTGCCGGTTCTCAAAAACGTCCGCGATGCCGATGTTGATGGCCCGATCCTGATCCATGCCGTCACCCAAAAGGGCAAGGGTTATGGCCCGGCGGAAAATGCTGCCGATAAATATCATGGCGTTGCCAAGTTTGACGTCGTGACCGGCAAACAGGCCAAGCCGACCCCGAACGCGCCCAGCTACACCAAGGTGTATGGCGAAACGCTGGTCAAGCTGGCCGAGAAAGACGAAAAAATCACCGCCATCACCGCCGCCATGCCGTCAGGCACGGGGGTGAATATCTTTGCCGATCATTTCCCCGAACGTGCCTTTGATGTCGGGATTGCCGAACAGCATGCGGTGACCTTTGCCGCCGGGATGGCGTGCGAAGGATATAAACCGTTCTGCACGCTGTATTCGACCTTCTTGCAGCGTGGCTATGATCAGGTCGTGCATGATGTTGCCATCCAGAACCTGCCAGTGCGCTTTGCCATGGACCGCGCCGGTCTGGTCGGGGCAGACGGGGCAACCCATGCCGGGGCCTATGATATTGCCTATCTGGGCTGTTTGCCGAACTTTGTTTTGATGGCGGCCGCCGATGAGGCGGAGCTTGTGCATATGACCACGACCGCCTGGGCGATTGATGATCGGCCAAGCGCGTTCCGTTATCCGCGCGGCGAAGGTGTTGGCGTTGAAATGCCGAATGAGGGCAAAGTTCTTGAAATCGGTAAGGGCCGGATCCTGCGCGAAGGTGGCAAGATTGCCATTCTGTCCTATGGGACGCGTCTGGCAGAGGCGTTGATTGCCGCCGAAGATTTGGCTGCGCGCGGGCTTCCGGCGACGGTTGCCGATGCACGTTTTGCCAAGCCGCTTGATCATGAACTGATCGCCGATCTTGCGCGCAATCATGAAGTCCTGATCACCATCGAAGAAGGATCGATCAACGGTTTTGGCGCGATGGTGCTGCAACATATGGCAGGGCAAGGGTTGCTTGATCACGGGCTTAAGGTCCGTACCATGGCATTGCCCGACGCCCTGATTGATCATGACAAGCCGGAAATCCAGTACGAAAAAGCCGGGCTTGATGCCAAGGCCATCGTTACGACAGCCCTTGGTGCCTTGGGAATTGCCGAAAACAAGGCACGCGCCTGACCCCGCAGTTTGATCAAGAGTTTTGACAAGATGACAAACGCCGCCTCTTTTCGGGGCGGCGTTTTGCATCGTCAATCAGCATAGATCATTTTACGCGTCATGCCGCCATCTATGCGCATGGTTTCCCCGGTCATGAAGCCGGATTTATCCGCATCGAGCAGGAAGGAAACGGCCTGTGCGATGTCTTGGGGGGTGCCGACACGCCCGACCGGGTGTTGGGCTTTATCCATGTCGCTATGATCAGGGGCGGTTTGGTTGGCTTTTTTCTGCCAATCACCGACTTCGATCCAGCCCGGTGCAATGGCATTCACCCGTACATCACCCGCAAGACTGACAGCCAAAGCATGGGTCAGTGCGACAACGCCGCCCTTTGATGCGGCGTAGGATTCCGTATTGGGCTCTGACTGAAAGGCGCGGGTCGAGGCGATATTGACAATCGCCCCCTTGGTTGCCCGCAGATGCTGTGTGGCGTGTTTGGTTGCCAGAAACACACCGCCAAGATTGACATTGATCACGCGTTGCCACTGATCCCATTCAAGGGATTCGACATCCCCGGAATGCGGATCGGCGATGGCGGCGTTATTGACCAATCCGTCAATCCGCCCGAAACGATCAAAGGTTTGCTGGATCGCAAGTTTGACGTCGGCTTCATTGGCAATATCGCCCTTGATAAACAGGGTTTTGTCGCGTTCCGTACTGCCAAGGGCCGCAAGGGCTTCGTGACCGGCTTCGTCATCAAGATCAAACAAGGTCACTTTCCAGCCATTGGCCAACAGATGGCGGGATATCCCCAGTCCCAGCCCCTGTGCGCCACCCGTGACAAAGGCAACCCGTGGATGCGGTGTTGATGATGCGTTGGTCATTATCTGTCCTGCTTGTGTGGTGATCCTGATGAAACGCTTGGGAAATGGTCATGTTTGCCCGAAATTGCAACAGCATTCCGGGATTGCGGGGGCTATGTATCGTATATGCAGCGGATCGGCAGATGAGCAAATGGCATGCGGGCAAAAAAAATCCGGTCAGAAAAATCTGACCGGAAGGTTGGGCCTAATGACCCTCTGGGTGCTGCGGGTGAGGCAGCGGGAGACACAAAAAGACGTCACATCAAGACGCAGGGGAGGTAAAGGTGTCTTCATATTGTTTGCGAAGTTGTGCTTTCTGGATTTTTCCCATGGTGTTGCGCGGCAGTTCCTTGATCACCCAGATGCGCTTGGGCACCTTGAATTTCGCCAGCTTGTCCTGGGTGCGTTTGATCAAGGCGTCCGGGTCGGGCTGATTGCCATTGGCAGCCACGATCACCCCGGCGACAGCTTCGCCAAAGTCGGGATGGGGCAGGCCAAAGATCGCGACTTCGTCGACTTCGTCATATTCGGCAATGACTTCTTCGACTTCCTTGGGATAGACGTTAAAGCCGCCGGAAATGATCAGGTCCTTATCCCGGCCGACAATGGTGACATATCCGTCTTCACCAATGGTTGCGAGGTCGCCTGTGATAAAGAACCCGTCATCGCGGAACTCGGACGCGGTTTTTTCCGGCATCTGCCAATAGCCCTTAAAGACGTTTGGTCCACGCACTTCAAGCACGCCGATTTCACCAGCACCAAGAACATTGCCATCCTTGTCGCAAACACGTGCCTCGATCCCCGGCAGGGTCGGGCCGACGGCCCCCGGACGGCGTTCGCCATCCAGCGGGTTTGAGGTGTTCATGCAGGTTTCGGTCATGCCATACCGTTCAAGGATCTTGTGACCGGTACGTTCAAAGAATGCATCATGGGTTTCCGCCAGAAGCGGGGCGGAGCCCGACACGAACAACCGCATGTTAGCGCTAACATCCTTTGTAAACTGCGGATGTGCGAGCAGGCGGGTATAGAAGGTCGGAACGCCCATCAACACGGTTGATTGCGGCAGGCGTTCAATCACATCATCGGCATCGAATTTCGGAAGCAGGATCACCTTGCCGCCATTCATCAACATGATGTTGATCGCAACAAACAGCCCGTGGGTGTGAAACAGCGGCAGAGCATGCAGCAACGTATCACCCGGTTTAAATCCCCATGCCGCATGCAGGGTTTTGGCGTTCGATGCCAGATTGTTGTGGGTCAGCATCGCGCCCTTGGAACGGCCGGTGGTGCCCGATGTGTACAATATGGCGGCGACATCATCCTTGTCGGCATCGACAATGTCGATCAGGGGTTTGATATTGGCGGCCTCGTCATTAAGGCTGCCATCGCCATTTGCCCCCAGTGACAAGACAGCCGCGACGTCATTCTGGCGTCCCAGTTCCTTGGCGGTATCAATATGGGCAGGGCGACATACAAAGACGCGCGGTGCCGCATCCCCCAGGAAATAGGCGATCTCGTCGCCGGTATAGGCGGTGTTGAGCGGCAAGTGAATGGCGCCAAGCTGAAGGCAGGCCAGATAAAGTGCAATCACATCGGATGATTTATCAACCTGTGCGGCCACCCGATCCCCCTTGATCACCCCATGGGCCGCAAGAACAGCGGCATAGCGCCCGGTACGGTCAAGCAACCATTTAAAGCTGCGTTCAGAGCCATCGCGCTCGATCAGGAACGTGCGGGTTTTGTCGGCCGGAAAACGGTCCAGAAAGGTTTGAAGAAGATTATCTGACATGGTCATACCTGTTTAAATTCCGGCAAGCTGTGCGACGGATTTCGATGTGGCGATCTTTCCGTCATTCATCAGTGCTTCGTGGTTTTTCTCTATATCATCAAGGTGATAGGCGTAATTCACCATCATGCCGCCAGCCTGACGAAGACCCTTTTCTGACGTGTCGCCAAGCCAGTTAAGGCGTTCAAGCTGTGCGCCATTGCCCAGATGGAACCGGGCGGTGGGATCAAGCGGGGATTTGCCGCGCTTGCAGGTGGCAAGATAGGTCGCGCAAAGTGCGACGGTCGGTTTGCGCAACGCTTCGACTTTGACCGGATCATTGATCCAGTCTTCGTCGCTTAAGCCCGCAAGCACCTGACCGGCAATCGCGGCATCGTCGGCCTTGCTTTTCTGACGGGTGCGCAACCAGCCCATGAAGCCCGGAATGGGCGACAGGGTGGCGAACTGTTTAAGTTGCGGAAATTCGCGTTTGAGTTCCTCGACCACCTGTTTGATCAGGAAGTTGCCAAACGAAATGCCCTTGAGCCCGGCCTGACAGTTGCTGATCGAATAAAAGATCGCGGTGTTGGCGGTTTCAGGGGCCTTTTTATCAATTTCCGGTGCCAGAAGCGCCTGAACGCTATCGGCCAGGCCATGCACCAATGCGACCTCGACAAAGATCAGCGGATCATCAGGAATGGCCGGATGGAAGAAGGCAAAGCATTTCCGGTCTGTCGCCAGACGGCGCCGCAAATCTTCCCAGCCCTGAATTTCATGGACCGCTTCGTAACGGATCAGTTTTTCAAGGATGGCCGCCGAGGTATCCCAGTCAATGTGACGCAGTTCAAGAAAACCACGGTTAAACCAACTGGTCAGCAGATGCTGCATATCGGCATTGAGCGGCTCAAGATCGCGGTTGTTTTTCAAAAGCCCGATCAGGGTTTCACGCATGTCGACAATGGCCCGCGTTCCGCCCGGCGCCATGTTGATTTTACGCAGAAGTTCCTGACGGACCGGCTCGGACGTTTGGGTCAGCACGGCAAGGTTTGCCTCGGACGGGTCCTTGGCAAAGGCCTCGGCCGCCTTGGTGACCTTGGCGCGATCAGCGCTAAAGTCATTTTGCATCATCCGGAAGAAGGCCAGGTGGTCTTCTTCGGGCAGGATTTCCCAAAGGCGGACCACTTCGCGGGCAACCGCGGTGCCACGTGCCTCACCTTTCTGCGAGACAAGGTCCTTGCACATGGCACCGAGTTGTTCGAGCGGTTCCTGCGGGGTGGATATTGGCAGATCAAGCAGTTCACGACCGCGGTCGGCGATGCTTGAAAGCCAGCTTTTGACAGACATGCCTGACATTAGCGTCCTCCAATTACCGTTTCCGGAAGCCAAGTGGCGATTTCAGGGAAGAAGCAAAGAATGACGATCGCCGCGATCATGCAAAGCACATAGGGGAAGGCACCCTTAAGGATGCTTTGCAGGCGGATATCGGGGGCAATGCCATTAATCACATAAAGGTTCAAGCCAACCGGCGGGGTGATCAGGCCGATTTCCATGTTGATCGTCAGGATCACGGCAAACCAGTACGGATCGAAACCGGCATTGATGATCACCGGCAGCAGGATCGGCGCACTCATCAAAATCACGGCGACCGGCGGCAGGAAGAAACCACTAATCAGCAGGAATACGTTGATGAAGCCCATCAAGACCCAACGGTTGACCTCAAGTGCGGAAATCCATTGTGCAATCGACTGGGTGATAAACAGCGATGACAGCATATAGCTAAACAGGCCCGCCGCCCCGATGATCAGCAAGATCATCACCGATTCTTTGGTCGTGTCACGCATGACATTCCAAAGTTGTCCGGGTTTCCACATGCGATAGACAATCATCGCCGTGACCAGGCAGAACAACGCACCAACGCCAGCTGTTTCGGACGGGGTTGCAACACCGCCATAGAGCGCAAACAGAACCGCACCGATGATGACAAGGAACGGCAGAACACGCGGAAGGATTTCAAATTTTTCCTTCCAGCTATATTTGACGACACCAAGGGCGGCCTGGGCATTACCCTGACGCCAGGTCGAATAAAGCGACCATGCCATAAAGAGTGCTGTGACCAGCAAACCGGGCAGCAGACCGGCCAGGAACAGACGCCCGATGGATGTTTCGGTCGAGATGCCATAAACAATCATGGTGACACTTGGCGGGATCAGAATGCCAAGTGTCCCACCCGCAGCAATCGAGCCGGATGCAACCGTATCGGGGAAGCCGCGTTCGCGCATCGCCGGAATGCCCATCTTGCCAATCGCGGCACAGGTGGCCGGCGAAGAGCCGGACAAGGCGGAAAAGATCGCACAGGCACCAAGGTTTGAAATCACAAGCCCGCCCGGAACGCGCGTCAGCCAGCGATCAAGAACAGAATAAAGATCACCACCGGCCCGTGAGGAGGCCACAACAGCCCCCATCAGGATGAACATCGGGATGGCGAGAACTTCGAAACTTTCGAGTTTGCCGAACAGAATTTCCGGCAAAAGCGGCAGCGATCCGGTGCCATCAAAGGTGATGATGAAGCCAACACTGACCAGAAGCAGGCCAATACCGACCGGAATGCCGGAGAAAAGAACAAGAGTGGTTGCGATGCCGACAACGGCCGCAAGAAGCAAGGGATCCATGATGCGGCCTCCTTAAAATGCGTCTTCGCGAATATCGAACGGGGTCGATCTGCGGGTGATAAGCGACAGGAAATCGGCAAAGAATTGCAGGAACAGCAAGCCAAAGCCGATTGGCAGTGCGGTATAGGGTTTCCAGAGTGCGACGGCCCAGATGGTCTCGGACAACCAGCCGCCTTCATAGGCCTCGATTACCAGTTCCAGACCATAGAAGCCAAACAGTGCGCTAATCGCCATGCCACATGACAGGGTCAGGATGGCAAGGGTCATGCGTGCGCCGCGCTTAAGGTACATCGGGAACAGGTCAACATTGACGTGACCGCGCAGCAATTGAACATAGGGCAGGCCGACCAGTGTTGCGCCGATCATCAGGAAGATGACGGCCTCGGTCTGCCAGACGGTGGATTCATTAAGCACATAGCGCATGAAGACCAGCTGGCAGATGATCAGCATCGCAATGGCAAACATGCTTGCCGATGCGATCCCGCAAATGCGCGATAAAAAATGGATGGCAGAAATGACGCCATCAAGCGGGCCTTTGGGCGCCTGAGACCGGTTTGCGGCCATGGTGTTTTGATGGTCGATCGGCTCGACATCAGGCGGGGGAGGCATATCTGATTTAACGGAATGCGACGCACTTGGTGTCTGCGTGAAATCGTCTGGCAGATCAATCGGAAGTGGGTGCGGGGACATGGCGTTCGACACGCGCGTTCTCCTCTGACGGAACCGTATTGGTCTATATTTTGTATTTTGAGCAATGGGGTGGCGCCGGACGGACCGGCACCACCGTCACTTCACGTCAAGAACCGATCACTCGACTGCAAGTGCCATATCAAGAAGTTCCTGACCGTTCGGGGTCTCTTCAACGAACTTCTTGTAAGAGGTTTCCTTGGCCAGAGCCTGCCAGGCAGCGAAGTCCTCGTCGGTCAGTTCGGCGATTTCAACGCCGTTTTCCTTGAAGACGGCGATGCTGTCAGAGTCCTGCTTGCGGCCTTCGGTGGTGTAGTATTCCTCAGCCTTTTTCGCAGCAGCCGCCAGGGCTTCTTTCTGCGCATCATTGAGGTTGTCGTAGCTTTTCTTCGACATCAGGACCGGCTGATACATGAACCACAGTGCGTTGCCTGCGGCCGGGGTATAGCATTTGACCTGCTCGTAGATACGATAGGAAACGAAGCTTGCCGAGCTGGTGTTGGTGGCATCAAGAACACCGGTCTGCATGGCCGGATAGATTTCCGAGCTCGGCATGGCAGCGATGGATGCGCCGGCACCTTCAAGCATCTGCTCGAACGACTTGCCGGCGGCACGAATCTGAAGGCCTTTTACGTCTTCGGGCTTGCGGATGCAGCCCTTGGTCGAGGCAAAGCCACCGGCCAGCCAGCCCTTGGCAACGGTTACAACGCCATCTTCGTTCAGGAGTTCTTCGATTTTAGCCATGAACGGGGATTCGTTGATGCGGTTGGCATGATCGTGGTTTTTGACCAGTGCCGGCATCAGGGTCAGGTTGGTTGCCGGAACGCGACCACCGGCATAGGCCAGCGGATAAACGATCATGTCAAGCTGGCCACGTGTCATCGGGGTCCACTGTTCTTTTGCCTTGAACAGGGAGCCGGACGGGAAGATCTGGATTTCCAGATCAACGTTAGCTGCTTTGACTTCATCGGCGATGATCTCTGCAACCTTGTGGCGGATATCGCTGGTCGACCACTGGTGCGACAGTTTGAGCGTTTCGGCCCCAACTGACGTGGACATGCCAAAAGCGGCAACAGACATGGAAATGGCGGCGACAGACGCCGTAAGGGTCTTTTTGAAAATCTTCATCTTTTCCTCCCGGATGAAGCATGCGTTTGAATGCATTGTGACGGCTTTTGCGCGTCTTTTTTTATTGATGCGATTTTCGCACTGGGAAAAGCGTTACAGATTTCTGGCATGCTGTCTATGCAATTTTGTATACCAGAAGTCTATTTCGCAGTGCCACAATTCCGCTTCCCAGTATTTGCCGGTAAAATGCGGAAATTCGCGCGATAACTTTTGCGATGCAGCATCGAAACCTTGCCCGAAAGCGGTGAAAAGCCTTTGATTGATACCAGTTTATGTGTTCTGGTATACCAGTGATTGATGACGAAAGAGGGCGCAAATGTCGCGAAACGGAAAGCTTGCCAACGATCTGGTACAGAAACTTGAGCGCGATATCGTGACCGGCGTGCTCAAGCCCGGCGACAAACTTGATGAAAGATCGCTGAGCGAACGATTTGGTGTATCACGCACGCCCGTACGTGAAGCTTTGCAAACCCTTGCCGGGTCGGGGCTGGTTGCGACCATGCCGCGTCGGGGGACGATTGTGGCGTCCATCACTGTCGCGGAATTGATCGAGATGTTCGAAGTCATGGCAGAGTTAGAGGCCATGTGTGCACGCTTGGCCGCACGGCGTATGCCACGGGTGGATATCGAAAACCTGATCGCCTTGTCACATGAATGCAGCGCACTTAAGGATCACGCGGATGCCGATGCCTATTACGAGGCAAATGTCCGCTTCCACGAGGCGATCTATGCCGGATGCCGCAACAGTTTCCTTGAACGTCAAACCAAGAACGTGCGGAACCGCCTGGCCCCTTATCGCCGATTGCAGCTGCACCGTCCGGGGCGTTTGAAAACATCAAACAATGAACATGCCGATATCCTCAGTGCCATTTCTAATGGGGAGGCCGAAACGGCCGGGAAACTGATGCAGCAGCATGTGGCGGTGCAGGGTGAATCGCTTAATGATTTGCTGGCGATTGTTCCACGTGGCTATCTGGAACCCTTGGCAAGCTGATTGCTGCATATTTCACTTACCAAATGCGTGACCTTTTGCGGAGGGTGCGGTAAAACGCGCTCATGGCAAAGAAACGTTTGGATCAGTTGCTTGTGGAACGCGGATTGGTGGAAAGCCGGTCCAAGGCACAGGCTTTTATCATGGCAGGCAATGTCTTTAGCGGCGAGCAACGGCTTGATAAGCCGGGCATGCAATGCAAGGAAGACATTTCCGTAACACTGCGCGGGCAACCCCATCCGTGGGTATCGCGCGGCGGGCTCAAGCTTGAAAAAGGGTTGGCCGAGTTCGAGATCGACGTCACCGGTTTTATCGGTGTCGATGTCGGGGCCTCGACGGGCGGTTTTACCGATGTGTTGCTTCAGAACGGGGCGGTAAAGGTTTATGCCGTCGATGTCGGGCAGGGGCAGCTGGATTGGAAGCTGCGCAATGATGACCGCGTTGTGGTGATGGAAAAGACCAATGCGCGCCACCTGACCGAAGAACAGATCCCCGATGCCATCGATATCGTTGTTTGCGATGCAAGCTTTATCGGGCTGCGTACCGTTCTTCCAGCCAGTCTGGAACGGGTCAAGGATGGCGGTTATCTGATCGCGCTGATCAAGCCGCAATTTGAAGTCGGCAAGGAACGTGTTGGTAAAAAAGGTGTCGTGCGCGAACCCGAACTGCATCAGGAAGTTTGCGATACGATTTCCGACTGGCTGGCAAACCTTCCGGGCTGGGACGTGCTTGGCATCACCAAAAGCCCGATCACCGGCCCCGAAGGCAATGTCGAATTCCTGATTTGCGGGCGGAAAACGGCCTGATCAACAGGCTGGCTTTCCACCCGTCATTCGTTCTTATTTGCCGATTTTCTTCATGAAGAAATCAATACCGGCCTGTGCACAATCCTGATCCTGTGGCGGGGTGCCGGAACTGACCCCGATGCCACCGACGCATTCGCCATCAACAAACACTGGCAGGCCGCCGGCAACAATCGACAGGCGTCCGCCAATTTCACTATCGATGCCATAGGCCGGTTTGCCCGGTTGGGCGGCGGCGGCATATTCATGGGTGCCCTTGCGCGCGCCCGATGCGGTAAAGGATTTGTCCTGGGCGATGGTGGTGCTGGTGACTTTCCCACCATCCATGCGCTCAAACGCAATCAGCACACCGGATTCATCGGTAATGGCGATGCACATCGGAACCCCGATTTCATTGGCACGATTGCGTGCGCCTTCGATCAGGATATAGGCATCCTCAATGGACAGGCGTTTGATGGTCAGCATCGGACTTCTCCCGGGACATTGTGTTAACTGGCGGCATCTTAGGGTCAGCACCAAAAGCCGATCAATCAGATAAAACGGCTTTCCGTATGGTGGAACGTCTTGGGGGCGGTGCCTTGCGGTTCGTCGTCCTAATGCATGATCATGAAATAAAGTGCGCCCAACGGAAACAGGGTGGCGATCCGGCCGACCATGTTCCAAAGGCGGCGAGATTTCTCGTAGCTTGCGGGCATTTCGGTTTCGCCATTGGCAACGGTTTTGGCCGCGATCTTGGACATATAGATCTGAAGTGGCAAAAGCCCTGCCAGCCAAAGCATTGCCGCCATGCCAAACAGGCTGATGCCATAGATCAGATAGGGGGCATCTGAAAGCGCTATGCCGGTTGCGTGGAAAAGGCCGATGCCGCCAATCACGATCAGGGCCGAGCCAAAAGCGGTAAAAGCCAGATCGGTGATGTTGATCAGACGACAGGCAAAGGCGATCACCACCGGATCGTTGGTGCGGTCTGCCTGTATTTTCCAGACGGCTGAGACAATGATATTGCCCAAAAACAGGATGACGCCAAGAACGTGAATGAGTTTGACGGTTGAATATTCCATCTGGATTTCCGGTTGGTTGCGGGCCGCTTTTGACGGTCGATCAGGGACGGGAAGCGGTATTGGCGGGAAGTGTCAAATCTTCGGCCAAAAGGCCAAGGACGAAGCTTGAAAGATCTTGGTCAGCAGGGGGCACGATCATGCCATCAATCACCAGCATGGCGATGCCGTGTGCGCGGCTCCAGGCGGCAAGGGCACGGTTGTATGCAGTGGCCGCTTCGGCCAGGGTCATCTCGGCCTTGCGATCAACCGATGTAACAGCACGCTGCAAAACGTCAAAAGCGTTATCGGCGGCATCACGCAGTTCGGGATACTGATCGAGCGGTGGGCGCTCGCGACCAAAGATCAGCCGGAAATGTTGCGGGTTTTCAAAGGCAAACTGCACATAAGCTGCGCCCAAAGCCATGACGCGTTCTTCGTGGTTTTCCGTACTGGCGGCGACGGCTTCGAGCTGTCGGGCAAATCGTTCAAAGGCGGCAATCGCAACTGCCGCCAAAATGCCATCCTTTCCGTCAAAATGGCGATAGGGGGCGGCTTCGGACACGCCGGTCAGCCGTGCCAGACGCCGCAGCGACAAACCAGCCGGGCCTTCTTTGGTCAGGATGTTTTCAGCTTGTTGCAGAAGGACGTTGCGGACATCACCGTGGTGATATTTTCCCATTTGCGCATATCTCGATTTTTATATGTTAACTTTGTTAACATTAAAGGGTTGCGCAGATAGGCGCAAGACCAAAATCACGGTTTTTCAGGCTAGAGTCTGGAAGAAAAGGGGGGCGTTATATAGAAGGCGATCAAGCCAGAACGAAATCAAACCGGCCGATTTCGCCGTCACTGGCCGAATGCATATCCATCAGAAGCGCACTGTCAAACAGGTGATCAAGCTCGTTGCGCGGTTCGTTCGGGAAATAAAGCTGAGTGGTCAGGGTTCGGCCATCGGGCGGGGTGATCTTGACGTGATAGTGCGGGGTGCGTCCGGCATATTCGGCCGGGCGGATGGTGTCGAAATAATACCGCCCCTGAGTATCAGTGCGTTGGTAGCCGCGCATGTTAAAGCCGTGATTGTCATAACGGCCATCGGAGTCCGCGTGCCACAAATCGACGATTGCATCGGCAATCGGCTGGCAGGATGTGCTTAAAACATGGCCGATCAGGGTCACAGGCAACCCGGCTTGTTCTGTGCGAAAATTGCGCTTTTCCGGTGGATTTTGCGCATAGAACGGACCTTCGGTTGCGGTGCGGGTGGGGCCGATATCCTCGCCGCAGGCCGGGGTGGCAGGCAGCGGTCTATGGGCGCTGTTGGCATGGGCAACAGGTGCAAGGATGCTGTGCCCAATCAGGGTGGATCCGGCAGCAAACCAACCCGCAAGAAGAGACCTGCGAGAAAAGGCTGATAGGTCCGGAAGTATCGTCATCGGGCGTTTCATTTCTTGATCGTTTTTGCCAAGCCTTTTCGGTGTGAAATACAGATGAGAACCCGCCGGCGAACTACAAGATGCCGGGGAAAGAAACTGCTCTAAAAAAAACGCTGCCCACAAAGGAGCAGCGCCGGGGAAGTCGGGGATATCAATCAGATTGTCGAGGTGATCAGGTCGGTTCTGTCCGGTGTTCTTCCGGGGTGGTGGATGTTGTTGGAGGCGAAGGCTGTTCTGATGCGACGGATGTGGTGGCGGTGGTATCGGTGGTGTCGGCCGCTGTGTCTTGAACGGTTGTGGTTGAGGCCGGTGGTGTCGTGACATCCGTGCCGTTCGCCCCGTTCGCCTCGTTCTCCCCATTGGTGACAGTTGTGGTGTCCGGGGTGGTTGCCTCCTCAGGCTTGATCGGTGTTTCAGGTGGGGACTGTTGTGGCGTGTCGGGCGTGCCGTTGTCTTGTGGCTCCGGGGCGCTTGCTTTGGATGTGTCGACAATTCCATTCTTTTCGGGCTGACTTGCTTCGGGCTTATCGGGCTGTGTGACAGACGTGGTATCGTTGTTGTCCGCGTGATCAGCGCTGGATGTTGATGCTGATCCAGAATCGGAATCAGAAGCAGAATCATTTACGGATTTTGTTTCTGTTTCCTGCTTTGCCTCTCCTGGGGGGGATGACGCGTCGGGCAACGATGGTTTGGGCGTTAGATCGACGGTGGGTGCTGTGATCGTTGTCTGATTTTTCGGACGGTCCGGGCGGATCAGGAATTTATCTGCCAGCGTGTCCTTGCCGATCAAAAGCGGTTGTTCAAGGCCGCCCATTTCCAGAAGGCCGATTTCAACATCGCGTTCAACACCACCAAGCGTGATGCGCGAAGCCACCACCGGTGCATGCACGGAGGCGCTATTGGCTCCGGTTTGTACATCCCGATAGCTGGCAACCGGCAAGGACAATTTCCACACGATGGTACGCGCCTTAAGCGAGCTGTTTGGTGCAGGGGGGGAAGATATCGTCAATGAAAAAGATACGGTCTCGCCTGTTGTGGCATCATTTGCATCCTCATCGGAATGGGGGGAATTGGTGTCTTGATCCGGGTTTGGCGGGGAGGGCATCGTGTCATTGGTTGCGTCCTCACCCTTTGCTGCGGGATCAACCACCAGATCACTGACAAACAGGCAGGTTTGCGGTGCGGCTCCAAGAACCATGGCCGGAAGTCCCGAAATCCCCCAGTCGGGCAGGGTTACGGCTTCGTCCGAAAAAAGGACGATGCGGTTTTTCAGGTGCGCGTCACTGCCGACCGTCCCGGTAGGGGCGGGCTTTTTGTTTGACGCAGCAAGTTGGATCAGGGTTTTGAGCAATATCGGGTTCATGCCCCTTTGACGCGGCATAAACCCGTTTGTGATGCGAATTCTTAGTCGGCGGTTGAAGGCGGAATGTTAGCTCGGAAAATGTTTGTCCGTGTTCCAGCCTTCGCATTGTGCGCGATGACGCAAAAGATGATCGGCCAGGGTGATGGCTGCCATGGCCTCGCCAACCGGGACGCCGCGAATACCAACGCAAGGGTCATGTCGACCCTTGGTGACGACATCGACTTCCTTGCCATAGATATCGATGCTTTTGCGCGGGGTCAGGATCGAGCTGGTCGGTTTGACGGCAAATCGAATGACAATGTCCTGACCAGATGAAATTCCGCCCAGAATGCCACCGGCATGGTTGGAGCCAAAGACCGGTTTTCCGTCATTGCCAAGGCGCATTTCATCGGCATTTTCAATCCCGGTCAGTTCGGCGGCTTCAAAGCCATTGCCGATTTCAACACCCTTAACCGCATTGATCGTCATCATCGCCTTGGCCAGGTCGGCATCAAGTTTGTCATAAACCGGATCACCCAGACCAACCGGAACGCCGGAACAGACGACCTCGATCACCGCACCAACCGATGATCCATCCTTGCGCAAGCCATCAAGATATTCCTCGAACACCGGAACGGCTTCCGGGTCCGGGCAGAAGAACGGGTTGTTATCAACTTCGTTCCAGTTCCAGTTGTCGCGATTGATTTCCTTGGTGCCCATTTTAACGAGTGCTGCGCGGATGGTGATGCCATCGCCCAGCACCTTGCGGGCAATCGCACCGGCGGCAACGCGCATCGCGGTTTCGCGCGCCGATGAACGGCCGCCGCCGCGATAATCACGGGTGCCGTATTTTTCCCAATAGGTGTAATCGGCATGGCCCGGGCGGAACTGGTTTTTGATTTCGCCATAATCCTTGGAGCGCTGATCAACGTTTTCGATCAGAAGTCCGATGGGGGTGCCTGTGGTTTTGCCTTCGAACACGCCCGAAAGGATTTTGACCTGATCAGGTTCACGACGCTGGGTGGTAAAGCGCGACTGACCGGGTTTGCGTTTTTCAAGATATTCCTGAATATCGGACTCGCTAAGGTCGAGAAGCGGCGGCACACCGTCAACAACACAGCCAATGGCCGGGCCGTGGCTTTCGCCAAAGGTGGTGAAGCGGAAAAGTGTTCCAAAACTGTTGCCAGCCATAGCCGAATATCCAGAATTCAAATCGTTAAGAGACAAAACGGGCCGCCGGTAAAGGCAGCCCGCAAAATCATATCATGTTCAGATCAGGATTTCTGAACATTGATGTCAGGTGCGTCTGCCTGTTTCATGCCCACAGTATGATAACCGCAATCAACATGATGGGTTTCACCGGTAACACCGGTTGACAGGTCAGACAGGAAATACAGACCCGCACCGCCAACATCATCAAGGGTGACGTTACGGCGCATCGGCGAGTTGTATTCGTTCCATTTCAGGATATAGCGGAAATCGCCAATACCGGAAGCTGCCAGCGTTTTCATCGGGCCTGCGGAAATCGCATTGACGCGAATGCGATCCGGGCCAAGGTCATTGGCCAGATATTTGACACTGGCTTCAAGGGCTGCTTTGGCAACACCCATGACATTGTAGTGCGGCATGACTTTTTCCGCCCCGTAATAGGACAGGGTCAGCATCGAGCCGCCGTCGGTCATGAGTTTTTCCGCCCGCTGGGCAATTGCGGTGAAGGAATACACAGAGATATTCATCGACATCGCGAAGTTTTCCGGCGAGGTGTCAACATAACGTCCGCGCAGTTCGTTCTTGTCGGAAAAACCGATGGCATGAACGACAAAGTCCAGCTTGCCCCATTTTTCCTTAAGCGTCTCGAACACGGCATCCATGCTTGCCGCATCGGTTACATCGCAGGGCAGAACGATGTCGCTGCCGACAGACTCTGCAAGCGGGCGGACACGTTTCTCAAGGGCTTCGCCCTGATAGGTGAAGGCGATCTCTGCGCCGGCAGCCGCCGCTGCACGGGCAATACCCCATGCAATCGATTTGTCGTTGGCAACACCCATAATCAGGCCGCGTTTACCGGCCATCAGGCCCGAAATATTGTCGGTGGACAGGCTCATATTCCCTCTCGTTCCCACGATCTCTCTCTGGCAGGTAGAGGCATTCGAAAAAAGCCGCGACCGGCCCAGAAGGCATTAGACATTTCGCGCATCCTACACAAAGCGCGGCCAAGGTCAATCTGGCCTGTCATAACCTGTGTAGGCACGCTATCCTGTTATTCGCGTGCAGTATAACCGGAAAATGCGTAGGGATAAGCGTTTAATGGCCGAAATTGGGAAATTGCTTTCTGACCGAACCGCTTTTTGGCGCTATGCCATCATGCGTTTTGTGCATGACAAATCGATCCAGCGTGCAGCCGGGCTTTCCTATACGACGCTTCTGGCGATGGTGCCGTTCCTGGCGATTGCGCTTACGGTGTTGTCGGCTTTTCCGGTGTTCGATCAGTTCAAGGACCAGATCATGGATGTGGTCCTGAATAACTTTTTGCCCGAAACAGGCGCGCAGGTGACCGACTATCTCGGCAATTTCTTGCAAAATACCGGACAGATGACGGCGATCGGCACCATCGTGCTGGGCCTGACGGCGGTGATGTTGCTCAGCGCCATCGAAGGGGCGATGAATGATGTCTTTCGTGTCACCAGTCCGCGCAAACTGCTTTCACGGCTTGTTGTGTTCTGGACACTTTTGACGGTCGGACCAATGTTGCTGGGGCTTAGTCTGTCACTGGCATCCTATATCTTTGCAATGCGTCATCTGGTGGGCGGCGACGCCCTTGGTGCCCAGATCGGTCAATTGACGTTTCTGGCGCCGTTTTTCCTGTCTGCTGCGGCTTTTTCGTTGCTGTTTATCGGCATGCCAAACCGTTCGGTCGAGATCATCGACGGGGTGGCGGGCGGCATTGTTGCCGCCGTATTGTTTGAAAGCCTGAAAAAAGGGTTCGGGTTTTACGTGACCACCTTTCCGACCTATCAGACGATTTACGGCGCGGTGGCGATTGTTCCGATCTTCCTGTTGTGGATGTATCTGACCTGGATCGTAATCCTTTTGGGGGCGCAGGTGGCGGCCGCACGGTCCGAATGGCGTGCGGCACGTGCGGCGGGATTGATCCCTGATCCGCGCGGTGCTGTGCCCGGCCATATGGAACGGATCATCGCGGTGTTGCGTGTTCTGGAATATCTGCAAAATCGTTTTCACGAGGCCGCCAAACCGCCGACCTATCGCAAGATGATGCGTGACATCAAACTGGGGGGGCGTGATCTGAACTGGGCGTTGGCGGCATTACGGCGCGAAAAGCTGATTGATCGATCAGAAAGCCATCGCTGGTTATTGTCGGGCGATCTTTCGCGGATTTCGCTGATGGATCTGATGACCCGTCTGGGGCTGTTTCTGGATTATGACCGGTTGTTGGTCGTTCAGACCGATGGCGGTTGGCCGGTTGCGATGCGCGAACGTCTGATTGAACTGGAAAAGAAACGCCAGACCGTTCTGGATGTGAAGGTGGGCGATCTGCTCGATACCCCGCGCCCCGAAGACAAAATCCCCGAACAGATCCGGAAAGACCCGGGTCAGGAACCGACAGGCGATATCGATCAAAAGCAGATGACCGACACTATAGGGTAAGCGCCGAGTGACCCCCCAGCAGGTTCCGGGATCAGGATTGGTTTGTTTATTGATTGATTGATCTGATCAGGGCGTTCTGGTGTTGGTCATTTCCACGCGGATCGGGGCGTCACTGCTGCGCAGGTGAAGATCGCGCTGCGGGAACGGGATTTCGATATTGTGTTCGATAAAGGCATCCCAAACATTAAGCAAAATCTCGCTTATGATATTGCCTCGGCCGTTTTGCGGATCATTGATCCAGAACCGAATTTCAAGATCGACGGAATTGTCGCCAAAACCCCGCATCAGGGTGTTGGGACCGGGATTGTCCAGAACGCGCGGGCATTTTGCCGCTGCTGCATTACAAAGCTTGATCGCCAGATGCGGATCACAGCCATAGGAAATACCTACCGGAATCTTGAGCCGTAATTTGACGTCCGAATGGCTCCAGTTTTCGACCTGGGTTGTGATCAGGTCTTCATTGGGGATCAGGAATTCCGTGCCGTCGCGGGTACGAACCGCTGTGTAACGCGCACCCAATGACTGGATCCAGCCAAAGGTCTCGCCGATTGCAATCACATCGCCGGGCTTGATCGACCGATCAAGCAGCAAGATCACACCACTGATCAGATTGGCAACGATGCGTTGCAGGCCAAGACCGATCCCGACACCAACCGCACCACCAAAGACGGCAAGGGCGGTCAGATCGACCCCGATGGTCGACAATGCAAACAATACGGCAATCGACAGCAGCACAAGTTTGAGAAGCTTGGCCATCAGTACCTGAACAGATGGTGTCAGGCGGTGGACCTTCTGGATGCGCTGTTCAAACAGGCGCGAGGCAAAAGAGGCCACCCACAACAAGACGGCCAAGGACAAAACAGCCTTGATGACGCCATAGACCGAAACACGGAAGCTGCCGATTTCGATTGCCAGTCCGTCAAGGATCGCAATGCCCGGTTCAAGCCAGCCAACAATGTTAAGCGCCGCCAGTGTCCAAGCAAAAGCGGCAATGGTGCGCGACCAGACCGGATCATTGACGATGGCGGCCGCCAGACGGATGACGACCCAGGCATTCAGAAGACTTGCAACCAGCCGCACAAGATTGTGACGATAGCCCGCCTGAATGGCGATGGCATCAATTATCCAGACGGTAATGACGAGAATAATCGGAAAGGCAAGGCCGGGTAAAACCTGTGCAAAGCGGCGAAACCCGGCATAGGGCAGCAGCGGTTTCCAGTCTTGCAATCGTAACAGCACTGTTGTCAGGCGACGACGCAGCAAAAAGGCCGGAATGGTGGCAAGGATACAGGCGGCAATCTGCATCAGGATCGGCACCAGCAAGACATTTGCAGACAGCCAGGTGGCTGCCTGTTCAAGCCATTGCAAATAGATGTCCGGATTGCTGAGTTGTTCCATATTGTCCTTGATGATCGGTTTGGGGCTTTGCGGCAAAGCCCGTAGGGTCCTGACCCTGAACGATATGGTAACACGAAATGTATTTAACAGGCATCCCGATCCCTGACAAAAGCCGGCAGATGCCGGCTTTTGTTGGATCAATCAACGTGCGTTATAGGGGTGCTTTTCAGACCATTCCTTTATGAATTCGACCAGTTCATCGTCGCGTTCTTCGGGCAGTTTGACGGTCAGATGCACATATTGATCCCCGCGTTTGTTGCCGCGGTCATATGGCGCGCCCTTGCCACGCAGGCGCAGCTTGGTGCCGCTATTGGCATTGGCAGGCAGCTTCATATTGACCTTGCCATCGACGATCGGCACCTCGATGGAACCGCCCAAAATGGCTTCGGGTAGGCTAATGGCAAGATCGCAATGGATGTCATTGCCCTGACGGCGGAAGGTTTTATCGGGATGGACATGCAGCTTGATCAGTGCATCGCCGGGTTCGCCACCATTCATGCCCGCCATGCCCTGACCCTTAAGGCGCAAGGTCTGTTCGTTTTCGCTTCCGGGGGGGATGCGGACTTCGAGATTTTTACCACTGGCAAGATTGATGCGTTTGGTGGTGCCAAGAATGGACTCGGCGAAATCAAGGCTCAGTTCATAGGAGATATTCGGGCCTTTGACTTTTTTGGGGCGGCGTTCGCCGCCAAAGCCACCAAAACCACCGCCACCGCGTGCGCGACCTTTGCCGAAAATTTCTTCAAAGATGTCTTCGGCATTCGCACCTGAAAAACCGAACGGGTCGGCGCCGCCAGCATGTCCGCCTGCGCTGCGGGCGAACGGGCTGGTTTCGCGGCCTTCGGCATCGATTTCACCATTGTCGAACTTTTTGCGACGTTCCGCATCACCCAGCAGATGATAGGCGCTTGATACCTTTTTGAAGCGTTCTTCAATTTTGGCATCACCCGGATTGACGTCGGGATGGAGTTCGCGCGCCAGTTTGCGATAGGCCTTTTTGATTTCGTCCTGACTGGCTGTTTTGGCAACGCCGAGTATCTTGTAAGGATCCTGCATTTACTGACCGGTTGTCTGAACTAAACGTGTGTCCATTATTAGATCATGAACAGCAAAAGATGAAACATTTTGCCGTCTCTGATCGCAAAAGATGTCACAAAAAATGCCACCAACGGGAAGGCACGGGTGATTCACCCGAACCATTATCCAGATATGAAAAGGCGGCGCAGGTCGCAAGGACCGCACCGCCTGTCATTATAGATTTTTTATAGGCTTAGTTCACGACCTGCCAGCTACCATCAGGTTTGCGGCATGCGGTGCCATAGGCGGTTTCTTCCTGGCCACCGATAATCACCGTTTGCTGGTATTCGCGGCAATATTCCTGGGTTTTGGGTTCCTGATAGGTGCGGGTCGGGGTTACTGTCCCCCGGACACCGGTATCGGGATTCTGCCAGGTGGTGGTTTGGCCCGTTGGCGTAGCTTCGAGCGTGTGCTGTGTTCTTTGGGCCATGATGGCGCGGTCCGCGTTATCAAGCGATTTGCCGACTTCGCTACCGATAAAGGCACCGGCAAGCGTACCAAGCGCAACGCCAACAAGCTGGCCACTGCCTTTGCCGAACTGTGCGCCTGCAACGGCGCCACCAACAGCACCAAGGAGTGTGCCGGCGGTTTGCTTTTGGCCCTGATCCTGGGCACAGCCGGCGATAAAGGCGGTCATAACGACCGGAATAACGATTTGACGGAATTTCATGTTAAATTTGCCCATCTTGTCTTTACAGCCCCAACCGATATGCTTTGTTTATATACACTGATCTAACGCCGTTGCCACCAGCGTAGTTCCAAAATAAATGGCCTGTCAGGCAACAAAAACAATCAGCCAAAGGAATTCCTTTTGCAATGAACGAAAAAAATGCGCCGAAAATGGGGCATGAGCCCCACGAAGCCCCGTATGAAATGTTTGAAACGTGGTTTGCCGAAGCCAAAAAGGCAGAATCGGTTTATCCGGATGCGATGACACTGGCGACTGCGGATGCGCAGGGGCGGCCGTCTGCGCGCATCGTCCTGCTTAAGGGGTTCGACCCGCGCGGGTTTGTTTTCTACACCAACTATGAAAGCCGCAAAGGCAGCCAATTGGCCGAGAACGGCTTTGCTGCTTTGTGCTTCCACTGGAAGGCGCTTGAAAAATGTGTGCGGATCGAGGGCAAGGTATCGAAGGTCGATGCCGCTGAATCCGATGAATATTTCGCATCACGTCCGCGCGGCAGTCAATTGGGCGCCTGGGCATCCATTCAGTCACGCCCGATGAGCGGGCGTTTCGATTTGGAAAAACGGGTGGCGGAATTTACCGCCAAGTTCGGTCTGGGCAAAGTGCCACGCCCGGATCATTGGGGCGGGTTCCGTCTTGTGCCAGACCGGATCGAATTCTGGGCCGAAGGCAAATTCCGCCTGCATGATCGCAAGCTGTTTACCCGTGATGCGGATGATAGCGGCTGGGATACCCAAAAACTGTTCCCGTAAAAGCCGATTTGAACCGGAAACATTAAAACGCACAAACCTTGTTGGTTTTGTGCGTTTTTTATTGGTCTTTCGGGCCGGTTTCAAAGGCAGGTTTGGCTGCCTCTTTATGCCGGGCGGCTTTTGGGGGCAGCTTCTGGCGGGCAGAAGGTTTCCTGAAGCACGGCGATAATTTTCATGATGTCAGGATTGGCCAGTGAATAATAAATCGTCTGCGCATCCCGCCGGGTTTTGACAAGCCCTTCGCGGCGTAACCGGGCAAGGTGCTGTGACAGGGCAGACTGTTTGATGCCCAATTCGTTTTCCAGCGTACCAACGGATTTTTCATCAGTCCCAAGTGAGCACAGAATCAACAGGCGCCATTCGTTACCCAAAGTTTTGAGAAACTCGGCAGCCTCGCGTGCGTTCTCGTGTAGTGCGCTGTAATCCATCCGCGCGTAACCCCGTTCCTTATTACCGTGCAACAGCGCGTTTTGTTAAACTATAACGGCCGGCACCCTACCCATGAGAATAGTGTCTCGATTTTCACAGCGCCATCGTAATCGCTGGCATTCATGTTACAATCATTTTATGCGGCATTGACCGATAAAATTACAACCGCGCGACTAAACATATAAGAATAATAAGAACTTTTGCAAAATTTTGATCTTGAACAAAGAATGCCGCTGAAAAACGGCGCAGACTGTTTGCATGGATGGTCATCATCAGACCGGATTTCGAGCCAGGTCAATAATCTGGCGGACAGGTGGGAGTAATTCAAATGGCAATTCGCACAATTCTGGCGCCGGTATCAGGCACGGCAATTGATCAACGTGTGCTTGAGACAGCTTTCAAGCTGGCTAAATCGTTTGATGCGCATCTCGAAGCGTTGTTTGTTGCTTCGGAACCCCAAGACGCCATTCCGATTGTTGGTGAAGGCATGTCGGGTCTGATCATCGAAGAAATGATTCAGGCCGCAGCAACCGAGATCGAAAAACGCCTGAAAAACGGCAAGGCATCGTTCCATGCGGCTGTTAAAAATGCGGGCGTCGAGGAAACCAATACCCCGAATGCCGAAACCAAACCAACCTGCACCTGGCGAGAGGATAGCGGACGAGAAGACGAAACCGTTGCACGACGCGGTCGCCTTTTCGATCTTGTGGTGATCGGACGTGATCCCAAAGAAGCGTCGGCATCGCTGACATTTGATGCGGCCCTGATGGAAACCGGGCGCCCGATTCTGGTTGCCCCGGAAAAAGCACCTGCGACAATTGGTGAAAACGTCATGATCGCCTGGAATGGCGGTATGGAAGCAGCCCGTGCTGTGACGTCGGCCATGCCGATGTTACGCGCAGCAAAGCAGGTCACGATTGTCAGTGTCGGAGACGTCCCGTATGGACGGGCATGTGCCAAGGCGCTTGGCGAACAATTCACCTGGCACGGAGTCGATGCAAAAGTCGTCGAAAGTACAGAGACCGGTCAGGTTGCCAATACCCTGATTTCCGAAGCAGAAAAATGCGGCGCGGACACAATCGTTCTTGGGGCCTATAGCCATTCGCGCTTCAAGGAGATGATCCTTGGTGGCGTGACGCAGGATATGCTGGCCAAATGTACCTTGCCCATGTGGATAATGCATTAAGCTGTGCAGGCGTCATAAGTTTTTGACTTCGCACGTTTAAATGACCTGTTTGACGGTATGTTGATGAGAAAGGCGCATGAAAATGCGCCTTTTTTGTTGCATGCGCGAACAAATCACGACAAGGTTGCGGCAACAATACAGTGACGAAACCCCGGCAAACGAGGTGTTTCGCACTAGGGAAAAGAAACGTCTGGCAGGGGAAATCCATGTTATCTTTGCGCGATATTATCGATTTCGCTTCGATGTCTGAAGATCTGGCTCAGGAACTCAACAATCCGAATGTTGGCTTGCCTGATCTTGGCGCCTTGATCGCGGGTCAACCCGGTCTTGGTGGCGGGTACACTGCAACACCGTGTGCCGCGAACGACGTTGAAGTCGAATAGGATTGGGCGACCTGAACGGAAACTGCTCTAGCGGTCGGGCTGTGTCGTGTGTTTACTTTGAAAACAGATTTATCTGATGGCAGGCCTGCGCGCATCCGTTGCGATCAGGGCGTTCTTCGTGCCATGACAGCACATGGTCAGGCAACGGTCCCAGCATGTGGGCGATTTTGGAATAATCCAGTTCTGGCGCAAGCCAATCCATCAGGTGATTTGGGCCAATCACGGCGGGCATCCTGTTGTGGATATGGGCTATCGAACCTGATGGGGCGCAGGTAATGATTGTGACTTCGCGCCCGTTTTCGAGGCCGGCAAACAGAAACGGTTGATGATCGGGCAATGTGATCCGGTTTTTAAATTTGACCTTCCCATCCTTGCGCCATTCATACCACCCGTTGGCCGGGATCAGACACCGGCGGTTCAATAAGGGGCGGAATGTCGATTTCTGCGCCAGTGTTTCCGCACGTGCATTGATTAACGGTGTGCTGCGGCCCGGTATTGTCAGCCCCCAATATCGAATGCCAGCCTTGCGACGGGGCAGGATGACTGCGACGGGATCTGTGGGGCGGCGCGTTCCTGTCAGACTGTCAAAGGCGGCTTCTTGGTCGATGTTGCCAGCATTGTCGATGTTGTCTTCACCATCGCCATCACTGTCGGTGCCTTTTGGCGCATTGTTGTCGTCATTGTTGTCACCGGGACGTCGCATGTGCGTGATATTTTCAATTTCCAGGCCAAGCTGTACCTGAAAGGCGCGAATATCGATGTCTAGATCAAAGCGGCTGCACATTATTTCTGTCTATTGTGAAGGTCATCGGTCCTGCCTTTGGGAAGATAGTCCGTTTGGGTATTGTTGCCAAATGGTCGAACAAGCGCCCTTGTCACAGGAGGAGGGCGGAAAAATTATCGAAGACAAGGCTTTTCCTTCGATGGGCCGGTCGGCAATGCTATAACAAATCGCGCAAATTTTTGTTTGCATGCTAGTTTTGTGAAGTGAGTATACCCAATGACGAGCAACGCCCCGAAAACAATTGTCCTGACAGGTGCCAGCCGGGGAATCGGCCATGTTACGGTCGGATATTTTGCCAAACGTGGCTGGCGGGTGATTTGTTGCTCACGCGAGGCACCACCGCCCAGCTGCCCGCGCGATCCCGCACAGGGTATTCATATTCAGGCAGACCTGTCCAAGCCGGAGGAAGTCCAGGCCTTTATAACCAAAGCCAACGCAATCCTTGGCGATGATCCGTTGCATGCATTGGTCAATAATGCCGGTGTTTCGCCCAAAACGCCCTATAAAGAACGCCTGGGCAGTTTGAATGGCGACCTTGCGGCTTGGCGCGATGTGTTTGAATTGAACTTCTTTACGCCGCTGACACTGGCACGCGGGTTTGCGTCTGCGTTGCATCGGGGCAAGGGGGCAATTTGCAACATCACCTCGATCGCGGGGCATTATGTACATCCGTTTGCCGGATCGGCCTATTCGACATCAAAGGCCGCGCTTTCCGGCCTAACACGCGAGATGGCCGTTGAATTTGCCGAACTGGGCGTTCGGGTCAATGCCGTCGCCCCCGGCGAAATCAAGACAGACATGATTTCCCCGGAATATGAAGCACTGGTCCCGCGCATTCCGATGAACCGCATGGGCACGCCCGAGGACGTGGCGGCGGCCGTGCATTATCTGGTTGGTGACGACAGTAGCTATGTTACCGGTACGGAAATCTTCGTTACCGGCGGGCAGCACTTATACTGATCCAAAGTGTCAGATCGGACTGAGAGAAAGCACGCGGTTCAGCCCTTGGGCGTGATGTAAAAGGCCGGGTCGTATTTGACTATGCCGGCCGGAATTTCATCAACCAATGGGCGTGCCATGAAATATTCTTTGGGCACACCTTCAAGTTTCAGGTCGGGCAGGGGGGCAAAGCCGAACCGGCCATAATAGTCGGGTTCACCCAGCACGACACATCCGCGCGCATGGTCGGCGCGTAAATGGCGGATACCGCTTTGAATGAGTTCGGAACCGATCCCCATGCCTTGGCGGTCCGGGGTGACCGCAACCGGGCCAAGACCGAACCATCCACAGGCTTTGCCGTTGATTTTAACCGGTGAAAAAGCAACGCAGCCGACGATTTCATCGTCCTGCTCTGCGATCAGGGAAAGGCTAAGCTGGCCACTTTTCCTCAGCGCATCGACGATCAGATGCTCGGTTTGCTGGCTGTGCGGGGCGGTTGCAAAGGCGCCATCCAGCAACGTATGAATCGCTGCGATGTCGTGTTCGGTCTCTTTGCGAATGAGCATGTCCCGTCCCTGCCTGTGACGTTAAACCAGCTTCCTGCCGATTGTTCATCACGACTATAACGGGAAAACAGGTCAAGCTAAAAGGCTTTTGAGCCAGTCGCGTTTCTGTTCGAGACGTTTGACTTCCATTTCAAGCCAGCCGGTGAAGTTTTCGGCTTCGTTTGCATGTTCTTCGCGCAGGGCAAGAACCCGTTCGAGATCAAGTTCGCAAACGTCTTGCAGGATTTCGATTTGTTCGATGCGAATATCGTCATCCAGCAGATGCAGGAACCGCATCTTCAGCGCCATGATCAGGCGCGAAAGCTCGCCCGAGGTGTCTCGAAGATTTCCTTGCATAAGCTCGACGAATTTTTCGTGGCCCGCATCCGTCAGGCTCAGCTGTGCGTCGGAATATGACCCGCTTTGGGTATCTTCTTTGACCAGCCCTTCAAGTTTCAGCAACTGAAGGGAGCTTCCCATCATGTCAAGCGACGGCCCCATGATATGGGACATGAAATGACGCACCGAATTGGCCAGATCACCATAGCTGATCGGCTTATCAGAAAGCGCAAGGGTGCCGAGCGCACATAGGCGAAGACATTCTTTGGGAAGCAAGGTTCTATCCGAATACATGAGCGGTCCCTGTTTGATGACAGGCCCGACGTTAGCGCGAATGGTTATTAATTGCAAGGTGTCGATTTCACGTCAAACCGACAACTGCATATATAGATCACAATGGCCAAGACGCAAACCGGCTGTCATTGGTTTACGCGTATGGGAACCTGACCACTGGTTTGACCGCCCTGATTTGCGGCCGTATCTGCATCATTGACAACATCATGAACGGTTAATTCGCGGACTTCGTGGTCAATGGTTTCCCACCAGATCGTCTCGCCTTTGGCAATACCGATCAGTGCAGCGCCGATCGGGGTCATGATCGAAACGCGGTGACGGGATATGTCGGCCTCTGTCGGCATAACCAGAATAACGGTTTGAACATTGCCGGTGGCGTTATCGCGAAATGTCACTTCTGATCCGATGGTAATAACATCACGATCTAGTTCGGATTTGTTGACGATGACCGCGCGGTCGATTTCTTCGAGCAAGCGGTTCGCGACCATCGGATTGCGATCCATATTGGCATAAGCCAGATTTTCAAGCCGTTCTGCAATGGTCTGATCAATAAATACGGCTGGGTCCTGGGATGGATTGTGGGCGCGGGATGTCATGTTTTTCTGCATTGTTGGAGTCTCTGTATAAGAAAATGGGGGATGTGGGAAAAACGGCGTGCGTTCACGCCATAAAGCCGCAAGCGGTTTATGCCTGTCGTCGGCTGCCTGCGAACCGCGGGGAGCCTGCCTGCATGCCAAGGCCGATGAACCGGGTGTTGGTTTTTTGCCGATGACAGGAAACATCACCCTGATGATCGATCAGGGCGCATCGCGGGAAATGTCGGGAATTGTTCGCGGATACCGAATAACGTTTTGCTTGGTTCGCCATTTTCATCTGCCTCTGGAAGCATCCTTTGGGATGTTCGGTGACGGATCATGAAGATTGAACTTCAAAACCCCGAGTGCAGATGCAGGAAAGCGATCCTCACCCCACTCGGGGTGAAGGTCCTGCGAGCAGCGAACCTGCGTTGGTTAAAAAGCGAACGTTTAATCGGTACTTCAACATAACGTAGTAAACATATCATATTTTCCCCACGCTGGGCGAGGAAATATAACCACAAAAAAACCGGTGCCCATGTTGCACCGGTTTTGTTTTGATTTGTGATTGCGCGGTGCGCTTGGCTCAGGCGACCTTGGAAATACCCAGTTGCCCCCAGACGGACAATAACGAGTCGATCAAATGGTCGATCAGTTCGTCATTATGTAGCGGCCCCGGGGTAAAGCGCAGGCGTTCCGTGCCGCGCGGGACAGTTGGATAGTTGATTGGCTGAACATAGATGTCATGTTCGAACAGCAAGCGGTCGCTTGCTTCCTTGCACATGGCCGGATCGCCCACCATCAAGGGCACGATATGGCTTGGTGCATCCATCACCGGAAGGTCGGCCGCCCGCATGCGTTCACGCAGGGTTTCAGCACGTTCTTTCTGTGCGAGGCGTTCGACATTGCTTTCCTTAAGGTGGCGGACCGATGCCAGGGCGCCGGCGGCAATGCTTGGCGGATGTGAGCTGGTAAAGATAAAGCCGTTGCCAAAGCTGCGCACGAAATCGACGATTTCCGGCTTGGCAGCAATGTAACCACCAATCACGCCAAATGCCTTGGCCAGTGTACCCTGAATGATGTCCACACGGTTCATGACCCCGTCGCGTTCGGCAACGCCACCACCGCGCGGGCCATACATGCCAACCGCGTGGACTTCGTCCAGATAGGAAAAGGCATTGTATTTTTCACAAAGATCAAGGATCTGAGCGATCGGCGCGATGTCGCCATCCATGGAATAAACCGACTCGAACGCCACGATCTTGGCGCGATGTGGCCCGAGATCCTTAAGGATTTCTTCCAGATGGGCAAGGTCGTTATGCTTCCAGATGCGGCGTTCAGCCTTGGAATGACGCATGCCTTCGATCATGGAATTGTGGTTCTCAGAGTCTGAAATGATCACGCAATCAGGAAGCTTGGAACCCAGTGTCGACAGTGTTGTCCAGTTCGCAACATAGCCCGATGTCATCAAAAGGGCGGCTTCCTTGCCATGCAGGTCGGCGAGTTCACGCTCAAGCGCGACATGCAAATGGTTGGAGCCAGAGATATTGCGCGTGCCGCCTGCGCCGCCACCCTGGCCGGTGATGGCACTTTGCATGGCATCAAGAACCTTCGGGTGTTGACCCATGCCAAGATAGTCGTTGGAACACCACACGGTAATTTCGCGCGGAGCTTCGCCATTTTCGGGGTGATAGAGCGCCTTGGGGAATTTTCCGACAATACGTTCGAGATTGGCGAATACACGGTACCGGCCTTCAGCCTTAAGGCCAGCCAGCGCATCTTTGAAGAAAGTGTTGTAATTCATAGTTGTTTCTTTCGCCTGTCTCTTTGCAGTGTCACGCACGTGGCATTCTGTCGTGGCATCACAAAGCTCTGGTCTCGTCCTGATCAGCAAGCTGACGGTGGACATATCCTCCGGCTTGACCGGGTTTTGATTGTTCCCTTATCGGCCATGGTGGCAGATACGGCATTGACCCTTGTCAAAAGTTAAAGCGATTCCAGTCTTCTTTGGAACCGTTAGATCAGAGAAGGCGATCCATCTCTCATTTGTCGATCTCTTTTCGGAGCGTGCTCCGGTTTTTAGTATTTTTCCAATTTGGCCTTATTGAACGCATTTGGCAAGGATTCGAACCGTTTTCGTCCCACAATTAAATCGTTTAAAGTTATTGGAAAAATCAATGAACATGAAGAAATGTCGCTGGTTTAGGCAATAAGTGTTGATCCAAACCCCGTTCTGAACCCGGCAATTTATATGCCGGGCGCAAAACAGAAACGTCCCGCCCAGGAGATGCCTGTGCGGGACGAGGTGATGAGGTGGCAAGGTGGCAAGGTGTCGGGTGGGGCAAAGCCTAAAGTGTTGCTTCCCATTTTCCCAAAGCAATTTCGACAGCATCAAACATGTCATTGATCTGGGATTCGGTGATGATGAGAGGCGGGCAGAAGGCAACGCTATCACCAAGGGCGCGCAGGATGACGCCTTCTTTGAGGCAGGCGTCGCTGACGGCCTTGCCTGCGGCGCCATAGGGATCGAACGGGGTTTTTGCGCATTTATCGGCAACCAGTTCAAACGCCCCGATCAAACCGCGTCCACGGGTTTCGCCGACATGATCGAATTTGTTGAGGTTTTTGAGACGTTTCTGGAAGGGCGACATCACGTTTCGGACGTGCTCGATGATGCCGTCTTCCTCGTAGATTTTTAGTGTCTCAAGTGCTACCGCAGCCGCCACCGGATGGCCGGAATAGGTAAAGCCATGGCCAAAGGTACCAACCTCGTTAGATCCCTTTTTGACGGCCTGATAGATTTTATCATTGATAAACAGGGCCGAGATCGGTTGATAGGCCGATGAAAGTTGCTTGGCGACTGTAATCATGTCCGGGTTAAGCTTGAAGGTCTCGGTGGCAAACATCCGTCCTGTGCGCCCAAAGCCGCAAATGACTTCATCGGCAATAAACAGGATGTCGTATTTCGCCAGCACCTCCTGGGTTTTTTCGAAATAGGTGCGCGGCGGAACAATCACGCCACCAGCCCCCATGATCGGTTCGGCAATAAAGGCACCAACAGTTTCGGGACCTTCGGCCTGAATCAGGTCTTCAAGCTGTTCGGCCAGACGGGTGGCAAAATCTTCTTCTTCCTCGCCGGGCTGTGCTTCGCGCCAGTAATGCGGCGTTTCCGTGTGCAAGATGCGATCAATGGGCAAATCAAACAGTTTGTGATTGCCCGGAAGCCCGGTCATGGATGCCGATGCAACAGTCACACCGTGATAGCCTTTTTTGCGCGAGATGATCTTTTTCTTTTCAGGCTGGCCGATGGCGTTGTGATAGTACCAAACCATCTTGACCGCAGAATCAGTGGCTTCTGATCCGCTATTGGCAAAGAAGACTTTCGACATTGGCACCGGAACAATGTCCAGAAGCTTTTCGGCCAGATCAATCGCCGGGTTGGTGCTGCGCGAGGCAAAGGTATGATAATAAGGTAGCGTGTTGAGCTGTCTGGTGGCGGCATCGACCAGTCGCTTTTCACTAAAGCCAAGCGAAGCGCACCAAAGGCCAGCAAGGCCTTCGATCAATTTGTTGCCGTGATCGTCGGTCACATAGATACCGTCACCACCAGTGATGATGTGCGGCCCGGTTTTTTCGTGAGCGGCGTGGTTGGTATAGGGATGCAGATAGCTTGCAACATCACGGCTGGCATCGGAATTTCCCGGGACGGTCGGGGCGATGTTGGCGCTGACGTTGGTGGCGTCGATGGTCATTTCAAACCTCTGAAATTCGGGGGGAGGGCCCACGGCCCAAACATTTCCTGTTGGCACTTTAAGCCAGCCAAAAAGCGGCGCAACGTTTTCCTGCCAAACAAGGGCAGATGGCATGGAAAAATGTGGTCTCCAACAAAAAAACCGGCCAGAAAATCCGGCCGGTTTTGATGTTTTGGATGCTGCTTGTATTAGTGCGACATCAGGACCGGAACGGTCATGTGACGCAGAAGGTGCTGGGTTACACCACCAAGCATCAGTTCGCGCAGGCGCGGGCGGCCATATGCGCCGCAAACGATCAGGTCGATGCTTTCATCTGCTGCCCGTGACAGCAAAAGGTCACCGACACTGATGCCCGATGCATTCATGGTTTCCTTTTTGACATTGATGCCATGGCATTTCAGACGTTCGCCAACATCAATACCGGGAACCGGCATGGTGTCGCGCGCACCTTTGTTCGGATCGGCACACAGAACCAGTGTGGATTTCGATGCTTCGAGGAAGGGCATGCTGTCATTCATGGCGCGGACGGCTTCGCGGTAAGGTTTCCACGCCACCATAACGCGTTCGCCGATGGTATCAAATTTGCCGACATAGGGCACAATGATAGCCGGCGCACCCGAGGTCAGGATCACTTTGTCCGGCATTTCCGAAACCGAGCACGGATCAGCACTGTTGGGGTCATACTGGCCCAAAACCGTCAGATCGTGGTGACGCGCATACATTGCTGCTGTATCGGCGATTTCCGATGACGAGCAGGATGTTTGCTGCCAGCTGAAGTCAACACCGGCCTCTTTGCAGGCGGCTTCGAATTCACCGCGTGCGACCTTTGCTGTTTCCGCCATGGCAGCGCGCTGCTGATTGATGATTTCCTCGGTGATCTGGACTTCCATGAAGCGCGGAATTTCAGGATAGGGCAACAGGAACAGACCGGTAACGTGCGCATTCTGAGCCTTGGCAACTTTCAACGCCACGGAAAGGCGTTCATTGCAAGCCGCAGAGGTGTCAATGTGAACAAGAATATCCCGATACATAATCCGATCTCCATTCGGTAGGGGCGTGGCGCAAACCCGAAATGTTTCAAACAGCTTCGGGCCTTTGGGTCCAAACTCATTGGCAACGATGATATCCCCCTCGGTGGGTGCATTCTTTGTTCTATCTCAAATTAAATTATTCCAAGTTGTATTTTGCATTGTGACGTCACGTCAGGGATTAACCATCTGCGCCGGGCTGGACCATCGGAATGGTTTTCTCCATGACCGGCATTTGGTCATCTGCCGGGCTGTTTATGGGCGGCAAATATGATGGTGATGGTGATGGTGATGGTGATGGTGATGTGGGGGCGGGCATGGCAGCCGCCGGGTCGTCGGTTGGAATGCCCGGTTGTGCTTGCATCGACGTGCCCGATACGATCGCCAAGGTTTTGTGTAATTGCTGGGAAAGCGTGCTCCAATTGGTTTGAAGCGTCGCGCAGGCCGCAGCGTCACCCGCTTGGCATCGTTGAGCCATGCGATCAAGGATGCCAAGTGCGATGCGTGCCTCGTCGATTTGTTTTTGTGTAATGGCATCCATTGCCTTGCGTTTGGGGTCTTCCATCATGACCAGATTGTCATTCTGGGGGGCAGATGGCTGCTTGGCGGCAGATGGGCCGGGGGTCTGGCCTGGTGTTCCCCACGGGGTGACAATGGTATCGGAACTGTTGGATATGGTGACCGGTTCTTCGACCGGTGCCATGCAACCGGAAAGGGCAAGGCCCAGTGCAAATACGGGCAGGAATTTGGCAGTCTTGCGCATCGACATGCGGTGCTCCTCTGACCATTGGCGGGCAGGCCTTGGTCACGTCAGATTGTTGTCCCGAATTCTGTCATAGTTTCTGCTATGACTTTCTTTTGCTTCCACAGCTTATCACCCTAACATATTGAACCGACTTGCCCTGTCTGTCCAGAAAAGGCCCGATGACAATCGCCCATACCCAAAACGCCCACCGAAAACCGGCAGGCGTTTTGGGAAATTCAACGGAATGTTTTGGGCGCAGCAGAATTTAGTCGTGCTTGCCGCCATTCGCCTTGGACCACGAAATCGGATCGTTCAGGAAGGAACGAACCCCTTCGATGGCATCCTTGCTGAAATATTCGCCTTCTTCGGCAACGGCCAGAACATCGGCCCATGTTGCAAGGTAATGCATTTCGATGTCGTCTTTGAGCAGTTCATCAAGCGCGCCTTCGAAAATGTCATAGAAGAAGACAACAAAGGCGTGCTTGCATTCAGCCCCGGCTTCGCGGATGGCATTGACGAAATTGACTTTCGAGGCGCCATCGGTCGCAAGATCTTCGACCAGAAGAACGCGCTGGCCTTCGTGAATGTCGCCTTCGATGCGGGCTTTACGGCCAAATCCCTTGGGCTTTTTGCGGACATATTGCATCGGCAGGTCAAGCGCATCTGCCAGCCATGCGGAATAGGGGATACCAGCCGTTTCACCGCCGGCAACGGCGTCAAAGGCCTCGTAACCAGCCGCATCGGATACCTGACGGGCAGCAAGTTCAATAACCTTGCGGCGTGCGCGCGGGAAGGAAATCAGTTTACGGCAATCGATATAAACCGGGCTCGCCCAACCTGATGTCAGGATATAGGCCTCTTCCGGGCGGAAATTCACAGCCCCGATATCCAGCAAAATCTTGGCAACGGTTTTGGCTGCATAAGTGCAATGCGCGGTCGGTTTTTCATTGGTCATGGCGGCTGTACCTTCTCCGGATCGAATATTTGCCGACGTCTTAGCGCTTTTGGCAGCAAAGCGCAAAGAAAAGCCGCTGACCATTTGGTCAGGTTCTGTCGGGCGTTCCTGTGTTTTGGCCGGTTGGTGCTTTGGGGGAATTTTTTAACCGGATGGTTGCGGTTAAATACCTTATTATTGATGTTTTATATATCATAATTGCGATTTTAAATAAGATTTGTTATATATGAGTCTCGATTGTCGATCCGTGGTCTTCTGATTGAAAAGAGAGCTTGATGATTACAGCCGGACAGATGCGCGCAGCACGTGCCCTTTTGGGGGTCGATCAGAAGACGCTCGCAGAAATGTCAGGGGTTTCGGTCCCGACCATTCAACGCATGGAAGCCAGTCAGGGCAATGTGCGAGGAGTCGTCGATACCTTGTCAAAGGTGGTGGATGCGCTTGACCGTGCCGGCATCGAGCTTATTGGCGAACATGCCCCCAGTACGGGGGCCGGTCGCGGCGTGCGATTGAAAGAAGCCCCAAGCCGATAATCACGCGATGGTTTGCGCGCGGTGCCAAAATGCGGGGCGCAGATCAATGCGTGCGGATATCAACCGGCGATGCCGGAAAACCCAATTTGTGCAATCACTTCAGTAAGGTTGCCTGCCGAAATGAAGAAACAAACTACAGAGAAAAGTCGGTATATCACGCCGGGCTTTGTCGAGTTGTTCACACCAAAACTGATAACCGTCCTGCGTGAAGGGTACGGGATGGCCCAGTTGCGTGCAGATGCGATTGCCGGGCTGACAGTTGCCATTGTTGCATTGCCGCTGTCGATGGCGATTGCCATTGCATCCGGGGCGACGCCGGCACAGGGCCTTTATACCGCGATTGTCGGCGGGATTCTGGTATCCCTTTTGGGCGGGAGCCGGTTTCAGATCGGTGGTCCGGCCGGGGCTTTTATTGTTCTGGTCGCGGCAACGGTCCAGGCGCATGGCATGGATGGTTTGTTGCTGGCGACGATCATGGCTGGTGCCATTCTTGTGGTGATCGGCTTGCTTGGGTTAGGCACCTATATCAAGTTCATCCCCTATCCGGTGACGGTCGGTTTTACCGCCGGGATTGCAGTTATCATCTTTGCAAGTCAGTTCAAGGATTTGCTCGGGCTTGATCTTGCCGGGCCGGAGCCGGGACCGTTTCTTGAAAAAATTCCGGTTATCTGGGCAGCTTTGCCGGGCATTGATCTGGCAACTGTTATGCTTTCCGGTATGACGATATTGGTGATTGTCGGGCTTAAATATGTCCGTCCGCACTGGCCGGGGATGTTGATTGCCGTTGTTTGCGGTGCTGTGATCACCGCTTTGTTTGATCTTCCTGTATCCACAATCGGCAGTGTTTATGGCGGTATTCCAAACAGTTTGCCGATGCCGTCCCTGCCTGATGTCGATTTCGCCAAAGCACAGGCTGTTCTGCCCAGCGCCATTGCCTTTGCGCTTTTGGGGGCCATTGAATCATTATTGTCTGCGGTGGTGGCCGATGGCATGACGGGGCGTCGCCACAGATCAAATTGTGAATTGCTTGCACAGGGTGTTGCAAACGTTGCGTCGGGTTTGTTTGGCGGGATTTGCGTTACCGGCACAATCGCGCGCACCGCGACCAATGTCCGCTCCAAGGCCCATGGTCCGATTGCGGGTATTCTGCACGGCCTGTTTTTGTTGCTATTTGTTCTGATTGCCGCACCGCTGGCCGCGTTCATTCCGCTCGCATGCCTTGCCGGTGTGTTGGCCACGGTTGCCTGGAACATGATCGAAAAGCACGCCATTGTGACATTGCTGCGCTCTTCGCGCGGGGATGCGGCTGTTTTGTTGACGACCTTGCTTTTGACCGTGTTTCGTGACCTGCTCGAAGCCATTGTTGTTGGTTTTGCGTTGGGATCGGTATTGTTTATCCGGCGGATGTCGCGCATGGCCGATATCGAAAGTGCGACACCGTTCGTCGCCGAAGATCGCGCAGATGATCAGACCGCACTTAAGGCCGATGGCCCAGTTTCGGCGGGGGATCCCGATATCGTGATCTTTAGAATTTCGGGCGTGTTTTTCTTTGGGGCGACGGCAACATTCGGTTCGGTGCTTGATCGTATTGGCGATACGCGTCGTGCACTTGTTGTTGATTTCTCATCCGTGCCATTTCTTGACTCGACCGCCGCCAATACGCTTGCAAGCCTTGTTCACAAGGTTCGAAATCGCGGTGGCCTGATTGTCTTTAGCGGCACCAAACGTGATATCCGTCGCGATCTGTTTGTGCACGGGATGAAACCGCCGCAAATCCATTACGAAGCAGATGTTGACCAAGCTGTTGCATGGCTGGACCAGAAACTTGGCAAGTCCGGCCACAACAGTGAAAAGGGCGAAAATCACCCGGTTTTTGAAAGCTGAACCCGTCTTAACCATCTGTCTTTTGTTGGCAAAACAGGATTTAGGGTTTATTCGGTATAGCTATGCCGATTTAAGCTGTAATCAAGCAGCAAGCCCCACAAGCCCAAAGGAAATGTCATGTCTGAGCCGACCGGATTGAATGTCACTCTGGATGATCGTGTTGCCACCGTCTCCATCTGCCAGCCAGAGCGTAAAAATGCCCTGACCAAACCGATGTGGGGGGAACTGGCACGGATTGTTCAGGAATTGTCAGATGATCTCGACCTGCGCTGTGTGATTATTCGTGGCGGCGAAGGGGCCGGTTTTGGTGCGGGGGCCGATATTCATGAATTTGTGCGCGAACGGTCCGGATTCGAAAAGGCGCGCGATTACGGCATGCTGCATGCCGAGGCGCTTCAGACCATTCAGAACTGCACCCATCCGGTGATTGCCGCAATTGACGGGCCCTGCATGGGGGCATCATTTGTTTTGGCGGCGGCCTGTGATATGCGCATTGCCGCTGATAATGCGAAATTTGCCGTTCCCCCGATGAAACTCGGCGCAACGCTGGGCTATCCGGAACTTGAAATCATGCTGGGGCTTCTGGGCGAGGCGACCCTGTTTGAAATCCTGCTTGAAGGGCAGGTCTTTGACGTTGCCCGCGCACGTGAAATCGGCTTTATCGCACGTCATGTCGCGCTTGAGGCGTTCGACGACGAGATTGCCAAAACGGGCAAGCGGATTGCCGGTGGCGCACCGTTGACCCAACGGGCGCATAAACACATGCTAAACCGGTTGCGTCAGGGCGGGGCAATTGACGCAAATGAATTTGATGAAGGCTATCGTGCCTTTGAAAGTGACGATTTCAAGGAAGGCTACACGGCGTTTCTTGAAAAGCGCAAACCGGTCTTTAGCGGCAAGTAAATCTGCCTGATTGGGACGGTCATTTGCGCGGGCGTCGGAAACTGGCAGGGGTAATACCGTATTTTGCCAGCTTGTCGTAAAACGTCTTGCGGGGCACGCCGAGCGCCTTGACCGTTGCGGTGACGTTTCCTTCATGTTCGCGCAAGGCGTCCGTAATCAGACCTTTTTCAAAAGCTTCGACCTGTCGGGGCAGAGAAAGAGCCAGAGCCCGGCCTTCGTCGGGCAGGTTGATCAGGGGATCAAGGCCAAGCACATATCGTTCGGCAGCGGCGCGTAACTCTTTGACATTGCCGGGCCAGTCATGGGCATGCAGGCGTTTCAAGTCGGCAGATTTAACTGGCGTGACGCCCCGGTCAAGACGGTTGGCTGCTTCACGGCAGAAATGATCAAACAGCACAGCAATATCATCCTTGCGATCGCGCAAGGGAGGGATGTGAAGTTGGGCGGCATTTAAGCGGTAATACAGATCTTCGCGAAATGCCCCGCGGGCCGATGCCGCCCGCAAATTGATGGTGGTCGCAGCAACAATACGCAGATCCATCAACGCCCCTGTGTTTGAAGGCAAATGACCCGTGCCACGGTGCTGTAAAATGCCAAGCAATCTGACCTGCACGGCCAATGGCATGCAATCAATGTCATTGAGAAAAAGCGTTCCGCCGCGTGCCTGTTCTATCTTGCCGGTGCGAAGGCCCTTGCCGCCCGCATCATTGGCAGTTGTGTCACCAAACAGTTCTGTCTCCAGAAATCGTTCGGGAAATTCGGCGCAATTCACCGCGACAAAAGATCCTGTCCTGCCGGATAGTTCATGCAGATTTCGGGCGATGCTTGCCTTGTCGCTGCCGGGTTCTGCTGTTATCAGAACGTGGGCCGGACTATTTGCGATATTATGGACAAACGTGCGCAGTTTTTTCACCGCCGCGCTATGACCAATGAAACCCGATGCGGTTTTGGTATAGCGCGTCAGTTCTGTCCTTAGCGCCCTGTTCTCAAGGATCAGTCTTCGATGATCAATTGCATGCCGTGTCGTTGCAATCAAATGATCATCGTTATCCGGTGGGGTGATCACCTCGTAAATAGAATCGCGCATTCCCTGCGATATATTTGCGGCGTGTTCTTGCGAGGTCACCAGGACGACCGGTATTTCACGATCGATTTTTTGGATCGCCGAAACAAATCCAACCGCGTCTATGCCGGGGGCGGGAAGGGCGACGATGACAATGCCGGGCCAATCATCTTTTATGTGGGCAAGGACAGCCGGGGCGGTGGCACATGTTTTGGTTTTAATGGCTGCACGCGCAAATGCCTGCTGTGCGGTGTCACGCACATTCTTGTCGTGATCAACAAACAGAATGCATTGGGCATTTGATGGCACTTGGGTGTCCTTGCGGTGATCGTGGTGATCTTTAATATATGTGCAGGAAACGTAACGTGTTTTTACCAGTCGGGGACTTTTGCGTCGAGCGTCTGTTTTCTGTCGCGTCGCCCGTTCAATTCAGACACGCATGCTTGATAAACATCTGATCAGACTGTACCTATCAACAACACATCCGTGGGAATTTGCTGTGCGCTGGTCATCGCATGGTCGATATGGCCCAAGGCATTCAGTCAGTCGGGAAAGTATCCTTGATGAACGATCAAAACACACACCTGATCTGGGTTCTGGCCGATGATCGTGCCGGGAATGTCAATCAGGCGGTCGGGGGCGCCGAAGCCTTGGCACAGCCGTTCAAGCGGATCGATATCGGATATACAGGTTTGGCGCGGCTACCAAACTTTATCCGCCGCGCAAGTTTGATTGGCGTGGATGATGTTTCGCGCACCAGACTGGTCGCCCCCTGGCCGGATCTTGTGATTGCGGCGGGGCGTCGCACGGCCCCGGTTGCGCGCTGGATCAAAAAACAAAGCCGGGGGCATACCCGCCTGTGCCAGATCATGCGCCCGGATGGCGGTGAAAGCGCGTTTGATCTTATTGCTGTTCCCGCCCATGACCGCATGACGGTTCGCGAAAATATCCTTGAAATTCCGGGGGCACCGCACCGTGTGACCGAAACCAGATTATTGATCGAAGCAGATAACTGGCGGGCTCATTTCAAAGGTTTGCCGGGGCCACGCTTTGCGGTGATTATTGGTGGAAGTACCAAGAAAACCACCTTTAGCCCGGCAATGGCCGAAGAAGTCATCACCCGTGCGATTGAGGCGGCCCGTGCGGTTGATGGTTCCTTGCTGGTGACCACCAGCCGACGTACAGGGACGGATTGCGAAACCCTGATTGCAGACAAGCTTGCCAGTTCGAATGTGCCCTATCATTTACATGACTGGCAATCGCGTGATGAAAACCCCTATTTCGGGTATCTGGCGCTGGCCGATGTTTTGATTGTAACGGGTGATTCGGTTTCCATGTGCTGCGAAGCGGCTGCAACGCAGGGTGGGGTTTACATCTATGCCCCCGATGGTTTGGCCAATGAACGCCATAAACGTCTGCATCAAAGTCTTTTTGACGGCGGATACGCCCGTCCGCTTTTGCCCGATACAGAACTGGTGGCGTTTTCGCATCCCTCGTTGCAGCCCGCCCGGCTGATTGCCAGCCGGTGTGTGGAATTGCTCAATGCGCCTTGATCCGTACCGTCGAGCGGTGCGGTTTCAGGCGGGTAATTTATTTATTGCCACAATGAAAAAGGGGCCACTTGCAGCCCCTTTTTTGTTACACGGCCTGTGAATGTCGGCCATGTTCCGGGTCAAGATAGGTATCAAATGCCGCACAGACCGCACGCACCAGTGGCCGGCCCATCTCACTTAGTTTGATGTAATTGTCATTAACTTCGACAATACCATCCTGGCTCATGGCTTTGATGCGTTCAATTTCTGGCGCGAACCGATCGGCAGAAATGCCGTGATCAGCACAAACGTCATCAAGGTCAACGGCAAGATTGCACATCAGTTCATTGATGATGTCACGGCGCAATTTATCCTCACCCGTCAGGGCAACACCTTTTTCAATTGCGCATTTCCCGTCTTCAACCGCCCGCTGCCAGCGGGCCAGTGCCGGGTCATTCTGGGCATAGCCTTGTGGCAGGGATGAAATGGCCGATGGACCAAATCCGATCAGGGCTTCGGCGCGGTCGGTGGTGTAGCCCTGAAAATTCCGGTGCAGCAGGCCATCAGACAGGGCGCGTGCCATGCTGTCATCCTTGTGGGCAAAGTGGTCAAGCCCGATAGCGACAAAACCGTGGCTGCCCAGACGGTTCTGGATTTCTTCATACTGCGCCCAGCGTTCCTCGGTGTTGGGAAGCGCCTCGGTCGGGATCAGCTGTTGATGCTTTTTCATCCATGGCACATGGGCATAGCCAAAGACCGACAGACGGTCAGGGTGCAGGCTGACCGTTTGATCCACCGTTTCACGCAGTGATTCCACCGTCTGGAACGGCAGGCCATACATCAGATCGACATTGATGCCGTTAATGCCATGCGCCCGCAGCTTGGCAATGACGTCCTGGACAAGCTGCATGCTCTGGACGCGGTTAACGGCGATCTGGACCTGTTGATTGAAATCCTGAATACCGATGCTGGCCCGGTTAAAGCCGCATTCGACCATTGCTTCCATGAAGTCATCGGTTGCGGTGCGCGGATCCATTTCAATGGCGATTTCGGCATCCTCAAGAATATGCAGGCGTGCGCGGATTGCGGCCATGATGGCACGCAGGTCAGCGGCCTCGAGGATGGTCGGGCTGCCGCCGCCAAAGTGAATATGCGAAACGCTGAAATTCTTGCCTGCGGGCAGCTTGCCAAGAGTGCTTTTGATCTCGGTCAGGAGGGCCGCAACATATCCGTTCACCGGTTTGTAGTTCTTGGTGATCTTGGTGTTGCAGCCACAGAACCAGCACATTTCCTTGCAATAGGGAACGTGCAGATAAAGCGACAACGGTTGCTTGGGATCAAGATCACCCAGCCAGCCTTCAAATACATCGCCATTGATACCGGCATGAAAATGCGGCGCAGTCGGATAGCTGGTATAGCGCGGCAGTCGCAGGTCGTATTTTTCGTAAAGGGCAAGCTGCATGACGGACATCCCGAAAATTCGTTCTGTCCGTCTTTTGCATTATTCCAATGTGTCTTGCCTTGATATGCGTCAAGCAGGCCGTTTGGTCGATTTTACAGATGTTTGAAGGCCGATATCAGATCGGCGCGCAGGGCCGCCAGACGATCGCGGCCTTCTTCCTCGGCATAGGGTTCCGCAGTACCTGCGCCCCATACAGGGCCGGGCCAGGCAGGGTCATCTTTAAAGCGGCCAATAACATGACAATGCAACTGCGGCACCATATTGCCCAGCATGGCAACATTGGTTTTAAACGCGTTAAAACGGCGCTTGATAACGTTTGAAACAGCCGCAACTTCATCACCAAGCACCTTGCGATCGTGGGCATCCAGGTCATCGTAATCAACAAGGTCGGGGCGTTTGGGCACCAGAATAAGCCACGGATAGCGCGCATCATTCATCAACAGAACATGTGAAAGCGGTCCATCCGTCACCAATGTGGTGTCAGCGGCAAGCTGCGGATGAAGGGTAAAGGCGTTGTTCATGGGGACCTCTGGGATGATGACAGCTGGTGGCCCTTATACCGATAAAACCAGCCTTTGTCGCGGGTTGTATCTGTCGCGGATCATGTTGGTTCGTTTGCGTTTTTCTGTTTATGTCACTATTTCAAGCCCGGGTTCGAGACCATGGCTAAAAACGGAGAATATCAAAATGTCCGATCAGAAACGCGTGGTCATCGTCGGGGCCGGGTTTGGCGGCATGAGTGCCGCCAAGAAGCTGGCGGGAAAGAATGTCGAAGTCATTCTGATCGACAAGCGCAACCATCATTTGTTTCAACCATTGCTCTATCAGGTGGCGACCGCAGATTTGTCTCCGGCAGAGATCGCCTGGCCAACCCGAAGCATTTTCAGCCATGCGTCAAATGTCTCCGTATTCATGGGCGAGGTCACCGGCATTGATTTACCCAACCGGCGTGTTTTGTCGGGGGAGCATCAGCTTGAATACGATTATTTGATCCTTGCCACAGGGGCGGTGACATCCTATTTCGGCAATGATCATTGGGCCGGGTTGGCATCGGGGCTCAAGAACATCACAGAGGCCACCAATATCCGCAAAAGGCTTCTTTTGGCGTTTGAGCAGGCCGAAAACAGCCAGGACGACGCACAAAAACGTCGATTGCTGAATTTTGTCGTTGTTGGTGGTGGGCCGACCGGGGTTGAAATGGCCGGAGCCATCGCGGAACTGGGCAAAAAAGCACTTTCCGATGATTTTCGCCGGATAGACCCACGCGATGCCCGCGTCATTCTGGTCGAAGCCAGCGACAGGTTGCTGGGCGCATTTCCGCAAAGCTTGTCAGATTATACCCGTCAGGCACTTGAAAGCCTTGGGGTTGAGGTGCGTCTTGGCACGCCGGTTTCAGACATCACAAAACAGGGCGTTCAGATCGGCGACGAATTTATTCCAACCGCCAATGTCATCTGGGGGGCCGGCGTTCGGGTGCCCGATCTTGAGGATTGGACACAAAAGCCGGCTGATCGTGGCGGACGGATCCTGATCGAACCGGATCTTTCCATTCCTGATCATGATAATGTTTTTGTCATTGGTGACGCAGCCCATGTGCCATGGCATGACGGATTAACAGTCCCCGGAATTGCCCCGGCTGCAAAACAGCAAGGCAAATATGTTGCCCAGCGCATCCTTGATGCCATTGCAGGCAAGATAACGCCGCCTTTCAAATACCGTCATGCCGGAAATTTGGCGACCATCGGGCGCCATCGGGCGGTGATTGACCTGAACGGGTTCAAGCTGAAAGGCTGGCTTGCCTGGTGGTTCTGGGGGCTTGCACACATTTATTTCCTGATCGGCATGCGTGCGCCTGCACTTGTGATGGTGCAATGGGTTTGGAGTTACCTGTTTCGGAAAAAAGGTGCGCGCCTGATCACAGGCGAGGATAAAGAGAATGCAAGAACGGTGGTGCCGCCGGTAAAAAACGAAGCCGGATGAGATGCCAATTGCCAAGAAAGCCCGCGATTGAAGATTGACCTTGCGGGCAGCATCGGGAACCATGTTGCAACCTTAATTATTCCTGAGGGTCGATCATGCCTCGCTTTGCCGCCAACCTTTCATTCCTGTTCGCGGAACTGCCGTTTGAAAAGCGGTTCGCCGCTGCTGCGGATGCCGGATTTGTCGGTGTGGAATATATCGGTGCCTACGACATGCCGCTTTCCACCGTCAAATCGCTTTTGGCGGATAACGGGTTGGAGCAGGTTTTATTCAACCTGCCCGTCGGCGACTGGGAGGCCGGCGACCGTGGCCTTGCATGCCGTCCGGGGCGCGAAGAGGCTTTTCGCGACTCTGTCATAAAGGCGCTCGATTACGCGGCGGCAACCGATTGCAAGATGCTTCATTGCATGGCCGGTCTTATGGGCAAGGGGGAGGATTCCGGCGAACTTGCCCGGCTTTATTGCGACAATCTGCTGTATGCCGCCGACCTTGCCGATCAGGCCGGGGTGGATATCCTGATCGAGCCGATCAATCCGGTTGATATGCCGGGATATCTGCTTAATTCCATCGAACAGGCCGCCGTGATCCTTGAACAGCTTGATCACCCGCGTCTGAAACTGCAATTCGATATCTATCACGCCCAGCTTGTCGGCGGGAACATCGCCGCACGACTGGATAAACATATCGACAGCATCGCCCATATACAGATCGCGGGCGCGCCGGGACGTCATGAACCCGACAGTGGCGAACTTAACTATCCCTTCCTGTTCTATATGCTTGATCGCATCGGTTATGACGGCTGGATCGGCTGCGAATACAAGCCGCATGGCAAGACCGAAGACGGGCTTGGCTGGGTGCGGCCATGGATGCCTGCCCCCGGTCTTTGATCAAACTTTCCGCGAAAGCCTATTCAATCAGAATGGCACGAAAATCATTCACATTGGTCAATGTCGGGCCCGTGACCAGAAGGTCATCGATCTTGGCAAAGGCGCTATAGGCGTCGTTATTGGCAAGATAGTCCCAAAGATCGATGCCTGTCTTTTGCGCGGCGTTCCAGCTTTTGGCATCAATGATCGCACCGGCATTGTCTTCGCTGCCATCAATGCCATCGGTATCAATTGCAATCGCGCTAAAACCCGGTTGATCTCGAAGTTGCAGCAAAAGTGAAAGAAGAAATTCGCTATTGCGGCCACCCCGGCCACCCTTGCCACGCACAGTCACGGTGGTTTCACCCCCCGAAAGGAGCACGCAGGGCTTGGCTGCCGGTTGTCCATGATTGGCAACCTGATGGGCGATCCCGGCATGGACAATGGCAACTTCGCGGGCTTCGCCTTCGATCGCATCGCCAAGGATGACTGCATTCAGCCCCATATCACGCGCGACCGATGCCGCGGCCTCAAGGCTATCTTGCGGGCGGGCCAGCATGATGGTTTCGTGGCCCTCAAAGCAAGGGTCGTCGGGCTTGATGGTTTCATCATCGCCACTGCGCAAAAGGTCTTCGGCCGCCTTGGGGATGTCGATCTGATAGTGACGGATGATATCAAGCGCATCCTGACCGGTCGTCGGGTCGGCAACCGTCGGGCCGGATGCAATGATTGCCGGATCATCACCGGGCACGTCTGAAACCAGATAGGTAACCATGCGCGCAGGCGCACAGGCCCTGGCCAGTCGCCCGCCCTTGATCGCCGAAAGATGTTTACGCACGCAGTTCATTTCCGAAATGGTTGCCCCGCTGTGCAAAAGTGCCTTGCTGATTGCCTGTTTATCTTCAAGGGTCAAACCAGGGCCGGGCAGGGCCAAAAGGGCGGAACCGCCGCCGGAAATCATGCAAACTACCAGATCATCCGGGCCAGCAGCCGCAACGATATCAAGGATGCGCCGGGCGGCCTGTTCACCGGCGGCGTCCGGAACGGGGTGGGATGCCTCGACGATTTCGATCTTTTCACAGGGAACCGCGTGACCATAACGGGTCACGACCAATCCTTCGAGTGCGCCGGTCCATGCTTGTTCAAACGCGCGCGCCATGTTGGCCGATGCCTTGCCTGCGCCAATGACAATGGTTTTGCCTTTTGGCGGTTTGGGCAAATTCTTTGGAATTTGCACGGCCGGGTCGGCGGCCTTTAGAGCGGCATCCATCATGGCCAGAAGCTTTTCGCGCGAAGTCGTCATTTCGGATTTCCCCTGAATGGATTTTTGTGGAACCGGTTCTGGTTCTTATGGTTGGGCCTTAGGTCGATTGTTTGTCGGATGCTGTTTTGAAAAATTCGAGAACCGCCTGCAGATGTTCGGACATGGCTTTTGCGGCGGCGTCGGGATCGTGGGCGGCGATGGCTTCGACGATCGCGTGGTGATGTTCCTGGACCATGCGGTCAAAGTTCGGACCGGCCATGCCATTGAAACGGATTTCGGTCAGGGCGGTCTGCAAGACGTCATGGAGCATTTTCATGACGTGGTAATAAATGATCGATCCGGTGGCACGCCCGATCATCATATGCAGGCGATGATCATCATCGGCACGGTATTTTGCGGCGCGCCGTGGGTCGTGTGCCTGACGATAGGCCATGCGCAGAAGTTTGATATCCTCGTCGCTGGCATTGATCGCGGCCCGCCGGGCTGCCCAGGTTTCAAGCGTGCAGCGGATTTCCTGCAAATCCCGCAGATTGTTGATCGAATCGCGCACCAGATCGGTCATCGCGGTGTCCATGTCGATGCCGGTCGAAGACAGAATTTCCGTGCCGCCCCCCTGAACTGCGCGCAAATAGCCGCGCGTTTTCAGTTTTTGTAACGCTGCACGCACCGATACGCGGCTGACCGACATGCTTTCGGCAAGCTGACGTTCCCCCGGCAAACGATCACCTGGCAGGAAAATGCCGTCAGAGATCTTTTCAAGAATCTGATCCGCGACTTGATCGGCAATCCTTTTAGGGCGCCTGGAGTCCTGGTCGTCTTTTGCCTGATGCGGTTTGACCGACGGCATGCTTGGTCTTCTCCAATCGTGTTTTTCTGTCCCGGTGCACCGAAACCGATGGTTGCTTAGGGTCCAAACTCATTCAAATGATCATTCCGGTCTCCCGGATTTGTGCAGATATGCGAAGCAAAACCGCAGGAAGATCAATATCTTTCAAGATTTTGCGACAA
>JBLXDD010000009.1:0-120006 GCA_048264285.1 Thalassospira sp.
TATAGACCAGGAGATCAGGTCATGGCACGTCGCTGCCCGGTATCCGGCAAAGGCGTTTTGGTCGGCATGAATGTGAGCCACGCCCACAATCGTACCAAACGTCGTTTCCTCCCGAACCTGCAGCCGACCTCGCTGCTTAGTGAGTCGCTCGGTCGTTCGGTGCGTCTGCGTCTGACCACCAATGCTGTCCGCACCATCGAAAAACGTGGTGGTCTGGATGCATATCTGCTCAGCACTGCAAATGCAAAGCTGCCGGCAGATTTGGTGAAACTCAAACGCCAGGTCGCCAAAGCTGTTGAAGCAAAAGCTGCCTAATTCAGGCTTCTGCTTTACAGATAGAAGTTACGAAGGCTCGCTTTAATAGCGAGCCTTTCGTTTTTTCTGCCGCTGTGATCTATAGCATGCGTTTCGATATGCTCGATAAGGTGCCCCCAAGCTGCCCCCCAAGCTGCCAAGTAACGGCGGCTTTTTTTGTGCTGCTTTGCTGTGTGGATAGACAAAGGTTCCCAAGTATCCGCAGAAGGTCAGTACGGGGTTGGTGCCAAGAAACGCGACTCGGCAGAACACGAGCTTTGCGCTTTTGGAAATTTGCTCTATACTTTGCTCTATCAGTGGTTTACGTCGCCGTGTCGCCCGGTTTGGTGAAACGTCATGATATGTTCATCAACAGCGATTCCCGGACCTGCTAAATAAGGCAAGCGACTCGGTAAACACGGTGGAGCGGATGGTATGCATTTATCGCCCAATGCGTGTCCGGCACTTGTTCTTAACGCCGATTTTCGGCCGTTGAGCTACTTCCCGCTATCTCTTTGGTCATGGCAGGATACGCTCAAGGCAGTCTTTCTTGAACGCGTCGATGTTCTTTCCGAATATGACCGAGAAGTACGCTCTCCTTCCTTTAAAATGCGCCTGCCCAGCGTTATCTCGCTCAAGGAATATGTCCCGCTTAAAAGCAGCCCGGCATTTACCCGGTTTAACGTCTTTTTGCGCGATGAATTTTCCTGTCAGTATTGCGGTGACCGCCTGCCGACAAATGAATTGACCTTTGATCATGTCATCCCGCGTGCCCGCGGAGGGCGAACCAATTGGAAGAACATCGTCACGGCCTGTTCTGACTGCAACCTGTTTAAGGGCAGTCGATCGGTGCGTGAGGCTGGCCTGCGACTGCGCAGGACGCCGGGACAGCCCTCGATGCACGAACTTCAGACCACAGGACGCCGTTTCCCGCCAAACTATCTTCACGAAAGTTGGCGGGATTTTTTATACTGGGATACCGAACTGGAATACGACTTCTAGTCGACACCAAAACTTTTACAAAGTTCGGCTTGGTAACAAAAAAGCCGACGGCAGGAGCGTCGGCTTCATTGTATTCGCTGGTCCAATAAAACTTACAGATCGAGGGTAAGCTTTAGAAGTGCCGTACGTCCTTCGCCATAGCCGCAGGCCGTGGCCGAACTACAACCTGCGACATATTCCTTGTCAAATAGGTTGCTGACATTGAGGCTGAGGTTCCACTGGTTCTCAACGCCGTAGCCAAGGCCAGCGTCAAACAATGTTGCAGCCGGTACTTCGTACTGGTTGGCCTCGTCCGCATAGGATGCGCCTTGATAGCGTACACCACCACCTAGGCGAAGGCCGCTGAGCATGCCCTGACGGATGGTGTAATCGAGACCAAGGGTCGCCATTTCAGTCGGGACGGTGACCGGTTGCTTGCCAATCACACTTGCGTCTTCGTCCTCGGTGACTTCAAGGTCGTAGGCAGTTGCGCTAGCACTGAGCAGAAGGTTCTCAGTGATGTTCGCCTTGGCCTCAAACTCGATACCCTGTGAGTTAACTTCACCAAGCTGACGCTCATTCTGGAAGGTACCGGTAATCACGTTCTGACGGGTCAGGTCAAATATAGCAACCGTGAACAGGCCATCGAAGCTATTGGGGACGTATTTCAGGCCTGCTTCATATTGGCTGCCGGTTTCTGGTTCATAGACCCCTTGGGAGCTTGAACCGAGAACCGGGTTAAAGAACGTTGCAGCGCTTACATACGGGGTCAGACCATTGTCGAAGGTATATGCCAAGCCAGCGCGACCGCTCCACTCACCTGTGGTTTCGCTATAGTTGTTGTACCGAGAAATCGGATCGTCGCCATCGGTTTTGACATAATCATAGCGACCATTCAGCGTCGTAATCCAGCCGTCACCAAACCGGATTTGATCCTGTGCATAAACACCGATCTGGTTCATGACAATGTCCTGATCGAGATAGGCAGATCGTGCGACCTGTGCGGTGCCATGTACGGGATTCAGCGGATCAATATCGGTACCTGCGCCGGAATATTCTTTGCGCGACATATCAAACCGCTTTAGGTCGATGCCACCAAGCAATGTGTGATCAAGTGCACCTGTCTCAAAGCGCTGTTCGAGCTGGTTATCAAGACCGATGGATGTGATCTGGGTGCGGTGTTCGAACCCCCAGCGATCAAGGTCGTAATTGGTGGTTGTCGGTGACGTTCCACCGGTGGCATAGCCACTTGGGTAGTAGTAAATCTCATGAATGTCGGCATGTCCGATCCGCGCATTCTGGCGGAAGGTTAGGTCGTCATTGAGATCGTGTTCAAGTTCGTAACCGACCATAGCCTGACGGCGCAGGTTTTTATCAAGGTCGGGTTCAGAGAAGTTGGTTTCCGGATCAATCTTGCCATAAGGCGCATCTTTGGCAGTGCCGAAATAGGGCAGGAAACCAAGGCCGCCATTATGCTTTCCGTCCACGAAGGTAAAGCTGCTAAGCAGGGTCAGGCTGGTGTCTTCGTTCGGCGTCCAGGCGAAGCTTGGTGCAACCGTCCCCTGGAATCCTTCATTGTCGTCGGCCTGTTCGTCGCCATTGGTAAAGTTACCGGTCAGGCGGTATGCTGCAACGTCACTAAGCTTGTCGCTGAAATCGATGCCTGTGCCATATTTTCCAGTCTCGGTGACGGAAAACTCAAGACGGCGCAGTGGCACATCGGTCGGGCGTTTGCTGACATAGTTTACCATGCCGCCGGGATTGGTGCTGCCATACAGGACAGAGGCGGCACCGCGAAGAACTTCTACCCGTTCAAGATTGTAATCATTGACCAAGAATGCGCCAAAGCCATAGGCGTAGTTTTGCAAGCCATCAAGATAAGCTCCGCTCTGGGTTGCTTCAAAGCCACGAATGAAGAACCAGTTGGTATCCGTGTCGGAGCCATAAGGCTGGGTGAATACGCCAGCGGTATATCGCAATGCTTCATCGACTTTGTCGACACCGCGGCTGTCCATCTCTTTGCGGCCGATAACGGATACGGATTGCGGGATTTCCTCAATGGCGGTGCCGGTTTTTGAGCCGGTTGCAGTGTGTGTAGCAACATATCCGCTTACAGGAGCATGTGCAGGCTCTGCTTCGGACTCAATGATCAGAGGTTTAAGGGTAGTGCTTTCGCCGTCACGTTCTGTCGCGTCATCTGCAGACTGCGCCAGCGCAAAATCGGGTGCGGCAAAAACCAACGCAAGTGCCGTACCTAGCAAAAGGGTCGAAGACAGCTTCTGTCCTGTAAAACGCATTTGGGATTCCCTGTATCGGTTGTCTTTGACGACGACCTGTCGGGCGGGAACCGGCGGGCCATCTATGATGATGGCCTTTTCGATATCACGCGGTGGGGGATGGAATATTGAACCGGATTTCGGCGTATTGAACGGAATTTGGCTTAAGTTACGCGATCTGTTCCTTGCGCCATGCACCCGGCGTGGTGCCAACGATTTTACGGAACACGCGGGTCAAATGCGCCTGATCGGCAAAGCCGACCCGAATGGCAACGGCTGCAAGTGGTGTGTTGCCCTCTTTCAAAAGATCCTTGGCCCGCTCTACCCGTGCTTTCATCTGCCATTGCTGAGGGGGTATACCCGTACTTTCGCGGAAGGCGGAGCAGAAATAGGATTGCGACAACCCGGTCAGTTGCGCCAGCTCATCAAGGCGGATGGTGCGTCCGCAGTTCTGTTCGATATAGTCGATCGACTTGCGGAGGTGAAACGGGGCAAGTTTGCCACGCTTGCGTTGTGGCTCTGCTGTCGGTGTGGGATCAAGCAAGGCTGCTGTTAAGGCCGTAACCAACCCTTCACCATACATTTGCGATCCACGCATACCGTGTTCGAGATCATCGGCAAGAAGACGAACGATCGAGTTGATCCGCGGGTCACAAAAGCCCAATCGCGGTGTTTCAAGAACCTGCGGATCGATGTTGCGGTCAAGATCGTTTTCAAGTGCGTCGACATCAAGGTGAATATCAAGATGACGCAATCGGCATCCGCCCAGAAACTCCGAGGAAAATTCCATGCCCGCAGGAATGTAATGAAGACAGCCCGATGGGCGATCCTGTGCGGTATAGCAATTGTTCGGGGTGCGTAAATGGACCTTGGTGCTGCCTACGCAATCAAGAATTGCGACCAGCAACGGCGCACGGGAAACATATGTGCCGCCTGCCTGTGCATCACATTCAACATGCCATAAATCAGTAATTGCGGTGTTCCAGCGACGGAAACGCAATTCATCAAGAAGGGAAATACCTTCGATATTGCTGATCATCTGAGGGTGAAAGGTCATGGCAGCCCAAGAAAACTTAGTCGGTCAATGTGTGTTTAATGGCAATCTGAGTTCTGGTTAATATAACCGGGAATTTTATGCAAACAATAACAATTATCATTATCAAATAGGACTGGAGGATGACATGGCTCCGGTGACCGAAGGCAAAAAAGCAAAACCCGCCTGATATCTCAGGCGGGTTGCAGGAAAGCCGACAGCCGTGAAAGCGAGGAGCGGTTTATTTCGTCATCCAACGAGACGGTGCGATCAGGCAAAACACGGTCAGCGCGGCAGAGAAAAAGACATTCACAGTTGGCATGGTGATGCCAAACAATGCCCAGTCAATCTTGTCGCAACGAACAATTGGCTGAGCCATAAGCTGGGCTTTGAGATCGGCGACCGATGCCGCACCGCTTTGCAAGCCGCCGCACATTGCCGGGCCTTCCCACCAAAGTTCCTGAACGCCAACATGATAGAATGCGATTGCTGTTCCCACAGCGAATATTGCGCCACAAAGATAGACAATGCTTCGTGCGGCGGCCGGAAAGCGGATCAAAAGCAACGTGATTACTGAAAGACCAGCGACCACATAAAAAGGCACGCGCTGGTAAAGGCACAGCACACAAGGCAACAGCTTTTGCACATATTGCGCATAAAGCGCAAAGCCGATGCTGCCTGCCGAGATCAACAGCAATGCAACAGGTGGAAAGACGGGCACAAAGCGAGGGCGCAGCAACTTAAACATCAAAGGGTCCGTTTGTCGTCTTTTATAATATCCTGACGTCGGGTCAGCCATGCGGGATGAATTTGAGTGCGGCAAACCCGCCAACAAGAACCACGATAAATATGGTGAAAACGAGGCCCAGTCGCTTTTCGATAAAGTCGCGGATGACCGGGCCGAATTTCCAGATCAATGCAGCAATAACAAAGAACCGCAATCCTCGCGCCAGGATCGATGCGATTGTAAAGACAACCGGGTCAAGCGCGGTTACACCTGAAAGGATGGTGATCACCTTATAGGGGAATGGTGTAACGCCGGCGATAAATACTGCCCATGCCCCCCATTGGTTGTAATAATCACGGAATTGATCGAACTTGCCCGCATAGCCATAAAGCTCCAATACCGGGCGGCCAACCGTTTCAAACAAAAAGAAACCGATTCCATAGCCAACCAATCCGCCAAGGACAGAGCCGACAAGGCAGATCATCGCATAACGCCATGCGCGCATGGGGGCGGCGATGATCATCGGGATCAGCAAAATATCGGGCGGGATTGGAAAGACAGAGCTTTCAATCGCGGCGATAAAAAACAGGGCCCAACCGGCATTGCGGTGGCCAGCGAGATTCATCGTCCAGTCATAGAGGCTGCGGATCACGGCAATGGCGCCTTATCGTGTTAGCAAAGAGTTTATGGCATGTGGTTCTATGATGCGGCGCATGACCGGGAAAACCAAGCAGATCAAACCGCATTTCAGCAGTAATCGCAATGATGCAGTTTATTGGCAATTAACGAGATACATTTTTGTATAAAGCCCCATTGACCCGACGAAATTTACAGCTATTATCCCGCCCGTCGATGGATGGTGCGCACACGCACCTGTAATGCCTGCCCCTGTGGCGGAATTGGTAGACGCGGCAGACTCAAAATCTGTTTCACTTAGTGAGTGGGAGTTCGATTCTCCCCGGGGGCACCATCGCTTTCAAACCCGACGATGACCGGTTGGGGTTGTCGTTTCGATCCCTTCGAAATTCCTTCCATGATGCCCATATAAGAGATCAGAGTATTGCTTGCGGGTGATTTAAGCGCAGCGCATACCCAAGCCGAATGTGCGGCTATCGCTTTGTGACAGGGCTGCGGGCCGACTGTTCTGGCAGACTGTCAACGCGTTGCACGTCAGTGAACTTGATTTTCTTGACCTTGATATGACTGCCGTCAGCCTCTCTTAAGGTGCGCCACAAACACGGGTGACGTCGGCAGAGGTATGCGCTTGGGAAAACAGGTTTCAAGGTTCGAACCCGCTGAATTTCATCGCAGGTTCAGGCCGGGACCATGATCGGTCCCGGCACGGGTGCAATTTATAATTTTGTCGCCAGATCGGGGTCTTAGATTTCAACCACGACTTTGCCGATCGCCTGGCCACTGCCGAGGCGGGCATAGGCTGCGCCGACTTCTTCCAGTCCAAATTGCTGATCATCAAGCAGCGGCTTTACCGCACCTGAATCAACGATTTCAGCAAGGCTTTTCAATATCGCGCCATGAACTTCGCGTTGGTGGTTATGAAGCATCGGAAGCAGCATGAAGACGACATGCAGCGACAATCCTTTGAAGTGAGCCGGCGTCAAATCGATTTCAAGCAATGCAACGGTTGAAACGACATCTGCGTTCAGGGCCGCGGCTTCAAAAGAGTTGGTCATGTTCTGGCCGCCGACCGCATCAAAGATCACGTCAAAACCGGTCCCGCCGGTATGCGCTTCGACATAATCAGCGATCTTTTCTTTCATGAAGTCGATTGGACGGGCGTCATAGCTTTGGATGACGGCCATCTGCGCATCACCGGTTCCGGTGGCGGACACGTCAGCACCAAAATGCTTTGCCAGTTGCACTGCCAGATGTCCAACACCACCGGCACCACCTTGTACCAGAACCTTCTGCCCGCTGGTCACGCCTGCACGCTGCAGACCTTCATATGCGGTGATCCCGACAAGCGGTATTGCCGCAGCTTCACGCATCGAAAGGGTTTTCGGTTTGTGGGCGATCAGTTTTGCATCGGCAAGCATGTATTCGGCAAGAGCGCCTTTAAGATCGGCAAGCCCGCCGGCACAGCCATAGACTTCATCGCCCGGGGCAAATCCGCTAACACCGTCGCCGACTTCTTCAATGACACCGGCGAAATCCATCCCCAGGACAGCGGGAAGATCAGGCGAAAGCGGAAGGTCCTTGCCCATGGATTTGATCATGGTGTCGACTGTGTTGATACTTGTCGCGTGGACGCGCAGAACGACATGGCCGGCCGTAACGGTCGGGCGTGCGGTATCTGCCAAAGAAAATTCGGCATCATCGCCATAGGCGGTAAGGATCATAGTTTTCATGAGAAGCTCCTGTTTGAAGAATGGCTCCTCAGACGTTATTCATGTTGTTAATTCAATAAAACGATCAAAAACCGGCTTCAGTTTTTTGAAAATGGATATAATTCTTGCCGTTCGACTAACCAGATTATTGGGGTGCAAAACCCGGGTAAGGTTCCCGACGACAAGGGGCCACACGTCATTTTCCAGATATGCCGGGCGTGTCTGAATGACATTGATCTGACTGCGGGATGTGTTGCGCCTGCGTGCGCATAATCAAAAGCCCCTGACCAAGACATCATCTCGGTCAGGGGCTTTTTATCTTTGGGCCGTGGTTAAAACACCACGCTGGGTAACCATTTGGCCAATGACGGCCACAGCCAGATTACGAAAATGCCAAACAGCTGCAGGGCGATGAATGGAATGACACCCTGATAAATCTGCCCGGTCGTAATTTCCGGCGGGGCGGCACTGCGCAGGTAAAACAGCGAGAACCCGAACGGTGGTGTCAGGAATGATGTCTGCAGGTTGATCGCAATCAGGATGGCAAGCCACACCGGATCGTGGCCCATCATGATCAGGCCCGGTGCAATAAGCGGCAGCAGGATCACCGTGATTTCCACGAAATCAAGGAAGAAGCCCAGAACAAAGATCAATGCCATGCAGAAAATCAATGCACCTGTCGGACCGCCTGGCATCGATTCAAGGATCTCTGCGACATGGTCTTCACCACCCAGCCCGATAAACACCAGCGAGAACATGCTGGCGGTCAGAATGGTGGCAAAGATCATTGAACTTACCGTCATGGTCGAGGTGAGCGCCGATTTCAGAATATCGGTTTTCCAGGCTTGATGCAGACAGGCAAGGATGGCTGCGATGCCAATAATGGCCAGAACGACATATCCGGCACCGAGGACATAATCAAATCCGGTCAGATCGCTGCGCTGGAAACGAACCGGTGCAATGCCTGCCATCACCGCTAGAACCAAAAGTGCCATTGTCCCGATCAGAACCAGATTGCGGTTCGCCCCCTGACGGACACCCGCCATCAGGATCGCGCCGATTGCGCCCACCGATGCCGCCTCGGTCGGGGTGGCGACCCCGCCCAGAATGGCACCAAGCACGGCAATGATCAGAAGTACCGGCGGCAGAACCGCACCGACCACTTCACCAAGGCTGGGGCGACCATCATCACTTTGCACCGGCGGCATATCGGCCGGGCGGAAGACGCCACGCAGCAGGATATAAATGATATAGATCGCAACCAGTGTCAGACCGGGAACCAAAGCGCCGGCAAAAATCTGTCCGACCGAGATGGTTTCGATGGTGAACTTGCCCTGTTCATATTGCGCCTGTTGATAGGCCGAGGACATGACATCAGAAAGAATGATCAGCAGGGTCGAAGGCGGGATGATCTGACCAAGCGTACCCGCAGTGCAGACAAGGCCAGATGCCATTTTGGGGTTGTAGCCGGTGCGCAACATGGTCGGCAGCGCGATCATCCCCATGGCAATCACCGTTGCCCCGACAATCCCGGTCGATGCCGCAAGCAATGCGCCCACCAGCACGACCGAAATCCCCAAACCGCCGCGCAGCTGCCCGAACAACCGGCCCATGGTATGAAGCAGATCTTCGGCAATGCGCGACCGTTCCAGGATCACACCCATAACGACAAACAGCGGAATGGCGATCAGCACGTCATTGGTGAGTGTGCCGAACACGCGTTGCCCGAACGCCCCCATCAGGCCGATATTCATCGTATCGGTGACCCAGCCAAGATAACCGAAAATCACTGCCACGCCGGCAATCGAAAATGACACCGGAAAGCCCAACAGGATACAGCCCATCAGGGCGGCAAACATCAAAAGATCAAGATATTCCATCAGTTTTGCGCACTCCGGTCTTCAACGTCATTGCGCAAGACAATGATCTGCCTGAGCAAGCAGGCCACGGATTGGATAATTAAAAGAATACAAAAGGCGGGAATCAGGGACTTCAAGAACCAGACAGCAGGAATACCGCCAACCGAAATTGCCCCTTCCATCATCGAGATCGAATTGATTACCGATGGCCAGGTCCAGTAAAGCAATGCCATCATTGACGGGATTGCCAGCACCAGATAGCCAAACGCATCAATTCGCGCCTTGGTCTTGTCGGGGGCAACAGCATAGAAAATGTCCACCCGGACATGGCCATCTACCAGCAGCGTATAACCCGCCCCCAACATGAACAAAGCGGAATGCAGGTACAGGACGCTTTCATTGAGCGCTATGGAACTGAAACCGAAAACATAGCGCAACAAGACCACGGTAAATTGCAACAGAACCATCAGAAGTGCAAACCAGCGCACGGTCATTCCGGTCCATTGATTTATCTGATCAAGTGCATCAGCAAGGCGTTGCATGACATCTCCCCGTGAAAGGCATGCGAGGGCCCAAACTCATGCACATAATTGCGCCGGTCGCCTGAATTGGTGTGGATATCAGTTGCCGGGGGTACGTGAATGAGTTTGAACCCAAAAAAAGAAACCGGTGCCGGATTTTTCCGGCACCGGTCATAACATCTATCAGAAGCCGAGCACTTTGGCGCGTGCATTCATCTGACCGTTATCGGCATAGCTCATGTAGCCGCCGATAAGATCACGATACGCAACAAAGCTTTCGGTGACTTTGCGCGTCAGTGCATCGTCGCTTTCGCGCAGTTCTGCAATAACCTCGGCACCGGCTTTGCCCATGGCTTCGATGACTTCATCCGGAAGCTTGCGGACTTTAACGTCCTGCTCGGCAACCAGCTGTTTCAATGCCATGGCATGCTTGGTTTCGTATTCGGTCCAGACTTCGTTATAAAGGCTGTCGGCAGCAAATTTGACAACTGCCTGCAGGTCTTCGGGAAGGTCTGCATAGGCTTTGGCGTTCACTGCACATTCCTCGGCTGAGGACGGCTCGCCAACACCCGGCCAGTAGTAGTTCTTGGCAACCTGATAGAAGCCAAGAGCGCTGTCGCTCCAGGGGCCGATGAACTCACCGGCATCAAGCGCGCCAGACTGAAGTGCCTGGAACATGTCACGACCGCCCATTGCCTGAACCGCCATGCCAAGTTTGGAGCACATCTCCGATGCCAGACCGGTGGTGCGGAATTTAAGTCCCTTAAGGTCATCGACCGAATTGATTTCGTTGCGGAACCAACCTGCCCACTGCGGGCCGGAGTTGCCGCAAAGGAACGGCTTCAGGCCGAACTGACCATAGATTTCGTCATAGAGTTCCTGACCGCCACCATAGTTCAGCCAGCCAACCTGTTCATCGGCACGCAGACCAAACGGCTGGGAACCGAACAGAAGAATGCCTTTGGATTTCGAACCCCAATAGGCCGGAACCGCGTGATAAATTTCGGCCGTGCCTTCGGCAACCGCGTCAAATACGCCATTGCCCGGAACCAGTTCGCCCGCAGCATGCAGTTTGACTTCCAGACGGCCGCCCGAAAGCGTCGTAATACGGTCTGCCAGTTTCTGCGCAGCCACACCCGGCCCAGGCAGGTTTTTCGGCCATGCGGTGACCATGTTCCACTGGCGCTTGTCCTGTGCAATAGCAGGGGTTGCAAATGTTGCAGCGGCTGCTGCACCGGCGCCAGCGACACCGGCAGTCAGAAATTCACGTCTTTTCATATTAAGAAGCCTCCGTGTATGAACCCTGAAAAGGGGAAAACAGGGGCAATCGTCACTGCCCCTGCGAATTGGTTCGACTTATTTGCCGAGAATACCGGGCAGGTTTAGCCCGTGTTCCCGTGCACAATCCAGTGCGATATCGTATCCGGCATCTGCGTGACGCATCACACCAGTTGCCGGATCGTTCCAAAGGACGCGTTCGACCCTGCGCGCGGCATCTTCCGTACCGTCGCAGCAAATTACCATGCCGGAATGTTGTGAAAAGCCCATTCCGACACCGCCGCCATGATGCAACGATACCCAGGTTGCCCCGGATGCCGTATTCAGCAGCGCATTCAAAAGCGGCCAGTCACTGACCGCATCCGAGCCATCTTTCATGGCTTCGGTTTCGCGGTTCGGGCTTGCGACCGAACCGCTGTCAAGATGGTCACGCCCGATCACGACCGGGGCTTTAAGTTCACCATTCTTGACCATTTCGTTAAAGGCCATGCCCAAACGATGGCGCTGACCCAGACCGACCCAGCAAATACGCGCCGGCAGCCCCTGGAAGGAAATGCGTTCGCGCGCCATATCCAGCCAGTTATGCAGATGCGGATCATCCGGGATCAGTTCCTTGACCTTCTGATCGGTCTTGTAGATGTCCTCCGGATCACCCGAAAGGGCTGCCCAGCGGAACGGACCAATGCCCTTGCAGAACAGTGGGCGGATATAGGCCGGAACAAAGCCCGGGAAAGCGAATGCGTTCTCGAACCCTTCTTCAAGCGCCATCTGACGGATGTTGTTGCCGTAATCGACGGTGGGAATGCCGGCATCATGGAAGGCAACCATCGCTTCGACCTGAACGCGCATCGATGCACGTGCGGCCTTGGAAACAGCTTTGGGATCGGATTCCTGCTTTTCGCGCCACTCGGCAACGGTCCAGCCTTGCGGCAGGTAACCATGCACCGGATCGTGGGCAGATGTCTGATCGGTCACGATATCCGGGCGAACACCACGTTTGACCAGTTCCGGGAAGACATCCGCCGCATTGCCGATCAGGGCGACTGATTTGGCTTCGCCTGCCTTGGTCCAGCGGTCAATCATTTCAAGCGCTTCGTCAAGAGAATGGGTTTTCTCGTCGACATAACGGGTGCGCAGGCGGAAGTCCGCACGGGTTTCATCGCATTCAACCGCCAGACAGCACGCTCCGGCCATCACGGCCGCCAACGGCTGTGCGCCGCCCATGCCGCCAAGGCCACCGGTCAGAATCCACTTGCCCGTAAGGTCACCGTCATAATGTTGGCGGCCTGCCTCGACAAAGGTTTCATAAGTGCCCTGAACGATGCCCTGCGATCCGATATAAATCCATGAACCCGCCGTCATCTGGCCATACATCGCCAGACCCTTTTTATCGAGTTCGTTGAAATGGTCCCAGTTGGCCCAATGCGGCACAAGGTTGGAGTTCGCAATCAGAACACGCGGCGCATCCTTGTGGGTGCGGAATACGCCAACCGGTTTGCCCGACTGCACCAAAAGGGTCTGGTCATCTTCAAGTTCCTTCAGGCTGGCAACGATCTGATCGTAATCTTTCCAGGTGCGTGCCGCACGGCCGATGCCGCCATAGACTACAAGTTCATGCGGGTTTTCGGCAACATCCGGGTGCAGGTTATTCATCAACATGCGCATCGGTGCTTCGGTCAGCCAGCTTTTGGCTGAAATCTCGGTCCCGGTATCGGGATAGATATCACGCTGATTGTGACGCGGATTATTGCTCATGACGTGCCTCTTAGTGCTGGGGCCAGATCGGCCAGTGTCTTCAGGATTTCAGTAAGGTGCGTGCGCAGTTTTGCTGCACGACTTTCGTCATAGGTCCAAGGCGCTGCCTCGGCCGTCAGATAAGTCGATTGCGCCAGTTCCATCTGGATGGCGTGTTGGTTGATCTCCGGGCGGCCATAATGGCGCGTGGTCCAGCCCCCCTTGAAACGACCGTTGAGGACCGCCGTATAGCCATCGGCCTGCGAGCAGATATCGTTGGTCAGGGTTTCAATCATCGGATCGCAGGTCGTGCCCAGATTTGTGCCGATATTGAAGTCCGGCAGGGTGCCGTCAAACAGGAACGGAATGTTTGAGCGGATCGAATGGCAATCATACAGGATCGCCACACCGTGTTTGGCGCGTACGCGTTCAAGCTCGGCCGTCAGCGCCTGATGATAGGGCGCATGGAAGTTTGCCGCGCGATAGGCGATGTCGTCTTCGGTCGGTGCCACGTCCCAGATGTTTTCGCCGTCAAAGTCAGTCAGCGGCACCAGGGTTGTCGTGTTTTGACCGGGATAAAGGCTTATACCTTCGGGATCGCGGTTCGCATCAATGACATAGCGATGAAATGTCGCACGCACCGTGGTCACACCTTCAAGCAATCCATCATAAAGCGTATGGATATGCCAGTCTGTGTCGGCCAGTTCGCGGCCACGGTCATTCAGTTTTGCGGCAATATCGTCGGGCACATAAGTCCCGGTGTGGGGTAACCCCAGAACAATAGGGCTATCGCCACGATGGATTTCAACCGGGTTGGTCATGGTTACATGTTCCCCCCGACAACAAAGCCAGACAGCTTGGCTGCGCTGACAAGTGTACCGTCACTAACCAACTCTCCCGCCTTGGCAAGGTCAGGTGCCATATAGCGGTCTTCCTTGACGGTGGGGATATCCTTGCGCACGGTCGCAAGAACATTTTGCAAACCAGCGCTGGTTTTAAGCGGTGCGCGGAATTCAACACCTTGCGCAGCACAGATCAGTTCCACACCAAGAATATAGGAAAGGTTCGCATTCATTTTTGCCAGTCGACGTGCCCCGTGGGCCGCCATCGAAACATGATCTTCCTGATTGGCGCTTGTCGGTGTGCTGTCGGTCGAGCACGGGTTGGCCAGATGCTTGTTTTCGCTCATCAGGGCTGCGGTGGTGACCTCGGCAATCATCAAGCCGGAATTCAGCCCCGGCTCCGGGGTCAGGAACGGCGGCAAATCATGTGAAAGCGTCGGATCAACCATCAGCGCAACACGGCGCTGGGCAATGGCGCCGATTTCGGCAATTGCAAGCGCGATCTGATCAGCGGCAAAGGCAACCGGTTCAGCGTGGAAGTTACCACCCGAAACGATGCGCCCGTCTTCTTTAAGCACCAGCGGGTTATCGGTCACCGCATTGGCTTCGATTTCAAGCGTCTGCCCGGCAAAGCGCAGCAAATCCATCGCCGCCCCGGTGACTTGCGGCTGGCAGCGGATGCAGTAAGGGTCCTGAACGCGGGTGTCGCCTTCGCGGTGGCTTTCGCGGATTTCCGATCCCGCCATCAAGTCACGCATGGCACGTGCAACATTGATCTGGCCGGGATGGCCGCGAAGGGTATGAATTTCATCAACCAGCGGTGCAGTCGATCCCATGATGGCATCGGTCGAAAGCGATGCAGTCACAATCGAGCTTGCCGCATTTCGCCATGCCGAAAACAGCCCGACCAAGGCGCAGGCTGTTGAAAACTGCGTGCCGTTGATCAATGCCAGCCCTTCTTTCGGCCCCAGAACAACCGGCGTCAGTCCGGCTTTGGCAAGGGCCTCGCCACCGGGAAGTGTCGCACCGTCATAGATGGCTTCGCCCGCACCGATCATAACGGCGGCCATATGGGCAAGCGGCGCCAAGTCGCCGGATGCGCCAACAGACCCTTGCGACGGGACGACCGGCGTAACACCCTTGGCCAGCATGCCTTCGATCAGGTCGATCAGATCCCAGCGCACACCGGATGCCCCGCGACCAAGTGACAGCAATTTCAATGCCATCATTAAACGCGTGGTCGCGCCGTCAAGAGGTTCACCCACACCACAGCAGTGGCTCAGGATCAGATTGCGTTGCAGGGTTTCGGTATCTTCGGGGGCAATTTTGACCGATGCCAGTTTGCCAAAACCGGTATTCACACCATAAACCGCTTCGCTGCCCTCGGCTGCGGCACGGACCATTTCGTTGGCTGCTTCGACACCAGCACGTGCGGAAGGATCGAGTTTGACTGCGACCTGATCACGCCAAATGCGTTCAAGATCTGCCAATTTGACGGACGCGGGGACAAGGGTGACAGTCATTTTATTATATCCTCTGGGCATATAATGATGCGATGTCGCTTTGCGTGGTGGCGCAAGGGGCGGCGATTCAGGCGGCGGTGCTTACCCCGCCGATAATACGGTCAAACAGCGGATTAAATCCGATGCGGTACGATAGTTCGGCCGGGTGTTTGGCATTCCAGATGGCAAGATCAGCCCGCAAGCCCGGTTTGATCCGCCCGGTATCTGTCAGGCCAAGTGCGCGGGCGGCATGGGCTGTTGCGCCAACAAGTGCTTCTTCCGGGGTCAGGCGAAACAGTGTGCAGGACATGTTCATGGTCAGAAGGATCGATGCCAGCGGGGATGTGCCCGGGTTGCAATCGGTGGCAACTGCCATGGGCACACCGTGTTTGCGAAATGCATCAATCGGCGGCAACTGTGTTTCGTGCAGGGTATAAAACGCACCCGGCAGGAGAACCGCAACCGAGCCGGATTTTGCCATGGCGATTGCGTCTTCTTCGGTGGCGTATTCGACATGATCGACCGAATGCGCCCCATAAGCTGCTGCCAGCTTGGTTCCGCCGATATTGGACAGTTGTTCGGCATGGAGTTTGACCGGAATACCAAGGTCGCGGGCAACGTCAAACACGCGTTTGATCTGATCGGTATTGAACGCGATGCCTTCACAGAAACCATCAACCGCATCCACCAGCCCTTCGGCATGGGCAGCTTTCAGGGTCGGAATGCAAACGTCGTCAATATAGCTGTCCGGATTGTCCTTATATTCGACCGGTACCGCATGTGCACCGAGGAAGGTGGTTTTGATCCGGACTGCGCGGTGATCGGCAATCTTGCGCGCCGCACGCAACATATTGAGTTCGGTTTCCTTGTTCAGGCCATAGCCCGACTTGACCTCGATCACCGAGACGCCTTCTGCCAATAGCGCATCAACACGCGGCAGCGCTGTTTTCAGAAGGTCATCGATCGATGCTTCGCGGGTTGCTTTTACTGTGGAAACGATCCCGCCGCCTGCGCGGGCGACTTCTTCGTAGCTGGCCCCTTTAAGGCGCATTTCGAATTCAACCGCACGGTCGCCGCCATGAACAACATGGGTATGGCAATCAATCAGGGTCGGGGTGATCAGGCGACCTTCAAGGTCGCGCATCGGACCTTCAAGATAGTTCGTGGGGACTGCATCATTCGCACCGACCCAATCGATCAGGCCGTCCCTGATCGCAATCGCACCGGACTCAATCAGGCCATAACTATCCTGTTCATCAATCGTGACGATTTTTGCGTTTCGAAGCAGCATCGCGAAGCATCACCCCTTGATAAGTTTGTTATTAAAGATAATATGTACGCACATAATATTTCTGTCAAGATGGGTAGAGGCAATGAAATTTCTTTGGGCAAATCAGGCACTTACCGCTGCGGGCTGGGAAAAGAATGTCCGGATCGAGATTGATGAAAATGGCAGAATTTCTGCGATTCAAGCCGATTCTACACCGCCCTCGGATGCTTCAGGCAGAACTGATATTCTTCTTCCGGCGATTTCCAATCTGCATAGCCACGCGTTTCAGCGTTCTATGGCCGGTCTGACAGAAAAGCGCGGACCTGATCCGCGCGATACGTTCTGGACATGGCGGCAATTGATGTTCCGTTTCCTTGACCAACTGACCCCGGATCACGTCGAAGCCATTGCCGCTTTTGTGCAGATGGAAATGTTGGAAGCGGGTTATGCCAACAATACAGAGTTCCATTACCTGCATCATCGTCCGGGCGGTCATTTGTATGACAATATCGCCGAGATGGCCGAACGCATTGCCGCCGCGACCGAAATCACCGGCATTGGCCTGACTCTTTTGCCGGTGCATTACCAATATGGCGGCTGTGACAAGCGGCCACTGGGGCCGGGGCAAATCCGGTTTGGTAATGATCCCGAACAGTTCGCCAAATTGTATGAGCACTCTGCACGGGCGATCAAAAACCTGCCAGCCGACACGGTATTGGGTGTGGCACCGCATTCGTTGCGCGCCGTCGGCCGCGAAGATTTGATTGCCACAAGCAAACTTTCACAAGATGGCCCGATCCACATGCATCTGGCCGAACAGCTGGCCGAAGTCGATGAGGTCCGTGAAAGTTGGGGTAAACGTCCGACCGAATGGCTGCTTGAAAATGCCGACGTCAATGAAAACTGGTGCTTGATCCATTGCACCCAGATGGAAGAACACGAAACCCTTGCTCTGGCTAAAACAGGCGCAGTCGCGGGATTATGCCCGATCACCGAAAGCAGCTTGGGCGATGGCATCTTTGACGGGGTGCGCTATCTGAATGCTGGCGGCGTTATCGGTGTGGGATCGGATTCCAATATCCGTATTTCGCTTTCCGAGGAGCTCCGCACGCTGGAATACAGCCAGCGCCTGCGTGACAATTCCCGTGCCGCTTTGGCGACCGAGGAAAAATCAACCGCGCGGCGTATCTTTGATGCGGCTGCCATCGGTGGTGCACGGGCCGCAGGGCGTGATTCCGGCCGGATCGAGGTCGGCGCGCTTGCTGATTTGATGGCGCTTGACGGTTCGGCGGTTGACCTGATCGGCCGGACAGGCGATACGATCCTCGATACATATATCTTCGCCGGAGATGATCGCATGGTGCGTGATGTCTGGTCGGCTGGTCGCCATGTTGTGACCGAAGGCCGCCACATCGCCCATGATGCAATTACGGACCGGTATCGCAAAGTGATGGAACAACTTAAGGAAGCAGTGTGAACAGCCTGGAACAGCAAAGCTGGCAGTCCGTCCATGACGAGGTTCTGCGCCGCATTCATACCCGTGAATGGAAACCCGGCGATTTGATTCCCAAGGAAGTCGAACTTGCCGAGCAACTTGGCTGTGCACGTGCAACGGTGAACCGCGCGCTGCGCGAATTGGCATCCGAAGGATTCCTGGATCGCAGACGAAGGGCAGGGACAAGGGTCGCTGCCCATCCGGTTCGGCGTGCCAAACTTGATATTCCGGTGATCCGTCTTGAGATCGAAGGGCGTGGGCAGAAATATGCATATGCATTGCTGTTTAGCGAACGGCGCACGCCACCGCCGGAAATCTGCGCTAATCTGGGTGTCACGTCAGAGAGTGATATGCTTCATATCACGTCGCTTCATCTGGCCGATGGCAAACCGTTTATGTTTGAGGATCGCTGGGTATCGATTGCGGCAACGCCTGCTATTCTCAAAGCGGATCTTGATAATATCAGTGCAAATGAATGGCTTGTTTTACATGCGCCCTATACGCGTGGTGACATCTATTTTTCTGCCATCACCGCCAGCGAAGAAGAAGCCAAGGTGCTCCGTACCGAGCCGGGCATGCCACTGTTCCTGATGGAACGTACGACCTGGGAAGATCAAACCGGGATCACATCAGCCCGGCTGCTGTTTGCGCCCGGTTATCGCAAACATTCTGCAATCTGATTTCATTTTCAGGATAAAACCGGCGACGAAGCGACCAGCACGCCGCCGGTTTCTGCAAAGATTATCGGCCGAAACTAGGGTCAGGACCTATTAATTTGGTTTGAATGGTCGCTCAGATTTGTGCGGATACGCGGAGCGAATCCGCCGAAAGATATATATCTTTCAAGGTTTTGCGACAAAGTGGCCCGTGCAAATCTGAGCGATCCGAAGGACAGAGTTTATGTTTGCAAACTCCGACGTCAAACCCCTCGCGCGGGATTCCAACCCGCCCAGCGGGCTTTTCCTTGGATTTCACAAACATAAACTCTGCCATTCCAATCAAATTAATAGGTCCTGACCCTAGATAATCCCGGCAATCAATAGACCTCGCGATAGATCGCCTCGATGTCTTTGGCGGTCATGTCGCGCGGGTTGCTGTCGATCAGGCGATGGATCTTGGTAAAGACTTCCTCTGCCATTTCCGGAAGGGAGTCTTCTGTGACACCAAGATCACGCAGACGGGTTTCAAGGCCGCTGGCAGGTACCATTTCCTCGATCCGTTTGACGAATGCCTCGGCGGCAGCATCTTCGCTGTCGAAATCAACGCCTTCGATCAGGCAAGGTGCAAGTTCGGCATAAAGCTTTTTGGCTGCCGGCAGGTTAAAGCGGATCACTTGTGCCATGACCAGTGCATTGGCATGACCGTGCGGGATGTGGAAACGTGCGCCGAGCGGATAGGCCAATCCATGAATGGCAGCAACCGATGCATTGGCAAAGGCCATCCCGGCAATAAGCGAGCCCTGCAACATGGCAGAACGTGCTTCTTTATCGCCCGGATTTTCAATCACCTTCATCAGGTTCTTGCCCAGCAATGACAGGGCCGTAACCGCCATGCCATCGGCAATCGGGTTTTTGCGCGTGCGGCTGGTATAGCCTTCGATCGCATGGACCATGGCATCAAGCCCGGTGGCCGCTGTAACCTTTTGCGGCAGGCCATAGGTCAGTTCCGCATCCAGAAGGGCGATGTCAGGCATCAATTGCGGCGTATAGACAACCTGTTTGAGATTATCGTTATCGGTAATCACCGATACCCAGGTGACTTCGGAACCGGTTCCGGCTGTGGTCGGGATCTGGATCAAAGGCAGGCGATCACCGGTTGCCTTGTCAACGCCATAGATCTCTTCAATGGTCTGATCGCTGTTGGCAAGCAATGCAACCAGCTTCGCACTATCAAGCGAACTGCCGCCGCCAAGACCGATTACACCATCTGCCTTCCAGTCACGTGCGCCTGCAATGGCAGCTTCGACGATTTTTTGCGGTGGATCGGCTTCAACGTCGGAAAAGATCTGAACGGCGATGCCGGCGGCTTCGAGGGAGGCTTGCGCCTTTTGCGCAAAACCAAGTTTGACGATGCCCGGATCACATACGATGGTCACACGGCTCGCACCCAGTTCCTTCATCAGACTGCCGGTCTTGGCGATGCCACCAGCTTCGCAGACGATGCGCGGGACACTTCGGAACATGAAACTCATGATTTGTCTCCTTATCCGGGATCAGTTGGCATTCCCGGCAAGACCGCCGAGGCACATATATTTAATCTCGACGAAATCATCGACGCCGTATTTCGATCCTTCGCGCCCGATACCCGATTCCTTGACCCCGCCGAACGGGGCGGATTCAGTCGAAATGATGCCTTCATTGATACCAACGATGCCGTATTCAAGCGCTTCGCCAACCCGCCAGATGCGACCAATATCGCGGGCATAGAAATACGCCGCCAGACCAAATGGCGTGTCATTGGCCATGCGAATGGCGTCTTCTTCGCTGCTGAATTTGAACAGCGGGGCAACCGGGCCAAAGATTTCCTCTGAGAAAATCCGCATATCTGCCGTGACCCCGGTCAGGATGGTCGGGGTAAAGAAGTTGCTGTCGGGTTTGGCGCGTTCGCCGCCAAGAACGGTTTTTGCGCCCCGGGAAACGGCGTCCTCGACCAGTGCTTCGACTTTTTCAATTGCCTTGGCATTGATCAACGGGCCTTGGGTAACACCGTCTTCGGTGCCATGGCCCACGCGCAGTTTGCCAACGGCCTCGGCCAGTTTGGCGGCAAACGCGTCATAGACACCTTCCTGAACCAGAATGCGGTTGGCACAAACACAGGTTTGACCGGCATTACGGTATTTCGAGGCAATGGCACCTGCAACGGCCGCGTCCAGATCGGCATCGTCAAACACGATAAAGGGTGCATTCCCGCCAAGTTCAAGGCTGACTTTTTTGACGGTGTCAGAACACTGACGCATCAAAAGCTTGCCGACCTGGGTCGAACCGGTAAAGGACAGTTTGCGCACGATCGGATTGGCGGTCAGTTCACCACCGATTTCAGCCCCGTGCGATGCGGTTACGATATTGATCACACCATCGGGGAAACCGGCACGCTTTGCCAGTTCAACCAGCGCCAGCGCAGTAAGCGGCGTATCTTCGGCCGGTTTGATAACAACCGTGCACCCTGCGGCTAGGGCCGGGGCACATTTGCGCGTGATCATTGCCATCGGGAAGTTCCAGGGCGTGATCGCGGCAACAACGCCAATCGGTTGTTTGATGGTAATGATGCGTTTATCTGCACCATGGGATGGAATGACGTCGCCATAGATGCGTTTGCCTTCTTCGGCAAACCATTCAAGGAACGATGCCCCATAAACGACTTCGCCTGATGCTTCGGCAAGTGGCTTGCCCTGTTCGCGGGTCATCAAAAGGGCAAGGTCGTCCTTGGCGGCCAGACACAAATCAAACCATTTGCGAAGAACGCTTGCGCGTTCCTTTGCGGTTTTGGCCCGCCAAGCAGGAAGCGCTGCATTGGCGGCATCAATTGCACGGGCGGTTTCCGCCGCCCCCATATCGGGAACATCCGCAAGATGTTCACCATTGGCCGGGTCAATAACGCCAAATGTTTTTCCGCTGTCAGATGCAACCCATTTGCCGTTGATATGGGCCTGGGTCTGCCAAAGGTCGGGGTCGTTTAACTGGATGGTCATGGTGGCTATTCCTTTTCGTTACAGCACGGCGGCATAGATGGCGCGTGCGGCATCGAACGTCATTTCACGCGGGTTATTGATCAGAAGGCGTTCCACCTTCATCGCATCGGTCGCCAACATGTCGAGGTCGCTTTCAGACACCCCGACTTCGCGCAAGGTGCGGCTAAACGGCATGCGTTCGACCATGTCGGTCATGAAAGTGATAAAACGATCACAGGCGGCATCGTCATTTGCGAACTTCTCGGCCGGAAGAACCGCACGGGCAAGTTCTGCATATTGCGATATGGCGGCATCCCGATTGAATTTCAGAACCTCGATCAAAACCAGTGCATTGCTGTGGCCATGCGGGACGTGGAAATGCCCACCCAGCGGATAGGCAAGGGCATGAACCGCCGCAACCGGGGCGTTGGCAAAGGCCATCCCGGCAAGCATGGAACCTTGAAGCATGGCTTCGCGGGCTTCGCGTGACGGGGTGGCTGAAACCGCATCATCGATATGGGCGGTCATCAGTTGCATCGCACGGATGGCAAGCCCGTCCGACAGGGCGTTTTTCTTGTGCTTGGTGGTATAGGCCTCGATCGCGTGCACCATGGCATCAATGCCGGTCATGGCCGTGATCGGTGCCGGAAGGCCCATGGTCAGTTTGGCGTCAAGCAACGCGATATCAGGATAAAGCAGGTTGGAAACCACACCCTTTTTTTCATGCGTAGGCGTGGTCACGATTGAAATCGGCGTGACTTCTGATCCGGTGCCTGCCGTGGTCGGCACCTGAATCAACGGCAGGCGCGGACCTTTTGCCAGGCCGATGCCATAAATCTCGTCAAGCTTCTGATCCTTGCCGCACAGAAGGGCGACCAGTTTGGCAGTATCAAGGGATGAACCGCCGCCAAGGCCGATAACGATATCGGCTTTGAAATCACGGGCACCCTTGACCGCATCAAGAATGCTTTCTTCGGGCGGATCGGCCTGTACATCGATCCAAAGCAGGGTTTCGATCCCGGCTTCTTTCAGCGCGGCATAAGGGGCATCAATCAGGCCGACCTTTTGCAAGCCGGGATCGGTCAGGAGAACGGCGCGTTTTGCGCCGAACTCCTTGCAAAGTGCACCAAGCTGCAAAGCTCCGTCGAACTCGCAGATGACGCGAGGGGTGGTTTCAAACACAAAGTCTGACATGGGGAACCTCGTCTTTTGACTTGTCTGTTGTCGAGATCAGGCTGTTTCGAGTTCGGACTTGGAAACGGTGCCACGTTCAATGCGATAACTGCCCGCCACCAGATCGGCGGAATGGGTGTCATCGGATTCAGAAATCAGGACACACAGGCCGCTGCTGCCGAGATCGGAAATAACTTCCGAAAGGCGGCGTGACAGGACCGGTGCGACCCCTTCGAACGGTTCATCGAGCAACAAAAGATTGCGACCGGGCATCAATGCGCGCCCCAGCGAAACCAGCTTTTGCTGACCGCCGGAAAGCTGCAACGCACGACGGTCACGGAACTGGGCAATTTCCGGCAACAGGTCATATACCCATTTCAGCCGTTCAGCGGCGTCCGAGATGCCGTTGGTCCAGGCAGGAAGAAGAATGTTTTCTTCAACTGTCAGGGACGGAATGAGACGGCGATCTTCGGGCATATAGCTGATACCGGTCTTTGCACGGGCAAAGTCGGCCATTTTGCGCAGGTCCTGGCCATCAAAGGTGATGGTGCCCTGATCGGCGTCAAGAAGGCCCATGATGGCGCGCATCAGGGTGGTTTTGCCGGCTCCGTTATGGCCGATCAGACCAAACATCTTGCCGGACGGAACCGACAGCGAGACATCACGCAGGATCGGAATGTTGCCGATCGAAACATCGAGATTGCGGATTTCCAGAGTCATGATGCGCCATTCCCTTGTTTGGTTGTGGGACGATGACCGGTCACAAGGTCGCGGACCTGCTGATCGGCCAGAACGGCCGCGGGTGCGCCATCAGCAATGATTTCGCCGCTATAGAATGCCAAAACCCGCGAGACATAGCGTTCGACCACATCCATGTCATGTTCGACAAACAGCACGGTCACGCCATGCTGACGTACGGCATTCATGACCGTATCCATCAGGCCGGTCTTTTCATCCATGCTGACACCACTGGTCGGTTCATCAAGCAGCAGCATCTGCGGATTACCGATCAGCGCCATGGCGATATCAACCAGTTTACGTGCGCCTTGCGGGACGGCAGTCACCAGTGAATCGCGATAGTTTTCGACACCGAATTCTTTAAGAATCTCCTCGGCACGGGCGATGCGGGCATCGCTGCGCAGCGGGCTTAGGAAGCTCGGCCGGGCACTTTCGGCGGCGGCGAGTGCGACAATCAGGTTGTCCAGGACGGTCATTTCAGGGAACAGCTGTGCCACCTGGAATGAACGCGCCATACCGGCCCGCGTGATGGCACGCGGGGAATGGCCCATGATGGACTTGCCGTTAAACAGGATATCGCCCCGCGTCGGTTTGAGATAGCCCGTCACCATGTTGATGAAGGTCGTCTTGCCAGCCCCGTTGGAACCGATGACACCAACGACTTCACCCTGATTGATCTGAACATTCAAATCCTTTGCGGCGATGACCGCGCCAAATTCCTTGTTCAGCGAACGTGTTTCGAGAATACAGGTCATGCCCGTTCTCCTGTTTTTTCACGGCTGACCAGACTCCAAAGCCCTTTGGGCAGGAAGATGATGACTGCAAGCAGTGTGAAACCAAGGATCATCTGCCAGGTATGGGGGACGAACTCGATGGCATAGGTCCGCACGAACGAGAACACGATGGCCGCAATAAACGGTGCAGCCACATGGCCCAAGCCACCAAGCAATGCGATGAAGACGAATTCACCCGACGTCGTCCAATAGGCCATTTCCGGGTCAACATGCCCGGTGGCAAGGGCTGTCAAGCCACCACCAAGGGCCGAAACCGCCGCCGCAGCAACATAGTTGCCATACAGCAACCAGCGCGGGGACAAACCAAGATATTCAACACGGACTTCGTTTTCGCGAACTGCTTCGCAAATAACGCCTACGCCCGCCTTGGTATAGCGATGGATCAGAACAGCCACGATCAGACCGGCAACGACAGTCATGGTAAAGACCGTGTGCTGGCTGCCTGCACCGGATTCTGGTGCCCAACCAAACAGGGTCCAGTCATGAACGTTAAAGCCGTCCGTGCTGCCCAGTTGCTGACTTTTGACAAGGATGCCAAACAGGATCATTGAAAAGGCCAGTGACAGCATCGCAAAGAAGATTTCGCGATAGCGCGTCAGCAACAGCCCCAGCAGCATGGCGACTACGATTGCGACAAACATGCCAAGCGACAGGGCGGCGATCGCATCATGGATGCCAAAGAATTGACCGCCCATGCCAACAGTGTAACCGCCGATGCAATAAAACAGCCCCTGACCAAAGGATACGAGCCCGGAGCGCATCTGCATAACAACGCCCTGCACGACAAGTGCCTTGGCCAGTGCGATGGTCAGAAGAAAGATCAGCCAACCCGGCGAAACGAAGCCGAACAGTACGCAGGCAAGCGCAACCAGTCCGAGCGAGATTTCAGTTTTATCAAGACGCATGTCAGATTTTCCTCACCAAAGTCCGGCCAAACAGGCCCTCGGGACGGAACGCCAGAACCAGCGACATCACGCCATAAATGACGAACAGTTCGAATTCAGGAGCGTAGTGAACGGCAGCCGCACGGCTCAGGCCGACAAGCAAAGCACCAACAGCCGCGCCACCGATGCTGCCAAGGCCACCAATCACGACGACCGCAAAGGCCAGAACGATGACTTCGATGCCGATCCCGGGCACAACCGAGATCGCAGGCGCGGTCAACGCGCCGGCAAGTGCACCAAGTGTGGTTCCCAGAACAAAGGTGATGGTGAACATCAATTTGACATTCACGCCCATTGCAACCGCGATTTCACGGTCATGGATCACCGCCCGCAGGACCTTGCCCTGATTGGTGCGTTCAAGCCATGCCCACAGACCAAGACCAAGCAGCGCTGACACACCGACAAGGGCAAGGTCGTAATTGGAAACCTTCAGCAAGCCAAGCGACGTACGCCCGAGTTCGGAATAAGGCTGATAGGCAAAATAGGGGCTGACACCCCAGACGATTTTCATGCCGTCTTCAAGGATCAGAAGAAGGGCATAGGTAATGATCACCATCAGGATTTCGTCGCGGCCATACATCAGGCGCAGCAATCCGCGTTCGATGATCACACCGACAACCAGACCGGCAACCAGCGCGGCACCAACCAGCATCAGATAGCTGATCCAGGCCGGGCCCATGCCATTGTTGAAATACCAGCCAACGAGCGACGCTGCCGAATAGGCGCCGATGGCGTAGAAGCTGCCATGCGCCATATTCAGGATGCGCATCACCCCGTAAATCACGGTCAGGCCGGCAGCCACAAGAAACAGCCACGATGCATAGATCGAGCCATCAATCAGGACGGCAAGAAGACTTGTCATCACAAATATCCAGTCTGCAGGGAAAGGGGCGGACATCCCAAGGGAGAAGGAGGGATGTCCGCAGGGTCAGGACGGTCTCTTTAGAAGAGCAGGTGCTTAGTTACACTGAGCACCCGGGAAGCCGTCTGCAATCCAGTCAGCAGCAGCAACACCGTCCGGGGGGGTTACGCATTCGCCAGCAAACGAAACAGCGTTCTTGATCGAGGCAACGCCGTCTTCGTAGTGGTATTCACCATAGGTGATGCCCTGCATGGCCTGATGGCCATTGGCACGCGCCATTTCAACAGTGCCCGAAACGGATTCAAAGGTTGCACCTTTCATGGCTGCTGCAAGCTGTTCAGCCGAGGCGATTTCCTTGTCGCCAACACCGGCATTTTCAGCAGCATATTTCAGGCCAAGGATCGCCTGCGCCATTTTGGTTGCCGGATAGACCGGTTCGAGGTCATAGGCATTCTGGTATGCATCCTTGAACCAGGTGTTCAGGGCATTGTCCGGGGCGAACTGACCAAACGGGCCACGTGCACCGATGATCATGCCGTTGGGTGCCTGATCCTTGTAGGTGGCAAAGGATGCTTCGCCACAGGTCAGAAGACCGGTCGCGTCTTCAAGCAGGCCACGTGCATTTGCCTGCAGCACGAGTGCTTCCATGTCACCACCCCAGAAGGAGCTGTGAACGATTTCCGGGCGTTTCACGGAAAGTGCCGAAATCTCTGCACCGTACTGACCCTGATAGATTTTCGGGAACTGTTCTTCGACAATTTCAGCATCCGGGAGGAGCTTGGACGCTGCTGCGGTGAAGTCATGCCAGCTATCCTGTCCCCAGGAATAGTTCTGCTGGATGCCCGAAAGGCGGGTGACGTCCGGGCGGGTGGCCGCGAGATAGCGGACAGCACCGATGTTGTCGACCGATGCGTCAAGGCCGGTACGGAACATATATTGTGCGTCCGGGTTATCAGCAAACAGACGGGGAGTACCGCAATCATATGCGATGGTGAAGGTTTTCAGTTCTTCGGCAACCGGTGCAATCGCCAGGCAGTCGCCTGATGAAACGTAACCGATAACCGCATCAACGTTCTGACGCTGAACAAGGTTGCGATATTCTTCAACCTGTTTGGTTGCACCACCGGCTTCGTCGATGATGACGGCTTCGATTTCCGCACCGTTAATGCCGATCTTGTCATAAGGGGCCGGCAGGCTGCCATTGTTCAGGCCTTCGACAAGGATCTTGGCTGCATTGGCAGACGGAACGCCGAACGGACCAGCTGCAGGACCTGACAGGAAGGTCACGATACCAACACGGAATTTACCGTTGTCGGCAGCGGATGCGGAACCTGCTGCGCCAGCTGCAAGAGCAAGCGCTGCGACGCCTGAAACAAGATATTTGCCGAATTTTGATTTATTATTCTTCACTTTTTTCCTCCCTTGGGAAAAGTCATGGAGTTGGCGGTGGAACTGCCTCTGACCCACCCGCCACGGCATTGCGGCGGCGTTTAACCATCTCTTTTGATGGCTTCAGGTCTTCGGCATGGTAGATCGCCCAGTTCCCCACCATCAGTTTTGATGGCGGAAAGTCTTCATTGTGGACGACCGTGCCCACGGCTTGCGCCTGGACAATCTGGTGAGTTTCGGGATCGATATAGGATGCAAAGCCCGGTGGATCTTCCGGCAGGGCAAGTTGCAAACCTTCAAGCGCATCGATCAGCGCGCGGTCATCGTCAACGCCGCCGGCCTTTTCAATGGCGCGTGCAATTGCGATGATTCCGGTATAGGCCCCTTCGGCCGCATAGGTCGGATAACGGCCGGTCAGATCGTGGAATTGTTTGACAAACCGTTTGTTGCGGCCGGTTTCGGGCCAGTTGTTGTGATGTCGTGCCGACAAGATCAATCCCGGATATGGCTGGTCGCCAAGCGCCATCATTACATCGTAATTGGCCCCGGTATCGAAATTGGCCAGACGGGTTGTTTCAAAGAACCGGGTTGATGCGGCCTGTTTGATAAAGGCAATGAAATCCCCGCCCCACAAGGCTGTCACAACCACATCGGCCTTGGCCGATTGCAGGGCATTGATATAGACCGCGTAATCCGGCTCATAGAGTTTCGGCCAAAGTTCACCGACGGTTTCATATTCGACCCCCAGATCTTCAAGGGCGAGCTGAAGGTCGGTCCAGGAAACATGGCCGTAATCATAATCGGGCCCGACAAAAGCAAGGCGTTTCCATCCGGTTTCTTTTTGCAGATCGCGCAAGTAGCGCGCGCCAGCGGCCATCGAAGTCCAGCTGTCATTGGTGACACGGAAATAATATTCATGGCCGGCTTCGATGCTAAGGCGCGAAGATGCATGGTCGGTGCCAACCATGATGATTTTTTCGTTTTTGGCCAGGTCACTGACGGCATGTGCAACGCCCGACGACACGATGCCGCAAAAGAACCTGGCATTATCGTTGGTGATGAAATCCTGTGCCAGACGAACCGCATAGGATGCTTTCGATCGTGGATCATCGGCAATGACGCGAAGCTTGGGCACATCAAGGCCTGCTTTTGCTTCGGCTTCAAGATCCCGAAGGGCAATTTCAATTCCGGAAATACTGTCGCGACCATAGGTCGCAGACCGCCCGGTCATTGGGTACAAACAGCCGATGACGGCATCTGCGTTTTGTGCAGATGCGCCCAGCTCAAAACGTTCTGCCTGTGCGGCGGTGGCCGCAAACAGTGCGAACGTGGCAGCAACGATGGTGATGCACCCGGAAACCGGGTGTTTGAACATCTCCATGACTTTCCTCCCTGCGAATGGTTGTTCCATTCGCGTTTGTACCTTTGTCTCGCTATTTCGCAAAGCATGTGCCAGTTGCGAAATTCTGCTGAAAAGTCAGGAAATCCGGGCGGTTGGCCATTTCGGCCATAAATCATGGAGCGGGTCTGAACGTGGAATGGAGCGCCAGGCGCTCAAACAGCAACATCCCCCTGAGCGGTTTCCGCTCAGGGGGATGTTGCGAAAGCTTCGGCATCCAGTCCGTTTACTGCAGGCCCAGTCGCTGCAAGCGGCGCTTGAGGGCATGACGAGAAATCCCCAGGATTTCTGCAGCCCGGCCTTTATGCCCATCGGCCTGATCCAGGGCATCCTGAACCAGATGGCGTTCGGTGCTGTCCATGCGGTCCTGTAATTGTACTGTGCCGGTATCATCCATAGATCCGGTATGCACATCATCCGGTGTGTCATCTGTGACGTGAAACTCGGCCGGCAACAAATCAGGGCTGATCTGTTTTGATGGATACAGAATGGTCAGTCGTTCGATCAGGTTTTTAAGTTCGCGTACATTGCCGCGCCAACGGTGATGGTGCAGTAAATCCAGTGCGGCGTCGTCAAAACGAATTGGATGGCAGCCTTCTGCTTTTGCCTGATGCTCGGCGAAATGATCGACCAGCTTGATGATGTCTTCATCCCGATGGCGCAGGGCCGGAATATCAATGGTAATGACATTCAACCGGTAAAACAGGTCTTCACGGAAATTGCCCAGACGCACTTCTTCGGCAAGGTCGCGGTTGGTTGCGGCAATCACACGCACATCAGCCGACGAGGAATGCTCGCTCCCGACCGGGCGGTAGTCACCATTTTCAAGAAAATGCAGGAACTTCGCCTGAAGGCCAAGCGGCAATTCCCCTATTTCATCAAGGAACAGGCTACCGCCATCCGCAAGGCGAACGAGGCCGGTACGTTTCTGATGCGCACCGGTATAGGACCCCTTTTCCGCACCAAATAATTCGGATTCAATCAGCTGCTCGGGCAGGGCGGCACAGTTAACCTCGATAAAAGCATTTGATGCACGCGGGCTTTGGCCATGAATGGCGCGCGCGACCAGTGCCTTGCCGGTTCCGGATTCACCTTGCAACAGGATACGGCTTGCACTGCTTTGCGCAACGCGGTCAATGGTTGTGCGTAATTCACGCATCGGCGCGCATTCACCGATCAAGCCATTTGTCGGCACATTGCGTTTGCGATGGTAGTCAAGCTCAAGTGCCGTGCGGTTCTGATCCAGGCTTGTGTTGATCGTGTGGATCAGTTCATCAAGTTCGAATGGCTTGCTAAGATAGTCTGTTGCCCCCAGTTTGACGGCCTTGACAGCGGCCCGGGTATCGCCATGAGCCGAAATCATGATGACCGGCGTGTCGATATCGAGTTTGCGGATACTGTCAAGCACCTCCATACCATCAGCACCGGGCAGGCGCAGATCAAGAAGGATGATATCGAATGTGTTCTGACGGATCTGCAAAAACGCATCTTCTCCGGAATGAACGCCAGTGACATCCATGCCTTCGGTTCGAAGCGCAAAGCTCAGAGATCGGACGAATGATTCCTCATCGTCAACGATCAGAATCCTGATCTGGCGGGGCATGTTTAGATCTTTCCTCCTGTGAAGTTTCCGATTTCGTTGCCGGAAACTTCAACGTGATTGTTGTGCCCTCTTGCGGGGCACTTTCAATATTGATTGAACCATTATTTGACTCGACCAATTGTTGGCTAATGGTCAGGCCAAGCCCGGTTCCTTTGCTTTTCATGGTAAAAAATGGCTGCACGACGTCAAGCAAATGCTCTTTGGGAATGCCGGCACCATCGTCGGTGATGCGTATTTCGACCTGATCATTGTTGCGTTCGGCCCTGAGGCTTACGGTGCCACCGGGTTGGCAGGCCTGAATGGCGTTGATCCCGACATTGAGCAGAATTTGCAAGACCTGATCGGGATCGACAAAAATCGTCAGTCGGGAATCGCCACTGGTATAAATCCGTACATGCGCTTCTTCGGCCACCGGGGTCAAAACGCGTGCCGATTGGCGAAACAGATCACGGATTGCGGTTTCCTGCGGGCAGGCCTCACCGGGCCGACCATAGGCAAGAAGATCATTTACCACGCGCGACAGACGATCAATCTGATGACCCATGTCATCCAAAAGTGTCTTGCGTTCGCCATCGGGCTCCTTGCGCACAAGGGCCTGTACCGTGGTTTTCATTGTGGCCAAGGGGTTGCGGACTTCGTGTGCGACGCCGGTGGCAAACTGTCCGAGGACAGCCAGCTTTTCCGCCCGTACCGTGCGGTCAATCAGGTCTTTTAGTTGCCATGCCATGGTGTTGAAGGCTTTGGCGACGGTGCTGATTTCGTCGCGGCGACGCCCTTCGGGCAGGCGATAGTAAAGATCGCCGGATGCGATGCTGTTTGCCCCCTGCACAAGGGTGTCTACCCGTCGGCGCAAACTGCGAGACAGGGCAAAAAAGATTGCCAGAATGACGATAATAATGACCGCTGCCGTCACAGCCAGCCAGAAGCGCGTTTCATCAATCGGCTGCAAGATCGTCCCGGGACGAACGCTCATCACAAGGTTCCAGCCTGGAAGAATGCTGGGCCCTTCGATCAGCTCGCCATTGACTTCTGTCGGGCGTCCTGTTGCATCGAGAACAATGCCGCCCGGTGTCCGCAAAAGCGGATCAATCACCCCCGACACCCCGGCACTGGCCAGAAGTTCGGTAAGCGATGCCAGACGGACATGCAGTGCGACGGATGTGTTCTGCCCCATACCCGTGTCGCGAATATGGGCTCGCATCAAAATCCAGCCGGAATTACCGTTCTCGGGCAATTTGGGACCGATAAATTCAATGCCTTCATGCATAACCCGGGGCAGGCCGGCAATATCCCAGCCGCTTTTTGACCAGTATGGCGGGCCGGATGCGGCTTGCCCTGCAACCAGACGATCAAGATTGTCATACCAATCAAAGAAAAGAACACCATAAAGATCGGGTGAATCCGCCTCAACCCGCAGCAGAGTTAAGGCTTCTTCTGCCTGCGGTGAGTTCGGCGCTTCTATGAAGGCTGGCAGTGCCGGGTGATTTGACAACGTGACCAGCTGATAGATGCGGGTGTCGAGAAAGGATGAAAGCTTGTTTGATGTGGCCGCGACCTGTGCGCTTAGTCTTTCACCCGTCAAGCGGTCAATCAGTTCATTGGAAAAACGTTGATAAAAGAAACTCAACGCAAAAAGCGCGCACACAACAACGCCAACCGATAACAATGTATATCGGCCCACAAGGCTTAATCGTTGATTTCGGGACCAATGAAATCCGGTCACGAGCGTTCCCTGCTTTCAGCATTTGTGTTTTTCGTTGTTGCCTCAGTTTTCGCTGAAATCCTGTGCATCGGCAATGCAAATCTACCGGGATAAAATGTGGCAGGCCTTTCTATGGTTGTCATAAGCACATATGTTTATGCCAAAACGATAGTGCATCGGCATTCGCGTGTTAATTGAGATAGGACTGGGGGACCTTTTTCGTGCCGATGGATGGCGTGGGCATGTTTGGCGGCATTCGGAATCGAGGGGCTTGGCGGTTTGCAGGCGGTTTCTATTCCGGAAAACATCAATTGGGGCCAATAATTTTAAGCCGCCACAGGCAAAACTCACACCAAAGTGATCTTTGTAATAAGGGCCTCAAAAAGGCCGGTTTTCTGAAGATTTTGACGCTTTCAGCAGGAAAGCGGGCGGGGGGCTTGGAAAAATATGGCTCCTACCCTTGCGGTTTGCGCGATATAGGACATCTGTGTCGTGATAAAGTGCGTTAACGTTCTCTGATGCGCAGCATTGCCGAACAACAGATAATGTTGTTTTGCATGCTTCCAACGTGAAGCGCATATCCAAGGGGTATGGGGATACCGTGCGCAATTTGCGCCCTTATAGGATTGGTGATGCATATGTCTAATTTGGCAGTCAAAGCGAAGGCAGCCTGGCCGGATGCCGTCAAATCAAGGGATATTGCGGTCGACGAGATGTCCCCCGTGGCCCGGCAATCAAAGCATAAAGGTGATACTGATCGTTTTGCATTCGCAGATATCTATCTGCGCAATGCGCCGTGTTATTTTAAAGGCCTGATGCTGCAAGCGCGTGGAGAAAACGTCAAAGCAAGCATGCGGAAGTCTGATGCGGGTGTATTGGTTTTTGAAAAAGGTGCGTGCGAAATCAGCGCGAGTTCGATGTTTTTGACAGTGGCGATGTCTGCAACTGATGAGCAAAGTCTTGCTGATATGCAAAGCTATTTCGATGATAAGCTGCGCGCCATGTCACCGCAAAGCGGTGTCGAGATTGATTGGCGACACAAATGACTTTTTGTCAGGTGTCTCTTACAAAAGCCCGTTCTTGGTTGAGCGGGCTTTTGTTTTGTTTGCTCAGTCGAAAGGGGGAGTTAATTATGATCAGATGTCAGACCATCTTATTTGGCGTTTTCAACAGATTGCCATGGCAATCTTCCACGCCGAGGTCGCCGTGCCCGTGAACTCCACCTGACCGATATGGGCCGCGGCACCTTCGCCAAAGTCAGTCCCGCTGTCCTGCAAGCCCAGAAGCGCATGCTGGTAGGTCTGGATGGGGCAGAGCTGTCAGAATTGCAGCGTTTGATGGCGAAAGCGATTGCTGCGGAGAACGAGCAGAGCGCCGTTGAAAAGCTGCTCACTCTTTTTGTCGATGTTTATTTTTTAGAGAACGTAATTGAGGCTGATATCGAAATTCTGCCGAATGGCCGCAGATTATCTCTATTTTTATTCGCCCAATTTGTTGAAGCTGCGTCAAAGATTTCGTCAAGCGCAGTTTTTCGCCAGCTTTTCATCTGACTCAGTTGCTCCTTGCTAACGATGTTAGAAACGGGCGTATAAATGCTTTCATCCAATTGAACCGGTCTAGGAAAGAAATTGGGGCTAAACAATTTGTCGATCAATGCCCAAGTTCTAAGTGCGAAATGCATTGTCTCTTTGAAGTCATTCCAGTCTAGGATTTCTGTTCGGTTGTTGTGCGCTATTGTTTTGTTTCGAAAATTTGTGAACCGTTTTATGTGAGGATTTCGATCTTCGTTTTGTCGATCAAAATCGATGGAAATAGCTTCAATTTCCTCCGCATCTGTAATCTCTGATGTTCGCAGTTGATGTTTAGTCTCAGCCCAAACATTGTACAGAGAAAAGTCGCCAGGTGAGGTGCTAGTGAGTTTCCCTAGTTGTGTGCATATTAAATTGTTAATTCCCGCGTCTAATATTTCAAAAAGATAGCTTCCAGGTGAAAAGATCGAATGTTGTTCCGTGATCCTCAGGGAGCGCCAAAAGCTATAAGTTTCTATTACTCCCAATATCAATCCTTCCAATCCTTCGGGTAGTAAATTGGATTGATAGGTGGCGTCAGATTGAAGGTTATTTAGGTATTCGATGCGTCTTTCTGTCGATATTTTCTCATCAAGGGAAAGGCTTATTAGGTCTGTCTCGTTATAATCTAATTTCCTGTAAAGTGTTGTTAGTTCGTCGTGTATTTGTTCAGGTGTTTCAAATCCGTACAGTACTTTCTCAAGGTTTTCTTGTGATTTTTCAATGTTTGCAAAGCTTATCTTTGAACAGTTTCGCTTTAATTTAAAGACCATAAGCACTCCTTTAGGTTTAATGCTCAAGGCTGGCAAATCATTTTACGCTCAAGTATGGCAAGTGAGCAGTCAGTGATTGTCTGAATTGACAATGAAACGACCACGTGCCCGACGTACTGCGAATGTAATATACTCGGCAATTGCCGCAACACTCCTTGTATCCTTGGTGTCCGGGTGCTGGAGCATCCAGTAATTGCGCGTGAAGCGGATTTCAGGCAGCAGGCGGACGAGGTCGGGGATGCCTTCGGTGGCGTAGTCGTGCAGGATGCCGATGCCATATCCGTTGCGCACGGCCTCCATCTGGGCGACCACGCTGCCGCATTCAAAGCGGCGTTTCATGAGTTTGCCAAGGCGGGCCGCGTAATCGAGCGCGCGGCTGTAAATCAGGTCTTCGATATGGGTGACAAACAGGCGGTCTGTCAGATCGGCCTCGGTTTCGACCGCGCCAAAGCGCTCGATATAGGATTTTGTGGCATAAACACTGAGCGTATAGTCGGTAAGCTTGCGAATGACCAAGCGACCCTGTTTGGGGCGATCAAGCGTGATGGCGATGTCTGCTTCGCGTTGGGAGAGCGAGAATGTACGTGGCAGCGGGACAATCTGGATAACAAGGTCCGGGTGATTTGATGCAAAGTGAGCCAACTCACTTGCCAAAAAATAGTTTCCCAAACCATCTGGAACACCGACCCGAACCGTGCCGCTAATGACTTCTGATTGGTTGGAAACAGCAGTGCCCGCACGCAAAAAAGCAGATTCAGCAACCTCTGCGGCCTGCATCAATTCCCTTCCCGCCGGGGTCAGGTCCGATCCGGTGGTGCGCCGTTCGATCAGTTTGGTGCCAAGTTCCTGCTCAAGTGCCGTCAGTTGGCGGCCCACCGTTGCGTGGTTCAGGCCAAGCTGCCGGGCGGCGGCAAGGATCTGACCTTGGCGGGCAACAGCCAGAAAGATGCGGAAGCGATCCCAATCCATGGTGGGGGTGATCCTGTCATGGCTTTAATTTTTGCACATCGAATTTGCACAAATGATAATTGATGTGCATCCCTGTGCATAGCCATAATGAGGGCAGGATATTAAGGGGGAAGACCCCCACTTATATTAAGATCACCCACACTGATCATCAGGTTTATCGGGAGAAACCCAATGGCAACCCAACTTACCCACTATATCAATGGCAAACGCGTTGCCGGTACATCCGGCCGTTCCGCACCGGTTTTCAACCCGGCAACAGGCGCACAGAGTGCGACGGTTGATCTGGCATCAAAATCCGAAGTCCGGGCTGCTGTTGAAACCGCGTCCGCCGTTGCCGCCGAATGGGCCGCAACCACGCCGTTGCGTCGTGCACGCATTCTGAACAAGTTCCTCGGCATCCTCGAAGACCGTTCCGAAGAACTGGCAGCCGCAATCACGGCCGAGCATGGCAAGGTTTTGTCCGATGCGCTGGGCGAAGTTACCCGCGGGATCGAGGTTGTTGAATTTGCCACCGGTGCGCCGCAGTTGCTTAAGGGTGAGTTCACCGAAAATGTCGGCACCAAGGTTGATAGCCATTCCATCCGTCAACCGCTTGGCATCGTTGCGGGTATCACGCCGTTCAACTTCCCGGCCATGGTGCCGATGTGGATGTTCCCGGTGGCGCTTGCCTGCGGTAACTGCTTTATCCTGAAACCGTCCGAGCGTGATCCGTCGGCATCCCTTCTGCTTGCGGAATGGCTGACCGAAGCTGGTCTTCCCGATGGCGTGTTCAACGTCGTTCAGGGCGATAAAGAAGCGGTTGATGCTCTTTTGTTTGATCCGGATGTTTCGGCCATCAGCTTTGTCGGCTCCACCCCGATTGCCAAATACATCTATGAAACCGCCACCGCACAGGGCAAGCGTTGCCAGGCGCTTGGTGGTGCGAAAAACCACATGATCATCATGCCCGATGCTGATATGGATCAGGCGGTCGATGCCCTGATGGGCGCTGCTTACGGATCGGCCGGCGAACGTTGCATGGCGATTTCGGTTGCGGTGCCGGTCGGCAAGGAAACCGCAGATACCCTGATCGAGAAACTGGTTCCGCGCATCAATGAACTGCGCGTGGCACCGGGCACGGATCCTGCGGCTGAAATGGGCCCGCTTGTGACCGCAGCCCACCGTGACAAGGTTGTTGGCTATATCAACAAGGGTATCGAAGAAGGTGCCAAGCTGGTGGTTGATGGACGTGACATCAAGCTTCAGGGCTATGAAGACGGCTACTTCGTCGGTGGCACCCTGTTTGATGACGTCACCCCGGATATGAGCATCTACAAGGAAGAGATCTTTGGTCCGGTTTTGTCGGTTGTGCGTACCGATGATTTCGACACCGCTGCCAAGCTTGTTGATGACCATGAATATGGCAATGGTACCGCGATCTTCACCCGTGATGGTGATACCGCGCGTGAATTTGCCGCGCGCACCCAGACCGGTATGGTTGGCATCAACGTGCCGATCCCGGTTCCGATGGCCTTCCATTCGTTCGGTGGCTGGAAAGCATCGCTGTTTGGCGACCATCACATGCATGGCCCGGAAGGTGTTCGCTTCTATACCAAGCTTAAAACCATCACCTCGCGCTGGCCGACCGGCATTCGCAAGGGTGCTGAATTCGTCATGCCGACGATGAAGTAAGCAATTACGATCATCCAAGGTTCAAAGGGCATGCAAGCATTGTCTTGCGTGCCCTTTTGTTGTTTGTGAAAAGCCAGGGCAACGACAAAAAAAGCCTGCCGATGCATATGCACAGACAGGCTTTGGGAGACGCAAGGGGGGGATCAAACAGGATGCCCGTTGGGGCGACGGGCAGTATGGTTATTTGGGAAAACGACCGTATTCGCAAATATATGCGACATCCGCGCGGTTTACGCCGATATCTTCGAGGCGTTCACGCGGTGCAGAACGAAGCAGTTCCGTATCCCGGGCAACCTTGTGGGCCATTGCCCATTTGCGGGCAAAAAGGACGAGCCAGCGCCAGATGGTGACGCCTGAAACCGGCGCGACATTGGTGCTGGCGACGAGGGGACCATTTGTGAAATGTGCTGGCATGATGCTGGCTCGCTAGTTTGTTTGCTAATAAGGGCCAAAGTTTCCTCTGAACCCGCAAACAATTTACGCCTCGCATCTGTGAAACGGTGCGCAAACTTCGCGTTTCCGTGCGAGATTTTCGCAAAGAATTTGCAAAAACGATTTTCCTTCGCTGCAAGCTTCGGTCATGTTTGTTGCTGACTGTGAATGATGGTTTGGGATGTTTGATCGTGGCGGAACTTGATAAGTTCGATTATCGCTTGTTGGAATTGTTGCAGGAAAACAGTCGCCTGACAGGCAATGAGCTTGCGCAGAAAGTTGGTCTTTCATCTGCGGCATGTTTGCGCCGCGTGCAGCGCCTGCGCGAAACAGGTGTAATTGAACGCGATGTTGCCATCGTCTCGCCAAAGGTGTTTGGCAAGAAAATGATGGTGATCGTGCTTCTGACCATGGAGCGCGACCGACCGGATCGCTACATGCTGATGCGTGAAGAATTCGCCAAGATGCCCGAAGTGGTGCAATGCCATCACGTGACCGGGGCGCATGACTTTGTGTTGCGTATTCAGGTCAGTGATATGGAAGAATACAGCGCCTTTGTTGATCGGGTGTTTCACGAACCCTATATCAAACGTTATGAAAGCCTCGCAGTGCTGGGATCACTGAAATGAACCCGAAATTTTAACGCTCGGGTGGCGCAATACTGTTGATCGGGCAGGTCTTTGGTTTGCGACGAAGATCTATTTCAAGAGGACAGAATCAAGTTTTTCCTTCAACTGCCGAACCGATACCGGTTTGGCAATATAGCCGCTGACATCAAGATCTCGTGCGGCGACCACGGTTTCGGACTGGGCGTCCGATGTCAGGAAAATCACAGGCAAAGTTGAAAGAGTTGGGTGCTTGAAATTGCGTAGCGCCTTAAGAAAATCAAGGCCGTTCATCGGTTCCATGTGGATATCGCACAAGATAATATCAGGACGCGTGCGGATAACTTGCTCGATGCCGGATTTGCCATCAGAAGCCTCGTAGATTGATCGAAAACCGACTTGGCGCAGCAAACGGATGATGACCTGGCGAATATAGATATCGTCTTCTATCACCACGATTTTCATAGACAGATAATCAAGAGCGGACATGTCTAGGGCCTGACCTTAGTTCTCAACATTTTTCGCAAAGATATGTGGCATGAGCGCGCGGAGCTCAGTCAATGTCGGGGAAAGAAGCGGGGCCATAATGCCCGCCATTTCGGGATCATCGGCGTCAAGGGCATCCTGAATATCTCCTGCAATGCGGCCAAGTCGTTCGGCCCCGACGGATAAGGCCGCGCCCTTAAGAACATGCGCCTCGGCGCGTGCGGTTTGCCGGTCATCGTTGCCAAGGGCGGTTTCGATTTTCTTGATCTTTTCATCCCAGCTGTTTGAAGCCTCGGTGATAAAGGCCTGTGCTTCGTTATTCAGGGCCCCAAAAATTTCGATCACACTGTCGGGATTGAGGATTTCGCGATCCCAATCTATCTCAAGGCCGGAAGACGATTCCTGTAATATGCTTTCAGCGCCGTCTTTGGGCGCCTTTGTGCCGCGGAGGGTAAGGGCAGCCGGAAGATAATCAGCCAGAAGTTTGCCAAGCTTTTTGCTATCAATCGGTTTGGTAAGATAGCCATCCATCCCAGCATCAAGGCAATCGCGTTCGGTGCCGCTCAGTGCATCGGCTGTCAACGCGAAGATCGGGACATGGCGCCCGGTTTTGCTTTCCTGATCCCGGATGGCAAGTGTCAATTCATAGCCGCTCATGCGGGGCATATTGATATCGGTTAGCACCAAACCATGTTCGTCGGGGCGATAGGCGCTTAATGCTTCTTGGCCGTCATTATGGATTTCACAAGCAAAGCCCATACGATCGAGCATCTTGCGAATAACGGTCTGGTTGGTTGGGTTGTCCTCGGCGACCAGTATCAGAGCACCATTATCAGCCGCAGTTCCGTAATCTGGCGGAATGAACTCCAGATCGAAACGGTCTGTCGCTGTGACGTCATCGGGGGCAACCAGACCGGCGGCAATGGCCGCTATATGCCAAAGCTTTTTACGACTGAGAGGGAACATCACACATTGAGGGTTTACCCGCGCCAATGTATCAGGAAGCCGCTGCAACACGTTTCTTGGGCCAATCAATCCATATGTGATGTTAGCGCTATGCGTCAGGTCGCCGATCTCAAAGGCTATTTTGCTATCCATCAGGACGAGCTGCACGGGCGCGGTTACAGCGGACGCGCGATCAGAAATATGATCAGGTGTCGTGATATCGGAAATTCCGCCAGCACGCAGGTAACGTTCTGCGAGTTCTTGCTGATCGTCGCTTAATCCGACCAGTGCGACAGCAAGGCCGGAAAGATCCGCATCGTATTTTGGTGCTTCTTGTGAAACAGCCTCAAGCGGCAACTCGAACCAAAATGTCGAACCCTTTGATTTTATACTATCTGCACCGATTTGACCGCCCATCATCTCGACAAGGCGTTTGCAGATCGAAAGTCCCAGTCCGGTGCCGCCATATTTGCGTGTGGTTGAACTTTCTGCCTGAGTAAAAGGCTGGAACAGGTTTGAAAGCTGATCTTCTGTCAGGCCTATTCCCGTGTCTGTGATTTCAAAGCGGATACGCTGAGCATTTTCATGCGCAGCACGAATGCGCAGCCTGACTGACCCATTTTCGGTGAATTTGACGGCATTTCCACCAAGATTAAGCAGTATCTGACGCAAGCGAACGGGATCGCCGATGCGGGTGTCAGGCAAAGAGCAATCGAAATCAACCAGAAACGCAATGTCTTTCTCCTCGACCTTGGGGGCAAGGAGTTCAGCTGCGCCATCGACGATATCTGACAGGGAAAACTCAACCGCTTCGATATCAAGTTTGTCAGCTTCGATCTTTGAAAAATCGAGGATATCATTGATGATTGTCAGAAGCGCGCTTGCAGAATCGTGGATCACCTCCGACATGCGCTGCTGTTCGGCATCCAGCGGCGTGGTCGAAAGAAGTTCTGCCATCGACATCACGCCATTCATCGGGGTTCTGATTTCGTGGCTCATGGTTGCCAGAAAAGTTGATTTTGCCCGGGTGGCGGCCTCGGCCGTATCGCGGGCGATAATCAGTTCTTCTTCGACTTTTTCGCGTGCGGCCACCTCAACGCGAAGCTTGGCAGCATAAAACAGAACAAGGCCGGCGATGACGCTGGCGGCAAAGATCATGGCGACGTTACGATAAAGTTCTTCTGCCGCGGCTGCGAGAACAGCGTTGGTATCGCGTGCCAGATACACCCGCAAAGGCATTGCCGTGGACGGGTTGAGCGCAAACTGTGTTGCCAGATATTCCCCGCCGTGAACTGCGATGGTTTCAACTTTGTCTGTTTCGGTAATCTGATTGATCAAGGCGGTTTCAAGTTCCCCGTCTTCGCTGTTGCCCTGCATTTCGCCGATCATGGTTGGTTGATCTGTTGTCGAACGACGGTGGGCAAGGATGCGATTGGAGAAATCCGTGGCAAAGATGATATCGCCCAGTTGTGCCATTGCATTTCCCGCACGGACCAGAGTGCCCGACAGCGCTTCAAGTGACAGGTCGACCCCCATAACCGCCCAGAGCTGCCCGGATCGGCTATAAATCGGGCGTGCGAACGTGATGCCAAGTTTGCCGCTTGATGCAAAAGTGTATGGATCGCTCCAGGCCCCGAACTTATGATCCAGTGCCAGGCGATACCAGTCGCGCTGGCGCGGGTTATATGGCTCGGCCGGGATATCGACATGCGACCAAATATTGCTACCGGCTGCTTGCATCAGCCATTTGCCTGTCTGGTCCTGTTCAGGGGTATCTATGATCCGACGGACAATTTGCTTGGCAGGAAGGGTGCCGCGCCCGGTCGGGCGGTCTGGGCTTGTGACTTGGAAATCCTGTACGTGATAGAACCGCCCATCAGGAAAACCAATAAAAGCGCCGTCAATTTGTGCCAGATTGCGAACCGCACCGGTGACCAGACCAAAGAAGGTATCCGAGAAGTGCGGGTCGTCTTTTTCAGGGTAACCGGCATCCATAACAGTCTCGTACAGGAGCGGAGCCGGTTCGAATATCATATTGAGTTCAAACGCGAAAACACGTCGCGCCAGATCAAGATCCTGTTTGGCTTCGTCAAGGAGCGCGGTTTTTTGAACCTGATAACTCCAAAGTGCGACGGTGCTGCCAACCAAGAATATCGCCACCATTATGGCAACATACCCTACGCCGCGCCTCATTTCTTCTTGTTCCTGTTTGCTGTCCCTGCAATCAGAGTAAGAATATTTTTACAGAATTCCCAATGTTTTATGCGGTTGCGATATCTTGAAACGCAAAGACCCGACAGGCACATGCCTGTCGGGTCTTTGGTGTAACCATTTCTGGCACGTTCTGCTTGAACTTAGCTGAAGTCCAGTGCCCGGTCGCCATTTGCATCTTTGATGCGGGTCGGAAGACCCATGCCGTTGAGCAAATTCAGAAACGGTTTGGATGGCAGTTCTTCGACATTTACCATCTTTTTCACGTCCCACTCGCCAGTTGCGATCAGCATCGCGGCCGCGACGGGCGGTACGCCAGCGGTATAGGAAATGCCCTGGCTTCCGACTTCATTGTAGGCGTCTTTGTGGTCCGCCACGTTATAGATCAGGACTTCGGTTTCCTTGCCGTCCTTGGTGCCCTTGACCAGATCACCGATGCAGGTTTTTCCGGTATATTCCGGTGCCAAGGAGCTTGGATCGGGCAGGCAGGCCTTGACGACCTTGAGCGGCACAACTTCGAGGCCCTCGGCCGTGGTGACCGGTTTTTCCGACAGAAGGCCGATGTTTTTCAGAACCGTGAAGACATTGACGTAGTGATCGCCAAAGCCCATCCAGAAGCGCACGTTGGGAACGTCAAGGTTCTGAGACAGGGAATGGACTTCGTCATGGCCGGTCATGAAGGTCTGGCTTTCGCCGACAACCGGCATGTCCCAGATCTTTTTGACTTCGAACATCTTGTTGGACTGCCATTTGCTGTCCTGCCAGGAATAGACCGTGCCGGTGAATTCGCGGAAGTTGATTTCCGGGTCGAAGTTGGTGGCAAAGTATTTGCCGTGGCTGCCGGCATTGATGTCGATGATATCGATCGAGTCGATTTTATCGAAGTAATCTTCGACCGCCAGCTTGGCATAGGCGTTCACCACACCCGGGTCGAAACCGACACCAAGGATCGCGGTCGTGCCAGCCGCTTCGCACTCGGCACGGCGTTTCCATTCATAGTTGGCATACCATGGCGGATTTTCGCAGATTTTGTCCTGCTCTTCATGGATGGCGGTATCAAGATAAGCGACACCGGTTTTGATGCAGGCCGACATGACCGGCATGTTGATAAAGGCAGAGCCGACATTAATGACGATCTGGCAGCCGGTTTTTTCGATCAGGGCCGCAGTTGCATCGACATCGGTGGCATCCAGGGCGTGACCTTCAAGAACGCCCGGGTTCTTAAGGTTTTTCTTTTCATGGATGCTGTCGATGATGGCTTGGCATTTGGATGCCGTGCGCGATGCGATATGAATATCGCCAAGCACGTCATTATGCTGTGCGCATTTATGTGCAACCACCTGTGCGACGCCACCTGCGCCGATAATCAGAACATTCTTTCTCATGTCGGGCCAAAAACTCCCCTGTTTTGAGAGGTGGGGAAACACTTCCCCGGTTCGCTATGAAAACTGCGCCTTCGTTTTACGAAAGGCTCGAAACGTAGTCGTCAAATGTGAACTCACGCACAACGCGCTCTGTTCCGTCGAGTTCCCGGATCACGATGGACGGCATGCCGACCCCGTTAAACCAGTTCTTTTTCACCATGGTGTAACCTGCGGCATCCTGAATGGAGATACGGTCGCCGACCTTGATCTCGTTTTCGAAATCAAATTCGCCAAACACGTCGCCGGCAAGGCAGGACTTGCCGCAAATCATGTAGGGGTGATCGCCTGTGTTCGGCAGGACCTTGGCATTTTCGCGATAGATCAGAAGATCGAGCATGTGGGCTTCGATCGAGCTATCGACGATGGCAAGGTTTTTGCCGTTAAACAGGGTATCAAGCACGGTGACCTCAAGGGTCGTGCTTTTGGTGATCGATGCTTCGCCGGGTTCGAGATAGACCTGCACACCGAATTTCTCGGAAAATGCCTTGAGGCGCGCACAGAATTTATCGAGCGGGTAGTTTTCACCGGTGAAGTGGATGCCGCCACCAAGGCTGACCCATTCAACGCGCGCGAGAAGCGAGCCAAACTTTTCCTCGATATTGCACAGCATCTGATCAAACAGATCAAAATCGGCATTTTCGCAGTTATTGTGGATCATAAAGCCGGAAATGCGGTCCATCACGGCTTCGACCTTGGCGACATCCCATTCGCCCAGACGCGAGAAGGGGCGGGCCGGATCGGCCAGATCGAAGCTTGAGGTCGAGACCTGCGGATTGAGGCGCAAACCGCGCACGATCCCCGATGCCTGATCGGCAAAGCGGGTCAGCTGGCTGATGGAATTGAAGATGATCTTGTCGGCATTCTCAACCACTTCGCCGATCTCGTCATCGGAATAGGCGACGCTATAGGCGTGCGTCTCCTTGCCGAATTTCTGGCGGCCAAGCTTGACTTCATAGAGCGACGAAGACGTCGTGCCGTCCATATATTCCGACATAAAGTCAAACACTGACCAGGTCGCAAAGCATTTAAGCGCAAGCAACGCCTTGGCGCCGGAATGTTCACGCACATAGGCGATCTTTTCCATGTTGCGCAGCAGCTTGGATTTGTCGATCAGGTAATAGGGCGTTGCGGGCATGGGCGGCTCTCTACAACTATGTCACGGGGAATGCGGGTGATGTCCGAACGAGCCGTCAGGCTCTTATGTTTCGGGGGTGGCAAAGATCACCGGTCTGGTGGAAGACGCGCAGCTTCTAATGATCAGCCTGTCGGTGCGTCATCCAATAGACGGAGACAGATAAACTGTAGTCATTCATCAGATGCCTCCATCCTTCGGGTTTGCCAAATGCGTTTTGCTGCGTCCCAATAGCAGCGGGGGCAGGGGCGGTCAATACTGCAATGTCGCCTTTATTAGGCGATTTCGCGCGTCTGTGCATGTTGTGATTTCATGACGGTTTGTTCAAGGGGGCGCTGCATTGATTTTCGCGTCCTGTTGCTTATCTGTTTATCATGGCGAACGTGCAAAATGATGCTGCACGGTCAAGGATCAAACCGGATGGAGGCGCACAATGTCACCTGCACCTGTAAGTGTCGATCATCTTGCTTTTCCGACCCGCGACCTCGAAGCGACCGACCATTTCTATTCAAAAGTAATGGGGGCCAGGCTTGTTCATGCCGAAAGCGGCTATAGCCCGTCTTGGAAATCGGACTATTTGTTGATTACCTATGCGCTTCCCGATGGCACGCGCCTGTCTTTTTTTGATTGGCCCGCCGATACCGGCCCCTATCCGGATGATCCGGAAATGCCTGATGATGTGTTTCATATCGGATTGCGCTGCGGCGCCCCGCGCGATGTGATCGCCTGGCAAAACCATCTGTTTCAGCACAAGGTCGTTTATCACAGCGAAGACGACGGCAAATCGAGACGCCTGTTCATGCGTGACCCCAACGGCATAAGGTTCGAGATTTTTGCATCTGAAACGGCGAAATCCGGTAATGAGCAGGAAGATCGCGCCAGAGAAATCTATGGCGAGTGGCAGGAAATGGTCGGCGGCGACGCCCGCTAGCTTTGCTTTTGCCCAGCTATAAAGCCAACGATAAAGAACGTGCATTCAGCGAAAGGTTGAACTACCAAAGATGTTCACCTTCCACTGAAAGGAGCACCCATGTCCAATCCCGCAAAAACAAACCGCCGTCTGCGTCTTGGTATGGTTGGCGGCGGACAGGGGGCCTTTATCGGCGCGGTTCACCGGATCGCAGCCCGGCTGGATGATCGTTATGAACTGGTGGCAGGCGCACTGTCTTCAAAGCCGGATGTCGCGGCGGCCTCGGCAGCGGAGCTTTTTATTCATCCTGATCGCAGCTATGCCCGTTTTGAAGACATGGCCAAACAAGAAGCCGCGCGCGAAGACGGCATTGATGTGTGCGCAATTGTCACCCCCAATCATCTTCATTTCCCGGCCGTGATGGCGATGCTTGATGCCGGCATTCATGTCATCTGTGACAAGCCGCTTTGCCTGACAGTCGAAGAAGCCGAGAAGATCGAGGCCAAACTTGCCGAAACCGGACTTTTGTTTGCGCTGACCCATAACTACACCGCTTACCCGATGGTGCGCGAGGCCCGCCAGATGGTGGCGGATGGCAAGCTTGGCGATATTCGTCTGGTTCAGGTCGAATATGCCCAAGGCTGGATGGCGACACGGGTCGAAGATACCGATAACAAACAGGCCATCTGGCGTGCGGACCCGGCAAAGGCCGGTATGGGCGGGGCGCTGGGTGATATCGGAACCCATGCCCATAATCTTGCGAACTTTGTCTCCGGGCTTGAAATCAGCGAACTTTGCGCCGATGTCGATGCCCTTGTTCCGGGGCGGGAGCTGGATGACAATGTGCAAATCTTGCTGCGCTATGGCAATGGCGCCCGCGGGATGCTGTGGGCAAGCCAAGTGGCGGTGGGACATGAAAATGGTCTTCGCCTTCGGGTTTATGGGGATAAGGGCAGCATCGAATGGGGGCAGGAACATCCCAACCAGCTACATTTCCGTCCTCTTGACGGGCGTCCCGAGCTGATCACACGTGGCGGGATGGGAAACAGTCTGGCCGGGCAGCGCAATATCCGCGTTCCGGCAGGGCACCCCGAAGGTTACATCGAAGGCTTTGCGAACCTTTATCGCGATTTTGCCGATCAGTTGATGGCACATCTTCGCGGCGAAAAACCCGATCCCGCAACCATGCTTGTACCCGGAATAAAAGAAGGGCTGGACGGGATGAAATTTGTCGAAGCGGTTGTTCGATCGGGGCAAAGTGGCGCGGCCTGGATCAAAATGTGAGCATTACTCACATTTGTGAATGATGGGGCCAAGCCGTTATTATTTCGATGGCCTTCTAAGCAGGTCATACCGGTTTTGTGAATGGTCGCTGTCTGTTGACAGCGGCCCTTTTTCTTGTCGGTGCGACGAAGTTTTTTGACTCCAGCTAACCGGTTTGCGGGCAAATCCCCGATCCGGTGTGCCTTGGTGAATTATGTGTGTGCCCGGAAGACAACCGATGAGATCTGGTCTGAACAGGCATCACCGGAATCGGGTTTTACGAATTAAAATCAGTGGATTGACAAACCAAATACGTGTGTGATGGCATTCACATTTAATCTTTGGTTTTCCACGAAGTGAAAAAGAATTGCGGCAGGATTGATAATCTATTGATAGAATTTTCTTGTAGGTGTTTTGTTGAATCATAAAAAATAACACATCCATCAGGGAATTTACCGGGAGCGTCCGCATGCCCGAGAAGCCTAAACTTTTGATAACGCGACGTTTGCGCGATGCTGTTCAAGCACGTGCTGCGCGGGACTATCAGGTTGTCCTCAATGACGACGACCGTGTTTTCACCCGCACGGAACTGATCGAGAAATGTCAGCATGTCGATGCTGTACTACCGTGCCATTCCGAACATTTTTCCGCTGACGTCATCGCGGAGATGCCCAAGCGTCTTAAGATTATCGCCAATCATTCCGTCGGGGTTGATCATGTCGACCTTGGGGCGGCCAAAAAGGCCGGGATTGTTGTGACCAACACGCCCGATGTTCTGTCCGACGCCACGGCCGAAATTGCCATGTTGTGCATGCTTGGCGCTGCGCGGCGCGGGGCCGAGGGCGACGCAATGGTGCGCGCCGGAAAATGGGATTTCTGGTCACCGGCCTTTATGGTCGGGCGGCAGGTATCGGGCAAACGGTTCGGAGTGCTGGGCATGGGGCGTGTTGGCCAGGTCGCGGCCGAGCGCGCACGCGGGTTCGGTATGGAAATCCATTACCACAACCGTAAACCGCTGCCCGACCATCTGGCAAAGGGGGCGATATTCCACGACAGCATAGAAGACCTGTTTGCGCAATCTGATGTGCTGTCGCTGCATTGTCCGTCAACGCCAGAGACAAAAGGCATCATCAACAGCAAGACAATTGCGATGCTGCCGGACCGCGCGATCCTTGTGAATACGGCGCGCGGTAATCTGGTGGATGAAGATGCCCTGGTGGCCGCACTTGAAAGCGGAAAACTGTTTGCCGCAGGCCTTGATGTGTTTTGTACCGAACCGGGCGGAAATCCGCGCATCAGTGCCTTGGATAACGTCTTTTTGCTGCCCCATGTCGGGTCTGCAACAGAAGAAACACGTGATGCCATGGGCTTTCGCGCACTTGATAACCTTGATGCTTATTTTCAGGGAAAAGAACCCGGTGACCGGGTGGCTTAGAAGGCGGAATAAAACCGCTGACGTTCAGTTAGAACAAGTCTGAAGAAATAACAAAATGCGTGCCGTTTTCTTGGGTCCCGAAACGGGATAAGCGCATCAAAAAAATCCCGGAAACCGGGATCAGGGGCTTTTGAAGGCTGACAGTTGCCGTCTGTTTTCCGCCAATGGTTGGTGGCAGACAGCGGTATTTCTGGGAGGAATTATGAAATGAAGACCAAATCTGAAGACGTGAAGACCAAACAAGTATCCCGTCGTTCGTTCCTGACCAAAGGGGCAACAGGGGTGGTCGCTGGCGGTGCTGCGGCAACAGGGATGTTTGCTGCACCGGCTGTCCATGCCCAGCCGGCCCCGATGGTTCTGAAGATGCAGACTTCCTGGCCATCGTCCGACATCTGGATGACTTTTGCTCAGCAATATGTTGATCGTGTCGAGGCCATGTCTGGCGGTCGTTTGAAAATCGACCTTCTTCCGGCTGGTGCTGTTGTGGCGGCCTTCCAGGTGCTTGATGGCGTGAATGATGGTGTGATCGATATTGCGCATTCGGTGCCGGTTTACTGGTACGGCAAGAACAAGGCGGCATCCCTGTTCGGGACGGGCCCGGTCTTTGGTGGTTCGGCAACCACCATGCTGAGCTGGTTCTATGCCGGCGGTGGTGAAGAGTTTTATCGCGAACTGATTCAAGACATTATGGGGCTTGATATTGTTGGCCTTCTTGGCTTCCCGATGCCGGCACAGCCTTTTGGCTGGTTCAAGGAGCCGGTCAATACGGTCGCTGATATCGAAGGCTTCAAATATCGTACGGTCGGGCTGGCAGCAGATCTTTTGCAGTCGATGGGCATGTCCGTTGCACAGCTTCCGGGGGGCGAGATTGTCCCGGCGATGGAACGCGGCGTGATTGATGCGTTCGAATTCAACAACCCGTCATCGGATATGCGTTTTGGCGCCCAAGATGTTGCCAAGAACTACTATCTGTCATCGTATCATCAGGCATCGGAAAGCTTTGAATTCCTGTTTAGCAAATCGCTTATGGAAGATTTGGAGCCCGATCTTCAGGCCATCCTGCGTCACGCGGTCGAAGCAGCGTCGACGTCCAACACCGCGTTGGCCATGGATAACTATTCCGCTGACTTGCAGAAACTTCAGGACGAAGGTGTCGAAGTGCACCGGACTTCGAAAGAGATCCTCGCCGCACAGCTTGATGCCTGGGACAATCTGATCCCGACGCTTGAAGAAGACCCGTTCATGAAGCGTGTTCTTGATAGCCAGCGCGCATGGGTTGAACGGGTGACATTCTATGAACTGATGAATTCGCCTGATTATCAGCTCGCATATGATCACTACTTCCCGGGTAAACTGAAACTCTGATCAGAGTCCGGTTTTTTCGGTGTTTTGACGATCCTGATTGCTCCGTTGGCCATGTTTTCTGGCTGACGGAGCAATCAAAAGGCGAACGGGCAGGATTTCATGATTGGATTTATTGAATTCGCGGACAGGCTTTCGGCCTGGTTTGGTAAGGCCTTTGGCTGGTTGATTATCCTCATGACACTGGGCATGAGCTATGAAGTGGCTTCGCGATACCTTTTTAACGCACCCACCACATGGTCGCTTGATGTGTCATTTATCATGTATGGCACACTTTTCATGATGGGCGGGGCTTATACCTTGTCGCGTGGCGGGCATGTTCGTGGCGATTTCCTTTATCGCCTGTGGAAGCCCAGAACCCAGGCCAAGGTCGATCTTGTTCTTTATATCTTTTTCTTTTTCCCTGGCGTGACCGCCCTGATTTTGTCGGGCTGGAAATATGCCGCCCGGTCATGGGGTTACGGGGAAGTCAGCGTGAACAGCCCGGCGGGTGTTCCGATTTTCCAATTCAAGGCGGTGATTGTCGCAGCCGGTATTCTTTTGTTCATCCAGGGCATTGCACAGGTGATGCGCTGCATTTTGTGTATCCGTGAAGGGTGCTGGCGCAATGCAGATGATGACGTTGAAGAAACCGAAGAACTGCTGATGAAACAGCAAGTGGCCAAGGAAGATTGATCTGATGGTGATCTTCCTCCCAAGCGCGATATTCGCCCCCGAACGGAGCATCCAAAGTGATTGACGCACATGTTGCCCTGATGATGCTGGGCATTTTCATTATTCTTGTATTTCTTGGTTTTCCGGTTGCCTTTACCCTGATGGCGCTGGGGATCGGGTTTGGTTACTACGCCTATTTTGATGCAGGCCGTATGTGGCGGGCCTTTAACCGGCTGGCCGAAGACAGCGACACCCTGACATCGGCCATAACCTGGTTTGAAGGGGCGTTTAACAACCGAATATTCGATTTGTTCATCAACCAGACATACACGGTGATGTCGAACGAAGTTCTGACCGCTGTGCCGCTGTTTCTGTTCATGGGCTATATCGTTGAACGTGCCAACATCGTAAACCGTCTGTTTGGCACCCTTAACATTGCCGCGCGCAATATTCCCGGGTCACTTGGTGTTGCGGCCCTGATTACCTGTGCGCTGTTTGCAACCGCAACCGGGATTGTCGGGGCGGTTGTGACGCTTATGGGCATGCTGGCCCTGCCGGCGATGCTTAAGGCGCGCTATGACAAAAGTTTTGCATCAGGCATCATTTGTGCTGGTGGGACACTTGGTATCCTGATCCCGCCTTCGATCATGCTGATTGTTTATGCCGCCGCGTCGGGCGTATCCATCGTGCGCCTTTATGCCGGGGCGTTGTTGCCGGGCCTAACACTGGTTGGTTTGTATCTGCTGTATGTGATGGGGCGGGCGTTGCTTCAGCCCAAAGCAGCCCCGCGTCCGACCAGCGATGAAATTCCCGAAGTGCCGTTGCCCAAGGTTCTCTGGATGCTGGCAACTTCGTTCTTCCCGCTGGCTTTCCTGATTTTGGCGGTACTTGGATCGATCCTGTTTGGTTTGGCGACCCCGACCGAGGCGGCATCTATCGGGGCGTTGGGCGGCATGCTTCTGGCGGCGGCCTATCGGGCCTTGACCTTTGATCGTCTGCGCGAATCTGTCTATCTGACGGTGCGGACCTCGGCCATGGTTTGCTGGCTGTTTGTCGGGTCCTATACGTTCTCGTCGGTGTTCTCTTATCTTGGCGGGGAACATGTGATTGCCGAGTTCGTCGGAGGCCTTGACCTGACACCGCTTCAGTTCCTGTTACTCGCGCAGTTGATTATCTTCCTGCTGGGCTGGCCGCTGGAATGGTCGGAAATCATCATCATCTTTGTGCCGATCTTCCTGCCGCTTCTGCCGTTGTTCGATATTGATCCGCTGTTCTTCGGGATACTTGTTGCCCTTAACCTGCAAACATCATTCCTGACCCCGCCCATGGCAATGTCGGCCTATTACCTAAAAGGGGTGGCGCCAAGCGGGATATTGTTGACCGATATCTTCAAGGGCATCATGCCGTTCCTGTTCATGGTGATTGTCAGCATGTTCCTGATGTACACCTTCCCGCAAATCGTGTTCCATTTGCCTGATCTGTTCTATGGCGTGCGGTAAGGGGGATGAAATGAGTAATATCAATCCATTGCTGATGCTTGATGTTGTCGAATTGCGTGACCGCCTTGCCAGCGGGGCGGTCCGCGCGGTTGAATATGTCGAGGCATGTCTGGACCGAATTGCCGAAATCGAACCGCAAGTCCAGGCGTGGGCCTGGCTTGATAGCGATCATGCGATTGCACAGGCCCGTGCCCTTGATGCCAGACGGCAATCAGGCGCACCGATCGGACCGTTGCATGGTCTTCCGGTTGGCCTGAAAGATGTGATCGACACGGCAAAAATTCCAAGTGAGAACGGTACCGTCCTTGATAAAGGGCGTGTGCCCGAAGATGACGCGGTTCTGGTATCGCGCCTTAAGGCGGCAGGCGCGATTATCATGGGCAAGACGGTTTCGACCGAACTGGCCTTTATGCATCCGTCCAAAACGCGCAACCCGCATAACCCATCCCATACACCCGGTGGATCATCATCGGGGTCCGCCGCCGCCGTCGCCGCCGCCATGGTGCCGCTGGCGGTGGGGACGCAAACCGGCGGTTCGGTCATTCGACCGGCTTCTTTTTGCGGGGTGGTCGGGTTCAAGTCGACTTTTGGTGCGATTGCCCGAACCGGCGTTCTAAGCCAAAGCCCGAGCCTTGATACAATTGGTGTTTTTGCCAATTCGATCAACGGGGCGGCCATGGTGGCCGAAAGCCTGTTTGGTCATGACGCAGGTGACCCGGCAACAGTGCCATCCCCGACGCCGAGGCTTTTGGATGTTGCCAAAAGTGATCCTTTGGTGACGCCGATGCTGGCTTTTGTCCGTCCGCCTCAATTTGACGAGGTCGCAGACGAAGAAACCGTAATGGCGTTTCGCGAAATCACTGCCATGCTGGGAGATCAATGTTTCGAAGCACCATTGCCCAAGGCATTTGACGATGCCAACGCCCTGCGCAAGCAGATCAATTTTGCCGAAATGGCCAAGCATTTTTATGGTTATGAAAAGCGCGGGCGCGATCATTTGTCACCGGAAATCGTTGCCGCGATCGATGAGGGCAAGGATATCAAGGCGCGGGACTATCTGGCTGCCCTTGATTGGCGCAAGGTGCTAAATGCCGGATTGGAAGAAGTGTTTAATCGGTGTGACGCGATCATCACACCGGCGGCACCCGGACCGGCACCGGATAACTTGCAGACGACAGGAAATCCGATCTTTAACGGGCTTTGGACATTCTGCGGTACACCGGCTGTGACCATCCCGCTTTTATGGTCGCAAAACAATATGCCGATGGGTGTGCAGCTTGTGGGGCGGGTCGGCGATGACGCCCGCCTGATGCGCACAGCAAACTGGTTGAAATCACATCTTGGCGGACAGGAGAACGCATAATGGAAAACAGTCTGCTTAATCGTGCGATGGCGCTTTTGTCTTTTGTCGTTCTGATCGGATTCCTCGGCATTCTGCTCGGCTATGTGACCCGCTGGGATCTTGCGATCATGGTGGCCATTACAGTTGGCCTTGCCGGTTGGGATACCTGGCATGTTGCCATGGGGCACAAGGAAGACAAGCACTGATCTGAAAAAGGGGGGGCGCCACCGGTCTTTGGGGGGCGAAACGTCGGGGCAGGAAATCATCCTGCCCCGATAGTGGGCGCTTATTTGCGTTCGGGCAGGGCCACAAGGTTTTCAATTGGCGGGATTGGTGTGGTTTTGACTTTTTTGGTCACGATATAGGTAAAATAGCGGTCAATCCCGATATTGGACACCAGAAGGCCATCGATCATGCGTTGATAGGCATCAACGTCGTGACAGAGCACCTTGAGCATGTAATCCACGCCGCCGCCAAGCGCATAGCATTCGACGATTTCGGGGATATCCTGAACGGCGCGTTCGAAAATCTGAAAATCATCATGCTGGTGATGACGCAGCGTGACTTCGGTCAGAACCAGCGTCGGTTTGACCAGCTTTTCCAGATTGATATGGGCGTGATAGCCTGAAATAACACCAAGATCCTCAAGCCGTTTGAGCCGTTCCCAACACGGGCTTGGCGAAAGGTTCACCGCCTCGGCCAGTTTGACCTTGGTGATGCGCCCTTCGCGCTGCAGGGTTTTCAGGATTTTCAGATCCAGCTCATCAAGCCTGATCATGATCAGAGCACCTCGGCAATAACAATCAGACAATCACCGGTTTTGATCAAACCGGGGAAATGACGGCATGACACAATGCCGTCACGCGGGGCGTAATATTCCCGTGGCGGGGTGCCAGTGCGTTCGACATCATAGATACGCGCAATCAAGGCATCTTTTTCGACCCGATCCCCCAGATCAACGCATGGTTCGAACAGGCCGCTGGTTTCGGACGCGACAAAGCAACGATCATCGGGCATATCAAGCATGACCGTGCCAGTCGGGGATGGTTCAATTTCGCCTTTCAGAATACCGGCGTGAATCAGGATGTTGCGGACACCGCGATCAGCAATGGCGACACGTTCCGCAGTGGTGGAACCACCACCCCCCAGTTCGGTGGTGACAAAGGTTTTGCCGGCTTCTTCGACAACGGTGTCAAACATGCCAACCGCATCAAGTTCAAGCATCATCATCGAATAGGGGGCGCCGAATGCCTTCATGGCGGCAACACAGCGTGCTTCCTGTTCTTTGTCCGGCAGAACGTGGGCCGCAGAAAACGGAATGAAATCAAGCGTTTTGCCGCCCGAATGGATATCAAGAACGATATCGGCCTCTGGCACGAGATAGCGCATGATGTAATCGGCAATCTTTTGGGTCACCGTTCCGTCCGGTTTGCCCGGGAATGAACGGTTCATATTGCCCGCATCAATTGGCGAGGTCCGCGATGCATTGCGAAAGGCAGGATAGTTCATCGCTGGCAGAATGATCACGCGGCCGTTGATTTCACCAGCGGACAGCGATTCTGCAAGTTTGAACAGTGATACCAAACCTTCATATTCATCACCATGGTTGCCGCCGGTCAAAAGGGCCGTCGGGCCACTGCCATTGCGCACCACGGTAATCGGGATCATCACAGCACCCCAGGCGGAATCATCACGCGAATAAGGCAGCTTTAAAAAGCCGTGGTGGATGCCATCCTGATCAAGGGGGATCGTCGGGCTGATGGGTGATGGTTTTATCATGGTCGTATCCTTAAAAAGCCTGACATCGCGACCGTCGTCGTCAGGCTGTGGCATCTGGCACCGGACACAGCATGGCATTATGCCGGTCCGGTGCGGTTTTGGCGGCGTCTAGTTCTTTACAAACAGCTGACGCGGATAGCTGGTCAGGGTTTTTGACCCGGTTTCGGTGATCATCATGCTTTCGGTGATCTCGATCCCCCAGTCATCAAACCAAAGACCCGGCATGAAGTGGAATGTCATGCCCGGTTCCAGAACGGTGCGGTCTCCGGGGCGCAGGCTCATGGTGCGTTCGCCCCAGTCTGGCGGATAGGACAGCCCGATCGGATAGCCACAACGGCTGTCTTTTTCGATGCCGTATTTCTGCAAAACGCCAAAGAATGCGATGGCGATATCTTCGCATACATTGCCCGGTTTGGCCGCATCCAGACCCGCCTGAAGACCTTCGATCAAGGCACTTTCAGCATCCAGGAACCGCTGATCAGGATCGCCCAGATAAATCGTGCGCGACAGGGGCGCATGATATCGGCGATAGCAACCGGCAATTTCAAAGAAAGTCCCAGCATCACCCGGAATGGGTTTTTCATCCCATGTCAGGTGCGGCGCGCTGGCGTCCTGGCCTGATGGCAAAAGCGGTACGATGGCCGGATAATCGCCACCGATACCGTCAATGCCGGCGATTCCTGTTCGGAAAATTTCCGCGACAAGTTCGTTCTTTTTCATCCCCGGTTCGACGATTTCAAAAATGCGTTCATGCATGTTTTCGACGATGCGGGCCGCTTGGCGCATATAGAAAATTTCGGTTTCGGATTTGATTGCACGCTGCCAGTTCACAAGTGCCGTCGCATCGGAAAACCTGGCATTGGGCAGATGGGTCTGAAGTTGCAGGAACGCCTTGGCCGAGAAATAGTAATTGTCCATTTCCACGCCAATGCGGCGCGACGCCCAACCACGATATTCGATGGCCTCTGCAAGGTAATCCATCGGATGATGCGTGGTCGATTGCACATAATGATCGGCATAGGGAATGATGCGGTCATGGGGCATATAAACGGTACGTTTGGCACCGTTGGCATCCTGCGAACGCCCGAACCAGATCGGGTCATCTTCTATCGGTACAAGAACACATTGATGGACATAAAAGGACCAGCCATCATAGCCGGTCAGCCAGGCCATGTTTGACGGATCGGTCACGATCAAAAGATCAATGCCCTTTTCCACCATGGCTTTTTTGGTTTTCTCCAGGCGTTCGACATATTCGTCACGCGTGAAATTCAATTCTACCTGGCTCATCGCAGGCCTCCAGATAAAGGTGGGTCCAGACCCTGTTTCCCTTTGTTGTTACGAAGTAATCTCGACCCCGGCACCAGCTGCATTGCAGCGGTGAAGGGCGAGGGTGGCGATTGCGGTGTCTTGAACACCGGTTCCGGTCAGGTCACAAACCGTGATCTGATCGGCAGAAGTACGACCGGCGACAGATTTGGCGATAACCTGTCCCAGTTCAGGTAATGTCGCATTTGCATCCACAAAACCGGCATCAATGGCGTGATGAAGTTCGCCAAGAATGCGGGTTTGTGCCTGGCTATCGCTGACATAAAGGTCGGCCTGCCCGATAAGGGCCGGATCAATTTCATTTTTATGTTCCATGTCCGCGCCCATGGCGGTTACATGCGTGCCGGGTTTGATCCAGTCGGCCATCAAGATCGGTTCTTTTGTTGGCGTGGTGGTAACGATAATGTCGGCATCTGCGGCTGCTTCTTTGCCATCGTTTGTTGCACTGACAGGGATACCAAGTTCGGCAGAGAGTTGTTTCGCGCAGGTTTCGGCCTTGGCGATATCGCGTGCCCAGATCGTGGCCGACGAAATGTCACGTACCAATGTCAGCGCCTTGAGCTGAAGGCGCGCCTGTACACCGGCACCGTAAATGGCCACTGTTTTCGCATCTTCACGTGCCAGATGCTGTGCTGCCACGCCGCCTGCGGCGGCGGTTCGCACATCGGTCAGATAACCATTATCAAGCAATACAGACTGGAGGATGCCGGTTTTTGATGAAAAGACGTTCATCATGCCGCAAACCGACGGCAGTCCCAGTTTCGGGTTGTCGAAAAAGCCGGAGCTGATTTTAACAGCAACCCCGTCCAGACCGGGAACATAGGCGGTTTTGACGTCTATCTCGCCGTTATTGGCCGGGATATCAAGGCATGCAATCGGTGGCATGCAGACATCTTTGGTTGCCAAGGCAACAAAGGCATCTTCGATGCAGGTGATTGCATCCATATCAAGATCGATAACCTTACGCAGGTCGCTTTCGGTCAGAATTCTAATTTCAGGCATAAGGTTCACTCCACCATCAGGTCGACGTCTTCGCCGCCTACAATGCGTTTATGTAATTCCATGTCGATATTGCAGCCGGTCGTCAGCACAACAGTGCGACCAGGATTGTCGACAAGTCCGGCCCGAAGGGCGGCAATGCCAACAGCCCCCGATCCTTCGACCACTTGTTGATCATCAAGATAAGCCGCCCGGATGCCATCGGCGATCTGGGCTTCGTTGACCAGAACGAAATCGTCGGTCAAATCACCGCACATATCAAAGGTATATTGATTGTTTTCACCAATACCGCCCCCCAGACTGTCTGCGAGCGTCGGCAGTTCCTTGACGGCAGTGGGTTTGCCTTCCTGAAGGCTTGTGATCATGGCACAGCCACGTTCCATGGTGATGCCGACAACCCGTATCATCGGATTGACCGATTTTGCGACAAGTGCCACACCGGCCAGCAACCCGCCACCAGACAAGGGCACCAACAAGGTATCCACGTCAGGAAGGGCTTCGATGACTTCAAGGCCAAGAGTTCCTTGCCCGGCAATGACGTCGGGGTGGTCAAAGGGCGGCAACATGATCATGCCTTCTTCTTTGACCAGGCGGTCGACTTCATGCTGGGCTTCGTCCTGGGACTGGCCGATGATGCGGACCTCTGCCCCAAGGGCGCGGATGCCGTCCACCTTGTTCTGCGGCACCAGTTCCGACATGCAAATGACCGATCGTACACCGGCATTGCGGGCCGCATAGGCAAGTGCCCGACCATAATTGCCGGTGGATACACCGACGACACCTTTGGCTTTTTGTTCTTCATTCAGGCGTAAAACCGCATTGGCGGCACCACGCAACTTGAAACTGCCGGTATATTGTTGCTGTTCACATTTGAGCCAGACAGGACTGCCAACGCGTTCGGATAAGGCAGCGGACGGGCGTAGCGGCGTCTGAATGATATGTTCTGCAATGGTTTTACGGGCAGAAAGAACATCAGCAAACGTGATGGGGTCTTTCATGGGACCTCGACTTGACTGGATTGTTGTGGGGCCTGATCAAACAGGGTTCCAAACCCTGTGACCGGTTTGTCGTAATTCATTAACTGCAATGCGTGCCAGATCAGGGCCTGATTGCTGGTGATCACAGGTTTTTTAAGCTGTTGTTCGACGTCGGCGATGATTTCGGCCGACCGGATGGCGGTGCAGGAAATGAAAACCGCATCGGCATCAGTTGTGTCGACCTTAAGTGCGGCTTCAAACAAGGCCTTTGGCGGCAGGGCGGTCATGTCAAAATCGCTATCAAGACCAAAGCCCATTGCACGGGTGATCTCAAACCCCTTGTCGCAAAAAACATCGACAACCGATTGTGTCACAGCGGGAGTATAGGGGGTGAGGATGGCAATTTTTTGCGCCCCAACCGCCCGCAGGGCAAGTTCACTGGCCAAAAGCGGATTGGTGACCTTGGTTTTGGGCATGCCTTCATTGATCAGGTCGGCGATCTTGTCTGATCCGGTAACGGCGGTACCCGATGTGCAGCCGAAAATGGCGACATCCACACCATATCCCGGCAACAGGGTTTTGGCCGCGCGCGGCAGGTCGTTGGCCATGGATTTCAGGTTTTCGACCGTGACCGGGTTGGCGTTTTCAATGCGCGTGGTAAACAGGCGCACGTCATTTGGCAGGATGGCCCGCAGGTCATCCTCGCTATTGAAATCGGTTGCCAGTGTAATCAGGCCGATCCGCCCTGCCGGTCCGACAGGATCAGGAAAATAAGGCACATCTACCGGCTCTGGCGTGACCGCACGGGATACGGACATCGTCCTGAACTCCAAGGGCGGGACATCCCGGTTTGGGGATGCCCCTGTTTTCACATTTCCAAATAGGCTTTCGGGCAATCCCGGAAGTGACAAGCCAGTGCCTGATTAATGGAAGGCAAGCTCTGGCAGGAAAAGGGCGATCTGCGGAACAAAGATCAAAATCACCGCTGCAAGCAGCAGCATGAAAATGAAAGGCGGTGTTCCACGGATAACCTCGGCATAAGGGCGCCTGAAGATCGCGATGGCCGTAAAGATGTCACACCCGAACGGTGGCGTGGCAGACCCGATCGCGACCTGAAGCGTCACCAGTGTCCCGACCAGAACCGGGTCAAGACCCGCGGCATTGACCAGCGGCATGAAGATCGGCGTCAGGACCAGAATGACGACAATCGGGTCGACGAACATGCAGCCAATAAAGAACGCAATGCAGATCGCCGCCAGAATGACGTATGGATGTGCGCCTTCGAGGCCCAAGGCACCAATGACATGTTGCGGGATCTGGGCAAAGGAAATCACGAACGAGAATGTCGTGCCGGCACCCACCAGAATAAACACAACTGCCGTAATAAGGCCGGTCGAACGGGCAATCGACAGCAGCTCGGACCACTTGACTGATTTGAAAATCAGCACTTCAAGGATCACCGCATACACCACGGCGACGGCTGCAACTTCGGTCGGGCTGACCCAGCCAAGATAAATACCTCCCACGATCAGAACCGGGAACATGATGGCCGGGCCGGCATTGATCACGGCTTTGCCACGTTCGGCCCAGGTCATGCGGGGAATGGTCGGGATGTTGTTCTTTTTGGCGTAATACATGCAGTAAGCCGAGAACATGATCAGGATGAGAATGCCCGGCCCGATCCCGGCCAGGAACAGCTCCCCGATTGAAACTTTGCCAACCACGCCAAACACGATCATGCCGATGGATGGCGGGATCAGAAACGCGATGTCACTGGCATTGATGATCAGCGCCATGGCGAATTTATCTTCGTAGCCCGCCTTGAGCATCTTGGGGCGCAGCGGTCCGCCCATGGCAACCACGGTCGCCTGTGTCGATCCGGAAACGGCACCGAACATGGTGCAGCCAAGGGCGGTTGTCACGGCAAGGCCGCCACGCACATGGCCAACGAAGGTCATGGCAAGGTCAATCAGCCGGTTGGCGGTATGCCCCTTTGTCACGATGTCGGCGGCAAAGATAAACATAGGCACCGCGATCAAGGCGACCGGCGAAATGCCTGTGACCATCTGCTGAATAAGGATGCGTTCGGGGATCGGCATGTAAAACAGGAATGCGACGACACTTGCCGTTGCCAGCGGCACCATCATCGGGAATCCAAGTACAAGCAGTACAAGCATCACCAGAAGGATTGAAGTTCCAAGATCCATTTGTCCGTTTCCCTTACAGATGATGCTCGTCGGCGTCGGTAAAAGTATCCTCAACCTGATAGGACAGGTGCGTCCCGGGTTTGAGGATATTGGTCAGTGCGGCCAGAACAAACTGGATGCCGGTCACACACAGGCCAAACGGCACGATCAGAACGGTCAGGTAATAGGGAATGCGCAAAGCTGGCGTCAGGCGGTTTGACGCAATCAACGAGGAAACATAATCAACCGAATACCAGGCCAAAAGGAACAAAAGGCTGGCGGTCCCAAGGGTGATGATGATCATCATGATCTTGCTGGCACGGGGCCCGAGCATATCGGTAAAGGCCGACATGCGAATGTGGCGCCCCATGCGGGCAGCTTCGCTGATGCCGACAAAGGTCACAAGAATGATAAGGAACTGATTGAGTTCCTCGGAAAAGAAGATGCTTGAATTGAAAGCCAGACGCATGATCACATTCGCGACCGTATTCACGGCCATGATCACGATACTCCACCCCAGAAGCTGGCGCTCGACCACAGATAAACCGTGATCAAGTTTTTTCAGAATCCCTAACGCGCCGGCGCTTGGTCCGGGGGCCTCCCCGATTGAACCTGACATAGAACCTCCTTGATGCGTGTGCGAGACATTCTTTTGGACGTCTTGTGTGGTTGTTTGTTCCCTCCCACACGTTTGTCTTTCGCTTCACGCGGTTCTTGTCAGAATAAAAACGCTTTGTGATGGTTCAATCAGATTTTTGTCATGGGACAAAATCAATACATGACGTCGAAGGCATGCACACCGGGCATCTGATCCATGGTATGGCGAATTTGGATCAGGGCATGTCGAATAGATGGCGTATCGGGGGCACCTCCAAGGCAGATCCGCATGGCATTCGGTCGCGGGACCTTGACGGTCATGAACGGGTCGGAAATCGTTACGGCAACGCCATTTTTTCGCAATTCAGATGCAAACCATTCTTCTTGCCAATGTTCGGGGATGCGAACCCAGGCGCTGAGCGATGTCGGGTGATGACGCACAACCGCATCCCCCAGAATGTCTGCGACCAGTGCCTGACGTTCGCGCATCAATGCACGTTGTACAGTGACAGCCTGATCGACGGTGCCATCCGAAATCCAGCGTGCGCCGATCTCTGCCATCAACGGAGTCCCCATCCAGCCGGTGACTCGCAAGACACTGCTGGCGCGAATCGACAAGTGCGCCGGTACGGTCAAAAAGCCGGTCCGAAGTCCCGGCATAACCACCTTGGTCAGACTGGAAACATGGAAACCGAGTTTGGGAAGAAAGCTTGTGATCGGCGGCAGGTTTTCTTCGAGAAGCGGGCGATAGACATCATCCTCGATGACATAAACACCGTAATGTTCGGCAATGTCGGCAATGGTTTTGCGGCGCTCGGCCCCCATCAGACAATTGGTCGGGTTGGTAAATGTCGGTGTCACGACAAGAGCACGGACCTGACGGGTGCGGCATTCACGTTCAAACGCGTCCGGCAGAATCCCCTCATCATCGGTGGGCAATGCACCAAGTTTGAAACGCAGGATGCTTGCAGACCCGATGACGCCATGGTCCGTCAGGCTTTCTGTCAAGACAACATCATCAGGCTGGATAACGGTGGAAAGGGCGGTGAAGACGCCTTGGGCGGCCCCGTTGGTAATCAGCAGGTTGGGGATATCAACCTCAATTCCCATCGCAGCAAGCCAGTTCCGGCCGATTTCGCGATGATATTCAAGACCTGCAACCGGTCGGCAGCTTTCCATCCAGTTGTGATGGGGTTCCTCGGCCAGTCTGGCATGCATCTGGCGCGACAGATCATTGTGGTAATCGGTATAGGCTGCCCGCACGATTGACATGTCGATCAGATCGGGTTGACGGCTATCGAGGATAAAGGATGATGCCCGGTCCGTCAGGCGGGCCTGAACAAAGGTTCCGCGACGGCGTTCTGAACGCAAGTAGCCCTGTCTTTCGACTTCTTTATAGGCTGCACTGACGGTTTGAACGCTGACTTTCAGGCGGTAGGCCAGTTCGCGATGGGTTGGCATCCTGACATCATGGCGCAGTCTGCCTGATTCGATGTCGGTAATGATCGCTTCGACGAGTGCCTTGTATTTCGGACCTGTTTCGCCGCTAAGGTCGATGTCAGGTAACCACATAATTCTATTTCCACCCCTGATGTTTTTTTTGGGTCAGAACCCATTAATTTGATTGGAATGGGCGCTCGGATTTGTGCGGATGCGCAAAGCAAGGCCGCAGGAAGATTTCTATCTTTCAAGGATTTGCGACAAAGCAGACCGCGCAACTGTGATCGATCCGAAGGTCGGAGCTAATATTTGCAAACTCCGGTGTTAAATCCCTTGTGCGGGAAAGCAGTCCGCTCTGCGTAATTTTCCTTGTTTTTCACAAATATTAGCTCTGCCATTTCAATCAAATTAATAGGTCCTGACCCCGAGACCCTAACATGGCAGAGAGGGTTCTGTGTAGGTGTTCTTGTTAATTTGTCATGAGACAAAAACAACATTGACCTGATGCAAGAACATTTCAACACTTTGCGCGTTCATAAAAATGATGTTCCAACCAAGCGCCGCCAAATACTGGCCCGAAACGGCCGTTGCGCGTGATAAAACGGGAGACTTCGATATGAGTCTGAAGAAGCTTTTTAAAGCGACCCTCTCCGCTGCTGCGTTGTTTGCAGTGGCCGGAACCGCTGCCCATGCCGCAGAATGGAAATTTGCCCACGAAGAAAGCCCGGGCGATGTTCAGGACCTGTATGCACAGGAATTCAAGCGGCTGGTCGAAGAAAAGACTGACGGTGATGTGACCGTGACCATTTACACCTATGGTCAGTTGGGTACTGAAAACGACATTACCGAACTGACGGCTGCTGGTGCGGTCCAGTTCTCAAACGCATCCCCGGGGCACCTTGGCACCTTTGTGCCTGAAATTCAGGTCTTTGGTGTTCCTTACCTGCTGTCGCAAGACAATGAGGTAAACAAAAAGGTCCTGTCCTCCAGCCCGACCATTTACGACGGCCTGTCGAAGGATTTCGAGTCCAAAGGTCTTAAGCTTTATACCATGTATCCGGAAGGTGAAATGGTCTGGACCACCAAGAAAGCGGTGGAAAAGCCGGCCGATTTTGACGGTGTTAAATTCCGCGTCATGACGTCACCGATCCTGATCGAAACTTACAAATCGTTTGGTTCCGATCCGGTTGCCCTGCCGTGGGGTGAGGTGTATTCCGGCCTGCAGACCAGCGTGATCGACGCACAGGTTAACCCGATCTTCTTCGTTGAAAGCGCGAAATTCTACGAAGTGACCGATTACCTGATCTATGCCGGTCAGCAGCAATATACCACCACCGTTGTTTCGAATGCGGACTTCTATAATGGTCTGTCTGACGAACACAAAGAGATGCTGGCCGAGGTCAAAGCCGAACTTGACGACTTCATTTATGACGCCCAGACCAAGGCAAATGAAGAAGCCCTTGCACGCATCAAGGAAGCCAAGCCGGAAATCGAAGTGATCCGTCTGACCGAAGAACAGCGTGCGGCCTTCAAGGAAGCGTCCAAAGGCGTTGGCGCAAGCCTGATTGAAGAAGTCGGTGGCGATACCGAAAAAGTTCTGAAAGCGCTTCGTGAAGAGTTCGGTACTGCAATGTAATCTGAATGCCCCGACTTAACGGGATTTCACAAAACCCCCGCAGGCGATGCTTGCGGGGGTTTTTGTTTGTGCCGCTCACAGCAATAGGGCTTGCCGCGTCTGGATAAGGATATCCGCCAGATCAACTTCCGGCGGAGGCATAACTTATCGGAAAGGAAAAAGTTGTGATGATCCTTAATCTTTTGCAATCGGCACGTGGATTTCTGTTCCCGGCTGTGATGCTGGCTGCGGTTCTTTTGGGGGCATTGATTACCCCGGCGCAGTCGCAGGTTTACTCCCCCAATGGTGTTGAGCTGAGCCAAAAGGAATGGGCAGAAGCATCGACCGATGGCAAGAACGTCACGGTCAAACAGGCGCTGACCAATTCGGAAAATTCCATGATCACTAACGGTGTAAAGGGTGTGAACGGCTATACCCTGACCGTGATGTCGTTCTGGGATGGCTCGCCAAACGGTGATTATCTGACCATTGAGGTGCGCCAGAATGGCAGTGTCGCAGCCAATTGCCGGGTTAGCTCGGCCAAGGACGGCTCGACATATGATACCACTTGCTGATAGCCGAACCTTTGGTTCCTCGGCATAAAAACAGGGGCCGGTCATGGGCCCGGCCCCTGTGGATCGCCGCATCGGGAAGAAGATATGATGCGGCGGGTATTAACGGTGTCAGACTGGCTTATTTGCCAGCGGCAACTTCGTCGGCAACCGCATCAACGGCCTGTTTGGCGATGTCGATGACTTTGTCGATCTCGGCCTTGGTGATGCAAAGCGGCGGGGCAAAGCCAAGGATGTCACCGTGCGGCATCGCACGTGCGATCATGCCGCGTTCAAGGCAGGCCGCCGAAACGCGCGGACCGATTTTCGCATTCGGATCGAAACGTTCCTTTTTGGTTTTATCAGCGACAAACTCAAGAGCCGCCATCAGGCCAACACCACGTGCTTCGCCAACCAGCGGATGGTCGTTGAACGTTTCCCGCAGGCGTTTCTGGAAATAGCCACCGGTTTCGGCGGAGTTGCCTGTCAGGTTTTCCCCATCAACGATATCAAGGTTGGCATTGGCCGCAGCCGCACAAACCGGATGCGCCGAATAGGTCCAGCCATGGCCGATCGGGCCCATCTGATCAGAACCCTGTTCAAGGACTTTCCAGACGCGCTCGCCAATAATGACGCCCGAAAGCGGCAGGTAACCGGAAGTCACACCTTTGGCAATCGTGATCAGGTCCGGTTTGATGCCGTAATGCTGGGAGCCGAAATAGGACCCGGTACGACCGAATGCAGTCACGACTTCGTCGGCAACCAGAAGAACGTCGTATTTGTTCAGAACGGCCTGAATGGCTTCCCAGTAACCTTCTGGCGGGGTGATGATGCCGCCCGTGCCCATGACCGGTTCGCCGATAAAGGCAGCAACGGTTTCCGGACCTTCGCGCAGGATCATTTTTTCCAGATCATCGGCACACCGTTTGGCGAATTCTGCTTCGGTTTCACCGGCCTCTGCATTCCAGTAATGGTGCGGGCAGGTGGTGTGCAGAACCGGGCTGCGCGGCAGATCAAAGGCGTTGTGGAAGGCAGCAAGGCCGGTCAGGCTGCCGGTCATGATGCCGGAGCCATGATACCCGCGCCAACGCGAGATGATTTTCTTTTTCTGCGGCAGGCCGCGAATGTTGTTGTAGTACCAGATTAGCTTGATGTTGGTTTCGTTCGCATCCGAACCCGACATGCCGTAATAGACGCGCTGCATGCCTTCGGGCGCGCTTTTGACGATACGGTCCGAAAGGCGAATGATTGCTTCGTTACTATGCCCGACATAGGTGTGATAATAGGCCAGTTCTTTGGCCTGGGCATAGATTGCATCGGCAACTTCGGTACGGCCATAGCCGATATTCACACAATACAGACCCGCAAAAGCGTCGAGGCTTTCGCCGCCTTCGGTATCATGGATATAGATGCCTTTGCCGCCATTGATGATGCGGTTGGGGGTTTCGCCAGCCGCGTGCTGACGCATATGGGTCGAGGGGTGCATGAAATGCGCCCGATCCATTTCTTGCAAATCTGCAGTGGTGTTTTTGATGACATTCATTTTGATTCTCCCATGTGAATGCGGTTGATGTCTTTTGCGCGCATTACGCCTTGTAAGCAGCGCAGACGTATTTCAGTTCGGTAAATTCTTCGAGGCCATGGCGCGACCCTTCGCGGCCCAGACCGGATTGTTTAACGCCGCCAAACGGGATCGGCGCGCCGGTAATCTTCACGCAGTTCAGTGCAACCATACCGTATTGCAATGCATTTGAAACACGTGCGGCCCGATCATGGTTGCTGGTCATCAAATAGGCCGCCAGGCCATATTCGCTGTCATTGGCCTTGGTGACGACTTCGTCCTCTGTATCAAAGACCATGACCGGGGCGACGGGGCCGAATGTTTCTTCGCGATAGATCCGCATGTCTTCGGTAACATCGGCAAGCAGGGTCGGGGCATAGAACAACCCACCCATTTTTGTGCCACCGGTCAGAACGCGGGCACCCTTGGCACGTGCATCAGCAACATGGTCTTCGCATTTGGCAACTGCGCGATCATGCATCAGCGGGCCGATTTCGACAAATTCTTCGATACCGTTGCCGACCTGCAATTCCGCAATGGCCTTGGCGTATTTATCCAGAAACGCGTCATAGATGTCGCGTTGAACAAAAATACGGTTTGCTGCGAGACAATCCTGACCGCTGGTGGCGAATTTGGCGTTCACCGCATGAGCAACGGCTTCGTCCAGATCGACATCATCAAAGACGACGAACGGCGCATGACCGCCCAGTTCCATCGACATTTTCTTGATCGTCTGCGCACCTTGTGACAGCAAAAGGCGACCAATCTCGGTCGAGCCGGTAAAGGACAGCGCACGCACGTCGGTGTTGCCGCAAAGTTCACCCACCACCGGGTTCGGGTCACCAGTTACGATGTTAAACACACCCGCCGGGATACCGGCACGTTCGGCCAGTTCGGCCAATGCGGTCGCCGAAAACGGGGTTTCGCTTGCCGGGCGGACAATCATGGTACAACCAGCTGCCAGTGCGGCGGCGGCCTTGCGTGTGATCATCGCGCACGGGAAGTTCCACGGAGTGACCGCGGCGGTGACGCCAATCGGTTCACGCTTGACCGTCATATTGCGACCGGGCAGATGGGATGTGATGTTTTCCACATTCACCCGCTTGGCTTCCTCGGCGTAAAACTCGATGAAACTTGCGGCATAGTCGATTTCACCGCGCGATTCATTGATCGGTTTGCCCTGTTCAAGGGTCATCAGCAGAGCAAGATCTTCCTTGTTATCGATCAGAAGATCATGCCAGCGTTTCAAGGCGGCACTACGTTCCCGGGGCAAAAGACCTGCCCATGCCGGGAAGGCTTTCTTGGCGCTCTTGATGGCCTTGCGGGTTTCGGAAACGCCCATATTCGGAACGGTGCCGATGAAGCTGCTATCAAACGGGTTGGTGACTTCGACGACCTGAAGGTTATCAGCCGAACACCAGCGCCCATCAATATAGGCATGTTCACGCAGCAGCCGCAGATCAGCAAGCTGGCTGAGTGAAACGCAGCGCTGTTCCTTGGATTGTGCCGTCATGAGAACCTCCTTGAAAACCAGCCGACAGTCCGTCGGGCCTGTTTGTTGAACTAGAAGGAAGCTATCAGAGCATTGTCAGAGGAGGTGTCCGAACTCGATGCCATTTAATGCGTTTTTTTCGGCATGTGATGGCAAATTCGGAATGTTTTTTCTGCCAGATGGCAAAAGACGCAGAAAATCAGTCTTCTGCATGATCAAGATATTTGCGCATTTCGCGCTTCTGACGGCGTTTTTCAATCACCGTTCGGATGATGATGACCGCAAAGAACACCACCACCACGCTGGTGGTCATTGGAAAGGCGACCGGAATGCCGACGATAAAAACAAGCGCGCCGACGATGCTGCCGCCGACAAGGGCGATAAAGCCGCCCAGCATGACAATGGCAAGCAGTCCGGCAAGCAGGATAGAGGCGATTTTGTTCATCGGGCGCAGTTCATAAAGTCAGTTCAAACAAGGCAAGACAGGGCGTGACACCCCGCCTTTACTTGTCATTGTTTCGGTTGGTCAGCTGTTTGGTGGTTTGATCAAGCCGTTCGGCCAGAACGCGGATCAGCTGATTGGAAACAGCCTGATCCTGTCGGACAAGTCCCAGGAATTCGGCCTTGTCGAGTTTCAAAACCGTCATGTCTTCGACCGCACGGATGGTGGCCGAGCGCGGCGCATCGACAAGCAACGCAATTTCGCCAATGACTTCTTTGGGGTGAACATCGCGCAGCTTCAATGTCTGGTTTTCATCCGTGGTTAGCCAGATCTCCCCGCGTCCGGAAATCACGACATAGGCGGCATCGCCCGGGTCCCCCTGTTTGACAAGGATCTCGCCATGTTTGAAGGTCAGACGCGGGCTGGTAAAAGCAAGAAGTTTGACAACACTCGGGTCAAGCCCGGCAAAAAGCGGGATCGTGCGAAGCAGGCGGACTTCCTGATCAATATCGCCAGCACCACCATGTACTGCGATTTCTTCTTCGGCTTCTTCTGTTGTTGTTTCGCTGCCATCGCTGATGCTGCGGCGTTTAACAAGCTTGCCGTTTGACATTTGCAAAAGCGTGTCGAACTTTTCGCCGACCTGATCATCATCATCGACCCAGACCAGACTGGTTTTGTCGCTTTCGCCAGTAAGATAGTTGATGACGTTTTCACGGGTTTCGCGATCAAGGGCAGACAATCCTTCATCAACAACCAGAAGATCAGGATTTTTGATCAGCGCACGGACAAGCGCAATTTTTTGGCGCAATGTCTGGGACATGCGGCTGCCGCCAACGCCGACCTGGCTTTCAAGACCAAGTGCGACAAGCTCTTCGTAAAGTCCGCCTTCATGGGCAATTTCAAACAGAACTTCGCCCACACGTTCTTCGGAATTTGCACGGCCATAGGCAAAGCGACCAAATAACAGGTTGTCAAGGATCGGTGCCGCCGGGGCATAGCCATCGACCTCAAAGAAGTCGATATATTTTGCCAGTTCATCGGGCAGGTTGGATCGGACCTTTGGGCGGGCCTGAAGGACAAGGTTGCGAAATTCATCGTCAATCACACGCAAACGGTGACGTGCCGGGGTCAGATGCATCGCAACATCGAGAAGATGCAACTGGTCTTCTTTACGCATGTCATCAATTGCAACACCGTCGGTCCGGCGCAGAATGTTTTTAACCTCGGGGATTTCATCGGCCGAGACAAAGCTGTAACGATCAAAGAATTCGTGCCCCGGCGGCAGGCCGGTAAACAGTTCGATCATCAGATCAAGCGTTTCACGCCCCATCTTGATCATCCGGTCATAAAGGCCGTTTTCGCGCAGGCTTTTCTGGATGTAGGGGTGTGACAGGAAGTCAAACCGCTTGAATTCCGTGCGTGACGGTGTCCCGAACATGATGTTTACGCCAACCGGCGCGTTATCATTGTATTTGTCGAAATCATAGGGTTCGACAAGGTCGGACAGTTGCCGTTCAGCCAGAATTTTCTTAAGGCGCGGGCGCACAGCCAGAACCGACTTAACCAGTTCGGGGCGTTCTTCCGGGCTGATGCGGCGCAACAGGCCGATGCGATAGATATCACGATCAAGGCCGACCACTTCAAGCAGATGCATCAGCTCTGCCTGAAGTTCCTCGCGTGATGCAAAGCCCGGCCCGACATAATCAATCCATTCGGCGGACGGATCATAGGGAATGTTGCCCGACATCTTGATTTCGTCATACATCTCGCGGGTGAGTTTCCAAGGCAATTCCGTCGGGTCGGAAAGCTCGACCACATCGACAAATTTCGGATCCGGATAGGACTTTGTCGTATTTTCTGTGGTGTTGGATGGGACAACCGCGGTGTTTGTTCCGGTTTCCGCAGGCGCAGGGTTATCGTTTTCCTGATCAAGCAGGACCGGGCGATGTTTCAGGCCATAAAAAAGGTTGTCTGAAATGCTGCCGTTAAACAGATACGCATCTGCCCCGACATAGGCCAAGCGTTGACCGACCACAGCTGCGGGCAAGGTGGATGCATCAATATCGGCAAACTGGATGCGTCCCCCGGATGGATCGAGAATACGTGCCAGAAGGCGGGCCAGCTGGGATTTTCCGCTGTCAGATGATCCAACCAACAATGCCTTGCCCGGAAGCGGCATGTTAAAGGACACATTTTCAACGACACGGGTGCCGTCATCGTCGGTCCATGACAGCCCGCTGACATCAAGCGGGCCGGAAAGCGGTTGCGATATGACTGCATCGAGTTGGTGTTCAGGTGCCAGATCGTTTAATTCGAACTGTTCGTGGAGCTGTTCATATTTGATGCGCGCATCGGCAAGGCGCTGATAATAAGCCAGCAACTCTTTCCACGGTGCGGACATGTCCTTATAGGCCGCAAGGGCCGCGACCAGCGCACCAAAGCTCAGATCACCGGTAATAACCAGATAGCCACCAATTGAATAAAAGAAAAACGGCGTGATCTGCGCGATGAAGTTGTTCAGAAATTTGATAAAGAATTTCCGGTAATAGATTTCCTTGCGGATTTCAAAAATACGGCCCAGACGCTGGGTGAAATGGGTCAGTTCGAACCCTTGCGTTTCGTTGGCGCGAATATCGGTCGCACCGCCAACGGTTTCGCCGATATGTTCGGACATGCGGCGCACATTCTGTACGCGCTGTTTCCCCAGAAGATTGACCCGCTTTTGCAGTTTCGGGATCAGATAGCCTTGCAGCGGATAAAACGCGACGGCTGCCAGTCCCATCAACGGGTCCTGGATGAAAATAAAGGCTGAAATCGTAATCAGAATGCCGCCCTGATACAGCGGCAGGGAAATTGCCTCGCCAAAGAAGCCGCCAAGCGGCTCTGCCTCGGCGGTGATCATGGAAACAATTTCTCCCTGACTGGTTTTGCGGAAATGGGGCACCGGGAACCGCAAAACCCGGTCAAACAACATATAGCGCAAACGACGTAACAGCCGTTCTGCCATCACCCCGCGATAGACGTTGATGAAATATTTGAAGCCGCCATTGACGAATACCAGCGCAAGAAAAATACCCGATAGGGCAAACAGATACTCGACCTGGCTCAGATCTATGCCCATGACGTCATAAGGTGCACCGGCGCCACCGATGGCTTCGTTGACAATCTGTTTGGGCAGATCAAGCGAATAATACAGGAACGGGAAAGAGGCCAGCGTGATCAATGTCAGAATGATCTGCTGGAGGCGGCTATGACGCCAGATATAGGCAAAAACCGATTTTGGCATTCGCACGTCCCGTATTGTGTGTTGGAACAATGTCGTTCCGGCTGCTCGTTATTTGTTCGGGTAGTGTGCAGATTATGCGCCCGATGTCTGATCAACCAAGATCAAAACTTTGTTCGGGTTCTATGAATCCGCAGAAACCGTCTGCCTGGGCGTCGGGCTTGTCATATGCTTGGTAGTGATACAGCCACATCTTTGCCTTTATGTGATCGGGCAGGGTTACCAGTTCGTCGTAATGTGCATGTACCCCGGAATGGCGTGGTCCCAACTCACAATCCTGAAAGATGATATCAGCCTTTTCGTAGAACGGCATATGGTCATCCGGATTGAAAATCGCATCTGTTGTCAGGAAAAATGATTTCCCCGTTCCCTGCCCGAACAGGGCATAGGAATACATGGTGTTTTCCGGGGTTTTGACATGGGCAACAGGGATGATATCAAAATGCATTCCGTTCCAGTCAAAGCCATCCTTGGTCGTTAATGGAACAACATCGAAATAGGACGAGAGTTTGCTGTTGCCGTGATCACTGGTTTCAAGGCCGCCGCGCAGCGAATGTTCCCAAAGCGGATCAAGAAGTTCTTCGATCGCGAACAATTCCATGCGATGACCATCAAAGACAAAATAGTTCGACAGCGCCATCCATTCCAGACCGCCGATATGGTCGGAATGCAGATGACTGACATAGACGCCGTCAAAGTCATTTGGCATGTAACCAAGATTGCGCAACGAATGGCGCGCATCTGAACCGCAGTCAATCAGCATGCGTTGCGGCTGGTCATTTCCGGACGGGGTCGTTTCCAGAATCATGTTGCTCTGAAAGTTGTCGGCAGCCATGCAAAAGGCCGAGCCTGTCCCCGCAAAGGTAAGTTTCATTCCCCGATCTCCCGATTTCTTGACGAAAGATTAGACGAGGTTCGGGGCGTTTAACCACCCCCTTTTATAAGGGAAAGGCCAAATTTTTACCGGAACACCATATCTGAACGACAGTTCAGGATGATTCGGACTGTTCCGTTCGGTTTGATGAAACTTTCTGCGACACTTGGTTCTGGTTGCTGGCAAGTTTGCTCATTTCGGCCCGCAATGCGCGTAACTCGGTCATGATTTCCTGATGATCAAATTCAATGACATCGCGAGTCTGGTGTTCTTCGATATCGACATGGCTTGACATCGCATCGACCACAATGGCGATAAACAGGTTCAACACAGCGAATGTGGTGATCAGGATAAACGGCACAAAGAACATCCAGGCAAACGGATAGGATTCCATCACCGGGCGGACAATCCCCATCGACCAGCTTTCCAGTGTCATGATCTGGAACAGCGAATAAAGCGATGCGCCGATGGTGCCAAACCATTCGGGGAAACCGTCACCAAACAGTTTGGTGGCCATTACCGCCGAAACATAAAACACCAGTGACAAAAGTGTTAGAACGGAAACCATGCCGGGAATGGCGCGCATCAAGGCTTCGACCACCTTGCGCATGGATGGCACTGTGGAAATCAGGCGGAACGCACGCAGAATTCGCAATGCCCGTAACACCGAAACGCCTTGTCCAGCCGGAAGCAGCGTGATGGCGACAATGGTGAAATCAAAGATATTCCAGGCCCGCTTGAAAAATGCCAGTCGATAGACGGCAAGTTTCATCAAAAGTTCGACCACGAAAATCGCGACCGCCAACTGGTCAAGGGCGCTCAGGACCGGGCCCGCGACATCCATCACATCAGATGATGTTTCCAGGCCAAGAATAACGGCGTTTACCGCAATGACAGCAGTGATGAAGTTTTGAAAGCGGCTGGATTCAACAACCCGGCGAAGAAAGTTCATGATGCCTCCCGACAAGGTCGGAAAAGGGCGCACCATTTTGCCGGATGATACCGACGGACTGATTGCGCCGGAAAAGAACAACAGGGCGCAGAACCGATTTCATCTGGTCTGCGCCCTGAATGATTAAAATCAGTTCAGGCCTTTGCGACCCATTTCAAGGAATTTGTCACGACGGCGTGCTTTCAGAACACCACCTTCGACATCATCCATGCTTTCAAGGGCCTTGATGATCGCATTGCCAACGCGTTTGCAGGCCTCTTTGGCATCACGCTGCGCGCCGCCAAGCGGTTCGGGTATAATTTCATCAATCACACCAAGCGCCAAAAGATCCTGTGCCGTCAGGCGGAGCGCCTCGGCGGCGGTTTTGGCTTCGTCACCCGAACGCCACAGAATAGACGCACAACCTTCTGGCGAGATCACCGAATAAATCGAATTTTCAAGCATCAGGACGTTGTTGGCAACGGCAAGGGCAATGGCCCCGCCTGATCCGCCTTCGCCAATGATGACGGAAACCAGCGGTACCTTGATATCAAGGCAGGCTTCGATTGATCGCGCGATGGCTTCGGACTGGCCGCGTGCTTCGGCGTCGGCACCCGGAAAGGCGCCGGCGGTGTCAACAAGGGTCACAACCGGAATGTTGAACCGTTCCGCCATACGCATCAGGCGGATCGCCTTGCGATATCCTTCGGGACGGGCAGAACCGAAATTATGTTTGACGCGGGTTTCGGTATCGCGGCCTTTTTCATGACCGATCACCATGACCGTACGCCCCTGCAAACGACCAAACCCGCCAATAATTGCGGCATCTTCGCCAAACTGGCGGTCACCGGCAAGCGGGGTAAAACCTTCGAACAGGTTGGCAATATAGTCGGTGAAATGCGGGCGATCAGGATGGCGCGCCACCTGGGTTTTCTGCCAGGGCGTCAGTTTGCCATAGGTGCCCTGCAAAAGCTTCGTCAGCTTTTCCTGCAGGCGGGCGACCTCGTCTGCGATGTTGACTTCGTCATTGCCCGTCAGGTGACGGAGCTCTTCGATCTTGCCTTCAAGTTCGGCGATCGGCTTTTCAAAATCGAGGAAGTTATGCATCAGGGCATCATATCCGACTGGGAAACAATGGGGCGGAACATAGTATATCGACCCGCCACGTCAAGGGGCGACAGATCAACGGCCGGTATTTTCCGTCTGGTTAAGCGATCTGGCTTTGTTTGTATCTATACTATTTTGCAGTTTGCACAATGATGTCGATCACGTCCAGCCGCGAGATTTCAGGCATCTTGCCATCAAAGTTACGTTTGAGCAGCGTCTTGGGCGCTTTCCATCTGTGCCTGTTTGGTTTGGCTGTAATAGGGCACATGGGCTTCGCCCCAGTCTTTAAGGGCGAGAATAATATCACGCAATGTTTCGCCTTTGGCCGTCAGGCTGTATTCCACACGCGGCGGTACTTCTGCATATACCTTTCGATGAACAAGGCCATCCGCCTCAAGTTCGCGCAGTTGGCGGGTCAGCATGCGTTGGGTTACGCCGGGCATCATGCGGCGCAGCTCGTTAAAACGTTTGGTGCCATCAAGCAGATGGTACATCACAACGCCTTTCCATTTACCGCCAATCACATCAAGCGCCCCTTCGACCGGGCAGCCGGGGCTTCTGTTCGGGGGGCAAATGTTCATTTTCAGTGCGCCTTTAACCAAAGAAAGATGGTTCTGATATTCTGAAAGCCGCATAAAATCACAATAGTATACAAAATGATACTATATGCAAAAATTGTGCGTACTTATCTAAAACGTGATTATGCATTAAACCTTGGTCATTCACAAATCAAACCTTTGATGCAAGGGAATGCCCAAGATGAAAGCCATTGGTATTTACAAATCCGCCCCGGTCGATGCCGCAAACCTGTTTACCCAGATCGAAACAGATATCCCGGTTGCCGAGGGGCATGACATTCTGGTTCGGGTAAAAGGTGTTGCTGTTAATCCGGTCGATTTCAAAGTCCGCCAAGGCAAGCAGGACGATGGTGCTTTTAAAGTGCTGGGCTGGGATGCAGCCGGTATTGTCGAAGCCGTCGGCGAAAATGTGACCCTGTTCCGTCCGGGGGATGAAGTCTGGTATGCGGGCGATGTGACCCGTTCGGGGTCAAATACGCAGTTCCAGCTGGTTGATGAGCGTATTGTGGCGTTAAAACCAAAATCTCTTGATTTTGCCGCCGCCGCTGCCCTGCCGTTGACGAGCATCACGGCATGGGAAGCAATGTTTGATCGTCTTCTGATTGGCCGCACCGCAACTGATGCCAACGCATCGAAATCGATCCTGATCATCGGTGGTGCTGGTGGCGTGGGGTCAATCGCCATTCAGCTGGCCAAGCTTGCGGGTCTTAAGGTGATTACGACCGCATCGCGGCCTGAAACCATTGATTGGGTTAAAAAGCTTGGTGCGGATATGGTCATCAACCATCGCAATCCGCTGGATGAAGAATTGGCCGCCCAAGGTGTTGCGAATGTTGATTATATTTTCTGCACGTCGGAAACCGATCAGTATTTTGACGTGATGGCGAGCCTGATCGCCCCGCAGGGACGGATTGTGACGATCACGGAGGCCAGTGAAAATCATAATGTGGACCTTCTGAAAGCCAAATCTGCCAGCTTCTCATACGAGTTTATGTTCACCCGTTCGATGTTCCAAACAGCAGATATGATAGAGCAGCACAAGCTTTTGACGACGTTGGCAGAACTGGTCGACAACGGCACCATTGCCAATACCGCAACGGAAAGTTTTGGGTCGTTGTCACCGGAAAGTCTGCAAAAGGCACATGCCCTGCTGGAAAGCGGCAAAGCCATTGGCAAAATTACTTTTGACGGGATTGCCGACTGATCAAAGGTCTCGGATCAGGTTTATAACGAAACAAGGGGCGCGTTATGCTGCGCCCCTTGTGATTTTCAAAACCGTGATGGCAATCAGTTGACGTCGCGTGCGGCGATGGCCTCGGCCTGACGGACCATGACCTCGGCTTGTTTGATGGATGCGATATCAATCAACCGGCCATCAAGGGCAACAGCCCCGGCCCCTTCGGCCTGCGCTTTTTCCATCGCTTCAAGGATGCGTTTGGCCTTGGTGATTTCGGCATCAGAGGGTGAATAGACCTCGTTGGCGAGGGTGATCTGGCTTGGGTGAATGGCCCATTTCCCTTCGCAGCCCAGCACCATGGCGCGTGCGGCCTGTGCGCGGTAGCCATCCGGATCGGAGAAATCCCCAAACGGCCCATCAATCGGCCTCAGGCCATTGGCGCGGGCCGCGACCACCATGCGGGCAATGGCGTAATGCCACATATCCCCCCAATGATAGTCACGCGGATTGTCGCCATCCTTGTCAGTCAGAACACCATAATGCGGGTTGGGGCCACCAATGCCGGTCGTCATCGCCTTGGTCGAGGCGGCGTAATCTGCCACACCGAAATGCAGGCTTTCATTACGCGGGGAACCGGCAGCAATTTCGTGGATGTTTTGCATGCCAAGGGCCGTTTCAATGATCAGTTCGAATCCGATGCGCTTTTTGCGGCCCTTGGCGGTTTCGATCTGGGTTGCCATCATATCCAGAGCATAGACGTCGGCAGCCGTGCCGACCTTGGGGATCATGATCAGATCCAGTCGATCCCCCGCCTGTTCAAGAACATCAACAACATCACGATACATATAATGGGTATCAAGGCCGTTGATACGGACCGACAAAACCTTGTCGCCCCAGTCGATATCGTTGATGGCCTCGATGATGTTTTTACGCGCCTGTTCCTTGTCGCTGGGCGCAACGGCGTCTTCCAGATCAAGGAAAATGGCATCGGCCTTCGATTTGGCGGCCTTTTCAAACAATTCGATCCGGCTGCCGGGAACGGCAAGTTCGGACCGGTTCAGGCGTGCCGGGGCCGGGGTGGGTGTGGTGAAGCTCATGGTAACGTTTCTCCAGAACCTGTCATTTTAATCAGTACGTCGCAGGCGATGGATCATCAATTGATCATCGCGCGAAGCATGTGGCGTATTCTTGCGTCCCGTTTTCGGGATCGTACCGTGGCCGCCGTGACAGTTATATGGTCCGCGATCATTGTGCGCCGCAGTAAACCTGTGGGTAATTTAGGGTGCGGATGCGAATGCTGGCAAGCTTAAAAACGTTCGAAGTTCTTGTGCTTTGGGCGCAGATGGCCGGTATTTCGGGGACGCGTCGGTGAAAAACTAAAGATTATTCTGATAAAGCAATAGCCCGACAAGCTGACTGTCGCTAGATTACCCACGGTATCAGGAACGTCAGTCAGCGCGCGTTCCGCAAGACCCCTTCAGCAGGTAGTATCAAACGCCCCATGCGTCGCGCTTATTCCATCGTTGTGTCTGCCGGTCTGGCGCCCGCCATTATTTTGGGGGCCTGTTTGCTGCTGGCTGTTTCACCAACGCTGGTGCCCGCCGAACTGTCGGGACTTATCCGTTATGGTCCGTTCTTGCTGGCAATTATTGGCGGGGCCATCGGTTGGTGGTTTAACCGCGGTCGTGCGGTTTTCGTCATGCTGCTGTTGCTGGTTTGTTATTGGCTTCTGGTGGGCAACGGGGCGGGTATTTCGTCCGAGGGGTTGGCATTTTTGCGAATCGCAACCCTTTATCTGATCCCGCTTAATCTTCTTTTTCTTGGCTTTACGGCAGAGCGCGGCGTTTTGAACCCGCGCGGCATTGCCCGGATGCTGGTTCTGGGATTGCAAATCTTTGTCATGTTGATGTTGGCAGGCAAGCCCGATGTCGGGTCTGCGCTGTATCATCTTCTTGATACCCGATTCTTTGCCATTACGGGCATCTTGGGGGCAATGCCCCATCCGGCGATGATCATATCCGTCATCGCGGTGGTGTTGCTTTTGATCCGGCACAAGCCGCTTGAGACCAGTTTTGCCGCAGCGATCATCGCGATTGATGTGGCAACGGTGATGGGTACCGGCGTTATTCAATATGGATATCTGGCAGCAACCGGTGTGGTGCTGGCGGGACTTGCGCAAGAAGCCTGGCGGATGGCGTTTGTCGATGATCTGACCGGCTTGCCGGGCAGGCGGGCCCTTGGACACGCCATGGCCGAACTTGGTAATCAATATGTGATTGCCATGCTGGATGTTGATCACTTCAAGAAATTCAACGACACCTATGGTCATGATGTCGGGGATATCGTTTTGAAAAAAGTGGCGCGTGAATTGTTGCGTGTTGGCGGGGGTGGCAAAGCCTATCGGTATGGCGGTGAAGAATTCGCCGTGCTGTTTGCCGGGCGCAGTGCTGAACGCGCAAAAGAGGCCCTTGATGCGCTCCGCAAACGGATTGCCGAGAACAAGATCACCCCGCCAGAGAAATCCAAGGCTGTTTCGGTCACCATATCGGTCGGGATGTGTGAACGCGACGAAGACATCACCGATCCTTGGGGCGTCTTAAAGCGCGCAGACCAGAAGCTTTATGAGGCCAAACAGGCCGGGCGTAACCGGGTGGTGATATAAATCCGGATATAGATCTAAAGCGCGTCGAATTTAAACACAAGGCGCATGGATCCGGCCGTATTGGCCAGGGTTGCAAGGCAGTTTGCCGCGCGTTCTGGCGGAATAGCAACTGCAAAACGCAGGGTATAAATCCGCGCGTCCTTTTCATCGGTTGCCGACGCTGCCAGGCGCACAATGTTGGCGTCAAATTCAATAAAGATTTCTGACAGCCGCGCAATCAGGCCCGGCTGATCAATGCCGGAACATTCGATCAGGTGGGTCGCACCCGGTGCGGTGGTAAGTTCCGGCGCGGCTGCGATGGCTTCGACTGTGATATGCGCATTGCCAAGAGACAGCCCATGCAAGGCGGCTTCGCATTCAGAGATCGGGCAATTGTCGGGAAGCTCGCAACTGGTTTCAAAGGTTGCGACATTTCCGTTAAGCAAGAAGGATGTCGGCCCAAGGTTTGTGCCGATGTCAAACAGACGTCCGGTGATCTCGGAAATCAGGCCGACACGATCATCGCAGGAAATTGTGATCCGGGTGTTGGCATTCATGTGCTGCACTCCGTCCGATGGAAGGTTTCCCGTTTCGGGCAATGCCCGAGCCTATAACCATAACATTGGTCGATGCGTGGTGCACTGATGTGAGGCAAAAATAAAAAGCCGAAAAAAACAAAGGCCCGACGGGTAACGTCGGGCCTTTGACTGGCGCGCCCGGAAGGATTCGAACCTCCGGCCTTCTGATTCGTAGTCAGATGCTCTATCCAGCTGAGCTACGGGCGCATAGGGCTTGTATAAATGGTAAAGGCTCGACGCGATCACGTCGAGCCTTTCAATGGCGCGCCCGGAAGGATTCGAACCTCCGGCCTTCTGATTCGTAGTCAGATGCTCTATCCAGCTGAGCTACGGGCGCTTTGCCTTGAAAACCGCCGCGTTGCACAGGTGTGCTCCCCGTCGGCGGAGCGGAACTTATGCAAACGAGCATGTCATTGCAAGTGGTAAATTTTAATTTTCGCCATTTTTTCGTAACGCGCAGTTTCCCTGACTGCTACGCCACTGTTTTGCCCGGCTTTGTCCGGTTTGTGAAGAATAAGGACATGACTCGGCAAAAAAGGGGCAAATGCGTCTTGTTCCACAAGTGGTCGTGCACTAAGATGCTTTCAATCCCGGGGGAGCAGGGGCTTGTTTCACCTAGATAAAAAGGCAGGCCCAGGGAGATTCGCATATTTCTACTTAGGTAATAGATCGAAATGGCCGTTCGTAAAACCTACCTCGCCGTAATCGGCACCGCCCTTTTGCTGGGGGGATGTTCTTTCTCTTCTGAGGCCCTTTGGCCGACACTTGCCGGTGATGCGGAAACGACGCAAGAAAACGTTGTTGCAGCACAACCGATTGGTGCAGATGCCACCACCAGTTATGACGTTGCTGCAAGCACAGCACCGCTGACCGGTGTTTCTCAGACCGGAACCTTTGTCGGTTCCAAGGTCGAGAACATGCAGCAGGAACTCAACCGTCTTAAGGCGGCTTTGAACCAGCATAACAACGAATTGCAACAGCTTCGTGCGCAGACAGTTGCGCATTCGCAGGCCTATCACGGTACTGTGGCTGCGATCAGCGCACGTCTGCAAGTCGGCACCACACCGGGTAACCCGGTTCTGGTGCAGCAGTGGAACACTGCGCAGGGCGAGCTTGATCGTGTGAACGACGATATCGCCGCGCTGAACTCGCTGGCCAACAAGGTTGCTGCCGACAGCACGCTGTCGACCTTCCTGCTTGAGTCTGTTCGCTCGGCTTATCAGGTTTCAGGTGCGGTTGATGAAGATCACCGTCAATTGGCCCTGCTCGAAGACGAAACCAACCGCACCACGGTGTTGATTGATCGTCTTCTGAACGAAGTCAGTGAAAGCCTTGCCCGTCAGACATCATATGTCAGCACGGAGCGCGCGAATCTCAATGCGCTTGCTCTGGCTGTTAAAAATGGTGAAATTTTCGGGGATTCACTTTCCAAGCGTGTCTTCCAGTCACAGGCTGCGCCGGCATCAAGCGGCCAGCGGATGGCTGCGACATCAAGTGAACGCCCGCTTGTCGTGATCCGTTTCGATACGGCAAGTGTGAAATACGAACAAGCGCTTTATAATGCCGTTAATCGCGTTCTGGAGCGTCGCCCGCAGGCGACCTTTGATGTGGTTGCGGTAACGCCGAATCGCGGTACCCCGGCGCAGGTTGCGCTGAATGCCAATAAATCCAAGCGCAACGCACAGGCTGTTCTTCGGTCCCTGACCGATATGGGGCTGCCAAGTTCGCGTGTGCGTGCTTCTGATGCGACCAGCGCATCTGTCTCGGCCAACGAGGTGCATGTCTTCGTGCGCTAATCTGACCGGGAAATATCGGGTTTAAAGAACGGCTAAACGGGGGCTTCGTGAAATCGAAGCGCCCGTTTTTTCTTTTGGGGATATTGAATGCCCCTTTGTGCCCTCTGAGCCCCCGTCATGTCTTTTGCGGCGGGGCGGTTGGGGATAACAGTCAGAAGTGTGGTATGGGCGATCTTGTTAATTTGCGTCAGGTGCGCAAACGCAAACAACGCGAAGAGAAGGCGCGCAAGGCCGATCAGAACCGCGCCTTGCACGGCCAAAGCGGCGCAGAGCGTTCCCGCACGGCCAAAGAGCGCACCAAGGCCGACAAGCAGCATGACGGCCATAAGCGTATCAATGACGGGTGTTCTGATAAACCACCCGTCGCGGACGATACTGCATCCGCATCCAAGCCCGACAGCAATCAGGATGCCGCTTTGTCGTCGGATACGGACAATAACGTTGTTCCGATTTTCTCACCAGAATGGCCGTCTGACGATTGATCGGGCGTAATCCTAGTTGACGAGGGTTTCCGCTTCACGTTTGGCCTGGTCAAGGGCTTCGTCCCATCCCATCAGCCAGTCTTCGTGATCGCGGCTATCGGCCGGATACGGATTTTCCGTTAGCCGGTGAGCCTCGATCCCTGCCGAGAAACCTGATCCATAGGCCGAATTCGGCAAGTGACGTTCATGTACAACCGGTGCATGGGTTTCATAGATGCTGTTGCGAAACGCCGGAAGAGAGCACAATACACCGTCATCAATCCCCATCGGATAGGCCACCATCATGGCTGTACCAAGCGAGGTAATCGAAAGCTCGCTTTGCCCTGTGGCACGGATCAGACCGGCCAGCTCAAGATGAGCAATGGCATTGTCGATCCGACGCTGCAGGTCGGGGCCATCTTCAATGGCAATCTGGTTGCCATATTCATCAGTGCAGAAAAGGGACAAGACACGGCGCAACAGCATGCTGCGATCAAGATTGGCCTCTGCGCTGCGAAGCACGGTCAGCATCAGGGCGGGATCGCCGGGCGCGAAATCCATAGAACTGGACATTCATGGGCCTCCGTTCAGGTCAAAACGAATTCCCTCCCAAGGCGGTAGCTTCTCTCTCTTATGGGTTTATAAGCCCTGCTACCATTTTTATTATTATAGTTTGCAGATATGTTTCCAACTTGTGAAGACAAGATTGCAAACGGATAGAATTTTTCATGCCCGGGAGTGATGCGGAACACAATTAGCCGGTATCAATTTGTAAACGCACACAGATCAGGATTGATCCATGTGGCTTTTTCATCCGCAATCAGCAGTAAAAAAAAATCTTTCAGATCGCCAAAAAACGGTGTGGCGTTCGTTGCAATCTGTTTGTCGCCATGCAGATGGATGCTTGATTTAAGCAGCACCGCAGATGCGGGCGGCTATTTCGCGTGCTTTTCGGAAGTCGGCTTTGTGTCTGGATTTCGCCAGACACGTACACGATTGCGACCGCCTTCCTTTGCGGCATAAAGCGCTTTGTCGGCTTTTTCAATTATCTGTTCGACGGTTCTGCTTTTGGTCATCGGTGCGGCCCCGATAGAAGCCGTGATGGGAAGAACTGCTTCATCAGAGACGGCAACCGGGGATGCCTCTATCACGCGTCTGAGACGTTCAAGCACGCGTGCGCATTGCTTCATATCGGCATTGGGCAGGCAGATCAGAAACTCTTCCCCGCCATAGCGATAGACCTTGTCGAACGGGCGCACATGTGATTGCAGAATGCCCGCCACCGATTGCAAAACAACATCGCCAGCCTGATGACCATAGGTGTCGTTGATTGATTTGAAGTGATCAAGGTCGACCAAGGCAATAGCAGTCGGGGTATTGGTACGAAGGGCGCGTTCGCGTTCGGAATTAAGGTCACCCATCATGGTTTGCCGGTTATAGGTGCCGGTCAGGGGGTCGACATCTGATCGCGCGGTACGAAATGCCCGTTCCAGGCGTCGCAATTGCGCAAAAAAGGATTCCGCACGCAAAGCCAGCATATCAAATTCTGAGGGATCGACTTCGCCATCAATTTCATGTGCTGACAAAAGCCGCTTTGCCGAGGCGTGCAATTGCTGATGGGTTGTTGCCAGCGCATGCATGGCCGGTTGATCAATCAAACGATTATGGCGGTTAAGCGCGTACCATGCGCCGAAATCGCAATCATGATCGTCTTCCTCGTGATCGGGTTGGGGCGACGACTCCGCAAAAAGCAGTTTGCGATTCCAGCGCAGAAGAAGTGCAATATGTTCCCCAAGTGCCTTGTCAAGCTCGGCCAGAATGTCACGTTCGGCGTCCGCCATCCCGCCTTCGGCAACGCTTTCGGGCATTTCGTGGCCCTTGTGCGTGCCTTTGGCTATGGTGGCCTTGGCCGGTTGCGATTTGTCATTCATGCGAAAGGCCCAAGGTTGCTCTTAGGGGAAAATTTCACCAAAGGTCTGTTTTAACAGTCGATCGAGTTCTTCCATAGGAATATCGATACCGAGATCCTTAAGGCTGGTGACGCCGTGATCAGAAATGCCACATGGGACAATCCCGCCAAAATGCGACAGATCCGGGGCGACATTGATTGCAATGCCGTGGAACGTCACCCAGCGGCGCACACGCACGCCAATGGCGGCAATCTTGTCTTCGCGACCATTGTCACGCACGACCCAGATACCGACCCGACCGTCGCGTCGTTCGCCTTTGACGCCAAGCAGGGCAAGGGTGCGAATCACCCATTCTTCAAGATTATGGACATAGGCCCGGACATCACGACCCCGAGTCTTGAGGTCCAGCATCAGATAAACCGTGCGCTGGCCCGGTCCGTGGTAAGTATATTGGCCTCCGCGCCCGGCGTCATAGACGGGAAAGCGATCCGGGTCCACCAGATCGTCAATTTGCGCACTCGTGCCCGCTGTATAAAGCGGTGGGTGCTCAAGAAACCAAACAAGTTCATTGGCTTCGCCGGTATGGATCGCTTCGGCGCGCTCTTCCATTTCGGCAAGTGCTTCGGGGTAGGGAACCAACTCCGGGGTGGTGCGCCACTCAAGGTTTTGCGCGGTTGGGGCGTGACTTTGCATTTTTCCTGTCAAATAAGTGAAATGAGGCCTTGATCAGGTCATATCAATTTGCTATCTCCCTTTCCGCGCCAAGGCAAGCCCGCTTCGATACCTCAAGGGCTTGCAGACATACATATGCGGTCGTGGCGGAATTGGTAGACGCGCAGCGTTGAGGTCGCTGTGGGTTAATAGCCCGTGGAAGTTCGAGTCTTCTCGACCGCACCAAAAAGGCCTTCCCTTATTTCTAAGGGAGGGCCTTTTTGATTCCGGTATGCCTTTGCATCGCGCAGATTCAAGCAGCACAAAATTTGTTTGTATGACTTATGGTTATGTCTATTGTTGGACACGTATTGGTGTGCAGACCGGTACTAAAAGAAGTCCCATACCCTTTCAGTCGGTGTCGCCATAACCTCTTGCGGTTGCCCACGATAAGGTCGTCGGGATAGCGAGGGCGCGAAGGCGATGCGATGTCTATCAGAATAAAACTTGCCGAAACCGAAAAAGAACTGAGTGATGTTTATCGGTTACGTTATCAGGTCTATTCCGAGTTAGGGCGATTTGCCGAAGAATATGATGATGCAATCGTCGATGTATTCGACGCCATACCGTCGGTTGCCAACATTATCGCTTATAGCGATGACGTGCCAATTGCGACAATCCGGCTCAATCTGGATACCGTACTGAAGCTGCCATCAGATCACACCTATGATTTCACACCTTACCGGGAACGCATCGCCGCAGAGGAGCAGGCTGCTGGTCGGAGCCGGCCCGTCTTTGGAAGTGCCGGAATGCTTGCGATTGCAGCAGAGTGGCGTAATCGTCGTAATGTATTTGCGGGACTTCTGCGGATGGCTGTTGATATCGGTCACATGTTGGGGGTTACCCATATTGTTGCGACGGTGAACGATGAGACAGCAGGCATCTATGAGCGGCTCGGGTGGGAAAGGTTGTCCTCGCCGGTGCCGATGGGGGACTTTGGCGTCAATATATCGCCCTTTGCAACGTCGATGGCGTCAATGTATCGCTGGGCTTTTGGCATGTTCCGAGAGAAAAAAGACCTGCTGGAACAGTTCAGCGGGTGCTTTACCTGGTATCTGGTCGACAAGGGGAGCAAAATCTTCTCCCAGGGTGAACCGGGGGACGAAGCCTATCTGATCACCACGGGTGGCGTTGATATCACCTGCTTTCATGAAGCCGCGGACAAAACGCTCTATCTGGCGCGGCTGGGACCAGGTGATATGTTTGGCGAGCTTTCACTGATTGACAGTTCCGAACGATCTGCAACAGCTGTTGCGAATCGCAATACCGAATTAGTTGTAATTAACCGCGATGTGTTCTGGGAAAAAAGCTATGAGGACCCAACGCGGCTGAAAGATCTGATGCAGGTTTTATCTGCGCGTCTTCGAGACGCAAACAACCTGAGCATGATCTATGCCTATGCCTCTTTGGGCGAGCGTTTGAGCTATTTCGTCGAAATGCTGCGCAAAACTGCGATCGAAGATGTTCGGAATCCCGATATTTTGCGATCTAAAATGACCGTCCACGAATTTGCCGACATGTCGCGCTCGTCGTTGGAAGAGGCAGAGCGTTTCCTTGATAAGCTTCAGGCCGAAAACAAGCTGGAATATTCCAAGCACCAGATCACCTTTTTTGAAGGCAGGGACTCTTGAAGGAAAACACCGCAAGCTCAACAGCCTATACTGTTTTGCAGGGGCTGATCTATATCGCGAAATGCACTGAACATCGGTATCTGGTGCCAGATGAAATGTATCGCCTGGGCGAACAGGTTCTGCTGGCGTCCGACGAAGGCCGCAAACGGCTGGCAGAGTTGGACAAACCTGCAATCGGGATCAAAACAGCCATTCGCGAGTTTATCTTTCTGCCAGGCATTACGCTGCATTACATTTTGCGTAAGCGGTGCATTGAAGAAAAAACACGCGAAGCAATTGCCGGCGGGGTGACGCAGGTGATCAGCCTCGGCGCGGGATTTGACAGCCTGGCATATCGGTTGTCGTGCGAGTTTCCGGATGTGAATTTCATCGAAATCGACCATCCCGATACCCAGAAGTTCAAAGAAAATGCCTTTGATCAGGCTGATACAGTATCCACCGATCAGGCAAACTTATCTTATCTAAGTGTCGATTTTACCCACCAGAACATCGAAAGCCGATTACAAGGTTTTGCCGCGTTTGACAGCAGTCGTCCGACCCTTTTCATCAGTGAAGGGGTGACCATGTATCTGACTGAGGACGAGATAACGCATATGTTTCAGTCCATGCGCAATCTTGCTGGCGTGGGAACCAAATTTCTATTTACAGCACTTGAGCCGCGTCAAAGCCCGCGCAACAATACGCGGCTTGCGTTATTCCTGTATCTGAAACTGATTGGTGAACCGATCAAATGGTCGATGGAGGCACCGCGCCTGGGGGCGTTTCTTGAAAAACAGGGATGTGTTCTGCACTCGGTTGACGCAACAGACGAATTTAAAAGTCGCTACCTGCGATCAGGTCATCAGCCGCGTTTGCACCATGGGGAATATGTTGCAATGGCCGAGTTCCAATAAGTTCGGGCAAGCGGGTTTTTCGTTTTTGGTCCCACCCCATATACCTTACAATGATTAAGCAACGAATGCCGGGTCCGTATTGACAGTGTCCGGTGAGCATCGTGTTTGATGTATTGTGAAGGACGGCATTGAGAATTATGCAATGCTGCCCGTTGGCTTGATGTAAACTGAATGCTTCAATCGCGTGGAAAACTGAATTAGTCTGCCGATCCCGCTAGAGTGAATAATCAGGATTTAACCGATTCACGGTTAATTTATGTAAATACCTGAAATTAAAAGGTATTATAATGGCAAATAGAAATGACAAGCTGCGCGAAGCAGCTTTGGACTATCACCGGTATCCCACCCCGGGGAAATTGTCCGTAACGGCAACGACAACTCTTGCCAACCAGCGTGACCTTGCCCTGGCTTATTCGCCGGGCGTTGCGTTTGCGTGCGAGGAAATTGTCAAAAATCCCGATACCGCCGTTGATTATACGGCGCGCGGCAATCTGGTCGGTGTGATTTCCAACGGTACGGCTGTGCTGGGCCTGGGGCCGATTGGCCCGCTGGCGTCCAAGCCGGTGATGGAAGGCAAGGCGGTTCTGTTCAAGAAGTTCGCCAATATCGATGTCTTCGATCTCGAAGTGAACGAAACCGATCCGGAAAAATTCATCGATATCGTAGCTGCGCTTGAGCCGACTTTCGGGGGTATTAACCTTGAAGACATTAAGGCGCCAGAATGCTTCATCATCGAAAAGGCACTGCGCGAACGCTGTAATATTCCGATTTTCCACGATGATCAGCATGGTACAGCCATTTGCGTTGCCGCCGCCGTTCTGAACGGCTTGCGCGTGACAGGCAAGGATATCAACAAGGTGCGCCTTGTGGCATCCGGGGCCGGTGCAGCGGCACTGGCATGTTTGAACCTTCTGGTGTCCATGGGCCTGCCCAAGCACAACATCACGGTCACCGACCGGTTTGGTGTTGTCTATAAGGGCCGGGTCGAGGAAATGGACCCCTGGAAGGCCGAATATGCGATTGAAACCAATGCGCGCACCTTAAGTGATGTGATCGAAGGGGCAGATATATTCCTGGGGCTTTCGGCCCCGAACGTGATGGGCGAGGAAGAATTGCGCAAGATGGGTGAAGGCCCGATCATCATGGCGCTGGCCAACCCGACGCCGGAAGTATCCCCGGAACTGGTCAAGGAAATCCGCCCGGACGCGGTGATGGCCACGGGCCGTACCGATTATCCAAACCAGGTTAACAACGTTCTTTGCTTCCCGTTCCTGTTCCGTGGCGCACTTGATGTCGGTGCGACCGAGATCAACGAGGAAATGAAAATCGCCGCAGTTGAAGCCATCGCCGATCTTGCCAAGGCCGAAGTTTCCGACGTGGTGGCAACGGCCTATGGCGGTGAAGAACTTAAATTCGGCCCGGAATACCTTATTCCCAAACCGTTTGACCCGCGCCTGATGCTTGAAATTCCGCCGCGTGTCGCCAAGGCGGCGATGGATAGCGGTGTTGCCAAGCGACCGATCGAAGATTTCGACGAATATCGTCAGCAACTCGAAGGCTTTGTCTTCCGTTCCGGCCTTGTCATGAAGCCGGTCTTTGATGTGGCGCGTTCGCACAAAAAACGTGTTGTCTATCCCGAAGGCGAATCGCGTCGTGTGCTTCAGGCCTGTCAGGTGCTTGTCGATGATGGTATCTGTCATCCGGTCCTGATCGGGCGTCGCGAGGTCATCCTTGAACGGATCACCGAGCTTGGTCTGCGTCTTGTCCCTGACGAGCAGATCGAAATCCATGACCCGGATGACAACCCGCATTTCGAACAGGATTGGCAGGATTTCCACAACATCATGGGCCGTCGCGGGATCAACCCGGAATATGCCCGTGCGATTGTCCGTACCCGCCCGACCGTGATCGCGGCCCTGATGCTGCGTCGCGGGGAAGTGGATGCGATGCTGTGCGGTTGCCAGGGCGGCTTCCTGCGCCATCTGCGTTATGTCCGCAATCTTGTCGGCCTGCGTAAAGGTGTCACCGACTTCTCGACCGTCAATATGATGATCATGAAGCAAGGCACGTTCTTCCTGACCGATACCTATGTTTCGGTTGATCCGACTCCGGAACATGTGGCGGAAACCGCTATCATGGCGGCCGATGTGGTCAAACGTTTCGGGATTACCCCGAAAGCAGCCCTGATTTCGCATTCGAACTTCGGAAGCCACGAAAACAAGTCTGCCTGCAAGATGCGCGAAGCGCTTCAGCTGATCAGAACACAGGCACCCGATCTTGAGGTCGAAGGTGAAATGCATGCGGACGCAGCGATTTCGCAGCCGATCCGTGATCGTATTTTCCCGCACTCGATGCTGAGCGGTTCGGCCAACCTTTTGGTCATGCCGACGCTTGATGCGGCCAACATCTCTTACAACATGGTCAAGATGTTGGGCGACGGGCTTCCGGTCGGGCCGATCCTTGTTGGTGCCGCCAAGTCTGCCCACGTTGTTAGCCCGTCGATCACCGTGCGCGGGATTGTCAATATGACGGCGATTGCTGTGGTGGATGCGGTGACGCGTACGCAGGAAGAGCAGTAATAAATATCATCTTCCCCCGTCCGGTCAGACGGGCGGGGAGAGAGCAAACAGACATCGAACAGGCATCACACCATCGCCCTCTTGACGGTTTGCGCATGATGACGCAGAAGCAGCAGTGCAACACATCGGAACGTATTGCCTGTCGGGGCGTTAATCTTGCGCTTCGATACAAGACGGCACATTCATCAGGGAGGGGAAGATGACAGGTCAGGTTGAAGAGCTCGACCGTCCGGCAGATACGTCTTCTGGCGATGAATATGTCGATCTTACGCCCGAATATGCCCGCGAAGTATTCGATGCCCTTGGCGAAGCAGAAGGCACCAAGGCGGCAGACCTTCTGGGCGAATTGCACTTTGCTGATATCGCCGACCTTCTGGGATGGGCCAGTTCCAGCCAGCGTGAACAGCTTGTCGATCTTATCCGGCCGGATTTCGATCCGGAATTTCTGACCGAACTTGATGATGAACTTCGGGAAGAAGTCATTGGTCTTCTGGGTACCGAAGTGGTGGCCGAGGCAATCACCGAGCTTGATTCCGATGATGTCGTCGAGGTCATTGAGGACTTTGACGAGCACGAGCAACGTGAACTTCTTGGTGCCTTATCGGATATTGAACGTGCGCGCGTTGAAGAGGCGCTGTCTTATCCGGAATATACCGCCGGCCGTATCATGCAGCGCGAGCTGGTGGCGATTCCCGATTACTGGTCTGTTGGCCAGACGATTGATTTCTTGCGTTCGGCCAAAAGCCTGCCTGAAGACTTCTATGACATTATCGTTGTCGATCCGCGCTATACCCCGGTCGGGATCGTGCCGTTGTCGCGCGTAATCCGGACAAACCGTCCGGTACTGGTCCGTGATGTTATGGAATCAGACGAGATGCGGACGGTTCTTGTCACCGAAGAACAGGAAAACGTCGCCCATCTGTTCCGTCAACGCGATCTGATTTCTGCGCCGGTTGTTGATGATAACGGGCGGCTGGTCGGTGTGATTACGGTCGATGACGTCGTTGACGTTATTGACGAAGAATATGAAGAAGACATGATGCGTTTGGCTGGTGTCGGCGAGGAAGATGACCTTTCAAGCGATATCCTTGCAACCACCCGGTCACGTTTTACCTGGCTTCTGGTTAATCTGGGGACGGCTGTTCTGGCGTCGCTGGTGATCGGTATGTTTGAAGGCACGATCGAGAAATTGGTGGCCTTGGCTGTCTTGATGCCGATTGTTGCCTCGATGGGGGGAAATGCCGGAACCCAGACATTGACCGTGGCCGTGCGGGCGATTGCAACCCGCGAGCTTTCAAGTACGAACGCTTGGCGAGTTATCCGCAAGGAAGTGGCGGTTTGCGGTTTGAACGGGATTGCCTTTGCCTTTTTGGCCGGCATAGTGACATGGTTCTGGTTTGATGACGTGCTGCTGGGCGCGGTGATCGGCGTTGCGATGATCATTAATCTGCTGTTTGCAGGGCTGTTCGGGGCTTTGATCCCGCTTGGGCTTGAACGCGCAGGGATCGACCCGGCCGTGTCATCATCTGTGTTCCTGACAACAATTACCGATGTGGTTGGCTTCTTTGCGTTTCTGGGGCTGGCTGCTGCATTCCTGCTTTGATCGGCAAAGGCTTTGAATGTTAGCCGGTTGTATCGTCCTCAGACGTAACCTTTGGCGACGGTTGCGACGGTGTCTGCTGGATCAGAAGTTCTGCCGTATCAACCGCATCCAGCGGAGGCGAAAGCAAGAATCCCTGCATTTCGTCGCATTCAGCTGACTGTAGCAACGCCATCTGTTCCTCTGTCTCGACACCCACAGCCACGACCTTGCGATTAAGGCTTTTGCACAGGCGGATTGCCGGTTGCAGAACGCTGTTTTCGGGTTGTTCATCCAGGGCCACAGAAAAGAGCGACTGGGACAGTTTAATGCGCTGAACCGGAAAGCGTTTAAGATATCGAAGTGATGTATTTCCCGCGGCAAAGTGATCAAGTGTCAGGCCAATTCCGGCCTCGGAAAAGCGATAAAACTGGCCAAGGGCGCGTTCCGGATCCCGCATGGCGATATCTTCGGAAACTTCGATTTCGATCATCGTCGGATCGACCTGATATTCGGTTGTCAGGTCGACGATATTTTTAATCAGGTCTGCCTGAATGAATTGACGGCTGGAAACATTCAACGCGATCGGAACTGGCACATAGCCCTGCTGCCGCCAACCTGCGAGCTGTTTACAAACGGTTTCGATGATCCAGTGGCCCAGCGGGGACAGCAAGCCGGTGCGATCGGCAACTGCAATGAAATCCGGTGGCAAACGGCGATTGCCACTATCGTCGATCCAGCGCAGCAGTGCTTCGAACCCGGTCAGGCTACGATCAGAGGCGCGGTAACGCGGCTGATATTCAAGAACAAATCGTTTTTCATCGACGGCACGCCGCAATTGCGTTTCCATCGACAAGCGCGCATGCATGACGTTGTTCATCGTTTCGACAAAGAAGCAATATGATGATTCTGCCGACTTTTGGGCGCGATACATCGCCGCGTCGGCATTGGCCATCAATTGCGATGGTGCGCGTGCATCATTCGGATAAAGCGCAACACCGACACTGACATGCAGGCGGATTTCATCACCCGTCGTGGTCGGGATCGGTTGGGACATCGCCTCGACCACGCGCTCTGCAACAAGGGCAGCACCCTCGGCTTCTGAAAGGTCGGTTGCGATGATTGCAAACATGTCCCCCGAGAACCGGGCGCAGGTGTCCTTTTCCCGGACAGTGGCACGCAGACGACCGGAAATCGTGCGCAAGACCTCGTCGCCGACATCCGCCCCGAACCGGTCATTGACCGCGCGGAAGTTGTCGATATCGACAACCAGCACCGAAAGCAGTTTTTCATAGCGCTTGGCATGGGCAACCGCCTGATTGAGGCGGTCATCAAACAGCGCATGGTTGGGCAGGCCGGTAAGCGGGTCATGGGTCGCCAGATAGCGTAGGCGACTGACCGATGCGTTGGCAGCCGGGTTGTGATGCAGCGTAATGTCAACGCAGTCGGGATAGTTCGACGATGGCTTCATCGACAGATCACAGACGACGTGAACACCTTCGGCACTGCGGACAATCCATTCGCGTCTGATTTCTTCGTCGCCACGGTTCATGGCCAGCAGCATCTTTTCCTGTGATCTGCGTGATGCAGTGCCATCAGACTGGAATTCCGGTGCCAGATTATAGAACCGGATAAAGCCGTAATCTTCTTCGCGCAGGTCAAAGAATTCCGCAGTTTCCGGGGACATTGATTTCAGGTGACCATCAAGTTTGGTGATTGTCAGCAACAGGTCATTGATGTCATCCCCGGCATTGATGTGATGAACCGCGCGCCGAAGGGCGGCTTTTTGCCGGTTGGAAAGCAGAAAGACGACAATTGTAAACAGAACCGTCGTGAAGGCACCGAATATCAGGATCAGGTCCGGGTCTATAATCCTTGCTGCAACTTCGGGATCGGCAATGACATCGATCTGCCATTGGCGTCCGACGACATCAAACGTTACCGATTGCTGCAAGCTTTCGTCATCGCCTTCGCCGCGGATTTCAAACAGGACCGAATCGCCTTCGCTCACACGGACAGTATACCCGTCTGCTTGTTCTGTATTGATGACCGATGCCAGCATTGACCGGATACGAAAGGCCGCATTGACCACGCCGATAATCTCGCCATCACGGTCAAGTACCGGGCTGTATGCGGCAAAACCGCGCCCGCCCTGTATCAGTTCAATGGTCGGGGTGATCTGGGTGCGACGTTGATCAAGGGCGATATCAAGAACGGGGCCTGCAACCGGATGACGTTTCAGGTCCGCCCCCATTGCCGGCACGTTGCCCTTGATCGGTGCAACATACAAAATGATGTAATTCGGTGTGATCCAGTTGATAGCCTGAAGGGCCGGGAAGCGGCTTTGAAGCGGTGTGGCAACCGAAAGATATTCGCGTTCGTCCTTGGGCGGGCCGCTTTGCCAATTGTCAGCAAAACTTTCAAGTACGGCAAGGTTGTTGTCCACGATGCCTTTGACTTGTTCGGCAATTGCCGTGGCGGTGATGTGCCCAGAAGATTGAAGGATCACCCTGCGATGATGTTCAACAGTTTTCCATGCAAGAAAAGTGGTCAGAACAAAAAAAGCAGCCGTCAGAAAACCCGCCGCCAATGCCCGTTTCTTCAGGCGAGACGTCCGTTTGGTTGTGTTTTCCTCGACGTGCTTTGTTTCTTCTTCCATCTTTCACCCCAACATAACGATCTGTCCTGATCCTCCCTGATCAGGTTGTACAGATGTCTGACCTTGTCAGTATTTCCCCGTGCTCCAGCCTGTAGGTAGCCCTGTCAACGTCATCACCATGCGCAGATCAGAAAAAAGCTACCGTTCTTTTATGGGGTTATTCTTACACGACTTTAAGAGGGGGGTCGCCTGTATTAGTGGAATATTTTTTACCTTTTAATCGGTAAAAGGCATTCTGGCACAGGGTTTTAAAACGCGATCGATGGCAATTAATCCACGTTAACCCCTGTTCTGAGACGGTGAAGTGGTGTATCTCAGGCGGAAATCCGGTATCCGCAGCCATGCGCAGTTCGGATGGGACAAAGATCACCCCCAGAGAGAGTTCATGAAGCACCATCACCGCAATCCCCGTGCCCGAGGGGGACGTAAGCGTCAACCATCCCGGCGCGATCCGCTGATCGGGTTTGAAGCAGACGTGACCATCGAACAGATCGGTGCGCGCGGCGATGGCATTGCGCATGTCATGTCACCGGATGGCAAGCCGGTACTGATTTATGTCGATTGTGTTTTGCCCGGCGATGAAGTGCGTGTCGGACTGCGTCAAAAGCGCGGCGACGGATACGGCGCAGAGGTCATCAACGTGATTGCCCGCTCAAAGGGCTATAATGAGCCACGTTGTGCGCATTTCAAGGAATGCGGCGGGTGCAGTCTGCAACACATGAATGACGACGATTATCGTGCATGGAAGCGTGACAAGGCGCTTGTTGCCCTTCAGCGTGCCGGAATTGAACGCCAAGACGCAGAGGAACTCGTCGAAGATGTTGAAGTGTCCGCAGCGGCAAGTCGGCGCCGGGCAGGGTTTTCCGTGCATGTCGGGGTGACCGGTGTTTTTGTCGGTTTCCATGGGCGTTTCAGTCATACCGTGCTTAATGTGCCTGATTGCGCTGTTTTGCGCCCGGAACTGATGGCATTTCGCGAAGCATTTCGGACCTTTCTGACGGCGTGCCAAGCCGGGCAGGCCCGCGATATCAAGGAAGTGTTTGTCACCCTGACAGATACCGGTCTGGATGTGTTGGTGCACGCCAGCAAGGATCCCGATCTTGATATGCGCCAGGATTTGGCAGAGTTTGCTGCCGACCAGAATATTGCCAGACTAAGCTGGAAAACCGGCGACCTGCCGGATGAACCGTTGGCTGCGCGCCATACGCCAGTCGTCCGGTTCGAGAATGTCGATGTGCCAATTGCGCCTGGTGGTTTCTTGCAGGCAACCCGTGAAGGCGAACAGTCCTTAACGCAGGCCATCAAGGATGCATTGGTGGAAATTGCACCGCGTCACGTTGCTGATCTGTTTTGCGGGGTTGGCAGCTTTACATTTCCGCTGGCACTTTCTGGTAAGCGGCGACCGGTAACGGCGGTTGAAAGTGACCCGCGTGCTGTGGAATTGTTGCAATATGCTGTTGGACAATCCGCAAGCCCCATCAGGGTTATCCGCCGTGATCTGTTCCGGCAGCCTCTTTCGGGCGATGAACTTGCCGATTTTGATCTTGTGGTATTTGACCCGCCCCGTGCAGGTGCCCTTGCCCAGTGTGAGGCCTTGGCACAGGATGGGCCGGAATGGGTTCTTGCCGTGTCGTGCAACCCCGCAACTTTCAGCCGTGACATGCGGGTTTTACGCAATAGTGGCTATGAAATTCGCAAGGTTGTCCCGGTCGATCAGTTCTTGTGGTCGTCACATCTGGAACTGTTCGCGGTTTTGCAACGCGCCAAGGTGTCGTAACCGCAGGTTATGGTGGGCTCACTTTAGGGCTTAATATTTCTCATAAAACATACTATACTATTGGCTGATATTTCCGCCGGACACCAGGATGGTCAGTCGGATGAAGGGCAAAGATTTTTGGCCCTTTGTCTGTGCAGCATGTAGTTGCCTTTGCCGGCTTGTTTGAGCGGAAAAGCAATGGAACCATTGTCCAGCCAGTTGCCGATTTATACCGGTACTGCGCGTGCAATCGCACCGCAGAACAGGCTGAATCTGTCTGATGATGGGCAGTTTACCCGCAATAATCAGTCATCAACCCGTGATTCCGGCTCGCTTGGCCGGGACAACTACGCCAATACGCAGTTAAACAAGGCGCTTGGCAACGCTGGCGAGCTTCTTGGTCAGGCGTCAACGGACCTGTCACGCATTGGCGAAACGCTTGACGAGATTGACGCCCTTGTCACGATTGCCGAGGAAAACACCGATCTTTCCGCGCTGCAGCGTGCCCGGCTTGATGCACAGATCGAAGATTACCTTGCTGAAATAGATGACATCGCCACCAACAGCAATTTTGAAGGCCGTGATCTTCTGGCGTCAGACCAAACGATTACACTGCAGGTCGGTAGCGGCACATCATCGGACAACCGGATTGATGTCGATTTGTCCGCCTCACGCACAGAAGATCTCGCGACCGGGCTTTCTGACATCTCTGTTTCCGATGGGGTAAGCGTCGCAAATGCGCGCACGCTGGTGGATGAAGCGCAAGAAGCGCTGCGTGATCGTGAAATTTCACTGGCAGCGGATCAGCGCAGTCTGCGTAATGCCCAAGATCAGAACAGTTTTGTGCAGGTCGCGGGTGAAAACATCCTGCAGGCACAATTGGCCGCATCAGAACCCTCAGTCCGTGAAGATGCCCGGGCAGGTATTTCAGAAAACCTTCAGGCTTATCTTGCTGATGTTTCCACACAGCTTGCCAACCAGTCGGTGACAGTGGGGGGCTTTGCCCTGCCCGAACCGCGTCCGGATCCTTTGCCGGAACAAGAAGAAAATACATTCCTTGATCCCGCGGCCCAAGAGGATGACACCACACCTGGTCAGGACTTTTCTGGATCGTTCATTCCCGGTAGCGGAACCGCACAGCCATTCGCAACACCGGTCTTTGGCGGATATGATCGTGGCGGCAATGGAACATCTGGCAGCGGTGGTGACGCTGATCGCCAGATCAACCGGGTTTCCGTCGAAGCCTGATCCCGGTTTGAATGAGTCCGGACCCTATGGTGCTTTGGCGAAGGGGCGCTATCCTTCGATATGCTCGCCTTCATAGATGCCCCAGAAACCGTGGCGGGGTGCCCATCCTTCGAAATCACCAAACTGCAGCTGGCACCAGTCAACATTTGACGGGCAATCTTCGATGCGTCCGATCACGTTTGCAGATACCAGTGCGATTTTCCGGGCATTTTCGTCTGCTGCGGAATACAGGGTGATGTTTTCGTCCGTCACGATCACATGACGAGATCCCACCAAAAGGCTTTGATGTACCCAGCCTTCGCTGCCTTCCCAGTCGCGAACCTTGCGCCAGGTATCAAATTCCGACACCACTTCCATCGGCATGTTGCGCCGGTGATAAATCCAGACTTTCGGATATCGTAATCCGGGGCCTGCCCGCAGAAACACCTTGTCAGAGCGCAAAGCGACAAATCGCGGAATCGGCAGGCCCGATTCCTGCGCGCTGGCCACAATCGGGGTGGTCAGGCTGCCCAGAATCGTCAACGCCAAGAAACGATACAGAAATTTGCGCAAAAACTGCGGCATCTATCGGATATTCCTTTGTTTATTCCAGTTTCGTGATCTTTGTTTCAATTCGCGCTCGCGAAATAAAATTACAAAAAACACGTCAAAATTCTTGCTTTTGTACCTTTTGGCATGGCATCACTGCAGTGCGGCAGGATGCCAAAGCGCAACATGCCTTATTTTGTCTGAAAAAGAGTTAAAAGACCGCATAGGATCGGCACATGACCAAGAAAAAACCGCTTGTCGTCGTGACCCGGAAGCTGCCGGAAGCGATTGAAACCCGAATGATGGAACTGTTTGATGCGCGTCTGAACATTGATGACGCGCCGATGAGCAAACAGGAACTGATCGAGGCGGTCAAGGAAGCCGATGTTCTTGTACCGACTGTTACCGACAAGGTCGATGCCGCGGTTTTGGCCCATGCCGGCCCCAACTTGCGGCTGATTGCCAATTTCGGCACCGGTGTGGATCACGTTGATTTGCAAACGGCGCGTTCGCGCGGCATCACCGTGACCAATACGCCCGATGTCCTGACCGAAGATACTGCTGATATGACGATGGCGCTGATCCTGTCGGTTTCGCGCCGTCTGGCAGAAGGCGAACGTATGATCCGCAAAGGTGAATGGGCCGGTTGGGGGCCGACACTGATGCTGGGCCATCGCATTTGGGGCAAGCGTCTTGGTATTGTCGGCATGGGGCGTATTGGTCGTGCGCTTGCGCGCCGTGCAAAGGGATTTGGTCTGTCGGTGCATTATCACAACCGCCGTCGTGTGCATTCCGATATCGAAGAAGAACTGGATGCGACCTATTGGGAAAGCCTTGATCAGATGTTGGCCCATGTGGATATCATTTCGGTCAACTGTCCGCATACGCCTGCGACCTATCATCTTTTGTCGGCGCGTCGTCTTAAACTGATGCAGCCGCATGCCATTCTGGTCAATACCGCACGCGGCGAAATCGTTGATGAACCGGCCCTGACCCGGATGCTGGCCGATGGTGAAATCGCCGGTGCCGGACTGGACGTGTTTGAACACGAACCGGCGGTGAACCCGAAATTGCTTGAACTGCAAAATGCGGTTCTGTTGCCACATATGGGATCGGCAACGATCGAAGGCCGTGTTGATATGGGCGAAAAGGTGCTGATCAATATCAAGACCTTTGTCGATGGTCACACACCACCGGACCGGGTGATCGAAGGACTTCTTTGATTATATTTTCCCACGAATTTCAAAGGGGTCGTCTGGTTTTGACGGCTCCTTTGTCTTAACTCCTCATTTGTGGATGGTGCGCCTGCGCTGATTTCTGCATTTTCCCGCGTTCAAACCAAACAGGTTTCAATTTCGGGAAGTGTGGAAATGGCAAGAAGCTTGAACACGTGCGTCGCAAGGCAAGGTCCGAACATTCCGGCAAATGATGCTGTTGCGTCGTGTCTTGCAACCCGCGAAGTCACGTTGTCTGGCCCTTGTGTGGTGTCTGGTGTGCAAAGTCGCCATGCCGAGGAACTCGTCTTTGTGCAGTCCGGCACGGTCGAAATTTGTGACGGTAACGGCAATGTTCTTGATGGACAGGATAGTTGCATTTCGATCCCGCAGGGACAGCGATACCATTTGCATGTCAATGGCGGCGAGACCATCAGGCTTTTGATCTTGATGGTGCCGTCCGCTCATGATTGCCGACAGTTTTCTGTTTTGCAGACTGCCAAGGACACATTCCGGGATATGATCCTTGATGAACAAAGATGCTAACGAAAGCATCCGAAACCATTAGCAGATCCTGGCCGTCGATCTTTGTCATCTGACATTTGCCCTCCTGACAAATCCTGACAGCAGAAACGCGTTAAACTGTTTTGGGCGTTTCTTTCTGATCGCTGCTTGTTTATGACTGTTAGACAGTAAGCATAAACAACATGGGGTCATTATGAGTTTGATCTTTGACGCACCTGTGCCGACGACCATTCCGGTGCAGGGAACCGACGACGTTTTCCCGGTAAATCGTATTTTCTGCATTGGTAAAAACTATGCCGAACATGTGCGCGAAATGGGATCGGACCCTTCGGAAACACCGCCCTGTGTCTTTATGAAGCCGACCGACTGTCTTGTTGTCGGGAATGGTGACCTGCCTTATCCGTCCGCCACCGAAGACCTGCATTACGAGGGTGAGTTGGTCGCAGCCCTGTCCAAGGGGGGCAAGGATCTGGACCGGGCGGCTGTCGAAGATGCAATTTTCGGGTATGCGGCGGGCCTTGATATGACACGCCGTGATGTGCAGGCCGGTCTTAAGGAACGTCGTCTGCCATGGGATATGGCAAAATCCTTTGACGGTTGCGCCGCTATTTCGGCCATTCAGCCCAAAGCAGATGCCGGTAACCCGCATGCAACCAATCTGAAATTGTCGGTAAATGGCGATGTGCGTCAGAACGACACCACAGCGAAAATGATTTGGCCGGTTGTGGATGCGCTTATGCATCTTTCGACCCTGATCGAATTGAAACCGGGCGATCTTCTGTTTACCGGAACGCCAGAAGGGGTGGGGCAGGTTTCCCGTGGTGATCGTATGGATCTGGTAATTGCGGATGTCGCGGAACTGTCCGTTACCTTGAAATAGGGTCTTTCAGGGGATCATGGGTCAGGAGCCCAATCTGATACCCCCACCTGAAAAGAACGCAAACGGAGCCCGTTTTGAAAATCGTAAGCTGGAATATCAATTCCGTTCGACTGCGCATTGAACAGGTCGTCAAGTTTCTTGACGACCAGCAGCCTGATGCGCTGTGCCTGCAAGAACTGAAATGTCCTGACGAGCATTTCCCCCATGATGCTTTTGAAGCGGCGGGATATGTGCATCGCCATAATCACGGCATGAAAAGTTACAACGGGGTTGCGATTGTATCGCGTCTGCCGTTTGTTGAAACCGACATCAAGCATTTCTGCGGTAAGGAAGATCGTCGCCATTGCATGGCGAAGTTCGAAAACGGTGTCGAACTCCATAATTTTTACATTCCGGCGGGCGGGGATGAGCCTGATCCTGCCATCAATGAAAAATTTGCGCACAAGCTGTCTTTCATCGACGAAATGACAAGCTGGTGGGCAGATCGTCGCACGGCTGATCCGGATCGTAAGGCGGTACTGGTTGGCGATTTCAATATTGCGCCTTCGGAAAATGATGTCTGGTCGCATAAGCAGCTTTTGAAAGTGGTCAGCCACACCCCGATCGAAGTGGAGATTCTTGAAAAATTCCGCCAGTCGGGCGACTTCATTGATGCGGTTCGTGATGTGGTTCCTGAACCGGAAAAACTGTTTAGCTGGTGGAGCTATCGCGCCCGTGACTGGCGGGCAAGCAACAAGGGCCGCCGTCTGGACCATGTATGGATGACCCCGAATATGGCGGGAACCGTTCGCGCCGCATCGGTTTATGATGTTGCACGTGATTGGGAAAAGCCATCTGACCACGCACCCGTGGTGGTGGAATTCAATCTCTGAGTCATCTGCCAGCCAACAGACCAGAACAGCGGATTAGGAATGCCTAATCCGCTGTTTTGTCATGTGAAATAACTTGATTGTCAGGCAGATCAGAGCGAGTCTTTTGCTTGAACGTGACCGGTCGCGTGCCCATTTGCACCCAAAGGGTTAGACTTAGCGCATTCCCGGTGACTTAATTACGCAGGATAGGGGCAATGAAAAAGATACTGATTGGGCTTGCAGCGATCATCGTTCTGGTGGTCGGTGCGCTTGTATATGTTTACGTCAATCTTGATGACATCGTGAAAAGCACCATCGAAGAAGCGGGCACGCGCGTGACTTTGGCCGATGTTACGGTTGACGGAGTATCGATCGAAACAACGCAAAATACCGCAGCCATCAGCGGGCTGGTGGTTGGAAACCCGGACGGTTTCAATACGGATTATGCTTTCTCGCTTGGCAATATTTCGGTACGCCTTGATGGCTCGACCTTGACCAGTGACACCATTCGTATCATCGAGGTTGTCGTTGAATCACCAAGCGTGATTTACGAACTTGGCAATGGCAGTTCCAATATTGCCACCATCCAGCGCAATGTAGAGGCCTTTGTTCAGCGTGTCTCGGGGCCGACGGGCGCAGGTGGATCGGATGGTGATACATCCGGGGATGTGGCTGATAGCGGCTCTGGCACCAAGGTGATCATTGACAATGTTTATGTCCGTAACGGGGATGTTGGTGTCTCGGCAGGTTTCCTGCAGGGCAAAAAGCTTTCGGCGAGCCTGCCTGAAATTCATCTGACAGATGTTGGCAAGGATGACGGGGGGGCTACCCCGGCAGAAGTCGCCAGTGAAATTCTGACAGCGATTAACGCATCTGTCTTCAAGGCAGTTTCAAACCTGAATGTCGATGGTTTGCTGCAAGGGGTCGGTGATCTCGGCAAAGGCGTCGTCGGTGCTGTTGGCGGTGCCGTCGGGGGTGTAACCAGTGGCGGGGGTACCACCAAGCTCAAAGATGGTGCTGATGCGCTTGGCGGCGCTGTAAAAGGCTTGTTTGGTGGCTCTTCTTCCGACTAGGCTGCCAGGCGATATTGCTCAATGGATTTAATCATCGGCCTGACGGTTGTGTCCGAACCGTCAGGCCGTTCTGATTTGGGCTGCCTGAAACGGCAATGAACGGCCTGGTTGCACGGGCCAAAAAATCAAAGAATTTGAATTTTATCTATCTCACTGCTTTTTTTCATGAATTTGACTTCTATATAACTCTGGATAGAGATAAACATAATCCCGATCTGTGTCGTCTTGGGGAGCCCGGCCAAAGTACTTGGGACTGGTTGGAATTCGGGGTCAGGTCTTCTTCTGATCTGACCGATGACAAGAACTACACGGAAAGCAGCGGGCCAGAAGGTCGGTTGCCTGAGTCATGTAAGGTATTGGGAACAAATGCCGTATGGCCAGATAAACAAAAATGGGATTGGGATCCCGATAGTCGGTCAGACCAAGGAGTAAAACCGATGAAAGCTAAACTGCTTGCTGTTGTATCCGCCGCTGCTTTTTTGAGCGCGTGTGCAAATATGAACATTCCCGGAGTGCGTGATATGGCCGACGAAGGATCGGCTTTTGACGCAGCTCTGCACCAGAATTATGCCGACCTGGCACAGGCTGAGTATGACGAAGCTGATTGGTCGGATGCGCGCTATTTCACCAACCGTTCCAAGGCCGCAGCAATGGGCATGGATGCTGGTCCGCAGGGTCTGGCGGAACGTTCCCTTCCGGCTGACGCTGTTTCCGAGGTCGAGGTTGCCCGTGCTGATCTGATTGCGGCTCTTGATGCCGGTGGCCGTGACAAGGCTGCAAGCGCTGCTGCGCGCGCGCAGGCCAGCTTTGATTGCTGGTTACAGGAACTCGAAGAAAACATTCAGCAAGAAGACATTGATAATTGCCGCGCTGCATTCTATCAGGCCCTGAGCATCGTCCAGGCCGAATTGGATAGCGGTGAGGCGCCGATGGCGGCCATGCCGATGCCGGTTCCGATGAATGTCTATTTCGGTTTTGACAGTGCCGACATCGATAGCAAAGCAATGTCTGTCGTAAACGGTATTGTTGAGGCATATGGCAAATACGATCCGAAAATGATCAGCCTTGTTGCCTATGCCGACCGTGCCGGTGATGCGATGTATAATGATGTGCTTGCCAAGTCGCGTGTTGATGCCGTTGTCAAAGCACTCCGTGATGGTGGTGTTCCGGCAAGCAAACTGGCCATCAGCATCAGCGGTGAAGCCAATGTACCGGTTGCGACCGCTGACGGCGTTGCCGAACAGGGTAACCGCGTTGTGACGGTAACTTTCGAAGACGGCATGTAAGCACGTCGAACCAAAAAGGGAATATCATCCATGCGTCTATTGATCGCACTTCTTCTGCCCTGGTTGCTTTTCTTTACCATCGGGCGTCCGATTGCAGGTGTTATCTGCCTGATTTTGCAGATTACGCTGGTCGGCTGGGTTCCAGCCGCAATCTGGGCAGTTTACGCGCTCAGCCAGTATAACACCGACAAGAAAATCAGCAGCGCAATGGGTGGCGGTCAGGATTGACTGGCCGTGTTCACCTGTGCGGTGAACATTACAAACCCGAAACGCGAAGGCAGGCCAAAAGGCCTGCCTTCTTTCTTGCACGGGGACGGTTTAATGAAGCTTGTGCCGAACACCGCCAATAAAGCGTCTGATCAGACGTGAAATGATAAAGCGTGTCACAACAAAGCTCACAGCACTGGCCAAGGATGGCCAATACCATGCCTGGACTTCCGGGCGGGTACTTTGGTCTACCAACCCATAGATGACGGCCGCCAATGCCGCAGCCCCCCAAAAGGCCGTCCGGCGGCGATAGCGCGCAATAAAGGGACCAAGCAGCCACATTGATCAGTGCTGCCCGCCACCGATATCCCGCGCAAGGCGCGCGGCAAAATCGTCGGTCATACCGGATACATAATCCAGAATGACCAGATAAAGTTCGTAAAGCGATGCGCCAATTGGCATGGCATCATTGCCGATCAGTTCACGCACCCGTCCTGTGCGATAGGAAATATCGGCTTCGGATTTCGCACGGTGCACATCAAGCGCGGTTTTACAGAATGTCTCAAGCAAGGTTTCAAGATGGGCAAAGGCGCCGACTTCGATTTGCACCTTGCGCCGGTTGAGAATGATCTGTTTTTCTGAAAAAGACTTGGCCTCTTTGATCAAATCATTATAGGGGCCCTCTGCGCAGGCCAACAGATCGCCCTTCCATTCGCCTGCCAGCAATGCTTCTTCGTTGGCGACAAAGGCATCGACCAAAGCATCCAAAAGGCCGGTCATGATTTTGCCTCGCAGGAAGGAAATCTTACGGCTGATATTGGCTTCGCGATGATACTCATCCGGGAGTTCACCGCCAATGCTGGGCAGCAGCATCTTTTCAAGGACAGAGAACTCTACGAGTTCAAGCTCAACACCATCTTCGATATCGATCAGGGCATAGCAAACATCATCAGCCGCTTCGACCAGATAAACAAGCGGGTGGCGGCAAAAAGCCTGATCTCCGATGCGGATCAGGCCAGTGGCATTGGCGACTTCCTCTAGCATGGCGAATTCTTTTTGAAATGCGCCGAATTTCTTTTTCTGCGGGAACGGACTTCCGGCCGCGGACCACGGGTATTTCAGGAAACTTGCCAATGTCGCATAGGTCAGGCGCATGCCACCGTCATACAGACCAGTCCGTTTGTTGGTCAGAAGGCGGAACCCTTGGGCATTGCCTTCATAAGTCGTGAGATCGGCGAACTGTTCCGGGCTCAGGCTTTGGGTGAATTCCGGTGGCGCATCGACAAACCACTGACGAATGGCATATTCCCCGGCATGGCCAAAGGGCGGGTTGCCGATGTCATGGCAAAGGGCTGCGGCCTGAACGATGGCGGCCATATGATCGGGCTCTATTTCGGCTGGCAGGCTGCCTTTTTCCAAAAGGCGATGACCCACCATAAGGCCAAGTGAACGCCCGATGCAGGATACCTCAAGACTGTGGGTCAGACGGGTATGAACATTGTCATTTTCGGGTAAAGGGTGCACCTGTGTCTTGCGCTGCAGGCGGCGAAAAGCCGCCGAAAAGATGATCCGGTCATAATCCTTGTGGAAATCGGACCGGCCAAATGGCCCGACACTGGAATGACGGGTGCCAAGACGTGCCGGTGAAAGCAGTTTTTGCCAGTTCATCATTGCAGTCATCTTGTTTTGCACCTTCCGGTCGGGCTTTGGTTCTTCACTATCTGGGATGTTTATGCCGGTTGTTGGTAAATAAGCATTTTAAATTTTGAGACAATCCAAAAGAAAACGGCGCATCCCAAGACGCGCCGTTTTGCAAAGTCGGGTCTTGTATGGGCTTTATGCCCCCAGACCTTTTTCCATCATCAGATCAAGGCGACGGGCAAAGCTGACCGGATCGGGCAGGGCTTCGCCCTCAAGAATGCGGGCCTGATCAAGCAACAGCAGCGCTGCATCATTGAGGATCGGGGCCTTGGCATCCTTGATGGCAATGTCAGATAGCTTTTTGATCAGACTGTGCTTGGGATTGATTTCAAGGATACGCGGACTGATTTCGTCAACACGGTTGTGCTGTTTCATCAGGCGTTCCATGCGCAAATCCATGCCCATCTCATCGGCAATCAGGCAGCATGCCGAACTGGTCAGGCGATCAGATTCCCGAACGTCCTTAACCCCGGAGCCAAGGGCAAGTTTGATCGCGGCAATCAGCGCATCGATCGATACATCACTTGCCGCATCGTCATCCTTTTTGTCGTCTTTCTCGGCTTCCTTGTCATCAGACTTGATGTCATTAAGGTCCGCGCCGCCACGGGTGACGGATTTGAAGTCTTTTTCTTCAAACTGGCCCACAGACGGCATCCAGAATTCATCGACCGGATCGGTCAGAAGCAAAACCTCGATCCCCTTGGCGGCAAAGCCTTCAAGTTGCGGGCTGCGTTTAAGGGCTTCGATATCTTCGCCACTGATGTAATAGATCGCCTTCTGGCCTTCTTTCATGCGTTCGACATAGTCGGCAAGGGTTGTCCAGCCATCGCCATGAGTCGAACGGAACCGTGCCAGTTTCAGGATACGGGTACGGTTGGTCTGATCTTCATAAAGGCCTTCCTTGATGACCGAGCCAAAGTTTTCCCAGAAGGTTTCATATCCTTTGGCATCTTTTTTGGCGGCGCTTTCAAGTTCGGACAGGATCTTTTTGGTCAGTCCGTTTTTGATCTTGGTCAGCAGCGGGTGATCCTGCAACATCTCGCGCGAGACATTCAGCGGCAGGTCCTGGCTGTCGACCACACCCGAAACAAAACGCAGCCACGGCGGCAGAAGTTCGTCGGCACCTTCGGTGATGAAGACCTTGCGGACATAAAGTTTCAGATGGCCTTTGCGCTGCGGATCATAAAGATCGAACGGGCGCATGGTCGGAAGATACAGCAGGCCAGTATATTCAATCGCACCTTCTGCCTGATAGTGGATGGTTTTCCACGGATCATCAAAGGCATGCGAGGTGTGTTTGTAGAATTCCTTGTACTGTTCTTCGGTGATTTCGCTTTTTGGGCGGGTCCAGAGCGCGGATGCCTCGTTCAGCGTTTCGTCACCATCGCCTTTCATCAGGACCACCGGAATGCCGATATGGTCGGAATAGGTTTTGACGATGTGACGCAGACGGTGTTCGTCTGTGAATTCTTTGTTGTCATCGGTCAGGTGCAGGGTGATCTGCGTGCCGCGACCTTCCATTTCGGTTTCGGCAATGGTGTATTCACCCTTGCCGTCAGATGACCATTTCCAGGCCTGATCCTCGCCTGCCTTGCGGCTGACGACTTCGACCTTGTTGGCGACCATGAAGGCGGAATAGAAGCCGACACCGAACTGACCGATCAGATCGACATCTTTGGCATTGTCGGATTTCGAAACGGCATCAAGGAACTTTGCCGTGCCCGAATTGGCAATGGTGCCAAGGTTTTCGACCAGATCTTCCTTGTTCATCCCGATCCCGTTATCGGCAATCGTCAGAACATTGCGGACATTATCCGTCAGCAGGCGAACCTTGAATTCGGCGTCTCCTGCGAGCAGTTCCGGTTTGGCAATCGCTTCATAACGCAGCTTATCACACGCATCCGAAGCGTTGGAGATCAGCTCGCGCAGGAAGATGTCCTTGTTGGAATACAGCGAATGGACAACGATATCGAGCAGTCGGCTGACCTCGGCCTCGAACCGCATTTTTTCTTCCGTCATGACCTCTTTTTTCTCCTTTGTTTCAAGCGTCTGTCGGGCTTTTCCGGTATTGGCAAAAGCGCCGGCACCTCAACGGGGGTTTACTTTAAACCGAGCTTGATATGCGTCAACGCATCTTGCAGCGCAAGTCTTGTATCCTAAGTATAAAGAAAGACGGTTTTATAACAGGGGCGCACAAAGCATTTTGGAAGCGTTCCTGAAAGTGCCCAAGCAGCAATTGCGCAGGGTTAATCGACAGGGTGCAACGCCCTGTTCGCGTCCAAGGCTTAAACAGGAGGCCATATCATGAAGGTTCCCGTTCAAATCACCTACCGTGATGTTGATCAGTCTGATGCGTTGGACGAGCGCATCCGTTTCAAAGTACAGAAACTGGAAGAAACCTTCGATCGCATGACCAGTTGTCATGTTGTGGTGGAACGCCCGCAGGCTTCCCATAATCATGGAAATCGTTTCGCTGTGCATTTCGGCATCAGTGTGCCGGGTAAGGAAATTATGGTGAAGCGCGATAGTGCCGATCACGCACATGAAGATGTTTATATCGCGCTGAAAAACAGTTTCCAGGCCGCCCGGCGGCAGCTCAAGGAATATGCCGACAAGATGCGCAATCACTAAGGTTTTCGTGCATCTTGTACCGTAAACATGCGGGGTGGCCTTTCGGTCACCCCGTTTTGTGTTCCGGGCCTGTTGATGATCCGGGTGATTTTGGCGCTTCAGGCAGGCCAATCAAATCGATCGAGATTTCATGATTTGTTTTCAGGGCCCGGCAACCTTCCGTCAAATCGGCAATCCTTGGCAAAACGCTTTGCCAAGGATCCTTCGCGGGGGCTGACAAGGATGGCCGGTATGTTGTGTCTTGCTGTTGCTGCGCTGACTATTTTTCTTTCCCATCAATGACTATTGTTCTTGAACCTTAACAAAGGTTAAGGCCTAAGTTGTGGGCTGGATGGTCGCGAATTGCTGTTGAGGGAGAGGTGAAATGGCGGCAAAGGGCGCTTTGCAGCGTTATCTTAGTGTTGGCGAAGTTGCCAGACGGTGCGGGATCGCGGTCTCGGCGGTGCATTTTTACGAGCGCAAAGGCTTGATCAGTTCGATCCGGACCAATGGCAATCAACGTCGTTTCCATCGCGGTGTGTTGCGTAAACTTGCTATCATCAAGGTCGCGCAGAAAACCGGGATACCGCTTTCTGAAATCGGCGCGGCTTTCGAAAAGCTGCCAAGCAATACGGTGCCGACGGCCAAGGATTGGCAACATCTTTCATCGCAATGGCGCGATGATCTGAACGAACGGATCGAACAATTGACCCGTTTGCGTGACCAGTTGGGGCAATGCATTGGCTGTGGGTGTTTGTCGATTTCGGCCTGCCCGCTATACAACCCGAATGACACGCTTGGCGGCGATGGTCCGGGGGCGAGGTTGCTTGAACTTGAGGACGAATAGGCGCGTTTGCCAGCACCCCCGTGATCTGATGATTTTGAAACGCTTTGAGCGGGGCGGTGATCGCGGGCAGAAAGCTTGACATCGCGCCGGATCGCGTGTTGAAAGGCCCAATGATTGCGACGGCCCGGATCATTGGGCCGTCGATTGGAAAAGATTGATGCAGATTTCAACCCGAACCGGTCCCCGTATCCTTGCCATATTGGGGCCGACCAACACCGGCAAGACCCATCTGGCCATGGAACGGATGTTGGCGCATGCGACCGGGATGATCGGGTTCCCGCTCAGACTTTTGGCGCGCGAAAACTATGACCGTGCGGTCGCCAAGGTTGGTAAGGGTGCGGTGGCATTGATCACTGGCGAAGAACGTATTCTTCCCAAAACCGCGCGCTATTTCCTGTGCACGGTCGAGGCCATGCCGGTCGCCAAGCAGGTCGATTTCCTTGCAATTGATGAAATCCAGATGTGTGCTGACCCGGAACGTGGTCACGTTTTTACCGACCGGCTTTTGCATGCGCGCGGTCGGTCCGAAACCATGTTCATGGGCGCTGAAACCATCCGCCCGGTGATCCGCAAGCTGGTTGATAATGTCGAATTTGATCGCCGCGAACGTTTTTCGACTCTGAGCTATAACGGGGCAAAGAAAATCCAGCGTTTGCCAGCGCAATCGGCTGTTGTGACGTTTTCAGCCCAGGAAGTTTATGCCGTTGCCGAATTGGTGCGCCGTCAAAAGGGCGGGGCTGCGGTCGTGCTTGGCGCGCTTAGCCCGCGCACGCGTAATGCCCAGGTCGAGATGTTCCAGAATGGCGAGGTCGAACATCTGATCGCGACCGACGCGATCGGCATGGGGCTAAACCTTGATCTGAACCATGTGGCTTTTGCCGCGATGAAGAAGTTTGACGGCAAGTTCAATCGTGGTCTGACGGCTGCTGAAACCGCACAGATCGCTGGTCGTGCCGGGCGTCATATGAATGACGGTACATTCGGGGTGACGGGCAACCTTTCCGGAATTGATGCCGACATCATCGAACAGATCGAAGAACACGAATTTGAACCGCTTGCAAAAGTGTTCTGGCGCAATGCGCGGCTTGACTTCCGGTCGGTTGGTGCACTGCAAAAGTCGCTGCGTAAACGGTCGGATGATCCGACCCTGATGCTGGCGCGCGAACCTGTTGACGAGATCATGCTTGATCATCTGGCGCGCAACGAGGATGTCGCACGCATTGCAACAGCCCCCGACCGGGTGCAGTTATTGTGGGAAATCTGCCAGATTCCTGATTTTAGAAATATCCATACCGATGCCCACCCGAGACTGCTAACATCTATCTATCGCTATCTTGCGAAACCGGGAAGCAAGCTGCCCATCGACTGGTTGGGTGAACAAGTCTTGCGTCTTGATCGTTATGATGGTGATATTGATCAGTTGTCATCACGTTTGGCGGGGATTCGCGTCTGGACATATGTATCGCACAAGCATCACTGGCTCGAAGATGCCAATCATTGGCAAGAACGCACGCGGGCCATTGAGGACAAGCTCTCAGATGTGCTACATGAACGCCTGACCCAAAGGTTCGTCGATAGGCGAACTTCGGTTTTATTGAAAAGTCTCAAGGACAAGTCTGAACTCATGTCTACCATCACTGCGAATGGTGAAGTACAGGTCGAAGGTGAATTTGTCGGCCGTCTTGATGGATTCCGTTTCATTGCTGATGAAACCGATGCTGCTTTCGAAGGCAGGGCTATTGCCAGTGCCGCACGTCGCGCGCTTACGGGGGAAATTGCCCAGCGTGTCAAACAACTTGAAACTGACGAAGACGACAAGTTCGCAGTGAATGGCAAACTTGAAGTGCTTTGGAACGGTGCGCAGGTTGGTGTGCTGAAAAAGGGGGACACGGTTCTGTCACCCGAAGTTCAGGTCATTGACAGCGAGTTCTTTGACGGCCCGACCCGTGAACGGGTCCGCACCCGTTTGCAGAATTTCGTCAATTCCCACATCGAAGCGCGCCTTAAAATGCTGACCCGCTTGCGCGATTGTCAGCTTTCAGGCCCGATCCGTGGCCTTTTGTTCCAGCTGAACGAAGGCCTGGGCTGTGTTCCGCGCTCGGAACTCGAAAGCCTGGTTAAAGACCTGTCTGACGAAGACCGCAAGGCACTTGCCAAGCTTGGTGTGCGTCTTGGTGTTGAAACCGTTCATGTGCTTGATGCGCTCAAACCTGATCCGGTGGAACTGCGTGGCATTCTTTGGGCGGTTGCACGTGAACTTGATGCGCTTCCGGAATTGCCGCCGGCGGGCCGGACCTCGGTCCCGAATGATCGCGCAAATTCCAAGGGGTTCTATCTGGCAGCCGGTTATATGCCTGTTGGTCCGCTTGCAGCACGTGTTGATATGCTCGAACGTTTTGCCGCCCTTCTGCGTCAGAAGGCCCGTGAAAATGATGGCAAGGTGCGTCCTGATCCGGACCTTTTGTCGCTTCTGGGCTGCACGGTTGAACAGGCCGAAGGTGTGTTCACCGCCCTTGGCTGGCGAGCTGAGGTGACCAAGGTCAAGAAATCCGAGCTTGAAGCCAAGGAAGCAGAGAAAAAGGCCGAAGAAGCCGCCAAGGCAGCAGCCAAGACGGATGCGGATAAAGCCACTGCTGAAAAGCCGGAAGGTTCCGATGCCGCAGAAACCGAAACCAAGGCAGACGCCAAGGCAGAGGACGCTGCCCAGATTGAGGCAAAGGCAGAGCCGGCTAAGGCCGATGCTGAAACGGCTGAAGAAACAGCTGCTGAAACCCCGGCGGTTGAAACCGATGCCGATGGTGACGAACTGGTTGAAGTCAAATACTTCGTCCGTGTTGATCGTCGCAAACGCGGTGGCGGGCAAAATCGCGGCCAACGTGGACCGCGTCAGGAAGCCCGTGGCAAAGGTGGCCCGAAAGGCAAGGGTGGCAACCGTCCGCACCAGGGTGGCAAAGGTGGTCGTGGTGGCAAGCCCGGTAGCGGTCGTCATCAAGCGCCGGAAAAAGCCAATCAGATCAACGAAGATTCACCTTTTGCCAAGCTTAAGGAAATGCTTGAAGCCAAGGGCTGATCTTTTTTGACGTCATGCATTGAACGGCGACCCTTGCGGGTCGCCGTTCTGCTTTCCAAGTGTATAATATCCCGTTGATTTCAGGAAATCGGTGGCCGTGAAGGAACAGACAGAGAAGCTTCGTATTGATAAATGGCTTTGGCATGCGCGGTTTTATAAAACCAGATCGCTTGCCAGCAAGGCATGTCAATCCGGGCATATTGTTCTGAACGGTCAATCGGTATCCAAGGCGAGTGTCTCTGTGGTCGCGGGTGATCGTCTGCAATTCTTTCAGGGGCTGCATCTGCGGATCATAGAAGTCGTTGCTTTGGGGGAACGACGTGGTCCCGCACCAGAGGCACAAGCGCTTTATGCGGATCATTCCCCGCCCAGAATACCGAAAAAGGAAGTTGCCGCAGATATCCGCACAGCGCCGGTTGCCAAACGCGAAGCGGGGGCAGGTCGCCCGACAAAAGCCGAGCGTCGCGCACTTGACCGGCTAAGGGGTGATGGCGGGGATTCGTAACGATCTCGGGCGAGGTGATTTTGGCCGATTCTTCGGTGGAAACCCTATGGGATCAGGTTGTGTTTCCGTGACGATCTTCTTGCTTTATCTGATCTGATCCGATATGCATCCTATCTTATTGTATACTTGCACCACTTTGGTGTGGTTAATTTGATGAAATCTCGGAGCATATCTGCCTGATGAGACGTCGGCCTCGATTGAATATCGGCACATTGTCGCATTTGCGTACCGGCCGTTTTGCTCTGTTGGTCACGGCTTTGGTGATCAACCTGCTAACGCTTGCCTTGCCGATCACTCTTTTGCAGGTCTATGACCGGGTGCTGCCTCATAGCTCCATTCCGACCTTGACGCTTTTGATTTTCGGGGTGTTGGGGGCGCTTGTAATTGAGGCGGTCCTGCGTCTTGGACGGTCGTATATTTCGTCACTCTCGGCTGCGAAGTTCGAACATTACAGTTCTCAGCAAGCTGTTGGTCATCTTTTATCGGCAAGCCTTACGGATTACGGCAAAACTGCGCCGGGGCTGCATCTGCAACGGCTTAACAGCCTCAATATGCTGCGCGATTTCTATTCCGGGCAGGCGATTGGGGCGATCGTCGATTTGCCCTTCATCGTGCTGTTCCTTGCGCTGATTGCGGTGATTGGTGGTCCGTTGGTGTTCGTTCCGCTTGCAATCCTGGGCGCATTCCTGCTGACGGCAATGTATCTTGGTCGGCAGTTGCGGGCTGCTCTTGATGACCGAAGCCAGTCAGATGAACGACGTTATAATTTCATTATCGAAACCCTGACAGGTATTCATACCATCAAGTCAATGGCGATGGAAAATCTGATGATCCGTCGCCACGATCAGTTGCAAGCTCAATGCGCAGGCGATGATTTGCGTGCGGCGCGTTCGGCCCATGCGGCACTGAATACCAGTGCGAATTTCTCGACCTTGACCATGGTTCTGGTTGCTGCGGTCGGCAGTGTGTTTGTAATTGACGGCAATCTCACGGTCGGTGGACTTGCAGCGTGCACAATGCTGTCGGGGCGCTCAATCCAGCCGCTGCAACGTGCGATGACCCTTTGGACGCAATTCCAGAACATTCGGGTTGCACGCCAGCGGGTCAACGAGCTGTTCGAGATCGAAGAAGAAGATCGCCCCGGGGCGCCCGACATGCCGTTGCTGGATGGCAAGATCGAACTCCGCGATGTTTCTTTCTCCCATGCAGATGGCAAAAAAGTCTTTGAAAATCTTGATCTTGTGGTCGAACCGGGCGAATCAATCGCGATTACCGGGGATAACGGGACGGGTAAAACGACGCTTTTGTGGATGTTGATGGGGGCGTTGCGCCCGGACCGTGGCGAGGTGCTTCTTGATGGCAAGGACCCTGCAAATTACACCGCCGAATCTACACGGCGTCAGGTTGCCTATCTGCCCCAACATGGGGTGATGTTCAAAGGCACGATCCTTGAAAATATTACCGGATTTCGCAAGGAAATCGGCGTGGAACGGGTTGTTGAAATCGCCCGGCGTCTTGGCCTTGATGATATCGTCATGCGCATGCCCGACGGCTATGACACCGAAGTGGGGGGGCAGGCATCCGAAACCCTCCCGCGCGGGGTAAAACAGCGCATTGCCGTGGCCCGGGCCCTGATCGACTATCCGCGCATTGTCCTGTTTGACGAAGCCAACAGCTCTTTGGACATTGCAGGCGACAACATCATGACCAGCCTGATGATAGAGCTTAAAAAGCACTGCACATTGGTCATGGTATCCCATCGTCCATCCCTGATTGCGATGGCAAGCAAACAATACCGTCTGATTGACAAACATCTTGTGCCTGTGCTGCGCCGGACCAACAAGGCAGACGCCATAGCCAAAGCTGTCGGTCATCAGGCCCCGGAAGAAGCAGGGGCACAATGAAAAAACTCGAAAACATGGACTATGCGCTGAACTATCGGATGGGGCTTGAAAGCACCGAAGCCCTGTCAGACTTCGACGCATGTGTTTGGCCGTTGCTTCAGGCGTTGGGGTGGCGGGGCTTGCCGCGTCAGGTGGCCGAAGCCTTGCCTCATATGGATCAGGCGCTTGATCTGACGGATTTTCGCAATGTTCTGGCGCATCTGAACTATCAGTCGCGCGAAATTGATGCGACGTTTGATCAAATCGACGAACGTTTGATGCCCTGTCTTTTCGTTCCAGACCAGGGAACGGCACTTGTCGTCATCCGTCCCGAAGAAAATGGTGTACGTGTCTTTGATGGCGGTACGGACCGGGAAATGGTTATCAAGCCGTCGGCGTTGCCGGGTAAGATTTATCAATTTTCGCCAGCCGATCGTCGTAAACGGTACCTGGAAGATGACAAGCGCGGCTGGTTCGGAGGGATCGCCGATCGGTTCTCCAGTCTTGGCTATCAGTTGCTTGCCATGACCTTTGCACTGAATATCATGGCGCTGGCGACACCGATTTTCATCATGGGGATCTATGACCGGGTGATCGGCACACGTTCAATTCCGATGCTGGTGCAGTTTTCCATCGGCATTGGCATTGTGCTGATTCTGGCCTGGGTTTTACGTGCGCTGCGCAGCCAGATTGTCAGTCATTTTGGCGCCCGCCTCGATACGCTGGTCAGCGGTGCCATTTTCGAACGGCTTTTATCCTTGCCGCCGACCTTCACGGAACGTGCGCCGGTCGGGGTGCAAATTTCGCGAATTCGCGATTTTGAAAGCGTGCGCGAATTCTTTACAGGCCCGATGGCACTGGTGATCATGGAAATGCCGTTCGTGCCACTTTTCTTGATCGTCATGTTTTATCTTGGCGGATGGCTGGCTTTGATACCGGTTGCTTTGATCGGTGTATTTGCCCTGATCGGTCTTGTCGCCTTTCCGGTGGTGGCGCGTCGAGTTTCCGAACTCGGTCGTCATGGTGCGAACCGGCAGGAATTCCTTGTCGAAACTGTCGGCAAGATGTCTGCCCTGAAATATACCGCGTCTGAAAAACGCTGGCTTGGGCGGTTTCGTGAAATTTCTGCTGATACGGCTCATGCCGGTTATCGCGTGGCGATGATCAACAATGTGATCAATACGTCGGCCCAGGTTTTGATGATCACGTCCGGTGCGCTTGTCTTGGCCTTTGGGGCACAGCGGGTGATGGACGCGCAAATGAGTGTTGGTGCGCTTGTGGCATCCATGATGCTGGCCTGGCGGGTTCTGGGGCCGATCAATCAGGCGTTTCTTGGAATGCCGCGTTTGGCGCAATTGCGCGGCAGCGTGCGCCAGATCAACCGTTTGATGACTATCGCACCCGAAGGTGACCTTGTGCCGCGCTCTGTTGAACAAAACCGTTTTCAGGGGAACGTGACATTTTCGCGTGTCAGTTTCAGATACAGCGCGGATTCTGATCCGGCCCTGATGGGGGTTAACTTCGACATCAAACCGGGGCAGGTCGTCGCCGTGGTCGGGGCAAATGGTGCAGGCAAATCGTCTTTGATCAAGTTGATTGCCGGGATGTATCAACCCCAGGCGGGTGCTGTTCTGATTGACGGGGCGGACATTCGTCAGATGGACCCGCAAATCCTGCGTCAGGCCATCTCCTATGTCCCGCAGGATATTGAATTTTTCCGCGGCTCCATTGCGCAAAACCTTCGTTTGGCCAACCCCGTGGCATCAGATGATGATTTGCGCATGGCCTGTATGGCCGCAGGGATCCTTGATGAAGTCGAAGCATTACCAAACGGTTTCAAAACCCGTATCGGCGATCAGCATTCCTCACGTTTTTCGGCCAGCTTTTTACAACGACTGGCTCTGGCACGTGCACTTGTGCGTGAAGCACCGATTATTTTGTTCGATGAACCGACCAACGGGCTTGATCAACGCGCGGACCGTGCCTTTCAGGGGACGATCAACCGTTTGCGCGGTGGTTCGACCATATTTTTGATTACCCATCGGCCAAGTCATCTGGATTTGGCGGACCGCATTCTTGTTCTTGATGGCGGACAGTTGCGTGGCGATGGCCCGCCTGATCGCATCAAGCAACAGGTGATAGACGGAGGCTACCTATGAGTGATGCAGCAGTTCAGGATACTGCGATCGAGCGGTTCCGGCGCTCTCGGCGTATGACGCGATATTTGTCGCACGCAGTACTGCTTGAAGAAGGCGGTATTTCCGTTTTTGTGCGCTCTGCGATGGTGATGCTTTCGGTCGGGGTCCTGGCACTTGTGGCCTGGTCGGCAACCACCGAGATCAAGGAAACCGCGATTACATTCGGTCAGGTGATGCCCACGGGTGCGGTTAACAAGATCCAGCATCTTGAAGGTGGCATCATAGAAGAAATCAGGGTCCGTGACGGTGATCTTGTTGAAAAAGGACAGGTGCTTGTTCGTCTGCGGGCGGATGGCGCACAGGCGGAATTGTCACAGACCGAAACCAGATTGGGCAATTTGCAGCTTGAAGCAGAACGTTACCGTGCCCTTGCCGAGGGGCGCGAACCTGATTTCACGCGCCTGATGATGCAATATCCGGAGCTTGCGCAGAATCAGGATGAAATCTATCGCATCCAGACCGAGCTTGATGCCAATCAAAGCGAAATCCTTCAGGTCCAGATCAAGGAACGCAATGCCGAACTGGCCCAACTGAGCGAACAGGAAGCAACCCTGCGCAAGTCGGTTGATCTGCTCAGTCAGGAAGTGACCATGCGGCGTTCCCTCTATGAGCAGGGGCTGAATTCCAAGGTGCTGTTTCTGAATATCCAGCGTGAACTCAACGAAGCGCAGGGTAACCTTTCAGGTGTGATCGCCGAAAAGGCGCGCGCCCGTGAAACCATCGCCGAGGCGAACCTGCGCCTGAACGAACTTGAAAAAAGTCAGCGCGAAGAAGCGATTACCGAACTCGGGCGTTTGGGCGGGGAAATTGCGCAGGCCCGTGAAGCACTTCGAAAACTGCGCGATCGCGTGGAACGGCTTGAAATTGTTGCGCCGACCCGTGGCTATATCAAGGGCTTGCAATTTACAACAATCGGCGGGGTGATCGCCCCGGCACAGGTGGTTATGGAACTGGTTCCGGTTGATGATGTGTTGATCGCCGAAACCCGTATTTCGACCGAGGATATCGGCCATGTCCATCTTGGGCAGCCGGTGACGGTCAAAGTTAGTGCCTTTGATTTCATTCGTTATGGCGGGATCAGTGGTGACTTGGTATCGATATCTGCCTCTACTTTTGTTGATGAAGAAGGGCGTCCGTATTATAAGGGTAGGGTCGCACTCGATAAGGACTTTGTCGGCGAAGGTGCAACAGCTCAGAAAATCATACCGGGCATGACGGTGCAGGCCGATATCCAAACCGGGGAACGTACGCTCCTCGAATATCTGTTGAAACCGGTATATGTTTCGCTTGATCAAGCATTTAGCGAACGCTGAGTATTATCTGGTCCCGCTGGGAACGGTGTCCGTTTCTACTGCCTGGCCGCACAATTCACTGGTGAAAACCAGAGGATCTATACTAGAGTATAGATGTGTGGGGCGGGCCTATCCTGTCTCGTGCTTTACGGAGAATGGGTTAGATGGCGGACGATCCTCTTAACACCGAGAATAAACACTCTGATGGAAATCGGGGTGATCTTGACCATGAAGCCGCACCGGACGTGTTGGAGCGTTCGTCGCGTGCGGATGGTGAAGGGGATGAACTGGTCGAATTGCATGATGATCAGAGCAATATCGCCCAGCCGCCTAATCAGGAATTGGGGTCGGTTCATTACGGAACACAAGTCCGCAATCCCCAGGCCGAAGGCCAACAGAATTTCCAGCGTCAGAATGCCACTGCTGAACGTCAGGAAAATGTTCAGGAAAAGCAGGCGATCGAGCAGCAAACACTTTCGCTCGATGAAAATACCGGTATCGAGAACGGCCTCGATACCGATGCAAACATTTTTCAAAGCAATCTTGGCTCGAACGGCGGGGATGGTGTCCTCCTGGGGGCGGAATTGGGCGCGGTGGAGCCCCGGGACATCCCGTTTGCCACCAGAAATACTGATGTCGCCACAGGCAATCGTGGTGGCGGGGGATCAAGGGGCGCTTCTGAGGCGCGACCTGGCATCATCCCGTCAGCGGATCAGGCGCAGGCCGAAGCTCCCCGGGACGGGGGCCTTGCCGACGAAGATGATCTGTTGCTTGATGACAGCGATCTTGTCACCGAAGACACGCTTGAGACTGATGTTGACGCAGCAAAAGTTGCGGATGCTCCGTCCCTGAGCGCCGGTGATGTGGCAGGGGATGAAGACAGCGCCATTGCTCTTGACCTGTCTGCGGCCTTGAATGACGCAGATGGCGGGAACGAGACGCTCTCGGTCGTAATCTCGGGCGTGCCAGATGGTGCCATTCTATCTGCTGGTACAGATAACGGTGATGGCTCATGGACGCTTGAGGGCAACCAGCTTGCGGGGCTGACCCTGACGCCGCCGGAAAACTTCAATGGCGAAATCGATCTTTCCGTCACAGCAACCAGTCGTGAATCCAATGGAAGTACCGCGACCAGTACATCAAGCTTTACCGTGGATGTTACCCCGGTTGCGGATGGCGCAACCCTTGACGTTTCCGATGCGACGGGGCGCGAAGATACTGCGATCGCGCTTGATATCGATACGGACCTTCTGGATGACGGCGAAAGTCTCTCCATTACGATCCGGGGTGTGCCAGATGGTGCGACCCTGTCGGCGGGTGTTGATAATGGTGATGGTACCTGGTCGCTTGATGCTGATCAGCTTGAAGGCCTGACCATCACGCCGGCCAAGGATTTCAGCGGGTCGTTTGACCTTTCTGTACAAGTATCCACCACGGATGGCGATGATACGTCGGTTGTTCTGCAAAACCTGAATGTCACTGTCGAAGGCAGCGCAGATGCCCCGACGCTGGATGTGTCTGACGCCAGTGGATCGGAAGATAGTGCGATTGCACTTGATATCGACGCGGCCCTGACCGATTCCAGCGAGACGCTGACGGTGACCATCTCCGGTGTGCCGGAAGGCGCGACCCTGTCTGCAGGTACCGATAATGGTGACGGCACCTGGACACTGGGTTCTGATGACCTTGAAGGTTTGACGATCACGCCAGCGGATGACTTCTCTGGCAGCTTCGATCTTGGCGTCACCGCCCAGTCTGCAGATGGTTCGGATGTCGCAACCACGACCGACAGCATCACGGTTGATGTTGCCGGTGTTGCCGATGCGCCGACTTTGGATGTCGCGGACGCCTCTGGCAATGAAGACAGCGCCATTGCTTTGGACATCGATGCGGGCCTCACCGACAGCTCTGAAGCTCTGACGGTGGCGATCAGTGGTGTTCCGGAAGGCGCAACCCTGTCGGCTGGCGCGGATAACGGTGATGGCAGCTGGACGCTGGGGGCTGATGATCTTGAAGGTCTGACGATTACGCCGGCGGATGACTTTAGTGGTTCGTTTGATCTTGGTGTGACGGCAACGTCGGCAGATGGTTCGGATGTTGCGACCACAGGTGATTCTATCACTGTGGACTTCGCCGGTGTCGCAGACGCCCCGACACTCGACGTCAGCGATGCGTCAGGCAACGAAGATAGTGCGATTACGCTCGACATTGATGCCGGTCTGACAGATTCCAGTGAAGTTCTGAGCGTTACGATCAGCGGTGTACCTGACGGAGCAACCCTGTCGGCAGGCACCGACAATGGTGACGGCACCTGGACATTGGCTTCGGATGATCTTGAAGGTCTGACGATCACACCAGCGGATGACTTTAGTGGGTCGTTTGATTTGGGTGTGACAGCGACGTCGGCTGACGGCGAAGATGTCGCAACAACGACAGATAGCATCACCGTCGACGTCGCTGGCGTTGCCGATGCACCGACGCTGGAAGTGTCGGATGCTAGTGGTTCCGAAGACAACGCTATTGCTTTGGACATCGATGCTGGCCTTACAGACAGCTCGGAAGTGCTTTCTGTCACCGTCTCAGGTGTACCGGACGGCGCGACCTTGTCGGCAGGCACCGATAATGGTGACGGTAGCTGGACGTTGGGTTCGGATGACCTTGAGGGTCTGACGATCACGCCGGCGGATGACTTTAGTGGGTCGTTCGATCTTGGTGTGACGGCGACGTCGGCAGATGGTTCGGATGTCGCAACCACAACTGACAGCATTACGGTTGATGTGACGGGTATTGCTGACGCGCCGACCCTTGATGTCGCGGATGCGAGTGGTAACGAAGACAGCGCCATAGCGCTTGATATCGATGCC